>JBMNGP010000041.1:0-33452 GCA_050949905.1 Desulfitobacteriia bacterium | reverse complement strand
ATTAAGGCTTTGATGCGCAGGGAAAGTTCAATCGGGCTGAAAGGTTTGGGGATGTAATCATCGGCACCCATATTAAAGCCCACACTTTTATCAACGATATCCCCTTTGGCGGAAAGCATAATAATGGGTACCGAGCTTTCCTGCCTGATAAGACGGCAGAGCTCAAAGCCGTCAATTCCCGGCAGCATCACATCCAATATTATTAGCTGCGGTTTTTCCTGATGAAACATATCCAATACTTCCTCGCCATTGGCGGCATAGCAAAAGCCGTAACCGTCTTTTTTTATTATTTGCTCCACTACTTTGCGGATACTGTCTTCATCATCCACCAGCATAATTTTTTTAGCTTCAGTCATTTGATGATTCACTCCTTTCGCTAACCAAACCCGAAAAACCCTTTAAGTTACTCCCCCATTACTCCTGGATTAATATCCCCGCAGGGCAGCCCAACAGTAAATGTGGTTCCTTGATTGACAATACTGTCAACTTTTATCCAGCCATTGTGAAGTTCAATGAACTCCTTGGTGAGAGCCAGACCTAAACCGGTACCTCCATACTTGCGGGAAGTGGAAGAATCAGCCTGGGTAAATTTTTCGAAGATAAACTTCAGCTCTTCTTCTTTAATGCCTATCCCGGTATCTTGAACTTTTAGAAGGGCCAGATTATCCTGAGGGGAATAATCAGCCATAATCTCAACTTGGCCGTTATTAGCTGTGAATTTGAGGGCATTGCCTACCAGATTTTCCACTACGCTGCGCAGCTTTTCCGGGTCGGCTTTAATGAGCGGGATGCCGGGGGAGATCTTAATTTTCAAACTAATATTTTTTCTTAAGGCCAGAGGCATTGCCACCGCTTCAACAGAGGCTATGACATCGGTAAGGTCAACTGTCTCGATTTGCAGGGAGCTTTTGCCGGCTTCTATTTTGGCCATTTCCAAAATATTATTGATTAATCCTAAGAGAACATGACTGC
Organism: Desulfitobacteriia bacterium; assembly: GCA_050949905.1. Classification (GTDB taxonomy): domain Bacteria; phylum Bacillota; class Desulfitobacteriia; order Desulfitobacteriales; family Syntrophobotulaceae; genus DUML01. The sequence continues at coordinate 32,480 of JBMNGP010000041.1, read as the reverse complement.
TGGTTTTGATTTCTTCCAGATAGTGCTGGGTTTTTTCGGCCCGGGGACCGACTTCGGAAGAGAGAATCTCTGTAAAAGCTATTACCGAGGTGAGCGGAGTTCTTAACTCATGACTCATTAAGGCCAGAAATTCCGATTTAAATTTATTGGCTTCCTGCAGTTTTTTATTGGCTTCTTCCAATTCGAACTGGTGTCTTTCCAGAATTTTATTGGCTTTTTGCAATTCCCTTGTCCTGTTTTCAACTTTTTGCTCCAAGTTATTATAGAGATCGCGCAGCTGGTTGGTCATGTGCTGAAAATGGTTGGCCAGCCTTTTAATTTCTCCCCGGGCTTTTAAATTGGAGAGATTAATGTTGAGATTGCCCCTGCCCACTTCGCCGACCGCTCCTTCCAGCTCACCTAAAGAGCGGATCACCAATCTGGTGGCCAAAAAATAAATGATAATAATACAGGCCAGCATTAAAACCAGGAAAAAGACGGCATTGCTGATAAGGTTGGCCTTGATGTTTTGGATGGATATATCCATCGGCATTGTCAGGCTGATAGCACCGCCTAAACTTCCCAGCTCGTAGCCTTCTTTCTGATAGCCGGAGATATCATACTCGCCTTGAGGTTCACCGTGGCAGGAGAGACAAGTTTCGTCGATGATTAAAGGAGAAAGATAGCGGAAGACTTTATCGCCGTTAACGGTCGTAATTGCCCAGAACTCCTGAAGCTCAGAGTCTGCTTTAAATTTGTTTAAGGCAGCCAATTCAAATTTATCGGGGGCATTTAAAGCATTGCGATAGTCAATATTGGTCGGCTTGATGGTATAATCTGTCATCTCGGCAAAAATAACCCCTACCCCCATGGCAACCGTTGAGCAGTTGAGGTGTTTAAACTCAAAGTTTCCCTGAGCATCGTAATTAATCCTGTCCTGATTAATAATCATAAATTCCCAGACGGCCTTCTGCTGTTGGGTAATCACCTGGGCTTTTTCCAATAATTCATTTTGCATTTGTTTTTGTTGCTGAGTATAGTCCCACCAAAACTTAAGCCCCATCATTACAAAGATAACAATAATGGTTCCCAGCATAAAAGTAAAAGTTAGATTGTCTTTGCCGAGCTTCATGTTAATCACCGCTAACGAACTTAAGCTAAGTGTCAGTAAGCAGAGAACACCTAGAAGGGAAGGGGGACAAGACACTGTTTCCAGGCTTCACCAAATAATTCCATGTTAAGAGGCGAAAATCCTTCAACAATCTGGGATAAATGGTTAATTATGTTGAAAATAATAGGAAAAGATTTACGCCAGAATTATTGGAGAGAGACCTTAATAAATATCAAATTAAAATTGAGAAAATCAAAATTAATAAAAGTTCAATAAAAATTTAATAAAAAAATTTTCGTATTGCCGCTGGAAAGAAAACGCAGGTTATTGTATCCTGACTTTTGCAGCAAATCTACAAAAAAACGGCCGCAATCCCTTGATATAAGCGGGATAGCGGTCTTTTGATTTTGTCATAAATATGTAGTGTAACACCTCATTTTTTGGCCTGCGCCAAAATTTTTTTAATATCACCAAGACGAAGTCTCTTATTCGTAAAATCAATTCCCAGAGCATCGCCAATCGCATCAGAAATCTCACTTCTGTAATCAAACAAATAGATATTTTCATGCTCATTGGAACAGGAGATCTTATTCAGACATTCAACAATTCTTTCGGCAGAATAAAGTTTGCCGGTTTTCTTTTGCATAATTCGCATAATAGTAAGGGCTATGAAACAAGTCAGAAAGTGAGCATTAATATGATCCTGAAGTGACACATAAACCGGCCGAGTTTCCAGTACCCCTTTAGTCACGCGAAAAGTCTCTTCAATCTCCCAAAGACCGCGGTAAGTCTCAATCACTTCAATATCAGACATATCCAATTCACTGGTGACAATAGCGTAGTAGCCATCATACTTTGCTTCTTCAGCGACTTTTGCGTAATCAAGGACAGGACGCTCTTTAACTTTAAGAATTTCCCCAGTCTTTTCATCAAACTTCAAATTCTTCACATACTTGGCCGCGCCGTAAGAAGTGGCCTTCGTATATTTTTGAGGATTAGAAGCGAGATCATAAGCCTTTTTCAAAACTTCTTCACGCTCTGCCTGAGCCTTTAAAGCATATTTTCTTGCCCAGAAAACTACCTGCTTTTCATACACCGTTTTCTTAACTTTTTTCCCACTAGAGAGCGTCACATTGATATCCCGGGCAATTATCCTGCTTTTAATCTTAAAGTCAGTGTCTTCATCAGCAGGCTGCCATAGCCTTCATCGGAAAGGACATACTCCTTAAAATCCTTCGTGCCACCTCTAACCGAAAAACTAAAAACATAGCCATTAAAATTTTTCCCTTTCTCCTTGCCTTGAAGATAAAAAATATTATCTCCTGTTATAATCCCCATGTCAGCAACAACAATAACCCTGCCGGTATCATAGTTTCTTCTCACTTCACCAATGACTGGCCTAAAAGTCTCTTTATCTACCGTATTGCCTGGAAATAATTCATAATGGAGCGGAATACCATCGGCATCCATAGCCAGCCCCATCTGCACAATTGGATCGCGTCGTTTTTCCTTGGATAATCCATGTTTACGAAACTCATCCGCTTGATCAATCTCAAAATAAAAATTCGTCACATCGTAATAGATAGTCTTAGTATTGCGCCCATATTTAGCAGCAATCTGAGCGTTCAAATATCTTTGAAATTCTTTAGAAATCTTAGAAAAGTGGGTAAGAGAGCGATAAACATCCGCCAAAGAAAAGTTGAAGCGCTCGAAATACCGAGTTTTTTCCTCGAAAGCCTTCTTCTTGGAGCCGGGGGAAAGGAATCTGGATACAATAAGCAAAAGCATGATGGAATTTGTATTGTACTCAAAATTTTCATGCCTGGATTTATTTTTGAAAAACACATCCAGACCAAGTTCGTGGTAAATCTTAAGTATTGCGGCATACCCGAAGTTTTTTCTGTTATCGGTACCGACAGAAAGCTTTTCATCCATATTGATTGACAAGGATACCTTTTTCTCAGATTTTTCTTCTTCGGTCATCTTGCGAGCTACTTCTTTGAAATGAGCGATAGGATCATCGTATTCTTTCTCGAGTTCGTCTAAGTAACCAAGGGACTTAACAGTTTTAGCTCTGGACTTGCCTGTAGTCTTGTCACGATAAGCTTTTTCAATAGAAAGATAGACTCTACCATCCTTTCGGCGAGATTGCTTAAGGTTCAAAATAAACACCTCCGTAGGCAGTGAAATACACAGTTATATTATAGCATATAATCCTATATATTACTATACATAATAATGCATTAAAATGAAAAAAATATACCCTTAAAGCATTGGGCCGCAAGGGATTCAGGGTTTACGTTTATATTTAAGCTGTAAAATTAACGAGAATTATTGGAGAGAGACCTTAATAAATATCAAATTAAAATTGAGAAAATCAAAATTAATAAAAGTTCAATAAAAATTTAATAAAAAAATTTTCGTATTGCCGCTGGAAAGAAAACGCAGGTTATTGTATAATAAAACCAATTAAATATTGTTCTCCGAGCTTATGTTTCTAAAGTTATTTCCAAGAACCATAAGCCTGAGCTTAAAGCTCACAGGGTATAACTGGAAACGGTTATGCCTCCCGATTTGGAAAGGAGTAGGCCTGGATTATCTATGCAGGCCAGTGGTGAAGAGGTTTGAAGATCCTTGTTCCAGTCGGGAATAAGGATCTTTTTTTAGTGCGCCACGCATGGCGATTAACTTGACGGTGAAAGTCCGTTATGGGGGTATGTAGCGACCAACCATTAGCTCAAGGCAAGGGTGTCCACCGTGAGGTGGAATCTGAAGGAAGCCGGCGGCAAAATTCCGACCCGAGGAACACGAACAATATTAGGCGCAAAACGTGGGGTAAGACTGCTAAACAAGTTAAAGCCCAAAAGCTACACGGACATGTCAGCGTAAATGTTGCGGGCACATGGAATGAAAGTGAATCGTCTTACCGTGGGAGGCCTCACGGACAGGTGGAAACAGAGTAAGAAACCTGGTTGAAACAAGATTTATCGTGAGGAGTCAGCAGAAGCCATAATACGGAGGTGTTCTAGACACCGAAGGAAGGGCTGAACCAAAGGAGGTGTGGGTCAATGAAGGTTACCAAAAGTGGCAATTTAAAACACAGACAACTTCGCTTCGAAGACTATCTGCAAAGGGTATCTGCGGAACAGAAAGAGTATGCAGAAGTGTGTGCGTCATCGAGGATAACCGAAACCGACAGCACCAACACGAACAAACAGACGGAAGGACTGCTGGAGGAAATTCTGAATGCCGAGAATCTCAATCGAGCCTATAAACAGGTCATGAGGAACAAAGGCGCAGGTGGAATCGATGGTATGCAGGTGGATGAACTTCTACCCTTCCTGAGAGAACACAAGAAGGAACTCATAGAGTCCCTCCGGGACGGCAAATACCGTCCAAAACCCGTGCGAAGGGTAGAAATACCCAAGGAGAACGGGAAGACCAGAAAACTAGGAATCCCAACCGTCGTGGACAGACTTATCCAACAAGCGATAACTCAAGTGCTGTCCCCCATCTTTGAGAAGCAGTTCTCAGACAGCAGTTACGGTTTCCGACCGAATCGGAGTGCCCATGATGCCCTGCGGAGATGCCAAGGACATGTCACAGACGGCTATAAATACGTGGTTGACATGGACTTGGAGAAGTATTTCGACACGGTAAACCAAAGCAAGCTGATACAGATTTTATCGGAGACGATTAAAGATGGGCGGGTCATATCCTTAATCCATAAATTCTTGAAAGCAGGAGTTATGGTGGACGGGATGTTTGAAGAAAGTCCGGAAGGAGTACCGCAAGGAGGACCCCTAAGTCCCTTACTTGGGAACATTATGCTTAACGAATGCGACCACGAACTGGAAAGGCGTGGGCACCGCTTTGTCCGCTATGCGGATGACATGGTGATCTTCTGCAGAAGTAAGAAAGCAGCAAGGCGAACCCTCGACCACATCCTCCCTTATATTGAGGGAAAGTTATTCCTGAGAGTTAACAGGGAGAAAACGAAAGTATCGCATGTAAATTACGTTAAGTACCTGGGATATAGCTTCTATATCTACAGGGGAGAAGGACGGTTAAGAATCCATCCTAAAAGCATTCAGAAGCTCAAGGATAAAATCCGAGAAATTACTGGGCGTAGCAATGGGATGGGAATCGAACAACGCCGAACCAGAGTTAACCAAGTAGTACGTGGCTGGACAAATTACTTCAAACTGGCGGACGCAAAGAGTCTGCTCATGAAGCTTGATGAGTGGCTGAGAAGCCGTATAAGAATGGTGACTTGGAAACGATGGAAGAAAATCCGAACACGCTTCGAAAGTCTGAAGAAATTAGGCGTAAGCGAAGAGCAAGCATGGATGTGGGCGAATACAAGAAAAGGCTATTGGCGTACTGCCCATAGCCCCATCTTGACAAAAGCCCTATCCAACGAGCGATTTAAGCGGATTGGATACCTCAGTTTTACGGAATGTTATTCTGCGAAGTAACGTGTAAACTTTGGAAGCGCCGTATACCGAACGGTACGTACGGTGCTGTGGGAGGTCGGCTGGCCAAATAATGGTCAGTCTCCTACCCGATTTTATTAATCCAAGGGGATGGATCATGAAAAAAAATATTTCCTTAGAAGAAGCCCAAGGACTGATAATGGAACATTGTTCACCTCCCAAAACTGAAGATGTCGCACTCCAGGACTCCTTAGGGAGGGTGTTGGCTAAAGATATTAAAGCAGAGGAAAATATTCCGCCTTTTGCCCGTTCTCCTTATGACGGCTATGTGGTAAGGGCTGAAGATACTCGCGGAGCTTCACAAGACCGTCCGGTAAGCTTAGAGGTTATTGAAGAAGTGCCTGCCGGGTATGCACCGAAGAAAAAAATTACTCCCGGAACAGCCGTTAAGATTCTCACCGGCGCACCGATTCCGGAAGGCGGAGATGCCGTTATCAAGTTTGAAGAAACTGTCGCCCAGGGTAACCGAGTTTCCGTTTTTGCCGCTCTTAGGGCAGATGAAAATATCGTACCTGCCGGGGAAGATGTAGCCAAGGGTGATGTTATTGCCTGCCGGGGTACGGTTGTCAGCCCTCCTCTGCTGGGCTTAATGGCTTCTTTAGGCTTCACCAGGGTACCGGTTTACCAACCCCCCAGAATTGCGCTAATCAGTACCGGGGATGAACTCCTGGATATTCATGAACCGCTGCAGCCCGGCAAGATCCGCAACAGCAACAGTTATACCCTGGCTGCTTACTGCCGGGAGATTGGGGCTCAGCCGCTGATTATGGGCACACCGGGGGATAAAGTCGAAGAAGTTGCCTTAAAGCTTCAGGAGGGTTTGGAACAGGCCGACATGGTCATCACCACGGGCGGTGTCTCGGTGGGCGACTATGATGTACTGGGCGAGGCAGTGGAATATATTGGGGCTCAGACCCTTTACTGGAAAATTGACATTAAACCCGGAGCTCCTAATCTTACAGCGGTTAAAGAAGGAAAAGTAATTTTAAGCCTTTCGGGCAACCCGGCTTCAGCTCTGGTTATTTTTCATCTTTTGGGAGTGCCGTTTCTCAAAAAACTGGCAGGCAGGGCCGATTATCTGCACGCCCGCATCGCCGTAACTTTGTTAAACGGTTTCCGTAAAGCAAGCCCTAGAAGGAGATTTTTACGGGGTAAGCTGAGGATAGAAAAAGATAAGGCCTTTATGGAGATTACCGGTGAACAAGGAAATGGGGTTCTGCGTTCCATGATCGGCTGTGATCTCCTGGCCGAAATACCGGCCGGAAGCGGGCCTTTAGAGGCCGGCAGCCAGCTTTCTGCCTATTTAATAAAATAAATCTTTGCTCTTGCTGCCAACAATCGCCTTAAATTAGCAAGACATATCGCAAAAGCAACTGGATTATAGGCAGCTTTTAATAACAAGAGACAGTGAGGGGTAAGCATGAAAAAAGTCAGTGTTCAGGATGCCGTAGGCCTTACGCTATGCCACGATATAACTAAAGTAGTTCCCGGAGAGTTTAAGGGCAGGGCTTTCCGCAGAGGCCACGTTATTAGGCCCGAAGATGTGGAAGAGCTGAAGAAATTGGGTAAAGAACATATATTTGTCTGGGAAGAGAATGCCGGCGAAATACATGAGGATGAAGCGGCTGTCCGGATTGCGCAAGCTGTCGGAGGTGCCAATATTACCTACACCCAGCCGCAGGAAGGCAAAACTTTGCTTCAAGCCACCATTCGCGGCTTATTGAAAATAAATAGTGCATTACTGAGAGAAATCAATTCTATCGAAAGTATTACCGTAACCTGCCGGCCCAACAATTATCCGGTTCACCCGGGAGATAAAGTGGCTGCCGGCCGGATTATCCCCCTGGTTATTAAAGAAGATAAGCTTAAACAGCTGGAAGAGCTTTGCCAAGCCCAAGAACCTGTTTTTCAAGTTCGGCCTTATAAAAAGCTTAAGGTCGGTATTGTTATTACCGGTAATGAAGTCTTTACGGGTAGGATTGAAGATAAATTCGGCCCGGTTATCAATAAAAAGCTTCAAGCTTACGAGACGGAAATATTAGGGCAAGTTTATTGCCCGGATGTTATAACTCGGCTGGATGAGGCTGTAGCCTCTTTTCTCAGGCAAAAAGCCGACTTAATCATCTTAACCGGCGGGATGTCGGTGGATCCGGATGACCTCACACCCGGGGCTATTAAGAATTCGGGAGCGGAAGTTATTACTTACGGAGCCCCAATCCAGCCGGGGAATATGTTTATGCTTGCTTACAAAGGCCAAACAGCCTTAATCGGTGTTCCCGGCGCCGCCATATATTTTCCGACTACTGTCTTAGATGTCATTTTGCCGAGGATTTTTGCCGGGGATATCATAACCAAAGAAGATTTTATCAGGTTGGGTGAAGGCGGCTTATGCCTTGGCTGTGAAGTATGCACCTATCCAAGATGCTATTTTGGGAGGGGATAAGAGGAGATGTTAGATAATTACGGGAGGAGAATCAATTACCTGCGGGTTTCGCTTACGGATCGGTGCAACTTGAGATGTGCTTATTGCATGCCGGCCGAAGGAATTGCAAAAAGAGAACATCGGGATATTCTCTCCCTGGAGGAGATCGAGCATATTGTGCGGGCTGCAAGCAAACTGGGGATTGATAAAGTCAGGCTCACCGGGGGCGAGCCCTTAATCCGCAAAGGCCTTATCGAGCTTATCGAAAATCTGGCTAAGATTAAAGGATTGAAAGATTTAAGCCTGACCACTAACGGTATTCTTTTGCAAAAGTATGCCCCGGACTTAAAGAAAGCCGGCCTAAACAGGGTGAATGTCAGCTTAGACAGCTTGGATAGGGAAAAGTACCGGAGGATCACGCGCTGCGGGCATTTGGATGATGTCCTGGAGGGCATCAGACTGGCCCAGGAAGTCGGCCTTACCCCGCTTAAGTTGAATATAGTTTTAATTGGGGGCTTTAATGACGATGAAATTGAAGACTTTGTCAATTTGACTTTAAAAAATAACCTGGAAGTCCGTTTTATAGAATTAATGCCTGTTGGTGAAGCCCAAACTTGGCAGAGAAGCTCCTTTATCCCTAATGAAACAGTTTTAGAGAAGGTACCGCGCTTGATTCCCTTGCCTTTTAAAGGCCACGGCACCGTAGCCAGGCTCTATAAGCTGCCGAACGGCAAGGGTAAAGTAGGGCTGATCAGCCCAATCAGCAGCCACTTCTGCTCTTACTGCAACAGAATAAGATTAACGGCTGACGGCAAACTAAAACCTTGTCTCCACTCCAATCAAGAGGTGAGTCTTAAGAATGCTCACCCTGATGAATTGCTGAGGCTTTTGTTTGAAGCGATTAAAGCTAAGCCGGCTAAGCATCATATCAGTGCTCGGGAAGCCAGCCGGACTAAGAGAAATATGAATGAGATCGGGGGCTAAAGCTATGGAAGAATTAACTCATTTCAATGCCGAGGGCCGAGCCCGGATGGTGGATGTCAGTGCTAAGGACAGTACAACCCGGGTGGCTGTGGCCAGGGGAGAAATACAGATGAATCCCCGTACTTTAGCGTTGATTAAGAATAAGGGCCTGGCTAAAGGGGATGTCCTGGCGGTATCCCAGGTGGCCGGGATTCTCGGTGCCAAAAAGACTCCTGATCTTATCCCGATGTGCCATCCCCTGCTGCTTTCAGCTGTTGATATTAGATTTATTATCAATGAAGATGACAGCAAGGTAGAAATTGAAGCAACGGTCAAAAACTCCGGCCAGACAGGAGTTGAGATGGAAGCCCTGACTGCTGTTTCCGTTGCTGCCCTGACTATCTATGATATGTGCAAGGCCGTAGAAAAAGATATGGTTATCAGTAATATTTGCTTGGTCAGGAAAGCCGGCGGCAAAAGCGGCGAATATATCCGGAGTAAAAATTTGGCTTAGGGTCTTTTGCTGCTTAGGGATTATGCTTTGGGAAAGGAGTAAGTGCTGTGGTAACTGTAGGGATAATTACAGTCAGCGACAGAGGTTCGCGCGGGGAACGGGAAGACCAGGGGGGACCGCTTATTGCCCGGCTTGTTAAGGAAAAAGGTTGGGAAGTAAAAGCTTCAGCCGTTATCCCTGACGAGCAAAAGACGATTGCAAGCAAACTAATCGAACTTACGGACGAGCTGAAGCTAGATCTTATCATTACTACCGGGGGTACCGGCTTTTCTCCCAGGGATGTCACGCCGGAAGCCACTTTGTCCGTGGTGGAAAAAAGAGCCCCGGGGCTGGCGGAAGCCATGCGCCTGGAGAGCCTGAAAGTAACCCCAATGGCCATGTTATCCCGGGCTGAGGCAGGTATAAGAGGCCGGTCTGTTATTATTAACCTTCCGGGAAGCCCCAAAGCGGTAAGGGAGTGTCTTGCCGCGGTCATGCCGGCTTTAGAGCATGGAATTGAGATTCTCCAAGGTTTAACGGGTGACTGCGCTCAGAAACTTAAACATAATTAGACAGGGTGAGAAGCTATGATGAGTAAAATTCCCATAATCAGCATAGTGGCCGCTCGCTCCGGTACAGGTAAGACCACCTTCCTGGAGAAGCTGATTGCCGAACTTACGGCAAGGGGATACAGGGTAGGAGCAATAAAAAGCGATGCCCACGGTTTTGCTATCGATGTACCTGGAAAAGACAGCTGGCGGTTTGCCGAGGCCGGAGCCCGCGCAACTGCTATTATAGGACCCAATAAATTTGCTCTGATTCAGCAAACCGAGCAAAAGAGGAGTTTAGACGAAGTAGCAGCCCTGATAGAAGATGTGGACGTAATTCTGGTAGAGGGCTATAAGACTGCCGATAAGCCCAAAATTGAGGTTGTCAGAAAGGAAATCTGTCCTGAAATTATCTCTCCTTGGGAGTACTTGCTGGCGGTAGTTACAGATCTGGAGGATATTCCCGTTCCCGTACCGGTTTTGGCTTTAGATGATTATGCCGGAGCCGCTGAGCTGATAATCAGCAAATTCTTAAGAAAGTAATCCTCAGCTGTAAGGCGTAGGCTTTAACTTAAAGTTTATAGGATTACGATAAGTCCAGAGAGAGTCAGAAAATCAGGGGTAAAGGAGGAAAGTAAAATGGCTAAAGTAATTGCTGTAAACATGAGCGACAGCAAAGGGATACCCAAGAAACCTGTGGAAAAAGGGTATTTCGAGGTAGGACACGGTTTGGTGGGAGATGCCCATGCGGGTGATTGGCACAGGCAGGTCAGCCTCTTGGGAACGGAAAGTTTTGCTAAGGTTCAAGCCATGGGGCTTAAGGATCTTCAAGCCGGAAGCTTTGCGGAGAACATTACGACAGAGGGAATTATTCTCTATGAACTGCCACTTGGTACCAGGCTGCAAATTGGCGAGACTGTGATGGAAGTAACTCAAATAGGCAAAGAATGTCATCATGGCTGCGCTATTAGACAGGCTACCGGGGATTGTGTAATGCCGCGGGAAGGGATTTTCACTATCGTTATTACTCCGGGATGGGTTAAGGCCGGTGACAGTATTAGTCTTATTCCCCAAAATAAACAGTGAAACGGCATAACTCGGACTAGCTATCATTAAATCAACAAAATATTTTAATCTTTAATCTTGGAATTAACTTAATTGAGATAATGGGATAGATAAAGTATAATAATAAAAAAGTGGCTAAAATTTGTATAAATATAATATTGCAAACCATAGGAGGGTCTATTATGTTCGAACCAACATTGGGAATGATTACCCCGACAGTCGCAGTGATAATCCTCATAATTGCCTTAATTTTATTTGGCCCTGGGAAGCTGCCAGAGCTGGGGAAATCTTTAGGCCGAGGGATCAAGGAATTCAAAGCTGCTACCAGCGAGGAGGAAAATAGTGATAAAGAAAAAGCCAGTGTAGAAAAGGAAAAAGACAAGGATGCTTAATACATAGGCTTTTAATAGTGAGCGGCTTGCTGTTTTCATTAAGCTTATTCTGTCTACAAAAGTTGTAGGCAGTTTTTTTATAAATTTTTGTCCAAACATTGACAAAAGTAGAATAAAATTTAAAAATATAGGAAAGATGCATGAAAAGCAACAGAAAATAAACAAAACCGTTTTCATTTGGCAGATTTTTTATTACAATAAGACGGTAATTATTTGGAAAAATGTGAAAAAGCAATCTTATAATAGTGGTGTCAGGATAAAGAGAAGGGGGAGCAAAGAAGTGGATTTTATAGATATTGTCCTTCAGGCTTTCGTTATTTATAACGGCATCATCGGTATGGCCGCCACCTTAATCATGGCCATAATCATATTAATTTTAATTAGGACAGTCAAAAAAAGTGTTAAAGAAATTACACAGCCTTATGTTGTTCTTTATTTAACCAAAATGCAGAATGATGAAGCTGTTAATTATTTAGTCCTGGAGAATTTTGGGCAAAGGGCTGCTCTAAATATTGCCGTCAGCCTTAACCCGGAACTGGAAATAGAATACCCCAAAGGCCATCCTTTCTCGCTATTCATCGATCAGCGGATTTCCATCTTGGCTCCCGGGCAAAGGATTATGACTGCTCTCCCTCCTGGCGGTTATTTAGAGAAAAGATATGACTGTACAATTACTTATCAGGATGAGCGCCATAAATCTTATTCCGGAAAGCAAATCCTTGATTTTTCCTATTTAAAACAGATCCTTTTCTCTTCCAGCCCGGAGACTAAAATGTGATCAGCGGATTTCCATCTTGGCTCCCGGGCAAAGGATTATGACTGCTCTCCCTCCTGGCGGTTATTTAGAGAAAAGATATGACTGTACAATTACTTATCAGGATGAGCGCCATAAATCTTATTACGGAAAGCAGATCCTCGATTTTTCCTATTTAAAACAGATCCTTTTCTCTCCCAGCCCGGAGACTAAAATGGCCAAAAGCCTGGAGAAAATTGCTCAGGCTTTCGACCAGCAAAAATAAAATTCTAATTAAAGGCAAACATAAGAGCAAACTTGGGATCTTTAACCTAAGTTTGCTCTTCCTTTTTTGATAAAAAATTTTTAGCTTATTAAGTTTAGCTAGAAATCATGACGATGCTCGTAGAGATCTATACCTCCGAGGATAACGTGAGCCAGGCCAAACCCAATAATGCCGGCTCCCAGCATGGGCATTAAAGTCCTTTTATCCATACCGTTTTTTCTCATATCCCTAAAGCGCATCGCCGCTCCGGCGGCAGTAACCGCACTTCCCAAGGCCGTAGGCCATAATCCTTCGCGGGCCATAAAACTCCTCCTTTATTATTAAATCTAATCTTAGCTTTCTCAGAACGGTTTATTTTATAATCATTTTCAGAAGGAGTTTAAAATTGGCATTAAAGCAAATAGACTATTATGGGACTGTCTTCAGGGATTTTTTCTATTGGCTAAAATAATATTTAACAGCCTGATAAATTCTTGGAAATCAACAGTTATTTCCGCACAATCCTGAGGGGAATTACCTTCAATTTTAAGTTTTAAACTTTTGGGAGGCACTTCTCTTAAGCTAAGAATCTTAAGTTTATCCTGACCCAGCATTTCTATAATCAGCCTGCCCATGATTTTTCCTCCTTCGAGCATTTTGAGGAAGTAAGATTATCTAAAAACTTGTCCAATAATAGATATTTATTATTATCCCAAAAAATTCTTGACACCTCTTTGATTTGCCATTAATATGATGATTAAAAAGTTCCAATGGATGAAACCGTGTTTCACATAATGGAACGTAGGGGGTTAGAAAATATATGGCTTTATGGGAGGAAAAAAGAGAAAAATCCAACCGAGAAAAGGAAAGAGGGCCTGCCACCCTAAGCGGGGCACAGCTCTTGGTTAGATTTCTGGAGAGCAAAGGAATCGAACAAATCTTTGGTATTCCGGGAGCGGCCATCCTGCCGGTCTATGATGCTGTCCGCGAAGGCGGCCGGATAAAATCTTACAATGTAAGGCATGAGCAGACGGCCGTTTTTATGGCTGACGGCTATTACCGGGCAACAGGCAAAGTGGGGGTCTGTGCTTGTACTTCAGGCCCGGGAGCAACTAATTTCTTGACAGGGTTGTACAGCGCCTCTGCGGATTCCATACCATTAATCGCTATTACCGGGCAAGTGCCGAACGGCTTGCTGGGTAAAGATGCGTTTCAGGAAGCGCCTATCGTAGAAATGGCCCGGCCGGTGACTAAGGCTGCCTACCTTCTGCGCGATGTTCAAGAATTACCGGCTTTGCTGCCGGAGATTTGGGAAAAAGTTACCTCGGGCCGCGGAGGGCCGGTTCTCCTGGATTTTCCTCTGGATGTGCAAAAGAGCCTGCTGGAAATTGATCTCGAAGAATGGCTGAAGAAGATCAGCCTGCCGCAAGAGGAAGAAGATAATTTCCGCTTGGCCGCGGCAGGCTGCGAGGAAGAATTAACCCAAGTAATTAAGCTGCTGGAATCCGCCCGGAGGCCGGTTTTAATAGCCGGCGGGGGAATAGTCTTAGCCTGTGCTTGGCAGGAATTACTGGAACTCACGGAAATGCTGGGTGTTCCTGTAGTCTCCACTCTGATGGGCAAAGATGCTTTCCCAAATGATCACCCCCTTTATGCCGGGATGATAGGTACTATTTGCCATACGCCTTTAGGAAATAAAACACTGCTGGAAGCTGACCTGGTAATTAATCTGGGAGGCCGCTTTGCGGACAGGACAACGGGAGAGCTGGGGGCTTTCACCGGTGGGCGTAAATTTATCCATGTCAACATTGATCCCAGGGAACTCAATCGCCAATTCAAATCCGAAGTCGCCGTTCAAGCCGATCTAAAGGCTTTCTTAAAAGCTTTGAATGCCAGGCTTAAAAGTGTTTTCTCCCAGCCGGCAAATTACGCCTGGGATCTGGAAAAACTCGCTTACGAAAAAGTTATTTACTCCCGCGAGACAGATTTTGATACTTTCCCCATGAAGCCCCAGAGGGCCATAGTCGAGCTGCGCCGGCACCTGGAGCGAGACGCTATCGTCACTCATGACTGCGGGATTAGCCAAATATTATCTTCCCAGCTGTTTGAAGCTTATTGCCCCCGCACTTACTTGATTACAGGCCGGGCCGGGACTATGGGCTGGGGCTTAGGAGCAGCGATGGCAGCCAAACTGGCTTACCCGGAAAGACAATGTGTTAACCTGGTGGGTGACGGCAGTCTGGGCATGTCTTTAGCTGATCTGGCTACGGCAGCTAAGCACAATATTCCTGTTGTCATTTATTTGCTTAATAACTCTCTCTTAGGCCTTATTCGCCAGCAGCAAAATATGTTCTACAGCAAGCGTTGGATTTCAACAGATTTGCATTATAATAATAAAGAAAACAACCACTACCGGGGAATTGACTTTGTGACTGTCGCCAAGGGACTGGGGCTGGGAGCCGAGCTTGTCCAGGACCCCACGGAGATAGGCAATGCTTTGGAAAGGGGTTTTTCAGCTCACAGGCCATATCTTATTGAACTTACCATTGATCCTAATGCGATGTGTTCAGTCTCCGGAGATGGAACTTTGGACGGGATTATTGAAAACATTTAGACAAAAAAATATCTCCTGCGTCCAGGAGAATAAAAGTTTTGCGCTCAGTCCAAATTTTTAGTATGTATATTAAAAGATACTTTAGCATAGCGAAATATTTAGGTCAATAGGACTTGGCCGGAAAAAGACCACATCCTTGGATTGTGGTCTTTTTCAAGGTTTTCATGCAGCAAAAGATTAAAAAATAAAGCCAAGATACTACAAAAATTTTACTAATACCAGAAAAAGATATATTATAATAATAGGTATTTAATTATACATAAGGTTTAGAATTCAAAGGAGTACTAACTTTTTCCTAGTATAGAAACTAATCAGCTAATCTTGTTGCGGCACTTTTCTGGTCCAGCGCTCGCTGTCTCTTAAGCGATACTTTTCCATCATAGCGGCAAATGCTTTTTCCAGGTCAATATTTAAAGAATTGGCCATACAGACGATAATAAAGAGGATATCGGCCATTTCCATAGCCAAATTCCCCTCAGGTTCGGAATCCTTCTTAGGTTTTTGCCCATAGCGGTGATTTATCTCCCGAGCCAGCTCGCCAACTTCTTCCGTAAGGCGTAGCATCATGGAGGAGGGCTGCCAGTAGCCTTCTTCGAATTGAGAGATCCAGGCATCCACTTCTTTTTGCCAATCTTTAATATCCATAAAGTACTGTCTCCTTGCATATGTACTAACAGGGATAATTTTAGGATATTTTTTGAGGAAGGGCAAGGGATTTACGCTTAGCCGTAGAAACATTACTAGTAATTTTGTTTAATAAGGAGTGAGAACGTGGCAATTCTTGATGTCATAAGGAGAATATTTGATTGGCAGGCAATCATTGATATTACTGTTGTCACGGTCATCTTTTATCAACTCCTGATGCTGATTAAAGGGACAAGGGCTGTGCAGCTGCTGAAAGGCCTGTTTGTTCTCTTAGCTTTTTCCCTGTTGTCTGAACAGTTGGGTTTAGCTACTTTAACCTGGATGCTGGACAAAGTTTGGACCATGCTGCTTGTTGCTTTGCCGATAGTATTCCAGCCCGAATTAAGGCGAGCCTTGGAACGGCTGGGCAGGGGGAAATTTATTACCATGCATCCCAATACTGCTACCTCTGAAGAATATAAGAAGCTGATCGAAGAGCTGGTCAAATGCGGCCAGGTCCTAAGCCAAAGCAGGATTGGCGCATTAATTGTTATAGAGAAGGAAACCGGAATTCAGGAATATGTGGAGACCGGGGTCAAAATCGACGGGGTAGTATCCTCGGAATTTTTGATTAATCTCTTCATTCCCAAATCCCCATTGCATGACGGAGCTGTAATTATCAGGGGAGACAGGGTAGCAGCCGCAGGCTGTTTCCTGCCGCTTACCCAGAACCAAAACGTGCAAAAAGATCTTGGAACCAGGCACCGGGCAGCCTTGGGGCTTTCTGAGGTTTCCGATGCTTTGATAGTTATTATTTCGGAGGAAACAGGTATAATCTCAGCGGCTAAGAATGGCCAGCTTACCAGGTTCCTAGACGAGAAAAGCCTTAGGGACTTATTGAAAAATGAGATTCTGGTCGAGAAAGTTTCGGGCAGCAACCCGTTTTGGAGGTGGTAGCCGGTGCGGGATATTTTTAAGCGTAATCTTGGCTATAAAGTAATATCTCTAATACTTGCTATGGGCTTCTGGTTCTGGATTACCAGCACCGCCGAGGACACCGGACTTTTTGGGGAACGCACGCTTAGTGTCCATTTAATGACTTATAACCAGCCCGCTAACCTGGTGATAATCTCAGATATTCCGACGATTTCCGTGCGTCTTGATAATGAGAACCAAGGGGTTAATGTCCAGGAGCTCTTTGCTTATGTTGATTTGCAGGATGCAGTGGCCGGCGAACATTCCTATCCGGTGAAAATGGATGTCCCGGAAGGGGTCACCATTAAAGATATCAGCCCCAAAAATGTGGTGCTTAGAATGGATATGGTTAAAGATAAGATCGTACCCGTTGAGGTCAAAGTAGCAGGAGCACCCGCTGCCGGCTATATTGCCGGCCAGCCCCTGATTACCCCGCCGGTAGTCAATGTCAGAGGGGCGACGTCTATCCTGGAAAAATTGGAATACGTTGTGGTGGAAGCTAATATTACCGGCCAACAGGAGAGCATCCGCATAGCCAGGCCGGTTACTTTCCAGGACTTGGAGGGTAAAGGGATTTTTGCGCCTGATCCCGATCTGGAGTCCTTGAAGGCTTTTCCCGATACTGTAGAAATTGTGATCCCCATTTACCCCAAGGGGACAGCCAGTAAGGCAGTACCCATAAGAGTTAGCACCAGCGGAACCCCGGCTGCAGGAATGACTGTGCGGGCGGCGACACCGCTTCCGCCTCGGGTAGAGCTCTGGGGAACTGAAGAAGCTTTAAGAGGTATCCAAGAGATTAACTTAGGTCCGGTAGATGTTAGCGGAGTTAGTTCCAATAAAGTAGTTGATATTCCTTTAAGCACTATAAGACTGCCCGAAGGTGTGACTTTTAGCGAAGGAACTAAGCTCAGTGTGCTGCTTCAGGTCGGGCCAAGCTCTGTAAACAGGGTTATAAATGATATACCTGTGGGCATTAATAATATCCCGGAGGGCTTAAAAGCCGAGACCATTGAATCCCTTGACCTGACAGTAAGCGGTTACCCTGATATCCTTGATACTATTAAGCCGGGGGATATTACAGTCTGGGTGGATGCTGCCGGACTCGAGGCTGGCACTCACCCTGACAGGCCGGTGCACTGGAAAGCTCCTCCCGGGGTGGCCATGGTCAATGTTCCCACGGTGGAGCTGATCTTAAAAGAGACGGAATCTCCCCCGGACGCTAATAATGAGGATAATCTCCCGGAGCCTAACCCCTAAATAAGATTTCTACAGCTAAAAGCTAGTATCTTGAAACATCTAAATGGTAGTCAGTTTTAGGGGTGACAGTGTAATAGGAGGGAAGAGCGTGAATTAATTGGCAAAAGTTTGAAGAATAAGCAAATAAAGAAGTGAGTGAAGGGAGAACGACTGAAGTGGGTAGACTTTTTGGTACGGATGGAGTACGGGGAGAGGCCAACAAAGAGCTGACACCGGAATTGGCTTTTCGCTTGGGAAAAGCCGGTGCTTATGTTTTGGGCAAAGGCCAGAAAAAGACCAAGATTGTCATAGGTAAGGATACCAGAATTTCCGGAGATATGCTGGAAGCAGCCTTGATTGCGGGAATATGCTCCATGGGCGCGGATGTTATGAGGGTAGGAGTCCTGCCTACTCCGGGTATTGCCTATTTGACCAGAACGCTTCAAGCTGCTGCCGGGGTAGTCATTTCGGCTTCCCATAACCCTTATCAGGATAATGGTATTAAGTTTTTTGCCGGCAGTGGTTTTAAGCTTCCTGATGAAGTAGAAGATGAGATCGAACAGACCTTAGGTGTTCTTGATAAGCTGGAGGTGCCAGCTGGCTGCGAGATAGGGCGGATAGTGGAAGTGGAGAATGCCCTGGATAGGTATACCGATTTTCTCTGCGGGACGGCGGTGCCATTAACCGGAATGAAAATTGTCCTGGATTGTGCCCATGGAGCCGCTTCTGTTGTTGGTCCCAAGGTCTTGGCTCGGCTGGGAGCCAAGGTTATTCCCATATTTAACCAGCCCGACGGTGTCAATATCAATGTGCGCTGTGGTTCTACCCATCCCGAGTCTTTGGCTGAGGAAGTCCTGCAACACGGTGCCGATGTTGGCTTAGCTTGTGATGGGGATGCCGATAGGATTATCGCCGTTGATGAAAACGGCCAGATCATAGACGGAGATTATATCATGGTAATTTGTGCCCTGGCTTTAAAGGAAAAGGGGAAGCTTGCGCGGGATACCCTGGTTGTCACGGTGATGAGTAATCTTGGCCTGCATAAGGCTGTTAAAAATGCCGGCCTAAAAGTGTACGAAACAAAAGTCGGCGACCGCTATGTCTTGGAGAAACTCCTGGAAACCGGAACAGTCCTGGGAGGGGAACAGTCCGGCCACATTATTTTCCTAGAACATAATACAACAGGTGACGGCCTTCTCTCCGCTTTGCAGCTGCTTACCGTCCTTAAGGAGAAAAAAGCGAAACTCTCCGAGCTGGCTTCTCAGATGGAAAGATTCCCGCAAGTCTTGCTCAATACCAAAGTCCGGGATAAAGAAGTGATTATGAACGATGAATTAGTTAAGGCCAAGGTAAGAGAAGTTCAAGAACATTTAGGTGAAGAAGGAAGAATCCTGGTGCGTCCTTCCGGCACGGAAGCACTGATTAGAGTCATGCTTGAGGGTCAAGATGAGCAAGAACTTGAAAAGCTAGCCGGAGAAGTTGTTGAAGTTATTAAAACGGTCGACGGGCAGGCAGTTTAGCAAAAAATTTTTCGGGTACTTTTGGCCCGGAGCGCATATAATAATATTGTTTGAAATCTTGTTGGCTGAGGTCCTGTTCACTGAGCCATTCTGAAGTCAATCTCGGCAACCTGTTTAAAAATTATTTAGAGTTATGAGTTAATTTCCAGAATTTAGAGCTACACCTAGGTTGCAAGCTGGATTATAATGGAGAGGCTCAGAAAAATAACTAAGAAATGTTTTTAGGGGGTGATGGATGGGATTAAGACTAATGTTGAATTAAGGCTAAGGATTTTAATCTATGAAAACGGCAACAGTTAATAATAGCGCCAGAACCCTTAGGGTTGACGAGGTAGAGGTTAATCGAAAATTTCGGCGGGTGCCTCTCGGTGGCTTGTCATCGTAAAATCTGCTTTAAAACTAAGGAGCAATCTTTAGGACAAAGGGCAGGTTAAACAAGTAAAGGCGGGGACATTTGCTTGTCTAAATCCTTAATGTATTACTGCCTTCTAAAGCTATGACTTAGCTATGGCTAAGTTTCATGGCCTGAATTTGATTTTGACTATGGTGATAACTGTTTAGCCGTCTGGTGCGGCTATTTTATTTGGAAATTTTGGTTGTAAGCGGATATTTGTGAATAGAGAGGAGAAAATTTAATGGGTGTTTTTGGTTATATAGGTAAAAATAATGCAGTCCCAGTTCTTGTTGAGGGACTGAGAAAACTTGGATTTCAAGGGTTTGATTCAACAGGGCTTGCTATTCTCGAAGAAGGTGGAATGTGGATTGCCAAAAGTACCGGCGAATTGGCGGATTTAGAGGACAAACTGAATGGCCGGATCTTTACTTCCACGGTCGGGATAGGACATACTCGCTGGGCTACCCACGGTAGACCATCCGAGATTAATGCTCATCCACATATTGATTGTCATGGAGACTTTGCCGTAGTTCATAACGGAATTATCGAAAACTACCTAGAATTAAAAGAATGGTTAATTGCCGAAGGGCATTTTTTCCGTTCCGAAACAGATTCCGAAGTCCTGCCCCATCTGATTGAACATTTTTATGAGGGGGATTTAGAAACTGCCATTCGTAAGACTTTGGGCAAAATAGAAGGATCCTATGCTCTAATTGTTCTTTCATGTAAAAATCCCGGGATGTTGGTAGCGGTCCGTAGAAATAATTCCCTGGTCGTAGGCCTTGGGGAAGGAGAATACTATCTTGCCAGTAATTTTGCGGCTATCCAGGAGCACACTACAAAGACTTACGTCCTGGAAGACGAAGAAATTGCGGTTCTTACTGGTGAAGGGATTCATTTCACAGATTTGCAAGGAGAAACTAAGGATAAAATACTCTACGAAATTAATTGGGATCCCTCCGCTGCCGAAAAGGACGGCTATGAGCATTTTATGTTGAAAGAAATATTTGAACAGCCTAAAGCTTTGAGGGACACCCTTGCCGGAAGACTTGCCGATGAAAAGGTGGTCTTGAAAGAAATGGATCTGACAGTCGAGCAGATAGTCGGCTTTAATAAGGTTGCTATCGTGGCCTGCGGCACCGCTTATCATGCCGGCTTGATCGGACGAACCTTGATCGAACGCTGGGCTAAGCTTCCGGTAGAAATCGATATTGCTTCTGAATTTCGCTACAGAGCACCGCTGGTTGATAAGCATACCTTAGTAGTTGTACTTAGCCAATCGGGAGAGACCGCTGATACCCTTGCTGCCCTTCGGGAAGCTAAAAGACTGGGATCTCGGATCGTGGCGATTACGAATGTGGTGGGAAGCTCGGTCGCTCGTGAAGCTCATGATGTAATTTATACCTGGGCCGGACCCGAAATTTCCATAGCTTCTACCAAAGCTTATACTACTCAGGTCGAAGCGTTGATTTTACTCGCTCTTTATCTAGCCCAAGCTAAAGAAACCATGTCAAAGGAATGGATTCGGGAAATTATAACTGAGCTAAAGAAAATTCCGGACAAAGCAAGCGAAGTTTTTACTGAAGTGGATAAAATTAAACAGATAGCTTCTTATATTAAGGAAGCCTCATGTACTTTCTTTATTGGCCGCGCCCTAGATTGGTCGGTAGCCCTGGAGGGTTCTTTGAAGCTTAAGGAGACATCCTATATTCATGCTGAGGCCTATGCGGCAGGGGAATTAAAACACGGAACAATTGCTCTAATAACTCCGGAGACTCCAATTATCGCTTTGGCTACTCAAAGGGATCTCTACGATAAGACACTGTCTAATGTCAATGAACTCAAGGCCCGAGAAGCAAAGGTCATGGGTATTACCTTTGAGGGCAACGACGGTTTTGGGCAGTCCGTAGATGAAGTATTTTATCTGCCCGAGACGATCAATGAACTTGCCCCCATTCTCACTGTCATTCCTCTTCAGCTTCTGGCTTATTATGTATCCTTAGCCAGAGGGAATGATGTGGATAGGCCTAGGAACTTAGTGAAAAGCGTAACGGTGGAGTAAATCTTTAATTGTCTGTTTTTAACGATAAGAAGGAATGCCCGCACCCTATCGACCGACTACCGCTCGGATTGTTTCTGCCGAATATACGGTTAATGCCACTGTAAAGGGTTCATCTAATCCTATCCCTGCCGGACAGATCGTTTTCGAGATCGAAGCGAAAAACTTGGAGAATGGAGGGGTAATTATTCCTCTGCCTTCGCTAACCAATTGGTGGGGAAAGGCTTATGGTCAAAAGAATTATGACACTTATCCCTATGGCTTACTCGAAAGGTTCAGAAAAGGCGTAGGGTGGATCGTAACTCAATGAATAATTCAATGTGAAAGCATTGCAAAAAGTCAAGGGCAGTTGTCTATATAGCCCCCTAATAGATTTGGAGAAAGTACATGTAATACGTTAACATAGTAATAGGGGGTAGATTTCATGAAAAAAAAGCAATACAGCGATGAATTCAAGGAATTACTTATAAAAGAGTGCCAGGAAACAGGAAACGTTGCCCTGGTAGCCCGCAGGCATGAAATATCGGCTAATACTATTCATACTTGGTTAAGTAAACAACGTAAAAACGGCTCCGTAAAGACAATGCCTAAAGCTAAAGATGACCGTCAAAAAGCTCTTGAAAAACAGCTTAAAGAAGTTAGTACTGAAAATGACAGGCTAAAACGCCTTCTTGCTGACAAAGAATTAGAGTTGGCTATTTTAAGAGAGTTAAGGGACATCCAAAACCCTCGGTAGCCGACAGAGTTGCCATAGCTAAAAGGTGGATAGATAAGGGCTATAAAGCTTCTCTTGTCCTTAGCTCTGTCGGCCTGGCTTCATCCACTTACTATCATAAAATCAAAGAAACCATAAGCGCCGCTGACCAGCAATTGCCAAAAAAGAAACCGGGGCGTAAGACATCAGAGTATTCATTAAATCTAGAAGGTGAGCAAATCTCTGACGAGTTAATTAAGCAATATATTAAAGACATAATTACCGGGGATGGTTTCCCTTACGGCTATAAAAAAATCAACGCAACCCTGAAAGAGGATTACCAGCTTATCATAAACCATAAGAAAACATACCGGCTCTGTAAAGAACTTAACGTATTGCGTCCTCAGAGAAAAATATATCTAGACCGGCCGAGAAAGCTGGCTAAGCGAGATAAAGTAACCGCCCCTAACCAACACTGGCAAATGGATTTGAAATATGGTTACATTGAGGGTATGGGCAGGTTTTTCTTCCAGCTATCCCTTATAGACGTGTTTGACCGTTCAGTAATTGACTATCACCTTGGATTAAGCGCTACAGCTAAGGATGCCTGCGCAGTACTTATTAATTCGCTTAATAAACGTGATTTAAAGCCCGGCATGGAACTTCCGATAATAAGAACTGATAATGGCCCGCAGTTTACAGCTAAAATATTTGAAGAGACATGTTGGAAATGGAAATTAACTCACGAAAGAATCCCAGTTAAAAGTCCTAATATGAACGCTTATATTGAGTCCTTTCATTCTATTTTAGAAGATGAATGCTATAGTAGAAATGAGTTTACCAGTTTTACAGATGCATACAGAGTCATCAGTGAATACATGGATTATTACAACAATCGTCGCAGGCATGGCAGCATTGGGTACATGGCACCTGCTAAATATTATGAAGCTGTTATGAGTAACCAGATTACAGGGAAGAAAATGGTCGCCTAGCAGCAGCCGTTCATCGAAGACCCTTTATATGGGGAGAGGTGTCCGTGTTAACCTATTCCTGGTAAAGGGGCCGCAAAAGCATTAGCTGCAGCGGGCCCTGGCCGGCCCTAAGAAACACGGACACCAGGGGCCCCATGTCAAGGGCGGCTGCTCAAGATAAAACGTCATATTCTATGTAAGCTTAAGTTTTAAGTGTTTATTCTCCAATAATAGGGATTCAAGCCGTTGTTTCGACAATGGAACAACTGCCCTTGACTGTTACGAATCTGCAGGTTTCGAGAAAATAACCAAAAACAAAGAGTTGCTAAGCAATATAGCTAATACCGGTTGTTGGAGAAGAATAAAGGGAAATGGCTTTTTTAGGTGAATTATTCTATTATTAGAGGGAAAAGTTGTCAAATTAAAAACTACATGTCAAATAATTAGATGTAGTTGATATAAAGCGGTGTTTCAAATACTGGCTAAGTAAGGAGGCTCGACATGATCCACACCGTTACCCTGCATACTAAAAGGCGTGATCAAATGCTCGACATCACATCACAGATCCGGGAAATCCTATCCCGGGAAAATATCAGAGATGGGCTGGCAGTAGTTTTTTCCTCCCATACCACAGCCGGAATCACGATAAATGAAAATGCTGATCCCGATGTGCAGACCGATTTCCTACGGAGGTTAGATGAGCTTTTTCCTTGGGATATGCCTCAGGATCGCCATCTGGAAGGCAATTCCGCCGCCCATCTGAAAGCTTCCACCGTAGGAGTATCCCAGACCATCCTGATTCAGGATGGAAGACTGCTTTTAGGTCAGTGGCAGGGGATTTATTTCTGTGAGTTTGATGGGCCGAGAACAAGGAAGTATTATGTCAGCGTTTTGCCATTAGGGGATAGCTGTGTTTAGTTGACTATAGTTATGTTTAGTTGTATATTGGGTGTAGGGGGTGATCTCTTGGAGAAATTGCTTACAGCCCATGAATTGGCGGAAGTTTTGAACTTGTCGGTAGAGACGATTTGGCGGTATACGCGCCAGAAAAAGATTCCCACGGTAGAACTGGGAGAAAAACAATACCGCTATGATAAGGAAGCGGTACTAGCTGCTCTGGCACATGGCGAAAACGACAGGATGCTGGTGAGAGATGAAAACCCTGTGTATTCCAAGCAAGGTGGATATACCTATGAAGATTATTTGAAGCTTCCGGAAGAGCCAGGCTACCGCTATGAGGTCCTGGAAGGATTCCTGGTGAAGGAGCCGTCACCTTCCATGCACCACCAGCGGGTCTTACGTGAACTCGTCCGTCAGCTGATGACATATTTTGACGGCTTTGATCCTAAGGGGGAACTCTTTTTTGCCCCTCTGGATGTAACTTTGACCAACCGTAATGTCTTACAACCGGATATTTTATTTATTTCCGGAGCCCGCAGGAGCGAACATAGGCTGGAGGAACGTATAGACGGTCCTTGTGACCTCGTGGTGGAGATCATGTCCCTGAATAATCGCCGGAAGGATCGCTTGCGGAAGATGGAGATTTATCGAAAGGCAGGAATTCCCCACTACTGGCTGGTGGACCCTGAAGAGAACATCCTGGAGGCTTATGTACTTAAAGAGGAGTACTATACCCTGGTCGCTGCCGGCGGTCCGGGAGATCAATTCACTCACCCGGAATTTCCGGGGTTGGAGCTGAATCTGGACAGGATATTTTATAGGCCTGTCTTAGAGTAAATTGGCAACTTGTCATTCATTATTAAATAGGAGTGCATATCACCTTTCTGGGGGTAAATATGAGTTATATACAAAAAAGTGTACCTTTTCATTTACAGGTATACGAAATCATTAGAGAAAAAATATTGTCCGGGGAACTCAAAGGTGGAGAAAGAATCTATGAAAATAAAATTTCTCAAGAACTGGGAGTAAGTAGAAGCCCTGTCAGAGAAGCTCTAAGAATGCTGGAACAGGATGAATTTCTGGTATTTAATTCGCCGTCAGGACTTATTGTTAACCCCATGAATTTTCAGGATATGGAGGAGATATATCAATGTCGAATGGCCGTTGAGCCCTTTGCGGCTAAGCTGGCCTTAGAAAGCATCCATGAGGAGGATATTTCCGCCCTCGAGCAATGTGTTAAGGAAGCAAAGGAGTATCATAATAAAAAACTGTTTAATAAAGTAATAGAAGTAAACACCCGTTTTCATGATCTTATAGTAGAGAAATGCCGAAATACTCGTCTCAAAGCTTTTATTCAAAAAACCAGAACTTTGGGGATTCTATCCAGGGTATCTGAATTTCAATGTTATCAAAGAGAAGATGGATATTTAGCAGAACATGAAGCGATACTTGAAGCTATAAATATGAAAGATGAGAGTGAGCTTGAGAAGAGATTAAGAGACCATATAGTTAATGATTATTTATTTTATAAAGAGCAGTTAAACAAACAGAAAATATAAATTATATTATAGATCCCATCAACAATAAAAACTCGCTGTAAAGGCGAGTTTTTCGTAATATTAGTCTCACACAAAAAATTCGATTTTTAAAAAATTCTTAACTAAAAAAAGGATTTTTAAAAACAAGGTAGAATATTAATACTGAAGACTGTCGACAACATGCAGTAAGCAGCACACAACACACAGTAAACAGTATATAGTAAGCAGTTTGGAGGTTAAAATGAGTTCAATTATTAGGAGTACGCCTTACCACTTACAGGTTTACGATATTATTAAACAAAAGATTTTATCGGGAGAACTTGAGAGAGGTGAAAGGATATATGAGAATAAACTTTCGCAAGTACTTGGGGTAAGCAGAAGCCCGATCAGAGAGGCCCTTAGAATGTTAGAGCAAGATGAGTTCCTGGTAGTTAATGATTCTGGTTTAATTGTTAATCCCATGGACTTTCAGGATATGGAAGAAATATACCAGTGTAGAATGGCCGTCGAGCCATTTGCAGCTAAACTTGCAGTTGGCGCAATAAACCAAGAAAGAATAAGGGAGTTACAAGAATGTGTTGACAAAGCCAAAGAGTACCATGTGAAAAAACAATTTAATAAAGTAATCGAAGCGAACACTTGTTTTCATAGCTTGATAGTTGTCGATTGTGGAAATAAGCGTCTTAAGGGGTTCATCGAAAAGATAAGCTCGCTGGCGATTCTTTCCAGAGTCTCGGAGTTTCAATGCTATCACAGAGATGAAGTCTACTTAGAAGAACATCAAGCAGTTGTAGATGCCTTAAAAGATAGGAATGAAAATTTGGTTGAAGATAGACTAAGAAATCACATTAATAATGACTTAAAATTTTTCAAAATGATGCATAAGAAGAATTCTAATTGACGTAGGACATGTGTAACAAAGGAGGTGTTGCGATAGGGATATTCAACAAGACTTACTTAAACTTAAAACAAACCTAAGGACCGATGCATATTTGCTCGGTCGTACGACAAAACAGAAATCAAAGGGACTAAAAAGAGAAGAACAAAACACAATAAAGAAGAAAGAGGGTAGAATTATGTTGGAAATCAACAAAAAAGTGATCGCACTCATTCTGACATTTGCGATGATCGCTGCCACTCTC
This sequence comes from Desulfitobacteriia bacterium, assembly GCA_050949905.1. Taxonomy (GTDB): domain Bacteria; phylum Bacillota; class Desulfitobacteriia; order Desulfitobacteriales; family Syntrophobotulaceae; genus DUML01. The sequence continues at coordinate 5,346 of JBMNGP010000041.1, read as the reverse complement.
GCAGGATGCAGCAGTGGGGCCAGCAAACCCAATGATTCCACATCCCCTAGAAATTCCGATGGAGGGGACAAGACCACCCCTGAGGTTGTCTATCGTATCAACTGCACTCAGGCTGTGGATCTGTTTGAGCAACTGCAGAGAGAATTTGCTAAAAATGTCACTGAGATGTCCGGTGGCCGCATTGGCTTTGAGTTTCTCCCTACCGGCTCCGTTGGTAGCAGCACCGAGGCTCTTACTGCCGTTCAGATGGGCACGCTGGATTTTGTAAATGGCGGCTCTGATGAGCTGGGCGCTCTCGTTCCCAATTCCGACTGGGCACAGTTGCCTTTCTTCATTAACAGTCACGAGCAGGCTGATGAAGTGTATCTGAATGGCTTTATCGGCAAATTTGCCGATGAGCAGTATGCCAAAAGCGGTCTTGTTTCTGTTTGCCGCGTAGACAACTCTTTCCGTACTTTGGGCATTAAAGGCAAGACCGTAACCAGCAGCGAAGAGCTGAAAGGCTTACGTATTCGTGTACCTAACCAACCTTTGGCTCTGCGTATGTACGAGCTTATGGGCGCTTTTGTTGTTTTTGGCAAGTAAAAAATATAGCATTCCGGAAGTTAAATATGTAGCACCCCTGTTTCCATATTTAGAAATTAATGGTTGAATGGGTTAGTCGGTAGCTTGGACCGTTAAATACGAGCAGGTGGCTGTGATGAATAAGACGGTCTATTATAGCACTGGTCATTTTCTCATCGAAGAATATGCCGTTCCAACGGCTGAACTCAAGGTTAGTGGTAATAATGACGCTGCGTTTCTCGTAACACTCTGAGATTACTTGGAAAAGTAATTGGGCACCTCCTTTTTCAAAAGGTACATAGCCCCATTCATCACAGATCAAAAGATCGCACTTTTGGATCTGACGCATATATTTGTTTAATGTGCCGGAAGCTTTGGCCTCGGATAGTTGGTTAACAAGAGCTGCTGTACGAAAGAATTTGACGGTTTTACCTTGGTTGCAGGCTTCAACTCCAATAGCCGTTGCTAGGTGAGTTTTGCCGGTTCCTACAGGGCCATACAGGATAAGATTCTCCTTGTTTTTAATAAAGTGAGCATTTTTAAGGTCTTCCAGACTTATTGTTTTCGGAATGTCTATATACTCAAAGCTATAATCCTGAAAGGTTTTAACAACATCAAATCCGGCACTTTTAAGGAGTCTTTTTTTGCGGGAGATTTCCCTTTGAGCAAGTTCCCGCTTTAAAAGCTTAAGAAGAAACTCTTCGTTGGAAACAGCCTCAATATCTTTGTAATCCAGGTAGAATGTGCGGCCGATCTTTAAGGTCTTACAGTATTCTTTAATCAATGCTTGCATGCCTGATCACCTTCCTTAATCAGGAGATCATAGACATGTAAGTCTGGGTTATACTTCTGAACTTCCGGAAGGTTACTAGGCAGCTTGAAAAAGTTATTTTCCGGAAGGTTAGAATTTTGATGGTTATAAATAGCTTGTAAACTGTCAGTATTTATTAGATTCCGCCTTAAAGATTCAGCAAAAGCTTTTTCCGCAGTTGCCATATCTTGATCTTGAAGAATTGATGACAAAAGCTTAAGTGACCTTTTCTTTTCTGTGTAATCACATTTATTAAAATAGTCTTGAATTGTAGATGGCAGTTCTTTGAAAAAACCAGTATATTTTAGTGCCGTCGGCCTTTTAGCCATAAGATTCAGGTATGGTCCCCAAATCATTGATTCTTTTTGCTCTCCATATAACCTAGAGTGTTTTACTATTACCTGGTAGTCTTTATTCATGATTTCTATAATATCGGCCCCTACTTTAAGCCATAATTCTTGGTTAGCATATCTCGGGGAAGATGAATAGAGTTTGTTGTCAAAACGAATTTTCCCATATTTATCTGCTTTTACCGGCTCTAATCTATACACTTCAAAAGCAACTTCCGGAAGGTTATCCATAGCAGCTTTGTCTTCAGCAAAAAGAGTACAGATTAATTTCTTTTTCTTGTAGTGTTTGCGCTGCATATCTTTATCGCACATTTTAAGTAATTCTCTGTTGTAATCTTGCAGATCTTCAAATTCCGGAATCGGCACGAGGAAGTTTCTTCGATGGTAACCTACTTTAACCTCAACATGCCCCTTCTCATGCCCACTGTTTGGATTACAGTAGTTGCTTCGGAAATTGTAGTGGAGCATGAACCTGTTAAACCCTTGAGTGACATCTCTTTCACCATTTTTACGTATGTTTTTTACTACGGTAGACATATTGTCAAACCAAATATGGGTAGGAACTTTCCCCATATACTCGAAGATGTTCTTCAACCCTTCCAGTAAGCACTCTTGGTTCTCGGCTTTGAATAACTGGAGATAGCCTCCGTTGCTATAAGGAAAAGATAGGTTAAGGTAATATCCGTTGTATAAAACTCCCTTTTCAATGAACTGAGCTGAACCGAAGTCTAGCTGAGCTTCTCCCGGAGGATGATCAAGAGGCAAATAACCATTACTTGTTAATCCAATCTCTTTCTTACGCTTTGATACATAAGCCCTCACGGACCGGTCAGAGACATCAAACTCTGGGAATTGCTCTTTTAAGCGATTATATACTCTTTGTGCTGTGTGTCTTTGCTTCGGTTTGGCATTAAGATCTGCAATTAGCCAGGAATCAATCAAATCAGTATATGGAGCCAACTTACGGGGTTTAGATTTGGCTGGTGGCAGTTCCAAATTAAAGTTTTCCTTTTCTACATATTTTTTAACGGTATTAAAGTGGTGACCTGTTTCCGAGGAAATGCTGCGCAGGCTTTTCCCTTTATATTTAAACAGGTATCTGATATTATTGATTTGTTCCATTGTCAACATTCCTTTCTTTACCCCCTTTAAGCTTTGCAACTCAAAGGGTATTGTATTTGAGGGGTGCTGGCAATGGTTTTTCCATTTAACTGCTATATTTTTCTACTTCCGAAGTGCTACAATTTTATTTTGCCATAAACACTTTTGTAGATGATAAACTGAATTTAGCAGAAAACGATAAATAAGATTTTACAGGTTTCTCCTAATAAATGTAAAGGAGGTCTCAAATCAACTGGAAATTCTAACGCTTAAATTTTAAATAGCAAACACCAAATTCTCTTTTGTATAATCAATCCTGAGAGTGCAAAAGGGGGAATTGATCTTTGAAAACTGAAGAAGGTTGGAAAATGTATATCGACATTAAACGGTTAAAGCAAAAAGGATTCAGCAATACCAAAATTGCAAAGATGCTTGGTATCAGCAGACCTACAGTCAGCAAATATCTTAAGATGAATTCTGATGAATTCGAAAGGAAAATGCTCTTAGAGCAGCATCGAACCAAAAAACCGGATATTTATCGTGAAGAAATTATTGGCTGGATCAAACAATACCCTTCCATGACAGCGGCTCAGGTTTTTGATTGGCTTGAGGAAAAGTACCATAAATTAGCCTTTAATGAAGTCACATTACGAAATTATGTTCGATCCATCAGAGAAGAATACAACATACCTAAAGAGCCTATCCTCAGACAATATGAAGCAGCTGATGACCCGCCCCTAGGCAAGCAGATGCAAGTAGATTTCGGAGAGAAAAAAGTCATAAATTCTGAGGGAAACGTGGTGACACTCTATGTCATGTGTTTTGTCCTCTCGAACTCCAGGTATAAATATTGTGAATGGCAAGCGCGTCCTTTTAACACCGCCGATATTATCGTCATTCATGAAAATGCCTTTGAGTATTTCGGAGGATATCCTCAAGAAGCAGTGTATGACCAAGATCATCTCATCCTTGTAAGCGAAAACCACGGCGAGTTGATCTACACCAAGGAATTTGCCTCATATCTGCAAAAACGCAAATTCTCAGTGTATATGTGTCGTAAAGCCGATCCGGAAAGCAAAGGACGCATTGAAAAGGTGGTGGATTTTGTCAAAGACAACTTTGCCAGCCACAGAGTATTCTATGGAATTGGCCGATGGAACGAAGATTGCCTGAAATGGCTGAAAAGGAGAGGAAATGGTAAAGTTCATGCTACCACAAGAAAAATACCGGCTGAAGTATTTCTTGAAGAGAAAAAATACTTAAAGCCGGTCACGGAAAAGTTAATTTCCAATTCACGCACGCTCAGTATAACGTACCAGGTTAGAAAAGACAACACCGTTCCCATCCAAGGAAACCGGTACACCGTGCCACGAGGCACTTACAAAGGCCCTCACACTTACGTAGGAGTCAATAAAATAGGCAATAAGCACCTTGTAATTTACGATATTGAGACCAATAAAGAATTAGCTCAATTTGAAATACCGGATACGAAAGGGAATCTCGTCAGAAATAACAACCACAAACGGGATAATAGCCAAAGGATCATCCCCCTAATGAAACGGGTTGCCGAGAAGTTTCCGGATAGCGAAAAAGCCCAGGCTTTTTTCGAGGAAATTCAGAAAGAAAAACCTCGTTATATCCGAGATCAACTGACGCTGATCGAAACATCGATAGAATCTATAAATTCAATGTCCATAGGGAAAGCACTGGACTATTGTATGAGTCATAAACTGATCAGTGCCGTCGATTTTAAAGATGCAGTCAAACACTACGCCGTCTTTACAGAAGAAAAAGGGCAGCCCCAAAACAATTCAAATCCCCCCATCACTGGGCTGACAGAGGCTGCTTCATCCAAAATAGGGATAAAGCCCAGGATACGGGACATATCCGAATACGTCAAGATTATGAGCGAAAACCATGGAGGATAATTAATTGGAGAGTTACATAGAAAACACGATAGGTCTGTTAAAAACCGTGAATATGCATCATGCTGCCCAAGCATTCAATGAACTTATAGAAAAATCCGTCGAAGAATCCCAAACCTGCGAAAAGTTCTTAGAAACAGTCCTTCATACAGAGATTGACGGCCGAGAGAAAAGGAAATTCGAAAAAAGGTTGAAACAAGCCAGCTTTCCAGAATATAAGACCTTAGATGAGTTTAACCTGGACGAACAACAAACCCTTAGTCAGCGCCAATTTAATCAACTCAAAGAACTGTCCTGGCTGGAAAAAGGCTTTAATCTAATTTTTTTAGGGGCTCCCGGAGTTGGGAAGTCGCATATTTCTGTGGGCTTAGGAATAGAAGCTTTAAACAATGGTTACAAAGTAAAGTTTATAACTATGGCCGATCTAATCCATACCTTGAAAACCCAAGAAATTTCAAGTGTCTCCCGAAACATCATCAAACGGATTCTCGATTCTGACCTGATCATCATTGACGATCTGATGTTCATGGCTATGGAGAAAAATGAAGCCAACCTCTTTTTCCAGTTAGTAAACAAGCTCTATGGACAAACCTCC
>JBMNGP010000040.1:0-35219 GCA_050949905.1 Desulfitobacteriia bacterium | reverse complement strand
CAGGGCAGAGCTGGACAAAGCCGTTGCATTGGACAGAGAAAAACACGAGAAAAAACCTCTCAAAGATAAAGACGATGACAACAATCCACACCGCCAACCAAAAATATTAAGTCAGCACTACGGATCCGAGAGCGGATTTATGCATAGGGATAGAAAACCCAAAGGATTTTTCTATCTTGATCATAGAACCGTAGATGGCAAGGCCAACATAATTACAGATGTCCATGTTACACCAGGCAATGTCAATGATGTGGATCCATATATAGACAGATTGAAAAGTTCAGATAGAAAAATTCGGATTTGAAGTAAAGGCTGTCGGGTTGGATGCAGGATATAATACTAACAATATTTGCAGAGAACTGGCCCAAATGGGCATTATGGGCGCAATAGCTTACAGACGAGGCTGTCATGCTAAGGAAAAGTACAGTAAGTATAAATTCCAGTATATAAAAGAGTGGGATGTATATATCTGCCCTGAGAGATGTTACCTTGAATATCGTACAACGGATCGAAACGGATACAGAGAATATCGGCTAGAGAAGAAAGAATGCTTAAACTGTCCCCGACAAACAGAATGCCTTACCGAAAAACAGAAATTTAAAGCATTAAGAAGGCATGTCTGGGAAGACTACAGGGACTTAATGAGAGAATTTCTTAGAACAGATGAAGGTAAAAAAATTTACGCAAGAAGAAAAGAAACCATAGAACGCAGCTTTGCTGATTCGAAAGAATTACATGGCCTACGTTACTGTCGAATGCGCGGGCTGAAAAGAGCCAGCGAACAATGCCTGCTTACAGCAGCAGTACAGAATATGAAAAAGATAGCCCTGGTGTTGCATGGACGCTTATCTCCTTTGGTTTTATCTTTGTTTAAACTTTCAGGAAATAATAAACTGATTCTGTCGCCCATATAAAATAGGAAAAAGTGAACCTCATGAACATAAAAAATTCATGGGGTTCGTCAGTAACCTGAACTCGCCTTTACAGCGAGTTCTTATGTTTGATGGGATCTATATTATAACTTTATATTTTCTGTTTGTTTTAAACTGCTCTTTATAAAATAAAATAATCATTAACTATATGGTCTCTTAATCTCTTCTCAAGCACTCAACTCTCATCTTTCATATTTATAGCTTCAAGTATCGCTTCATGTTCTGCTACAAATATCCATCTTCTCTTTGATAACATTCGAAATTCAGATACCCTGGATAGAATCCCCAAAGTTCTGGTTTTTGAATAAAAGCTTTGAGACGAGGTATTTCGGCATTTCTCTACTATAAGATCATGAAAACGGGTGTTTACTTCTATTACTTGAATTTCAGGATATGGAGGAGATATATCAATGTCGAATGGCCGTTGAGAGCCCTTTGCGGCTAAGCTGGCCTTAGAAAGCATCCATGAGGAGGACTATTTCCGCCCTCAAGCAATGTGTTAAGGAAGCAAAGGATATCATAATAAAAAACTGTTTAATAAAGTAATAGAAGTAAACACCCGTTTTCATGATCTTACTAGTAGAGAAATTGCCGAAAATACTCGTCTCAAAGCTTTTATTCAAAAAACCAGAACTTTGGGGATTCTATCCAGGGTATCTGAATTTCAATGTTATGCAAAGAGAAGATGGATATTTAGCAGAACATGAAAGCGATACTTGAAGCTATAAATATGAAAGATGAGAGTGAGCTTGAGAAGAGATTAAGAGACCATATAGTTAATGATTATTTATTTTATAAAGAGCAGTTAAACAAACAGAAAATATAAATTATATTATAAGATCCCATCAACAATAAAAACTCGCCTTTACAGCGAGTTTTTATTGTTGATGGGATCTATAATATAATTTATATTTTCTGTTTGTTTAACTGCTCTTTATAAAATAAATAATCATTAACTATATGGTCTCTTAATCTCTTCTCAAGCTCACTCTCATCTTTCATATTTATAGCTTCAAGTATCGCTTCATGTTCTGCTAAATATCCATCTTCTCTTTGATAACATTGAAATTCAGATACCCTGGATAGAATCCCCAAAGTTCTGGTTTTTTTGAATAAAAGCTTTGAGACGAGTATTTCGGCATTTCTCTACTATAAGATCATGAAAACGGGGTGTTTACTTCTATTACTTTATTAAACAGTTTTTTATTATGATACTCCTTTGCTTCCTTAACACATTGCTTGAGGGCGGAAATATCCTCCTCATGGATGCTTTCTAAGGCCAGCTTAGCCGCAAAGGGCTCAACGGCCATTCGACATTGATATATCTCCTCCATATCCTGAAAATTCATGGGGTTAACAATAAGTCCTGACGGCGAATTAAATACCAGAAATTCATCCTGTTCCAGCATTCTTAGAGCTTCTCTGACAGGGCTTCTACTTACTCCCAGTTCTTGAGAAATTTTATTTTCATAGATTCTTTCTCCACCTTTGAGTTCCCCGGACAATATTTTTTCTCTAATGATTTCGTATACCTGTAAATGAAAAGGTACACTTTTTTGTATATAACTCATATTTACCCCCAGAAAGGTGATATGCACTCCTATTTAATAATGAATGACAAGTTGCCAATTTACTCTAAGACAGGCCTATAAAATATCCTGTCCAGATTCAGCTCCAACCCCGGAAATTCCGGGTGAGTGAATTGATCTCCCGGACCGCCGGCAGCGACCAGGGTATAGTACTCCTCTTTAAGTACATAAGCCTCCAGGATGTTCTCTTCAGGGTCCACCAGCCAGTAGTGGGGAATTCCTGCCTTTCGATAAATCTCCATCTTCCGCAAGCGATCCTTCCGGCGATTATTCAGGGACATGATCTCCACCACGAGGTCACAAGGACCGTCTATACGTTCCTCCAGCCTATGTTCGCTCCTGCGGGCTCCGGAAATAAATAAAATATCCGGTTGTAAGACATTACGGTTGGTCAAAGTTACATCCAGAGGGGCAAAAAAGAGTTCCCCCTTAGGATCAAAGCCGTCAAAATATGTCATCAGCTGACGGACGAGTTCACGTAAGACCCGCTGGTGGTGCATGGAAGGTGACGGCTCCTTCACCAGGAATCCTTCCAGGACCTCATAGCGGTAGCCTGGCTCTTCCGGAAGCTTCAAATAATCTTCATAGGTATATCCACCTTGCTTGGAATACACAGGGTTTTCATCTCTCACCAGCATCCTGTCGTTTTCGCCATGTGCCAGAGCAGCTAGTACCGCTTCCTTATCATAGCGGTATTGTTTTTCTCCCAGTTCTACCGTGGGAATCTTTTTCTGGCGCGTATACCGCCAAATCGTCTCTACCGACAAGTTCAAAACTTCCGCCAATTCATGGGCTGTAAGCAATTTCTCCAAGAGAACACCCCCTACACCCAATATACAACTAAACATAACTATAGTCAACTAAACACAGCTATCCCCTAATGGCAAAAAGCTGACATAATACTTCCTTGTTCTCGGCCCATCAAACTCACAGAAATAAATCCCCTGCCACTGACCTAAAAGCAGTCTTCCATCCTGAATCAGGATGGTCTGGGATACTCCTACGGTGGAAGCTTTTAGATGGGCGGCGGAATTGCCTTCCAGATGGCGATCCTGAGGCATATCCCAAGGAAAAAGCTCATCTAACCTCCGTAGGAAATCGGTCTGCACATCGGGATCAGCATTTTCATTTATTGTGATTCCGGCTGTGGTATGGGAGGAAAAAACTACTGCCAGCCCATCTCTGATATTTTCCCGGGATAGGATTTCCTGGATCTGTGATGTGATGTCGAGCATTTGATCACGCCTTTTAGTATGCAGGGTAACGGTGTGGATCATGTCGAGCCTCCTTACTTAGCCAGTATTTGAAACACCGCTTTATATCAACTACATCTAATTATTTGACATGTAGTTTTTAATTTGACAACTTTTCCCTCTAATAATAGAATAATTCACCTAAAAAAGCCATTTCCCTTTATTCTTCTCCAACAACCGGTATTAGCTATATTGCTTAGCAACTCTTTGTTTTTGGTTATTTTCTCGAAACCTGCAGATTCGTAACAGTCAAGGGCAGTTGTTCCATTGTCGAAACAACTGCCCTTGACTTTTTGCAATGCTTTCACATTGAATTATTCATTGAGTTACGATCCACCCTACGCCTTTTCTGAACCTTTCGAGTAAGCCATAGGGATAAGTGTCATAATTCTTTTGACCATAAGCCTTTCCCCACCAATTGGTTAGCGAAGGCAGAGGAATAATTACCCCTCCATTCTCCAAGTTTTTCGCTTCGATCTCGAAAACGATCTGTCCGGCAGGGATAGGATTAGATGAACCCTTTACAGTGGCATTAACCGTATATTCGGCAGAAACAATCCGAGCGGTAGTCGGTCGATAGGGTGCGGGCATTCCTTCTTATCGTTAAAAACAGACAATTAAAGATTTACTCCACCGTTACGCTTTTCACTAAGTTCCTAGGCCTATCCACATCATTCCCTCTGGCTAAGGATACATAATAAGCCAGAAGCTGAAGAGGAATGACAGTGAGAATGGGGGCAAGTTCATTGATCGTCTCGGGCAGATAAAATACTTCATCTACGGACTGCCCAAAACCGTCGTTGCCCTCAAAGGTAATACCCATGACCTTTGCTTCTCGGGCCTTGAGTTCATTGACATTAGACAGTGTCTTATCGTAGAGATCCCTTTGAGTAGCCAAAGCGATAATTGGAGTCTCCGGAGTTATTAGAGCAATTGTTCCGTGTTTTAATTCCCCTGCCGCATAGGCCTCAGCATGAATATAGGATGTCTCCTTAAGCTTCAAAGAACCCTCCAGGGCTACCGACCAATCTAGGCCGCGGCCAATAAAGAAAGTACATGAGGCTTCCTTAATATAAGAAGCTATCTGTTTAATTTTATCCACTTCAGTAAAAACTTCGCTTGCTTTGTCCGGAATTTTCTTTAGCTCAGTTATAATTTCCCGAATCCATTCCTTTGACATGGTTTCTTTAGCTTGGGCTAGATAAAGAGCGAGTAAAATCAACGCTTCGACCTGAGTAGTATAAGCTTTGGTAGAAGCTATGGAAATTTCGGGTCCGGCCCAGGTATAAATTACATCATGAGCTTCACGAGCGACCGAGCTTCCCACCACATTCGTAATCGCCACGATCCGAGATCCCAGTCTTTTAGCTTCCCGAAGGGCAGCAAGGGTATCAGCGGTCTCTCCCGATTGGCTAAGTACAACTACTAAGGTATGCTTATCAACCAGCGGTGCTCTGTAGCGAAATTCAGAAGCAATATCGATTTCTACCGGAAGCTTAGCCCAGCGTTCGATCAAGGTTCGTCCGATCAAGCCGGCATGATAAGCGGTGCCGCAGGCCACGATAGCAACCTTATTAAAGCCGACTATCTGCTCGACTGTCAGATCCATTTCTTTCAAGACCACCTTTTCATCGGCAAGTCTTCCGGCAAGGGTGTCCCTCAAAGCTTTAGGCTGTTCAAATATTTCTTTCAACATAAAATGCTCATAGCCGTCCTTTTCGGCAGCGGAGGGATCCCAATTAATTTCGTAGAGTATTTTATCCTTAGTTTCTCCTTGCAAATCTGTGAAATGAATCCCTTCACCAGTAAGAACCGCAATTTCTTCGTCTTCCAGGACGTAAGTCTTTGTAGTGTGCTCCTGGATAGCCGCAAAATTACTGGCAAGATAGTATTCTCCTTCCCCAAGGCCTACGACCAGGGAATTATTTCTACGGACCGCTACCAACATCCCGGGATTTTTACATGAAAGAACAATTAGAGCATAGGATCCTTCTATTTTGCCCAAAGTCTTACGAATGGCAGTTTCTAAATCCCCCTCATAAAAATGTTCAATCAGATGGGGCAGGACTTCGGAATCTGTTTCGGAACGGAAAAAATGCCCTTCGGCAATTAACCATTCTTTTAATTCTAGGTAGTTTTCGATAATTCCGTTATGAACTACGGCAAAGTCTCCATGACAATCAATATGTGGATGAGCATTAATCTCGGATGGTCTACCGTGGGTAGCCCAGCGGGTATGTCCTATCCCGACCGTGGAAGTAAAGATCCGGCCATTCAGTTTGTCCTCTAAATCCGCCAATTCGCCGGTACTTTTGGCAATCCACATTCCACCTTCTTCGAGAATAGCAAGCCCTGTTGAATCAAACCCTTGAAATCCAAGTTTTCTCAGTCCCTCAACAAGAACTGGGACTGCATTATTTTTACCTATATAACCAAAAACACCCATTAGATTTTCTCCTCTCTATTCACAAATATCCGCTTACAACCAAAGTTTCCAAATAAAATAGCCGTACCATACGGCTAAACAGTTATCACCATAGTCAAAATCAAATTCAGGCCATGAAACTTAGCCATAGCTAAGTCATAGCTTTAAAAGGCAGTAATACATTAAGGATTTAGACAAGCAAATGTCCCCGCCTTTACTTGTTTAACCTGCCCTTTGTCCTAAAGATTGCTCCTTAGTTTTAAAGCAGATTTTACGATGACAAGCCACCGAGAGGCACCCGCCGAAATTTTCGATTAACCTCTACCTCGTCAACCCTAAGGGTTCTGGCGCTATTATTAACTGTTGCCGTTTTCATAGATTAAAATCCTTAGCCTTAATTCAACATTAGTCTTAATCCCATCCATCACCCCCTAAAAACATTTCTTAGTTATTTTTCTGAGCCTCTCCATTATAATCCAGCTTGCAACCTAGGTGTAGCTCTAAATTCTGGAAATTAACTCATAACTCTAAATAATTTTTAAACAGGTTGCCGAGATTGACTTCAGAATGGCTCAGTGAACAGGACCTCAGCCAACAAGATTTCAAACAATATTATTATATGCGCTCCGGGCCAAAAGTACCCGAAAAATTTTTTGCTAAACTGCCTGCCCGTCGACCGTTTTAATAACTTCAACAACTTCTCCGGCTAGCTTTTCAAGTTCTTGCTCATCTTGACCCTCAAGCATGACTCTAATCAGTGCTTCCGTGCCGGAAGGACGCACCAGGATTCTTCCTTCTTCACCTAAATGTTCTTGAACTTCTCTTACCTTGGCCTTAACTAATTCATCGTTCATAATCACTTCTTTATCCCGGACTTTGGTATTGAGCAAGACTTGCGGGAATCTTTCCATCTGAGAAGCCAGCTCGGAGAGTTTCGCTTTTTTCTCCTTAAGGACGGTAAGCAGCTGCAAAGCGGAGAGAAGGCCGTCACCTGTTGTATTATGTTCTAGGAAAATAATGTGGCCGGACTGTTCCCCTCCCAGGACTGTTCCGGTTTCCAGGAGTTTCTCCAAGACATAGCGGTCGCCGACTTTTGTTTCGTACACTTTTAGGCCGGCATTTTTAACAGCCTTATGCAGGCCAAGATTACTCATCACCGTGACAACCAGGGTATCCCGCGCAAGCTTCCCCTTTTCCTTTAAAGCCAGGGCACAAATTACCATGATATAATCTCCGTCTATGATCTGGCCGTTTTCATCAACGGCGATAATCCTATCGGCATCCCCATCACAAGCTAAGCCAACATCGGCACCGTGTTGCAGGACTTCCTCAGCCAAAGACTCGGGATGGGTAGAACCACAGCGCACATTGATATTGACACCGTCGGGCTGGTTAAATATGGGAATAACCTTGGCTCCCAGCCGAGCCAAGACCTTGGGACCAACAACAGAAGCGGCTCCATGGGCACAATCCAGGACAATTTTCATTCCGGTTAATGGCACCGCCGTCCCGCAGAGAAAATCGGTATACCTATCCAGGGCATTCTCCACTTCCACTATCCGCCCTATCTCGCAGCCAGCTGGCACCTCCAGCTTATCAAGAACACCTAAGGTCTGTTCGATCTCATCTTCTACTTCATCAGGAAGCTTAAAACCACTGCCGGCAAAAAACTTAATACCATTATCCTGATAAGGGTTATGGGAAGCCGAAATGACTACCCCGGCAGCAGCTTGAAGCGTTCTGGTCAAATAGGCAATACCCGGAGTAGGCAGGACTCCTACCCTCATAACATCCGCGCCCATGGAGCATATTCCCGCAATCAAGGCTGCTTCCAGCATATCTCCGGAAATTCTGGTATCCTTACCTATGACAATCTTGGTCTTTTTCTGGCCTTTGCCCAAAACATAAGCACCGGCTTTTCCCAAGCGAAAAGCCAATTCCGGTGTCAGCTCTTTGTTGGCCTCTCCCCGTACTCCATCCGTACCAAAAAGTCTACCCACTTCAGTCGTTCTCCCTTCACTCACTTCTTTATTTGCTTATTCTTCAAACTTTTGCCAATTAATTCACGCTCTTCCCTCCTATTACACTGTCACCCCTAAAACTGACTACCATTTAGATGTTTCAAGATACTAGCTTTTAGCTGTAGAAATCTTATTTAGGGGTTAGGCTCCGGGAGATTATCCTCATTATTAGCGTCCGGGGGAGATTCCGTCTCTTTTAAGATCAGCTCCACCGTGGGAACATTGACCATGGCCACCCCGGGAGGAGCTTTCCAGTGCACCGGCCTGTCAGGGTGAGTGCCAGCCTCGAGTCCGGCAGCATCCACCCAGACTGTAATATCCCCCGGCTTAATAGTATCAAGGATATCAGGGTAACCGCTTACTGTCAGGTCAAGGGATTCAATGGTCTCGGCTTTTAAGCCCTCCGGGATATTATTAATGCCCACAGGTATATCATTTATAACCCTGTTTACAGAGCTTGGCCCGACCTGAAGCAGCACACTGAGCTTAGTTCCTTCGCTAAAAGTCACACCTTCGGGCAGTCTTATAGTGCTTAAAGGAATATCAACTACTTTATTGGAACTAACTCCACTAACATCTACCGGACCTAAGTTAATCTCTTGGATACCTCTTAAAGCTTCTTCAGTTCCCCAGAGCTCTACCCGAGGCGGAAGCGGTGTCGCCGCCCGCACAGTCATTCCTGCAGCCGGGGTTCCGCTGGTGCTAACTCTTATGGGTACTGCCTTACTGGCTGTCCCCTTGGGGTAAATGGGGATCACAATTTCTACAGTATCGGGAAAAGCCTTCAAGGACTCCAGATCGGGATCAGGCGCAAAAATCCCTTTACCCTCCAAGTCCTGGAAAGTAACCGGCCTGGCTATGCGGATACTCTCCTGTTGGCCGGTAATATTAGCTTCCACCACAACGTATTCCAATTTTTCCAGGATAGACGTCGCCCCTCTGACATTGACTACCGGCGGGGTAATCAGGGGCTGGCCGGCAATATAGCCGGCAGCGGGTGCTCCTGCTACTTTGACCTCAACGGGTACGATCTTATCTTTAACCATATCCATTCTAAGCACCACATTTTTGGGGCTGATATCTTTAATGGTGACCCCTTCCGGAACATCCATTTTCACCGGATAGGAATGTTCGCCGGCCACTGCATCCTGCAAATCAACATAAGCAAAGAGCTCCTGGACATTAACCCCTTGGTTCTCATTATCAAGACGCACGGAAATCGTCGGAATATCTGAGATTATCACCAGGTTAGCGGGCTGGTTATAAGTCATTAAATGGACACTAAGCGTGCGTTCCCCAAAAAGTCCGGTGTCCTCGGCGGTGCTGGTAATCCAGAACCAGAAGCCCATAGCAAGTATTAGAGATATTACTTTATAGCCAAGATTACGCTTAAAAATATCCCGCACCGGCTACCACCTCCAAAACGGGTTGCTGCCCGAAACTTTCTCGACCAGAATCTCATTTTTCAATAAGTCCCTAAGGCTTTTCTCGTCTAGGAACCTGGTAAGCTGGCCATTCTTAGCCGCTGAGATTATACCTGTTTCCTCCGAAATAATAACTATCAAAGCATCGGAAACCTCAGAAAGCCCCAAGGCTGCCCGGTGCCTGGTTCCAAGATCTTTTTGCACGTTTTGGTTCTGGGTAAGCGGCAGGAAACAGCCTGCGGCTGCTACCCTGTCTCCCCTGATAATTACAGCTCCGTCATGCAATGGGGATTTGGGAATGAAGAGATTAATCAAAAATTCCGAGGATACTACCCCGTCGATTTTGACCCCAGTCTCCACATATTCCTGAATTCCGGTTTCCTTCTCTATAACAATTAATGCGCCAATCCTGCTTTGGCTTAGGACCTGGCCGCATTTGACCAGCTCTTCGATCAGCTTCTTATATTCTTCAGAGGTAGCAGTATTGGGATGCATGGTAATAAATTTCCCCCTGCCCAGCCGTTCCAAGGCTCGCCTTAATTCGGGCTGGAATACTATCGGCAAAGCAACAAGCAGCATGGTCCAAACTTTGTCCAGCATCCAGGTTAAAGTAGCTAAACCCAACTGTTCAGACAACAGGGAAAAAGCTAAGAGAACAAACAGACCTTTCAGCAGCTGCACAGCCCTTGTCCCTTTAATCAGCATCAGGAGTTGATAAAAGATGACCGTGACAACAGTAATATCAATGATTGCCTGCCAATCAAATATTCTCCTTATGACATCAAGAATTGCCACGTTCTCACTCCTTATTAAACAAAATTACTAGTAATGTTTCTACGGCTAAGCGTAAATCCCTTGCCCTTCCTCAAAAAATATCCTAAAATTATCCCTGTTAGTACATATGCAAGGAGACAGTACTTTATGGATATTAAAGATTGGCAAAAAGAAGTGGATGCCTGGATCTCTCAATTCGAAGAAGGCTACTGGCAGCCCTCCTCCATGATGCTACGCCTTACGGAAGAAGTTGGCGAGCTGGCTCGGGAGATAAATCACCGCTATGGGCAAAAACCTAAGAAGGATTCCGAACCTGAGGGGAATTTGGCTATGGAAATGGCCGATATCCTCTTTATTATCGTCTGTATGGCCAATTCTTTAAATATTGACCTGGAAAAAGCATTTGCCGCTATGATGGAAAAGTATCGCTTAAGAGACAGCGAGCGCTGGACCAGAAAAGTGCCGCAACAAGATTAGCTGATTAGTTTCTATACTAGGAAAAAGTTAGTACTCCTTTGAATTCTAAACCTTATGTATAATTAAATACCTATTATTATAATATATCTTTTTCTGGTATTAGTAAAATTTTTGTAGTATCTTGGCTTTATTTTTTAATCTTTTGCTGCATGAAAACCTTGAAAAAGACCACAATCCAAGGATGTGGTCTTTTTCCGGCCAAGTCCTATTGACCTAAATATTTCGCTATGCTAAAGTATTTTTTAATATACATACTAAAAATTTGGACTGAGCGCAAAACTTTTATTCTCCTGGACGCAGGAGATATTTTTTTGTCTAAATGTTTTCAATAATCCCGTCCAAAGTTCCATCTCCGGAGACTGAACACATCGCATTAGGATCAATGGTAAGTTCAATAAGATATGGCCTGTGCGCTGAAAAACCCCTTTCCAAAGCATTGCCTATCTCCGTGGGGTCCTGGACAAGCTCGGCTCCCAGCCCCAGTCCCTTGGCGACAGTCACAAAGTCAATTCCCCGGTAGTGGTTGTTTTCTTTATTATTATAATGCAAATCTGTTGAAATCCAACGCTTGCTGTAGAACATATTTTGCTGCTGGCGAATAAGGCCTAAGAGAGAGTTATTAAGCAAATAAATGACAACAGGAATATTGTGCTTAGCTGCCGTAGCCAGATCAGCTAAAGACATGCCCAGACTGCCGTCACCCACCAGGTTAACACATTGTCTTTCCGGGTAAGCCAGTTTGGCTGCCATCGCTGCTCCTAAGCCCCAGCCCATAGTCCCGGCCCGGCCTGTAATCAAGTAAGTGCGGGGGCAATAAGCTTCAAACAGCTGGGAAGATAATATTTGGCTAATCCCGCAATCATGAGTGACGATAGCGTCTCGCTCCAGGTGCCGGCGCAGCTCGACTATGGCCCTCTGGGGCTTCATGGGGAAAGTATCAAAATCTGTCTCGCGGGAGTAAATAACTTTTTCGTAAGCGAGTTTTTCCAGATCCCAGGCGTAATTTGCTGGCCGGGAGAAAACACTTTTAAGCCTGGCATTCAGTGCTTTTAAGAAAACCTTTAAATCAGCTTGAACGGCGACTTCGGATTTGAATTGGCGATTGAGTTCCCTGGGATCAATGTTGACATGGATAAATTTACGCCCACCGGTGAAAGCCCCCAGCTCTCCCGTTGTCCTGTCCGCAAAGCGGCCTCCCAGATTAATTACCAGGTCAGCTTCCAGCAGTGTTTTATTTCCTAAAGGCGTATGGCAAATAGTACCTATCATCCCGGCATAAAGGGGGTGATCATTTGGGAAAGCATCTTTGCCCATCAGAGTGGAGACTACAGGAACACCCAGCATTTCCGTGAGTTCCAGTAATTCCTGCCAAGCACAGGCTAAGACTATTCCCCCGCCGGCTATTAAAACCGGCCTCCGGGCGGATTCCAGCAGCTTAATTACTTGGGTTAATTCTTCCTCGCAGCCTGCCGCGGCCAAGCGGAAATTATCTTCTTCCTCTTGCGGCAGGCTGATCTTCTTCAGCCATTCTTCGAGATCAATTTCCAGCAGGCTCTTTTGCACATCCAGAGGAAAATCCAGGAGAACCGGCCCTCCGCGGCCCGAGGTAACTTTTTCCCAAATCTCCGGCAGCAAAGCCGGTAATTCTTGAACATCGCGCAGAAGGTAGGCAGCCTTAGTCACCGGCCGGGCCATTTCTACGATAGGCGCTTCCTGAAACGCATCTTTACCCAGCAAGCCGTTCGGCACTTGCCCGGTAATAGCGATTAATGGTATGGAATCCGCAGAGGCGCTGTACAACCCTGTCAAGAAATTAGTTGCTCCCGGGCCTGAAGTACAAGCACAGACCCCCACTTTGCCTGTTGCCCGGTAATAGCCGTCAGCCATAAAAACGGCCGTCTGCTCATGCCTTACATTGTAAGATTTTATCCGGCCGCCTTCGCGGACAGCATCATAGACCGGCAGGATGGCCGCTCCCGGAATACCAAAGATTTGTTCGATTCCTTTGCTCTCCAGAAATCTAACCAAGAGCTGTGCCCCGCTTAGGGTGGCAGGCCCTCTTTCCTTTTCTCGGTTGGATTTTTCTCTTTTTTCCTCCCATAAAGCCATATATTTTCTAACCCCCTACGTTCCATTATGTGAAACACGGTTTCATCCATTGGAACTTTTTAATTATCATATTAATGGCAAATCAAAGAGGTGTCAAGAATTTTTTGGGATAATAATAAATATCTATTATTGGACAAGTTTTTAGATAATCTTACTTCCTCAAAATGCTCGAAGGAGGAAAAATCATGGGTAGGCTGATTATAGAAATGCTGGGTCAGGATAAACTTAAGATTCTTAGCTTAAGAGAAGTGCCTCCCAAAAGTTTAAAACTTAAAATTGAAGGTAATTCCCCTCAGGATTGTGCGGAAATAACTGTTGATTTCCAAGAATTTATCAGGCTGTTAAATATTATTTTAGCCAATAGAAAAAATCCCTGAAGACAGTCCCATAATAATCTATTTGCTTTAATGCCAATTTTAAACTCCTTCTGAAAATGATTATAAAATAAATTGTTCTGAGAAAGCTAAGATTAGATTTAGTAATAAAGGAGGAGTTTTATGGCCCGCGAAGGATTATGGCCTACGGCCTTGGGAAGTGCGGTTACTGCCGCCGGAGCGGCGATGCGCTTTAGGGATATGAGAAAAAACGGTATGGATAAAAGGACTTTGATGCCCATGCTGGGAGCCGGCATTATTGGTTTTGGTCTGGCCCACGTTATCCTCGGAGGTATAGATCTCTACGAGCATCGTCATGATTTCTAGCTAAACATTAATAAACCAAAAATGTTTTATAAAAAAAGTGAAGAGCAAACTCAGGTCAAAGAGCCCAAGTTTGCTCTTATGCTACTAAAACAAGAATTTTATACCCAAAACATGTATTTACCTTTGCTGATCGAAAAACTGAGAAATCTTCTCCAGGCTTTTGGCCATTTTAGTCTCCGGGCTGGGAGAGAAAAGGAGCTGTTTTAAATAGGAAAAATCAAGGATCTGCTTTCCGGAAAAAGACTGATGGCGCTCATCCTGATAAGTAATAGTACAATCATATCTTCTCTCTAAATAACCGCCAGGAGGGAGAGCAGTCATAATCCTTTGCCCGGGAGCCAAGATGGAAATCCGATGATCAATAAACAAAGAGAAAGGATGGCCTTTGGGATATTCTATTTCCAGTTCCGGATTAAGGCTGACGGCAATATTCAGAGCAGCCCTCTGACCAAAATTCTCCAGAACTAAATAATTAACAGCTTCATCATTCTGCATTTTGGTTAAATAAAGAACAACATAAGGCTGTGTAATCTCTTTAACACTTTTTTTGACTGTCCTAACCAAAATTAATATGATTATGGCCAGGAGTAAAGTGGCAGCCATACCGATAATCCCGTTATAAATAACAAAAGCCTGAAGGACAATATCAATAAAATCCACTTCTTCGCTCCCCCTTCTATCCTCAAAACACTAATTATAAAATAGCTTTTTCACATTTTTCCAAATTTAAATTACCATCTTATTGTAAAAAAAAATCAGACAAATGAAAACAGTTTGTTTATTATCTGTTAATTTTCAAGCATCTTTCCTACATTATTAAAGTTCATTCCTACGATTAACAATATTTGGACAAATTTAAAAAAAAACTGCCTACAAGATTGTAGACAGAATAAGCCTAAAGAAAAAAGCAAGCCGCTCACTATTAAAAGCCTAAGTATTAAGCATCCTTGTCTTTTTCCTTTTCCACACTGGCTTTTTCTTTATCACTATTTTCCTCCTCACTGGTAGCAGCTTTAAATTCCTTAATCCCCCGGCCTAAAGATTTCCCCAGCTCTGGCAGCTTACCAGGGCCAAAAAAAATCAAGGCAATTATCAAGATTATCACTGCGACTGTCGGGGTAATCATTCCCAATGTTGGTTCGAACATAATAGACCCTCCTATGGTTTTTTGCAATATTATTATAAAAAACTTAGCCACTTTTTTCTATTATACTTTATCTATCCCATCATCTCAATTAAGTTAATTCCAAGATTAAACATTAGCTTTGCATAAAGCATTTTAATTTTTGTCAACAAGCATCTGTGTCAGTAATTCAAAGTATTCTGTCAAAAACTGAAGATATTCTTAAATAGGGCTATTAATCCAATAAAAAATCCTTATAATTAGAGGTAGGTAGTCTTTGTCCCAAATCTCTAAATATAAGGAGACTAAAATGCAGGACAAGAATACTACGCAATCCACATTTTTGCAACTGTTTGAGCCCATTTTGTCAAAAAATATTTGGGCAAGGATCAAGTTAAAGAATCCAGGACTTGATCGCTACGTAAAAAAACTCCATTCTCACCAGCTTATCGAACTGCACATGCTTGCTCAGCTCGAGCAGCACCAGGGATTAGATGAAATCAGCAAAAGTCTCGCTAATGACAAACTAAGCAAAGCTATTCAACTTGAATCCATCAGTGCTTCTCAGCTATCCAGAAGGCTACAAACACTACCGACAAATATTGCTGAACAATTGCTTGCTGAACTTGTAAGACATATCGGCAGTAAAAACCTCTATTGATACGGTAAGACAGGAAATCGGAAGACTTAATCTTGTTGATTCCTCCACAGTATCCTTAAGCTTAACTCAGTACCCCTGGGCAAGATTCAGAAAAACTAAAAGTGGCATCAAACTTCATCTAGGGCTAGACTTTTTCAAAGAAATGGTCCCTGTTAAGTCTATCATTACCGAAGCCAAGAAAAACGACAGAACCCAGATGAATGATTTAGTCGTAACAGACAGGGATGTTATCAACGTTTTTGACCGAGGCTATGTGGACTACAAAAAGTTTGATGAATACTGCGAAGCGGGAATCCGCTTTGTAACCAGACTGAAAGACAACGCCTATACTCAGGAGTTAAGAGCCGCTTTCATCGAAGAAGACAGCCCGATTGAAGAAGATCTGACCGTCATACTGGGTAAGAATTACACCTTGATGAAGCATGAATTAAGGTTAGTGGTTACAAAGGATACTGAGGGAAACCCTGTGATGATTTTGACCAACGTCTTTGAAAAAAGTGCCGAAGAAATCAGCAGCATTTACCAAAATCGCTGGAAAAATCGAACTCTTCTTTAAATGGATCAAGCAACACCTCCAGATTAAACATCTTTACGGAAAAAGTCCGGCAGCGGTTGAAAACCAAATCATGATTGCTCTTCTGACCTACTGTGCAGTGCTCTTGCTAAAGCTCATATCGGGATACCAGGGCTCACTACTCCATGTAACAAGGATCCTGAAAGGCTGTCTGCATCAAGCCTTTAACACCTTCGTCCAACTAATACACAAAAAGTATGGTAAAAGCTCCAAGGGCCGACGACGATTAAATCATGAGATCGTGTATGAAGCAACGCTAAAGCAAGTTGATGCCGGTGAGAACTATCTGCTGAACGATTTAACCTATGACCCCGTGATCTTATAAAAAACATACTGGTATAATGTGGGATAGGGCTACTTCTTAAGTCGATGCCCCTTTTGAATCACGGAAGAAAATCAACTTACTGTATACACCATATTTTACTGATAAAGGAAACGCATTAAGCTACTCGAATTTCGAAAAAGTTTTTATGCAAAGATAATGAAGATTAATGATAAAAAGACAGGTAGCTCACAAGTTAGTTTAGGAAATAAGACTAATACTGTCACCGGCCTTAACCCATCCCGGAGTAATAACGATAGTGAAAATCCCTTCCCGCGGCATTACACAATCCCCGGTAGCCTGCCTAATAGCACAGCCACGATGACATTCCTTGCCAATCTGAGTTACTTCCATCACAGTCTCACCAATTTGCAACCTGGTACCAAGAGGCAATTCATAGAGAATAATTCCCTCTGTAGTAATGTTCTCCGCAAAGCTTCCGGCCTGAAGATCCTTAAGCCCCATGGCTTGAACCTTAGCAAAACTTTCCGTTCCCAAGAGACTGACCTGCCTGTGCCAATCACCCGCATGAGCATCTCCCACCAAACCGTGGCCTACCTCGAAATAACCCTTCTCCAAAGGTTTCTTGGGTATCCCTTTGCTATCGCTCATGTTAACAGCAAGCACTTTAGCCATTTTACTTCCTCCCCCTGCTTTCTGACCCTATCTAGAATGAGCGTAACCTATAAATGCCCTTTAAGAAAACCTACTGCCAGACACTGGCTGAAATGTCGCTGTTACAGTGAAAACGGCTACTTGTCACTCTGTCAGAAAGCCATATTGTTCAAATATCTGGCCTGCTCCGGTACTCTCAAGGTAAGCAAGGAAATGCCTGGCACTTTGCTCGTTTGGTGTTTCCCGGAGGACAGCTGCAGGATAGACAATTGGGGAATGGGCATCTTGAGGCAGCTCGATCACCCGCACTTCATCCGAGCCGGCGGCGTCGGAAAGATAGACAAACCCTGCCTCAGCATTTTGCGTGACGACATAGTTCAAAACTTGAGTGACGTCTTTGGCCAAAACAATCTTAGCCTGCAGCAAATCCCACAAACCGAACTTCTCCAGAACCTCCCGCGAGTACTGGCCAACAGGAGTTGTTTCGGGAGTGCCGAGGGCTATTTGGGCTACCGCCTCTTTGGTAAGATCCTTTAGCTCGGAGACGTCCTCCTTGGATTTAGGAGTTATGAGGACAAGCTTATTCCTCAGTAAGTCCAACCTGGTTTCCGGCAGGAGAAGTTCCTGTTGTTCCAAGGCATCCATTTGCTTTTTCCCCGCTGAGATAAAAAGGTCTACCGGTGCTCCTTGCTCAATTTGCCTCTGCAGAGTGCCGGAGGAAGCAAAATTAAAGGTTATTTTTAAGTCGGGCTGTTCTTGTCGAAAATCCTTTGCGATTGCAGTTAGAACACCCTGAAGACTGGCTGCCGCCGACACTACCAATTCTCCTTGAAGTTTGCCGTTGGGATCATTACCCGTTAACTGCCCGGCAGGGGAATTTACATCGCCGGCATCCTTACCCGCAGGCAAAGTGCAAGCAGGCAGCATCACCAGGATTAGTCCCAGAACTATTCCGCCAACCAGCATTTTTTTAAGCAGAAGCCTCTTATTTTTCATCTCATCCCTCCTTATTTAAACTCTATCGCCAGGGATTACTTCCTTAAGAATTTGCTGATTATCAGCTCAGCGGCTCGGCATAATCATCCAAAGCCAAAACCGGTACGGGAACGGGAATATCCTCCAGATCTGTAACTACCGCCAGCAAGTACTCCAAAGGAGAGATAATTTCAGGACAGATTTCCTTTCTGACAACCTCAATTTTGGGCTTATCGGCAGTCTTATAGCCCTCTACCAGAATCACGTCCACATCTTCTATCAGGGCTGCCACTTCGTCTAAACTCCTCTTCTCCTCGGTTTGCTGAATCAGAGCAAACTTATTGGGTCCTATAATAGCAGTTGCGCGGGCTCCGGCCTCGGCAAAACGCCAGCTGTCTTTGCCAGGTACATCGATAGCAAAACCGTGCGCATCGCTTTTAATAGCGCCTACCCTGTACCCCCCTTAGCGTAAGTTCGGCAATCAGCTTCTCCAGAAACGTAGTTTTGCCTGTACCGGAGCGAGCGGCTACTATACTGATTATGGGAATATTACTCATCTTTTCTCATCTCACTCTGTCTTAAACTTTGCAATCAGCTAATTTCCCTTGTCCCATTTGTCAAATAGAAAAAATATTCCTGTTTAAGCTGGATTAACCAGGGCAAGGGTTTATCCTGTATTTCTTTGTATTTTTCTTTAGAGATATAAATTTGCAGAAAGCCTCCTGCTAATTCCTCTTTAAGCTTCAACGTCAGACCTACGGCAAAAGGGGTTTCGCTTAATCTTTCCGGCCAACAGGGAAAGTATTGGGCATCTTGGGGTCACTAACGAGCCTGAGCTGGTGTTCTCTGATCCCTAAGTGCGTGGCATTGCCCATTCTGTCCGTATCGATCTCCAGCTCACAATCCCAGTCCAGGGCTCTAATCCGCCGGAAGATAACCGCTTAAGGCGGGAGATATTCTTACAGCCTGTGAGCCTGGCCGCTTGGACTGTGCGGGGATTGACAAAGACTTCATCTCTGTCGCCGTAGGCTACTACCACCCCCTGGTCAATGATCATGATCTTCTTGCTGAGCCGGTAACACTCCCTTAAGTTATGGGTGACAAAGACCACCGGCCCCGGAAAACCGGCCAGGTTATCCAGCAGTTGTTTTTCCAGTTGACTGCGGATATGGTTATCCAGAGCTGAAAAAGGCTCATCCAAAAGCAGGCACCGGGGTTCTGTTACCAGAGTCCTGGCCAAAGCTGTCCTTTGTTGTTCCCCTCCCGATATTTGTCCGGGATAACGGTCCTGGAGGGCACTTAGACCCAGCATGGCCATTTTGGCCTGGGCTTTGGCTTCCTGCTCTCTCTTGGGAAGGTTTCGCAGCCCGAACGTAATGTTTTCTTTAACGGTGAGATTGGGAAAGAGTGCGTAGTTTTGGAATAGTAAGCCGACCTGCCTTTCCTGAACAGGCAAATCTATCCTCTGAGCCGAATCATAGAGCACCCTGCCGTTTAAGGTTATCCTCCCCTGATCAGGTTTAACCAAGCCGGCGATGCATCTTAATGTCATACTCTTACCCGAGCCCGAAGCTCCCAGAAAACCAAGGGTTTCGCCGTTGATTTCCATGTTAATCTTTAGGGTGTAATCTTTAAGCTTCTTAGAGATATTGACGCTAAGTACCATCCTACATCCCTTTACTCTCATTACTGCCTTTATATCCAAGCCTGGTCCAATAATTCAAAGCCAGAATCGCGCTAACCGAGATGAGCAACACAATTCCTACCCAGAGGTAAGCTGTGCCCATTTGACCGCTTTCCACTGCCATAAATATCGCCACAGGGATAGTTTGGGTCTTGCCGGGAATATTGCCGGCCAGCATGATCGTTGCCCCAAACTCACCCAATGCCCTGGCAAAGGAAAGAATAATACCTGCCCCGATGCCGGGTAAGGATACCGGCAGGATAATCCGCAAGAAAATATACCAGTCCGGTGCTCCCAGCACTCTGGCAGCATCAAGGGCATTCCTGTCAATCTGCTCAAAAGCACCTCTGGTAGTCCGGTACATCAGCGGCAAGGCCACTACGGCAGCCGTTATTACTGTAGCCGGCCAGGAAAAGACAATTGTTATCCCTACTTGGTATAAAAACCGGCCGATTACCCCGCTTTTACCGAAAATCAGGAGCAGGATAAAGCCTACTACCGTCGGTGGGAGTACCATGGGAAGGATTACGATTAGGTCCACCAGCTCTTTACCTTTCCTTTTGAACCCATAGTTATCCTCCTGGCCGCTGAAGACCATCCAACGGGCCAGAGCAATCCCCCAAAAAACCGTAATTATGGTGGCTGTTGCCGCTGTTTTTAAGGATATCAACAAAGGTGCCGGATCAAATGTCATTAATCTCAAACCCTCAGTGTTAATTTAAACTTTCTATGCTTGTGGATACTGTTTAAGATTCCGGGCGCAGTCCCCCGTTAAGCCTTGGAGAATCTCAATTCCATGCCCTAAGGCCGGCATGACCACGGCAAGACATTCCCTGACCGCTTTGGGGCTTCCCGGAAGGTTAATAATCACAGACCGGCCCCTTATACCTGCCTCAGCCCGGGACAACATGGCCATCGGAGTTACTTTCAGGCTCTCCAGACGCATGGCTTCCGCCAGTCCCGGAGCCCTTTTTTCCACCACGGTCAAAGTGGCTTCCGGCGTGACATCCCTGGGAGAAAAGCCGGTACCCCCGGTAGTAATAATAAGATCAAGCTGAAGCTCATCCGCAAATTCAATTAGTTTGCCGGCAATCATCTGCTGCTCGTCAGGGATAACGGCCGAAGCTTTTACTTCCCAACCTTTTTCCTTAATAATCCGGGCAATAAGAGGCCCTCCCCGGTCTTCCCGTTCCCCGCGGAACCCCTGTCGCTGACTGTAATAATCCCTACAGTTACCACGGCATTTACTCCTTTCCTTAAACAGAATCCCAAAGCAGCAAAGACCCTACGCCAAATTTTTGCTCCGGATATATTCGCCGCTTTTGCCGCCGGCTTTCCTGACCAGGCAGATATTGCTGATAACCATATCTTTTTCTACGGCCTTGCACATATCATAGATAGTCAGGGCAGCGACAGAAACAGCAGTCAGGGCTTCCATCTCAACTCCTGTCTGGCCGGAGTTTTTGACCGCTGCCTCAATTTCTACTTTGCTGTCATCTTCATTGATAATAAATCTGATATCAACCGCCGAGAGCAGCAGGGGATGGCACATCGGGATAAGCTCAGGAGTCTTTTTGGCACCGAGAATCCCGGCCACCTGGGATACCGCCAGGACATCCCCTTTAGCCAGGCCCTTATTCTTAATCAACGCTAAAGTACGGGGATTCATCCGTATTTCTCCCCTGGCCACAGCCACCCGGGTTGTAATGTCTTTAGCGCTGACATCCACCATCCGGGCTCGGCCTTCGGCATTGAAATGAGTTAATTCTTCCATAGCTTTAGCCCCCGATCTCATTCATATTTCTCTTAGTCCGGCTGGCTTCCCGAGCACTGATATGATGCTTAGCCGGCTTAGCTTTAATCGCTTCAAACAAAAGCCTCAGCAATTCATCAGGGTGAGCATTCTTAAGACTCACCTCTTGATTGGAGTGGAGACAAGGTTTTAGTTTGCCGTCAGCCGTTAATCTTATTCTGTTGCAGTAAGAGCAGAAGTGGCTGCTGATTGGGCTGATCAGCCCTACTTTACCCTTGCCGTTCGGCAGCTTATAGAGCCTGGCTACGGTGCCGTGGCCTTTAAAAGGCAAGGGAATCAAGCGCGGTACCTTCTCTAAAACTGTTTCATTAGGGATAAAGGAGCTTCTCTGCCAAGTTTGGGCTTCACCAACAGGCATTAATTCTATAAAACGGACTTCCAGGTTATTTTTTAAAGTCAAATTGACAAAGTCTTCAATTTCATCGTCATTAAAGCCCCCAATTAAAACTATATTCAACTTAAGCGGGGTAAGGCCGACTTCCTGGGCCAGTCTGATGCCCTCCAGGACATCATCCAAATGCCCGCAGCGCGTAATCCTCCGGTACTTTTCCCTATCCAAGCTGTCTAAGCTGACATTCACCCTGTTTAGGCCGGCTTTCTTTAAGTCCGGGGCATACTTTTGCAAAAGAATACCGTTAGTGGTCAGGCTTAAATCTTTCAACCCTTTAATCTTAGCCAGATTTTCGATAAGCTCGATAAGGCCTTTGCGGATTAAGGGCTCGCCCCCGGTGAGCCTGACTTTATCAATCCCCAGTTTGCTTGCAGCCCGCACAATATGCTCGATCTCCTCCAGGGAGAGAATATCCCGATGTTCTCTTTTTGCAATTCCTTCGGCCGGCATGCAATAAGCACATCTCAAGTTGCACCGATCCGTAAGCGAAACCCGCAGGTAATTGATTCTCCTCCCGTAATTATCTAACATCTCCTCTTATCCCCTCCCAAAATAGCATCTTGGATAGGTGCATACTGCACAGCCAAGGCATAAGCCGCCTTCACCCAACCTGATAAAATCTTCTTTGGTTATGATATCCCCGGCAAAAATCCTCGGCAAAATGACATCTAAGACAGTAGTCGGAAAATATATGGCGGCGCCGGGAACACCGATTAAGGCTGTTTGGCCTTTGTAAGCAAGCATAAACATATTCCCCGGCTGGATTGGGGCTCCGTAAGTAATAACTTCCGCTCCCGAATTCTTAATAGCCCCGGGTGTGAGGTCATCCGGATCGACCGACATCCCGCCGGTTAAGATGATTAAGCCAGCTTTTTGCCTGAGAAAAGCGGCTACGGCCTCATCCAGCCGAGTTATAATATCCGGACAATATACTTGCCCTAAAATTTCCGTCTCGTAACTTTTAAGCTTTTTATTGATAACCGGGCCGAATTTATCTTCAACCCTGCCCTTAAAGACTTCATTGCCGGTAATAACAATACCGACCTTGAGCTTTTTATAAGGCCGGACCTGAAAAACAGGTCCTTGGGCTTGGCAAAGCTCTTCCAGCTGTTTAAGCTTATCTTCTTTTATAACCAGGGGGATAATCCGGCCGGCAGCCACTTTATCTCCCGGGTGAACCGGATAATTGTTGGGCCGGCAGGTTACGGTAATACTTTCGATCGAATTGATTTCTCTCAGTAATGCACTATTGATTTTCAATAAGCCGCGAATGGTGGCCTGAAGCAAAGTTTTGCCTTCCTGCGGCTGGGTGTAGGTAATATTGGCACCCCCGACAGCCTGCGCTATGCGGACAGCCGCTTCATCCTCATGTATCTCGCCGGCATTCTCTTCCCAGACAAATATATGTTCTTTGCCCAATTTCCGCAGCTCTTCCACATCTTCGGGCCTAATAACGTGGCCTCTGCGGAAAGCCCTCCCTTTAAATTCTCCGGGAACTACTTTGGTTATATCGTGGCATAGCGTAAGGCCTACGGCATCCTGAACACTGACTTTTTTCATGCTTACCCCTCACTGTCTCTTGTTATTAAAAGCTGCCTATAATCCAGTTGCTTTTGCGATATGTCTTGCTAATTTAAGGCGATTGTTGGCAGCAAGAGCAAAGATTTATTTTATTAAATAGGCAGAAAGCTGGCTGCCGGCCTCTAAAGGCCCGCTTCCGGCCGGTATTTCGGCCAGGAGATCACAGCCGATCATGGAACGCAGAACCCCATTTCCTTGTTCACCGGTAATCTCCATAAAGGCCTTATCTTTTTCTATCCTCAGCTTACCCCGTAAAAATCTCCTTCTAGGGCTTGCTTTACGGAAACCGTTTAACAAAGTTACGGCGATGCGGGCGTGCAGATAATCGGCCCTGCCTGCCAGTTTTTTGAGAAACGGCACTCCCAAAAGATGAAAAATAACCAGAGCTGAAGCCGGGTTGCCCGAAAGGCTTAAAATTACTTTTCCTTCTTTAACCGCTGTAAGATTAGGAGCTCCGGGTTTAATGTCAATTTTCCAGTAAAGGGTCTGAGCCCCAATATATTCCACTGCCTCGCCCAGTACATCATAGTCGCCCACCGAGACACCGCCCGTGGTGATGACCATGTCGGCCTGTTCCAAACCCTCCTGAAGCTTTAAGGCAACTTCTTCGACTTTATCCCCCGGTGTGCCCATAATCAGCGGCTGAGCCCCAATCTCCCGGCAGTAAGCAGCCAGGGTATAACTGTTGCTGTTGCGGATCTTGCCGGGCTGCAGCGGTTCATGAATATCCAGGAGTTCATCCCCGGTACTGATTAGCGCAATTCTGGGGGGTTGGTAAACCGGTACCCTGGTGAAGCCTAAAGAAGCCATTAAGCCCAGCAGAGGAGGGCTGACAACCGTACCCCGGCAGGCAATAACATCACCCTTGGCTACATCTTCCCCGGCAGGTACGATATTTTCATCTGCCCTAAGAGCGGCAAAAACGGAAACTCGGTTACCCTGGGCGACAGTTTCTTCAAACTTGATAACGGCATCTCCGCCTTCCGGAATCGGTGCGCCGGTGAGAATCTTAACGGCTGTTCCGGGAGTAATTTTTTTCTTCGGTGCATACCCGGCAGGCACTTCTTCAATAACCTCTAAGCTTACCGGACGGTCTTGTGAAGCTCCGCGAGTATCTTCAGCCCTTACCACATAGCCGTCATAAGGAGAACGGGCAAAAGGCGGAATATTTTCCTCTGCTTTAATATCTTTAGCCAACACCCTCCCTAAGGAGTCCTGGAGTGCGACATCTTCAGTTTTGGGAGGTGAACAATGTTCCATTATCAGTCCTTGGGCTTCTTCTAAGGAAATATTTTTTTTCATGATCCATCCCCTTGGATTAATAAAATCGGGTAGGAGACTGACCATTATTTGGCCAGCCGACCTCCCACAGCACCGTACGTACCGTTCGGTATACGGCGCTTCCAAAGTTTACACGTTACTTCGCAGAATAACATTCCGTAAAACTGAGGTATCCAATCCGCTTAAATCGCTCGTTGGATAGGGCTTTTGTCAAGATGGGGCTATGGGCAGTACGCCAATAGCCTTTTCTTGTATTCGCCCACATCCATGCTTGCTCTTCGCTTACGCCTAATTTCTTCAGACTTTCGAAGCGTGTTCGGATTTTCTTCCATCGTTTCCAAGTCACCATTCTTATACGGCTTCTCAGCCACTCATCAAGCTTCATGAGCAGACTCTTTGCGTCCGCCAGTTTGAAGTAATTTGTCCAGCCACGTACTACTTGGTTAACTCTGGTTCGGCGTTGTTCGATTCCCATCCCATTGCTACGCCCAGTAATTTCTCGGATTTTATCCTTGAGCTTCTGAATGCTTTTAGGATGGATTCTTAACCGTCCTTCTCCCCTGTAGATATAGAAGCTATATCCCAGGTACTTAACGTAATTTACATGCGATACTTTCGTTTTCTCCCTGTTAACTCTCAGGAATAACTTTCCCTCAATATAAGGGAGGATGTGGTCGAGGGTTCGCCTTGCTGCTTTCTTACTTCTGCAGAAGATCACCATGTCATCCGCATAGCGGACAAAGCGGTGCCCACGCCTTTCCAGTTCGTGGTCGCATTCGTTAAGCATAATGTTCCCAAGTAAGGGACTTAGGGGTCCTCCTTGCGGTACTCCTTCCGGACTTTCTTCAAACATCCCGTCCACCATAACTCCTGCTTTCAAGAATTTATGGATTAAGGATATGACCCGCCCATCTTTAATCGTCTCCGATAAAATCTGTATCAGCTTGCTTTGGTTTACCGTGTCGAAATACTTCTCCAAGTCCATGTCAACCACGTATTTATAGCCGTCTGTGACATGTCCTTGGCATCTCCGCAGGGCATCATGGGCACTCCGATTCGGTCGGAAACCGTAACTGCTGTCTGAGAACTGCTTCTCAAAGATGGGGGACAGCACTTGAGTTATCGCTTGTTGGATAAGTCTGTCCACGACGGTTGGGATTCCTAGTTTTCTGGTCTTCCCGTTCTCCTTGGGTATTTCTACCCTTCGCACGGGTTTTGGACGGTATTTGCCGTCCCGGAGGGACTCTATGAGTTCCTTCTTGTGTTCTCTCAGGAAGGGTAGAAGTTCATCCACCTGCATACCATCGATTCCACCTGCGCCTTTGTTCCTCATGACCTGTTTATAGGCTCGATTGAGATTCTCGGCATTCAGAATTTCCTCCAGCAGTCCTTCCGTCTGTTTGTTCGTGTTGGTGCTGTCGGTTTCGGTTATCCTCGATGACGCACACACTTCTGCATACTCTTTCTGTTCCGCAGATACCCTTTGCAGATAGTCTTCGAAGCGAAGTTGTCTGTGTTTTAAATTGCCACTTTTGGTAACCTTCATTGACCCACACCTCCTTTGGTTCAGCCCTTCCTTCGGTGTCTAGAACACCTCCGTATTATGGCTTCTGCTGACTCCTCACGATAAATCTTGTTTCAACCAGGTTTCTTACTCTGTTTCCACCTGTCCGTGAGGCCTCCCACGGTAAGACGATTCACTTTCATTCCATGTGCCCGCAACATTTACGCTGACATGTCCGTGTAGCTTTTGGGCTTTAACTTGTTTAGCAGTCTTACCCCACGTTTTGCGCCTAATATTGTTCGTGTTCCTCGGGTCGGAATTTTGCCGCCGGCTTCCTTCAGATTCCACCTCACGGTGGACACCCTTGCCTTGAGCTAATGGTTGGTCGCTACATACCCCCATAACGGACTTTCACCGTCAAGTTAATCGCCATGCGTGGCGCACTAATAAGAGCAAGACACTCTATGTTTCATAGAGTGCCTTGCTCGTTTTTACTCTATTCATTCACATCCACCGTTAAGCCGGACTTAAATTCCACAGTAAATTTGTCCTCGTAGACTGTAACCTTTTCAATCAACCGCCGGACAAGCTGCTCATCGTATTTGGTAAGAGCGGTGGATTGCTTCTTTAGGAATGTGCTCATATCAGCAATCCGCTTTTTGAGTTCATCACGGTTAGCGCTTTCAAGCAGCAGCTTCTGCTTTTGGTCACGCAGGCGGTGAATCTCATCGCCAACTTTATCATAATCCGCATTGGAGGTGGCCAGCTTCAGAAGCTCCGTTTGCAGTTCCTCCAGCCGCTTATCGATATCCGCCAAGGCCTTGTCGCTTTCTCGATTTATGACGGTGGCGATGTTGTCCCGTAGAGTAGTGAGGAAAGAGTCCTTGTCGCAGAGTGTCTGATTGATAGCGGTGACCAGCACTTGCTCAATGGTGCTCTCCAGTACCGTGCGAGCATCGCAGAATAGGCCGGTGTTTTCTAACCGGCTGACACAGCGCCAGACGATGGACTTTTTACCTCTGTTGTTCCAATGTACCCTGCGAAAAACCTCACCGCATTTGCCGCAGATGATTATCTGAGCAAAGACGTGGTTGCTGCTAAAGGTTCTGGTCTTTCCGTTCGGGCTTGTGTGGACAATACGGCGGCGGATAAGCTCTTCCTGCACCTGCATGAAAACTTCACGCGGGATGATGGCTTCATGGCTGTTCTCTACATAGTACTGCGGAACGATACCGTTGTTCTTAACCCGCTTTTTTGTAAGAAAATCAACCGTGTAGGTTTTCTGCAAGAGCGCATCTCCGATGTACTTTTCGTTTCGCAGAATATTATTAATGTTACTGGTGTGCCAGCGCTCATTGCCTGCACCGTTCAGGATACCGTCGGCCTCTAACCCCCGGGCAATCTTCAGCATACTTGCACCCTCAAGGTATTCTCGATAAATGCGCTTTACGATTTCGGCTTCTTCGGGTACAACCACAAGGCGCTTATTCTCATCCTTGGTATAACCGAGGAACCGTGCGCAGTTGACTTGTATTTCACCTTGTTGGTAACGATACTGCAAACCCAGCTTCACATTCTGACTTAAGGACTGGCTTTCCTGCTGCGCAAGGGATGCCATAATTGTGAGCATAACCTCGCCCTTGGAATCCATGGTGTTTATGTTTTCTTTCTCAAAATAGACCGGAATGTTCTTGTCCTTTAGTTGGCGGATATACTTCAAACAGTCCAGCGTGTTTCGCGCAAAGCGGCTGATGGACTTTGTAATGATCATATCGATATTACCGGCCATACACTCGTCAATCATGCGGTTGAATTCTTCACGCTTCTTAGTATTGGTACCGGAAATACCGTCGTCCGCAAATATTCCCGCCAGCATCCAGTCGGGGTGCCCTTGTATGTAGGCGGTGTAATGCTCAATCTGTGTGTCATAGCTGGTAGCCTGCTCCTCGC
This sequence comes from Desulfitobacteriia bacterium, assembly GCA_050949905.1. Classification (GTDB taxonomy): domain Bacteria; phylum Bacillota; class Desulfitobacteriia; order Desulfitobacteriales; family Syntrophobotulaceae; genus DUML01. Next base: position 7,040 of record JBMNGP010000040.1, on the reverse strand, counting down.
TGTCTGTGGAAACACGGCAGTAAGCAGCAACGCGGAGTTTCGGTTTTTCCTCGTCCTTGCTCTTGCGAGTATGCTTCCTTGCCGGAATCACGGTGACATTTTTACTGACTGCCATTCTTGTTCACCTCCATTTCAATTAAACTGTAGGCGTATTCCGCCTGCCCGAAGGGGTCGTCGAGTTCCTCTGTTCCTTCTTTCATGCGAAAGGTGGTAGGATAGACGACCTCCTTTACTTGTTTGGACTTTTTGGTACGGCCGAGTCTTTCCGCCCGCATAATTCGTTCCGCCTCGGCAGTGTTGAAAGTGTCTTTGTCAATAATCGGCGGATAAAACTCATCACCGAGGTATCGGGTATTTCGTAGCATCCTGCCGATACCGGAATGGAAAGCTTTAATACCTGCTTTCTTTGCGGCCGTAGCCAAGGAATCGCCGCTCAGGTAAGATTGAAATAATGTTTTAATCTGCTCTGCAGCCTCTTTATCAATTACGGCTTTTCCGTTTTCAATACGGTAGCCAAATGGTGTATGGCTCATTTATCCTCACCAACCTTTCTTTTAGCGTAATGCCGCATTTTAATTCGAATCCAATTTCCGCTCGTGAATAAACAAGAACCCTCTCCACAAAACGGGCAAACAATTCACCGTCAAAGCCCTCCAGCATTGATGCTTTGGTAGCATATTGCAGCAGAGCGCTGACCTCACTTAGGTTTTGGAAGTCATTATTCAAGAATCGCGTTATGGATTCTTTTTGGCGGCGCAGGCGTTCTGCCTCTTGCAACAATTCATTATTGCTCTTATTGTAAACGGCAGGCTCAAGATATTTTTTGGTCATTAGCCCAACCAGTACATTTCGCTGTTCCACATTTTCTTCGAGTTTCTTGTCAATCGCCTGAATGCTCTCCAGAGTATCATCGGAACTCATCCCACGCAGACTGACTAACAATGGTTTTAGAACAACCGCATGTCCGAAAATGAGCTTGTTCATCATGGTGACAAATGCGTATTCGAAATCGGACTCCGGCACATATTTCATAGAGCATTTCTTGATGTCTGCAATATGAGTGGAGCAGCACCAAGCAATTCGATGTCTTCCGCTTGAGTGACTTCTGCGTTTAAATGTGCCACCGCACTGGCCGCAGATGATTTTGCCTGAAAAGGGATAACGGTTCTGATACTTTGTGTTTTGCTTTTCCAGCCCCTTTTCCTTAGCACGCTGATCAATAATATCCTGTGCGGTCCTCAAAATCCTCATGACTGATAATCGGCTCGTGATGATTTCGAATTAGATATTGGTCTTTTTCTCCATTGTTGTTATGGCGGTTGAAGTACTCATCAGTATAGGTCTTTTGAAAAATGACATCACCTGTGTACTTTTCATTACTAACCATCCCGCGTATAGTCGTTGATGTCCAACGACCGCCTTTTTTGGTCGGTACCTTTCGTCTGTTCAACTCATTAGCAATTTTGTGGGTACCCTTGCCGGACAAAATCTCGGCAAAGATGAAGCGGACAATTTTAGCTTGAGACTTATTGATAACCATTTCTCCATCCACATTGTCGTAGCCGTAAGGCGGATAAGATATTTTATATGTACCATTTTGGAATCTGCGCTTAATCGACCATTTGTTGTTCTCGGAGATGGAGACCGATTCGCTTTCGGCCAGTCCAGACAGGATTGACAGCATGAGTTCGCTTTCCATTGACCCGGTGTTAATATTTTCTTTCTCAAAATAAATGAAAACATCAAGGTCAAGTAGCTTTCTGACCAGTTCAAGACAATCGGTTGTATTTCGAGCAAATCTGCTGATAGACTTCGTTACAATGAGGTCTATTTTTCTGTCTTCACAGTCTGCAATCATTCGAAGCAATTCAGGCCGCTTTTCCTTTTTTGTTCCGGAGATGCCCTCATCATAATAGAGCCCGGCGAACTCCCACTCAGGATTTGCATTGACGTAGGATTCATAATGCTTTATTTGAGCATCCAGACTTTCGAGTTGTTCATCGCTGTCGGTAGATACACGGCAGTAGGCCGCAACCCGCAACTTAGTCTGTTCGGTTAAATTGGCCGTGTTTTGAGCAATTTTCGTTACCTTTTTCAAATTCTCACCTCCTTAGTCAGTGTGACATATTACCTCTGAAACGAAGTTATATCAACGATTTCAAGGCATAATCTCGGCTAATAGCGGCGAGAAAGTTTTGCGATTTAATTCGGTTATCTTGTTGAATTCCGACAAGGTAATTAAATCTTTCTCAAGCATAGAAGTGAGTATTTGCTGTGCTCTCACATAATCAACTTCGCGCTGCATTTGCTCATGCGGAGTAGCGTTCACTTCACCATCGATTTTCAGCCCTTCGCCAATAGGGCAACGCATTAACTCAAGTTTCTGTTCATTGAACACGAGAAACCACCTCCTCGCTATACGGAGAAAAGTGGAGCGTTTTATACACCTATAAATAAAAAAAGCCCGCAGAGTTTTTACGCTCCGCGGGCATGATAATAGTTATCACGAATATTTAATGAAAGCATCCTTAAATCCTGCCGCCTTAACTTTCTTGAGCATGGCGTCAGCATTTGCTTTGACAGAGTATGCACCGACTTGAACTCGGTACAGTTTCTTTGGATCGGTGGAGGTAGGCGCTTCTATTGCTGACAGCAACTTTTTAACTTCGGCACGGAAAGTATCCATTGACTTCCCGTGTTTAGGAAACCAGTGCCCGGGGTCGGCATGGTTACTGGCGATACCGCGCTTATGCCCTTCGTAATGCCCAATGATCACGCCATCTGCCATTGGGTCGAGCTTGTACTCTTTGCAAAGATAGGCGCATAATTCAGTTGCTTCTTTATACACAGCATTGAAGTAGGCAGCATCGGTCAATCCATCTTCACAAATTTCAAAACTGATATGAGTATCGTTGACTGAGCCTTTTGAACCGGAGCCGCCATGCCAACCTCGATGATTCCACGGAAGCGTCTGATACGTGGCAACTGTTCCGTTCGCCAGCTTTCCGATGAAGGCATGAACACAGACCTGCCGTCCTCCGGGCTTATCTTGGTTCCAGTGGTTATTGTACTGGTTCTTCCCAAGCAATCCGTCGTCAGGGCCGACATAGCGTTTCAGCCACGGATTATTTGCCCCGGTGGAATGCACCATAATTCCTTTAGGGATTATCGTTTTACCTGCTTTATAGCAGGCGTTATTTGTTAGTATTAACTTTTGCAAATTCATTCTTAGTCACCTCACAATTCAAGCGTTTATGTCTGTCGTAAGAGAAGTGGGATACAGATGGTAGGTAAACTTCAGATCGCAATATGCGGTTGATGATGTGCCATTGCTCCCCATGCAGACATACAAGCCGTATCCGGCGGGAACTCTGGCTTGCCGCATAGCGATTTGAATATGTTGAGCTTCATTGCTGCTGTCATTGCCAATGGGTGTGCTTCGGCATATCCTGGTGAAATTCTGTTCATCGTTCGAAATGTATAAGTCAAACTCTTTCTCGCTCGTATCCGACTGGCGGCAAAGGGTTACCAAATGGCAGTCGTAGGACGCCGGCGACAAAAGACCGCTTTGTCCGCCGATGACTACGCTGTCTATAGGCAAAACAGTGTGCAAAGGCCCTCTGACGCTATTGGTGCCGCCCGCACCGGAGACGTTACCGGACATGACATATCTCACATGCGGTGCGCGAGTAAAGGAGTTGATACTTGCTGTCGCAGTAGAAGTTAAGGTCAAAGCGGCAGTTGCATTCTCAGCCTTTTCCAATAAAAACAGGCTTTCGCCGGGTGCTACCGTAGTGTCACCAATGGAAAACCTCTGACTCGTCCAATATGCCGTGCATGCCGGATTCGGGTTTGTGTCAGCTCCATAAACAATGTTCGTTTCATCTTCGATTCCTCTTATGGCTTTGGCAATGATCTTAACGGTATCTCGAAGTGTGTCTTGGATTAACACCTGTACATTGTTTGGGGCAGGGCTACCCAAAGCGTTAACGAAGGTATATGTTACCGCACCAACCACTACGTTGTTGCCTGCCGCTATACTCGTGAAAGTAATGGACGCTCTTCGGCTGATCATATCCGGTGCAGTAGCAGTTTCTATCGGGTGCAGATGGTTGAGGAGTATTCCGGTACGCATGTAAAGGGTGTCACGGGTATCTGCGAGCAGATTGTGAGTATCGTTGAGCTTAGCGTCCGTATTGACTAAGAGATTGTGTGTGCTACCGATTACGGCGTTTGCGGCAGCAACCAAATCATGCGTGGTATTTAGCAGTGCAAATTGTCATTTAACAAGTTATAAGTGAGATTAAGCAGGTTATTTATCTCATCAATATCCAACTCAGCCAAAGCAGAAAGCACCTGATTGAGCCATTCCTGGGCAGGCGGCTCGGGTGGCTCGGCTATATCATCAACAAGAGCCTCCTCAACTATGGTCAATACCCGAACGCTTTTTCCGACCACGTCGCCGTAAGTAACTCTTATCTCCAACTGACCGACACCGACGACCAGTGTGTCCGTTGCACCGGGCGACCATGTGAGGACTTCATCAGCATAGGTAGTGATCACGGGATAGGCAATACCATCAGGTCGCTTGTATATAGCAGTTAAGGCGGCTCCAGGGTATGTGCCATCCAGCAAGCTGGAAACATCAAACTCAAGGTGGCGGAAGTTGTGTTCGCCGCGCCTGCCGATAAACACGGTTGATGCTTTAGTTAAATCAATCATTTTCCATCACCCGGCTTACTGGGTTCTTGATCACGACCATGCAGCTGTTTTAGAACATCCTTGAGTTTTTCGGGTATGGGCAGCCCTATATGAGCGGCATTCTCTAAAATAGAAACACCCTCGTTGCTCAAGGTAGAAGAAGATTACTGCTGTCCGTAGGACACCACCGCTGTCCCCGGTGCTGCCAAGTATCTGCGTATCAAGGATATGGGCTACACCCACCAATGCAAAAATAAGTACCTTTTTGAAGATGCCTTTTGCGCCGATTTCGCTGGATAGCTTTTTATCAATAATGGCACAGAGCACTCCGGTCACGTAATCTATGGCCACAAATGCTATGAGCGCATAGAGGAATCCGTCCAGCCCGCCGAGAAACCACCCGAGAAAAGCACCGACAGCGGCAATGGCCAGCTGTATCCAATTCCATATCTCTTTCATTTGAAATACCTCCGTTTCATGAATTTTTGTAATCGGGTAGGAGACTGACCATTATTTGGCCAGCCGACCTCCCACAGCACCGTACGTACCGTTCGGTATACGGCGCTTCCAAAGTTTACACGTTACTTCGCAGAATAACATTCCGTAAAACTGAGGTATCCAATCCGCTTAAATCGCTCGTTGGATAGGGCTTTTGTCAAGATGGGGCTATGGGCAGTACGCCAATAGCCTTTTCTTGTATTCGCCCACATCCATGCTTGCTCTTCGCTTACGCCTAATTTCTTCAGACTTTCGAAGCGTGTTCGGATTTTCTTCCATCGTTTCCAAGTCACCATTCTTATACGGCTTCTCAGCCACTCATCAAGCTTCATGAGCAGACTCTTTGCGTCCGCCAGTTTGAAGTAATTTGTCCAGCCACGTACTACTTGGTTAACTCTGGTTCGGCGTTGTTCGATTCCCATCCCATTGCTACGCCCAGTAATTTCTCGGATTTTATCCTTGAGCTTCTGAATGCTTTTAGGATGGATTCTTAACCGTCCTTCTCCCCTGTAGATATAGAAGCTATATCCCAGGTACTTAACGTAATTTACATGCGATACTTTCGTTTTCTCCCTGTTAACTCTCAGGAATAACTTTCCCTCAATATAAGGGAGGATGTGGTCGAGGGTTCGCCTTGCTGCTTTCTTACTTCTGCAGAAGATCACCATGTCATCCGCATAGCGGACAAAGCGGTGCCCACGCCTTTCCAGTTCGTGGTCGCATTCGTTAAGCATAATGTTCCCAAGTAAGGGACTTAGGGGTCCTCCTTGCGGTACTCCTTCCGGACTTTCTTCAAACATCCCGTCCACCATAACTCCTGCTTTCAAGAATTTATGGATTAAGGATATGACCCGCCCATCTTTAATCGTCTCCGATAAAATCTGTATCAGCTTGCTTTGGTTTACCGTGTCGAAATACTTCTCCAAGTCCATGTCAACCACGTATTTATAGCCGTCTGTGACATGTCCTTGGCATCTCCGCAGGGCATCATGGGCACTCCGATTCGGTCGGAAACCGTAACTGCTGTCTGAGAACTGCTTCTCAAAGATGGGGGACAGCACTTGAGTTATCGCTTGTTGGATAAGTCTGTCCACGACGGTTGGGATTCCTAGTTTTCTGGTCTTCCCGTTCTCCTTGGGTATTTCTACCCTTCGCACGGGTTTTGGACGGTATTTGCCGTCCCGGAGGGACTCTATGAGTTCCTTCTTGTGTTCTCTCAGGAAGGGTAGAAGTTCATCCACCTGCATACCATCGATTCCACCTGCGCCTTTGTTCCTCATGACCTGTTTATAGGCTCGATTGAGATTCTCGGCATTCAGAATTTCCTCCAGCAGTCCTTCCGTCTGTTTGTTCGTGTTGGTGCTGTCGGTTTCGGTTATCCTCGATGACGCACACACTTCTGCATACTCTTTCTGTTCCGCAGATACCCTTTGCAGATAGTCTTCGAAGCGAAGTTGTCTGTGTTTTAAATTGCCACTTTTGGTAACCTTCATTGACCCACACCTCCTTTGGTTCAGCCCTTCCTTCGGTGTCTAGAACACCTCCGTATTATGGCTTCTGCTGACTCCTCACGATAAATCTTGTTTCAACCAGGTTTCTTACTCTGTTTCCACCTGTCCGTGAGGCCTCCCACGGTAAGACGATTCACTTTCATTCCATGTGCCCGCAACATTTACGCTGACATGTCCGTGTAGCTTTTGGGCTTTAACTTGTTTAGCAGTCTTACCCCACGTTTTGCGCCTAATATTGTTCGTGTTCCTCGGGTCGGAATTTTGCCGCCGGCTTCCTTCAGATTCCACCTCACGGTGGACACCCTTGCCTTGAGCTAATGGTTGGTCGCT
>JBMNGP010000039.1:0-30753 GCA_050949905.1 Desulfitobacteriia bacterium | reverse complement strand
AAACAAAAATGTTGGAAAGATATTCATCCGCACCCATTAACATAGCAAGGCGATAAAGGTCTGCACCGAACTCACGTTCTAAGCGTCCCGCATAAACAAGGGCCGGAATTGCATAAGCTGCTGCATCGTGCATGTCGCAGGCATCCTGCAAGAAGCCTAGCTCTTCTTCCGATTTGACGGCAACCAGATAGTCAAACTCATCGGTAACATCGACCGTCTCAATTCCAGGCAACCCTTTCAAAAGGTTATTATAAAAACCCACCGTAATCAGGTTCATGCCGATAAACCCAAGCTTCCGGCAGCCTTTTTCCCGAATAACCTCCACGGCTTTTTCCGCTGCAAAGGAATCGGCGTAGCAAGCATTATTGAAAACAGGGATAGCGATATTATTGGTCAGACCAACTTCCCAGGGCACGGCTTTGCCGCCTGCAGCTCCGTGACTGATCATAGTCATCTCCCCGTCTTTATCGAAAAGCAGGTAGGTGTAATGGAGTGAGCGCACTTCGGCAAACCAGCGAACATATTGGCAGAGCACCCAGTCATTGCATTGAGTAACGAGGTAATCTAACCCACGCTCCTGCATGAATTTCTTGGCCAAATCCCAACGGCGCTGCATTTCCTCCTTAGAAGGTCTGCCCTGATAGCGAACATTATGTTCAATTTTAACCATTTCATCCTTCTCCTTTGTATCAGATTGATAAGCTGTTCTATCAGATTTTTACAATTTGCATTGCTTTGAATACTGCTTCAGCCGCCTCAAAAGTACCGGCATTGCCGCCTAAATCTTTTGTTTTGGGTCCGCCGGTGGAGAGATTATATTCCACAGCTTTCTGGATGAGCTTAGCGCCCAGGCGTAAATTATCATCCCCACAGTCATTGCCAATGGTGTCTAAGAGCAGGCTGGCGGTAAGAATACTGGCCAAAGGATTGGCAAACCCCTTACCTACTGCCCGCGGAAATGTACCATGATTGGGACGAAACTGCGGAGTCACTCCGCCGACATCTGCCGTGGGAGTAACACCCATGCCGCCGGTAATATAAGCTCCGATATCGCCGATAATATCACCAATCATATTCTCACAGGCGATAACATCAAAGCTGTCCGGGTCCTTAATCAGATGCTCAGCTAAAGCATCGACCTGGGTAAAGTGCAATTCAATATCCGGATAATTGCGCTTACCTCCGTGAAAATCTTACGATAGAAGTCGAAGCAGGTAACATTTCCATGCTTATTACCCAAGGTCACCATCTTTTTGCCATCCTGACGGCGGCCATTACGCCCCCGAGCCAGCCTGAAACAGGTATCTGCAAATTTTTCCGTAGTCTTACGGGTAACTACAATAGTATCGTAAGCAGCATCGTCACCAATCATATGCCCGGGCCGGATATAAAAACCCTCAGCAAGCTGGCGGACAAGCAGAACATCAATTTCTTCCTTATTTTTTAGCGGGCAGTCAATGCCTTTTAAAAGCCTTAGTGGGCGTAGCCCGATACTGTTGCCCATCCCACTGCGCAAAAATTGCAGAACCTGCATGCCGGTCTTGTATCCCGGATATTCAGACTTGGACATCTCTACATCATAGTGACCGGCTGAACCACAGAACATGGCATCAGCCTTGGTAATTTCTTCGCCTAAGTTATCCTCGCACATTTTGCCTGTTTTGACTGCGTATTCAACACCTGCATCATAGTACTGAAAATCCAGTTCAAATCCGCCGAGTATCTCCTCTGCCTTTTGCATTGCTTTGACACCCAGCGGGATCACATCTTTACCGACTCCATCTAAAGGGATTACCGCTATGTTATATTTTTTCATGGATCTTCTCCTTTCTAGGTTTCAAAGCCGGAAATGGTGTGAATCTAGGATACATTCGTGACTCAGACTGTAATTAGGGGAATCTATTGTCGTTTTGATATGGGGTTCACCCAGATGGCTCTTATTCCTTCCTTCTCGCATATAATTTACCGGGTCCTCGGTGATTAACTGTGCCATCATTTGTATTAGCACTTGCTACCCATTTGTTTAAGGACAACTTACTAACTTTAATACAAATATGCCCCCTTCTTGTATTCAGTAGTATTTATTTCTATTGTCTACTTTATGGGGAGCACATCACAAAAATGAGCGGTGCCTTGCGCAGGTCGACTTGCAGTTTGCAGCTTGAGAACATTTTAGCGCATCAAATTAGGAAGCCAAAGAGCAAATGCCGGGAATATTATAATAACAATCAAGGCAGCCAAGTCACACAATAAATAGGGGAGGGTGGCTTTCATAATATCGCCTGAGGTAACATCATAATCTTTCGGAAGCGCCGATTTAACGACATACATAAGAATACCAACAGGGGGAGTAGTTTGTGACATCTCGATCACGATCAACACCAACACCCCCACCCATAAGGGGTCTAACCCAACGGCGTGGATTACCGGCATAAAGATAGGGATAACAATCATCATATTCGGGACGGCGCTGACAAACATCCCCAAAATCAAAACGGAAAACAACATTAAAATAAGAACAAAAACGGGAGGAGCATTGAGTGAAGCTAAAGATTCAATAAGTATAGCGGTTGCTCCCGAATAGGCCAAAAGTTGAGAAAAGGAAAAAGCACCTGTGATAATGATTAACGACATTCCGGCGATTTCAACCGTATCCATGAGGGATTTTTTTAAGAGCTCCCAGCTAAGTTTACGATATAAGAAGGCTAGAACAATTGTTCCCAAAGCACCGAGACTAGCTGCTTCCGTCGGGGTTGCCAGCCCTAAGAATATAACCCCTACAACAAGAAAAACAATCCCTCCCAAAGGGAGAATATGAACTACAAGCGCAGTTATTTTTTCTCGCAAAGGAATATTGGGCACATCGTAAGGGGGGGCCAAAGAAGGCTTAATCTTACATATCGTGAGAATATATGTAAGATAGAAAAAAGCCATAAGGAAGCCCGGTATGATAATTGCAATTAAAAACTTGCCGATGGATATGCCAGCAAGGGAGGCTAAAATTACACCCAAGGTGCTGGGCGGGATCATAACCGCCAACCCTCCGCTGCCCAGAACAGAACCGAGGAACATGAATTTATGATAACCACGCGAGTGCATCTCAGGTATGAGGGCCTTCGTCAAGGTGCTGGCGCTAGCCATACTGGAGCCGCTGACAGTGCTTAAAATTGTTCCGGAAAGAACGGTCAAAAGAGTTAACCGGCCGGGGATTCTACCAAGCCACTTATCAAGGGCATCCACTATCTGTGTTACCATCCCGGTATGTGACATGATTGCTCCCATTAGAACAAATGTCACCAAGGGCAGATAGGAGGAAGTGGCTACCGACCCGGACATCCCTATCACTAACTGTTCAAGCCCGGCTGGACCCCAAAAAATGTAAATACCGATGAGGTTAACTAGTAAAAAACAAAAAGCAACCGGAACGCCGATACCCATTAAAAAGAGCAGGCCGCCAATAAATAAGGACACAATCAGCCACCATTCCATTATTTACTCCTCCTAATACTAATTTTGTTACTTGCCATTATTGCTTTTCCTGATTCTTATATAGGGTATAATTTCGATAGGCTCGGCGAATAAATTCAAAAGTTAGCAAAAGACAACCAATAGGAACAATAATTGTGACGATCACCCGGGGGAAGATCGTTCCCTGCACGATAAACCCTTTGCTATAATGAAGGTGGCTCACTATAAATCCGAACCAGGTTACAATTAGACAGGCTATAGCAGCAAAAATTGAAGTGATACAATTTAATAAGGCCGAGTGTTTTATTTTCAGCCTGTTAAGCAAAAGGTCGACACAAACATGGCTATCATTCCTTAAAAGATACGCAGCGCTTAAAAAGGTAATATACAGAACGATAATTTCATTGATTTCAATAATATACCTAATCGGTTGGTTAAAAGCTGCTCGCATGAAAACCTCCAGTGAAATAGAAATGACAATAAATGTAGCTAAGACTGCGGAGATTTTCGCAAAGAACGCATTTATATAGTCTAATTTTCGGCCTAAGGCTTTAAATATGTTCATTATGTTCATGCTCTTCTTGCTTCCTTTCAGTTGGAATAGAAGGATGCCGGAGATTTCCAAAATTTATACCACTTGCGGCATCCCTTCTATTCTACTTAAAATACTATTTCCTTAAGACGTCTACATACCGTTGGTAGGTCGCATCATCCAACCTGTCTTTTACCATTTCCCAAGCCGCATCAGAAGCAAGTTTCAGATACTCTTGCGCAATAGCGTCGGGAAGTTCGATCAGTTCCATTCCCTGCTCGACAAAGCTCTTGATTACCTCTTCCTGTGCTTTTTGTTCATACTCCCTGGCATAGGGCTCCCACTCAACCATCACTTCGTGTAACACATTTTGATGATATTCGGGTAATGAATCCCAAACTTTCTGGTTTACGATCAGGGAGTGAGTAGTATCATAGAATCCATGCACAATTAAATAATCCACAACCTCTTGGAGCGAATAAGAAGCGAATGAAGTAAGCGGTCCACCAACACCAACAACCATTCCCGTTTCCAGAGCGGAGTAAGTTTCACTCCATGGCTGCATTACTGGAACAATACCTAACTTTTCCATAAAGTCACTAGTAGTCGGAGAGGCCCGAAACTTCAAACCATTAAAATCATTAAGATTTTCGATTTTTTTATTCGAAAGCAAGAAGAAATTCCTCCCACTGCTAATCTTTCCGAGGTATTGACAGTTAATCTGCTTATGAACCTCTTCTAGTAGCTCGTAGGCACCGTTTTCTCTTTCTTCAGATGGGGTATACTCGGTCAGGTCAAAAGCTTCTGCTCCAGGCAGGATATCTCCATAATAGGAAAATACCCCGATGGCCATATCCATCGTTCCCCTCATTACCGCTTCCGCCTGGTCTGAGGCGGCCATAACCTCTGGTCCGCCAACCCACCTTATTTTTAGATGGCCGTCAGACTTTTCTTCAACTCGCTTGATAAACGGCTCCACGTACCAAGCCGTTGCTGAGCCCCTTTCAAAGGCGCTGATAATCTCTAACGTAATCGTTTCTATCTCTTCTTGTCCATTTGTTTCACCTGATGGTTGCACGGTTTCTTTTGAGCAGCCAACAGTATTGGCTATTAAAAAGATAGCAATGAGCAATATAATCAACCAGGGCTTTTTATTTTTCATAATTAACTCTCCTCCTTACATAAAAATACCTTAATTTTTTCCACACTTGCTCAACTAATCCCTACCACAAATAGAAAGCAAAGTTGAAATATAAACTTGGGTGCATTGAATTAAATCGCTAATGCTTTGATGCTCGCCCTCTTTTATCGACCACCCCGAGCCGCCGGTACGGATGCGCCCGGCAGGGCCATAAATTACGGTTGGAATATCAGCAGCGTTAAGAAAAGTAGCATCGCTGTACCAATTAAGAACAACGTGTTCAGGTTTTTTGCCGACTACAAGCTCATGGGCTTTTTCTATTTCTTGCACCACCTGAGTATCTTTCGAAACATAGGTGGCAGGGTTGCTGGAGAAAAGATCAACTTCAAAACGCTCACCTTCCGGGGCTGCACTCCATACTACCTCTTGAATCATGCGCAGCACTTTCATAGCGGTAAGCTTGGGGGGAATACGCACATCAAGATAAAGATTACAATATGCTGGGGTGCGGGATAGACGCCAAGGGTAACCGCCTTCGATACAGGACATGTTGACGTTCGGCATCAGTCCGTCAAATTCAGGCATTCTATTTTCTTCGCGATATTTGGGAATCCATTCACGTACGGCATTAATAACGGGCAACATTCTTTCAATGGCATTTACCGCTCGTTCTACAAAGGCGGTATGTGCCAAAGTACCGGAACACCCGATCCGCACCCATAGACTTCCCGGATGACCGATTGACACACGCATTCTCGTTGGTTCCCCGATTATGGCCATATCGGCGGTTACCCCATGGGCAACGAGATACTTCGTTCCTACCCCATATCCTTGATAAAGATCACCGCTGTCCCTGCCATAAGGTACTTTTTCGATCTCACCGGAGACAGCTGCGATCACGATATCGCCATTTAACTTAACCCCCGCCTTCTGAATGGTATGAACAGCCGAGCAGTAAGCAGCAAGCGCACTTTTCATATTGTAAACACCCATTCCGTAAATCCATTCTCCGTCAATGACTTGGGATTTGGGAGAATACCCGTCGCCGCCGCCATCTAGAAAGTCTTCGGTACCAGAGAAAGATGTATCCATATGACCGTTAAACATTAACCGGGGACCAGTACCCTTTCCCTCCAACAAACCGACAGAATTATATCTTCCCGGAGAGATCTCTTGTAAATGAGAGCGCATCCCCAGCTCTTTCAAAACACCGTGAAAATATTTTGCCATATCAGCTTCATAACCGGTGGGGCTTTGAATATCTGTAATGGAACATGCTAAATCAACCAGATAATCTTTGTCTAGGCACGAAAAAACTCTTTCCAGTTCCTTGTTCATAAGGTCTCCTCTCATTATTAATATTTAGGAATATTGCTAAAACACAACGGTTTATCCTGGACAGGGTCGCTTTCTGTATACAAATTGTCCATATCCAAGTTCGCCTGAAACTTTCAACATTGAGTCAAAACCTTTTCTCATAAACGACCTTGTCCAAATGCGAAATATGGCCAAAAACAATATTGGTTCCCGTTATCACCTCCTCGCTTTTGCTGTAGATTCTCGGATAGTTTCAATTCATTCATATCAACTGGTTCTATTCTTGATAAATTGGATCACCCCCAAACTTACTCCCCAACTTCAATAGCTAAAAAACAAGGAATATTTCTATAATTGGGACTTAACAAACATAGATTTGCCCCTCAATTTATAACCAATTCCGAACCACTTACTGCCAATGACAATAGGGTTCCTATCTGTATTTCTGGTTTACCCATGCTCAATTAGGTTTTTAATCAAAACAGGTGTCGGATTAAGTGGCGTTGCTCTCATTACAAAGATAAAAGCCAATGTCCTAAGTCTCAAGAATGTTCTCCCAGTAAATATGGGCGTGTTGTTTACCCCAAACCTAATTGTGGTTTACGACTATTTACTCCTACACCTCGCGGCTCCAAGGCTTGGAAGATTATTTATGCCCGCCAAACTACTGTGTAACGTACCTTTAAGAGAATCCTTGTTGGCCATAAGATTGAGAATGCCAGATACTGCAGTAAAAAAAATTGGTCTTGGCAAGCAACTTTTGCCCCTGTGAACAGCACTTGTATGCACAAGTTGCCGTAATCAAGCCTTCTATTCTTTCGGATATTGAGCTCCAAGCAACTCCAATAGCAGCTTAGCTTTATACTTGATAACAGTAACCCTCAAAAATGTTGGCATCTGAGCCTGTTACATAGAATCGACTTGGCAACCTATCCTGCCGAATTTAATGTGAGACAGGTCGCATAAATAAAAGGACAAATTAACATATATTAAGTATTTTAATGTTGTAAATATTCCTAATCTTGTGTTTTTTATTATACATTAATAATTTCCTGATTTAATTATCGCAAGCAAACAAACATGAGTCGAATTGTTTGTTAATCAGGTCTAAGCCGACCCATTACCCTTTTGCCCGGCACCTACAGTAGCAGCGTATTCATGGAATATTCATTCCGCTTTGGCATGTTTAATTGCGACTAAAACAAAAACGGCTCCTCTTTACTAAAATCTCAGAGAGCCGTTCTACCCCTGACAGCCATTCCCTAAAAATAGTATTAGGGGCTTGACTATCCATGTTAATAAGCCGGGAGCAGCCTTTCCAGACAGCTATTAAATCATATTTGGTTTTTCTGCCCGGCCGATTGCTCTTTTGAACCAGTACCTGAGCACCTTCGGTAAGCAATTCTTTACAGCGGCCGGTATTTTTGACATGAAATACATGGTTTTAGTATACTGCCTTCCAAACTAACCTCAATGGGCTTCCACCAAGCATTTCCTAAAAATAATCTGCCTGGTGGATGTTTACTGGATGTTATTGTCAACAAAAAACAGATCCTGGAATTGACAATTTTAGTTATTCCTTCACTAACCCAACTGCACAGGCGAGCGGAAATACCAGAAGAATTCCTTTTCCCGGCTCAGTCAACTGCAGATCTTCATTAATCCTGGAGCATATATCCCTTACCTTCTCATCTTTGGCGATGATCAAGACAACTTCGCGTTCCGGTTCAACCGCCCGGAAAAAGATGTTTTTTCTCTCACAAAGACACGAACCCCTGGCGTGAATGATGGTTCCTCCGGTTGAACCGGCCAGTTCCGCACTGCGAATGACCGCCTCATCCCTGTTTTTTTCCACAATTGCCAAGATCGCTGAGTAGCCGGGTTTATTCTCTACCTTAGCAGGTTCTATTTCCTCACGGCTAATTTCTGGTGCCTGGAGAATACCAACCGAGTGCTGCACATTAAGTATAGCCAAAATTCCGCTATTGGCTTTTTTCAGATCAAGATATTCGGTAAGCAGCAGAGCAAGCCGGTGAGCCTGAGCCTGCTTTGCAAAAATCAAGATAATCTCTTTTTCAGATTCAATCAGCAAATCCAGAAATTTATTTGACTTATCCGCAGAGCTATGGCCACCAATCACAATCCCTCTTAAAAACCCTTGTTCTTCGGCATAATCTAAAACTTTGTCGGCCTGGCCTTTATCTACAATTGTCATGACCCCCTGCAGGGTTGACGAGATTATTTCCGGTTCAGCCGCCTGAGGAAATTCCTGCATAAAGCGGCGGCAGCCATATACAGCGGAAAGAGCAAGAATAAAAATGATTCCTTTACCCGGATGATCAAAATGAAACTTGGATGTCAGCTTCGCAGCCAATTCCTTTTCCTGGCAGGCGGGCAAGGCTATCATAATGACCTCTTGGCGTACATCTACTAACTCGAGCATTTTCAGAATATGGTTCGGAGGTGTTCCCAAAGCCTGAAATACCGTGGCACCCCGGATGCCCAGTTCCACAAGATATTCTAAAACTCTGTTACCTGCTCCTTGCTTGACGATGATGAACACAAGACTATTTTCATAGAAAATACTATTTTTTTGCATTCTGAATTGCCTCCTCTAATTTCTTAAAGCGCAGCAATTTTTCAGCTTTCCTAAGCTTCAGTTTATAAATCAGTCCCAGGATTTGTAAAGCAATCAAGGGTGTTATGGCGACGAGTGAAATCACCCCGAAAGCATCTGTCATCACATTAGCCGCCGGAATACGCTCTGCTGCCCCTTGGGCAAACGGCAAAATAAAGGTAGCAGTCATGGTTCCTGAAGCAACACCGCCGGAGTCGAAAGCTATCCCCACAAATATTGGCGGGACAAAATATGTTAAGATCAAGGATAGAACTATTCCGGGCAGCAGTAAATGCGATAGCTGTAATTCAGGCCAGATGATCCGTAGAATCGACAGGCCAACTGCAAAACCAACTCCAATACTGAGGGTCAACATAACCGTCCAGGCTTTGATGGAACCTGCAGTCTCATCCTCAATTTGTTGGGTCAGGATATGGACAGAAGGTTCAGCCGGTATGGTTACAATTCCAAAAATAAAACCTATTAGAATCAGCAGCCAACTTAGCTCCATCATCGCAACCTGATAGCCAATTTCCCGGGCAGCTTCTATAAAACCCGCATTTACCCCTGTTAGGAAAAAAGTAAGCCCCAGCCAAGTGTAGACCAGGCCAAAAACCAGCTTTCTAATTTTTCTTCGCTCCAATTTAATCGAGATCTGGTTCATGATGATCATTAGGATAACAACAGGCAATAAGACCAGCACAGACTCTAAGGCAGTCTCCGGTATTTCTGAAAGAAAGCTTGTCATGATACTACCGGATACGACCTGCGTAGGTGGAAGGCTTCCCTCCAAGCGTGGATTGCCGGAAAGGAAGCCAAGAATTAAGACGGCTACGATGGCACCCGTTGAAGACACACCCAGTAAGCCAAAACTATCAAGGCCTTCATCACCGTTTTTCGTACGGGAGATCACTGCAATACCACTGGCTAAAGCCAGTAAAAATGGGACTGTAATCGAGCCTGTTGTTGAACCATAAGCATCAAAAGCAATTGCCAGGTAATCTTCGTTCACAAACAGGGCAAAGATTATAATAATCAGATAGACGATTGTTAAGAAGCGGTTGAGACGCAAATTGCGCACCATGCGGAAGATACCCAAAGCAACCAGTAAACCCACCCCTCCGGAAACCACAAGGATCAACATATACTTACCGACTTGCCCCATGGTCACAGCATTGACCTGTCCGCCTAAAATATGCATATCCGGTTCAGCAGCAGTTACAACAAATCCAAATATAAAGCTTCCCAACAAGAGAATATTCAGACTTCCGGTTTTGATCAAGGATTGACTCGTCATCTCCCCCATAGGGCTGATACTTAAATCTATTCCTTGCAGGAAGATAGGCATTCCTATTATTATAAACACTGCCCCGAGTATAAACTTACCCAGTGTTGCTAATTTAAGCGGCGTTACAAACAGGCTCAAGATCACGACTATAACCACAAATGGCAGAACGGCTATGATTATTTCCTTAATTTTATCGGTTAGTGCGCTCATCTTGCCTCCCTGTAGTAGTTTTATCTATATAATTAAAATCCTATGTAACAGCTGACACTATCATTTTACCATCATTCGCCTTAATTTATAATGACGATTAAATCAACTCTGGAAATGTCAAAGGCACTGGCAAAATTATGCCAAAACTGGGTGTAGGCAAATGTCGGTTCACCCTGCGCAAGCTCTATAGCCAAACGTTTTTGGTAATACTTCAATATTAAATCAACCTATCTTTACGGAAACTTCCCGTCATAAACCGCCACGCGGCCTTTCTGTTTGTCAGCCATTTGAACTGTACATCATTTTTAGTGTTGCTGAGCATTTTAGGTACAAAGAACTTGGCCACTGTTTCAGGCTTATCTGCCAATATGTTAAATATTTTCTTAAACTTTTCGTCAGATATGACTTCTGACTGTTCTCCATCCGGCGTTTTTGTGATGAAATCGGTCAGCATCATTCCGGGAGATAAGCGGCCTGCTACTATGCCGGTGCCATCCAGTTCCCTGGCAAGTCCTTTCATAAAGTAGGTTAAGGCGCATTTCGTGGTACCATATAAGATTGTCTTGGGCTGTATCATGTTGTTGGATCCTAAGCCCTCCATGCTGTATATCGCACCATGCCCCTGTTTTAACATTCCCGCTGCCGCAATTTGAGAGCCATATATCATGCCGCTAATGTTGGTCTTAACAAGATTATCAATATAAGTTTCGCCCGTCTCCCAGGAAAACATATAGGGCGTGTTTTGTCCTGCGTTATTGATCCATATGTCGACTCCGCCCCACTGTTTCCATGAAGCATCCCAAAGACTTTGCAGACTTGCCTTTTCTTGGACATTACATTGAACATAAATATATTTTCCCTCAAAAGGTGACAGATCTTGAAGAGTTGCACCTGCCAGAGTTTCCCCTCTGCCGGATAGTGTGACATTACACCCGGTCCGCAGAAACTCAATGGCCATAGCTAAGCCGATGCCACGTGTACTGCCGGTTATTACTACATTTTTCATAAACAATCCTCCATTTTCATTAACAACCCTCCATCGCATTATTCATTTGAGTACCGGTTCGAGTTTTCCTCTTTTACACAGTGAAAATAGTTTTCAATGATAGTTATTGCCTTATAGGTTCATGCAAAGCAAAGGTGGACCCTGAGCAAAAGTTTCATTTACTTCACTCCAGCCGTTCTGTAATAGTTACTTTGACGCGATCACCCGGCTGCTTACCTATTTTAGCACGGATATCCTTACGCAAACCAATAATATAGCACACCGAGCCATCGGCATTCTTTATCCCCATATTTACAATGCTCCCGTCATAAGGCTCTCCGTCAAAGGTGGCGTGAACTTTTACCCTGCCTTTTCCGAACTCCGTTTTAACATCGTACGGGAATTCGACATAAGCTCCGTCTATGTCGGGAACTTTTTGAATGATGGTTTCATATTGGTAGGTTTTGGGATTCATATCAGACCTCCGCAGTTTTATGTATTTCTCCCGAGTATGAATCATCTACTCGTGCTCAATCAGATCAGAGATTCTCTGCATCTTATCAACTTAAATCTTAATAGCCAACTTCAGGAAAGGACTGATCTAATTTAGGCTAGTTCCTTTTTGTTGAATAACTTTTTTGGGAGGTTTGCTTAAAAGGGCTAAAGCAACTAATACGAGAACTATACCAATTACAGAGAGCAGAGAAGGAATTTCATTGAAAATCAACAGGCCAATCAAGGTTGCAACCACAGGTTCACCTGAAGCCAGGATAGATGCACGTCCAATATCCAGATATTTTAAGGAAATCGTAAATAAAATATATGGTGCTGCAGATGCCAATAGAGAATGAAAAACTAAAAATGTTCCAAGGGATAAGGGGGATTGACCTAGTTCTCTTATTAAAACATAGAAGTCAGAGAAAAATGCACCGCCAATAGCGGCGAATATAAAACTGTACATATTAATAGTCAAGGAGTTGTAGCCTTTATTTAGAGCGAAACGGGAGAATATACTGTACAGGGCGTAAAAAAGAGCTGAGGCCAGCCCTATGATTATGCCCAAAAAAGAAAAGTTAGAACCTCGATCGATAATACCGCTGACTAATACACAACCCCCAAACGCCAGAAGAAAGGATATTATCTTGATAGCGGTGATTTTTTCGCCAAATATTATCCTTGCCAAAAAAATTCCAAAGATTGGGGCAGTGGCAAGCAATATGGCAGCCAGTGAAAGTGATGTGATGTTAATAGCTGCATTGTAAAAAAAATTTAAAAATACCATACTGATCATACCTGTTCCAATAAAACACCAAGAATCTTTCAATTTTATTTTGAGTAAATTTTTATCATAGATTATCAAGAAAAAAAACATTAGGATAGCTGCCCCACCCAAACGGCATTCCACTATGGTCATATTGCTAATATTCAGGGCACTAAGGTATCTTACAAAAAAGCCTACCGACCCCCACATGCAACCTGCAAGAATCGCTAGAACGGGAGCAAAATTTTTTAATAACGCTTTATCCATTAGTTTTTTTCCCTCCTATTTATTATTAAAAGTCTGATCTTTGGAGTACACATATCTTGGAGTTGTCTATTTCCATAGCAATTACCCCCTGCATGAGTGATTTAGCATTTAATGAATTTAACGTTTTAGGGTTTTGAGATGATATAAATTGAAAGACGGTATTCCCAAAAGTGGTGAACACCGCCATCACCTAAAACAATAAGAGACTATTCAGATGCTTCTTAGCAGAGTCTTACTCTCCTTAACTACCCTTCGCGGAAGATCACTCCCATGCCGCCGCGCGGATAGTGCCAGGAGAGCACTCCGGGGGGCGCCACCGCCAAACAAGTACCGCATTCCAAGCAGGCCGCATACAAAACTCCAATAGTGCCGTCCGCCTGCATTGAGTAAACATGCGCAGGACAGATCCGCACCAGTAAGGTGCCTGCACCTGCAGCCGCTGCAGCCTGCTGATCAATCTCAATATGAGACTGTTCCAAATCAGTTTCATAACGGTTCCGGTCGAGCCGCTCGGGAACCGTTCCAAATAATGAAGTCTTACTCATACTTATAACGCCCTCCCTGCAGCATACATGTCCTTGATCAATTGAAGCAGACTTAGAGGACTTTTCTTCAACGCCCCCATTGCACGGGAAACCAAACGTTGCCGCGGAGTCGTGTCAAGGTTGTAGACACCATAAAGAATCTCACTCAAAAGCTGTCCGTAAGCTCCATACATGCGTGGGTTTTCGAGGAACTGCGGCGCTCTTGCATAAGTACGCATGTCCTTGCCCACAAAACTATTGTTCAGCTCCGTACAGTACGCATCCAGAGAGGCCTTCGAGAAATCTCCCTTCTTCAAGGCGGCGTCTATAGCCTTGGCTGCGGCCAAGCCGGAACCGGCAGCCAGATCCATGCCGCGCACAGTGAAGCCAGTATTCAGGGTCAGCCCAGCAGCATCTCCAACTACCACCAGTCCTGACCTGGTCAAGTCATGAACCATGGCCAGACCGCCTTCGGCAACCAGATGGCACCCGTACTCCAACAATTCTCCTCCCCTAAGAAACGGTTCAATGGCGGGATGAGATAAAAATTTGTCATGCAGTTCCGACGATGTTTCGCCGCTTCTGACCAAATCGTCAAGCCTGAGTACTACGCCAATCGACAAGGATTCGAGATTGGTATAAAGGAATCCACCTCCACCGACGCCCTTGGTACAGTCGCCGACTACCGCATAAGCAACGCCTTCGTCGCCTGTCAAGTTGAAGCGCTCCTCAATGACCTGGCGGGGTAGGCCAATCACGGACTTCACACCCACAGCCAGATGCTTGGTCGGTTCCTGCGCCCGGATTCCCGCCTGGCGGCAGAGAAACGAATTTATCCCGTCAGCGGCAACCACCACATGCGCCCGCAATTCGTCATCGCCGGCACGAATGCCCACAATGCGCTCTTCTTCCATGACCAGCGCATCCACTTTGATGCCCGACATAACCATAACGCCTACTTCTTCGCACTTAGCTGCCAGCCATTCGTCCAGTCTGGCGCGCAGCACAGACACTGCGGTTACTGACTGACCCAGCCGCGCGTCGGCGTAATCCACATTCACAAAGGAGGCCGGGGAAAGAAAACTCAGGCAATTGCGGGTAATACGCCGTTCCACGGGAGCTTCGTCAATAAACCCTGGCAGGATCTCTTCCATAATGCGGCAGTAAAACACTCCGCCCGACAAGTTTTTACTGCCGGGTATCTGTCCCCGCTCCACCAGCAATACGGAATGTCCCCTGACCGCTAACTGATGCGCCGTGACGCAACCGGCCACGCCGGCTCCAACAACGATAACATCAAAGTCAACCTCTGTAGCTACCACTTGTACTGTAACCTCCTTTGCGCTATAGAGTTTTCTTACAACTTACATAGACTTAGTCTCAGTCGGAGGAATCGGCGGAGCAAAAATTTTATAAGCCATCTCATTGGTAGCCGTGCCGATCAACATACCGCAGATCATCAGGAAGGAGATCTGCGCGACCCCCAAGAACCCGGGCGCTACCGTACCGGAAAAGGTGGTGGCTACTCCCATGAACACATAGGCCATATTATTGACTATCGTGTTGCGCAGGATGAAGGTATGGATGATGATAGCCAAAGTAGTGAAGACGAAGATATCGACCAACGCGGCGGGCAGGAAGCTGTGATTGAAAACTGGCATAAGTAGCCCAACGCCCATAACGAAGATCCAGCCCCAAATGCCTCCACAGATACCGCTGCAGACAAAATTAGGGAGCTTTTTAAGGTCACCGTTCTGACCCAGGAATAAAGCCAACGCGCAGAAAGCTATAAAAGCCTCACCGCCATCGGTGCCGAAAATCGTATGGACAAAACCCCTATATAAGGCAAAATATACTATGCACCAAAGAGAACACCAAACAGCGAGCAAAGCTGTCTTTTTACCCATTGACATCAACCTTTCTCCAAACAAATTATTATATTGGTATAATAAATACTATAAATACACTGGATAGGCATTCCGCCTTATAGTTTAGCCGGGCGGCATGAAAAACCTCATGCCGCCCGTTAAGCTATTTGTTTAACTTCTCGCTTTGATGATTTGGATGGCGTGACGCGCCGCTTTACGGCCCGAAGCATGGGCAAAACCACAGGCCGTGCCGGGGCAATCCAGGTTATAGGAGTCGCCATAGAGACCGCTGGCGTCATTACCTACCGCATAGAGACCGGGAATTGGAACATAGTCCTCATCTGTCACCTGCATATTGCCGTTGACGCGGATACCGCCACAGGTTACCAGTATGCTGGCAGCCATGCGGATAGCATAGAAGGGAGGCTTCATGAGTGGGCGCAGGTACTTGGCTTGTTTGAAGAACTTCTTGTCAACGCCGTCTTTGCAGAACTCGTTGTACTCCTTCAACGTTTCAATAAGCACTTTGGCATTCACGTCGTCAATAGCGTTGGCAAGTTCCTCAATGGTGTTACCTTTCCAGGCAGTGCCTTGTTTAATATCCTGCTCAAGCTCCGTCAGGAGATGGGTAAGCTTTTGATTGAAGCAGATGAATTCGCCCAGGCTGATTTCGGAACCTTCCTCCATGTAGTATTTCACCTGGTCGGAGTCCAGAATGGCATAAGCTATGCCTTTGGGCTGCTTGATTATGGAGGAGCCGGCATTCATGAAGCTAAAGCCCATCTCCTCGTTGGCGAAACGCTCGCCGCGGTTGTTAACCCAAATGATAGGCTGTATACCAGCACCGGTTGTATGCGCCGTAAGCAGCTTGCCCCACGAGGTGGGGATGTTCATAACGACGCCGGGGGCTGTTTTGCAGTCCGCACCTACTTCTTCAGCCATATTCAAGCCGTCACCCGTGTTCTCGGTAGGTACGCACTGAGAGGTATAGTAGGCGGCCGGGTGCTGCCAGGTATACTTCTTGACCATCTCGGGGTTGTTGCCGAAGCCGCCCGTGGCTAGAATCACAGCCTTGGCACCGATGAGCATCCTATTGCCTTGCGCGTCGACGGCTTCAACGCCCTCAACAACTCCGCCGTTGAACAAAAGCTTTTTAGCTGGTGTCGAGGTGAAGATATCTACGCCCGCGTTGATGGTAGCGCGCAGCAGCAGCTCCTGCATGCGTTCGCCAAGACCTTCGTAGCGGTGAGCAGTGTTGAGCTCGTTTGGTTGGTTGAAAGCGAATACGAACACATTGACGCAATTAGCGCCAAGATCTCTGTATAACTGGACAGTCTCGGCTGTTTCGTAAACCTGCACGCGCACCACGTCAGGATTGGCGCGCTGATGGCTAAAGTCCATATAGCGGGCGAAGCCTTCCTCGTAGGTTGGATAATGATCGAAAGGTGTGCCGGTGAACTTCGGGGGAGTCTTGCGCTCTTGCTGCTCAATGGAGTTAAAAGCCGTCAAGTCTTCGGTGTAAATGGATGTGCCACCTGTCTGCGGCATCTTTTCCAACAGTGCAACCTTCAATCCGCCCTCTTTCGCAGCGGTATAAGCCGCCATTTTGCCAGCGGCCCCGCCGCCGACTACCACAACATCATATTCGGTATCAAAGATGTATTTAGGCATTACCAATTTCCTCCTTTTTCTTTGTTAGTATTCTTTTGTAAACTGTCAACCAATGTTCTTAAAGGCTTCAGTCAACGCCGGAACGATCTTGTACAGGTCGCCAACTATACCATAGTTGCAGTTTTTGAAAACTCGGGCTTCCGGGTCATTGTTTATGGCAACCACGATCTTAGCATCGCGAACACCCGACATATGTTGGGGTTGTCCGGAAACACCCACACCGATGTAAAGCTTAGGTGCAATCTGGTTGTGCGACGAACCCACGACCCGGTGCGAAGGAAGCCAGCGCATATCGTCACAAACAGGCAGTGAACAAGCTATTTCAGCGTGCATAGCTTTTGCCAGTTCCTCGATAAGCTTCAGGTCATCCTTAGCTTTCAGGCCCATACCCACGCCCACTACACAATCGGCTGTCAATAGTCCTGAGCTTTCCTCCGCTTTGATTGTTTCTATCAGCCGCACTGCCTCGCCCGGATCTCCGACCATGACCATTTCCACCGGAACGGGCTCTGCGGGGGATATCGCCACGTCCGCGCCGTCAAAAATTCCGGCTAGGGCGCCTTGAACCCCGATATCTTCCAAGACCCTTCCTTCTGCTGTGGCACGGCTTGCCACAATATACTCGCCATCAACTGCAAGCGCGCGAATGGCGCTTAAGAGGACAGCGTTCAACTTTGCGGCGGCAGCACCAAGCAGGATGCGACTTGTTGGCGCGTCGGATCCCAGCACCAGTCTGGGCGCTTCAGCAGCAATAACTTCAGCAACCTGCGCGGCATAAGCTTCCGCCGGGATACCTTCTGCCGTCTCGAAGCAGCGTACCTGATCAACCCCCCATCCGGATATCATATCTGCCAGCGCACGGGAACCGACCACAGCCGCTGTAACCTGACCGCCAAGCATGCGGGCAGCACTTAACATACCGCCTACGCGACGTTCGTCGCTAATAATAATCCAGCTGTTCATACTCATAAGCATTCTCCTTCACACCACGCCGTCCGCGCTTAAGCCAGCCATAAGCTCTTGGCACGCTGCTGCGGGGTCGGCGCCGTCGATGATGCGCGCAGGCGGCGTATCAGGAAATCTGGTTCCCCGGAAATTGACAGCGATAGCGGGCGTAAGATCCAGATCAGCCAGAGTGAGCTGTTCTACGGGCTTTTTCCGCGCCATGAGAACTTCCTTCATTCCCGGCGCATTCTGCTCAGCCCGGCTCGCCACCGCTGCAAGCACTGCGGGTCCCTTAACTTCAAGGTCCTGTGCTATGTTGCCCATCTTGCGGGTCACCCGGAGACGACCTTGCTCTGTTGTAGCCGCAACAACACCAGCCACAGCGGGCCAGCCAAGTTGCCCCGTCAAGGCGGAAACCACGCCATAATCCCAAGAGGAATCGCCTATGATCACTGCATCAACATCTGGCAAACGCCGGATAGCGGCAGCGAGCACCGCCCCCATTGCTGAGCTGTTCGTCTCCGACAGTGCATCGGTAACCACTACCGTACGCGCCGCTCCTCGAGCCGCAGCCCAAGCCGTGTCGCCATCGCCCACTGTCAAGCCAATAATTTCGTCGCCCTCGGCCAAAGCTCGGGCAATTTCCATAACCGCCGGGTCGTCGTCACTGGCAGCCATTTTTACACCTCGCCAGTCAACGGTTCCGTCCGAGCTCACACGGGCATCAATTGGGTTTCTCGACCATTTAAACACAACGACTACTTTCATGGATATCTCCTTTGTTGTAAGATCAGTGCGCAGTTTGCCCTCCGTCTATCACGAAGATAGCCCCCGCGGTGAAAGAAGCCAGCGGTGATGCCAGGAAGAGGACGCTTCCTGCAATCTCCTCCGGTTCGGCCCAGCGGTTCACAAAGTTTTGTGATTTGACTAATTTACAAAATTCCGGATCAGCCAGCCAGCGCTCGGTCATTTCCGTTGCCGTGAGGCCGGGAGCAATCATGTTGATGCGGATTTTATGCTTGGCGTACTCAATACCCGCGGCTCTGGTAAGTCCTGCCACGCCATGTTTGGCCGCAACATAGGGGCCCATACCCGGATCGGCGACAAAGCTGACCATCGACCCGCAGTTAATGATCGCGCCGCCACTCTCCTGTTTGAGCATTTGCTTAATTTGTTCCTTCATGCACAGGAAAACACCTTTAACGTCAACATCCATGATTTGTTGAAAATCTTCTTCGGTCTGGTCCACCAAATCAGCCGTCACCGGTAACAGGCCGGAGTTGTTAAAAGCGACATCAAGACGGCCATATTTACTCACGATGGTATCCACCAAATTCTTGACGTCAGCGGCGACACTAACATCAGTCTTAATGAAGCATCCCTCGCCGCCCAATTCCTTGATTTTAGCTAAGGTTTCGTTGGCATGGCTGCGCCCGGCGATGACAACCTTAGCACCCTGCTCCGCAAAGGCTATTGCCGTTGCTTGACCAATGCCGGATCTGCCGCCGGTAATGAGAACCACTTGACCAGTAAAGTCTAATAAATTTTTAGCCATGTTTTCCCTCCTCTAAAATGATAATTATTTCACATGCAAGTTTATTATAGGAAGTACGGATTGGCTTGTCATTGGAGAGACCTCTGAAATCCTTTAGAGATGTATACAATAAAATAACCCACCAAATCTATTTATCCGTCAATCTCTTGATTTAAATCTTTTCTTCTTACGCATTATGAAAGAACACTCCTTGTTCTTAGCAGCAGGATTTCTTTCTAAGGATTCTGCCCTGGCTGGGCAGGCTCTTCAGTTTAATACTTCCTTTAATGCCCTGTTAGCTGAAGCAGTTCTTTTAGCAAATGGTAATGTAGACTTGGCTGTATTAAGTTCCGGAGAAGTTGTAACCAATTTGACTTTAAGAGCCGAAGAAAAGACCCAGCAATTATCCGGAGTCCCAATTGATACAGCATTAACAGCTCAAGAGCTAAGACTTGTTCCGGCCGGAGAAAATGTTAATCCGGCTATACAAGGAAATGTCCAAAATCTTAACCAAAGAGCTATTGCCTTAACTAGGGAATTAGTAAAATTTAAAACTCAAATTCTTGATGGTATGTTATCCTGCAGGTTATTTACCTTTAATTTTCCACTTCTTATAGTCCACATTAGACGGGAGGCACTCTTATTTATTGAGCAATTAGAGGTATTGCAAAGAAGGGGCGCAATCGATTTTGCTCAAGAAATCCTTGCCCAAAAAATCTTCTGGGACAGACAAATGGCTGAACATGCTCAATTCATTTCTCATTTGTTAGATCCCACTGAAGCGGCTTTAATAAACCAGGCTAATGGTTTTGCGCAATTATTTTTCAATTTACGCGCCCAAGCGGAGAGCGGTGCAAATCCTCCAGCTCAACTGCTTCAGGAAGAAATTATTGCTACAAACAACCTCCGTAATTTCAAAGCTACTGCCGAAGAGTTAATACTGGCATGCCGTATTAAGTCCATTATCATTCCATTGCTTGCCGATCATGTTCTTAGAGAGGCAAACCATTTCTTAAGGATTTTGCAGACTCCGGGCTCAATATCCGGAATAGCAAGTCCGCTGCGTTTACGGCAAATATGTTCACACTCCTTATTCAAAGACTAATTGATTAGATCAAAACCTTTTTCTCTATTCAATAAGGGTTGGCCTTAAAACCTTTTTAGGGCCAACTCTTAAGTACCTTTGGTTCATAAACCATCAGATCTTAGAAACTAACGCTTCCTTACAATATTTTCCCGCTAAATAATTAGTTCCTCCTTACATAATAGTGAGGAACGGAAAGTGAGGAACGGCTATATATAAGAAGTTTAGTTTCCCTATAACTCCCTTAACCGAATTTCAAGAGAATATAATTAATAATAAAGGGTTGCATATTACAACCCTTGTATTATAACCCTATTTCGTTTTAAAAAATTAGTTAATAAACGTATTAAAAAATTACTGCTAAAGCAACAAGAATTAGAATGGCAATAGCAATAATCGCAGCTCCTGAACCGACGTCAAATCCAGTCATCGGGTAAGGCATGGCAGGGGCAGGGAATACCATTGTCGGGGTTACTGTTCTGCAGCAACAACCACCTCTACGAATCATTTAATTTTCACCCTCCTTTCATGTTCATAATTTTCGACTTAGAAAACTATACCCATTGCAATTAATAGAAGAATAATGGAAATTTAACCCAGCCTAATATAGTAATATGTTTTGTCCACGAATTATGTTAATGATTTGTCCTTTTGCAGCATTTTATCTTCCATCGCAGTACGGATGAACATAATTATAAAGACAGCAGCTCCTTTGCCCTTTCATTAATAAGCCCTAATGCGGATAAAGCCGCACTTACAGCAGCACGGCGAACAGATATCCCGTTCCGACCATCAGGACATTACTTATGCTATGCATAAGTATTGGATACAAAATGCTGCGGCTCTGCTGATACACGATACCACTTACGGTACCCATGGCAAAAGCGTAGAATAACTGGGAAAGAATCAAGTCTACGGAAAAAGGGAATAAGGACCATTTGATATGGGCAACGGAGAAGAGTAAGGAGGCCAGAACCACTTCTAAAGTAATATCCCATTTTATCCGGATGCTTTTTCCGAAAACATAAACAAGTACCGTAACAGGCAGCGCGCGATACAAAATCTCTTCGGCGGTACCAGTCAAAAACAGCTGAAAGCCCAGAGTTCCAAGAACATTCTTCTGGTTTAACGGAAAATCATAGGCCGGCGCATGGCCGAGGACATACATAAGTATGTGATATATCAGCGCGATTACGGCGATCACAGCGGTAAATATAAGGAAATATCGCAGTCCCTTTTTGTAATCTCCAAGCCGCAAACCGAAATCCGCTTTGATCAACTTACTTAAAACCCCAATAACAGCGAGCGCAATCAGCATTAGAACGATATGATGAACAGACAGCCGGGCAAAAAGATGATCGGGGTCGAAGGAATCATAGGAAAACAGATCGGCAACGACCCATCCGGATTTACCGGCCAATACCTGAACAAGAAACAACGCCAGGAATGCAAGACTGCAGTATAGCAGCTTAAACGGGTTACAAAGTCTAGCTTTTGGCATTTTAGCTTTAACCCCCCATCATCAGCCGATGAGCGGCTGTTTTTTGATTCGCACAGCCATAAGACGGTGTCCCTTCCCGATTCTATAAGCTCTTATGCCAATACCCACAACTAGGTATAGAATGGAGGTAATGATTCCATTGATTGGTGAAATAAGGATTTCTTTGCCGGCTGCAATACTGATATAACCTGATATTACTAAATGATTTATCAGCGAATCTTCTACTGTATGCAAAATAACACAAGGCCATACCGATTTGGTCACCCTAAAAAGCTCTGTAAACATTACCGTCCATGACAAAAATGTTGTGAAAGCAACAACGACATAAACAGCCCGGCTGACAGGCATGACCGCCCTGAGATCCGCTTCAGGTAAAAACACCAGGTAGTACGGGAGATGCCACAGGGCCCACACCCAAGCAACAACCAGATACAACTTCAGGTCGCTAAGGTTCAATTTGATTAATTGGGAAGTTAAATAACCACGCCAAGCTGTTTCCTCAAAGAAATCAATAATAAAATTTATTAACAATGTACTGCCAAAAGCTAAGATAAATGAATGAAGATTAAATGCGGACAGGTCTATCCAATTGGTTACAGCGCCGATTAGCAAAACGATGGCCGTAACAACAGGGAAAATCAGGACAGAGGCCAAGTACCATTTCATATTGCCTTTGAAATTTGGCTTCAGGCCAAGATCCTTCCGGCTTGCCTTGGAAAACAAGATAATTATTACTGCACTCAGCAGGGGCAATACCAGCCATATCCCCATACCAAGTGTATCACCTTCGGGCTGGGCAATAAGAACAGAATCCACAAGAACTCCTATCCAGCCACTTATGATAACAAGGAAAATAAAAATCCCCATATTGCGTATAGCTTTGACGTACTTTTCCTCTGACGTACTTTTCCTCCGGCTTCATTTATGGGGATGGTCTTCAGCTTTTTCTACGGAATCAAGTAATCTGGTTGCACGGCATTTTACCAAGTCATAAACCTTTTTCAGGGGAAAGCCGTGTTGTTCAGCCAGACTCCGGCAATCTTCATATTCCGGTGCAATATTATATACCTTGCCGTTGTAACGAACGATTTTAACTCGGGCAGAACCTAATTCCGTTTCAACGGAGACTATTTCATAGGGCTGGTGAATTTTTGACACCGGATAAGTTCTGACGCCCAAAGAAGTAGTTTCCTCAAAAATAATTTCACAGAACTTTTTCTCCTGTTCCGGTTTCATCAGAATCCCTAATTTAGAAGCAGGCCGGTTTTTTTTCATCTGAATCTGATGCAAAAAAACGTCCATAGCCCCGGCACGCAAGAGTTTGTTCATAAGATGATCATAAAATTCCGGATTCATATCATCGATATTGACTTCCATCATTAACGCACTCGTCCGATGAACCTTAGAAGGAATACCGGTGTTATGGTGTTGATGACAGTCATTTTCCGCCAAAAGTTTGCCGATGCATATCCTCAGCAGATTCGGAATTTCCAAATCAAAATCACCGGCACCATAACCCGTCTGTTCAATAATCATTAAAGGCATCGGCCCGAAATCATGACAAAACTCCGTAAGGATAGCTGCTCCTGTAGGTGTTACCAATTCCTTCTCTATCCCTTGGCTATAAACCGGAACATGATGTAATAACTCCAGGGTAGCCGGCGCAGGTACTGGGATAACCCCATGTGCAGATTTCGTCCACCCCTTGCCCGTTTGTAAAGCCGAAGCATAAATTTTCTCAAGGCCTAAACGCCAGAAACCGCTTACCGCCCCGACGATATCAATAATGGCATCGACTGCACCGACTTCATGAAAATGAACACTATCGGGAGTTGTATGATGAACTTTGGCTTCCGCTTCAGCCAGCCGGGTGAAAATCCTGATACTTTGCTGTTTAACTGTATCCGGTAAGGTGCTGTCCAAGATAATCTTCTGAATATCGCTCAAATGGCGATGTTCGTGCTCATGAGCAGCGGTTACCTTGATTTTGGTTCCCCCGATACCGTGTTTCTGCACCGCTTTCTTCTCCAACTGATAGCCCTGTAAAGGTAATTTCCCCAGATCTGCTGTCAATTGCTCAAAGTCAAGCCCGGCATCAACCAAAGCACCTAAAATCATATCTCCGCTTATTCCGGCAAAACAATCCAAATAGGCTATTTTCATCACTGCTCTTCTCCTAACCGGTTAATATTGTTGGCCAGATATCCGGCGCCGAAACCATTGTCAATATTGACTACCCCGACACCACTGGCACAGCTGTTTAACATAGCCAATAATGCCGCTAACCCGCCGAAACTAGCTCCATAACCAATACTGGTCGGAACGGCAATAACGGGTTTATCAACAAGACCCCCGACAACACTGGCTAAGGCACCCTCCATGCCGGCGACAACAATCAGAACACGGGCTGCCTGTAATTTATCCAAACGACTTAGTAAACGGTGAATGCCTGCAACCCCGGTATCATAAAGGCGTTCTACATAATTACCCATAACCTCAGCCGTTAAAGCCGCCTCTTCGGCGACAGGCAAATCTGCCGTTCCGGCACTGACCACTAAAATGTGACCCCGTTTTTCTTGTTCTCCCCTTCGTAACATGATCAAGCGGGCCAATTCGTTATATTGAGCCTCAGGCGCTATGGCGGATACTGCTTCATATACTTCGCGGCTGGCACGGGTTGCCAACAGATTTCCTTCACTTTTTTGATACAAATCATGGAATATGGTCACAATTTGGTCGGTGGTTTTTCCGGGGCAAAAGATCACTTCCGGAAATCCCTGCCGCAGCTGCCGGTGAGAATCAACCTTAGCAAAACCTAAATCAACATAAGGAAGACTTTTTAGTTTTTTTAGAGCATCCTCTACACTAACCTCGCCAGTTTTGACGCTTTTAAGCAATTCCAATAAGCTTATTTCATCCATAATTAATTTTCCTTCCTTGTCTTACGTCAAGAGCTCATATTACTTAGTTCATTTCATATTGCCATAAATAATGGTAAAAGCGTACTTTCTTTCATTGTTGTTTTTTATAATTCTATCTTATCCGACAGAATCCTGCGAGGTACCAGGCCCTGTTCGGGTAATATTTGCTTTTCCTATCCATGCTGCACAATCCCATGCTATTATCTTGTGTATCACCACACAATAAAAAATCAGATGTATTCGGGCTCCTTACGATCATAGCAATCGAACCTGTCATACATCTGATATAAACCCCAAATCTACCTTAAATTATAGGAACGCCATTTGTTTTAACGCAATATGAGAATATTGTTTACTACAGGCCGTTCCCTACCTTCGGACGGGCGGTTTAAAAGTTCCCCATTGTAATACATGACACTTGACCCTCCCCCGTCTAGATTATAAGCATCCTTCACACCTAATTCCAAAAGTTTGTCCTGTAGTCTTTCCAGAGTAACACCCAAACTCCAATCATTTTGTCTACCGTCAACTACTATCATTATCAGATCGTCATTGGCATATTTGCCTATTATCGTTCTTGGTTGTTTGGTTATTCGCCATTTTTCCGGAATTGGTGTTTTAGCGCTTTCTTTCAATAATACAGGTAAAAAACTTACTCCCTGATAGGGATCCAGGGCCATTAATTCTTCCTGACTCCAGGGAACAGTTCCGATAAGCTCTCCTTTTTTATTAATTCCGGCAAAAAATAGACCGTCTTTATTATTAAAAGGCTCTACCAGTTTCCCGTCTATCACAGTATTGCCTATCATTTGCGCATATTTTTCTCCATCTCTTTCTTCCGTATAAAAACCTCCGCCGTTTATGGCCAAAATGGCGTTGTTCCTTTTAGCCGCCAGGGATGTAGTTTCCAGTTTCCCCAAGGTGTCCTGGGCTAAGACAACTCTAAAAACACTAGGGTCAAATATCTTTATTTTAGCGATACACCCCCTGTA
Organism: Desulfitobacteriia bacterium; assembly: GCA_050949905.1. Taxonomy (GTDB): domain Bacteria; phylum Bacillota; class Desulfitobacteriia; order Desulfitobacteriales; family Syntrophobotulaceae; genus DUML01. Next base: position 4,627 of record JBMNGP010000039.1, on the reverse strand, counting down.
ACCCAGTTCGTCCAATTTAAAAATCTTAATTTCCGTATAATCACTGAGATAAGCATGAGTGGCAGGACCGAGTATTTTTAAGATTTTTTGTTCGTAAATATCATCCGACAAATGTTTTTGTTGGGAGCTAACGCTGGTAAGTTTGGTTATTCTTTCATCCTGTTGAGCAAAAACCTGCTGCTGCTCATTAACAGTCGCAGCTAACTGAAAAACTATGTTTCCCAGTGTCTCGGTCTCTTGTTGCAAGACATTAATTTCATCCTCGATGGTATTGGTAGGAATAATCAAGGACTCAGCCATTGCCGGGAATCCTTTAATCATTAATAAAATTGACAGCAAAGGAGCCAGCAGAAACATCAAAAAGATACTAGTTTTCCGCATCAGGAGCCTCCTTTAAAATTTGTAAACTCCTTTCCAGTTCCTGCAGCTGATTTTCTAAGTTCACTAGTTTTTGATCTATCCTGGATTGAACGTCTGTTGTGCCTGAAATAACCACCCCAGTATCTTCTATACTGGCACGCAGATTTTTAATTTCAGCACTCAGAATAGCAATTTCTTCTCTTATTTCGGTTATATTCATGGCATTATCCTGCCGGATATTGGCAATAGCAGTATCCAGATAATTTTTGGCGTATATGTACGCTGAATATACTATCCCAAGCCATAACACAATTAATATTGAGAAAATCAGAATATTTGATTTTAGTTTTTTCCTTTTCTTATCAGTAATTCGGGGGGAAGTATTCTTCTGGCCTTGCGAATTTGTTATTTCCATAGGTGCATCCATAATCTTACTCCTTTAATTAAATACTTGTTTGAAATCAGTAAATTAGTTCAACAGGTGCATAAACAAACTTCTACATAAAACAATATAATTCCTGCAAAAATGATATAGTAAATAAATTACAAGCAATCTGTGATTGCTATTCATCATGTCAATTTCGGTCGCAACACACCATGCCCGGTCTATTTCACCGGCTTTAGATACGGAAGATACAGTTACAGCTACTGCCTATACTGCCTACACGCTAACAACACTTTAATTAAAAGGATCGGTTAACTAAGAAGGCCTTTGATATCTCTGAACTACCGTCTTACCAAAAGAAAAAGGGAATTCTACATTCCCCGATTATTACTTAAGTCATTTATTTAGTTACAGGAGTTATGCAGTTGATGGAATTAAATAACAGTCCATAACCCCAAAAAAGTTCATAAAGTCTTAAGAAATTTAAAAAAACACTTGACTTTTTCAAAAAGCCCCAATAATCGCGAAGGATGGCATTTTGTCATTACTTTAGCGATAACAGGTGATATATTTGAAAAAGTTGGGTGATCCGTCTTTTGAGAAAAAAGATTACGGCCAAGGCGCCGGAATTCCTATTCTCAAAACAATTTGGGATTTATTTGATTTGTCTTTGCTCTTTTCCCAGTTAGGTATTCGTAAGCATTCTGGGTTACCTCCATGGCTTCTGGCTTTTGCCTATATCTGCGGTCTAATCGGTCAAGTAACTTCAGCAAACCGAAATGCTGAGTTTTCATCTGAAGCTCCTTTCCTAAGACAATTGCTTTCAGAGCAAACCATTTCCCAAAGTGCTTCAGCCGGTTTTTATCTATGCCTGTCGAGTGGTTTAAGTTCTCCTTCGGAAGGGTGAAAAGGCTTCAGAGCAACCCGGACAGCAGACTTGCCGACGGGGATATTATTGCCTTGGACGATTCCAAAATTGAACATCCTTTTGGTAAAAAAATTCCTTTCCTTTGCTGGCTCTTTGACAGTTCTGAAAAGCGTCATGTCTGGTGCATGAATCTGGTGTCAACTCTGGCTGTTTTGAAAATGGCCTGGAATATCCCATGTTGTGGCGTCTTTGGATCAAAAAGCATCAGGAAAATGATAAACGAACGAAAATTGATCTTGCCAAGCAAATGCTTTCTGAGATACGCCAAATGAATACTGCAAGGCTCTGGATTGCCATGGATCGTTGGTTTCTCTGCAAGAAGTTCCTGCGTTGGCTTATGGATCAGGGATTTGACTGGGTTACTAAAGCCAAACGTAATACCGTATTGTTTAGGAAAGTTTATGATCCTGTACTGCGAAAAGAACATTACATCAAGTTGAATCCAAAACAGCTGCTACAGGAAGTTTATCCTAAGCTCCGTATTCTTGGTAAAGGTTGTGTTCTCAGCATTCCGGATATCTACATCAAAGTTCCTTACCAGACTTTAACCCGCAAAGGAAAACCCATCACCAGGCAACAATATTTGCCTATAGCCGCCATTGCTTCTACTTTTGAAAAGAAAGCTGATGAAGATATCCTACTTCCCGAAGAAGAATGTCCTGCCACTTTCAAAGATGCATACCTTCTGATCAGCAACCGCTTTGATGCACCGGAAGAAGCAGCTGATGCCTATGTCAGAAGATGGAGAATAGAGGTCTTTTACCGGACTGCTAAGCAAAATCTTGGCTTAACTACGTGTTATGCTCAATCGGAAACTGCTCATCTCGCACATGTGGAACTTGTATTCACGGCCAAAACCCTTCTTTGTTTTGCTGCTTGGGAGTTCAATAAAGAAGGCGCCGAACAAGCCCTTCCCCTTTGCGAAGTGATCAGGTACTTTTTCAACGCCGGTTGTCGGATTAGCTGTAGCAACCAGCTAATCCAAGTCTATTTTGACACGACAACCAAACGTTTTTCAAGGCTTATTGATAAATTTTGGCCTCAGTTTTTAAAATTTGGGTTATGGAGATGGAATTATTATCCTGGAACTGCATAACTCCTGTTAGTTAGAAGCAGGTTAAAACGCTATTCCGTTTATATTCCCTGAAAACTGTCCTTTTTTAACAGTAAACCAATGGGTAGCGCCGTCTATAAATGATTCTGGGTCAGGGGGACTTCCCAAAATGGAAGCCGGTTCGGCTACGTCGTCATACCTTGCTTTGGAGCCATCGGTTCCGCCAAATATCAGTTTGTGAGTGCATAATGCCATTATAGGCGTAAATTCTTTCTGCCCGACAGTATCTTCTAAATAATGTTGGGCAGCATATCCTCCATCAATGGCCACGTACTCAAAGAGAAGGTCAAGAGCCCCATCCTTGTATGCTTCGAGGCGCAGCGAATCGGCTTTTGCATCAAATTTAATTTTTATTTCCAGTTTATTGCCCTGGGCTTTGGTGCCTGTAAGCTGGTATCCTGTGGTTTCATCATAAGTCAATTGAGCATCTTCCGCCCAGGCTTTCTTCAGCATCTGGTTTTCCGTCGCAATATCAAATTTGCCGGTGAGCTCCACTGACCTACCTATAAAATCCAAAGGCAAAACATAATCAAAAATATTGGCATCAAACACTGAAACTGTGGGAAGACCAGGACCGACAATCTCATGGTTTTGATCTACTACATAATCTTCGAATCTCTTCCTTGACTCTTTAAAGGCATCAAAGCTTTGGTATACCATTTTCTGACCGCTATCGATTCCATCAGAAACTTTGGATTGTTCCGTCTGCTCCTGCTGACTTGGTTGCTCGATCTGAGTAGTCTCTTCCTGTCCGGCTATTTCATTGCCTTGCGGACTGGTGTCCGCTGTTTCACTTTTACCGCAGGCAGCAATTGAAAACACCAATAATAATAATAATGTAACCACAAATATGAATAGCCTTTTCATAAACAAAACCTCCTTCCACTTAGCCAAAGTTTAAGCTCCCCTCCAAGCATAAAATTCATATTAAAAAGCTCATATTAATCAGGACTCTCACCTATCCATTACCGTCACATTATCCGGCAGCTTAAATTCAGCATCGGAAACAGACCCAACTTCCAAATTTTTATATTCCAATGTACCCACCACACCATCCTCGTAGTATGCTTCTATGCGTAGAGGTATTCCGTATTCTTCCGAGACCCACACCTTACTTTCTACTTCTCCCTTAGCGTTGCTAACAGTCATTATTTTACACTTATATCCATCGACAGTCTCGGTGCCGACTATTTTGACATTTGCAATATCAAGATCATCGTAATAATTGGTTGGATTCTCGTACCAGCCGACCATTTCAGGTACAAGATTTTCTAAAGTAGCTATATTATCCTGAGGAAAGTAAACGATAGCCTCATCAGTTGCAAAATCAACAATAGTAATCATGGTTTGTCCTTCCATTGTCATTTCGTTTTTAGACTTGCTTCCTTTAGCCCAGACCTTACCCTCAGCACTCGCGTAAATATCTTCGATGACATACTCAAAAGACATGGAATCAAATTTCTTACTTTTAGCAATGAGGGTCTCCACTTCCCCTCCAGCGGAACTTGCAGGAGCCGATGTCTCAACCTTAGCCGGCTGTTGGGCTTCCTCAGCCGGCGTTACTTCCTGTTTCGACGGTTCACTTTCAGCACCGCAACCGGCTAACAGGACCGCTAACAGTACTGCTGCCAGCAAACAAATGAGTCCACGCATCTTAATGATTTTCGCACCAATAACACCTCTTTCCAAAAATATTATGCATACTGTTTTTTCTATTCGAGAAAAGATTTAATTCTTTTAAAGATTTAATTCTTTTCTTGAAAACAAGTGATCACTCCTTTCCAGTCAAATTTATAATATTGTTCATAACTGTTATCCATATTTTATTAACCGGCCGGTG
>JBMNGP010000038.1:0-64044 GCA_050949905.1 Desulfitobacteriia bacterium | reverse complement strand
AAAGCAAGAAAAAGGCCACGGGTACCAACCTGGCCAAAAAATAATGATGACCAAACAACTTATAAAGGATAGCAATCAAATAGGTAGTGATTTGCAGTTCAAGGGCCGGAATATTGGGAAAAGGGCCGTCATAATTAAGATGGGGATGCAAAGGGTTAGCCTCATAACTGACAAAATTCCAGGCTATGGATTCCGTATCGGCCTGCCGCCAGCTTTCTTCAATCTCCCAAGGAGGGGTATTAAGATGATAAAGCCTCAGAAGGGTTAAAAGCAAAAGCAAAAAAAATAAAACGTATTTTTCCCGTCTTGGCATAGCAGCTCCTATTTCTTGGATTTCTATTTTCGGCGATTTCTGTTTTTCAGTTCCGTCTGCTTTTTAGGATTACTAATATTTGGATTTGGCCTTATTATTGCCTTATCCCTGAGGCTGTATTCTTTTAGTGTTCGTGGATTTTAGGATTCTTACCTAAAAGATCATAAGCTTACTAAGGGTTATCTGCTTTTTAACTGTCTTCTGGCTTCAGTCTGCCACCAATCAAAAGCATCTTCTTCCTCACTTCTCTCCCGGCCACGGTTGCAGAGCTCGTAAATCTTAGTTCGTGCTACATCCTTATCACTTTCAAATGGGCTTGTCTCCGCAATAAACTCCGGCATATCCTGCTGCCGGTAGCTGACAGAAGCCACATTCGGCCTTTCCCTAGCATCAGCTCGAAGCACCTGGTAAATGTCTTGACGATCATAGACGTTTTCCCTGCGGGGAAAATGACCCGCATCCAACCGGTCATAAGGGTCCGGTTCCGAGCTAAGAATTCCTGTTCCCAGAACTCCCGCCAATAAGCCTAAGCCAATGCCTTCCGAGATAATTTTCACAGCGCCAAGGTTATCTATCGGAAAATAAAGCGCTAGGAGCAGAACCCCCACTACCGCATAGCCACCGGAGGCCAAGCCTGCCGGCAAGATTCTTCCCGAAGTTCTGCTCGCTCTATAGCCAGCTGCTAAACAGCTTAATAACAGCCCAAAGTCCACCAAATAGGAAATGATATTTTCCGCAAACCCGGCGAGGGTGGTTACTAAGACGGCTAAAAGGGTAAGTACCGTTACCAAAAGGCCGGTAGTAATACCCTTGAGAATGCTTGTACCCATTTTTTAATCACTCCAATACTGATCATTTTCTATATTTATATTTAAGGTTGAGCAAGCATTATTCGTCTTTTTTTAATTTTGGCCAACTTTTTAAAGTACTTTTTTTCCCTTGACAAAAAATTTAGGTAGCGTAAACTTACTAATTGTTAGCTAAAATTATAAATCCTTTTTGGAACTAAACCTGGAGGAACATCATGCACTCCAATCCGAACCAAATACCTAAAACCAATAACATTTCACCGCTTTTGGCCGATTTTTCCCTCTTGCTGGTAGCTTTAGGCTGGGGGGCAACTTTTACCATTGTCAAAACAGCTATTGAAGACTTACCGCCCTTTCCCTTTCTGGCTATCCGTTTTGCTTTGGCTTTTCTAACCCTAGCCCCTTTCTTATGGCTTAAAAGGCGAGGCTATAAACAAAGAAACAGCGGTTAAAGGCCTGCTGCTCGGTTTTTTCCTCTTTGTAGGCTATGCCACACAGACAATAGGCCTGCAATATACCACTGCTTCCAATGCCGGGTTTATTACCGGTTTAAATATTGTAATCGTTCCTCTGCTTGTAGCCTTACACCAAAGAAAATTTCCTCCTAAAGCCATCTTAGCCGGGGCTTTGACCGCTACTTTGGGCTTAGCCTTACTCTCTATCGGCGACAATTTTTCGGTTAATAACGGTGACGCAATAGTACTGATCTGTGCCTTATTTTATGCCCTGCATATTTTTTTCGTAGGCCGGTTTGCTCCAGGGCTTGATGCCACAGTGCTGACCGCCTTTCAACTCCTGATGGTCTCCGTTTTAAACGGGGTTTGTACATTAATAATCCCTCAGCCTCAGTTCGCTTTTACCGGGTATGTTTGGTTCGGCCTGATTATCACGGCCGTCTTCTGTACATCCCTTGCCTTTCTTATCCAGACCAAGATGCAGCAGTTTACCTCCGCCTCGCATACGGCTATAATTTTTGCCGCCGAGCCGGTATTCGCCGCGGTTTTCGCTTTCCTTTTAGCCGGTGAACTATTAAGCTTAAGAGGATACTTCGGTGCCGCCTTGGTTTTAGCAGGTATCTTGCTGGCAGAACTGAGCAGCATCAAAAAATCAGCGCTGCCGGAACCCCAGACAGCGGTAAAATCTCATGAATCAGCTCCCTCGAAAGCAGAGGCTTAGCTGCCAATTACCACCATTATAATAAACACCGCATAGAACACTCCTCCTAACAAGAGACCGGCTGGGAAGAGTGTTTTATTTCTTAACAGATAATAATACTGCAGACCCACCGAAACTAAAACCAGCAGGGCACTGGCCAAAGCCAAAGGTTCCAGTTTCCAAGGAGTAAGGGCAATACCCAAAGCCGGAATGACTGAACTCTGAAAAACCATTGCCCCGGTAATATTACCCATAGCCAGAGTATCTTTGCCCTTGCGCACCCAGATAATGCTATTGAACTTTTCCGGCAGTTCCGTAGCTACCGGCGTAATGATCAGCGCCAGGACAAAAACCGGAACTCCTAAGGCCAAAGCTACTGTCTGGACAGACCCGACGAATATTTCTGCGCCTACAACAATGATTAATAGGGCTGTGAGGATTTGACTGTAAATAACTTTGAGCGGAGGTTTCCTAGAACCTCGCGCAAAATAACAAGGGGATAACTCCTCATGGGCATTAGCTTCTCCCTGACTGGACTTAAGCGTTTGCAAAACATAAATGACATAAGCCCCCACCAAGACCACACAAACTATCAGTTTCCAGGAGTGGATAGGTAGGAAGGAAGCAAAGATAGCCAAAAAATAAACCAACATAAAAAAGCGCAGATCCCTCAGTAAAATTCTGGGGTTAATATGCATCGGTTTGTTACTATGTCTGAAGAAAAAGGCCATAAGCCCAACTACAAAAAAAGCTAATGTCCCGAGCATAAACGGAGCACCAAGGATTGCCCCGATCCCTACTTCTTGGCCGCCTTCCCCTCTGGGAAATAAAATCGCGATTACCGGCACCAATGTTTCCGGTAAGGCAGTCCCTACTGCAGCCAAAATGCTTCCAACTGCCCCTTCTCCCAGTTTTAGTCTCTTGCCCAGCCATTCCACGCCATTGGTGAAAATTTCGGCGCCGGCCAGGATAATCACTAAACTCAAAATTAATAAAATAATATCTTTCAAGTTCTTCTCTCCTACTATTTCTCCGTAATAGTATAAGCTTGAACCCTTCAAGATATTATTGTTTGGCAGGTGTTATTATTATCCTTTTTTATGTATCTTACACTTTAATAATTTTATACTGATTTGTTTTGATAACCGATCTGCCTGCTTCCTTTTCCCCGTCCCAATTGTAAATTCTCCTATCTTGGGTTGCTTGGGGTTAGGTTGCTGAAGTTTCTGCGCCCTGGATTTTATTTAAAACATCCAGATACTTTTCTTTTTCCCATTTGACCTGCAGTACTTTCAGCAGGTTCTTATCTTTATCTACCACCCAAATGATAAAAAAATCAACAGCAGTTAAAATTCGGGCAAATTCTTTTTGCTGCTCACTATTTTCCCCTTCGACAGCGGTAAAAAATTGCAAGCTGAACCAAGGAAAAGAAAACTCCAGCCTGAGGACAAGATCCTGCCCCTGGCCTTTTCTGCTGGGCTGTACGCTGGGCACAACCACCGCCGCAATCTCTTCCTGCTCCCGAAAGTCCCGGGCAGCCTCATCATTGCAAACAACCAGATAAGAGACAAGTGATCCCTGCCCGGTAATGGAAGGGGTAACCGAATCCGGAGCAAAACTTTCATAGCCCGGAAAAACCTGCGCCATCAGGGCGATTAACTCGCTATAATCCTCGGCCTGCTTGGTTTCATCAATTTGAGACAATTATTTCTCACCTCCGGGTGCACTTTTCTAGACTATATGGATTAAACCAGATAATCAATACATACTTGTAAGCCTAAAAGCTAACCTTCTCGTTGGAGAAGTAATCTTCTTGATAGATTCTTCGTTTCACTCAGAATGACATCCTTCACACAGGACATTCGCTAAGGCCTTATGATAGCCTTTTGTTTTGCAAATCGGTTATTGCAGCTCTGCAGGCTCACTGCCCGAAATAATATGCTCCACGGCCTGATGCAGCTCCTGCAGGCCAGTGCCATCCTCCGCTGAAAAAGGGATGATGTCCTGCCAGTTCTGAAGATTTAACTCCTCAGCAATTATTTTTAGATATTTGGGACGCTGTCCTCTGGCCACTTTATCGGCTTTAGTCGCAACTATCAAAGCCGGAATCTCATTTTCCCAAAGCATCCTGACCATCAACTTATCGTCAGCGGTGGGTTTGTGACGGATATCGACCAGTTGGATAACCCCTTGCAGGTTTTCCCGACTGCGGAAATAGGTCTGCATCATCTTTCCCCACTGGGCTTTCATCTGTTGCGATACTTTCGCGTAGCCATAACCCGGCAAATCAACCAAATACCACTCATCATTGATATTAAAGAAATTAATAGTTTGGGTCTTGCCGGGAGTTTTACCGACTTTCGCCAAGTTTTTGCGGTTAGCAAATTTATTAATCAGGGAAGACTTCCCTACATTAGAACGACCGGAAACAGCCAGCTCCGGTCTATTGGGCTCGGGATACTGCTCAGGTTTAACTGCAGAAATAATATATTCTGTTTTACGAAAAAACACGGGAAAAGTCACCTCGAAACACAATCTAATGCCAAGCCGCTTAACTATATAAGTTAACAGAGTTTTCTATACAAACTGTCATTGCTATGGAAACCCCTGTTTTTGTTATCCTTGGTCTGTGGTCAATACCCGAAGGATCAAATATTTCTACCCAGGATATTAGGATAAAGATAATAAATATTGCAAAAAGTTCTAGCGGCCGGACACCCTTGTGCACTTTTTTATATACTGTTGTCAAAGCCTTATTTGGCCCTCGCCTTGGCCAAGCGTAGCCCTCTGGCAAGAAGCCGTACAAGGCTCTAGAGAACTCCGTCTCATTCTTTGTCGTAGTTAAGGTCCTAGTCATAAGGAAGCCACTCCACCTTACAGCGGCCTGTTCTCCGGTTGCTGGACTTCAGAATATACAGGCAGCCGGGGTATAAACCCTTCGTCGCTGCTCGAAACCGGCAGGAGGGCAATATCGACAACTTCTTCCATGCGCTTCACAAAGCGGAATTCCAAATCCTTACGAATTTCTTCCGGTATCTCCTCTAAATCCTTGCGGTTTTTATCCGGCAGGATGACTGTTTTAATCCCTGCCCGGTGAGCAGCCAGCACTTTCTCTTTAACACCGCCGATAGGCAAAACATTGCCCCTTAAGGTTATCTCCCCGGTCATGGCCACATCCTGGCGAACCCCCCGGGTAGAGAGCGCTGAAGCCATGGCGGTGGCCATGGTTATCCCGGCGGAGGGGCCGTCTTTGGGCACAGCTCCTTCCGGTACATGGATATGCAGGTCAACTTGCTCATAAAAGTCTTCCCTGATGCCCAGAGCCTGGGCATGCGAACGGACAAAAGTCAGACCCGCCTGGGCGGACTCTTTCATCACATCCCCTAATTTGCCTGTTAAGATCAGCTTCCCTTTGCCGGCCAAAGGGGTAACCTCAATCGTCAGGACATCGCCCCCCACCTGGGTATAGGCCAGCCCAACCGCCGCCCCTATTTCCGGCACAAGACCAACTTTCTCGTAGTAATACCTGGGAGCGCCTAAGAGTTCTTCAATATCTTCGTCTTTCAGGGTCTTAGGCTGCCAATCTCCTTTGACAATCTTAACCGCTACTTTGCGCAGGACATTGGCTATTTCTCTTTCCAGGTTACGGACACCGGACTCCCGCGTATAACCGCGGACAACCTTTAAGACTCCTTCCGGGTCAAACTTGACCTGTTCCTCGCCTAAACCGTGATTTTTAAGCTGTTTGGGTATCAGATGGCGGATGGCGATATTGACTTTTTCATCCTCGGTATAACCGCTTAAATCAATAACTTCCATCCGGTCTAAGAGCGGCCTGGGAATATTCTCCACATAATTGGCAGTCATGATAAACATTACTTTGGAGAGATCAAAGGGTATCTCCAGATAATGATCGGAGAAATTAAAGTTTTGCTCCGGATCAAGTACTTCCAGTAACGCTGAAGCGGGATCCCCCCGAAAATCCGCAGCCATTTTATCGATCTCGTCCAAGAGAAAGACGGGGTTTCTGGTACCGGCTTTGCGAATTCCCTGCAAGATTCTGCCCGGCAAAGCCCCGATATAAGTCCGGCGATGGCCCCTGATCTCGGCTTCATCCCTGATACCTCCCAAAGACACGCGCACAAACTTACGGTCCATGGATCTGGCTATGGATTTAGCCAGGGATGTTTTACCTACCCCGGGAGGGCCAATAAAACACAGGATAGGGCTGCGGATATCCGCAGCCAGTTTGCGGATGGAAAGAAATTCGATAATTCTCTCTTTAATTTTTTCCAGCCCATAGTGATCTTCTTCCAGGATTTTTTCGGCCTTAACCAAATCAATCTTGTCCTTGCTGGCCTTAGACCAGGGCAAAGCTAAGATCCAATCCAGATAAGTCCTGACCACCGTTCCTTCGGCCGAAGCCTGGGGCATTTTTTCCAGCCGATCCAGTTCTTTTAAGGCTCTTTCCTTAGCTTCTTTGGGCAGCTTGGCCTTCTCGATTTTTTCTTTATACTCATCTATTTCGGCTTGTTTTTCATCTTTATCGCCCAGCTCTTTTTGAATAGCTTTCATTTGTTCGCGCAGATAATACTCTTTCTGGGCTTTTTCCATTTGCTTGCGGACTCTGAGCCCAATGCGCCTCTCCAATTCCAGGATCTCAATTTCCCGCATAATAAGCTCAGTTAATTTTTCCAGGCGTTCATTTAAATCCAGGGCTGCCAGCACTGCCTGTTTATCCTCAACTTTGAGAGATAAGTGAGAGGCAATCAAGTCTGCCATCCGGCTTGGTTCCTTAATGGAAAGAATGGTGCCGATGGTTTCCGGGGATACTTTTTTCCCCAAACGGGCATACTCCTCGAATTGGTGCGTAAGAGTCCTCAACATATTTTCTATTGGGGGTGTTAGACGTTCTTTGCTGATAATTTTCTCTACTTTAGCTTTAAAATAAGGTTCTTCCGCCAGGAACTCGAGGACATTGCCCCGGCAGATCCCTTCGACCAGAACTCTTAAAGTTCCTCCCGGAAGGCGCAGCAGTTGTTTGATATCAGCAATAGTACCCACAGTATAAAGGTCATCGGCTGTAGGGCTGTCGGTTTCCATTTCTTTTTGGGACAGCAGGAGAATTTGACGATCTTTAAGCATCGCTTCTTCCACAGCGGCTATGGATCGTTCCCTACCTACATCCAGATGGGTAACCATATAAGGAAAGACAAGGATTCCTCTAAGTGGAAGGATCGGAATTTCGCGTTCAAACATATTTGTTAGCTCCCCTCAAAAGACTTGTCAGTGGTATATTTTAACATGTTTTGCCCTGTTCAGGCAAATTAGCTACCGGGAGTTTTATCCCTTTTAAAACTTTATGCAACGAAGTTTCCTTTTCTGCTAAGTTTACTTCGACAGTTTCCCTGGACATTGCCGGCAGCAAAACGGCACTGAGGACTTCTTCCAAAGTTTCAACCGGGATAATTTCAATTCCTATATCCAGATGGGCATAACGAGCCTGCCAGTTTTCTTTGGGGATAAAGACCTTTTTGCATCCGGCTTGGGCGGCAGCTTCGACCTTAGCCGCCACTCCGCCGACAGGCTTAACTTTTCCCCGGATTGATAATTCACCCGTCATAGCTACAGTATTATCAACTTTGAGTTTTTTTATTGCCGAGTAAACAGCTGTAGCCATAGCGATTCCAGCCGACGGTCCATCTAAGGGAATCCCGCCGGGGAAATTGACATGGATATCATAATGACGGGGCTCGATCTTAAGCTCCCTGCGCAGGACAGTAAGTACATTCTCCAAGGAAGAACGAGCCATGCTCTTGCGCCTAATCTTCTTACCGGCGTGACCGGACTCTTCTTCTTCCACAATCCCTGTTACATGCAGGTCTCCCTTGCGTTCCCGGGAAGGATAAGCTGTAACTTCAATCTCCAAAAGCATTCCCAGATTAGCCCCATAAACCGCTAAGCCATTTACCAAACCAACCTGGGGGATTGGCGGAATCTTTTTCTCCGGCCTTGGGGCATATTGGCCTGTGGTTACGACCCATTCGATTATTTCTTCATCGATCTCCATATGCCCTTCATTCTGCGCCACCCCTCCCGCCAGTTGGATGATATTAACCGCTTCCCGGCCGTTGGTGGCATATTTTTTGATCACCTCCAGGGCACCTGCCGAAATCTTCATATTAATTTTTTCGGCGGAATTGAGGGCAATAACGGCTATCTCTTCCGGTTGTAAAGCCCGGAAGAAAATTTCCATGCAGCGGGACCTCACAGCCGGCGGGATCTCTTCCGGGCTTCTGGTTGTAGCCCCGATTAAGCGGAAATCAGCGGGCAGGCCGTTTTGGAAAATATCATGGATATGTTCGGGAATATTGGTGTCTTCCGAACTGTAGTAAGCACTTTCCAGGATTACTTTCCGGTCTTCCAGGACTTTTAAGAGCTTATTAATTTGAATAGGATGCAATTCCCCGATTTCATCAATAAATAATACCCCACCGTGAGCTTTGGTTACGGCACCCATTTTAGGTTGAGGTATTCCCGCCATCCCCATGGCCCCTGCCCCCTGATAAATAGGGTCATGCACCGAGCCGATTACCGGATCGGCAATCCCCCGTTCATCAAATCTGGCTGTAGCGCCGTCTATCTCAATAAATTTCGCCTCCGGTTTAAAGGGCGAGAGGGGGTTCTGATAAGCTTCAGCAAGTACCAGCCTGGCGGCAGCGGTCTTACCTACGCCGGGAGGTCCATAAAGAAGAACATGCTGGGGATTGGGTCCGCAAAGAGCCGCTCTTAAAGCCTTGATTCCTTCCTGTTGACCGATGATTTCCGTTAATTTAGTCGGCCTGGTCTTTTCCGCCAGCGGCATAGTTAGGGAAACTTTCCGCATTTGTTCCAATTTTTCCTTTTGTTTTTGTGACTCTTTTTCAATCGCCGACCTGGAAGCATACTGCTGTTTGAGCATGGTCCAAAAATACATCCCAATTACAAAGACAAAAACGAGCTGGACAATAACGAGCAGCCCACTTATCCCTCCCATGAATGTCCCTCCTGCAATAAAATTCTCTATCTAGTATTTACCGTCCAAGTAAATTCAAAACATAAACGGTACGTTAAATGCCATTAAGTTATTGACGTTTGCCGACTTGGATATTAGAATAAGTCAGTATTCTAATTGTTAGTTTTCTAACTATTTGGAGGAATTTATGTATTATGAATTATATTGGTTGCGGCAGAGCGGGCACTGACAAGAATGGCTATGACGGTAATGACAATGCTCCAGAGGCTAAAGAACTACATGACTTGCTTATTGCGTTTTCATGCTTATGCCATGAAAAGTTTTTCTTGCCATTCCGGGGGTTTTTTAACAGCTTACCCTGGATGAAAAAAAACCATATTAAAATTATTAATACCCTTTACCAATTTAAATGCCTAACATCAACCCAAATCGGCAAAATGCTCGATATTGAAAAAGGCAGCCTCACTGCTTTAATCGACCAGCTGGCGGACTATGGCCTGGTTAACCGCAGTGCTGACCCTAAGGACAGGCGTAAAACATTAATAACCTTAAGTCCAAATGGTAAAGAGCTTATCACCAAGATGCTGGATTATCACACCCGGCAAATCAGCGCATCCCTCGCGAATTCTAAGTCGGAGGAAATAGATTCATTTATACTTAATTTGCGAAAAGCAGTCGAATTTATGAAAAAAATCTAGAAAGTGATGAAGTTATGGACACTAGAACTAATGACAGAAGTATGGAAATGCGCGACCAAAAAATCGGGCCGCTGCTTTTGAAGTTTTCCTGGCCGGCCATTGTCGGCATGCTGGTCAACTCCCTCTATAATGTGGTGGACCGGATCTTTGTGGGACGAGGGATAGGCCATATTGCAATAGCTGCTACAACGGTTGCTTTTCCTATTATGATTGCTTTTTTTGCTGTTTCTATGCTGATCGGGATTGGGGCAACGGCTCTGATCTCTATCCGCCTGGGCGAGCAAAACAAAGACGGTGCGGAAAAAATAGCAGCAAACGCTCTTTTGCTGTTAATCATATTGCCCTTAATTCTAACTGCTATCTACTATATTTCCCCTGATCAAATTCTGGGCCTTTTTGGGGCTGAAGGTGAAGTCTTGCCCTATGCCCGGGATTTTACCGGTATAATTGTCTTAGGTTCGGTTTTTGGTTCCATTAGCTTTGGGATGAATAACTTTATCCGGGCCGAAGGTAATCCTCGAATTGCCATGCTGACCCAAATTTTGGGGGCATTAATCAATATCCTCTTTAACTATATCTTTATTTTTAAAATGGGCATGGGTATTAAAGGCTCCGCTTTAGGTACGGTTTTAGGACAGCTGATAAGCGCTATCTGGGTAATTTCCTATTTTAAATCCCGCTACAGTGTGCTTAAATTCAAATTGGCCAACTTCAAACCGCAAATATCTATTATCCTTAGGATAATGGCCATCGGCTTTGCGCCATTTGCCATGCAGATAGCCAATAGCATCCAGCAAACAATTTTAAATAAAACCTTGTATTACTACGGCGGTGATTTAGCTCTTTCCGCCGTAGGCATTATAATGAGTATAGCGACTCTGCTGGTAATGCCTGTAGTAGGGTTAAGCCAGGGCGCTCAGCCTTTGATAGGTTATAACTACGGTGCCCGCCAGTATGACCGGGTTAAAGAAACCTTAAGTAAAGCAGTAATTGCCGGCATTGGTATTGCTGCCTTTGGTTTTCTGGTCATGCATATCTGGCCGGAACAATTAGTCGGCCTGTTTAGCGAAGAGGATATAGTCTTAACCTCTATGACTTCAAAGGCAATGCTCACCTTCTTTGCTTTACTGCCGATCGTCGGTTTTCAAATTCCCTGTGCCAGCTACTTCCAGGCTGTTGGCAAACCTGTACAGTCCGCGATCTTAAGCTTATCCCGGCAAGTCTTATTCTTTATTCCCTTGCTGATTTTTCTCCCCCGAATTTGGGGAATTGAAGGAGTTTGGAGAACAGCCCCGATTGCCGATGCCCTCTCCGTAATGTTTACCGCAACCTTTATCTACTTTGAAATGAGACATCTTCCTAGCAGGAAAAAGGCTGCTGATGCAAGTAAAGTTAGTTAGTTTTCCGTGGTTGGGATTGATTAGTTGGCAATTAATAGCGCTATAATTGCTAATATGCCTTGATTTATCTAGATAAAAACTAAAATAAATTTAAAATAAAAGCGGAGGAAGTGATTTTTTGGCAGCTGACCATATCCACCGTATTACATTGGATGGAAGGGAGCTCATCCTCATCGGCACAGCACATGTTTCCAGCAAGAGTGCCGAGGAAGTTAAAACAGTAATCCAGGAAGAAAAACCTGATACTGTCTGTGTGGAATTATGCCCCTCCCGCCATAAGACCATCATGGACCCCGACAAGTGGAAAAATACTGATATTATAAGTATTATTAAACAGCGCCAAGCAGTGATCTTCCTCATTAATCTTGTTCTTTCCTCTTACCAAAAAAGGCTGGCCAAACAGTTTGGCATTCAGCCCGGTCAAGAAATGATTCAGGCTATTACTTCAGCTAAAGAAGCCGGGGCAACCCTCTGGCTGGCCGACAGGGATATTAAAACTACTTTAATGCGGATCTGGCGAAGGGTAGGCTTCTGGGGGAAAATAAAGCTCATTTTTCAGCTGCTTTTTA
This sequence comes from Desulfitobacteriia bacterium, assembly GCA_050949905.1. Taxonomy (GTDB): domain Bacteria; phylum Bacillota; class Desulfitobacteriia; order Desulfitobacteriales; family Syntrophobotulaceae; genus DUML01. The sequence continues at coordinate 52,085 of JBMNGP010000038.1, read as the reverse complement.
GCCTTTTCCTCAGCGAAGACATTACCGAAGAAGAAATGGAAAAAATGAAGACCCAGGATATGCTGACCTCCATCCTGGATGAATTAGCTTCGTCTTTTCCCCAGTTTAAAACTGTCCTGGTAGATGAAAGAGATCAGTATCTGGCGCAAAGAATCCGTGAGGCACCAGGCAACAAAATAGTTGCGGTACTAGGGGCTGCCCATCTTCCGGGTGTCAGAAGAGAGCTGGCTGAGGATACAGAACGGGATTTGAAACTTCTCTCCCAAATCCCGCCCGCTTCCAAAACCGGCAAAATACTGGGTTGGACTATCCCTATTCTCATCCTAATCCTTATTGCTTCTACTTTTTCCGTAGATAAAACGGCAGCCTGGGATCAAATCGTCAGTTGGGTTCTTTGGAATAGCTCTCTTGCCGCCCTGGGAACCTTATTAGTAGGGGGACATCCTCTTTCTATTTTGACTGCTTTTGTTATCTCACCGATCAGTTCCTTAAACCCCCTCTTAGCCGCCGGCTGGTTTGCCGGTCTCATGGAAGCTTATATCCGCAAACCAAATGTTCAGGATTTTGAAAACATCTCCGAGGATATCCATACCCTCCGCGGTTTCTGGAAAAATAAAGTGACTCATGTCCTTTTAGTAGTTGTCCTTGCTAATATCGGCAGCTCTCTCGGCGCCCTGATCGGAGGAGCCGATGTCATCAGGCATTTTCTGAATACTTTTTTCTAAGCGCTCAGGGGGACAGAAGTGGGACAGGGGAGTGGGACAGGGGGACGGTTCTTGGAGTGGGACAGGGGTGGGACAGGGGGACGGTTCTTGTGTCCCACAACAGATATCTTTAGATAAAAGCAAGTAAGTGTAGGAAAACAGAAAACAGCATATCAGTAGCAACAACAGACAAAACAGACAGGATTATCCTCCTGCCTGTTTTTTATTTCTACAAACATTTGAATCACGTTTAAGAACATCAAAATTTACACCTTGCACATCTTGATTACGTCTTAGAACATTTGATTATGTCTTGATGCAAAATATTTTATAGTCCTTATCTTGCCATCCTGTATATCAATGTGATATCATTTATATATCATATTGATATGATTAGCTATTCCTGCAAGTTGATACAATTCAGAGTCGCAAGTTAATACGATTCATTAGAGTTACAAGTTAATTCGATCCACAAGGGCTGCAAGCTCTTGAAATTAATCCTCAAAGACTGAGTAGAAAACAAAGAAAGGAAGATGTTAATATGACCGAACGCCAAGCCTGGAAAATTAATGGGTTTCTCGCTCTCCTAATTTTTATCGCCCTGCTGGTGGCTGCTGTATTCAATTTCATCACCGGCATCGCAGCCGCTTCTTTAACCAAAATTATTTTAAGTGTTATTTTATTATTCCTGGCCATAATCCTATCAAGCGGTATCAAGATCGTACAGCCGAATCAGGCAATTGTGTTAACCTTTTTCGGCAGCTACCTGGGCAGTATCCGCCAGCCAGGTATCTGGATGACCGTTCCCTTTACCAGCAGAAAAAAAGTCTCTTTGAAAGTTCGCAACTTCAACAGCGAGCGACTGAAAGTCAATGACGTAGACGGCAATCCCATCGAAATAGCTGCCGTGGTGGTAATTAAAGTAGTAGATTCGGCGAAAGCTGTTTTCGATGTGGATAATTATGAACAGTTTGTGGAGATTCAAAGCGAGACCGCTCTGAGGCATGTTGCCACCAAATATCCTTATGATAATTTTGAAGAAGACAGCAGTTCCTTAAGAGGCAACCCCGAAGAAATCGCTCAGGAAATTGCCGACGAACTCCAGGCACGCCTCACCCTAGCAGGTGTGGATGTCATTGAAGCCCGGCTTACCCACTTGGCTTATGCCACCGAAATTGCCAGTGCCATGCTGCAGCGCCAGCAGGCTAACGCTATCCTCGCCGCTCGCCAAAAAATCGTGGAAGGGGCTGTGGGAATGGCTCAAATGGCTATTGAGCAATTGGAAGAGAGCGGGACTATTGAATTAGACGATGAGCGCAAGGTGGCAATGATCAATAACCTCTTAGTGGCTATTGTCTCCGACCGTTCCGCCCAACCTGTCCTCAATACCGGCTCCCTTTATTAACCTGAGCCATAGGATGTGGTAGAGTGGCTGGTAAAAAAAGTTTCCCTCTCCGTATTGATCCAAAACTGTTTGAGACCATCGAAGGCTGGGCAGCCGACGAATTCCGGAGTGTCAACGCCCATATCGAGTACCTCCTGCGGGAAAGCGCCCGTAAAGCCGGGCGGCTGCCCAAGAGGGCAGAAGGGGATACCAAATAGGCAGAAGGCAAATAGCTCACAAAACCAAAGGGGACGTTTCTCTTTTCTCCAGCAGAAAAGAGCCGTCCCCTTTGGTTTTCGGAAATACCTGCTTTGGTTAAGTTATTGTTTATTCCTCTGCAGTATTTTTAAAGCCTGCTGTATCAAATCATCACTTACCCCATTTACCAAAACCACTTTTTTTACTTCCGGGCAGGCTTCTTTTAATTGTGCTTCTACAACTTCGGATAAGGTATGCTGGGCACCGGGACAGGACGCACAGGCCCCGGTTAATCTTACTCTAACCAGGCCCTCAGGGGTTATTTCCTGTAATTCAATATCCCCTTGATGACTTTGTAGAATCGGGCGAATTTTTTCCGCAATAACTTGAGTAATTTTGTTCATGACTGCCTCCTCTTAATGTATCGCTCTGCAATCTATTATCTTTCTGTCCTTCACTGGGAGATTAAAGGCTTGTATAGCTTACGGAAAAAATAATCCCACATTTTTTTGATGTGAGATTATTTTTTCAGTTTAAGCAGACTCTTCTTTTTTGCGTTTGTCGCCCTGAATAACTAGCTCGGGCTCAATCCGCTTCAAGATAGTATCTTTAGTGACAATACACTTGGTAACATCCGTTCTGGTTGGCACATCATACATAACATTGACCATGATCTCTTCCATAATGGCTCTTAAACCCCGGGCACCGGTATTACGACGAATAGCTTCCTCGGCAATAGCTTTTAAAGCATCATCCTTAAACTCTAAGCCTACGCCATCCATCTCTAAGAGCTTTTCGTATTGTTTAACCAAAGCGTTTTTAGGCTCAGTCAGAATACTGATTAAAGCATCCTGGTCCAGGGCATCCAAAGTGACAATAACCGGAAGGCGGCCAACAAACTCCGGAATCAAGCCATATTTCAGGAGGTCCGTCGGCAGAATTTGCCTCAAGATCTCACCCACATTCTTTTCGCTTCTCTTCTGGATGTCGGCTCCAAAACCCATCACTTTCTTACCAATGCGGTTTTGAATGATTTTATCAATCCCGTCAAAAGCCCCACCGACAATGAATAAAATGTTGGTGGTATCCAGCTGGATAAACTCCTGATGGGGGTGCTTGCGCCCACCCTGCGGGGGAACACTGGCCACGGTGCCTTCCAGGATCTTCAAGAGAGCCTGCTGAACTCCCTCTCCGGACACATCACGGGTTATGGAGGGATTTTCCGATTTCCGGGCTATCTTATCGATCTCATCAATATAGATGATCCCTCTTTCGGCTTTTTCAATATCATAATCGGCAGCCTGAATGAGTTTGAGGAGAATATTCTCTACATCTTCTCCCACATACCCTGCTTCAGTCAAAGCAGTGGCATCCGCTATAGCAAACGGTACATTCAAGACTTTAGCCAAGGTCGAAGCCAGCAGGGTCTTACCCGAACCGGTAGGGCCGAGCATAACAATATTGGATTTCTGCAGCTCAACATCATCGACCTTCATGCCGATGCTGATTCGTTTATAATGGTTATAGACAGCAACAGACAAGGCTTTCTTGGCTTCATCCTGGCCAACAACGTATTGATCCAAAATACTGCGGATTTCCTTTGGCTTTGGAATTTCGCCAATATCAGCCCCGACATCCTCCTGAAGCTCTTCTTCGATTATTTCATTACACAGCTCAATGCATTCATCGCAGATATAGACGCCGGGGCCGGCCACTAATTTCTTGACCTGTTCCTGAGTCTTACCGCAAAAAGAGCATTTTAACTGGTTCTTCTCATCATTGAATTTCGCCATTTGCTCACCCCTTTATAGGCAAATCAGAAGTAGTTTATCTTTTTCCTTATTCATTTGTCTCTACAGTCATATTCTCCGCCGGCTGCTCGCTATCCTTCTTTCCCGGGCTATTATTTTCAACCAGCATGTCAACGGTGCGATCATTAATAAGGCCAACCTTAAACCATTGCAACTCTCCCCGGGCTGCCAGGGCTGTTTTCAATTCTTCAACCTTGCGGCCGTACTGTTCGGCGAGTTTTGCGATTTCTTGATCAACATCTTCATCTGAAACAGTAATTCCTTCTTTCTTAGCTATGGCCTCTAAGACCAGCTCGGTCTTAATATTTTCTACCGCTTGCACCCGGTAGTTTTCTCTTAATTGCTCTTCATTGGAGTTAATGTAGCCGTAATACTGTTCCAGAGTTATTCCCTGGTAAGAAAGGTTATTACTCAAATCGGCAATCATGGAATCTATCCGGCTATTAATCATTCCTTCGGGAATTTCCACACTGGCGTTATCCACTGCTTTTTTAATAATTTCGGCCCGGTGTTCGTTGTTAACGCGGGCTTCGGCCGCGGAGTGCATCTTAGCTTTAATATCTTCTCTCAATTCCGCCAGAGTATCAAATTCGCTGATATCCTTAGCAAACTCATCATCTAAGGGTACAAGCTCTTTGCGCTTGATGGAATTAATTTTAACTTTGAAAAAAGCCTCTTGACCTGCAAGTTCTTTACTATGATATTCATCAGGGAAGCGAACATTTACTTCAACTACCTGATCTTTATACGCGCCTTTTAATTGTTCTTCAAAACCAGGAATGAAAGTATTAGAGCCAATGGTCAGATCATGGCCTTCTCCTTTTCCGCCCTCGAAAGCTTTGTCCCCAATGAATCCTTCAAAATCGATATTAACAATATCTTGATCCTGAACTTCGCCTTCTTCAACCGGAACGAGTTTGGCATGCCTATCCTGGCGGCGTTTCAGTTCTTCGTCAACGTCTTCTTCAGTTACTTCGACGGTTTGTTTCGGAATGTCAAGACCCTTGTATTGCCCTAACTCCACTTCAGGTTTAACTTCAACCAGAGCCTTAAAGATTACTTCTTTGCCTTCTTCAGCTTGAATAATTTCGACCTCAGGCCTGGTAACCGGCCAGATCCCGCTTTCTTCAACTGCTTCAGCATAGGCCGGCCCAAGTAATGGGTCAAGTGCTTCGCTCTGAAGATATTCTTTTCCCACATACCTTTCTATTATATGTCGGGGGGCTTTTCCTTTGCGAAAGCCCGGAATATTAATTTCTCCGGCGACCTTTTTAGCTACCCGATTGATTGCTGCCGTAAATTTCTCAGCTTCTACTACTATCTCCAGGGCAACCTTATTTTTCTCAATTTGCTCCACTTTGACTGCCATGTCTGCTCCTCCTTGGCATTGTAATCATTATATCTATTTAAAGAAATTCTTTAGATTAAGTTATTATTTGTTTTTGCTTACCAGGCTATTCTTTCCCCTTTTGACAGGAACCAAACCATAAAAAACAAAAAAGCTAAAATATCCAACCTATTATTTCACAAAGGGGAAACATCAGCTTCCCCTTTTGCTAACAATTGATGAATTGACCAATTAATATTACCAGAACTTTTCCCAAGAAGCAAGATAAAAGCTTTAACAGATAAAAAGCTTTAACCTAAAAAAGCAAGAGACAACGTTAAACGAAAACCAAACTATCGGCAGTCTAAACGATTTCTTTATTTTTGCAGCCTCTGGGAGCCTTACTTGCTAATTCCAATATGGACTCGGCTGCGGCACTTGCGGCTTGGGGAGGCAATAACCTGCGGGCGGCTACGCTCATTTCTTCCAATTTGCTTTCGTTGGTGAGAAGTTCCTTAACTAAACTTCCAAGTTCCTGGGGAGAGGTAACCTTCAAGCCTGCATTGCTTTTGACAACAAAAGCCGCATTTCCATTTTCATGGCCGGGAATAGGTTTGTACATCACTACAGGAAGCCCGATAGTCAAAGCCTCAGAGATTGTTAAGGCTCCGCCTTTGGTTATTAGCAGGTCGGAGGCTGCCATTAACTGCGGGATATTATGAACATAGCCAAAAACCCTGGCCTCGATGCAGGTGTCTCTTTCGATTCTATTTTTCAATTGCAGATATAATTCCTGATTCGACCCGCAGACAAAGAGCAATTGCACAGGCCTATGTTTAGCCAGAGAAAGCAAACTGTCCAGGATCTCGAATTCCTTGCCGCCCAGCCCTGAAGAGCCGCCCATAACCAAAACGGTTTTCTTATCCTCTTGCAGGCCGAGCTGCTGCCTGCTTTCCTCCTTGGACAATTTACTAAAAAAGCCTGCTCGCACCGGAATACCGGTAAGAAGGATCTTATCTTTTTTAATCCCGGCCTTTTGAAGCCTGGCAACTGCCTCTCGGCAGCCCACCATATACAAATCGACTTCGGGGTAGATCCAGACACCGTGAACCAGATAATCGGTAATAACGGTTACGAGGGGCACATCAAGCTGTCCTTTGCGCTTATATTCAGCCAAAATTCCGGCGGGAATAAAATGAGTGCAGACAACAAGATCGTAAGCAAACTCCCGAATATGATTAAGGAGATCCCCGGAACCCATTCCATAAACAAATTTCCACCAGCCGCCTAAGGTCGAATCTATAGTTTTATCATAAATCAACCGCCAGATTTCCGGGGTCTTTGTAACCATGTTAAGGTAAGCAGCCCTCATTAGATAATCGGTTTTCCGATAAAAAAAGGAACCAAAGTCAAGGTGGCTGACGGCAGCTTTTGCTGGGGCTTGAACATTTATTTTTTGAACCAAGGCTTCCCCGGCTTGGTAATGCCCTTCACCAAATCGCGAAGATAATATGAGGATTCTAGCCTGCGACACTTTCCATCCTCCGGTCGACTAAGTTTAAAACATTTATTCCTTTCTATTTTGTACCAATGTCTGCACTTTATCCTCATTAATGTAGTCAGGCTTTAGACCTGTCGAGTCCTGTGAAAAAAATCTCAGGCCTATACGCAAAAGCAGCTTTTTCTATGTTATCATGGAAACATCTTTGTTCATAGAATATAGGAAAAGCCGTATTTAAAATAGTGGAGTGATTTGATATGACTAAAATTATCCTCAGCGCTGACAGTACCTGTGACCTTGATGATTATTTAAGAAATCGGTATAACGTCAATATTGCCCCTCTGCACATCGTTTTAAAGGATAAAGTTTATCAGGACGGGGTGGATATTACAACTGAGGACATTCTTAAGACCTACCGACAGCATAATATTCTACCAAAAACAGTAGCAATTAATCCTGAGGAATATATCAACTATTTTAAAAAATGGACTACTGAAGGTTACGATGTTATTCATATCAACATCGGTTCCGGAATTTCTTCCTCCTATCAAAACTGTTGCCTCGCCGCCGAGGAACTCAAGAATGTCTATCCCATCGATTCTTGTAGCCTTTCTTCAGGAATGGCTCTCCTTACTTTAGAAGCAGCGGAACGCATCGCCCAGGGAATGCCTGCGGCTCAGATTCAGCAGGAAGTCATCGCTTTAAGAAGCAAAGTTCAGGCCAGCTTCATACTTGACACCCTAACCTTTCTTCATGCCGGCGGAAGGTGTTCATCAATTGCAGCCCTTAGTGCCAGTTTACTGAATATCAAGCCTTGTATTGAGGTCGAAAACACTAGCGGAAAAATGCATGTCGGCAAAAAGTATCGCGGACCACTCAGTAAAGTAATTCAGCAATACACCACAGATAAGATTAAAGGCCGCACTGATCTTCACCTCGATAAGATTTTTATAGTCCATTCCGGGCTAGCTCCAGAACTAATTGATCTTGTCCGCGGAACTATTCAGGAATATGCTGATTTTAAAGAAATATTTGTTAACCAGGCAGGTTGTACAATTTACTCCCACTGTGGGCCAAACACCTTGGGAGTGATGTTTAGAACGAAATAAATACAAAAAAACCCGCCAAACAAGCGAGTTTCCAGACAAATTATGGTGCGGAAGAAGGGACTTGAACCCCCACGCCTTGCGGCACTGGAACCTAAATCCAGCGCGTCTGCCAGTTCCGCCACTTCCGCATGTTATAAATACATTCTTGTAAGATAAACAGATACATTAAAAACCTAAATAATAAAGTATAGCGTAAAATAAGTCTTTATAAATAGAAATGGCTGGGGTAGATGGATTCGAACCACCGAATGTCGGAGTCAGAGTCCGATGCCTTACCGCTTGGCGATACCCCAACGAGATAGAACAGATGCGCAATGGCGCGAGGCTGTAGAAAGCCAAAGAGCATTTTAAATAGTGTTTACGCGCAAAGCATATTATACTTAAAAATTCAAAATGTGTCAAACTAAAAAAAGCGGAAAAAAGTGGGACAGGAGAACCGTCCCCTTGTCCCACTTGTTCCAATTTGTTCTTACAGGTCAAAAATCTTGCCGGGGTTAAATTGGTTCTGAGGATCAAATGATCTTTTGATCTTCTTAAAGACATTGAGAGTACCTTCGCCAAATTCCTGGGGCATCAGAGCTTTTTTCAAAATGCCGATACCGTGCTCTCCGCTTACAGTACCCCCCAGATTAAGGGCCAGCTCGCAAAGAACCATTTCGGCTTTATGGAGGAGATCAACTTCCTCTTTATTCCTTTGATCATAAAGGATAAGCGGATGGAGATTGCCGTCGCCGGCATGAGCCACGATGCCGATCGTTGCGCCGTAATCTTTTTTGACTTTTTCAATTCCGGCAATAGCTTCCGGGAATTTACTCCGAGGAACGGTAATATCATTAATCCCGTAGTTAGGCTTGACCCTGGCAACTGAGCCGAAAGCTACGCGCCTGGCCAGCCAAATTTTATCAACTTCGGCTGCCGATTTTGCAATTCTGAATTCTTTAGCATCATTTTTTTCACAAACTTTTTTAATCGTCTCTACTTGTTCGTCCAGATCCACCGCATAGCCGTCTACCTCAATAATGATGAGTGCACCGGCGTCACGAGGGTTACCGGCATTAGCATAATCTTCAGTGGTATTGATAATCAGGTTATCCATCATTTCCAAGGTTGTGGGAATAATCCCTGCTGCCACAATATCGGCAACGGCCTGCGAGCAATCTTCAGGAGTTTTAAAAATACCCAGCATAGTGCGTTTAGCCTGCGGAATAGGCTGAATACGCAGGGCGGCCTTGGTAATAAAGCCAAGAGTACCCTCGGAACCAACGATGATCCTGGTCAGATCGTACATGGGCTCGCTGGAGAAATCTCTGCCGCCGACCCAGATAACTTTGCCAGTCGGGAGAACGACTTCCAAGCCATAGATAAAGTCACGGGTAACACCATATTTAAAGCATTTTGGTCCGCCTGAGGACTCACCCAGGTTACCGCCCAGAGTGGAAGCCTTCCAGGAGGCTGGATCGGGTGGATAGTAATAACCGTATTTAGCGAGGATTTCTTGAATATCCCAGTTAACAACTCCCGGCTCGACAATGGCTACATAGTTTTCTAAATCAATTTCCAATACTTTTTTCATTCGGGCAAAGTTAATAACCAAACTGCCTTCCGTGGGAAGAGTTCCTCCGCTAACATTGGTTCCTGCTCCGCGGGGAACAAGGGCAATCCCCTGCTCGCGGCAGAAGTTAACAATCTCAACAACTTCCTGGGTTGTTTCGGGGAAAACGATGCCTACGTGTGCGCCTTCCAGCATTGTGCCGTCATAGCCATAGGCATACATACCAATTTTACTGGTAATAAAATCCTTTTCGCCGACGATACTTTTTAACTTATTGATAGCGCTTTGGCTTAACATTTCTTGACCTCCTTTTCAAACAGATTTCCTAAAATTTAATTCCAGGCGCCATAATCCCCTTGGGGTCAAACTGGCTGCGGATGGAATTAAGCACATTTAAGATTTCGTTTTGTTCTTCATTATAAGCTTTGCTCTTCAGCCGGTTTCCGAGAAGTCCGCAGACATTGCCGCCCAGACCCAAAGCCATTTTGTTGATCGCTACGGCATCGTTGTCAACATTCTGGCTAAAGACAGTAATCTTGCCGTTTAAGCCCTCTACGAGCACGCCGGGATTCTCTTCCAGGTTATCAACAATACCGGCTAAAGCGGCAACTGCTGCCGTGACTTTGGCAGGGCCAACAGTGAATTTGACCTTATTCTCTTCCAGATTAATTTTTTCACGAACTTTCAGCCATTTAGCCCACAGCTCATCATATTCCGCTTTGTCTTCTATAATCTTGCTGCTTGTTGCACCGACGATTTTAAGCTCGGCTTCAGCTTCCAACGCATTCTGAGCGGTGGACAAAGGAAAACCTTCAAAGTCAATCAGAACCAAAGCGCCCTTAGTCTCGGTTACATCATTACCTAGAGCTTTGCATAGAGCATTCATGCGCGTCGGGAAGATTTTACGTTTTTGAATTGCTTTAAAAGCTTGAGCAGCAGCGCTAAGTGAAGGCACATCTGCAACCACAGCACTGTAAGCTTTTGGCTTCGGCAATAATTTAACCAGAACCCTGGTTAAAATACCGAGAGTAGCTCTTGTTCCTGTAATAAAGTGGATCAGGTCATAACCGGAAACGCATTTGATACATTTAGTACCGATTTTATAAACTTCGCCGGTGGGAAGTACCGATTCATAAGCAAGAATAAAAGTCCTGGTAGGCAAATAATTAAAGGCCTTAGTGTCAACGTCGCCAATCCCGAAGCAGCCGCCTATAGAACTGGTTGAAACCGCATAAGGCTCAGGAGGAAAGTATAGATCTTTCTCTAAAATCTTTTCGACAAATTCCTGGTGATTGATACCGGCTTGTACCCAGCAGGTAAGATTTTCAGGGTCAACTTCTTCAATTTGATTCATTCTGGACATCACAATGGCAATGCCGCCGCTTAGCCCTTTAGTATCGACAACTTTACCGCCAACGTTGACCTTAATACCCGCATCATAGGCAGCTTTAACAATGCCGGCAACATCTTCGGTTGAACCGGGAAAGACAACAGCTGCCGGTTGTTCATTTCCCCTTAAATATGGAGACATGTCGGCTGCAACAACATTTTCTTCGCCAACAATGCCTTTAAGTTTGGCAACTATATCGCTCATTACTACCCGCCCTTCCTAATAGATTATTAAGAAACTAACCGATGAAAGCTCATATCTACCTGTCAGACCAAATGGTCTGACTTCATTTAACCAATGGTCAGACCGCTATAAAAATGCCCTCGCTAGTCTTTTAAGGCTGAAGCAAGAACATCTGCTACGTGTTTTATTTCAATATTAGAACCTTTAAGTTTAAGACCGCTATTAATCTTAAGCATACAAGCAGGACAGCTCGTGGCAACTATTTCAGCCCCACTGTCAATAATATTTTGAGCTTTATCCGCAGTGATCGCAGATGATAATTCATGATAAAAGGCCTGTACTAAGCCTGCTGCTCCGCAGCATCTGTTGGCTTCAAACATTTCTACATACTTAAGCCGCGGTACACTCTTTAAGAGATTACGCGGTTCAGCAGTAATAGTATTATAACGAACCATATGACAAGGGTCATGATAAGTTACGGTAACAGGAGTATCGTTTTGCAGCTTGGCCGCAGTGTCAAGTTCCTTAGCCACATACTCTGAAAACTCATAGCATTTGGCGGCAAATTCTTTAACCTTTGGCAAGTAAGCAGCATCGTCTTTAAATAACTCCTGCATTTCTTTTTTAAGCATCGAAGCACAGGAAGCACATGCCGTCACAATAGCCTCATACTTACTAAAAGTATTAATAACCTTCTTGGCTTGCTCTTTCGCAGTCTCAAAGTCGCCGTAAACATACTGTGGCAAACCGCAACAAGGCTGCTCTCTAGGTACAGTTACTTCTACATCACTCATAGTTAAAACTTTAACAACAGAATGTGCCGTGTTGACAAGCGAGTGATTCATGAAACAACCAACATAGAAAGCAACTTTCTTCTTAGGATTAGGGACGGTAATTACTTCGGGAACTTGCTTGGCAAACGGAACTTTGGATGCCGGCATAGTCAAAATGTCAATACCACGGTAGAATTGCATACCGTTAGCCAATCCTTTGAGCATTTTCTTGCCTGTTCCTGCAAAAAAGCCAAATCCAAATTGCAGTCTTCCTGGTTTAGTGAGACTTTTTAAGACCAAAGATTTGGCGAAAGGCTTAACACCTTTCCTCAGTTTGAGATCACGGCGTGCAGCAAGAACAAGCTCGTGACATCTCACGCCGCTGGGGCAGGCTACTGCGCACTCTCCGCAAAGCAAACAACTGTTGATGACATCCTCATAGTCCTTGTCGGCTTCGATTTTGCCATCAGCAAGAGCTTTGATCAGCTGAACCCTACCTCTGGAAACCATAAATTCGGCTCCGTCTTTTTTATAAGTCTTACAAGCTCCGTGACAGAAACCGCATTTACCGCATGTATTCAGCTTTTCATAAACTTCTGCCAAAACCCCCACTTTAATTCCCCCTTCTCACCCAGCCAAGCAGGCCGGGTATATTAAAGAATATATTGTAACGGTTTGTTACCTAAAATATATTATATCGTCATAGTTAGAAATTTCCTAGTATTTGTTTAAGAATTCTTTAGTAAATTTAAAATATACTGAAAATAGTAAATAATCAAATTTATAAAAGGCTTTAACGCTCACGCTTAAGGCCTTACTTTTAAGGCCTTACTTCCACAGCGGCCAACCCTTCAAGAACCTTAATAACAGCAGACATATCCTCGCTTCCCAAGCCTGAGACAGCAGCTTCACAACCGATCTTATGGGCCAAAGATCCCAAAAGAAGCCTAACTCCCCGGTCTAAAGCTAATTCCTCGGCTAAAGCCAGATCCTTATTGAGCATATCCAAAGTAAAAGCAGGGGTAAAATCCCTCTTGAGAACAAAATTAGGGATATTTCTTTGGAGCATCGAGCTATCCCCGGTAGAATTAGCCAAAATCTCGAAAACCTGCCGGGGATCTAAACCATTTTTTTGCGCCAGGACAAAAGCCTCAGCCAAGGCGGCGTTAGTAATACCCACCAAAAGATTATTCACTAGCTTAATAACATTACCGCTGCCGGAAGGGCCAAGGTAGTAAATATTCCGGCCTAAAACCTTGAGTAGCGCCTTGACAGCTGCAAAATCAGCCTCATCCCCGCCAACCATAATGCTTAAAGAACCTTTTTCAGCACCTACTACTCCGCCACTGACTGGAGCGTCAAGGAAACCAATACCTTTTTCCCGGCAGAGATCAAACATCCTTTGCGAATCCTTCGGGCTGATGGTGCTGTGATCGACAATATATGTATCCTCTCTTAACGTCCGGAGAAGGCCTTCCTCCCCGGTTAAGGTGAGCTCAACATCTCGCCCCACGGGTAAGCAAAGAAAGACAACTTCGGCCTCCTTCCCCACTTCGGCAGGGGAAGCAGCCCCCAAAGCTCCTAAACCCTGTAATTCCCTGACTGACGGCAAGCTGCGGTTATAAACCAGCAAATCATGCCCCGCCTGCAAAAGATTTTTGGCCATGGGCTTACCCATTTTACCCAGCCCGATAAATCCTAGTTTCATTAATATCATCTCCGTACAATTTATGTTTTAAAGCTTAAAATTCCCTGACACAATTGAGTTATAAATATTTTAGTAATTTGTCTTTTTATTATTTGCAATATTATTTATATGAAAATTTCAAACATATTTATTTATGCAAAGATCCTTCACAGCTTCGCTTATTTTTTCCGTAGTTAAACCCAAAATCTTATGAATTTGCTCATAGCTGCCACAAACCCCGAACCTATCCGGCGAGCCAATCATCCTCATTGGTACCGGGTGGGTACAGCCTAAAAACTCTGCTACAGCGCTGCCCAGTCCGCCAATGACGGTATGCTCCTCGGCAGTAACTACGGCTTTAGTCTTGCTTACCGACTGGAAGATTGCCTCCTTGTCCAGGGGTTTAATAGTATGCATATTAAGCACTTCCGCCTCTATTCCCTCTCCGGCTAAAGCTTGAGCAGCCTCCAAAGCTTTGGAGACCATTACCCCGCAGGCAATGATAGTCACATCCCGACCCCGGCGCAGAATGTTAGCCTTACCGATCTGAAATTCATCCTCCTCCCTGGTTATAACCGGAATGGGCACCCTGCCTACCCGCATATAAGCAGGGCCAACATGCTGAGCTAAAGCTTGCACAGCTTTCCGGACTTCTAGGCCATCCGCAGGCTCGATTACCGTCATTCCCGGAAAAACCCTGGTCAAGGCAATATCCTCCAGCGGTAAATGCGTAGGGCCGTCCTTGCCGGAAGAAGCTCCGATATTATGGCCGATAATTTTAACATTTTGCCGGGCATAACAGACGGAAATCCTGATTTGCTCCCAACCATTGCCAAGTAGGAAATTAGCATAGGCATTAACAAAAGGAATTTTGCCGGCCACGGCCAAGCCCGCCCCCGTCCCGATAATATCGGACTCGGCAATCCCCAAATCAAAAAATCTCTCCGGAAAAGCTTCCTTAAAAAGGATGGTCATAGAAGCCTTGGCTACATCCGCATCCAGGACTACAACATTTTTATTCTCGCGGCCCAATTCCACCAAGGCCTGTCCATAAGCTTCTCTTGGGGCCATAAGCATCTTCTAACTCAACTCCTTCAAAGCAATTTCCAGTTCTTCGTCACTCGGAGCCGCACAGTGCCAGCCTACTTCGTCTTCCATAAACGATACCCCTTTACCTTTAACGGTATGCGCAATGATTACTGTCGGCCCATTCTTAAAGCTTTCGGCTTCGGCCAAGGCATCATAAATTTGCTCATAATCATGCCCGTCGATTTCCAGGGCATGCCAGCCGAAAGACTCCCATTTAGCTCTTAAATCACCTAAAGTTTTGACTTCATCCAGAGCGCCATCCAGCTGGAGTTTATTATAGTCCACAATGGCGCAGACATTATTCAGCTTGTAATGAGCGGCGGTCATAGCCGCTTCCCAGACTTGCCCCTCATGCAATTCTCCGTCGCCCAACATTACATAAGCTCTTTGTCCTGTTCCATCCAGCTTGGCAGCCAAAGCTGTGCCGTTGGCCACGGATAAACCTTGCCCCAAAGAGCCCGAAGCCATATCAACCCCCGGAGTATCCGTACAGCTGGGATAAGCCGGGAGCCTGCCTTCTATTTCCCGGAAATCTTTTATTTCCTCCGGAGAAAGGAATCCCATTTCAATGAGCACCGCATATTGAGCCGGGACAGCATGCCCTTTAGATAGGAAGAAATAATCCCGGCCGGCCCAGCGAGGGTTTTGCCGGTCAAGCCGGAGAAAGCACTTATAAAGAACAGCCAGGATGTCCGTAGCAGACAGACAGCCGCCAGGATGCCCGCCTTGAGCGCGGTGGGTCATCAAAAGAATATTGCGGCGCATTCTCTTGGCAATAATTATCGCCTCCTGAAGTGCTTCCTGTTTGTCTAAACATTTTTTCATAGCAAATAGCCTCCCAAATCTTAGCTTATTCCATCTTACTCGATTTAAGAATGAATTTCCAGATAAGCACAAGTAAGAAAATACGGCTCACTGCGAGCCACAAAGCCAAAAGCAGGAGTAAAACTTACAAAATGTTAGGCAGAGGACAGAAAAAAAGGATCCGAAAATACATTCCCTGCAGCTTAAGCGAATATATAATCTTTCCTCGCTTCTAACCCCTCTAATTGCCGCCGGCAGTGGAATTTATTCAAGATCCCCGGTAATAATCATCTGTTGTCTTTTATGGAAAATTCTATTTCATTGGGCACTGAAAGTTTTTACAAAAGCGATTAAACCCAAAAATATAGGTTGCAACTTTTTCAGGCCTTAAGCTTTGCCAAACAGAGATATCCACTTTCTCCCCAAAACGGTTTTCAGCAAAATTCTGGGCATTAATCCAGCCTGAAGGCCCTGTTTGGTTTAAACGGATTTCCCACTCACCTTCTTTGGGGCCGCTTAAAATCCGCAAATCACAGCGAGGATGGAAAATCTCGACCAGTTTGACAAAAACTTTAAACAAAAAATCGGTACTATAGCTACCTTCGACCTGTGGAACAGCCAAATCCAGGCAAAGATCCCTGACGAGGCCGGAAACTCCTTTGCGGGGATCATAGCGGTGGTAAAAATAAGCGGAAAGAGTGCCATATTTAATAATGCCGGCCACATAATCAATCGCTAAGGAGTGTCCCAAACCAGCAAGGTTAAGGACAATCTCATTGCCGGTAATTTTCCATTGCCCTGAAAAACGCTCTAAGAGCCTTTCAGCAATTTCAAAGGACAGGATATAAGTTGATATTTGCTTTTCATCTCTAACCCCACTCCCTTGGCAATCCTTGGCTTCATTGTAGGTTAAAGAAGCAATTCTCATCATCAGTAATCCACCTCCGCTGATGTTTCACTCTGCAAAACATCGTTTCACACTTTGTCTAAAAAAATTTTTGAAATTCGAATAAATTTCAAGGATAAACTTGTTTCGATATGTGAAACAGCGTTTCACTTTTTATTTAGTATTATTATGCGCCTTCTGAGGCTGGGAGTCAAGTGGATTTTTTAAAAAAAATAAGTTCTTTATTGCACTTGCGGGATGTCTGCTCCCAGCAAATTACGACTCAGAGAACTTACCCAAGCAAATACCGGCAGCATTAATTATTGCTCCGGAAATAATTATAACCGAATTTGGCGGAAATTTCCTGTCCGGCCTTTTTTATTTCCTCGCCAATTCGTTCGGTACCTTTCTCTTTCATCCTGTTCACAGGTCCGGAAACACTGATAGCCGCTATAGCTCTCCCCGAATAATCAAAAATGGGGGTGCCAAGGCAGAGAATTCCAATCTCGTTCTCCTCTGCTTCCATGGCATAGCCTTTCTTTTTAACCTCTTCTAATTGCTCAAGAAGCAGATCCGGATCAGTGATAGTCTTATGGGTAAATCCAGGCATCCCTTTGGTTTTCAGAATAGCCCGGACTTCCTCTTCAGGCATCGTAGACAAAATACTTTTTCCGACAGCAGTACAATGCATCGGAGCCCGGCGGCCAACCTTGGAATGCAAACCTACCAGCTGAGAACTTTCCCTTTTGTCAATATAAACGACCTCTCCGTCATCCGGGAGAACTAAATGAACAACTTCATCAAATGATTTTGCCAGATCCGCCAGGAAATTGGCTGCCACTTTACGAATCTCCAGGTCATTAAAAAACCTGACACCTAGCTCGACGATTTTAATTCCCAGCCGGTAGCGTTCCCGCTCCTTTTCCTTTTCCACATACCCCCGGTAACACAGAGTCCGGAGTATCCTATGGACAGTACTTTTATGCAAACCAATTCTATTGCCAATCTCGGTAACACCTATCGGCTCTTCCGATTTAGCTAGGACTTCCAAAATATCTAAAGACCTTTCCAGAGTCTGGACATATCTCTCAGTCACATCAGACTCTCCCTTCTATTCGTCGTTAGCAGGCCATCAAGGGATGGTATACCTTTTAGCATAGACAGCCAAGCGATTTATTATGTTATCTGCCTAGTATAATTATTCACAGATTATTCTTTCCACATAAGTATGCCTAACAAAGAATATTTAGTCAATAGCTACTAAATTCATATCGAGTAGGAGGAGGCGGCTAGCCTCCGTCCTCTCACACCACCTAGCATGCGGGTCCGCACTAGGCGGTTCCTAAAGGTTCACGAATTTCCAAATAACGATGAAGCAGACTCTTTAGCCCTTGACGTTCCCAATAGGAATTGTTGAGGGCATTATTTGTGTTTCGGGACATTTCCCATGCCCCTCGTCGAGAGTTTGCCATCATGAACACAATCCAGTCCGGCAGACCTAAGGCGCGGAGTTCCCGGATTCGTGTTCGCACTCTTTTCCACTGTTTCCACAGGCACATGCGCAGTCTTCTGCGTATCCATGCGTCCAATTTTTCACAGTGACTTTTAGCCGCGGCCAGTTTAAAGTATCCTATCCATCCCATGAGATATTGATTCAATTTGTGGATTCGCTCAGACATCGACATCGGTCTTGTCCGACTGGTTATTTCCCGAATCTTTTCTTTGAATCGTTCTATCGTCTTGGGGGCCAGGCGAATCGTCGCTTGGCGATTGGGTAGAAAGCTAAACCCGAGAAATTTTCGGTTCCACGGTCTATCTACAGCACTTTTCTCTCGATTTACTCTGAGTTTTAACTTCCCCTCTACAAATTGAATGACCGATTTCATTACCCGTTCTCCGGCTCGCTTGCTCTTGACGAAGATGTTACAGTCATCGGCATAACGCACAAAGCGATGTCCTCTTTTGGTTAACTCCTGGTCTAGGTCATCCAGTAAGATGTTCGCCAGCAGCGGACTTAAGGGGCCTCCTTGAGGGGTTCCTTCGACTGTCTCTTTTGTCACTCCGTTTTCCATGACTCCGGCATTAAGGTATCCTCGGATAAGTTTTAGGACTCTTTTATCCTTAACTTTTCGGGCTACTCTCGCCATGAGGATGTCATGGTTCACTCGGTCAAAGAACTTTTCCAAGTCCATGTCCACGACATAGCGATATCCTTCTTGGATGTAGGCCTGAGCTTGTTTGACTGCGTCGTGGGCCCGTTTGCCAGGCCGGAAACCAAAGCTGTTCGGAGAGAAATACGGGTCAAATATTGGGGTCATCACTTGGAGTAGGGCTTGCTGGATGAGCCGGTCCATTACGGTGGGGATGCCTAACAAGCGGACACCGCCTCCGGGTTTGGGGATTTCCACCCGTCTGACAGGTGCTGGCTTGTAGGTTCCCGTCAGGAGTTCTGCTTTGACAGTGTCCCAGCACTCCCACAAGTGAGCTTTTAAGTCTTTTACCGTCACTCCGTCGATGCCGGGCGCTCCTCCGTTTTGTACCACTCGCCGGTAGGCAAGTCGAAGATTGTTTCGTTCTAGCATTCTATCCAGCAAATCGCCTTGGTCTTCGCGAGATGAGTGGTCTACTTGTGCCGACGATGAGCTCGGCGCTCCGACATACCCTTGCGGCTTCACCGCTACTTTCTGCCGTAAGCCTTCATATGAAGTTGGCTGCTTTCGTTGCTCATCATGCGAACGCATAGGCTCATCTCTCCTTTAAGTTCGGTCCTTCCGGTTTCCGCCGTCGCTTACTCCCGTACTATGACCTCTGCTGACTTCTGCAGATTCAGCGCACCCTTTCGAGTGCGGTTACGAAGTAACTTCGCGTTTCCTGCAGACCTCCCCAGATAAGAACGTTATCTTTCTGCCCGCGCTTGCCCAAGTATACTGCCATAACTCTTGGCGGCTTTGGATTTAATCTTGTTATGGAGACTCATCCAGTTATGACAGCCTCAAATTGGGTTCGTGTACCTCAAGCCGTGCATTTGCCTTAAACTTCCTTCAGATTCCGCCTCACGACGGACACCCTTGTTCTCGGCTACGGTAGGCGCTCGCCAGCCCCCGTTCCGGACTTTCACCGTATAGATAACGCCCATGCTGGGCGTACATATAAATAGCTTTATCTGTCGATAAAGCTTTAATGTATGTTTTTGGGGTGAATGATGGGACTCCCGCCGCCGCATCGCGGCTCTCAGGCCTAGGCGGGATAATCCTCCCATAGGTCGGATTATCTTTTTCCGCCTGTTCGAGTCCCATCATTCCATATATAAATAGCTTTATCTGTCGATAAAGCTTTAATGTATGTTTTTGGGGTGAATGATGGGACTCCCGCCGCCGCATCGCGGCTCTCAGGCCTAGGCGGGATAATCCTCCCATAGGTCGGATTATCTTTTTCCGCCTGTTCGAGTCCCATCATTCCATATATAAATAGCTTTATCTGTCGATAAAACTTTAATGTATGTTTTTGGGGTGAATGATGGGACTCGAACCCACGAATGCCGGAGCCACAATCCGGTGCGTTAACCAACTTCGCCACATCCACCACGATTATTTATATAAGAATTCTCTGTCCGTCTTTCGCTACACAATACTGCAGTGTTTCTTTTCCTGTAACATTGCCTGTGCTTCGAACCTCGAACATCGAACCTCTAACCTCTATAATGGCGCGCCTGGAGAGATTCGAACTCCCGACAACCTGCTTAGAAGGCAGATGCTCTATCCAACTGAGCTACAGGCGCTTAAACGCTTCCTGGCATGCCAAGCTTTCCAACTGAGAAAGTGATCAAAGCGATGCCCGTTCAAATCCCTTCCTAATCTTAGGAAATGGTCGGGGCAAAGGGATTTGCTCCGCCGCTTAAGCGGCTATCACGCCGGGGCTAAAAATGCTTCCATAGGGCGCATTTTCTTAACGCCCGTTCAAATCCCTTCCTAATCTTAGGAAATGGTCGGGGCAAAGGGATTTGAACCCCCGGCCTCCTGCTCCCAAGGCAGGCGCGCTACCAAGCTGCGCTATACCCCGACTTTAGTGACAATGAATAGTATAGCCTAAGAAAAAATTCTAGTCAAGCAACATTCTTAAAAAAATAATGGTAAATCCAATCACTAAATAACGAATTGCGGCACCGGTAAAACGCAGTAAGCAACAACGATTCTAAACTAATCTCCGACCAAAAGGCTCTAAACTATTCTCCAACTAAAAGAGATTAATTGCAAGCTTAAAATTTTACCAAATTAATATTTTACTAGCTTAATATTTTATAAATAACCATTCTCTTAACCTTTAAGATTTTAAGGCTTTCAAAATAGGAACTGCTTGCCGGAAAGCCTGGGCTCTATGGCTTAAAGAATTCTTCTCCTCCAGGCTTAACTCCGCCATGGTCTTTTGCCGTTCCGGCAGATAAAAGACCGGGTCATACCCAAAACCGCCTGTTCCCCTTTTAGCGAACAGTATTCTGCCTTCCACTTTGCCCTCGGTTAAGAACTCCTGCCCATCCGGGCAAACTATCGCCAGGCTAGAGCGGAAACGAGCCGTCCTCTCTTCTTCCGGTATGCCCTCCAGCTTATACAGGAGCTTTTCGATATTTCTTTCATCATCCTTAGGCTCTCCAGCATAACGAGCGGAGAAAACCCCCGGTTCACCGCCTAAAGCATCCACTTCCAGACCGGAATCGTCGGCCAGAGCCACCAGGCCTGTCCAGGCAGCGGCAGCCCGAGCTTTTAGTAAAGCGTTCTCGGCAAAAGTAAGGCCGGTCTCTTCAATCTCCGGAAAATCAGGAAAAGCACTTAAAGAAAGAACACTAATTGCCTCTCCTGCAAGCATTTCTTCCAACTCTTTGACTTTCCCCTGATTAGCAGTAGCAAGCAAGATCTGCATAAAAACCTCCCAGTCAATAACCATCCTGAACCCGAGCTGCCCTTCGCCCTGCAAGCCTTTAAACACATTAATTCTCAAGTGCTGCCTTTTGCTCCTGCAGCAGCTTTCTGATACCCAACTCGCCCAGAGCCAAAAATTTGTCCAGGTCCGACCGGTCAAAAGCTTCACCTTCGGCTGTACCCTGCAGCTCAACAAATTTGCCGGAGCCGGTCATAACAATATTCATATCAACCTCGGCTTTCGAATCTTCTTCATATGACAAATCGACCACAGCCTCGCCATCCACTTTTCCCACCGAGACAGCAGCAATACTGTCGGTCAGCGGATTTTCGGCCACTATATTATTATGGAGCAAGAAATTGACAGCATCAACCAGAGCGACATAAGCACCGGTAATCGAAGCAGTCCTCGTCCCTCCGTCAGCTTGCAAAACATCGCAGTCCAGCCAAATAGTACGTTCCCCGAGCTTGCTGTAATCCACCACGGAGCGCAAAGCCCTCCCAATCAGCCTCTGAATCTCCATAGTCCGCCCACCAAGTTTACCTTTGGTCGCTTCCCGCTGATTACGGATGCCCGTTGCCCTGGGAAGCATAGAATATTCAGCAGTAACCCAACCGCTGCCGGTACCCTTCTGAAAGGGAGGCACTCTCTCTTCGATTGAAGCTGTGCAGAGCACTTTCGTCTTGCCAATCTCAATTAACACCGAGCCTTCGGGAATCTCGGTATACCTCCTGGTAATCTTAACCGGTCTTAGCTCATCAAACTGCCTGCCATCAAATCTTGCCATTTGCATAAACTTCCTTTCTCATCAATGATTCCTTGGCTTACTTGCCTAATCAAAAATTAACAGCTAACCTGTGTAATCATAATTCTTCAGCCTACTGTCATTCTTCAAAAGTCTTCACGAAGGTTAAGGAGACATTTTTGAATTAAGCTCTATTAATTATTATGCACTGATTTTTCCTTTACAAAAGAGAATCTGCCTTTTATTTTATTCCTTTTGCGCTTATCCCGGTTAAGCTGTTCCCGGTTAAAAGGCAATTGTCTTGCTAAGAATTATTCCCGCCTTTATAAAGCGTAAACCCTGCTAAGCCGGCTAAACCAAGCAAGCCTAAACCAAAGACGAAAATAATCCTCATTACTAAGTCTAAAAAGAATTGTTCCGGTACCATTTGAATTAAAATATCTGTCTCCGGGTTTAAAACCCAAAGATCATTCGTAAAAATCAGGTAATGAAAATTATTCCAAAACCAAAGAAAATCCCTGGAAATCGCCAGGACAACCGCTCCCAGCAAAATCATAAAAACAGCCGCCCCGCTTAAGTAACCGCGAGCAAAAGCCTGCCAAAACTTGCGGCCTGTCCAGAAGCGCAATAGCCCTAAGAGAAGCAGCAAGACAACCAAGCCGGCATTTCTCACCCCATGAGCCACGGCATAAAGCCTCTGCACATCCACCATATGGTCAATTTCCCTTTGGTTAAACACCTGCCGCTCCACACCATTAATCACGGCTTTAATCCTCAAGTCCTCCTGCTCTCCTTTAATATAGGCCAAGAGCAGCTCAGTGGTCCGCATCAATTCCGCTTCGCTCATCCCGATGGTTTCGGCATTATTCAGCTTAGCATACTCAGACCGAAAGAAACCAAGGTCAAAAGCATTAAGCTCAACAGATGTCAACAGCAGCACAATGATTAGAATAAAGGCACTGAGAAAGGCCAGCAAACCTACCCCAACTCTTTTAGCGGACATAAGATTACCTCAATAAAACAAAATAATAAAAACAAACCTTAATTAATGCCAACCGGATTAATGCCAACAGGCCGGAAGATCAATTCAAGCTTAACATCTACACCTAAAAGTTTGGGCTGTGCCTGGCAAGGGCCAGACCATCCCCGAAGGGCAGGATGCTTACTCTAAACCCCGGCATCCCCGCTAAGCGGCGCAGGAAATCCCTCATGGCCCCAACCATCCGCTCATATTTGCTGTCAAAAACTGCACCTGGCACCACCCAGCCCCTAAAAAGAACATTGTCCACGACCAGAAGCCCCCCGGGAGCGAGCAAAGGAACCAATAAATCCAAATATTCCGGATACTCGCCTTTGGCCGCATCCACAAATATCAGGTCAAATTGCCGGGAAAGCCGCGGCAGGTAGTGTAAAGCATTTGCGGCCGCAAACTCCACCAAATCATCCAGCCCGGCTCTGCGCAAATATTCTCTAGCCCTGGCCAGCCTCCCTTTATTCATATCCAATGTCAGCACTTTCCCGCCGGTTTGCCGGGCACCTCTTGCCAAGTAAATAGTAGAATAACCAATAGCCGTCCCGATTTCCAAGATCGATTGGACTCCGCCGGTCTCGACCAACAGCTGTAGAAAATTGCCCACCGCCGGAGTTACCACAGGGATAGTCTCTGCCAAAGCTGTTTTCTCCATTTCCACAAGCAGTTCATCCCTGGGCGGAAGCAGATCTTCCAGATACTTCTCCAGCTCAAAAGAATAAAACAAAAAGCTCACTTCCCAAAAATAACCTGACGTACATTAAATAATTCTAACCTAAAACAAATCTGAAGTAAAACGGATTATATTAGAGTAATACTTTGCGGGCCGCCTCCACCAGCTTTCCGTCGACGCTTTTATCTCTTCCGTCGGCAATAATAGCCAGAGCCTTATCAGGGGTAAGACCATCCCGGTAAGGCCTGTCTTCCGTTAAAGCCACAAACATATCGGCAATAGTCATAAGGCGGGCGCCTACCGTCAGGGATTCTCCGGGCAAGCGAAAAGGATAGCCTTTGCCGTCCAGCCTCTCATGGTGATAAGCCGCCCATTCCACAATACTTCTGGGAAAACCGGCAGCCAAGAGTAAATTATAGGAATAATAGGTGTGAGTTCTAATGATCCGGACCTCCCCGGCATCAAGAGCACCCGGCTTATCCAGAATTTTTCTGGGAACTGCCAGTTTCCCCAGGTCATGCAATAACCCGGCTAGTCTGATTTCCCGGCACTGCTCGTTTGACCAGCCCAAGCCCGCGCCGAGAGCAAAGACCGTCTCCGCCACGGAACGGGAGTGCCTGCCGGTAAAAGCACTCTTCTGGTCAATAAGGGCGGCAAAAGTTTCCGCCAGCCGGACAGTAAAGTGCGAACCCTGAATTAAACTGCAGATTTCCTCCAATTCGGAGCAAAAATTATTATCCTTCGTTTTAAAAAGAAAATCGAGAGTGGCCTCAAGCAAATCTCCCTCCAGATCAAGCCAAAAAGCCTCTTCGCCGGCCAGCCGGTAGAGGGCCGGGAGAATCTCCGGATATACTTCTTCCCCCGCCAAAGAATTCATCTGCCGGACAATCCCGTCTTTCTCCTTGTAAATATCCAATCTGGGTACCATGATAATATCCAGCTTATCGGCGAAAGCAATAATCTTAGACATTAAAGAAGCGCTTTGAGGGGTCCTTGGCGTCTGGTGATGATATCTTATTGCTTCAACCAAGGTTTCCCCCAAAGCAAAATCCTCTAAAATCTTAGCTCCCAGCTCGGAGTGTTCTTGCATTAAGCGGTAATCGCCGTGATACTTAGCAAAACCCCCTACGGCCCCAACATCGTGCATCAGTCCGCCGATAAGCAGCAGGAATAGCTCCTTGCCCTTTACCCCCAAAAGCTCTCCCAGCCGGAGGCAAAGATAACCGACTCTTTCCCCGTGCCGGTAGCCAATATTTAATTGAAAACCTTTCTTAATCTCTTCATCAACCAGTGCTAAATCCAAGGCTTTGGAAAAGCTCCATATCCGGCGTATAGCCTGTTTGGCCGTTTCTACCCTGTACATCATTTCCTCCCACAGTTTTTGGTTTAATTCGGCAAGGATTAACTATTTTCCTTCAATTATTTTTATCTAATAATCATTCTATGGATCCTCTTCCCAAAACCTTTGTTAACCCTCGAGCAATAGAGCTCGCTACTTTCTCATCAAAAATATCCTGTCTCATCAGTTTCTCCGTAAGAGGGTTGGAAATAAAACCGGCTTCGACCAAAACAGCCGGGCAAGCCGTGTCTTTAAGCACCTTAAAGTTAGCATATTTTACACCCCGGTCTCTTAAACCTGTAGCCAAGACAAGTTCTTTCTGAATAGCTTTGGCTAATCTCTCGCCCATACCGCCGGGAAGCCAGGCATAGGTTTCCACCCCGTGAGCAGTAGGTGCTGCCGCAGCGTTACAATGAAGCGAGATAAAATAATCAGCCTGCCACCGGTTTGATTTCCTGACAATATCAGGTAAGTCGCCATCCTGAAGCAGTAAGGTCTTAAACCCAAGGGCACTGAGCTTTTTCTCAAGGATCTTAGCAACCTCTAAGTTTTGCTCAGCTTCCCATAAACCTCCGGGACCAATTGCACCCGGGTCATAAACCCCGGAATTCTTCAAGCCGTGTCCGGCATTAATAGTTATTTTCATCATTCAGGACTCCTCTCATAGATTATAAATAAATCTTTATTACAGTCAACATGCTTCTCGCCATCCTAACACCTGGCATTTCCCTCGTATCCCATTATCTTTTGACACTTCTCTATTAATCTTGTTACTGTTAACCCATTTTTCTATCTCCCCATAAAAAAACACAAGGTAGCGTTTGCCCGCCAAACCTTGTGTTTAGTTATTTCCATTATAAGGGAAAGCTAAAAAATAATCAATACCCCCCTGTCATTTTAAGCACACCTCGATATTCTGAACCCAGTGAAGAGTCTTAACCGTAAGCCAACTTGGCTCCTTGGGCTTCGTTCTGGCTTACACTTCAACTGTTCAGGGCGATGACGTCATCCTCAAGGAGAAACGACAGCGGAATCTAATTAATCTGCTCTCCGGTACTTGGCCTTACCCAACTCGTAAAGATTCTGCCCGGTACTGTCAATAAGCACGATAGCGGGGAAATCTTCCACCACCAAGCGGCGGACTGCTTCGGGCCCCAGCTCAGGAAAAGCAATAATTTCCGCTTCCTTGATGCAAGCTCCGAGCAGGGCACCTGCCCCGCCGATTGCTCCCAAATAAACCGCTCCATACTGCTTCATAGCCTCAATCACTTCCCGGGAACGCAGCCCTTTGCCGAGCATCCCTTTTAACCCCTCGGCAATAAGCAGCGGCGCATAGGCATCCATTCGGCCGCTGGTCGTAGGCCCTGCCGAACCAATCACTTTGCCTGCGGGTGCCGGTGTAGGCCCCACATAATAGATCACCTGACCCTTTAAATCAAAAGGCAAAGCTTCCCCGCGGCCCAAAGCCTCAACTATTTTCTTATGGGCGGCATCCCGCCCGGTATAAATTACTCCGCTTAACAGGACTTTTTCCCCGCATTTTAAGGAATTAGCGGTCTCCTCGTCTAAAGGGGTTGTGATTCGCTTTTCTTTAGCAAACTGCTGTTTATTATTCATTGAGTTATTCACCGGCGGACTCCCTCCCTTCCAGAACGAACTGCCGGTGCCTGGCTACATGGCAGTTGATATTTACAGCAACCGGCAAACCGGCAATATGGGTGGGAAAAGCCTCTAAATGCACGGCTAAAGCCGTATTCCTGCCGCCGAAGCCTTGGGGGCCGATTCCCAGATTATTAATTCTCCGCAGTAATTCCTGTTCTATTTGGGCATATTCAGGTTCAGGATGGTTAGTCCCGAGCGGTCTGATCAAGGCTTTTTTAGCCAAGAGAGCTGCTTTTTCCATGGTTCCGCCTACCCCTACCCCGACAATAATGGGCGGACAGGGATTAGCCCCGGCCTGATGTACGGTATTGACTACAAAATCCATAACCCCTGCCAAGCCATCGGAAGGCTTGAGCATCTTCAAGGCTCCCATATTCTCGCTGCCGAAACCTTTGGGAGCCAAGGTTATGGCAAGCTTATCTCCGGGGACTATATCATAATGAATAACGGCAGGGGTGTTATCCCCGGTATTGACCCTCTGGAAAGGATCTTGGACCACCGATTTGCGCAAACAGCCTTTCGCATAGCCCCTGCGCACGCCTTCATTTAAAGCCTCAGTTAAATTCCCGCCAACAATCTGCAAATCCTGCCCCACTTCCACAAAAAGTACCGCCATCCCGGTATCCTGGCAAATAGGCATCCCTTCCTGCGCTGCAATAGCAGCATTCTGGAGCAATAATTCAATTACCTCCCGCCCTTGGGGAGACTCCTCTGAAGACAAAGCCATTTCCAGGGCATTTTGCAAATCGGCATTAAGAAGGCAATTAGCTTCAATAGAGAGCCTTTCCACTGCGTTAATAATCTCTTGGACATGAATTATCTTCACTTTTACCTCCGTTTAAAAATATGTCTGGCAGCTTTCCTTAAAAATAAAAGGCGCTTGATATACTTTTACCGCTAATTATAACTCATTATAAGGCTTCAAGGAAAACAAAACAAAAACATTTTTGCCTAATTAATTAGAACAAAAATGTTAAATAGCAGAGAAATTAAATGATCTAATGATTTATTGATTTATTGATTTATTGATTTATTGATTTATCGATTAGATTATTTCAGTAATCAAATTATTTCGAATATTAAATAACCTTTACTGCTTGAATAATTTTTTTAAGACTTATAATCTCTCCAGTTTATCTGTTAAAGTTTCCAAGAAAGATAGTGTATTTTTTAAATCCTCTTCCTCAAAGGTATTCATAATACCGGCAAGCCGCCCGGCTCTCCGCTCGATAACCGACTTGATAAGTTTTTCACCTTTGGGTAGAATATTTAACCTAACTACCCGACGATCTCTTTTCTCTCTAATTCTTTCCACATACCCGGCCTTTTCCAGTTTATCTGCCAAATCCGTCGCCGTACTACAGGCTGAAGAAATTTCTCTGCACAGTTCTCCCATGGTTATCTGCCCTTTTTCATAGATGATGCACAAAACATCGAACTGTTGCCTGGAGATCCCAATCTCCTCGGCAAATTGATTCTTCTGCCTGTGGGTTAAAACGCTGAGCCTTTGCAGCAAACTATCCAAATGACCTGCTAATTCTTTGTTCTCAAGCATTTAAACACCCCACTCTTATATAATCGGAATTTTTTAAACATTAAGTATAATGATTATAAAATATTCTACCATATACCGGAAATAAATACCAGATAAATTTTCAATAACTTATAATTTTAGACGAAATTCCTATCGGCTATTCGAAAATTTGACCAAATTCTCTGGTTCTAATGGTCGAAAAGATTGATCAAGCTTGGCGAATCCTTCGCAGACCCGCCGGCAGTTTCCCCACCTTTAGCGCTTGCCGCTTCGGTTCCCCCGGGATTTACCCCCTCGGCGGCCGCTCCGGCCTCCGCCCCTCTTAAGGTCTCAGGCACGGTTCCATCCTTTTGCCCTTTGCCGGTTTCTGCTCCCCAGCCGGCTATCATAGTATCATGGCCTGAAAGTTCCTCTTCCTCCTCCACTAAAGCTCCCTGAGATATTGGCCCGGAAGAATAGCCTATCAGATCATGGCGGAATCTTAAATTACTTAAATCCAGACCACGATACATATTAATTTCCTGGCCTTCGATTCTGATTTTTACCAGCTCGACAGTCGTAAACTGAGCTACGGTGTTCACCAAACCGTAAAGAGCGGTTTCCGCAGCTACATTGCTGTAGGGTTCTAAAAACTCTTTGCTTAAATCTACTATGGCAACCCCGTTCTTAATGTTAATACTGCGCAGAGAAGTTCCAGGACTAGCTATAGGATAGACATCCCCCTGGCCGGCCGGCCCCATGAGCCACTGATTGACGGTCTCTTTCGCCAGACTTAAAGTTTTCGGGATAGTACGGCTGACCTCGATTAATTGGGTTCCGCTCTTATCCGCAAAAAACAGCTTGATCGTACTCTCCCCCTGCTCCAGGGTAGTAATAACCGGGGTGGCATCCTTGGTGTTATTATCCTGGTAGCGGTTTAAAAGTTGACTTAAAGGAGCAGTCCCGCCGCCGTCTTTGACCAGGTTATCCAGAATATTGCAGCCAACCAGCAAAAGAATAGCTGCAATACATAAAAAGAAAGTTAGCAGGAGCCCAGCTTTCCGCATCTTAACATCTCCTTTCATCACTAGAAATTCCTTAAAATACAAATATGCTTTGTCCAAAAATTATAGAATCATATTTCCCCCGAAAATTAAAAAAACATCCTCTGCTAAAATCTCACCTGTTAATAAGACATCCTCTAAATAAAAGTATCCTTTAAATAACGGCATCCTCTAAATAAAGACATCCTCCAGTAAATAAAACATTCCCCCAAATAAAAACATCCTCCTGCTGTGGAGGACGTTAATTATAAAATTCACTCAATGATAATCATAAAACATTTAAAAAAACCTGCTGAAAAAGAAGCCTACCTTCTTTCCCTTATAAGTTACCTTGCTCCAAACACCTTTTTCTTCCCCTGGATTGCTTTGCTCCTTTCCTCCGGCCGGAGAAACCTCAGAAATTTGCCCGTGAATACCGGCTTCTTTTGCTTGGCTCGCCTGAGCGTCGGATTTTTTTCCTTGCTCCGCCCGAGGCTCAGGTTTTTTTACCGTATCCAGCGGGACACCGGCTTTGCCGTCAACCGGAAGAGTAGTCGATTCTTCCACATTGACGAAGCACAAAGGAGGAAACAAAACACACCACCAATTAGCTCCCTCGGCTGCGCCGATCTTTACCTGCACGGCTTCATAGGTTCCTCCGGGAAGGACAATCCTGCCATAGGATTTGGTCGGAAAAACCTGCTTGCCATAAGCAATGGTAACGGGGTAATCCTGACCCCAATCTCTGACCACATCTCTGGCGACTGTCAGCAGCTCATCTTCCGCTTCCCGGATAATTTTTCTGGATTCCTCCAAGGAGCCTGACTTGGCAAGTCTGGGGGCAATTTGTTTTAAGATGGCATCGCGTACCGCATACTTAAGGCTTTGATCTTCAGCACTGTCCGAATTGGCAAGCACATGAAACCTGATAATACTATCCAAACTCTGGCTATTGGCCTCCATCCGACCGGGGAACAAACCCGCTGCTAAAAGCAAGCTCAAAATCCCCAAGCCAATTGCCAGGCCATGTCCTAAGCTAATCCTCTTTTTCACTAAATAATTTCTGTTAGACCGCTTCTTACCGAACACTTTACTCTCTCCTTATTAAATCTAAAATCTCAAAACTAAAAAAGTCGGAAAAATAAAAAATTCTTTAATGGTATTTATTACCACTAAAGAATTTTTTTATACAATCGGAATACCTTTAACCAAGGAGACAATAGCAAATTAAGGCGGCAACAAAGCCAAGTCCGGATTGGAAGCAGTTGCCCGTTAAGCGTGCCAAAAAGAACAATAAGCTTTAAGTGCCAGGAGGAGGAAAATGCTTTTAGCCTCTGAGTCCCCTCTTTACCTTATATACATCAGCACTATAGCAGGGTTGGCTACCACCCTGGGCTGTGTTATTGTTCTCTTTCTCGGGCATCCCCCGGAAAGGCTGCTCTCAGCTCTCTTAGCCGGAGCCGGCGGGGTCATGCTGGCCGTAGTCTTCTTAGATCTGATACCTGTAGCCTTAAGTTATCGACAGCCCTTTCAGTTCTTAGCAGGTTTTTTAATGGGCATTATCTTTATGTCAACCGCCGATAAACTGCTGAGATCCAAACACCAAAACATCCCCAAAAGCCGCAGGAACCGCTTGAAAAGAATAGGAATACTCATTGCCTCCGGGATAGCCCTCCATGATATTCCCGAAGGAATGGCCATCGCCGTTGGCCAGGAATCAACCGGGCACTTGGGGACACTGATCGCCATGGGCATCGCGCTGCATAACTTACCGGAAGGCATGGCTACAGCTACTCCGCTCATTATGGCCGGAATCCGCCGGCAAAAAATCTTGGCTCTAACCTTTGCCATCGCCTTCTTCACTCCTTTGGGAGCACTCCTGGGTAAACTAGCTTTAGGGACAGTCAATACTTCCCTTTGCTTTTTTGTTTCCTTAGCGGCAGGGGCTATGACCCTTTTGGTTCTGGCCGAACTCCTGCCCCTAGCCCGGGAACGCCACCCCCTCTGGGCATATTTAGGCGGAACTTTGGGATTCGCCTTTTTTGCGATGATCGCGGCTTTCCTCCCTCACTAAAAAAAGGGGCAAGGGGGAAAAGTGGGACAAGAGAACCGTCCCCTTGTCCCACCCTTGTCCCACCCTTGTCCCACTTACTTCAGGACCCTGGCGGCATAATCAGCCATAGCAGCGTGTCCGTCTTTATTGGGATAATTAGGGTAATTTTTATCGGCATACTCCTTCAGGAGCTTATCTTCATCACCAAAGAGGACTTCTTTAAAATTCAAGACTTGCAGTTTCTTTTCCAGAGCATAGGCTTCCTGCCACTCGCGGTAAGCCTTATAAAGTTCTTCTGTCCCGGGGAAAGGAATGGTATAGGCCAAGATCGGAATGATATGGTTAGCTTCGGCTTTTTCTACCAAAGCCTTAATATTGCTCTGAAACTCCTCAAAAGGCTTATCCCTCAAGGCATCTCCCACTCCGGCAAAAATTATGACCCTCCCCGGTTGATGAGCAACAACATCCTGGTCAAATCGTTCCAACAAATCTTCAGTATTCTGATAGGATTGCCCGGCATTAATTACTTCTATCTTTAATATTTCACCCAACCGGGCAGGCCAGGAATCCTTGGCATCTCCCGGCCAGCCAATGGTATAAGAATCACCGAGGCAAACAATCTTGGTGTTAACCGGCTGCTTATCCCCAGGATCCTCTGTCCCCGGATCTGCAGGGGTTTCCGTGCCGCTTTGGGGAGGATTTTGCCCCCCCGCCGGCTCGGCATCAGCATTTCCCTGCCAAACATTAACCAAACCAAAAACCATGATTATCATGGTTAATATCACCGAAAGTTGAATCAACCGAATCTCTAAACGGTAGATACGCATTTCCATACCTCCTTGCAAATACTTTTCTACATAATTGCCCTAATTCCTTCCCATATCACCTAATTCCTTAAGCAAATTACCTTTTTCGCTCTAAAAATACAAGACACTTAAACCTTCCCGACTGCATAACTTGATACAAAGGAGGTGTCCGGAAAAAAGATGGAATACATTCAAAAAGCTCGCGAACTAGGTGAAGCACTTCTCAAAACTCCGGAAATAATTAAACTTAAGGAAGCCGAAGCCGAAATCAAAAAAGACCCCGCAGCTGCCAAAGCCTTTGAAGAATACCAGGAAAAAGAACGCAATCTGGTTGCATCGCAAATGTTCAGTAAAGTACCTTCCGAAAAAGATACTGTAGCCTTAATAGATTTGAAGATGCGCCTCATGCGTCAGCACCCGGCAATCCGCACTTTTTTCACTCACCAGCAGGACTTCGAAAGACTCATGGCCACCGTGAACCTAACCATTACCACCACAATTTACGGCATGCCCAGTGCTGACCAGCTGCCACTTCCTAAAGAGCTAAAAAACCTTGCCCAACAGCTCCTGGACAATATCGGCGGCGGCAAGGATGGCCCGAAGATGGAGATTCCGGAGGGTTTCAAGCTGCCTGATGGTTTCAAGCTACCTGAGGGGTTCAATCTGCCGGAAGGCTTTAATCTTGGTGACTTCAAAAATAAATAACTTCTAAGCAGCCGGCAGGCAGCGAAAATTATCATCCTATCTTTTGGGGGGAAAGGATACTAATGTCATTATTCACAGAACAGCATAGCTTGAATTTAGATCATGGCTCGGAAAGCTATACTGCGGCCAAAACCTCTTCCCCTCATACCGTCCCTTTTTTCGTTTCCCTTCTGATCTCCGAAAGTTTCTTTAGCCATGTAAACAGCCCGGCCGCGACCATCATTATTCCTTTTTTTAAAAAAGACATCCCCTATGCTTACTTTATTATTATTATTTTGGAATTAATTACAGCTATGCTAATCAAGTGGTATTACGGTCCATATTACAGTATTCTGTCCCCGAGTCTAAGCACCGCTCTGCCGGACTTAAATGTTATGCGGCAGACCTATACCTATGGCCAGACTTTACCGTGGCGCCGCCGGCAAAACCAACAACAACCCGAAGAGTCCTCACCGCTTCTTCCCCTGGGCATGTCCTTTAACCTTTCTTTCAGTTCACCATTTACTGCCCCAACCAGTAAAACAGCCACCCTTTATACTATTCAGCTCAAAGAAATAAAAAATGTGCCAGGGTACCTGGTACCACTGGCTGCCTTAATACTCTATTTTGTTCTCGAACCTCTCTTTAAAGCTAAAGAATCAACTACTGCAAATAACAATAGCAACAAATAAGACACTACTATACCATAAAATAAGATACAAGCTATCCTTTAAAATAAGATACAACCTATACCTTAAAAAAACCGCACTTAGCCACTTGGTCAAGTGCGGTTGCTTATAATTAAGGAGTGACTTGGACTAAAGCTTACTCAATGCCACTCTCGTTTGTTGCCGATGAAGTCTGCTGCGCCTGACCGGCTAAGGACTGCTCTGAGGCGGCATTATTAGGGGCGGCAGTTTGGGAACCCATCGATACCTGCGGATCGCTGCTCTGTTGGCCGGGAGCCTGCTGGGGCTGCTGCGTAACCTGAGGCTGCTTCATAACCTGAGGCTGCTGCATAGGAGCATACTGTTGGCTCGGCTGAGGCTGGGCGGGATAATAGGGAGCCTGCGGCTGAGGCTGAGCAGAATAATATGGAGCCTGCGGCTGGGCCTGGGCGGCTCCAGGTGCCGGCGCCGGAGTATACTGAGGATTGTATGGGGTATAAGGTGCTGCCGGCTGGCCGGCAAAAGGCCTTTGCTGGGAAATGCCCTGAGGATACAAGCCCCGACTGCGAGGAAAGCTATTATGCTGATACCCATACGTGTTTGGCGGGTAAGAACTCCGCTGGGAATAACCTTGCGCTTGAGTATAGCCGCCCTGGGCATAACCCCCCTGCTGTTGGTAACCTCCCTGGCCGGAATATTGATAAGCGGCTGAGGACTCTTGCCGGCCGCCGGGAACCTCCTCGGGGATCTCCTCAGCCTTACCGCCAAAACGGCTGCCCACAAATCCCTTAACCTTACCCCACATATCTCCGCCAATCTTCCTCACCGGCCCCAAGCTATCCAATAACCCTTCTTTGACTTTCATAACAATCGGCCCTTGGGGAGCCTGCCCTATCCCTTGCGGGCTTTCCAAAGAAACAACAACCTTATTAAAATGCACCAAAGGAACAGGACTGCGGAAATTGACCTGGTACATCCCGTTCCCTGCCGGTCGCAAAGTTCCGGCGTAAAAACCGTTTTTTCCTTTGGAGTCTACCAAATAAGCGGCGTAAACTGCCGGAGCATAAGGGCTCATATTATGCGGCGGCGGTAAGTGAGCTAATAAAGAAAAGGTATTATCCAAGCCGATTGTCGCCATACCGTTTCCTGATACACCTTCGGCGGGTACTAAAGCAAGCTGGCGCGGGCCCATAGGGCCTGGCCCGCCCAGCCCTCCTGAGCCTTTAGAAAACAAGCCAAACTTTTTACTATGTCCAAACATCTTTTCCCCTCCCATATGTCCAAAAAATTACCTGCAATCTTGCTAAGACATAATATGAAGGGACAGCGGAAGAAGTTCCACCTCTCCCTAGCGAACCACACCTAAACCTAACCGCCAAAGCTGTCTGAACAAGTAATAGGGACATACCTGCCAGGTAATACTACCTTAAGGTATGTCCCTCAATTTCCTTACAATCAACCGACATATTTCATAGCCTCTTACACACAGAAGCGATGATTGCCGATATTGCGAATTACACTGCGGGTTCTAATCCATTTATCGGTGGCTGTTTTAGGGTTATAGTAATAAACTGCGCCATTACTGGGGTCAAGGCCTTCCAAGGCGGCCTGGGCGGCTTGATAAGCCCGCTCGTCCGGAGTCAATTCAATTTGCCTGTCTTCCACCGCTGTAAACTGTCCGGGCTGATAGATCACTTCCCGAATGGTTTTGGGGAAATCAGGATGTTGAACCCTGTTTAGGACAACGGCTCCCACGGCGACCTGGCCTTCAAAGCTTTCTCCCCTGGCTTCGGCATAAATAATGCGGGCCAGGATTTCCAGCTCATCCCGCATAGCATCAGCACTGGCGCTGCGGGAAGGATTTTGCTTATCTACACTGCTTTCCTTGCGAGAAGGCGCAGCGTCATTTAAACCTTGAGCTTCATCCTTAGCCGCAGATAAAGTCTTATCAGGTACCGTCTTATTAAATACAGTCTTATGAGCTTGCTTGCGGCTCTGAACTTCCGCCAATGGCAGCTGTTCAATCACAAATACTATCTCACTCTCGAAACTATCCTTTTGAGTATCAGTCAACCCCTTTTCTTCAACACCGGTACTGCCAAACTTGTCTAAAATAAACTTTAAAACTTGATTATTTTCACTTGCAGCTAAGGAGAGAATTGTTCCTTTGAAACCTTTAACCCGTTCCAACAGTAGATCGGTTGATTTTTCAGGTGCGGCAGCGGCGCTCTGGACGAAAACGCTCAAGATGATAACCGTGCTCAAGACCAAAGCCGTGAGCTTCCGGCATCGTCGGTCATCCAAAAAAAATCACCTCTTAGGAAAAATATATTACTATACTTTCCCAAAAAAGGTGTTTTTTATACATTACTTGTTAGTATTGGTACAAGGAGACTGAAGGATCCTATTTAACGGTCTTGGCCACAGCCACTCCCCCGGTGATATTCCTGCCGGCGGCATCCTTAATCGTAGAGTGAACAACCAGCCAATACTCACCGGCAGCTTTAAGCTTAGCCTTCGGTGTTACAGTCATAACCCGCTTATCCACAAAAGTCAGCTTCGTCTCCAGTCTCTCTCCGGTTGCGCTGTTTATCAGCTCTATTTTATCAGCAGTCACCGACTGCCAATTCATATCATTGGAGAAAGTTACCCTAAAAACCTTGTCCAAAGGTATTTCCGGAAGATTGCCTGCCTTTATATAGTCGGGGTAATACACTCGCGCAAGATCCTGAAGAAATCCCTCGGCTATGGGTTCCCAGCCGTTTAAGCCTCCAATCTTCAAAGCCTTGACTCCGGCTGCGGATGTCAGCATCTCCCTGCCCTGCCGCCAATTTTCGGCGGTCCTTAAATCTTTGACGGCAACTGCAAAATCATTAACTCCAAACCTAAATTGCAGGTAACCTGATTTATCACCGGCAGCCGTCTTTACTACCTGCTTATTATATTCTTTTAACAGTAAAACAGCGGCCTGCAATTCATCCAAGCCTTTAAGATCCAAATGGGGAGCTATGCCCACTTCGTCAATCGGCTTATTATGAGGGGAATAAAACTTATTGACCGTCATTTTCAGATAATCGCCGTTAGACAAAGGCATTAAGGCTTTAACCCGGCCGGAGCCAATAGTATTTTCCCCGATTATGGTCGCTTTATTATGGTCCTTAATGGCTGCGCTCACAATCTCGGAAGAACTGCCGGTATAACCATTAGTCAGAAGGACGATAGGCCCTTCCAGAATAAAATCTTGTCTAACCGCGTTATGGTTAATAGCCAGGATAGACCTGTCCTTTAAGATCACAGCAGACTTCTCTCCAATAAAAAATCCCAACAACTCTAAGGCAGCCTGCGTATAACCGCCACCGTTATCTCTAAGGTCAATAATCCAAGAATCTACCCCTTTTTCTTTAAGTGCCAGGGCATTCTTTTTAAATTCGGCGACCGTATCCTGCCCAAAAGAATAAACTGCTATATATCCGATATGGCTTTCCAAAACCTCACTTTCAACCAGCGGCAGTTCAATTACCATTCTTTCTACGGTAAAACTTAAAATCTGGCCGGCTCTCTTCACTTTAAGCTGAACTTTACTGCCTGCTTCTCCTCTAAGTACGGAAACACAGTATTCGGCAGTCTTACCGGCCAGAGAATTGCCCCCGGCCTCGGTAATAATATCACCGGCCTTGATCCCGGCTTTGGCTGCCCCATAACCCTCTATTGCCCTGGTAACAAGCACACCCTCGGCAACAACCTCCAGCTCTACTCCTACTCCGGAAAAAGCTCTGTCCAGAGTATTTAAAAACTGATTATACTCGGCATTAGTTAAGTATTGAGTATGGGGATCGCCAAGCCGTTTCAGCATCTCCTCAATCGTCGAAGCACTTAAAACACTTGCAGGAACAGGTTCAACATAGTCTTCCCTGAGGAGTTCCCTGACCTCGGCTAAGGCCGAATTATCCTGGCCGTAAGCCAGAAGCGGTACTCCGAAAGTCAAACAGATTGAGAGCATTAGGACGATAAATATTTTGAAGCGTTGTCCGATTCGCATCTTTGACTCCTCCTTTTTAGTTAAACAAGTAAATACATTCGACAAAATTAACCATATCCCTTTTTCCGGGAGTCCTCTTCCCCAAAAAGAAATACCGACATTTCTCCAAAAAGAAATACCGGCAGATTGATTGCATATTTCAATATTTTCCTATAATATTATCTGGATAGGAGAGTTATTTACCACCAAAGAAAATTTCTAAGGAATGACGTCATGTTAAGTTTAATGGACTATTCAAAAAGAGTATTCATAGCAGTAGTGATCATCATTGCTACCCTGGTTATACCCTACGGCCTTTATAAAATCTTTCCGCACTTCGTGCCTTTCATCCTAGCCTACTTGACTGCTCTTGCTCTTGAACCCCTTAGCGACTGGCTGCGCAAGCAATTTAAATGCAGTAAGGGGATTTCCAATACAGTTACTTATTTGCTCTTTTTAGCTGTCCTCGGTTTGCTGGCTTACTTCATAATAAATAAAATATATGTTCAGCTTCTGGGCTTACTCCACTTTATCCAGTCCAACGGCTCCCAGATCCAGCTCTGGTTTTTAAACCTTACCCAGCAGATTCAAAGCACCATTGGCTTGCTGCCCCCCGAAACCGCTGCCCAAATCAACCAAATGATCTTGACTACTATCAATGATCTCACCAGTGTCAACCTGGTCGCGAGAGTTGTCGATTATTCCTATACCCTCTCCACTGCAATACCTAATATCTTTTTCCTCTTCCTAATTTATTTGTTGGCAGTTTATCTCTTCGGCTTCCAGTTGGAAAACATCCATCGCCGTTTTTATTCTTTCTTTAAGGATTCATCTAAGCACAAAGTTTTCTACATCCTTGGCGATCTGCGCAGAGCTACCTTTGGTTTTCTCAACGCCCAGCTGATCTTAAGCACTATTACTTTCATCTTAGCTTTCATTGGCCTGTCAATTCTCAAGGTCAAATATGCCGTAATTATTTCCTTAATCATTGTGGTGGTTGATGTCCTGCCCGTCTTAGGAACCGGCTCAGTGCTAATGCCCTGGGCTATAGTCTCCTTCCTCAGGGGGAATGTATTCTTAGGTTTAGGCCTTGTCATTCTCTATGTCATAATACTTGTAATCAGACGGGTTCTGGAACCCAAGATTTTAGGCGAACGCATTGGCTTAAGCGCCATCTCCACATTAATAAGCATCTGGGTAGGTTTTAAATTCATGGGTGTGCTGGGAGTCTTCCTCTTCCCGCTGGCGTTCATTTTCTACAAGGCCTTAGTCAAAGTCGGGATCATCCGGCTAAACTTCCGGATCTAACCCGTGCCTAAAAATACAAGCAGACGCATTCATTTCCTTATTACCTCAAACACCCTCTCACTTTTAATAATAAAAGGAAAGGGTGTTTTTATTGGCAAGCCTAGCACACCGGAATTTCTCCAAAATACTACTTATTATCTAATGACGAACTGTCTCCCCGTATGATAAGCTAGTACATAGCAAGCATTTTATAAAACAGCAAGCCTTTCTTATAAACCAGCAAGCTTTTTAATAAATTTGGAACTCTTTACAACTCATACATAAAATCTGAATGTTCATTAGGAGGTAAAAATGGGACGCAAATATTATAAAATTGCCGGGCTGCTGATTATACTGCTGGCAGCGCTGGCAATCATCATCGGTTATTATACCGATTACCTGTGGTACCAAAGCCTTCAGCTCACCCAGGTTTTCCTCAAGCCAATCCTCGGGGAATTACTAATCAAATTCCTTCTCTGGCTTCTGGGCTTTATTTTCCTCTTAGCTAATACCCTGCCCATGGCCGATCAATTCCGGATCAAAAGACGCCCGCGCATGGTAGCCGGAATGGAGGTAATTCAACGCGAATTCAGCCTCAGCAAGAAAATTCTGATTCTCATTTCCTTTGCCCTTTCCTTGTTTTGGGTCTGGGTGCTGCCCAAGATGTGGGATAAAGTCCTGCTCTTTATGAACTCTGCGCCAACCGGGCAGGTAGATCCCATCTTGGGCCGGGATCTTTCCTACTACTTCTTTCATTATCCCTTATATTCCCTGCTCAGCGCCTCTTTCTTCAGCCTGCTGTTCTTCACCATTATTATTGTCCTGACAGGCTATGTTATCGGCAGTGCCATTAATTTTGCCGGCTTAAAAACCAGGCTCTCGCCTAAAGCCCTGAGCCATTTTTCTATTCTGTTAGCCATAATCCTGCTCTGGTATACTTTAACCCGCGGGCTGGCAATGGCCGACCTTTTGGTATCACCCTCAGCATCCCTTTATGGTGCCGGCTATACTGATGTTAATATCCAACTGCCACTGCTGAAAATTGAACGCTTTGTAGGCATAATCCTGGTAATTATAGCCCTCATCAATATCCGCCTGAAAAAGTTCCGGCTCTTTTTGGCTGCCCCGGCTATACTACTCCTTGTCACCATTACGGGAGGGATTATCGGAGGGCTCTTTGAAAAGTTTGTCGTCAGCCCCAACCAGCTGGAGCGGGAAGCCCCCTATATTAATCACCATATCCAAGCTACCCGCGACGCTTATGGGCTCTCCGATATCATCGAGACGGAATACCCGATTGCCAGCGGCCAACTATCCCCGGCTGTTTTAGAAAGAAATAAGGCAACGATCAATAACATCCGCCTGCTCGATTACCGGCCGTTAAAACAGCATTACAACCAGAATCAATCCCTGACCCTCTATAATGAATTCAATGATATTGATATCGACCGCTATAAAATTGG
Organism: Desulfitobacteriia bacterium; assembly: GCA_050949905.1. Taxonomy (GTDB): domain Bacteria; phylum Bacillota; class Desulfitobacteriia; order Desulfitobacteriales; family Syntrophobotulaceae; genus DUML01. Next base: position 11,789 of record JBMNGP010000038.1, on the reverse strand, counting down.
CGAGGAGTCCAGCCAAGTCATGCTCTCCATCCGGGAACTGAATGTCGACTCCCTGCCCGAGCAGGCTCAGACTTTAATCAACCGCCATTTTAAATACACCCATGGTTATGGGCTGGCTATGTCTCCTGTCAATAAGATTACTGTCAATGGCCATCCTACCTATTATTTCAGCGATATCCCAGTCAAAAGCCAAGTGGATATCCCCCTAACTCAGCCGGAAATCTACTTCGGGGAACTGACCAACGAATTCATCGTGGTTGGCACCAAAAATGGCGAGTTCGGGCAAGCTAAAGAAACTGAAGAGAACAAAGAAGGCGACAATGCCCCCAAAGAAATCGTCCGCTATACAGGTAAAGACGGAGTAAAGCTCACTACCTTCCGCCGCCTCCTTTACGCCCTGAACTTCGGCAAGCCCATCCTCATCTTCTCCGATGAAATAACCCCCGAGAGCAAAATCCTCTACCACCGCAACATTGTGGACAGAATCCGCAAAGCCGCTCCCTTCATCCACTTAGACAGCAACGCTTACCCGGTAATAGCCGAGGGCAAGATTTACTGGCTGATGGACGGCTATACGGCTTCCGGTTACTACCCTTATGCTCAGCCCACCGGCCAGATAAACTATATCCGCAATTCCGTCAAAATTGTTGTCGATGCTTATAACGGTGATGTCTCCATCTATCAGTTTGATGACACCGACCCGCTGATCAAAGCCTGGGAAGGCATTTTCCCCGGGCTCATCAAAGACAGGGCAGAATTCCCCGCCGCCCTGGAGGGGCACATCCGCTATCCGGTAGATTACTTCAATATTCAAGCCGCCATGCTGAAACATTATCACATGACTGACACCCAAGACTTCTATAACCGGGAAAACGTCTGGGAAATTGCCGTAGAAAAATACAGCGGCACCGAAACTCCGGTCGAACCTTATTATGTTACCATGCAATTACCGGGTCAGGATAAAGCTGAATTCATTCTCAAACTACCCTTTACCCCCCTAAACCGCAATAACATGGTAGCCTGGCTGGCAGCCGGCAACGATGGGGAAAATTACGGCAAATTATTCCTTTATAACTTCCCCCGCGGGCAGCTGATCGAAGGACCCAGCCAAATCGATGCCTATATCGACCAGGATCCTATCATCTCCCAGCAATTAACTCTCTGGAGCCAGGGCGGTTCCAATGTCGTGCGGGGCAACCTCTTAACCATCCCCATTGAAGGCCGGATCCTCTATGTCGAACCGCTCTTTATCCTCTCCCAAAACCGCAGTATCCCGGAGCTGCGCCGGGTTCTGCTCTACTATAACAACACCCTGGTCATGGAAAGCACCTTAGACCAAGCCTTAACCAAACTCTTCGGAGAACTTAAAGACACAACGCCCACGGAGCCCGAGACACCGGGAACCCCAGGAACAGAGACCCCCACCACCCCGGAAACACCAGGAACAGACACCCCGACCACTCCTGAAACACCGGGGACTGAGCCAGGAGCCGACTTAAGCCTGCCGGAACTGGCCGCTAAGATTAACGAAGTCTTCCTCGCCCAGCAGCAAGCCGCCCGCGAAGGACGCTGGGCAGACTACGGCACCTACGGCGAGCAGCTGGAAAGCCTGATTAACGCCTTAGCCGAAATAGTACAATAAAACAAGTGGGACAAGGGTGGGACAAGGGGACGGTTCTCCTGTCCCACTTTTTGGGACAAGGGGACGGTTCTCCTGTCCCACTTTTTACTCTAGAGTTAGACCACTTCGAACTCAGATAATAGAGAGAGCCGATACCTTTGAAAGGAGTTCGGCTCTCTTGCTAACTTTGGCGAAGCGTGAGGAGGTACGACTCCGTAGTCTAGATGGAAGATACAACCCCTTAGATCTCTAATAATTTTAAAGCCGTTAATTAGAGAGAGGTTAGGGTTCTATTTTCGCACATAAACTATTTGACTTTTTAATAACTGGGATTGTAAGCAGCTAGATTAAATGATACTATGGATAATAAAGGAAATACTAAATACTTTGACACTCTATATTTTCCGTCTTAGGAGGAGAAATAATGGAGAATGAGAAATTTCAAGAGCTAGTACTGGAACAGCTTAGCATACTTACCAAATGTGTAGACACCCTGGCAGTGAACCAGGAACAAATGCAAGAAGATATAAATGTCCTCAAAGAAAACTCAATAAGACTCGAAGAAGATATAAGTATCCTCAAGGAAAACTCAATAAAACTTGAAGAAGATATAAGTATCCTCAAGGAAAACTCAATAAAACTTGAAGAAGATATAAGTATCCTCAAGGAAAACACAATAAAACTTGAAGAAGATATAGGTATCCTCAAAGAAAACTCAATAAAATTTGAAGAAGATATAAGTATCCTCAGGGAAAGCTCAATAAGACTTGAAGAAGATGTGGTTAAGGTGAGACAAAGCCAGGCTCGCATCGAACATAATCTGTCGGAAAAAGTTACTGCTTTATTCGATTTCCGGGAAAATCAAATAGAAACCAATGGGACAAGGGGACGGTTCTCCTGTCCCACTTCTCCTGTCCCACTTTTTACTCTAGCGTTAGACCGCTTCGAACCCAGATAAAGAGAGCCGACACCTCGAAAAGAGGGTAGGCTCTCTTGCTAACTTTGGCGAAGCGTGAGGGGGTACGCAGGCGGTCCTATTATTCCCAATTTGTGAAAAACAGGGGAACATCTGTTATATCAGAATGACCTTATTTAACTGCAATAAATCCTTTAGGTTATTCTTTATTATTTGTTCAATTATTGACAAATCCAAATCTTGGTAGTTATGTGCAGCTATATTGCGAAACCCCACCATAGCTTTCAATCTATCGGCTAATTCTTTGTTAATAATTGAATTAGCCGCCAGCATGTCAAATGCATCGCGGCTGTTCTGAGGAATCCCTAATCTTTTCACAGCAACAAAATGCATAGCCAAATCTATACTTGCTTCGCAGGCTCGCTGGATATTTAGAACAATGGAATCTTGCTTGGTGATATTTTTCAGATTGGCAGAATCGTTATTGTATTCTTCGTTTATCCGATATAAGCACCGTTCGATGATAGCAATTTTATTATAAATGATGTCATCGGTCATAAGCTTCAATCCTTTTTTAACTTATTTGCTAATTATGAGAGAGTACTTGCAGAATTTTAATTATAGACCCTACCCCTTTGGGCAATATTTTTCAGGATTTGAGCGCGCTCCTCATTGAGGATAACATAATCCTTCAATGCTCGTATTTGAAACTCTGCGTATTTCCTTTTATCTCTTATATATATAGGGCTGCCTTTTCCTACGATCTGGGCTTGAAATACAGTAGAGGCCTTCTTTAAGTCAACCAAATCAACATCCCTATTTAATTTGCCTGCCAGGCGCTGAGTGATGAAAAAGAGGTCAACCGGCGGTACTTCTTTTTCGCTTAAAAAAGCGATATCCACGTCACTATCCTCCCTAATAGCCCCTGTCACAAGTGAGCCAAAGAGCACAATAGCGTCGGGATCCAACTCCTCCCGAAGATACTGGATAATATTCTTTATAAAATCAGGACAATTCATACTCATAGCTCTAGCTGACCTTTCTTTGTACCCTAATAACTCCCAGTTATATTATATCATAGTGTCTAGTCAGTTTAACCATATTAATAGTATTTTCTTCCACCATCCTGCCCTTATCTTCGGTAAAAGCGACCAGCAAGGTATATCCTAAGCTCATTTTAGAAGGCATGGGGCAGATTTTAATGGGCATAATATCCTAAAACAAAGAAAGCCCGAGATCTCCCGGCAGCTATGCGGAAAGGGGATAAATAAGTGCAGCCAGGCAAATTTCTGCCGGACAAAGTTTTTTACGAACCGGCCATTCTTGACTATAAACTAGGAAAACAACTCCAAGAAAAATTTAAGGATGTACCCTGGCTTCCGATCGAAAATCACAATAACATTGAAGAATTGCGCACAAATCCCAATAAAGACTTTCCAAAAATGAAGAGGTATCTAATTATCGGAGTACGGAAGTCCTTAAAACATGTACCTAATAATAAAATCTCTGATTACTTGGTACCCTATACCTCGTCCGGATGCAGTGCGATGTGCCTTTATTGCTATTTGGTCTGCAATTACAACAAATGCTCCTATCTGCGCTTGTTTGTGAACCGAGAACAAATGATGGAAAAGCTGCTGAGAACAGCCCGACTTGCTGAAAAGGAGCTTGTCTTTGAGATTGGCAGCAATAGTGACCTCGTTCTTGAAAACACTATTACAGGCAATCTAGAATGGACAATTGAAAACTTTAGCATCAGCAAAAAAGGATTCCTGACCTTTCCTACCAAGTTTGACATGGTGGATCCTCTTCTCGCACTTAACCACCGGGGAAAAATCATCATGCGGATGAGTGTCAACCCCCAGCAAATCATTCGAAAAGTTGAATTCGGAACAAGCTCTCTTCAGGCAAGAATCCAAGCCCTGAACAAGATGGTTGAGGCAGGCTACAAAGTGGGAATGCTAATTGCACCCATTGTCTTAACCGACAACTGGCGGGAGCTTTATGCTGAATTAATCGACCAACTGGCTGACGAACTATCGCCCTAAGCCAAAGCCCAATTTGTTTTTGGCAAGTAAAAAATATAGCATTCCGGAAGTTAAATATGTAGCACCCCTGTTTCCATATTTAGAAATTAATGGTTGAATGGGTTAGTCGGTAGCTTGGACCGTTAAATACGAGCAGGTGGCTGTGATGAATAAGACGGTCTATTATAGCACTGGTCATTTTCTCATCGAAGAATATGCCGTTCCAACGGCTGAACTCAAGGTTAGTGGTAATAATGACGCTGCGTTTCTCGTAACACTCTGAGATTACTTGGAAAAGTAATTGGGCACCTCCTTTTTCAAAAGGTACATAGCCCCATTCATCACAGATCAAAAGATCGCACTTTTGGATCTGACGCATATATTTGTTTAATGTGCCGGAAGCTTTGGCCTCGGATAGTTGGTTAACAAGAGCTGCTGTACGAAAGAATTTGACGGTTTTACCTTGGTTGCAGGCTTCAACTCCAATAGCCGTTGCTAGGTGAGTTTTGCCGGTTCCTACAGGGCCATACAGGATAAGATTCTCCTTGTTTTTAATAAAGTGAGCATTTTTAAGGTCTTCCAGACTTATTGTTTTCGGAATGTCTATATACTCAAAGCTATAATCCTGAAAGGTTTTAACAACATCAAATCCGGCACTTTTAAGGAGTCTTTTTTTGCGGGAGATTTCCCTTTGAGCAAGTTCCCGCTTTAAAAGCTTAAGAAGAAACTCTTCGTTGGAAACAGCCTCAATATCTTTGTAATCCAGGTAGAATGTGCGGCCGATCTTTAAGGTCTTACAGTATTCTTTAATCAATGCTTGCATGCCTGATCACCTTCCTTAATCAGGAGATCATAGACATGTAAGTCTGGGTTATACTTCTGAACTTCCGGAAGGTTACTAGGCAGCTTGAAAAAGTTATTTTCCGGAAGGTTAGAATTTTGATGGTTATAAATAGCTTGTAAACTGTCAGTATTTATTAGATTCCGCCTTAAAGATTCAGCAAAAGCTTTTTCCGCAGTTGCCATATCTTGATCTTGAAGAATTGATGACAAAAGCTTAAGTGACCTTTTCTTTTCTGTGTAATCACATTTATTAAAATAGTCTTGAATTGTAGATGGCAGTTCTTTGAAAAAACCAGTATATTTTAGTGCCGTCGGCCTTTTAGCCATAAGATTCAGGTATGGTCCCCAAATCATTGATTCTTTTTGCTCTCCATATAACCTAGAGTGTTTTACTATTACCTGGTAGTCTTTATTCATGATTTCTATAATATCGGCCCCTACTTTAAGCCATAATTCTTGGTTAGCATATCTCGGGGAAGATGAATAGAGTTTGTTGTCAAAACGAATTTTCCCATATTTATCTGCTTTTACCGGCTCTAATCTATACACTTCAAAAGCAACTTCCGGAAGGTTATCCATAGCAGCTTTGTCTTCAGCAAAAAGAGTACAGATTAATTTCTTTTTCTTGTAGTGTTTGCGCTGCATATCTTTATCGCACATTTTAAGTAATTCTCTGTTGTAATCTTGCAGATCTTCAAATTCCGGAATCGGCACGAGGAAGTTTCTTCGATGGTAACCTACTTTAACCTCAACATGCCCCTTCTCATGCCCACTGTTTGGATTACAGTAGTTGCTTCGGAAATTGTAGTGGAGCATGAACCTGTTAAACCCTTGAGTGACATCTCTTTCACCATTTTTACGTATGTTTTTTACTACGGTAGACATATTGTCAAACCAAATATGGGTAGGAACTTTCCCCATATACTCGAAGATGTTCTTCAACCCTTCCAGTAAGCACTCTTGGTTCTCGGCTTTGAATAACTGGAGATAGCCTCCGTTGCTATAAGGAAAAGATAGGTTAAGGTAATATCCGTTGTATAAAACTCCCTTTTCAATGAACTGAGCTGAACCGAAGTCTAGCTGAGCTTCTCCCGGAGGATGATCAAGAGGCAAATAACCATTACTTGTTAATCCAATCTCTTTCTTACGCTTTGATACATAAGCCCTCACGGACCGGTCAGAGACATCAAACTCTGGGAATTGCTCTTTTAAGCGATTATATACTCTTTGTGCTGTGTGTCTTTGCTTCGGTTTGGCATTAAGATCTGCAATTAGCCAGGAATCAATCAAATCAGTATATGGAGCCAACTTACGGGGTTTAGATTTGGCTGGTGGCAGTTCCAAATTAAAGTTTTCCTTTTCTACATATTTTTTAACGGTATTAAAGTGGTGACCTGTTTCCGAGGAAATGCTGCGCAGGCTTTTCCCTTTATATTTAAACAGGTATCTGATATTATTGATTTGTTCCATTGTCAACATTCCTTTCTTTACCCCCTTTAAGCTTTGCAACTCAAAGGGTATTGTATTTGAGGGGTGCTGGCAATGGTTTTTCCATTTAACTGCTATATTTTTCTACTTCCGAAGTGCTACAATTTTATTTTGCCATAAACACAATTATTCATAGAAATCATCTTCATGACTTACAGCTATGTCCACAGGGCTATTAATAAGGAAGCCTTCACCAAAGCCGTTGACCTCTTTGATACCACTCTTATGACCGGACGGGGCGGAGGAAAATACTGCTACCGGGAAAATGTACGCACCGAAGGTGAAGAATTCCTTAAAGCCCAGTTAGCTGAAAAGCTTAAAGGTATTCCAATAGCTTATATAGTTTATAAAGACGATTGAGAGCCGACACCTCGAAAGAGGGCCGGCTCTCTTGCTAACTTTGTGGAATCATGAAAGAGTATAAACCCCGATTCAGTGACTTGAGCATGGTTTGCGTGGCTCATCAAGCTATACTATTGCAAAGATTGCTTCGTCCATTTTTCACCATCAAAGACATACGTACCAGCAGCTTTTCCATTTGCTGCATAGGTTTCTTCAAATGTGTTTCTTGGTGCTGTCCCAAACACATCACCGGCAATCATCACATCTGCTCCGATAATTATTTTATCTAGGTTCTCTCCCGTAAAAGCACCTGATTCATATGTTCCGATAAAAGCTGAGTACCCTATGCTTGTAATGTTATCAGGAATTACCATCGAAACCAGACTTGGGCATCTAGCAAACGTATTATCTTTTATTGTAGTCAGCCCGCTTCCTATTGTTATGTCCGACAATTCCGTACAACCTGCAAAAGCATATGTTCCTAATGATGTTACGGTATCAGGGATTGCAATAGACCCAAGTTTATTACAGTTCTGGAACACATAATTACCTAATGTTGTAACACTGCTTGGGATTTCAATGCTGGTTAAACCTGTCCCCGAAAATGCAAATTGCCCAAACTCAGTAACACCTACTGGAATAATTATGCTGGTTAGTGCCGAATGGTTTTGGAATAAGTAATTGCCTATTGATGTCACACTGTTTCCGATTGTCACAGTAGTTAAATTACTACATCCGCTGAAAGCTCCTCCGTTTGTCCCGCGTACATTTCCTTCAATGGTGAGATCGGTCAATCCCACACAGTCTTTAAAAGTATCTTTTCCAAGTAAGGTTATGTTAGAAGGAATGGTGACATTGTTCAGTTTGCTGCATCCTTCAAATACATTATTGGTAATAGTCGTAAGTCCAGATCCGATTGTAATGGTTTCGAGATTCGAGCATCCTCTAAACGCATAAGTACCTAAGCTTGTCACGCTATTCGGAATTGCTATTGATTTCAGGCTAGTGCATCCATCAAATGCATACGTTGATATTGTACTTACATTATTTCCCAAATGGACTGACTCTAAATTTGTGCATCCTGCAAAGGCGTTTCTATAAATCGTTTTGAGTGTGTCAGGCATCTCAACACTCGTTAGTGTTGTATTGTTGGAAAATGCATACTCCTTTATTATCTCTACCGGTACGTTAACTCCATCCACCTTAAAGCTGCTTGGTATTACAAGTGCGGCTTCGTCGCCATTATAGCCAGTAATTGTTTTTGTTGCAGCATCGAAAGTATATCCGAAATCTTCAGGGGAAGGTTCCGCTATAAACATCTCTGGAGTGAGTTCTACCTCTTCCTCAATTACAAACAATACACCTTTGTAGGTGAACTCAACCACCACTTTATCCGGTAAGTCAGCTTGGGTTACTTCGTCACCAGTTAGCTCATAGAGCCCATTGTTCCAACTGCCACTGGAACTTATCCTTTGAACCCCAAGGTCAAATGAACCTGAAAGGTTGCATGGCCAGTTGCCAGTTGTGCTGGGGTTCATCTTGTCCAGAACAGCTACGTTCCTAACAAGCTCTCCACGTTCATCATTGTAAAGGTATTCTTCTATGCTGGTCAGACCTTCTTCTGTATTAAACCCGTCTGCTAGACGGAAGGGCCATTGTACGCTAACCATGATCCGGCCTTTGGCGCCTTCGGTTAACCCTGAATAGTCCTCTTTATACGTCCCAACGCCTATGGTCGTATTGTCTATCACAAACGCTTTCAGCTCGGATATCTTCGCCACCGCAGCATCCAACTTGGCTTTAGTGCCTAGTCCACCCGGGCTTGGTCGCTCGGGTCTAAGGCGTCAAAGGCTTCTTTTGCCGCTGCTACTGCTTCAGCATTCTCCAAATACGCAAGGTAATTGTAGATTGCTGTGAGCTTTTCGCCATCTGGTTTCGGCTTGCTCAAATCCGGCAGCTCCGGCGCTGGATCATCAGGCACTTCCGGTAAGTCTGTGATTAAAGCCTCTACCGGCCCTACTGCTCCAATCACCTCAATCGTCACGGTCTCGGTAACCAGGGCTTCTCCAGCATCCAAATCTACCAGGCTGAAGGTAATGGTGTACTCGCCAGCATCACTGAAGATCGCCGTGAATTCAGTGGTCTCACTGTAGTCGGCACTAATCGGGAAGCCGTATTCCGGTCCCCAGTAGCCTATCTGGGCCACGTCATGTACGACACCGTTCGTATCGTTGGCCAACAGATGCACGGTCGCTCCCTCAGGTGTGGTCACCTCTACGTCAAAGCGTACCCGCTCATAGCCAACGTCGCCTACCGTTTCCGGCTCAATTTTCACCGGCACGGTGTACGACTCGCCGGCAATCACTTCTTCCGGTACTTCATAGCTGAACTTGTAAGTGGAAGCAAACGGTTCTGCTTCAACCTCGGTCAAAGCCTCAGCCAAAGCATCAGTTGTAGCCTGAGACCTTGCATAACCGTCTTCCGGTCTCTTATCCAGCAGCTTCTGTAATACGGCTGCTTTACCAGCTTCATCTAAGGAATTGTACCTCTCTACCAAGCCTTGAAGTGTAGCTATCTTCTCACTAAGAGCAATACCGGAATGGTAATCATAAACCTCATCTGCTGCCTCAAACTGGGCTAGCAGGTCGGTTACCCATGAGATTCCTTCAAGGTCTGCAATGCTCTCGGCATTGTTCACTTTATCCATTGAAGCCTGGGTCGCATGACGGGTGGCTACTATGGCGTTGAAGGTCTTCTTCAAACTGTCTAAGGTGTAGCCTTCGCCTTTGTTAGCTACCAGGTCTACGCTGACTGAGGGTTGCCTGGCTTCTATCAGCTCGTTGTAAGATTCCATGTCCAGACCAAGAACAGCTGCGTTATCTTCAATTGCGGCCTGCATTGCGGCTGTGGTCCCGGCATCGTTGACTGCCTGGAGGGCTGCTTGTACTTGACCTATGATGTCTTCCTGTTCGGTCAATGCTGCATCTAAGGCCTCTGTGGTAGCTTGTGATCTGGCATAGGGTGCTCCTTCAAGCACTGCCTCAAGTGCTGCTTCCTGGTTGGCTTCGGGTAGAGCTTCGTATCTGGTTACTAAAACCTGTAGTGTGTTTATCTTTTCCGTTAACAGGATACCGGAATGGTAATCATAAACCTCATCTGCTGCCTCAAACTGGGCTAGCAGGTCGGTTACCCATGAGATTCCTTCAAGGTCTGCAATGCTCTCGGCATTGTTCACTTTATCCATTGAAGCCTGGGTCGCATGACGGGTGGCTACTATGGCGTTGAAGGTCTTCTTCAAACTGTCTAAGGTGTAGCCTTCGCCTTTGTTAGCTACCAGGTCTACGCTGACTGAGGGTTGCCTGGCTTCTATCAGCTCGTTGTAAGATTCCATGTCCAGACCAAGAACAGCTGCGTTATCTTCAATTGCGGCCTGCATTGCGGCTGTGGTCCCGGCATCGTTGACTGCCTGGAGGGCTGCTTGTACTTGACCTATGATGTCTTCCTGTTCGGTCAATGCTGCATCTAAGGCCTCTGTGGTAGCTTGTGATCTGGCATAGGGTGCTCCTTCAAGCACTGCCTCAAGTGCTGCTTCCTGGTTGGCTTCGGGTAGAGCTTCGTATCTGGTTACTAAAACCTGTAGTGTGTTTATCTTTTCCGTTAACAGGATACCGGAATGGTAATCATAAACCTCATCTGCTGCCTCAAACTGGGCTAGCAGGTCGGTTACCCATGAGATTCCTTCAAGGTCTGCAATGCTCTCGGCATTGTTCACTTTATCCATTGAAGCCTGGGTCGCATGACGGGTGGCTACTATGGCGTTGAAGGTCTTCTTCAAACTGTCTAAGGTGTAGCCTTCGCCTTTGTTAGCTACCAGGTCTACGCTGACTGAGGGTTGCCTGGCTTCTATCAGCTCGTTGTAAGATTCCATGTCCAGACCAAGAACAGCTGCGTTATCTTCAATTGCGGCCTGCATTGCGGCTGTGGTCCCGGCATCGTTGACTGCCTGGAGGGCTGCTTGTACTTGACCTATGATGTCTTCCTGTTCGGTCAATGCTGCATCTAAGGCCTCTGTGGTAGCTTGTGATCTGGCATAGGGTGCTCCTTCAAGCACTGCCTCAAGTGCTGCTTCCTGGTTGGCTTCGGGTAGAGCTTCGTATCTGGTTACTAAAACCTGTAGTGTGTTTATCTTTTCCGTTAACAGGATACCGGAATGGTAATCATAAACCTCATCTGCTGCCTCAAACTGGGCTAGCAGGTCGGTTACCCATGAGATTCCTTCAAGGTCTGCAATGCTCTCGGCATTGTTCACTTTATCCATTGAAGCCTGGGTCGCATGACGGGTGGCTACTATGGCGTTGAAGGTCTTCTTCAAACTGTCTAAGGTGTAGCCTTCGCCTTTGTTAGCTACCAGGTCTACGCTGACTGAGGGTTGCCTGGCTTCTATCAGCTCGTTGTAAGATTCCATGTCCAGACCAAGAACAGCTGCGTTATCTTCAATTGCGGCCTGCATTGCGGCTGTGGTCCCGGCATCGTTGACTGCCTGGAGGGCTGC
>JBMNGP010000037.1:0-99226 GCA_050949905.1 Desulfitobacteriia bacterium | reverse complement strand
ATTGACTTTCCCGGACATAAATATTAATTCCCAGTTTGGTCATCCCTGCCACAATCCTGGATATATCGCTGAAGCCGGGGTATTTGCGCAGGGTATGGATTTGTTCTCCCCTTAAAAAGGATTCGAGCATATCTGCTTCCTGTTCTTCCGTGCAGGTGTAGACGAGTTTCCAATCATCATATTCCGGGTAATCCATTCAAAAATCCCCCTTTAAATGCTTCCAGACTTTTAGCAAGTCAGCATATCATCCAAGTTCTAAGACAATTATATCAAAAGCAGCGGCTAATTAAAGGGGTTCCTTTTTTCAGCCTCTTGATAGTTGAATAAAAGGTTGCTGCTTTATCAAAGTGGCGGTTAGCCCTAAACTATTACTCACTTATTTCTTCTATTTCTCCGTCCTAAGGCGTTTTTCCTTTCTTTTTTAAATTAAACCTTCCTGGCCAATAGTTATGAGTTTTAGGCATAGCTGTGCAGGCCGGTAAGAACATAGTTTACCCCGAAATAAGTAAAGAGGACCAGGATAAATCCACCGATAACAAGCAGATTGGCTTTACGCCCTTGCCAGGATTCCCGGCGGTAGAGATGGAGATAAATTGCATAAATAATCCAGGTCAAAAGCGCCCAGGTCTCTTTGGGATCCCAGCTCCAATAGTTTCCCCAGGTCTGCTCCGCCCAAATAGCGCCTAAAACAATAGTTAAGGTCAACATGGCAAAACTGCCGCCAACTATTCTGGCTACCCAGTCTTCTCTCTTGGTGAAGGGGTTTCTAAGCTGGACTACAGCCAAACCGGCAGCTACCGCGAACCCCCCATAGGCAAAAACCGCAGTCAAGACATGGCCGGTAAGCCAGGGGCTCTTTAAAGCCGGCATTAGCGGCGAAATATCCCCCAACTGGTGAGGAGTGAGAATTAAGATTGAGCCCGTAAGGCAAGCAGCAATGAGCAGCACGATCCCACCGGCACTGCGTTGCTTGCTTTTGTATTCATACCCTAAATAGACCAGAACCGTAAACCAGGTAAAACAAAGCATAAACTCAGCGCCGTTCACCAAGGGCAGCCTTCCGGTTAAAAGAGTACGGGCGTAAAGCGCCAGCGAATTAAGTATTAGCCCTAGTACCGCTAAACCTGAAGCCAGGCGGGCAATCTTCTTCTTTTTGGAGCCCGGCCAATAGCAGGCAGCGGCCAGGACATAGCTTAACATTGTTAAAAAGGCCAATTCCTTAAGATAGACCGTCACAGCATAGCCCCCTGTTTTTTGGATCTAAGGAGAAGAGCGAGACAAGATCCAGCCATTAACAGCAAACCTCCCGGAGCAACTAAAGCCAGGCCGGGATCTCTTTTTAAGGTTAAAACCGTATAGGGCTGAAGGCCAGTAAACGTAACCACTAAGCCCGGCTCAAGCTCCACCTTTTCCTGAAAAGAAGCAATATCTGCTTTCAGCAAAGTGCCATTCTGATAAACGGAATAAATAACTCTGGGGTTATCAGGCCTTAAGGACTTGGTATTCATGCCAAGTGCCGGATCATAGTGGGGTATGTACTTATAGACCATTAATGCCTTATCGCTGTTCGCCAATTGCCAAATATCCCTTTCTCCCAGAGTAGCTTTTTCTGCTGAGCCGCCCTCTCCTTCGCTCTGAAGATTAATGAGATAGCCGTATCCGGATTGATAAGCCTTAACACCCCTATAGACCAGGGGGTTATTGACACTGATGCAGTACTGCCCGCTAACTTTTGTCCCTTCGATAATAGTGACATCCGAATAATATTGGGAAGGCGAGCCGTCAGCATTAAAGTCTATGCGGAAGCTGTCCAGCTTCAGGAAATAAGGCTGAGCTTTATCAATGACCTCAGCTACTTCCAATAAATCACCTTCAATTATGCGGACATGGGCAGACTGCCCGGCAAAAGAATAGACGGTTCCTCCCAACAGAATAAGCACTATTCCGATATGTATGGCTAAAACACCAATTCTCCATAAGTTGAAATGCTTGGCTTTCCCTTTACGCCTTAGCTTTAGGCCGCGGACCAACTGATTAGTGGTACAGAAAAGCATATTCAGCAATAAAAAAAGCAGAAGCAGCTTAAAAACAGCAAATTGATAAAAGCTTTCCGGCCAAAAATAAGACCCTACTGCAGACATTACGGCAATAACGCTTAAGAGCGCCATGCCGGCTTTCATCGAAGCTAGAAAGCCTAAAAGCGAGGAAAATATTTTCATGAGTTTTCTCCTACTCGCAAGCACAGTTGGTTTCTAAGTTAAACCTCTAGCTTAATGCTTCATTTACCTAATATACCCAACTAGCAGTATCATAATGCCGGGTTTTGCTAAAGCCTTGATGGGCATCGCCATGGCATCCCTTGCATTTCTCGGAACCAACATAGCTTGTTAAAAGCCCCTGATTTCCCGGAGCAGGAGTGGGAGAAGGAGCTGCTTGTTTACAGCCGCCGGCAGTAAGAAAGAGCAATAATAAAATACCCAACAGCCTCAGCCAGTGTTTCCTCTTCACTCCTGGCCCACCTCCTTTTGAGCTTTTTTCCGAGTTATTTATAGTATAGTTTTTCCGTTACTCTCCAAATATATATTCCGGGATGGTAAAGCTATACTTAAACCTTGCTCTTTTAAGATATCCATTATTTGAAGATTAATATCTTCTTGTACCTCCAGGAATTTCTGCCAGTTGGTTGTCCTGGTAAAAAAGTATAGGAAGATCTCTAAAGCACTTTCACCAAATTTTTCAAAATAAACCATAATGGTCTCCGGGTGTACTTCCGGATGATTTTCCAGCAGCTGGCGCAAGCTTGCCAGACAGGTTTTCATTTGCTCCGCAGTTGTATTATAGGTAAGCTTCAGCCGGTAGCTGATTCGCCGTTTACCCATTCTGGTCCAGTTAGTAATAGGTTCATTGCTCATAACCGAATTAGGTATGGTAACAACAGCCTGAGCAAAAGTCCTGACGCGCGTACTGCGAAAACCCATTTCCTCGACAGTTCCTTCTACACTGGGGGTTTGAATCCAATCTCCGATGGAAAAAGGGCGATCGAGCATTATGGTAATGCTGCCAAATAAATTCTTAGCCGTATCCTGGGCTGCCAGGGCAAAAGCCAGTCCGCCCAGTCCCAGACCGGTCAAGATACCGGCTACTTCGCTGAACCAGACCTGGGCAATGGTAATACTCCCCAGGATAATAATGACTACCTTCAGCCCGTTACTAACAAAGGATACCAGCATATCATCAAATTTATTTTCAGTTCTTTCGGTATATTTCTGGAACAACTCGGCAAGAGCATACGCCCCCCGGTAAGCTGTCCAAAACAAAGTAAACAGTATTAAGGAGCGGATTATTCTGCCCAGAGTTAAGGCCACACCCGGAGAGAACTCCACTACCTGGCCTGCCAGGTAAATGCCCAGGATTATAAAAGCAAACTCGGCCGGTTTCTCCAGAACTTCCACCAACTTGTCATCAAGCTTGCTTTTGGTTTTATGGGTAAGTTTCCGCAACACATTTAGAATAACTCTGGCAAAAACCTTTTTCAGCAATAAGGCCAGTAAAATAATGAGAATTGGAGCTATGATTCTCCAAACACCGACACTGAATATGGATTCTCCATAACTTAAAAAGATTCTCCAATTATCCATTTCCTACCTCCGCTTTATTTAAGAATAACAAAATATTAAAAGAAGCGCGCTTAACACCAATTATTATTAACTTTGCTGCCGGCGTTATGTCCTGGAAAGTAAAATTGTCCAACGCTATTTCCTATGTTATGCTCTTTATGTGTATGCTCTTCGTATTTTGCGAATAATCTATAATACCTGCTTGTTCATAAACTGCTTGTTCTTATACTACTTATTCGCAAATTGCTCTCAAACTATTTGTTCTCAATTACTTGTTCTCAAATTACTTGCCCTTAAATTACTTACCCTCAAACTATATGCTCTCGTCCTATCTGGTCGCTCAATAATTATCTGATCTAAAAGGAGGTATATTTTTGGAGACCATAGCTTTAATCTTAGCTATAATCCTCTTTATCATCGGGTTGGTGGGTACAGTGCTTCCCCTTTTGCCCGGGGCCGTGCTTATTTATGGCGGTATGCTTGTTTATGGTTTTTTAACTAAATTTGCGACTCTTAACCTCACATTCTACCTTATGCAAGCCATGGCTTTAATCGTTATTTTTGCTATTGATTATGTAGCTTCCGCAGCCGGGACAAGGCGTTTCGGCGGCAGCAAACAAGCCGGCTGGGGAGCGGTAGGCGGTGCCATAATCGGTATTTTCTTCGGCCCCTTAGGAATCATTATCGGCCCCTTTCTCGGGGCGGTAGCTGTAGAGCTCTTCCGGGGGACAGCAACGGACAAGGCTATCCGCGCCGGTTTCGGGACTATTATTGGCATCCTCGGCGGAACACTTGTTAAGCTTGCCGCCGAAGTGTTAATGATTATCTATTTCTTTATGCGGATTTTTTAAATAATAGAGGCGCAGGAGAATCTTTTTGCCCTGGGAATCATGTTTTCGCTTTTTTAAGTGGCATTAAGATTAAAATTGATTTTGCAGATAATAAGGTTTGATATCTAAAAGTTCTCAAGTTTTATGTACCGGTAGAAACTTTCTAGTAAAGTATGCATCTCGGGCTCAAGCCTCCTCAAGGCTTCAGTTTGAATACTCCGTGGTATATCTTGGTAAAATGCTTCGGCTATCGCTCCGGTTATACATGCAATGGTATCGCTGTCCCCACCTAAAGATATTGCATTGCGGATAGCGTCTTCAAAGCCGGTGGATTCCAGAAAGGCTCTTATTGCTTGGGGGACACTTCCCTGACAGGAAACATCAAATTTATACCACTGGCGAATTTCATCTAAAGGCTCATCTAAATCATAACAGAACATTTCTTCGATCAAACTTTTAATTTGGGCTTTGGTTCGGCCCTCTTTAGCCAGAAAAACGGCTAATGCCGCAGCTTGTGCACCTTTGATGCCTTCGGGATGATTGTGCGTAACTTCCGCACTGGCTTTAGCCTGCTCCAGCACCTCTTCTAAGGTCTGATAATAATAGCCAATGGGGCTGACCCGCATAGCCGAGCCATTGCCCCAGCTGTTATAGGGTTTAAGACTGTCTGATTCCGCCCACTTCCTAAAGCTCCCGCCGTATCCCGCCTGGGGGTATTTTTGATACCATTCTTTATAAGACACTCCATAAGGCTTACCATTGAGCAAGGAATCAATGGTGGCCAGAGTCAAAACCGTATCATCGGTAAATCGGGAGCTTAAGCTGAATAACTGCAAGTCCTTGGTTTTAATGGGCTTAAATTCATAGATTGAGCCAATAATATCGCCGCATACGGCACCTAGCATTTCTTCTCCACCCACTCCCAAATTCGGCCTTCACGCCCCAGGGGAGGCATCCTCCTGGGCGATAACACACATAGCCGTACCACCATAAACGAAAGCATCATTTAGCTTGCATAGCAACTGACATTGAGATGTTACAAGGTGCTCGTTTCCTTCTTTAAGTTATTATACAGCCATATTTTGGCTGCCGTCAAAGACTCCGCCGCTACCTAATTTCTTTAATTTTAGCGTCAATAGCCTGGAGAAGCTGGTTCCAAGTTCGGTTGTACTTAGCCAGGTAGCCGATTGGGTCGGTATGGTCTGTTTCCTGATAAGCATTGGAAATTTGGTTATGACTAAAAATATCCCCGGTATCCCAACCATACCTTACACAAGCGTCGGCCACCAAGATAACTGTGCGATCCCATACTTTCTGGAATTGCTGAGGATTATAACCCAAGGGTTCGCACATTTCAATGGAAAGGTAAAGGCTGTTGGCTGTTTTCCCGGCATGCCAGGCCACTTCATTTTCCGGAATCATTTGGATAGTCTCCAGCCAGTCAGCAACATAATGAGCTGAAGAAGCCCGGTAAGCGTTATTAAAATAGCGATAGATATTTTGCGCCGTTGAGCCGGGCGTAGCCGTGGAGTGGATGACGAAACCTTTAGGCTCCAGCGCTCGATAGGAACGGTTCTGGCTGATGAATTGCTCACGAACTGTCCCCAATTGAGGAGAATTTACTGTTAAAACCTTGGCAGCCGCACCTGTTCCCTTACTCGGGAACCTCATCTCGACAGCACCATCAGCATCAGCTATTACTTTGAACTTGTAATGGCCAACCGGCGGCATTTTTTTATCAATAAGACTGAGAGTAACTTTAGTTCCTTTGGGGGCGGTAATGCCGGAGACAACAATTTTGCGGCCTGAATCTGTTAATTGTTCCTGGGGATATACTGTATTGCCCAGCTGGACCCGGTACTTTCCTTCCTCCGCGGCTACAGAGCCGGGCAAAGCAAATTCTACCGTTCCGTCTGTAAAAGCTTCTTCCAAAGTATAAGTCAAAGTGAATTCCCCGGACTTACCGGCTATGGTTTTAGCCGGCGAGATCCCTAAACTGCCGTTTTTTGTAATCAATAAATCGGGAATACTCTGGAGAACGGAAGCGGGGACAGCCTCCTTGCCCCCCAGTCCGGTTACCCGGATAGCAGGAGTTACTTTGGGGAAAAGATAAGCGCCGGTGCCCTGAGGCAAATAGTTGTCGGCCAGAATGAGCGGCGCATTATTCTTGGCAGCCAGCACTGCTCCGGCCAAGGCATCGGCAAATTCATTGCCTTTGAAACCCCCTCCGTCGGCAACATAAAGATGGTCAAAGCTTAAATCTTTTTCAAAATTTTTGAGGACGGCAACATTAGTCTGATAACGGTCATCCCCGCTTAACCTGTGAGGCGAGGGAACTAATTTTTCCACATCGCTGCTGATAACGTTCTTACCACCGATAAGATAAGTCTTTTTAACTCCTGCTTGCGCAAAATAATCTTTAACTATTTGGGGCAGATAGTTTTGCCGGGTGAGCAAGATCGGCATGCCTTTCTGCGCAGCCGGTACGGAGATGGATAGAGCATCCGGAAAATCTGCTCCCGTAGCCAGCACGGCATTACTGTTGACTAATTCCTTTGCTATGAGAGCGGAAGTTTCATACCTGTCCCCGCCTGCGAGCCTGCGGATATCGTTGATTCCCGCATCACGGAGAGTATTTTCCACACGCTGCCCAACCGCTTCTGTTCCGCCGGTGATTAAGATGGATTTAACTCCGAGCCTTTGAATTTCCTCCAGGATAAATTTATTTAAATAACCCGGCCGGACCAAAAGAATAGGTGCCTTGTACTTGGCCGCTAAAGGTACGGCACAAAGGCCGTCGGCAAAGTCGTCTCCTCTAGCCAAGACAGCATAATCCGACGATTCCCAGCCTGTTTGGGAGATAGCCACCGCCGTTTCATAACGGTCTGTACCTTCAATCCTGTCGATATTACCTAGGGCCGCAGATGCAGGGAGAGCAGGAAGAATTATTGTACTAAAAATCACTAGAAAACATCCAAATAATAGTATTCTCGCAATCCGATACTTAGGTAGTGTAAATTTCATGCAGCATCTCTTTCTAGAATATTTTTTAGGAAAATCCTTGGTTTTAAGGCTAGTTACCCTTAAATTATATTGAAAGAAAGAAACAGTTTACAAATGTAATTACTGGGAGAGGGCCACAGTAGTTTTAGTTCAACAAAAAGCAGATATAAATAAAAGAACAGATATAAATATACCTGCTCTTGCATATAGCCAAATTAAATATGCACGGTATGCACGGCAATCTTTTTCTCTTAATAATTCGTCATAATGTCGGCGAAGCAGAATTGCCAGAAGTGAATAACCTAAATAAAAATAAAAAAAGCGAAGCCAACCATAAGCCGAGTTCTGTACTTCTTCCGAAGTGATGATCATCTATCTGGGACTGCCGTTACCGACAGCCTCTAGCGACCTTACCCGGGAACAGAGCGGGCCACTCCCTTGTTCCTCTATTTGGTCTTGCTCCAGGTGGGGTTTGCAGGGCCAGCCAGTTACCTGACTGCCGGTGAGCTCTTACCTCACCTTTCCACCCTTGCCTACTCGGAAGTCAGCCCTAAAACTGACCGACCTCCGCTATCGGCGGTATATCTCTGTTGCACTATCCTTGGGGTCACCCCCACCGGGGATTACCCGGCACCCTGCCCTATGGAGCTCGGACTTTCCTCAGAGACGACCTTTCGGTGCTTGTCTCCGCGATCATCCGGTTGACTTCGCTTGAATATCTTACTAAATAATCATGCTTTGGTCAAATCCTAATAAGCAAATAAATAACTCTAAGCTAAAACTTTACTCGCCAGATCTGAACCTCTACTCGCTTAATTCGAGCGCTTATCTAGTTTAACACTTCAAAATAAAAAATCAATCAACAATTTTTTCCACCAATTCATAATTTTCTCGTTATTTCTGTTAATTTCTCCACCTGAAATATCCACAAAGCGTGGATAACTTGTGGATAAAATTGCTGGGTTTAATCTTCGATTACTATATTCGGCTTAAGGTTGGCTTTCAGCTTTAGTCCCTTTTTCTGTCGGTTGTTGATAACTTTATCAACGTTTTCCCCAAGGGACTTTATTGCTGGAACTTATTACCATTTGTACATCATCCATCGTCTTATCTTTCCGGAGATAGGCATAGAGGGACTGGATCATAGGAATTTCGCTAAGGAAGTGACCCATTTCGCAGACCGCCGTTCCAGCCTGCAGTGCATCCAGCACGGTATGATAATCAAGGTCGCCGGTTATAAAAAGATCCGCTCCCTTGAAAACAGCTTTCTGGACGAAACTTCCGCCGCTGCCATTGGCAATGGCTATTTTTTTAATTATTTTATTAAAATCGCCGGCTGTCCTTATTGTAGAAAGATCATAGATCTCAGGGAATATTTTGCTCCCGTTCAGGCAATCTTCTCCGCAACCTCCACCGCAGGTACAGGGTGAATTACTTTCAAGTATACCGAAAAATTTCTGCAAAAGTTCTTCTAAAGACATAGGAGCAGGCAAATATCCAACGATACCGTATCCTCTCGGTTTTCCGGTGTTTCTGAGCGGAATAAGGTCATAGGCAGGCTCTTCGTAAGGGTGAGCTTTATGCAGGGCTTTTACTGCTCTGCTCAAAGCTTTTTCTTCAACGATGCTTTCCAGCTTAATCTCCGTGATCCTGGTAAGCTCCCCGATATTTCCTATAGTCGGTTCAGCACCGTTTAAAGCCCTAAACATTCCTTGACCTTTAGTCTGATAGAAACATTCCGCATAATTATCGCTATGTTCGCCATCGGTGATGCCTGAGCCAACGCCTTCGGCAGCCAAGGCCAGGCGGACAGCTTCTACATTTTCTTCCGGAACAAAAGTTACTATTTTATATAGCTTCTCTGAAGCAGTTACCTCCAGATATTCTGTTTTCTGAAGTCCCAAGAGCCTGCCAAAAGTAAGGCTGGAGGAAAGCCCGGACTGATCCAGGTTAGTATGGGCCGCATAGAAAGAAATACCATTGCGGTAAAGAGCCAGCGGCAGAATGGCTCCCTGATTGTCCATCCTTAAGTTTTTTAGGGGTTTAAACATCAGCGGATGATGAGCCACTATAAGATCTGCTTTTTCCTGGACGGCCTCGTCAATCACCTCCATGGTAACATCCAGGGAAAGCAGGATTTTATTTACCCGCTGGGCACTGCTTCCTACTAATAGACCGGAATTATCCCAGTCCTCCGCCCAAGAGCGCGGGGCAACTTTCTCTATGAGTTGCTCTACTTGACCTACTGAGACAGCCATGTACGGATCCCCTCCAGTATTTTAATTTCTTGGCGCTTTTCATTAGCCTGCTTCCTGACTGTTTCACGCTCTGTTTTGCTCATTTCCTTAATAACTTTATGCAAATTGGCTAGAGTCTCCTGCAAAATCCCAACGAGGTGTTGATCCTTTTTCAGCAGGATCAGAGGCCCTAATTGCCAGATAACCTTGCTTAATAGATTTTCCAGCCTAGTCTTTTCTTCAAGATTACTATCTGGGGGCCTGCAATCAGCAAGTTCTGCCCAACCTAAACCGGCAATTTGGGTTTCCAAGTCCTTTAGACTACAACCTTTAGTCTTGCTTAAACAAATAATGGTATAAACCCTGCCTTCTTCGCACACTAAACACTCATCCCAAAGTTTCCAGCCCTGAACAAGCAATTCCCTCCTAACCCGGGACTCCCCGCCCTGGGGCTGGAGGATAAGGGCCGACACTTCCTGCATCACCGATGTATTACTGTTGAGAATCTCCAATATAGTAGTGCCTCCCATCCCGGCTATAGTCAAGGTATCAACTTCTCCTGGAGCCAGAGGAGCCAGTCCGTCGCCCAGACGAACCTCAATCTTATCCTTAAGGCCATACTCCGATACTGTTTGACAGGCGGCAGTATAAGGACCCTGATGAATGTCTACCCCAATTGCTTTTGTGATTATGCCTTTTTGCATCAGGTAGACAGGCAAATAAGCATGATCGGTGCCTATATCTCCTAAACTCGCTCCTTGGGGCACATAAGATGCAATGGTATGTAAACGCGGGCCAAGTTTTAAGGTTTCAAGATTTTGTTTTGCGTCTTTTGTATGTTTTGTATCTTTTATATGTTTAATATCTTTTGTATCTTTTGTATTCTTAATATTTTTACTCATTTTCAATTCCTTCCGGAACAAGAGGATCATAGTCTAAGTTTGCCCCAGTCCAAATTTATCCTAATCAAAGTTTATCCCTGTGTTCTTCTTTTTTAAGTGGGACAGAAGAACCGTCCCCTTGTCCCATCCCATCCACCCCCTTGTCCCACCCCTTGTCCCACTTGTCGTAAGACAATAAAACTCTGGCTTTGGCTGCCAGAGTTCTTGTTTCGTCCATATCTTTTTTGCTGCTCGTATTTATTTAAAGTGATTTTCAGAGCCTCGGATAACGAATTTGGTGGGCCCACCTGGGATCGAACCAGGGACCAACCGGTTATGAGCCGGCCGCTCTACCGCTGAGCTATAGGCCCAAATATAAATGGCTCCCCGAGCTGGATTCGAACCAGCAACCTATCGGTTAACAGCCGATTGCTCTACCGTTGAGCTATCGAGGAATGCCTGCGTCGTTTATTATACGGAATTATTTCGGTATGGTCAAGTATTTTTTTAAATAATTCTCTTGCAATTTCTGTAAAGATGGAGCGTAGCGACCCAGGAGAAATTATGCTGCATCAAATCTTGTCAAAGTCATTTTTAGATTTTCCCCTTGAATGTTGCTAGATTGTGCTTCGAAAAGGTAAGGCTTGAAGTTAAATTAGTGTTTTTAAAATACTATAGATATTACCCTGGCTCTTATTGTCGAAATTATTACTATTCTGTTTCGCTACCACCAAGATATTCTACTAGCTTAACGGCAAAAAATCAATATGAAATTTTTAAGCAAACTTACAAAATTTTTCTAAAATTTTTCTAAGCAAAATTAATCCAAATAGTCTTTTAATTTCTTGCTGCGGCTGGGATGACGCAGCTTTCTTAAGGCTTTGGCTTCAATCTGCCTGATTCTTTCCCTGGTTACCCCAAATTCCTGGCCGACTTCTTCCAGTGTTCTGGTACGGCCGTCATCCAGGCCAAAACGCAGTCTTAACACTTTTTCTTCTCTGGGTGTAAGAGTTTCCAATACTTCTTCCAGTTGTTCTTTCAGCAAGATGAAAGAGGCCGCTTCCGAGGGAGCCGGGGCATCCTCATCGGGTATAAAGTCCCCCAAATGAGAATCCTCCTCTTCTCCAATCGGTGTTTCCAGAGAAACAGGTTCCTGAGCAATCTTTAAGATTTCTCTGACCCTTTCTTCCGGTATTTCCATGACTTTGGCCGTCTCTTCCGGTGTGGGATCCCGGCCTAATTCCTGCAAGAGCTGACGATTGACCCTAATGAGCTTATTAATGGTCTCCACCATATGAACAGGGATGCGGATAGTTCTGGCCTGGTCGGCAATAGCCCTGGTAATAGCCTGCCTAATCCACCAAGTGGCATATGTGCTGAATTTAAAACCTTTGCGGTAATCAAATTTCTCCACAGCTTTAATCAAACCCAGATTGCCTTCCTGGATAAGATCAAGGAAAAGCATTCCCCGGCCGACGTAGCGCTTGGCGATACTGACAACCAAACGGAGGTTGGCCTCGGCCAGCCGGCGCTTGGCTACTTCGTCCCCGGCTTCCATCTTTAAAGCCAGTTCGATTTCTTCCTCGGCTGTTAAGAGGGGCACCCTGCCAATCTCTTTAAGATACATCCTAACAGGATCATCAATGCCCACCCCTTCGGGGATAGAAAGGTCAATATCGGTTTCATTGGCAATTTCTTCAGCCAGATCTTTAGTTTCCTTATCTATTTCAACTTCGGCATTATCATCTATAACATCAATGCCCATGCCGCTGATTTGATCATAGATCTCCTCGATTTGCTCCTCTGAAAGGTCAATCTTTTGTAAAGCATTGGCAATCTCATCATAGGTAAGATTACCTTTGGTCTTACCCAGCTCAATCAGGTTGGTGACGTTTTCTTTTTTTTGTTCATCAACCATCATGTTATTTCCACCTTTCAGCGAGTAATTGGCAACAAAATCACCAGTATTATTCTTCGCCACGTTTCAACCGCTCTCCTATCTCCTGGAGCACAGCCAGAGCCCCAGCCATATCTCCGGATTTTTCTAGTCTTATCATCTTGGCTTGCAAGTCATCAATAGTTTCTTTGTTTTGAGTATTCCGGATCATCGTGATACAGTCCATCAGTAGCATCTCATTTTTTTCGGGGTCAATTTCCAGTTGGTATATTTCAGCAAGCCGCCTTTGAATCTGTTCATACCAGGAATCCCCAACATCCGGACAGTTCATACTATTCTGTGGATAATTCTCGAAAATATATTTATGTTCTTTAAGCCTCCAAAATTCATCATCCAGATCCGCCTGTACCTTAGCCTTTAAAGAGGGATTCTCTAAAATAATTCTCAGGATTATTTGTTCCGCCCGGAAAACTCCTAAAGGAACAAACGAATCCCCGGGGTAGTCAAATGCTGTCCCTTCTATAGTATTTCTTTTTTTTACAGAAATATCCTGTTTTGGCGAAAAATTTTCTTTAGCAGCTTGAATGGCTTTAATATCCCTGCCTTGACTCTTTATCTCATCTTGAACCGCTTCCAAAGTAAGTCCAAGCTCCAAGCTTAAATATCGCTCATAACCTTCCCTTTCTGCGGCACTTGCTATTTTGAGAATATTAGGAGCCAGCTTTCTGATAAGCTCTGCCTTGTCCGGGATAGTTTTCGGAGGATTATTCTCAGCCAAAATCTTATACTTATATTCAATAAAAGTAAGGGCTTTATTCAACTGTTCCTTGAATTCTTCCGGAGTATGTTTCTTTAAAAACTCATCAGGATCTTTAGCATCTTCCAGCCTTAGGACTTGAACCTGGAAACCCTCCTCCAGCAAAATCTCCCCGGCCCTAAGAGCTGCCTGCACTCCGGCAGAGTCGGAATCGTAACCGATAACTACCTTGTGGGCATACTTTTTTAATAATTTGGCCTGATCTCTGGTAAGAGCTGTTCCCAAAGAAGCAACTGCATTAGTAAACCCGGCTTGGCAGACCATAATAGTATCCATGTAACCTTCCAGGAGCAGGGCATACCCTGCTTCTCTTATTCCCCGGTAAGCATAGTGCAGGCCGTAAAGATTACTGCCTTTATGAAAGAAAGCTGTTTCCGGGGAATTAAGGTACTTCGGCAAGGAATCATCAAGAACCCTGCCCCCGAAGGCAATTGGTGAACTGTGCAGATCAAGGATGGTAAAAATAACACGCCCTCGAAATCTATCATAAAATCCCACACTGCCGTCTTTTTCCTTTGTTTTTTGGACAGCGAGGCCAAATTGAACCAATTCCTCGGGTGTTACTCCTTTCTCGGCCATTTCATTCAATAAGCCATCCCATTTGTCGGGAGCATACCCTAAACGGAAAAGTTTAATTGTTTCTCTGTTTATATTCCTGCTCTTGAGATATTCCAGGCCTGTTCTTCCTTCGGGACGGTTTAAGAGCACAGAGCTGAAATAATTGGCAGCCCACTCATGGATTTCTTTGAAACGTTTACGTTTTTGCTCCTTCTTTTTTTCCTGAGGAGAAAGCTCTCTCTCCGGAAGTGCGATGCCGCTTCTTGCGGCTACAGACTTAACCGCTTCGATAAAGGTCAAGTTTTGCATTTTCATGAGGAAGGTGAAAACATTACCGCCGGTTTGACAGCCAAAGCAGTAAAACATCTGCTTGTCGGGATTAACATTAAAGCTAGGTGTCTTTTCAGAATGAAACGGACAAAGTCCTAGATAGTTCTTGCCCGTACGTTTTAAGACCACATGCTCT
Source organism: Desulfitobacteriia bacterium (assembly GCA_050949905.1). Lineage (GTDB taxonomy): Bacteria > Bacillota > Desulfitobacteriia > Desulfitobacteriales > Syntrophobotulaceae > DUML01. The sequence goes on along the minus strand of JBMNGP010000037.1, from coordinate 84,920 downwards.
GAAATGATTTCCACAATATCTGCTTGTTGGCGCACTTCTTCAATCAATTCTTCCGGAAGCCTGTTGTCCATAACTAGCACGCCCTTTTTAGTTTGACATGTCTTTATTTTGTTCGATATATTTTCTAAATTTCCTTCTTTGGGAGTGTTTTTTTCTCAGAATTTTTGATAAAATTATATTTTGCATAACTTTTTCATCTTTGGCGTTACTTTATTGGCTTGGAAGGCCTTATTCTCTGGGTATAAAAAAATGCTTGAAAGTACTGATAGCATAATTATCTGTGAGGCCTGCCATATAGTCTGTTATTGCTCTTTGCAGATCGCCGGAGGCCCATTCCAGGTATTCGGCCGGCAATACTTCAGGATGACGAAGATAATAATCAAAAAGTATTTCCAGAATAAGCCTGCCCTTGCTGCGCTCTTCGGTTAACATCTCGCTGAGGTATACTTTTTCAAACATAAATGAGCGAAACTCCTGCATAGCAGCGGCCACTTCAGCGGAAAGGCCGATTTTTTCTTTCCCCGCGGAAGCTGTAATCATATCGGTGACCATAGCAGTAATCATTTCGCTTGTATTGCTGCCAATGACTTGTCTCACCATCTCCGGGAGATCATCTGGTTTTAATAACCCCGCTCTTAAGGCATCATCATAGTCGTGGCAAAGGTAAGCAATTCGATCCCCTGTTTTGACGATTTGGCCTTCCAGTGTTTTGGGAATTCCAGGCCCGGTATGGTGAAGGATCCCGTCTAAGACCTGCTCGGTTAAATTTAAGCCTTGGCCATTACGAGTCAGCACTTTAAAGATCCGCACGGATTGTTCATTATGTTCGAAACGGCCAATGAGCGAAGCAAGGACCTCTTCCCCGACATGCCCAAAGGGAGTATGCCCAACATCATGGCCCAGAGAGATAGCCTCAATTAGATCCTCATTTAACTCTAACCCCCGGCCGATTGTCCGGCAGATCTGGGCAACTTCCAAACTGTGGGTCATCCTGGTTCGGAAGTGATCCCCTGTCGGAGCAATATAGACCTGGGTTTTATGTTTGAGGCGCCGGAAGGGTTTGCTGTGCAATATTCTGTCCCGATCTCTTTGAAACTTGGTGCGAATACTGCACTCTTCTTCTGCTGCCTCCCTGCGGGCATTGGCACTCTTAGCTGCCAAGGGCGAAAGCCTGGCGTATTCTTCTTCTTCCGTACGTTGTCTAATTAGCTGGGACATCGAGATTCCTTCTTTTAACAAATTCCACTCCTCAGGGAGATGAAATCCGCCATGGTCAGGCGGATATTTTTGCATTTAGCTAATATATTCAACACAGAAGGTGATATTCCTTTTTTCAAGCATTAAATTGTATCATAACTTTAGGGTACTTTCCAAGTATTATTAATAGCCTTAAGGTCTGTTTATTTAAAGATTTTAAAGGCAATCTCTGCTAAACAGGTCCGGATAATAGGTTTAAAAATAATATTAATAATACTCCTGTTATTAATAATACCCCTGACAGAAGAAGCGCTGAACTAGAAGGCACGAGATGTGCTAAGCGAACCTTTGTCATCATATTCTTATACCAGTAACAATTAACAATAAGAAGAAGCGAAGGGGTGGAAAAGCAGTGCTGAAAGTTAAAGTTCGGCTACGGCCTCTTGTTAATAAAATTAATTTGCCTACTGTTTTGAAAACAGCCATACTCCCAGGTGATACCGGCGAAAGATTGTTTATTGCATCCCAGGTAGGAGAGATCTTTTATATAGGAAACGAAGGTTTACGGATTTTTTTAGATATTCGCCCCCGAGTCATAAAACTAGGTGCTTCTGGTGGCGGGTATGATGAACGGGGACTCTTAGGGCTGGCCTTTCACCCCGAATTTTATTATAACGGACTGTTTTATCTTCATTATTCAGTCGACGGTACCCAAGGCCCGGGGGCTCTTGCCAAATCTTTTAAGCCTAATCCCTGTGATCCCCAAACGCTAAATTTAAAATGGACAAATAGACAAATTCACTATGATCATATTGATACAGTTGAAGAATGGATTCTCCAACCAAACAGGCATCCTCAAAAACGGCGAACCTTACTTAATTTAAGAAGGCCCTTCTATAATCATAATGGTGTCAATAGCTTAACCTTTTCACCCGAAACAGGCAAACTGATTTTAACAACCGGCGATGGGGGTTCAGGTTATGATCCTTTTAATTTAAGCCAGGATGATCTGGAAATTGCCGGAAAAATAATTGAGATCGACGTCCATAAGCAGACCTTTATCGCTAATCCGCCTGCAGTCACCCGCTTTGATGAACTCCCCGGCCCTATGCAAGAAACACTTACGGTAATTGCCAAAGGAGTTCGGAATATATCCGGCCTCTCTTTTCAAAGGTTTTTTGATCAGTATATCAAATATGTTGGGAATGTCGGACAAGATTTGGTAGATTCAATTTATTCTTTTGTTCATTACCGGCCAATACCGGTTACTCAGCTTACTCAAGCTTCTTTAATGAAATTAGAACTTAACCAGGAAGGATTTATTAACTTTGGCTGGCGAGCATGGGAAGGTGCCTTTCCTACCCCAACCCTTAGAAATTGCCCTGCAGGTTCGAAAACAGACGAAAAAATAATTGCTTTTTATCATGAAGCAGTAAAAACTTCTGCGCAGCGCCTTCAGCCTCTCACCTGTTATTTTCATCAAGATTCCCGGCCCAATAAGTTTGGAGGGACTGCCCTGACAGGAGTCCAGCCCTATATGGGGAGTGCAATTCCTAATTTGACGGGATGTATTGTATTTACTGATCTAGCCCGTAAATCCCAACCTCCGACTAGACCGGCCAGAGGATTTTTGGCTTATACCCGGGTTAGGACAGATTGTAACCTCAGTGATTTTAATATCATTGAAACCGCTGATATTTTTGGGTCTCAACCGGCTTATTATGTCAGTCTGGGTACGAACCTGGATCAAACCAGGCTATTTTTAGGGGTTTATGGGTCGATGAAAGCGACAGATTTTAACCAGGGGAGTGTCTGGGAAATCGTTCCCTGAATTAATCCTTTTCATCAGTTTTATTACCTTAGATTTTTCTGGGAGCAGCGGTTTCCAGCATTTCGCCTTGTTACCAATTCCTTAGAAAGAATCGGGACTAAATTGAAATCTAGAAGACCTATCGCTAATGTTAGTTTGGTATGATCGGCTCTTGGATTGCGTCTTGCAAATCGTCCCGGACACTTATCTCTGCCATTGGTACCCCGGAACGATAGGCAGCCCGTAAGGTTACATGACTGGAAACAGGAGCCGTAAGAAACACAAAGAAAATTCCTAAAAAAAGTTTTATACTGAAGTAACCCTCGACAAATAAGAAAAAAAGAAAGGTTCCCAGGAGAACAAACAAAACGCCCAGGGTGGAGCTTTTGGATAGCGCATGGGCCCGGTTATAGACATCCGGCAAGCGAATAAAGCCAAAGGCACTAAGAAAACCAAAGATAGTCCCGATCAAAATAATAATGGCGATACCTAATTCAATCAGATTGTTTACTTCCAAAAACTACACCCCTTTCGATATATCTAGATAAGGCTATGGTGCCTATAAAGGAAAGTATTCCCAGAAGCAGCAGCACTTCGAAAAAGGCAGTGCTCCTCAGTAAAACAGAAAAAATGGCTATTCCGGCAATCAAATAAGTCCCCATAGCATCTAAAGCCTGCACCCGCTCGGGTACCGTAGGGCCCTTTACCAACCGATAAATCATTGCCAAGATGGAGAGAGTCAGAAAACACAAGGATAAGAACAATAACCACTTGATCATTTACCTAGTCACCTTCTTAATAGCTTCTTCAAATCTATCTTTGGATTGAATAACCGCATAACTCAGTTCCGGAACATCCATAACATGGGTATAAAATATTTTTTTATCATGAGTAATTTCTACGACCACAGAACCCGGGGTTAAGGTAATCAAGAGAGCCAGTAAAGTAACTTCCACATCCGTCTCCAAACTGGTTTCAATGGCCATAATGCCAGGTTTAATTCTGATTTGGGGCCTGATAATCTCGCGTATAACCAAAACAGCAGAAACAAGTACTTCACCCATAAATATAAGAACGAGCCTTACAGCTGCGTACAAAGTAAGCAAATAAAATTTGGAAGGAAAGAAGCGCCGTAAAATAAACAGAACAAGTATGCCGAATAAATAACCACTAAGAAAGGTTAATGCGCTCCAATCGTCTTGAAAAAACATCCATAAAAATCCGATAAATAAATTTATTAATACTTGCACAGGCATTAAAACAACCTCTTTCCGTCAACAAATACTAAAGTTTGCCTCCAAGCACCGCATCTATATAACCTTGAGGATCCAGTAGCCCTGCTGCAGCTAAATCAACATATTCATGTATTACTTCCGCCCCTAAACCCAAGGCGATAGTTAAAGCTGTAAGAATGCCTATAGGAAGCAACAAGCCTTTGGTTGTTGCTTTTTCCGTTTCTTCGGTAAGAGCGGGTCCCCAGAAAACATTCATGAAAATTTTCATGACAGAATACAACACCATCAAACTTGTCAAAAGACCTATTCCTCCCAGCCAGAAGTAGCCGGACTGAAAGGTTCCTTCAGTAACAAAAATTTTACCAATAAAACCGCTTAGGGGCGGTATACCCGCTAAGGACAAGGCCGCAATAAAGAACATCCAGCCCAATTGAGGATGCAAACGAATCAGGCCGCTCATTTCTTTAAGTTTAGTGGTGCCGGTTAGATGGATTATAGTTCCCCCTAAGAGGAAAAGAAGAGCTTTAACAAGCATATCATGAATCAGATAATACACCGTGCCTCTCATTCCCACCAAGGAAAAAGAAGCAAATCCAGCCAAGATAAAACCAACCCCTACCACCACATTATAAGTAAGTATTTTTTTAAGGTCCCAATAAGCTACGGCTCCCATGGCCCCTAAAACCATAGACACTGCAGCCAAGACCCCTATAAACAGATGGATAACGGCCAGTTCATGATAAAAGACAAGGGAAAACAAACGGATAATCGCATAGACCCCTACTTTTGTTAACAAAGAAGCAAAAATAGCCGCTATGGCCGTAGGTGGGGCACTGTAAGAGTCAGGAAGCCAAAAAAAGAGAAACAACCCGGCTTTGATACTAAACACTATTAAAAACAAAAAAGCAACTGCTGTTAAGAGCCCATCCTGCCCCGCTTCCGCTACCCGGACAGACAGATGAGCCAGATTTAAGGTTCCCAGCATAGCGTACAAGTAAGCAATCGCTACCACGAATAAGGAAGATGTTAGCATATTGATTAAAATATACTTAATAGACTCCCTGAGCTGGATCTTCGTTCCTCCTAAGGAAATCAAGACATAAGAAGCTACCAGCATGACTTCGAAACATACAAACAAGTTAAAAATATCTCCCGTTAAAAAAGAGCCATTTACCCCTGCTAATAAAAATAATGTCAAAGGATAAAAATAATATTTTTCTCGCTCGCTTCCCAGGGAAGAAAAAGCATAGCATAAGCAACAAAAAGTGACGATCGCCGTGACTAAAACGAGCAAAACAGCAAACATATCGGCAGCCAAGGTAATGCCAAAAGGAGCCTTCCATCCGCCTAAATAAAGGGTTTGAACCCCCGTAAGCTTGATTTGGTTCAGCAAAAAGACAGCTACTATCCCAATAAAGGCCGTGGTCAAAAGACTTAATAGCCGGTGAAGCCAAATTATATTTCTAAAAATAACCATTGCCATTCCTACTATGACGGGAACGACAATAGGCAAGACAACTAAATTATTCATTCCCAGAACCCCTTAATTGCTCAACGTCATCCGTTCCTAGCACTCTATTAGTTCGATAACTTAACACCAAAAAAAGAGCTGTGGTAGCAAAGTTAATCACAATAGCTGTTAATAAAAGAGCCTGAGGCAAGGAATCCACGAAAGTTGTTTCCTTAAGGCCTAGGAGTGGAGGTCCTCCCTTTTTTAAGCCTCCCATGGTAAGAAGCAGTAAATTCACGCCATGCCCTAGAATGGAGGTACCTAAAATAATCCGCAGTATATTTTTGGATAAAATTAAATAAGTTCCGATAGCAAATAATATCCCGACAACGATTGACATCCATGTTTCCATTAACGATCATCACCTATACTCATAATAATAGTCATTGATGTTCCGATCACAGCCAAGGCAACTCCTACATCAAATAATACAGCCGTTGCCATCTCGGTTTCTCCAAAAAACGGCAGATTTACATGTCCAAAAACCTGGTATAAAAAGGGCTTACCGTTTATCATTCCGCCTACCCCTGTAAAAACAGCGATCAATACCCCAGTAGCGGCAACCTTTTTAAAATCTACAGGAATATTCTTGCGAACTTTTTCTATATCATAAACGAGAAAGAGTAAAACAATAGCTGCCACAAAAGCAAGCCCCCCAATAAATCCTCCTCCAGGCTGGTGATGTCCCGAAATAAAGAGATTGATAGCAAAGGTAAGTATTATTACAACAGCTACCTTCGTAACTGTCCTTAAGATGACATCATTTGCTTCTTTCATTCTCATTCCTCCCTGCCAAGCGCAGCTTGATCAGTGCATATACTCCTAATCCTGCCATAGACAACACCAATATTTCCAACATAGTATCAAAGCCGCGGAAATCTACGAGGATAGCGTTAACAATATTGTTGGCTCCTGCTAGTTCATAGGAATTTTCATAAAAATGAGAAATAGATTCAAAGAAGCGATTACTATTAGCGGACAAAGCTATCATCGTCACAACAAGGCCAACACCGACAGAAATCACTCCATTGACAGCTTTAAAACGTACAGAACTGATTTCCTTTTTGAATTTTGGTAAATGGTAAATACATAATAAGAATAACACCGTGGTGACTGTCTCCACTACTAATTGAGTGAGGGCCAGATCAGGGGCTCTAAACAGGACAAAAAAGAAAACTACAAAAATGCCCAAGGTCCCGACAGCGACTATAGAAATGAGTCTAGATTCGGCAAAAAGTACAGTCAGAGCACAAATAATCATTGCTATGAGCAAGACAAATTCATAAGCGTTAATAGCTGAGTCCCCAGAAAAATCAAAGGATAAGCCATTAAGGAATAAGGCCGCACCTCCCACCAACAAGATGGTAAATCCAAAAATATAAACCAGATAATCCCTGACGAAAGCCGTCATATAGCGCCTGGTTATGGAGAGGGAGCACTTTTCCATTTTCTCCAGCCCCGCGGCATAGATATTGTTCAAAGTTAAAAATTGTGGATAGAAGCGATAAATACGGTGCCATTTGGGCAAAGTTTTGTACAATAATGTTCCCCCAAGCACTATCCCAATAGTCAGGAGTAAGGCTGGATTAACCCCGTGCCAAGCTCTAATTTCGATCTGTAAGGAAGCAGATTCGGCCAGGGTTGGTAAGACCGCTTCCCAGGCAGGCTGCAATAAATATTGGGATAAGACATTGGGAAAGAAAAATAAAGCGATGACCAAGCCGGCCAGAATAAGGGGAGGTATTAACATGCCCAAAGGTGCTTCCCGGGCTTTTTTCTTTAACTTGAGAACTTTCTGTTTCCCCGTAAAAGTTTTAAACAGGATGATCATACAATAGACAAAAGTAAAGACACTGGCCGCCCAAGCAACAGCTACCAGAATTTTTCCCCAAGTTTCCATATGGAAAAAGGGCATTTGGGCTGCCTGCCAAACAGAGGAAAAAAACATCTCCTTACTCAAAAAGCCATTAAAAGGAGGCAGTCCGGCCATGGCCAAGCTTCCAGTCAAGGTCAGCAGAAAGGAGATAGGCATTAAATGCATTAAACCACCTAATTTACGAATATCCCTTGTCCCTATTTCATGGTCGATAATGCCAATAACCATAAACAGACAACCTTTAAACGTAGAATGATTCACCAAGTGAAAAATGGCTGCAAAGATGGCTATGGCATATACCTCTTCTTTATTGGCACCGCCAAAATACAAGGCAGCAGATCCTAAGCCGAGCAGGCTCATAATCAAGCCTAATTGACTAATAGTGGAATAAGCCAATAAGGCTTTTAAATCCGTCTGTCTTATGGCGTTAAAGGAACCATATAGCAGGGTAATGAGACCAACCCCGGCCGCCAGCCAAAACCAAGCGGCCACACCGCCGAAAATCACAGTTAAGCGTGCTACTAAATAAATGCCTGCTTTTACCATGGTGGCGGAATGCAAATAAGCACTGATAGGAGTAGGCGCCTCCATAGCATCGGGTAGCCAAATACTAAAGGGGAATTGGGCCGATTTGGTAAACGCTCCTAACAAAATCAAGATCATTGCCGGGATAAAGTAGGGATGAGCTTGGATGAGTCCGACTTTACCCATCATTTCCCGAATACTGTAAGTATCTGTGATCAGGGAAAGAAGGATAAAACCCGCCAGCATGGATAAGCCGCCAAAAATAGTAATAAGTAAAGATTTTTGGGCTCCGGATCTGGATTTTTCCCGTTCAAACCAATAAGCGATCAACAGAAAGGAAGAAATGCTTGTTATTTCCCAAAATACATATAAGACAAAGATGTTATCAGCAAAAACAAGCCCTAGCATAGCCCCCATAAACAGGAGCATGTAGATATAAAAATTGTGCAAGGCTTCTTTTAACTTGGACATATAATAAATGGAATACAAAATAACCAGAAAGCCAATTCCGGTAATGATTAAACCAAAGATAAGTGATAACCCATCAATATGAACACTATAATTAATGTTATAAGATGGAATCCAAAGGAGGGTTAAAGAAATTGTTTTTTTAGCAGCAATAGTAGGGATATAGGAAGAAAGATAACCGAAAACTACTAATGGAATAAATAGAATAAACCAACCTGTATGAATTTTGTGGTTAAATTTTTTATATAGAAACGGAACCAAAATTGCATAAACGAACGGCATCATGATTATGAAGTAGAACCAAGACATCTATCCTCCTCCTTTCCAAGCGTTATTGTTATTGTTAATATTCTTTATAAATGCGTTTCTATTTATCCATTCATCTCTATTTAGTCAGTTATCCGTATTTGTCTTATCTAAGATAGGAAGCATAACTGATTGACTGCTAAAGAAGGATAGGTTATATTCATACATAAAGTAATTCCACTAATATTCCAAGGGAGACGGTAAAATGTTTAGGAAGAAAACACGTATGGACGAGCGTATTCTGGTTTGTGTGTATTATGGACCTAATGGTGAACGACTGATCCTGCGTGGCAGCAAAATTGCTAAAATGCTTGACTGCCCTCTCTATATTTTAACTGTTGATCCCAAACCCTTTGATGAAATGGATGCGGAAAAATCAAATTATATTGCCAAGTGGAAACGGCTGGCTGAAGAAAATGATGCTGATGCTTTTATTCTTAGGGACAAGGAAGAACGTCCGGCCTATAAAGTAATTGCTGAAGTCGCCCGCGAAAAAGGAATAACTCAGATAATTATTGGTCAAACAGTCCACAGTCGCTGGGAACAAATTACCAAGGAGTCCATTGTTAATTCCTTATTAAGGGAAATCCCCTTTGTAGATCTCCATGTCATCTCAATCGCTCGTTATCTTAAAGATCCTGCTAGCAATTACGCCAAAGGTGTACGAGCATACCTTGTGCAAGAAGGCGAAAACTACCGCTTAATTTTTAGGCATACCAAAAATGCTGTCTATGAAGGTATCTTCTTCAAAGAGATCGGGACAGACTTTAATAACGGAATTTTTAAATTTATTAAAGATCAGGAAACAATACAAGTAGAAGTAATAGAAGATATGGTTAAAGATTTTACAAATGTAGAACTGGAAAATTACGATCATGAGCGCGTATGATTACTAGCCACTGCCACCTATTTTTTCAACATCTAAAATAAAAACTGTTCCATTATGCGGTGTATTAAGTTCTCCAGATTCCAAAATGGTTTCAAAAATTCGATTTGCATTTTGTTTCGAAACTAAAGTAAAAATCACTTCGCGTTGCGGCTCGATTTTAAGGTTAAACAGTAAGGTCGGGCTATCGGCACTAATACTTCGGCCTAATAAAACAGTGCTTTTTTTAGCACCTTCTTTTTCAATAGCATCTAAAATAATTTCGGTTTTTTCCCTGGCAACAACCGAAACAATTAGCTTAGCATCTTTTGTCATACTCATAATTAATCGCCCCCAAAAAATAATAATTAGCAATAAACGTTTTTCCTCTAAAATTAATTAGTCTTGCTAACTTATTCCCAAGTTGTCAGAAGCGTTAGCTAGAAAAATTTTATTAAGGGATCATCAGTTATAGATTTACATCGACTTTTATTGGTTCTTTGGCGCAGCTTTTATCTATTCCTAAATATCTTAACGTTTCAGACGGACAAGAATGACCAAAAATTGATTGTAGGATAGAGATGGCGACACCCTTATGATAAGCATGATAACCAAACGTTTTTCTAATGGTATGTGTACCAATTCCATCCTTAATACCTACATCTCTTGCAGCTTTATTAATTATGCGATAGGCTTGCTGTCGAGTAATTGGCTTGTTATAGTTTTTTGATTTAAAAAGGAAATCATTACTACTTAAACTAAAAGATAATATATAATCTTTTAAAGCCTCTCTAACATTGTTATTTAAATACAATGTTTTTTCTTTATGATTGCCTTCTTCCGGAATAAACAAAAACTCCTTAAATGTTTGCCCATCCCAAACATCATTGACTTTTAGTTTCAGTAAGTCACATATTCTAATGCCCGTATTTATTCCAAATACAAATAATAAATAATCCCTTGGCGACTCTTGCTTTAGCAATTGTTTTATTTTATTAATTAACTCCACATCTTTGATCGGGCTTACATATTCCATTGCCTGAGGCCACCTTATTTTACTTATTATTATGATATAACACAATATGTAACATTGTCAAAATAACGCCGGGCCATTATTATCCAGATCCTATGCTCAGTGAATTTAAGAGAATAACTGCGGAATTAGGCGCAAAGTTTTCAGCCAAACAAACTTATGAATACTCTTCCTTTGCTTTTTATTAGAAATAGTTAAAGAAACAGCCACCTAAGCGGCTATTTCTTTAACTATCATTACTATAACTTTCTTACTAAATCTTTCTTCATTTAAAGTGTATTCTTATTTAGGCAAGATTGTGGTCTGCGCCGATACCGAAAGAGCTTATGCTAAATATGGGCAGTGGGCAATAGATGTTCTTATTTATCTTGATTGTGCGGCAGCTATCGAGAATAAACCACGAACTAAAATACCTCTTAGCGACGTCCTGTACTTCGAGCGATATATCTACCCTACTTGAAATAAGGATCAGCAATAAGCATCTTATCGGGTTGGGTGTTTTTAGGTACTCGATCATAAATCAGGTTCTGGACATAAAGGCTTTCCAGCTGGGAAATGTCGATCTCAAAAGGAATAGCTTCCCCGTTTTTGACTTTGATTTCTTTGATCACTACACCTTGTTCATCTTTTTCTTTTATTTTTACTGTGACCTCTTCTGTTGTCTTATCGTTATCTTCCAGACAAACGATGCCGCCGAATTTTTGAAACCTGCCTTCCGGGATGACAAAACCGCCCATCGTGCTAAAGCCATCTTTGCCTGTGTAGACTATCCCTGACTTATACTGCTTACCGTTAACAACAAGCTGGCTTTGATCAATGCTTAATTGACAAGACCAGAGGGCATCAAAGTGCTTGGTTTCCAAAGGAGTTTTTGCTTCTTCATCCGAACTTACAGCTTGCGAGGCCGTACCGTCATCGATAGTGTCTTTATCCTTCGAAGCCGGGTCAGAATCTATGGGGTCTTCTGAGACTTGTTGCGGTTCAGGCTGGCCCTCGTTACTCTCTTTAGCCTCAGTCTGGTTCTCGCTGCTTTGTTGGATCTCCGCTTGGCCGCTCTCTTTTGGCTTGCCCTCAAACTCGACACAGCCTGCCAGGGTAATAGTTAAGATAACCAAAATAACAATTAGTTTTTTCACCTTTCACTCCCTCCATTTCTATTAGAGCATCAAATTATTTATTAACTGCTTCTCCGTCCAGCAGGACAATGGTATACTGCTGCCATTACAAATTCAACAAAGCGGATATTTACCGGTCATGGATCAGGATATTATTTAAGAAGGATAATATAACACCTGATCTTTTGTGCCGTCGAGTTTCATCTTCCGATACTCCAAGTTTACACCCGTTCCTCTGCCCAAATAATATATCCAGTCACCCAAAATACAAAGGGAGCCTGACTCACGGTCATTTAGCCTCGTATTGCCCGTACCGTTTGTTCTCATCTTGTGGATCTTGCCTTCAGGTCCTAAGCTGTAATAGATCCAATCGTCTTTAACATTAATTGATGTTACTTGATTACCATTGAGTTCTGTATAACTACTCGGATTGGATATTTGTCTCTTATACAACTTATGGGTATTAAAATCAGTATAATATATCCAATCCCCCTGAACAGACATATTCGAGACCCAATGAGTGAACAGCTCTTCCGGGCTTGTACCGTCCAGCTTCATCCTACATACCTTGGGGTCACTCCCGGCAGAAAGATAGTAAATCCATCCTCCCTCTATCAGTACATTGTAAACCTTATTAGGGGAAACTGCTGCTTTGGAAGTTCCGTCAGTCTTAACCCTATAGAAAATGTTATCGTCAGAACCTCTGAAATAAACCCAGTCACCTATAACAGCGACAAAACGTGCCTTTGTATCTGCAAGCTGCATCCTGGCAGTACCATCAGTTTTCATTTTGTAGACAGTGGAGCCTGCCGATTCGTTGAGATAATAAATGTAGTCTCCCACGATATTTAAATATTTTGTTTTGTCATCAGAAACCTTGATAACGATGCCTCCATCCATCTTTATTTTATATACGCCCCTAACTCCTCCCAGATATGCCCAATCGCCCGCTGCTGCAAACAGACCGCCATTATTAAGGTTTGAGGAGGTGTTTCCTACCTGAGATAGAGAAGGGAAACCAGGATTTATTACCGAAGGTAGGGTGCCCGGATCAATTGCAAAAGGCGGTAGGCTTGGGTCACTACTAGAAGGGGGTGTGCCAGGAGCATTTCCGGACGAGGTGAAAAGTGCAGTGACCACACTGTCACTAATGGCTGCCGGACCGCCGAAAATGTAATTTTCCGTGGTGTTCAGGGTTAAGATATAGTTTTTGAGTACTGTGGCTACAGAGTTTGGACTGGTTAAAAAAATGGGTGCCTCCCTCTTAAGAGCTAAGGCAGCACCTGACAGGGCGTCGGCAAAAAGGTCATTTCTGGCTAAAGCAAGCTTCACCGGATCAGGCTTATATTTTTTAACTATATTAATATTGACATCTTCCAGGGTGTTCCCGCCTATCCGTACTACTTCTATCCCTAATTTACTTATTTCATCCACCACTTGCTCTGCTATGACCTCAGGGCCGCCAATTATTTCTACTTCTTTGATTCCTAAATCAACAAGGGCTTTCCTGGTCTGTGCCGGAAGGGAGTTCTTGGCTGAGAATAGTATTGGCCTATCACCTGCAAAGGGGGCGGCCATCAGGGCATATTGGAATTCCATACCCGTGGTGAGGAAAGCTTTGGTAAAGTTATATTTCGTTTTGAACCTATTGGCGATTTTAACTGCTGTCTCATATCTGTCCTGGCCGGATAGCCTTTCAATTTTAAGGCCCATAGCCCGAAGCTCCGCTTCCGCTTCTGACGATACTACACTGGTTCCCCCCAGGATAACTGCATTTTTGGCTTTCAGCCTTTTGATCTCTGTGGCTATGACGCTATTCACAGCTTTCGTGTTAATCAATAGCAAAGGAGCCTGATACATATCCGCCAAAGGTGTCCGGCCAAGGCATCGGCAAATTTATCCCGGCCTTCGCCGGTACAAATTATGACATTGTCGGAGGTCGACCAACCCTCCCCGCTGATAGCCACCGAAGATTCGAACCTGTCATTACCGTAAAGCCGTTTGATCTCCCCGCTTGGTTGACCGTAAGACGCTGCCGGACCAGATAGCGCAAGGCCAAGAACCAAGGCCAGAGCTAAGAGGCTTGATGTTATTTTTTTCATTATTATCCATCTCCCACCTAATTATTTGGATTTGACAATAATTATTCTAGTCTCTGCCTATTCTGCTTTTTGAAGGGTTTCATCAAACTCTTTTATTTTAAATTCCAAGCGTCCATTTTTTAAGTTTTCTAACCTTTCTTGACGTCTCTCCTCCGAAGGTGTATACCTGTTAGCATAGAGCTCATCAACTAAACCCATAATATCTTCTATTATGTTTGCATATTTGGCGTCTGTTATCTTGTCGATTTCTTCCATGTGATTAATTGAAGTATGGATCTGAAGATTTACCCAGGCTGTATCGATTTCTGTTCCCAGCTTTTTCAGTTCCTCATCGGAGTAATCCTTAGTGATATCCTCGCGGAGTAAAACCTTGGTTTGCTCCCACAAAGTTTCGATATGCTGTTTATAGGTAGCATCATCACTGCTGGTACGGTCAAAATCTATTCTGGCTCCACTATTAGTATCTGCGGCCGGGCTTTCTTTGGGAGCTTTCTCTCCCTGGTTTACCTCGGCTTTGTTATCTGCCGGTACGTTACCTTGGCCACAGGCTGCAAGTAAAACGATTAAAACCGCAGTGGCAATTAGTAAGACAGCTTTTTTCATAACTTTATAACCCCCCATTTGCTTAATATCCCCTTTCTAAGGGTTGTTTCTTTGCAGAAAATTTAGCAATCAGCATCACATTCCTAATTGACAGAAGCCTTGGCTGAGTCCTTAAAAGAACGATAGGCTTGAACTATATCCGACACATCATCGGCGTCAAAGGCAATCATGTAAAAAAGCTCCGGCCCCCTGATAAGAACGCAATCCGTTTTGGCACTCCCGAAAGTATAAACCGACGGTCTGGGGATCTCTCCCTTGAGATAGGCGGCGTTATCCTTGATCTGCCGCATACTTAACTGGAAATCGGGGCCAATATTGTATTTAAGAAAAGCCTCGGCTTCGGTGTAGGTGAAAAGCTGGAGGTCATCCACCTCCGCAAAGCTGATATATACCGGCGGCGGATCAGGATGCTTTTTATTGGCCATAGTAAACAGTTTGATGATCAGCCCATCTTCGGTAAGCTCGTATGTAGGCAGGCCTTGGCGGAACTTTTTTGCCCCTTTTTGCCATCCTTTCCCTAACTTTTTACGTGCCAGAAAATAGATCACTATAGTCGCCATATACAAGGCAAAGTTCGTGGAAATCACTTTAGGAAAATGCCCTAACTCATGAAGCAGGAAAGTGATTAAAATAGTGAATATTCCCAGAAAAAGTACGGCAGTAATAATGTCTTTGAACTGTTTAAAGGTTGCAAATACCGACCAGATATTATCAGGTTTATAGGCGAGAGCTTCCTTGCGCATTGCCAGCGTTTCTTTTAAGCGCCATAAGCCACCTTCTAAGGTCAGAATAAAGGGTAGTGGAAGCAGCAGATAAAGGATAGCATTGGCAACCGGAGAACCTAAAGAAGGAGTTCTAATATGGTAAGTCCCCAAAATCGGTGATACAACCGTTCCTCCCCCTTCAGGAAGTAAGGCTAGGCCGACCGTAAAGACCAGGGCAAGAGCCGAAAAAGCGAAACAGCCTATAGCAACTAGCATTTGATTGGCTTTTTGTCTCTTTGTCATGTTTCACTCCCCCTTTCATAAAATTTGTACATTTATATATCAGCAGTCCGAAAATATTCCAATATTTCAATCACCTCATTTGCAAAAAAACATTAACTTATTATTCTGTAATTATATTACATTTCCTGCCTGTAATAGGCACTGTTGAAAAATTTAGCCAGATTGACTATAAAATAAGGGTACTGTCTCTTATCAATAAGAGAACAGTACCCCTGCATATTTTTTATTAACCTATTTTTTCCTGCTGGTTACTCCAACATTTACTATAGAAGCACCTTTTACCCTGTGCCTAAAGTTTAAATTTGTACTCATACTTTTGATACTTTAATCCGCTTGCTTAATAGATTTTTATTTCAGCAAAACCTTATGGTAAATCTTCTTGCCTTTGCGTATTTTAATACCGTTTTGCAATTGCTCGGTCGTTATCACTGCATCGATGGACTCCACTTTACGGTCATCAACAGCTACTCCCCCCTGTTGAATTAAACGCCTGGCTTCATTTTTCGAAGGCGTTAAACCGCAGGCCAGCATTAAATCCACAATGTTTATGATCCCATTACTTAATTGCTCAGGGGAAATTTCCGTAGTCGGCATGGAGGTATCGTCCGTGCCGCCTGCAAACAAGGCGTGAGCAGCGGCTTTAGCCTTCTGGGCTTCTTCTTCGCCGTGAATCATTTTAGTCAATTCATAAGCGAGAATTTCCTTGGCTGCATTGAGCTGGCTTCCTTCCCACTTAGCCATCTTGTCAATCTCGGTAAGCGGTAAAAAAGTAAGCATCCTAAGGCACTTCAGGACATCAGCATCATCAACATTGCGCCAATATTGATAAAAATCAAAGGGTGACGTTTTGTTAGGGTCAAGCCAGACTGCGCCGCTTGCTGTTTTGCCCATTTTATTCCCTTCGGAGTTCAGGAGCAGGGTAATGGTCATGGCATAGGCGTCCTTACCTAGCTTACGGCGTATGAGCTCGGTACCCCCCAGCATATTTGACCACTGGTCATCGCCGCCAAACTGCATATTGCAGCCATAATGCTGATAAAGGTAGTAGAAGTCGTAGGATTGCATAATCATATAGTTGAATTCTAGGAAAGACAGACCTTTTTCCATTCTCTGTTTGTAACATTCAGCGCGCAGCATATTATTAACAGAGAAATGAGAGCCTACCTCCCGCAGCAAATCCACATAATTTAGTTTTAACAGCCAATCGGCATTGTTAACCATGATGGCCTTATCCTCACCGAACTCGATGAATCTTGCCATCTGTTTCTTGAAGCACTCACTGTTATGCCGGATAGTTTCCGGTGTCATCATTGAGCGCAGATCGGTACGCCCGGAAGGGTCACCGATATGGGCGGTTCCACCCCCTATTAGGACTACAGGTTTGTTACCTGCCATTTGGAGGCGCTTCATAAGGCAAAGAGCCATAAAATGGCCGACATGGAGAGAATCAGCAGTTGGATCAAAGCCAATATAAAATGTTGCTTGACCGTTATTCACAAGTTCCTTAATTGCTGCTTCGTCAGTCACTTGAGCAATTAAGCCGCGAGCTACCAGCTCTTCGTAAATTCCCATGGTATTCATCTCACCTCTGACATAAATTATAAAAAACCCCCTGTTCCCAAGCGGACAGAGGGCAGAAACTGCGGTACTACCTCTAATCGGCAATTTTAGTTTACAATACCTTAAAAGTAAAGTCAAAAGATCCTGGATTTTGAACAGCAATTTTTATAGGGGTCAAGGGTCTTATTTGCCGGGTTGCCGGTTGAATGAAAGCAGTGGTAAAATATCCTCAATTTTTGCTTTCCCGTGGTAGCTGACATGGGTTACCTGATCATCGAAATACGCAAAGATTTGTTGGTGAAGACCGTCTTCGGCAAGATATACTTTAGCAAATTCCGGATGATAGACTTCCTTGATTTCTATATTATCACGCCGGACATAGCGTTTAACTAAGTCATGGATTAGGTTTTCTGCCATGCTGCCGAAAGTCAGTTTATAATAGCGGGTGGTTATACTTGGTGAATACACACCGCTTTGATCTGCCCACAGTTCGCCGTTTACTGTTCCATGTTCATCTATTTCGTACTGAACCGGCGCCAGAGGGCTCCAATCATAGCTTACTCTGTTAGCCCAATCAACGTTCTTTCTAGTATAACCTGTCTTCCGCAGAAGATTAGGGTTTTGCTCTATTTCCGCAAGCCTGATAACAGGCAAATTGTCCTTGCTTTCCGGTAAAGTATAGTCCCGGCTTTTAGCAATATCTATAAAGGGTATGATTACAGCAAATAGGGCAATAGGCAAAAAGAATCCGGCAAATAAGCCGCCATACAATCTGGCTTTTCTATAATCCTCCTGATGATTAATTTGTTTGCCCTGCAAGAGAGATCTCTTGAGATTACGAATGGTAACATAGTTGCGTATTACGGTATAAAAAACATATATTTCTGTAATTACAAGCAGCATTTGCTGGACAAACTGTCCTTTAATCATATATAAAAAAGGCTCCTCGTTAAAGAGATAGATACTGGCCATTATTCCAAAGAACAACAACATGGCAAGGGAAATAATGAGCAAATTATTTCTTAGCCTTTTATCCAGCTCGGACAGGGAAAGACCTTGCTCCATGGCATCTGTATGCAACTCGGGGATACCTGGCCTTTCTGCTGAAAAAACATAAAATTCTCCGTTCTTAGCGACATAATCCCACCCACAATCATGATAGACATCCAATTGTTCCTGGGAAGGTTTGCTTTTAAGATAATCAATTCTATATTTGGTTGCCTGCGGTTCTCCTTTTTCAAAATATACAAATAAACGGCCAAATTTCTTTAAATGCAGGCCTTTCTTCGCCATGGCAGAAAACCAGCTTTCATTACGGCCAAGAGCATAGATATCGTCAAGCATCAGTCTTTTTACTAACTTGCCCATTTATTAACTCTCCTCTAAATTACTTGCCCATTGGTAATATCTCCGCTAATCTTTTCCCATCATGAATCATATTTTGCAGCCTCTCATATTCGGCTGCGAGAGCTGCTCGCCCATCTGCCGTAATAACGTAAGTTTTCCTACGCCCATCATCATTTATAATTTCAATTAACTGATCTTTTTGCAGCCTGGTAAGAACGCCGTACAGTGTTCCCGGCCCCATTTTAATCCGGCCATTGGAGACCTGCTCAATAGCGGCCATCAACTGGTAGCCATGGTTGGGATTGAGCAAAGCCAGAAGTATATAATACATTGCTTCCGTCATGGGGCTCCCTGAATTAGGCACTATTGATCCTCCTTGCTATTATGTATCACGATATATCGTATGGCATAATAGTAAGCACTATTTATACTAAAGTCAATTATTAAATATTCATCCCGGCAACTTTACTTGAGCTAAACTATTGGTTCTTGCAACCCTTGCGAGGCTTTTGGCAAGGCAGTTCTATAAGTTCATACTCCATTGTTCCCATTCCGATCTTTTCTGCATGTCTAAGAGATGGTCTGCCTTCTTCAAAAAATTTTTTTCCACTGTCTTGCTGAACTAAGTCCAAACACGCAGTATCCAGAGCCACAGGATCTTTGCCGGCAAGAACGCCAATATTGCCTGTAATTGGTCTCATAGGTATTCCGGCGCAGTCACAATCTTCGGTAATATTGTGAACGAAGGTAATGTAGATGATATCTTTATTCTTTGCTGCTCCGTAAGCATATTCTGCAAGTTTCTCGAGAAAATGAGCTCCTTCCCAGGTGTTTCTTATTGCTCCTTGAGGACAAACAGCAATACACCCTGCACAACCAATGCATTTACTCTCATCAATTACTGCAATATCTGAAATTTGAATGGCACCATAGTTGCATTTTTCCATACAAATGCCACAGGAAATGCATTTTTTAGCAGCTACCACCGGGGATATTCCCGAATGTTGTTCCAATTTTCCGCCTCTGGCAGCAAAACCCATAGCAAGCTGCTTCAAAGCACCACCAAATCCCGCTGCTATGTGTCCTTTAAAATGACTCATAACAATATATTGTTTATATTTGCGATACTCCTTCCCGATTTTGCATTTATTTATATATTCTTTATTTATCTCTATTTCATCGAATTCTGTTCCAATATCGCCGTCTGCTATTATTATTGGAATCTGTGTGAATCCATGATACTTTGCAGTCTCAATATGCTTCTCCGTAGTAGTCCTTGATCCCCTATACAGGACATTGGTTTCTATATAAAACGGAGATACTCCCTTTTCTTTCAGGTAATTAATAATTTCAGCGTAGCATTGGGGGGGAATAAAAGTCTTGTTTCCTATTTCACCAAAGTGAACTTTAATTGGTACTTCTTTTTCAAAAATATGTTCGGTTTCTGAGACTATTTTTTTTAAAAGTTCCAGAGCGTCTTTTCCCAGCTGATTATAATCGGTATCTAGATTCTTGATAAAATATACTTTACTCATGCAGCACCTTCTTTTCCTCCTGCAACATTTAGCTATATAATACCACTATTTTTATCAATTTTATGCAGCAAAATCTAATAACTAATAATTCTATTAATTTTACTCCGACAACTGTCGGTTTGCCATATTCGCTGGCGATAACTGCTTAATAAGAATATATAATGCATAACATTCGTCAGGGGACTTAACATCTTAATGCTTTGAAGTTAATGACGGAAATCTTTGCTCAGAAACCCTAATTATCCTACTGGGACAAAGCCTTTAAACCGGCTTCCATTACCGGATCT
This sequence comes from Desulfitobacteriia bacterium, assembly GCA_050949905.1. GTDB lineage: Bacteria > Bacillota > Desulfitobacteriia > Desulfitobacteriales > Syntrophobotulaceae > DUML01. The sequence goes on along the minus strand of JBMNGP010000037.1, from coordinate 64,539 downwards.
CGGTGTGCCAAGATCTCCTCAATTGTCGGGGCAACACTTATGTCGGGCTTAACTCCGCTGTTCGGTGATAACCTCTCGACCTGAACCTGAAACACCTGGGTCGAATTATGGAGGCGCAAGCGAGTATGTTTAAGAACAGTATCCCTGGCACCGTCCGTGCAGACATAAGTGCCGCCGGCTTCACTGCCGACGAGGGTTCCCAGATCATGATACCGGATTAAGGCACAGAGATGGGCTGCGGTAGAAAAAACCGCCCCGTCAGTTAAGACAGCAACTTTGCCGTTAAACTTTGGCTCTTGGGGAACAACAGGTTTCAGAAAACCCAGCAAACGATAAATTAAAGGGTAATCACCGGCAAAATAAGGGAATTCTTCAGAGGTAAGATATGCTAACAAATTCTTGGCCATAAAGGAATCTCCACCATAATTTCCTCTTAAGTCTATCACTAATTTGGTAATATTTCTTGTCCTTAGCTCAGTAAAAAATTCGCGCAAAAAATGTTCAAATTTATTATCCTTTTCATTTCTGAAGATACGAATTGTAAGTAAGGCATAATCATCATAGATTTTACCTTGATAGTAATCTCCGTTTTGAGAATTGAGGAAATGAAGATCCCAGGCAGTAGTGTTAAACTCTGGGCGAAACTTAGCCTTTAAATCAGCAGTTTTTAAAAGTCCATCTTCATCCACCAAAGCCACGCGAAAGTTCTCCGAGTTATCGACGAAATCATAAAACCTGCTGTTAAAATGGTTGCTGATTATATAGCGTCGTTTCGTCTCATAGCTCCCGTCCCCGCTGATATTTTGCATAAGGAGGGTAATAATTTCCTCACTGCTTTTGCCATTAATGGATTGAATCCTGTCCCCGGCTTTAATACCTTTGTCCGGTTCATCTTCCAGGACATAGAGCTGATTGCCGAGCAGAGTTACCTTTAGCGGGAAAAATTTTGCTGTTTGTTCTCTGTTGGCTAAGAGAGCCTCAGATATAGACAAATTGGTATGGCCACAGTTAACCGCGGCCACAAGCGGATTAAGTAAACGGTAGTACTCCTCTTCGGTCAAGCCATCTTCCAGCTGTTCATAGGCCTTGCTGAAAAGCGCCTGCAGTTTAGCCTTATCGGTAAAGTAAAGCGGATTTTTCTGCATAATATTCTTTTCTAACTGCTTAAGATCTTCGGCAAGTTCTTGTTTAGTATAGGTCTTATGGTTAATTTCTCCAACTCCGATATAAAAAGATTTGTCCCAAACAATGGTTTTTCCGAAAATACCGAAGCTGAACAAAAGCGTCCCAAACAGCACCAAAGCAACTATCCCGATAATTCTAATTCCCCGGTTTTTGAATCTCTTGGCCATGCTAATTCCCCCCGTACCTTAGACTAAAAACCTATGCTCATATCACAGTTCCTGCCGCTCAAGGCGGACAGTCCCTTTAGCGTCATACCCAACGATTTTAAGACTGTATTTACCCCGGGAAGCGACCAGCTTAAAAGAACCTTGGCCGTTTTGCTCGGCGATGTTGATTATTTGTCCCTCAGGCGTGACTATAACGACTTTGAATTTACCGCTCTTCACCTGCGAATCGTAGTCCACGGCAATTTCTCTCTCTTGTTCATTTTTCCAAACCCAAATGGTCTGCACCCCATAAAACCGGCTATACTCAATAGCTAGATATTTCTGGCTAGTTTTCCCTATTCTCTGGTAAAAAGAGTAACTGTCTCCATCCCCCGCTATTCGTTGGGCATCATCATAGATAGTCCCTTTACCTTCCCCGATGCTGCATCCGGCCAGAACAAACGCACACAGGATTAAACTTGCTAACAGGATCAAACTTGTTAAGGAGAAGATATTTTTAATGAAGAGATACTTTTGTCTTTCTTTGCCGATACTCATTGTCCTACCCTCTCTCTTAAAGTATTTGTTACATGTAAACGGTCCCCATTGAAAATTAACTTTGTTTTGTCTCCTATGAAAATTCACTTTCTTATTGCCATTTTGTTAGTTGTCACCTTAGTTACTACACGAGATAAGGAATAAACATTTTCGTTGTCCTCATATATTCCCGGTACTCGTCACCAAATTCTTTAAGCATATCTTCCTCTTCCCGTTTGGCCAGACGAACATACATGACCACTATTACAGGATAGAGGATAAGTAGCGGCAACGTTGCCCATTCTATGAGCATTCCTAAGGATAAAAGTAAAAGGCCTGTGTACTGCGGATGCCTTATATATTTATAAACCCCGGATTTTACGACAGAGCCTGTGCCTTTTTCTTTGGACCAATATTTTTTGTAAATATTGTACCAACCGTTTAAAATCAGGAAAAGAGCAAGAATTGCGCAGGCGATATTGATATACATGCCCCCCAAACCGATTTTGGAAACCAAAGTATGCCCCCAAAGAACACCTTCCGGAAGATTTTTTCCTATAACCCAAGAAATGATATACATACTAAAGGGAATGCCATGCATCTCAATAGCAAAGGCTATAACGAATGCCAGGTAAGTGCCTGCCGGTTTTTTATCCATCTTTTTATAAAAAGGGATAAACAACAGCACCCCGCTGTAGAGGATAGCAAAAAGCAGCACCCCAAACCAATTGTAAAAATGGCTTTCCAATGTTTCCATAGTTAAGACCTCCTTTATCTTCGGTACGGTTAACTTCTGTACTCCATAGAAAACAGCCCTTTTCCGTACCCTTGTTCATAGAATAACAAGGGTTTCTTAAATAGAGCTGCTGCCATTCTTAAATCTATCTTAAATTTTAGTGTTTTTGGGGAGCCCGATAACAAACTCACACCCGCAGTTTTGATCTGTTTGCAAATTTATACTTCCGCCGTGAGCGGCAATGATTTTCTCGACAATGGCCAGGCCTAAGCCCGTACCTCCTGTCTGAGAATTCCTGGCCTTATCCTCCCTGACAAAAGGTTTGAAGATATCCTTAGCGATTTCCGCGGGTATGCCAATCCCATCATCTTTAAAAGTAAGGACGATTTGTTCAGCTTGCTCTTCCAAACGAATCATGATCCTGGTTCCTTGAGGATTATACTGCACAGTATTGGCCACCAGGTTGGAGAATACTCTGGCCATTTGCTCCGGATCAAGCATTACCAAAATCTCTTTTTCCGGAATATCAAAATCATAGCTGAAACCGGCCTGATCAAAGATGGGAATAGCTTTGCCTATTTCTTCTCTGACATATTCACAGATATCAATCCTGGTTTTGTTGAGCACATATTCTGAGCTTTCCATTTTGGACAGCTGGAATAAACCGGTAATTAGCTTGTTAGCCCGCACCCCGTTGTCATAGATAATTTTGAAGTAATCATCTCGTTCATCTTTGGTTAAATCAGGTTTACTTAAGCCCAATTCCGCATAGCCCACAATACTGGCCAGGGGATTTTTCAGGTCGTGAGAAATGTCCAGCACTAGGCGTTTTCGGTTCTCCTCAGACTGTTTACGCAAAGCTATTTCCCGTTCAATTTGCCCCGCCATAGCGTTAAAGGTATCCTGCAATTCGGCAAACTCGTTTTTCAGATTAAGAGCAACTCGGGCCGAAAAGTCTCCTTCCTTCAAGCGTCGGGCGCTGTGGCAAAGTTCTCTTAAAGGATTAACGATAGCGATAGAAGTAATCTCGGAATAGATAACGGTGCTGATTGCCAGCATCAGTAAATAGAACAAAATAAGGGCTACAATCACACCCACGACTTTTTGTTTATCCACCGATTCATAGTCTTTATTATAGACAATGGCAAAATCAATTCTCAGAGAAGTGGGGAAGGTCACAACCAACCAGAACTTCCCCTGATCATTATACCGGATATCATAGCTGTAAGGGACACCGGTCTGCTTGGACCCCGTCAAAAAATCTGTGAACTCCGCCGGTGTCAACTTGTCTTTGGCAAAGGTATTAAGGCCGGCCGAAAATACGATTTCATAATTGCTGTTTATGACCTGCATCCCTCCGCCGTTTTTAATCACCGGAGCGGGGTCAATTTGCCTATAATCATCTTGCATGAGGATTTCTGCGGTATAGTTGTTTTTCACAAGGGTATCGGATATGACATGATCGGCAAAATCCATAAGTAAAAAGGCAAAGAAAGCAAGCAAGAGCGATATGATAAACATCAGGACATAGTTGGCCATAAATTGATTTGCTATTTTTTTCATCGCTTCTCCTCGTCCTGTTCTCGTTTGCCCTCGTCCTGTTTATGGAACTTATAGCCGATACCGCGAATGGTTTTTATGTACTCCGGATTCTTAGGGTCTGTTTCAACTTTATTTCTGAGATGACTGATATGCACCATAATTGTATTGTCATCATAATAAGTTTCCTCATCCCATACCGCCCGGTATAACTGTTTCTTGGTAAAAACCCTGGCCGGGTTTTCCATTAGGTACTCCAAAAGCTTATATTCTTTGGCGTTCAGTTCCACCGGCCTCCCGTTTTTATAGACAGAACAGCTGTTTTTATCCAGAACCAAGCCCCCATAGACAATTTGCTCGGGCTTTAGCTGCTTGGGCGAGGAATACTGATGTTTTCTGCGCAGTTGGGCGCCGACCCTGGCTATCAATTCAGCCATACTAAAAGGCTTGACCAGGTAATCATCAGCACCGATGCCAAGCCCCAAGACTTTATCCATGTCATCGCCCCGGGCTGTCAGAAAGATAACCGGCATGTTACTTATTTCACGAATTTTCCGCAAAAGATTGAACCCATCCAGGTAAGGCATCATCACATCCAGGATGGCCAGATCAATAGTTTCTTTCCGGATAACCTCAAGAGCTTCAAGCCCATCCCTGGCTGCAATGACAGCATAGCCTTCCCTTTCAAGGTTTAGCTGCACAAGGTTTCTGATATCCATTTCATCTTCAGCTATTAAGATAGTCAAGCTATCACCACCTTAAAACTTTATTCCCATCGAGCTCCATTAAAATTTGCCGGCAATAGTACTCTAATTATAAAATTATCAGGTAAATTCTCCCTAATTAATAATGATCATATTCTAAGTTAGCTGCCCGTTAAAACAGTGGACTGTTCAGATATGTTGTCTCCTGTCTTTTATGTTAAGTCTCATTTTCTTCTGTAAAGAGAAAAAATGCAGAGAAATACCAATCATCGCAAAAAAAGCTATATAGCCGCAAACAGGAAACACAATTGCTATGAGCTCTTTAAAGCCCGCAATACTTCCCAGAAAAGCCAGCACGACCAACGCCGGTATCAGGGTGCTTCCCTTTATATTTTTGATTTTCGTGATACGGACAGTAACTCCAAAAAGACAGGATAACGCACTGCCGAACATTCCGCAAGACAGAAGAATTGCATAGACTATCCCCAAAACAGGATGTATTGTTTCAGCAAGTGTAAGCATTGGAAGCTCTGCATCCGCCAGCATGGTTTGATTCCAAATCAAGGGGAGCAAAAGACAGACGAATACAATCATAAGTTGCAGCGCCCCTTGAAGAACTCCTTGATGAATAATCTTTTCTTCTTGCACATCTGTTGCCAGCGGCACCAGTATGGAGACTGCTGCCATCATATTGTAAGATACAAAAGAAACGGTAGAAAACAACCAGTTCCCAAGCAAGGGATTTGCCCCGGAAAACGGCCAGGCTGCGATATTGCTTCCCTCGATAACTAAAAACGACAAAACACCGCAAGTTACTGCAGCAATAATCAAGAGAGGAACTGTAATACTAAATACTGTAACTACCCCTCTAGCTTCCCACAATGCTATTACCGCCAAAAAGACAGCCATTAGTGCACTTCCCAAGATTGTCGGGATACCGCACACCTGATTCAAGAGCGCTCCGGCTCCCGCGATCATCACAACAACAATCCCAAACAGAAAAAATAGAAAAACACCGCCAAAAATCGCTCGTAGCCATGGTTTTTCTTTTTCTACAATGATTTTATCAAACTCCGTAATCCCAGTGCGTTTGGCGATTTTCATAACAAAGCAGCTTAACATGAAGAAGAGCAGGATAGCAAAAAACATTCCCAGCAGTCCAAAACTTCCAAATACCGCAAAAAACTGCGTGAGTTCCTGCCCTGACATAAAACCGGCTCCCAAAAAACTTCCTGTAAACGCCATGGCAACCTGGCGTGCTGAAATATTTTTAATGAACAAATCAATCGTTTCCTTTTAGCATAAATAATTATTTCACAGCTGCACGGTAACTCTAAGACTAAATTGTTTTACCTGACATCTTAACGATAGTTAAAAAAGCATTTCAGGTGTTGTTTCTATCGGTAAATATCCCCAGAAGACAAAGATAATAACAGTTACAAACAAGCTAAGGACAAACAAACCCAACGCTGCAATTTTATTTGACAATGTATGGCGCAATGCATCCCAGTATTTTGACATAAGCCAAGCAATAACGGCAGAAAACAAGATATATAAAATACTTCGCCTAAAGGAGAGCAGGGCACATTATTGGTTTACTACTAAGGTGTTTTCTGCTAATGTCCAGTATAACATATTTTTTCCTGAACATATTATGTAAGCATACATGTGTTTCGAATTAACAGAGGTGCAACGAGTTAACTTGCAAAACTTTATATTCCGTGATATTATTATTTTTTTATGAGAGGAGGTGTGCATTTGAGCAAGAAACAAATTAATATCATTGAAGAAATCCTCGTTTCAGTTGGGCTGGAATCTTTAAAAACTACTGAACCGAAGAGTATCCTCAAAAAAATCTCCTAAAAAGGGCGTGATGAAAAATGATGCTAATTTCATATTGCCAAACCTTAAGTGAGTGAAAACGAGTTCCTTGATAAAAATTAAGGAACTCGTTTTTTGTTATATTACCCGCACAATTGTCTGAAGCCAGTTTGTAACCTCTTTGGCAGCAGTATTATAGTCAAAGGAATAATTCCTCTCCGGAATCAATTCTCTTAAAGTACCACCGGTCTGTTTGGCTATTTCCAAGGCTAAATCTTTGGTGTTTTGGAATAGAGAATAATAGACAATCAGAGAATTGTTCATATGTTATCACCTATCTGCATTTCGCTTAATAAGAATATGGATAAAGAATACTCTGCTGTATCCATTTAGTTAATTGGGGTTAAAGCAAGAAATAGCGGACTGCCAAGCCAATAATTATCCCAATAAGCACAGAAGGCAAAAATCTCTTGGTAAGCAAATTTGCCGCGGCAGTAAAAAAGCCGCCGATAAGAACCGGCAGGGAAATAGTTAGCTCTCCATCGACAGGAATTAAGACCTGTTTAACAATAATTGCGGTGATAACTGCTATGGGAACATAATTAAAATATAACCGGAGCGAAGGACTCATTTTTCTTCCGGCCATAATCTCAATACCGATAATCCGGGAGCCATAAGTAACAAGGAAAAGTAAACCGATTAAAAGCCAAGGATTAAGCATCTTTGGACCTCCCTCTGACATAAAGACCCACTAAGGGCGCTAAAACCCCTGCGGCGATAATCGTCAATTCATTGCCCGGCATTAAGTATTCAAGCCCTATCCCTATCGCTGCAGCGGCAAAAGCAGTCGCAATGGCCGGATTTGTCTTGAGGCCGGGAAGCAGCAGGGCTATAAAAGTAAGCGGAAAAGCTAAGTCCAATCCCCATTTTTGCGGATCAACCTGGTTGCCGATTAACGTGCCCATCAGGCCGGATAATACCCAGGCGAGATAAAAGGTAGCGGTAATAACTCCAAAATATAAAGGATCCGGTCCATATTTTTTAAACCTGGCAATACCTAAAACAAAAGGTTCATCTGTTACGCCATAGGCCAACAGCCATCTCCACTTCTTAGCCGGAAGGATGCTTTCGGCAAGGGCTGCCCCGTATAACAAATTACGCAAATTCAACAAAACAGTGGTCAAAAGAATGCTGGTCAGACTTGCCCCCACTGTTAACATGGCAACAACTACCATTTGGACAGAGCCGGAAAAAACCAAGATAGACATTAGCACTATAACCGCTATGCTTAGCTCAGCTTGGGCAGCCAGAACGCCATAGGATAAACCGTAGGTGGCGATGGCGATCGCCAAAGGTAAAGCTTCGATAAAAGCAGTTTTTATTGTTTGTTTTGCTGCAGCCAACTAACGCCAACTCCTTAATTTTATGACCCTAACCTGTTATTTAATTTTCGCTCCGAAAGGAACCAGCGCCAGCTGGGCAAATTTAAAATGCTGGAGTCCAAAAGGAATACCGATAACCGTAAGGCAGAACAAAAGACCGATAATCAGATGGTGGACAGCAAGCTCCCAGCCCAGAAAAATGAGCCACAAAATATTTAAGAGCAAGCCGCTTACTCCAAAACCGCCCAATTCGACTTCTTTGCCAAAAGGCCACAGGACAAGCAGAGAAATCTTAAAACATTGCAGTCCAAAGGGTATGCCGATAATCGTCAGACACAATATCAGCCCGGCAATAAACCAAAAAATGGCGCCAAGGATACCCCCAAAGACTAACCAAATAATATTGCCAATTAAGTTCATAATTGCCTCCGGAAATAAGTTGCTTCGCCCTTTTCCTTCTCTATATCCTAATTATTATATATTTTTCCTGGTTTTTTGGAAAGTTTTAAACAGCATACTGTTTAATGCAGCATACAACCATGTTATTAATACCAGAGCTATCGGAGATCTTAGTTCGGCTAACGGGGTACGCTGTCCTTTTCCATAATCGAATAATGGTCATTTTCCGGTTTGTGTTTTGCTGCCGGTTGGAAGAGAAAAGCCTACTTAATGCCTGGGTTGTTTTTACTTCTTGCGAACAGGAATCCAAATTTCACTATAAGCGTAATTCTCTTTTTGCTTATCCATCCTCGTAAAGGAAAAAGTAGGGACATTAATTACTTCGTAATTGGCTGAAGGAAGCCATTCTGAATAAATCCTAGCCATGGTATTTTGTAAAGTGGCAGGAAATGGCCCTTCATTAGGGAATACCGCCCAAGTACAGGCTGGGACCGGAACTTTATCTAAGAGATCACTTACTTGATCTTCAGTCGTTAGGACACCTATCAAGTGAGTTAAATCCCCTTCTTCTTTTAAGAAATTAGCGTCGGCATCATAAGAAGCATTGATAATTTCATAAGGCTCAATATTTTGCAGGGCATGCATTTCTTTCCTTTGTTCCTCCGTGATACTTTGAGCAAGCTTGACAATCTCCATATTCACACCTTCAAATTGCATAGGAACACGCTTGCTTACACCTACTAAATTAAAGGCCGGTTTTTCTTCGATTCTAAATTCCATACTAACTCCTCCTTTGACAGTTATGATGAATGAAAGTTTGGGAAAGGATTTGCTTATACCCTTTTTGATTACATCTGAGGGCAAAAACCCGCTCCATTTTCTAAAAGCTCGGGTAAAGCCGTCCAGTGATTGATAACCATATTTAAAAGCAACATCCGTTACTTTCTCCCCCTGTAATAAATCCTTATTGGCTTCAGCCAGTTTTCTGTTTTTGATATATTCGCTAAGCGTCATCCCCGCAAGATAAAAGAATATCATTCTCAAGTGATAGTCGGAAACCCCGGCATACTGAGAAATTGCTTCCAGAGAGAGGTTAGCGGTTAAATGCTCTTCAATATAGTCAATAACTCTATTTAATTCTTTTAACATTGTCTCCCTCCTTTCCTGTCTTCATAATACCAAAGCTACTATTATCATGCTCGACTTTTTAACATAAATAAAATCGGATCGTTATATTGCGGTATCAAAGATATTACGGCGACAAGAGATTGCGGTGATAAGAGATTGCGGTGATAAGAGATTGCGGTGAAATACGGATAGCGGCGACAAAGGGATGGGGTTATCGTCACCTTGGTGTCAATAACCCCATCCCTTACATTCCGTGGGAAAATCCCTTATTTCCGTAAAATCTTTGCCATTGCTTTTCCTTTGGCTAATTCATCGATCAGCTTATCCAAATAGCGAATTTCCCGCATAAGTGGTTCTTCGATATCTTCCACCCGGACACCGCAAACCACCCCTTTGATTAAAGCCCGGTTAGGATTCAAGTGAGGGGCTTCCGCAAAGAAGGTCTCCAAATCTGTCTGTTTTTCCAGCTGTACTGCCAACTCTTCCTGGCTATATCCTGTCAGCCAACGAATGATTTCATCGACTTCTGCTTTCGTCCGGCCTTTTTTCTCCGCCTTGGCAACATAAAGGGGATAGACTCTGGCGAAGCTCATGGTATAGATTTGATGTTTGGTCATGCTACTTCCTCCTTTTACCCTAAAAGCAAAATTGCCTGTTCAGGAATTTTCAAGTGCAAATTTTCCTTATTTTTTCTGTTGTCCCATTGTTCTTTTCTGACTTTATATAAGAGATCCGAATTGCCATTCTCTTCTTCTGATTCTTCGTTTCTAAAATAGACGTTGTATTCCAGTTCCCCTTCAATTATTTTATTAATTTTACACTTAATGACGTTATTTTGTTCTTTTCCCAAAGCATCATCAGGTGCAACATCAAGCAAATGAAAATCATGGGCTTGGATGCCAAGATATTTTGTATTTTCCGGGACCGGCCTCCCCATTTCTAGAATAAATCCCCAATCAACTGCCCGCACTGAGTGTGAGGATATAATTTCACATCTGGAAATATTTTTGCAGCCGACTATTCTGGCTGCCGCATGTAATCTCGGCTGTCTGAAAATATCTTTAGTCTCTCCGCACAAAATAGATTCTCCCTGATCTATCACCACAAGTTTTTTGCAGAACCTATATATTTCATCTCTGCTGTGACTGACCAGCAAAACTTCTCCCTCATAGAGTTTCAGCAGTTCGAAGATTTCAATCTGCAGCTGGTCTTTTAAGTGTGAATCCAGGGCAGAAAAAGGTTCATCCAGCATCAACACATCCGGTTTATAGACAATACACCTGGCCAAGGCAACTCTCTGCTGCTGTCCACCCGAGATTTGATTTGGATATTTGGTTTCCAACCCCTGCAAATGAAAGGCCTTGATCATTTCCTTAACTTTCTGCTTTTTTTCTTCCTGGGGAAGTTTTAAGCCTAGGCCAATGTTTTCTTCGACCGTCATATGGGGAAAAAGGGCATAGTTTTGGAACAGATAGCCAATATTTCTCTCCTGTGGTTTAAGATTAATTTTTTTCTCAGAATCAAATAGAACTTTGCCATTGAGCACAATAAGGCCTTCATCAGGGGTTTCAACTCCGGCGATACATTTCAGGGTCATACTTTTCCCACTACCGGAAGCACCCAAAATACCCAGATATTCATCATCTATGGAAAACGCAACATCAAGAGAAAACCCTTTTAACTTTTTCTTGATATCAACCAGCAGCCCCATGAGCTTCCCCTTTACTTTAAGTACTTTCTTTCCTTCATGGAAAAATAGTTGGTTAAGGCCACAACAATAAAAGAGATTAACATAACAATGATAACATAGTAAGAAGCCAGCTGCATATTTCCGGCTGCAACCTCGGCATAAATTGCTAAGGGAAGGGTTCTCGTCTCATTGGCAATATTGCCGGCGATCATGGCGGTGGCTCCAAACTCACCAAGCCCCCTGGCAAAGGCCAAAATCCCTCCTCCGGCAACCCCTGGCAGGGCAAGGGGCATAATGACACGCCAAAAAATTCTTCTTTCGGACATGCCCAAGGTCTTGGCTGCCATAACCAAATTCTGATCTACCTGTTCAAAAGCCCCTCGGGCCGAACGATACATCAGAGGAAAGGAAATTGCGACAGCGGCTATTACGGTGGCGGTCCAGGAGAAAACTATTTTTACGCCTAAGAATTCCAGTAAAAACTTTCCTATTGGCCTATTGACGCCAAAGACAATCAGCAACAGGAAACCCATTACTGTCGGGGGCAAAACCAGAGGTAAGGTCAAGATACCATCTAAAACCATCTTGGCTTTTTCCGACTTCATTTTTACTATCCACCTGGCAACAAAAAGCCCTAACAGAAAGGTTACGGCTATAGCTGCAGAGGCAGTTTTCAGGGAAATTATTATTGGCGATATATCTATATTTATTGGCAATATATCCATATTATGTTGTATTCTCCTTCTACTTTGTGGCAAAGCCAAAGGATGCAAATACTTTCTTAGCTTCCTCAGTTTGTAAAAACTCTATGAATTTCTTCGCTGCTGCTTCGTTTTTGCCGGCTTTAACTATCCCTACCGGATAAATAACTTTGGCAACAGATCCTTCCGGGGCTTCGGCCACCACTTTTACTTTTTCGGTTCGCAGCAGCATCGGTCGAGTAGACGATGCCGGCATCAGCGCTCCCCTCTGCAACCCAGTTTAACACTTCGGTAACATTTGTTCCCAGGCTTGCTTTTTCCGCTACTTCGTCCCAAATATTAAGGTTGTACAAGGCTTCTTTGGCATATTGACCGGCCGGTACGCTTGCCGGATCGCCAACGGCAATCTTATCAGCCTTTAGAATATCCTCAAACTTGCTTATTTCCTTAGTATTATTTTCGGGAACAATAAGCACAATTTTGTTTTCCAGAAGCTGGACAATAGAATCTTTGGCAACTAAGCCTTTTTCATCTAAGGCATTCATTTGTTTCATGGCTGCTGACATAAATACGTCAATATCTGCACCCTGCTCGATTTGTGTCTGCAATTTTCCTGAGCTATCATAAGTTGCTTTAACTTTGATATTTGAATATTTTTCTTCAAACATTGGTACCAATTTACCATCTAGACAATTTTTCAGGCTTGCCGCAGCTGCAATAGTAATAGTTGATTCGTCAGGAGCTGGTATTATTGCTGCAACCCACTAAGGAAAATATTAAACAAAATACTAAACATAATGCTAAACAAATAACCATGAGTAACCTAATCTTCTTTTTCATTTTTAGCCTCCCTACCCTTATTAATTTACTGTCAACTTAAATCTGCACACCTTTATTCTTGTTAAATCCGCAGTTCCACCAGGTTTTCACTGAGAAAAAATTAAAATCTCACTAAACGAAGTGAGATTCTTGGGCAACGCCACCTGGTTGCTAATCCACCTCCTTTTCAAACGGAAGGCATATCCATTTCTGAACATACCCGAGAGCCTAAGCCCTGGCTGACCTGCCATAGAATAATCTTTAGGCTGCGTCAGCTCGGAGTGAAGGTATGAAGTTTTTAAAAACCAGACACAATAAGCAAATAATATTGCTTATATCCTGCTGTATGTTTATTGTATATCATCTTTAGTTAGGTTTCAATACTTTTTGTTTGTTTTAGTTAGGTTTAGTTAGTTTTTTCGTTTTAGTTAGTTCTTTTATAATTAGTTTATTTGTCCAATTGCCCCCAAAACATGTAAACTTAGGCTAATGCTCAAAGTTTGTAGTTTATGGTAAAATTGTGATCAATAAAATACCAAAGCAGGTGGGTAAATTGAATGAAGATATCTTATTTACGCCAGAGGAGATTGCCCAAAAATTAAAGATCACCAAAGGAACTGTCTATGAAATGATTAAACGGGGAGAACTTGAGGCTCACCGAATCGGGAGGCATCTCCGCATATCCCGTACTCAATTTGACATATATCTTTCGAAATCAAGAGGCTATGACAATACTTATGAGGCAACCATAATTAGAACTAACGATGAAACCTATGCCAAGTATTGGAACAGTCCAGATTTCATGTTAATACTACACTTGAAGGGCCGGTTAAGGTTGCTATCCGGCCGGAGAATATAATCTTAAGCAAGGGCACCTTTGTAAGCAGTGCCAGAAATGTTCATAAAGGAAATGTAATCGACATTATCAATGTTGGCTCTAATGTAATCGTCGTTGTCGATATAGGAATCCCCATTAGAGCACTTATCACTAAAAAATCCTTTCGATGAAATGGGTATTGAGAAAGGGTCTGAACTCTTTGTTGTTTTCAAAACCATGTCGGTAACGGTTTATAAATAAATTCTCTCCAGCTTGAGCAATTATTTGGTAACTTAGGTTAGGATTCTTCTTTTAGGTTCTATTTTTAATCGCGACTGCCTCATAAGCCCAAGAAGAGCAAAAATTGTATAATATTCTGCCTTACTAATTACTTCCCGGTTAATTCAAAAACACCTTTAATAATAATGGAATCCCCACCGAAAAGCTGACAATAAACCAAGCGAATATTAAACCAAAGATTAATCCAACCAAAAGCATTGCCGTATACCCCCAAAGAACCTTCATTATAGAACACTTCTTGTAACCAAATTACTATAGGGCTATCAAATTTCTATTCAGAATATAACGCCATCTTCACAATTTGCAACTCCCTAAGAAATTTTCTCTAAAAAAGTGGGCGCGATTTCCCACGACAACTGCATAATACATCTTGGTTATCCACGGGACAATTACTTTCAGGGCATCTTTTTCTTTCGATTGAAGCTTTCCGTGATAACACCGGAGAAAATCAGTCCAAAGGCAATGGAACCTGCTATCAGAAGGGTAATGGTGCCTAAACGCACTCCTTCCGTGTAGTCATTCTCGATAAAATGCCGGATAGTCTCATAAGCCATTCCTCCGGGAACTAAAGGTATGACTCCGGAGATACTAAAGACCGTAACCGGCATTTTGTAATACCTGGCCAAGATTTGACTGGCGGTAGCAACGCTGAAGGCGGCTACTAAAGTGGCCGGGATAAGGTTTATGTTCATATTTACGGACAGGGTTACATAGACAGTCCAGCCCAGCATCCCTACGAATCCGCTGGCGATCAGGCATTTACGGGGAATATTAAACAACACCCCAAACCCCATAGTAGCAAAAAAACTGGCATAAAGTGCGGTCCAACTCATAATCTTTTCCTCCTACATTAGCACAGCTAAAGCCACCGCCACTCCGCTGCCAATGGCAAAGGCGGTTAAAAAGGCCTCAGTCCCCCGGGCAAGTCCGGCAACAAGGTCTCCGGCCATCAGGTCACGTATGCCATTCATGATGAGCACGCCGGGAACTAAAGGCATAACCGAGCCAATGATGACCTTGTCGATATGAATATCTAGGTTGAGATAATAAATGCCGAGATAGTAAAAAAGGTAAGCAATCAAGCCAATGGTAAAGGCGGCAAAAATCTCGGAGAAGAATTTTACAGCAATACGCCGGGTAGATATAGTATAGAGTAAAAATCCCAACCCCCCAGCCGCCACCGAGGGCAAGAAGTCAAGCACAGTCCCGCCGAAGGCCAAGCTAAAGAAGCCACTGGTCAAAGCTGCTGCTATTATTTGCAGCCAAAGGGGATAAAGGGGGCTGGATTTTTCTATGGTTAAAAGGGCCTCCTTGGGCCTGCTGAAGGGTAATCTCACGCTCGCTTAATTTGCGGGAGATCTCATTGACACCGACAATTTTGTTCAGATCGATTTGCCGGTTATTGATTCGTAAAAACTTCGTCTGTTGCTGGTTTTGTTCCGAGCCCTGAAGGGTTAAGAAAATTCCTGTAGGGGTCACATAGCTCTGTGCTTCAGGAATTGCACAAGCACGGGCAACCCGATTCATCGTATCTTCAATCCGATAAATCTCCGCTCCGCTTTGCAGCATGATTTTACCGGCTAGGAGACAAACCTCCATGACTTCTCCAATAGCTGAATTCATTTAAGTTCCCCCTAAATTGGCCAGAGTGGGACAGAGGAACGGTTCTTGTGTTCCATCCAGGTGAGACAGCATCACTGTCTCCTTACACACTGTGTTTCCAGATTATCATATTTGTGCCAAAAAACAAGCGGTTCGGGGAGTCACATCATCTCGCGAAAGCATTATTGTTGCTGCCTGTAAATCGTTTTTCGCATCGCCTTACGCGCTGTGTGTCCAGATTATCATATCATAATTTTCGGAGTATCTGATTTTTTCAATATTCAGTTCTAATTCCTCTCCGGTTCCCTCAAACCTCATGGTTCTGGTGTAATAGATTATGGCCGTTGGTCTCGTCGTCGGCTATGACTTTTTCCGATTCTCCCGGAATGGTTTCCTGGAGATTTTTTCTTTCTCCGTCGATATTTAGATATACCTTACTCAATATCACATTTTCTTCGGTAGTAAATGTGATATAGGTGCTGCCGTCAGATTCATAGACATTTTCAATCTCTATCTCCTGACCCAAAACCTCAAATTTGTTAGTTTCACCTTTTTCCAACTTAACTGACTCATCCGTATCATGATCTCCTCCAAAGGAGATAAGCTTTAATTGCAGCTCCTTTGTATCTTTGGGAAGCGCATCATAAGTTATATCAAAATGGATCCCTCGCAGATCCGTAGTCATGCCGCCTCCCTGCCAAGCTATTTCCTTTCCATCAGCGATTAAGGCAATCTCCAATTTCTCCGGTCTGAATCTGTTCTTATTAATATAGTCTAAACCGAGTTCTATAGTATCCTGTATCTGGCCTTTTAAGACTGTTGTAATCGGGGAAGCTGTTAGAGATTGTAATTTGATGCTGCGCTGATCCAAATCTATTTTTTTATTAATTGGAATCTTTAGGCTTTTCCCTACGGCTTGGTTCCTATTTAATTTAAATGAAATGGTAGCGCTTTCTGCGGGATTCTCTTTCATCTCCTGCATTAAAATGAAAGGTCCTTTCGTAAAATCTCGGCATCTGATGCGTTGAAAGCACCCATTTCATCTCTGTCAGATCCTCATTGGCTTGACCCTGCCCCCCAAAGGTAAAGAGCCTATCTCCATAGCCTGTCAAACTCACCCGCAAATCCGAGTCAACATCCATTACATTCCCTTCCGGAGAGTGAACAGTATAAAATACAACCATATTATTATCATCCAGCATTATGCCATCCAGGGTAATTTTAACTCCGTTTTGGAAGGTATGTGATTGGTTAATGAGCTGGCCTTTCCCCATTTCATTTAATTCCTGTAAAGTTCCGGTCATTACATTTTCGAATCCTATCAATTGCTTGCCGTAGTAAGCAAAAGTGTCCAGATTATAGCTGAATAAGAAAAATACTAAAATGGCAGCAGCCACTTTTAACTTGAAATTGCTTTTCTTCTGGGGAACCCTCTGGGGAATTTTAGCAAGAGTTGCTCTAAATCTATCTTCCATCTCATTGGGGACAGCCAGATTATCCATCCTTTGCTTTTCTTGTTCTAAAATTTTTTCAAGATTGGCCATCTATATCACCTCCGTAGGATTCCTTTAGCTGTTTCATTCCATTATTTAATCTGGATTTAACAGTGCCAAGGGGTATTTTAAGAAGTTCGGATATTGCTTCATATTCCATATCCAGAAAATACCTAAGCCTTATAACCTCCTGGTGGATGTCGCTTAATCCGGATAGATGTTTTTCCAGAACAATCCTATCCTCCGATTCAGTATACACCCCATCAATAGTTTCTTCGGTCGCCTGATCGAGAGGAGTGGTTTTATTCTGGTTGCGTAATTTATTCTTACAACAATTAACCAATATCGTCTTACTCCAGCTATAAAAGGATCCTCCTTTTTTCAGCTTGGAAATATTTCCGTACAAAATAATAATCATATCCTGGAGTACATCCAAGGCATCCTCTTTATTCTTCATATATAGATAGGCTAATTTATAATAATCTGCCTGTTGGGCCATTATTAACTGTAGTAAAGCTTCGTTGTCGCCTTTTTGAGCCTTTTTAATCAGCAGCTTAAATTCCAACCACTCTCACCCCTATCTATATGTAAGACTATTATAAACCACAAAAAGTTCACTCATATACCAAAAAAATAAGTGGGACAGAAGAACCGTCCCTCTGTCCCACCTCTGTCCCCACCACACTCTATCCCACTCTAGCACCAACAGGCGGTGCAGAAAGTGATTTGTTTACGGATTATTCGGACTGCTTTGAGGCTCTTTTTTACTCAAGTCTGCCATCTCCGCCCTCCCACAAGCTATTTTAACCTTATTTTTACCGCCTTGTTTGGCCAAATAGAGTGCTTTATCTGCAAGGAAATAGTAATCCTCAAAGTTTTGGCTGTTGATATCACGCATTGAAGATACGCCGAAGCTGGCTGTAATCCGTAAGGCAATCGGCCCGGCGGTAAATCTTTTTCCCATGATCAATTCTCTTAGCCTTTCGGCAAAGGCATGTCCTTCTTCCACAGAAGCATTGGGCATAAGGATAATAAATTCTTCTCCGGCAAACCTGGCAACGGTATCCGAGTCTCTGACGTTGTTTTTTAACAGATCGGCCAGCTGCCTAAGGATATCGTCACCTGCCGGATGCCCGTATGTATCATTGATGTTTTTAAAGTTATCGACATCTAAAATAATTAGAACCGTTTCATGGCCGTAACGCTGCATTGAAGAAAACTCTCGTTTGACCAGTTTCTCCAATAAGCGCCTGTTAGGCAAATCGGTAAGCGGATCATAATATGCCATTTGTTCTAATTGTTTTTGTTGTATTTCGATGCGCCTTTTTTGGATTATATTGGTGTAATTGTAATGCCACAGGATAATGCTGAGGAAGAAACCGAGTCCAATGGCGGTAATTCCGTTGACTCTGTTGGAAAGCAATACCTGCGGGTCGGTTATGGTCAGCGCTATTAAACAATAATACGCCACATACGAAGTTATAAAAATCAGAAAGGAAACCAGCGGTCTTATTAAAAATACTGATCCGCTGATAATGCACGTTAATATAAATGGCGTGATATTAGTAGTTACCAATTGATCAAGGGTAACTATGGCAATACCGGACGCCATAATAACGACCACAACAATGTATTGCAATATAAACATGGTTGTATTTGGTTCAATTCTGTCTTTTAGTTTATGAGTTGTTAAGAAAAAAACGATCATAAGAATTAGCAATAGCGAATGGGATGCAATAATCCCTTGACTCCATGTCTGCAAAACCAGTGTGTCATAAGATTTGTTGAAAACAAATAGAAAAATATTGATAATACGCAAGGGGATGGCAATGATTGATAAATAATAAATCCTTCGGATATTAATCCGTGCACACTCACCTAAAACGCTACTATTATCAAGGAAAGTTTTAATTTTTTTTCCCTTTATAGCTGCAAATGACCAGGGCTTTTGGGAAACGTCTTTAATAGGTTTCACCACCTTTCTAATATTTCAATTAGCTTATAGTATACTGTTTTGCCTTTATTGCAATGTTATGATTTTTTCTAGGTCCCTCGAAGTTTATATTATCATAAACCCCTTGCTATGTCCTTCTAAATCATCTGAAATAAATTATCTTAAAACCTATTACCTTTACAACGAATTCCTTCATTCAAAATACTTTAGTCTAATAAAATGCTGCCATTAATGCTATGTGCGATTGGATCTATCTAAGAAAAATAGGGGCTGTCGCAAAACTAACACCTGATAAAGATTCCAGGATAAGGCTGAGGAAGGAATGACCGGAGATGAGCATTTAACGCCAGTTTGCGACAGTCCCTCGATTTGATTTTTAAGAAATTCTATTAGATTCTTTTTGTTTTGTTCGTGGTCGTTTTACTTACTCTGTTTGATTTTTGCCTGGGCTGCGGCCAGCCGGGCTACCGGTACTCTAAATGGTGAGCAGGAGACATAGTTAAGATCTATTTCCTGACAGAATTCAATGGAAGATGGTTCTCCGCCATGCTCGCCGCAGATGCCGATCTTCATCTTCGGATTAGTCTTGCGGCCTAACTCCACGCAAATCTTCATGATTTTACCGACTCCCTCTCTATCTAAAACAGCAAAGGGATTTTCTTTAAGGATTTGATTATTGATATAAACCGGCAGAAATTTGCCTTCGGCATCATCACGGGAGAAGCCATATACTGTTTGCGTTAGATCGTTAGTACCAAAGGAAAAGAAATCGGAATAGGGCGCGATCTCATCTGCCGTAAGGGCGGCTCTGGGCATCTCAATCATTGTTCCAACCTGGTAAGGAATAGTTACCCCCGTAACCGCCATAACCTCCTCGGCTATTTGTACTGTTTGTTGCCGCAAAATCTCCAGTTCTTTGGCATGAATTACCAACGGGATTTTGACCAGGGGATAGACTTCATAGCCTTCCCGGATTAATCTAACTGAGGCCTGGAAGATCGCTCTGGCCTGCATAGCATAGATTTCCGGGTAAGTAATGCCTAAGCGGCATCCCCGATGCCCGAGCATCGGGTTCAGCTCATGCAGAGCCCTGACTTTTTTCAATAAGGTTTCCTTAGTATAGATTTCTTCCTGGACTTTTCTGTCTTCCTGGTCGGCTGTTAATTTTAGAATTAAAATAGCTTCAATCAGTTCCTC
This sequence comes from Desulfitobacteriia bacterium, assembly GCA_050949905.1. Lineage (GTDB taxonomy): Bacteria > Bacillota > Desulfitobacteriia > Desulfitobacteriales > Syntrophobotulaceae > DUML01. Next base: position 44,389 of record JBMNGP010000037.1, on the reverse strand, counting down.
GGCGTCAGGAAGAAATTCATGTAAAGGCGGGTCAAGAAGCCTGATGGTCACCGGCAGGCCATGCATAGCTTTGAGGATACCGTAAAAGTCTTCTTCCTGCATGGGCAGGAGCTCGGCCAGGGCTTCTGCTCTTTCTTCCGGGTTCTGGGCCAGAATCATTTTTTGAACTATCGGCAGGCGGGCCGGATCCATAAACATGTGTTCCGTACGGCATAAACCTATCCCTTCGGCGCCAAACTCCCTGGCTTTGGCGGCATCGACCGGATTATCGGCATTAGCCATGACCTTTAATGTCCTTAGCTCATCAGCCCACCGAAGTATAGTTTGAAATTCCGTACTTAAATCGGGATCCTTCATAGGAACAGCACCGCGCATTACTCTGCCTGTTCCGCCGTCTATAGAGATTTCCGACCCTTCAGGATATTCGGTATCTCCTATGACCATCTTCTTATCGGCATAATTTATTCTTACAGCCTCGCAGCCGCAGACCGCTGCTTTCCCCATATGTCTGGCTACCACTGCGGCATGGCTGGTCATACCCCCTCTGCTGGTGAGTATTCCTTGGGCGGCGAGAACTCCATGGATATCGTCCGGAGTGGTCTCCGTGCGAACTAAGATCACTTTTTCCCCAGCTTGCCCTAATTTTTCCGCATCATCGGCATCAAAGACTATTTTGCCGGAGGCTGCTCCCGGTGAAGCCGGCAAACCTGTGGCAATTACATCCAGGCTTGCTTGGTCATCAATGCGGCGGTGCAAAAGCCTGCCTAATTGATGAGGGTCAATGCGGCGTACTGCTTCCTCTTTAGTTATCAGGCCTTCCTGACATAATTCCACAGCAATTTTTATAGCAGCGGCAATAGTGCATTTACCGTTACGAGTCTGCAGGATGTACAACCTTCCTTTTTCGATAGTAAACTCAATATCCTGCATATCCTTATAATGCTGTTCCAGGCCGGCAGCAATTTGGCAAAACTCCTTATAAATCTCGGGGTTTTCGCTCGCCAGGCTTGTGATGGGCTGAGGAGTACGAATCCCGGCCACCACATCTTCGCCTTGAGCATTCATCAGGAACTCTCCATAAAGGGCCTTTTCCCCGGTAGACGGGTTGCGGGTAAAAGCAACCCCTGTTCCGGAGTCTTTCCCCATATTGCCAAAGACCATGCCTTGTACATTGACTGCGGTGCCGATATCATCCGGTATATTATTAACCCGACGGTAAACAATGGCTCGTTGATTGTTCCAGGATTTAAATACGGCGTTGATGGCTTCCTTAAGCTGTTCATATGGATCAGCAGGGAAGTCTGAACCTGTTGCGGCCAGGACTATATTCTTGAATTTTTTCACAAGGTCCTGCAAGCTTTCAACACTAAGCTCCGAGTCAAATTTAACTCCTTGTTCTTCCTTGATGGCCTCCAGAGTGCTTTCAAATATGTGGCTGTCGAGATTTAAGACCACATCGCCAAACATTTGAATAAAACGACGGTAACAGTCATAGGCAAAGCGTTTATCACCAGTGGCTTTGCTTAAGCCTTCCGTAGTGTTATCATTCAAACCCAGGTTAAGAATAGTGTCCATCATCCCGGGCATGGAAATCTTTGCCCCGGAGCGTACCGAAACAAGTAAGGGGTTGTCAGGATCCCCGAATTTTTTGCCGCTCTTTTTTTCCACATCCTGAATTGCGGCTAAGACCTGTTCCCAAAGCCCTTCCGGAAAATTTCCCCCATTGGCATAATACTCCCGGCAGGCTTCGGTGGTCACCGTAAAGCCTTGGGGAACATTCAGCCCTATATTGGTCATCTCTGCCAGGTTAGCTCCTTTGCCGCCCAGGAGGTCACGCATAGCTGAGCTGCCTTCCCTGAATAAGTAAACATATTTCTTCATTCTTCTCTTATTCCCCTTTATATATTTTTTGCATAATGATGCTGGCAGTTTCTTCTACAGCTCTGGTAGTGGTATCAATTGTCAGGCAGCCGATCTTTTTCATTACTTGTTCGGCGTAATCCAATTCCTGCATGATTCTGTTAAGATTGGCATAATCAGCTGATGCTCCCAGTCCCAGGGTTTTTAATCTTTCACTGCGAATTTGGTTCAGCTTGTTAGGGTCGAGAACCAAGCCAAAAATTTTCTTCGGTGGAATCACAAAAAGTTCCCGCGGAGGAGTTACTTCGGGGACAATAGGGATATTGGCCGTCTTAATCCCTTTATGAGCCAAATACATACTTAAAGGTGTCTTGGAAGTCCTGGAGACACCGATTAGGACTACGTCGGCATAAAGGGCCCCGCGCGGATCTTTGCCGTCGTCATATTTAACCGCAAATTCTACGGCTTCAATCTTGCGAAAATACTGTTCATCCAAACGATGGATTATATTTGGGACATTCCTTGGCTGAGAGCCGGTCTTTTCAGCAATAGCTGAAATCAAAGGACTCAAGATATCTATCGTCACCAGCTTCTTTTCCTTGGCACGGCGTTCTATGTAAAGCCTGAGATCCTTAACCACTAAAGTATAGGCCAAAATGGCCTGTTCCTCGACCGCCTCTTCCAGGATGTCATCAATATGCGTCTCTTCCTGAACATAGGGAACCCTGCGTATTTTAGTCTTGATGCCGTTAAACTGAGCTGCCGCCGCCCTGCTGACAAACTCCGCCGTTTCTCCGAGGGCATCGGAAATAACATAAATTACCGGGATTTGGTCTGTCACCTGAACATCCCCTCGCTTTCTTCTTGCTGCGTTTTGATCTTATACTGCAGTTTATTATGGCCTGCTTAGGAGTATAGCTTTCTTGAGCGCTACTCACCCAAGTCGACAAAGAGATTCGTGATATTGGTCTTGGTGAAGCGGCCAACTACTTCATAAATCTCATTACCATCCTCATTAATATAATTCTCCACCACCGGCAGGGTATCAATTTGATGCTGAACTAATTTTTTGGCCGCGTCCAGGACGGATTCATCCGAGGTTACCATGATGATATTAGGCATCCGGGTCATAATGACACCGATAGGTACCTGATGCAAGTCTATTTTACCCAGAGAGGCCTTCAGGATATCCTTGCGCGATACCATTCCCCGTAGCTCGCGGTTTTCATTAATGACAATCAGACTGCCGACGTTATTTGTAAACATGGAAACGACCGCTTCATAAATCGAAATATTCTCTTTAACAGCCGCGGCAATTGATTTAAAGTCGCCAACCCGCAGCTGATGCATTCTCTCCGCTACCGGCGAACGGACGTTATCCTCCTTGTAAAAGTAGCCTACCCGCGGCCGGGCTTCCAGAACTCCGGTCATAGTGAGAATGGTAAGATCGGGCCTTAATGTTGCCCTGGTCAGCTTAAGCTTGCTGGCAATCTGCTCCCCTGTCATGGGGCTTGACGATTTGACCAGTTCCACAATCTTTGCCTGGCGTTCGGAAAGTTTCATAATATCACCCTCCGGAAAGATAATGTTTTGAAGGCTTGGTAAATTATTATAGTACATTGCTAATTAAATGGTTACATTATTATGTCACATTTAAATATTATATAGCACATTGGAGCCAATATGTACAGGGTTTTGGAAATTCACATAATATTTAGATAATTTACGCCGGCCTCAAGGCTGGTCCTGTCCTTTCTCTTACAGCATTATTAGGATATTCCGGGAGGTAAGTTATTATGTATGTCTCATTTCGCAGTTGTGCTATATTATTTCAAAAAAATTAACCTCTTATCTCTACCGCTGTGGTTCGTAAAGAAGCTTAAGAACCACAGCTTTAAATAAGAGGCTTATTATGCTCACTATTCTTTCGTCTGGTTTTTATATCTGCTAACTTGGTTTCTGCAAAATTTATGGAGGTTTTTCAATATATTTGATTACTTGACAGCCGAGCTTAGTGTAGGCGGGCAAATCTTTATTCTAGGGTTAAAACTTAAGCTAAAAGAGTCAAATCCCCCAGGCAGCCCAAGGCTTGAACACATTCCTGCAAGAGCCCCAGGCGAGCCTTTCTTAATTTTTCATCCTCGGCCATGATCATTACAGCATCAAAGAGTTTTTCAATCAGAGGAACGAGCTCCCGGGCCAGGGCATAAGCTTGGCGGTAAGCGGTTTTATTTACTGCCTCCCTGATGAGGGGAGCCTTAACTTCTAAGGCTTTAGCCAGCTCTATTTCCGTACTGTCCTGAAGGTCAGCGGGCTGCCATGCTGCCCCGTCGGCTTTTTTGCTTAAGTTTACACAGCGGACGTAGGCATTGAGATAGGCAATGAACTGCTCTTCCTCTCGGCTTTCGGCTAAGACCCGGGCTTGTTGCAGGGTGCTGTAGGGCTTTTCTGTCCCTAAAGCCACCACAGCCTCCACGGTATCATAACGTAAGCCTTTTTCCTGCAGCAGATAACGCATTCTCTGCTGGAAGAAGTCGTCCAACGATGGCTTTATCTCGGCGTATTCTGCCAGCTTGACTCCTTGGTCTGCAAAACTCCGGTAAGCTGCTGATAAGAGGGAGGAGAGAGAAAGGTTTTTTTCTTCGGCCATCAGCATACCGACCACACCCAGAGCCTGTCTTCTTAAAGCATAGGGATCCTGGGAACCGGTAGGCTGGATACCAATGCCAAAAGCTCCGACAATGGCATCTAATTTATCGGCCATACTGACCGCCGTACCGATTCTGGAAGACGGGAAATCATCGCCGGTGTGCGTAGGCCGGTAATGCTCCGCGACCGCCCGGCATACTTCCGGCTCTTCCCCGCTTTTTTCCGCATAGTAAGCTCCCATAATTCCCTGTAATTCCGGAAAATCATAAACCATCCTGGTGACCAGGTCAGCCTTACAGAGGTAGGCGGTACGGTCAACAAGCTCTTTTTCCCCGGTGCTGAGGCCCATCTCCGCCGCAATCAGAGCGGCGAGTTTCCGCAGGCGTTCTACCCGTTGCCCGACTGTTCCCAGTTTTTCATGATACATGACTCTATCCAGCTTAGGCACATAAGACTCCAAGGGCTGTTTAACATCCTCCCGGTAATAGAAGGCAGCATCTTCCAAGCGGGCTTTCAGCACTTTTTTATTTCCTTCTTTGACAATGTTCAAAGAGGTGCTGTCCCCATTGCGAACCGTAATGAAATAAGGCAAAAGCTTGCCGTCTTCCCCCCGCACCGGGAAATACCTCTGGTGCTCTTTCATCGGCGTAGTGATAACTTCTTCCGGTAAGAGCAGATATTTGACATCTACTTCACCCAAGAGAGCTGTCGGGTATTCCACCAGATGGCAAATCTCAGTTAAGAGCTCCTCATCCTGATCAACTTTTCCCCCGACCCTGGCAGCCAAGGACTGAACCTGCTCCCAGATTAGGGCTTTTCTTTGGTCCTGGTCGGCAAGCACATAGGCAGCTTCCAAGGCTTCCAAGTACTCCTCGGGCTTAACGAGGCGAATATGCCCTCCCAAAGTACGGTGACCGCGGGAAGTTCTGCCGGCCTGCAAACCTACATAGCTAAAGGGGATAACCTCTTCCCCGAAAAGAGCAACCAGCCAGCGAATCGGCCGGGCAAACCGGACTTCGTGCTCACCCCAGCGCATCGGTTTGGGGAAATGTAAACCGGTAATGAGATCCAAGCAAATCTGTGGCAGAAGGGTGACAGTTTCTTCGCCTTTTAAAGATTTCCGGGCATAGACATAGGGAACTCCGTTAAGTTCCTTGATAAAAAGATCTTCGACAGCTACTCCCTGGCCTCGGGCGAAACCTAAGGCAGCTTTGGTAGGCTTGCCCTCCGCATCGTAAGCCGCCTTTTGGGCAGGTCCTTTAGCTTCTTCCGTGACATCTTTCTGCTTTTCTGCCAGGCTTTGCACATAAAGGGTAATTCTTCTCGGAGTAATATAAGCCTTAATATTTTTGTATTCCAGGCGCAGTTCCTCAAGCAGCTTGCGGCTATTGGCCTCCATTTGGGACACTGCGACAGGCGCAAATTTGGCCGGCATTTCTTCAATACCTATTTCTAACAGGAAGTCTCTATTCATTATTCTTCCCCTTTCTGTTTTAAAAGTGGGAAGCCTAACTCTTCCCTCTGAGCTACATAGGCGTGGGCGCAAAGCCGGGCTAAATTTCTGACCCGGGCAATATAACCTGTCCTTTCCGTAACACTGATGGCACCTCTGGCTTCCAAAAGATTAAAAGTATGAGAACATTTGAGGACATAATCATATGCCGGGATCACCAAGCCGTGCTGAACCGTCCGCTCGGCCTCTTTCTCGTACATATCAAACCACTGCCTTAAGGAATCAACGTCTGCTACTTCAAAGTTATAGCGGGAATAATCTTTTTCATTTTGCAGGTAAATGTCACCGTAAGTGATATCCCCGACCCACTCGATGTCAAAGACACTGTCTTTACCTTGTATAAATGTGGCAAGGCGTTCTATCCCGTAAGTGATCTCCGCACAGACCGGTTTGCAGTCAATACCGCCGCACTGCTGGAAATAGGTAAACTGGGTAACTTCCATGCCATCCAGCCAGACTTCCCAGCCCAGGCCCCAGGCTCCTAAAGTCGGGGATTCCCAGTTATCTTCCACGAAGCGGATATCATGGTCCACCGGGTTAATCCCGAGGCGTTCCAGGCTTTCCAAATACAGTTCCTGCACATTAGCCGGCGAAGGCTTTAAAATTACCTGGTATTGAAAATAATGCTGCAGGCGGTTGGGATTCTCTCCATAGCGGCCGTCAGTCGGCCTTCGGGATGGTTCCACATAGGCAACATTCCAAGGCTCAGGGCCCAAAGCCCTTAAAAAAGTTGCGGGATTCATAGTGCCTGCACCCTTCTCCAGATCATAGGGCTGGGCAATAATGCACCCCTGTTCACCCCAAAACTGGTTTAGGGCTAAAATAATATCTTGAAACTTCATACCGTTTCCTCCATTTCTCCTAAATTAGTATGTTCTAGGGAAGTTTCCACAGGGTGACAAAGACAGGTGAGGCTTTAAGCAATGGTACAAATAAAAAACTCTCGTTCCTACAGCAATAAATATGCTGCAGGGACGAGAGCTTATCTCCCGCGGTTCCACCCTGCTTGATTCCGCAAAGGGAATCCTCTTACTTGCAATCTGCTCCGGGCTGCCCAAACTGCTTTCACCCATCCGGCTTCCACCTTCCCGGACTCTCTCTAAGGCTAACACAGAAATCCTTCCCATCTTAGCAGATAATCCTTTAATTAAATTTTAACTTGGGGACTTGAAGCTATGCTTATTATCCAGAATATTATATTCCGGCTTGAGCGCTCTGTCAATTTTATGACATTGTAAATGCAACCTTTGGTTTGCTTAATGATTGCATGTAGTTTTGGTTTTTATTTTAGTTGTATTTCGTTTTATTCTATTTAGGTTTGGTTTTATTTGTTTTTATTTTGGAAGAATTCCTGTAATCCAGGAGGATTATGCCAAATATTGCCGAATTGTAAAATAGTTTAATCCGCTAACGGTATATTTTAATGCTTGTTATTTTTTTCTAATCATATTTATTCTAATCATATTTTTTAAAAAGTTACTGTTCAATTATTAATGGCTGGCCGCTCAAAAAAAGCAATTGACACTTGGCGCAGGCAGGCGTACTGAGGAGGAAGGACTATGAAGCTAAGTCTTAGAGGAAGGTTATTGGCATATATTTTAGGTTTATTTATATTATCTTTTGGGGCTGTTGTCATAACCGGCTATCTTGAAGCCAAAAACATCATTATCGGTTTATCCGAAACCCAGCTTGCTGCGAAAACAGACTATATGCTGGAGAAAATGCAGAACTTTTTCTCCCAAAGAGAGATTCTGCTGGAAAACGAAACGGAATACTTAGCTGAAATCTGGGCCAACCCCTTAAGGGGCGATAACCGGGCAGATTTCAAAGCCTCGTTACGAGACCATTTGGTTACTCGCTCCGGCCAATTAAAAGACCAATACGGAATTATCGATCTTTATATTGGTTACCCGGACGGCAGTATTGATTGCGGTTCGGGCTGGATTCCGGAAGACCCCGCCTGGAAAGCCAATGAGCGTCCTTGGTATTTAGCGGCTGTGCAAAACCCCGGGGGACTGGTCTATACGGATGTTTATATTGATTCGGAAACAAAAAAACCGGTTGTGACCCTTTCGCAAGCTGTTAAGCTTAATCAGCAAAGCGAATATGCCGTCGTGGCCTTGGATATTGGCTTAGCCCAACTAGCTGACCTCTTCCTGAAAGAGAAAATAGGTGCAAACGGCTACTCTTTTGTATTGGATCAGGACGGGAGATTTCTTATCCACCCTGAGTTTAGCTTTAGCGAAGACCTGGCCAAAGCCGATACCATTTTTAATATCAGCAACGGCAGCCTCCGGGATATCGGCCAGTCCCTCTTAGGAAGCATCAGCACCGGCAGCAGTATCAGCGGGGTCTTTAACGGCCAAACTAAAGTCTATTACTCGAAAAAACTGCCCGCAACCAGCTTTTATCTTGTATCCACAGTAACCCAAGAGGATTTTACTAAAGATCTAAACAGTCTAATGAAAAAAATCGCCGTAATTCTGGCCGGTTCGCTGCTGATTTTTATCCTCTTGGTCATAATATTCATTGGCCGGATTACGAAAGTGATTAATGGGATTGTCGTCGGCATGCAGCAGTTAGCAACCGGCAACTTGGCAGTTAAAATGCCGGAAGTTAAACGGAAGGATGAATTAGGTACTCTCACCACTTCCATTGAAAAAATGCGCGATTCTGTCCAAGGCATTCTTAAGGGTATTATCACCGAAACAGAAAATATTAATCAAGCACTGACCATATCCGACCGTAATATGGCTAAACTCACTGTCAACCTCGAAGATGCCTCCGTAGCCATTGAACAATTGTCGGCGGGAGTTCAAGAGACGGCTTCTTCGACCCTGGCGATTAATCAAATTTCCGCTGAAATTGAAGCTGCAGTGGAAACAGTCGCCATTAAGGCCGGAGAAGGTGCCCTTACGGCTGGAGAAGTCAGTAATCGGGCTGTAGCCCTAAAAAATAAAGCCGTAAATTTACAGGAAGACGCTAAAAAAACCTTGGGCGAGATCAAAAATGAACTGGGCGAGGCTTTGGATAAAGCCCGGCAAGTTGAAAAAATAAAAGTCCTATCGGATGCTATCCTGCAGATTTCAACTCAGACTAATCTTCTGGCTTTAAATGCCGCCATTGAATCCGCCCGGGCCGGTGAAGCGGGACGGGGATTCTCCGTAGTAGCCGACGAAATAAGAAAGTTAGCGGAAGATTCCCAATCTGCGGTTAATGAAATTCAGGAAACCATCACAACCGTCTTGCAAGCGGTTAAAAACCTGGAAGATGTCGCCCGGCAAATTCTCCACTACATTGAGACCAAAGTAATGGCCAGTTATCAAGAAACAATTCAAGTCGGGGAAAATTATGATCAGGATGCCCTCTTTATCCATAATTTAGTGACCGATCTCAGCGCCACTTCGGAAGAATTGCTTTCCTCCATGAAAACCGTAGCCGATTCCATAGCTAAAATAGCCCAAGCCAGCGATGACGGTGCCCAAGGTACGCAACAGATGGCCGAACAGGTTGTTAACATCAAAGACCTGGCTCAGGAAGTAAAAAGCGGCACGAATAGCGTTAAACTAAGTGCCGATAAATTAAAAGAACTTGTTGCTAAGTTCCGAGTTTAATTCTTCCAGAGTTCTCTGCCCTGCCGCCAGGCTTGCAGCTTTCTTTCAAACTTTTCCTCGCAAAAGTAACCTAATCCTTCTAAGATTTCTTCGCGCATCCTCTTATTCCAGCGCAAACGATCCAGCTTCTTGAAGTCTACCTTCTTTAACTGCCTGAGAAAAGCCATACTCCCTGGACTAAAAGACCTTACCGAGTGGTTGTTCTTGCATATGGAGCAAAAAAAACCACCGGCCTCGGCGCTAAGAAAAGCCTGTTCCCCTTCTAAATCCTTAGAGCATTGGAAACAACAAGCCATAACCGGCAGATAGCCCTGGAAATCTAAAAGCTTCAGGGTATAAGCGGCTTGGGCAATATAGGGATCTAAGTGTTTTAACATAAAGAGAAAACTTAAAGTGAGCGTAAATAATTCCGGCTCAGGTTGTTCCCTGGTTGTGGAAATATCCAAGAGTTCCGCCATCCCGGAAGCAGCTATGGTCCGGTCGAAATCCTCCCAGAGGTGAATAAAGCTCTCTTTGGGCTGAGCTTGGTTGACAGTATCCAAGCTTTTTCCCTTATATAATAAAAAATCAGCATAAGTAAAGAGCTGAGTGCCTCCCCGTTGGGTGCTTTTAGGTTTGCGCACCCCTTTGGCTATAGCTTCCAGCTTGCCATGTTCCCTGGAAAACAGAGTCACCAGCCGGTCCGATTCGCCGTATTCCCTGCTGCGTATGACAATTGCATCTGCTTTATAAACCGCCACTCTTTATCATCCCCACAAGTGGGACAGGAGAACCGTCCCCTTGTCCCACCCTTGTCCCACCCTTGTCCCACCCCTTATCCCATCCTCAATCTCCTTGTCCCAACAACAATTATTTAAGCATTCTCCAGCTGCCTCTCTAAACAATTAGAGGAGGGCTGGCCCTGAACTGCTGCCCAGCCTCTCGGCTCCGGCCTGGAGGAGTTCTAAAGCGAATTCCTTAGTCCTAATCCCGCCGGAAGCTTTGACTTTGACAGTGGGTCCCACCCATTCCTTTAGGGCTTTGACATCTTCAACCGTAGCTCCGCCGAAAAACCCGGTAGATGTTTTAATAAAATCGGCTCCGGCCTCTTTAACTATCTGGGCAGCCTTTTGCTTTTCTTCCTGATCCAGGAGAGCTGTTTCAATGATTACTTTAATCTTTAGCCCACAGCTTTGGGCTGTCTGAACCGACAGCTCCACATCACGCCGGACTAAATGCCAATCGCCTGACTTAGCCCGGCCAATATTCATCACCAGATCCACTTCCCTGGCTCCATGGGCTTTGGCAGCCAGAATCTCCTGTACCTTACTTTCCGTAAGAACTGCCCCTAAAGGGAATCCAACCACGGTGGTCGGCGCCACATTGGTGCCATGCAATAACCGGGCAGCCGTACAGAGATAAATAGGATTGACACAGACGGAAGCAAAGCCGTATTTGACCGCCTCATGACAAAGCTTAACAATGTCTTTTTCTGTAGCATCCGGTTTCAAAAGAGTATGATCAATTTTGGCGGCAATATCCATGGCAACCATTTCCTTTCAGAATTCTATGATTCAGCTTATCCAAATTCTATGATTCAGCTTATCCAAATTCTATGATTCAGCTTACCCCAATGCAGTTCTTATCTGATGCAATGTTCATTTTATTATTTTAAGGCCTAGAACTGCAGCTTTGGAGTTTTTGATAGGTTATCACAAGAATAGGCAAAAATTAAATCATATTTTTAATTATTCTTTAAGGTCCCTAAGATTATAGCCCAGTTCACGGAGATTAGCCTGTTGATTGCGCCAGTCTTTGCGAACCTTGACATAGAGTTCCAGAAAGACTTTGCTGTCAAGCAAATTTTCGATATCTTCCCTGGCCAGCCTGCCCGCTTCCTTAAGAACACTGCCGCCTTTGCCGATAACGATTCCTTTCTGCGAGTCTCGCTCTACCAGGATCATCGCTTCAATCTTAATCAGAGTTTTTTTCTCCTGGAGCCGCTCAACCACAACAGCCAGGGAATGCGGTACTTCCTCTCTGGTCAGAGCTAGGAGCTTCTCCCTGATAAGTTCGGCAATAATAAACTTTTCCGGTTGATCGGTTACGGTATCAGCCGGATAATACATCGGCCCCGGCGGCAGCGCCTCCAAAAGCACATCTACCAGCTTAGCAGTATTCTCAGCGTTTAAGGCGGAAACAGGTACTATTTCCTGAAAGTCAGCCAGCTTGGAGAACTCCGCTATTTTAACCAGAAGCTCGTCTTTTTGCAAAAGGTCAATCTTATTTAAGACTAAGATGCAGGGAACATTGCTGTTTTTAATTAAACCCAAGACGTATTCATCCCCACTGCCCAGCGGCACGGAGGCATCAACTACATAAAGGGCAAAATCCACCCCTTTAAGGGCACTCTTGGCTGCCTCAACCATATACTCACCGAGACGGTGCTGGGGCTTATGAATACCAGGAGTATCAAAAAAAATCACTTGCCCCCGTTCCGTGGTCAGAATACACCTAATTCTATTTCTGGTAGTTTGAGGCTTGTCGGAGATGATCAGCACCTTTTGGCCAAGCAAAGTATTAAGTAGAGTAGATTTGCCCGCATTAGGCCTGCCGACCACAGCTACAAAACCAGACTTAAAATCGTTTTTGTTTTGTCTGTCCAAGACTGCTTAACCTCCTAAAATTCCTTCGCCTCAAAGCCTCGATTTGCTCTTGCCGCCTGCTCGCCAATTAATCCCTTAAAAACTCCGGCCCAAAAGAGTCGGGCAAAAGCTCCTGCAGGCTGGTCAGCTTAGTTTCTCCCCGGTCATTCGCCAGTACTATAGTACAATCAGCGGCAAACTCCCGGATAACCTGGCGGCAAGCCCCGCAGGGAGCGGGCAGGATCTTATCCGGAACGGCAATGGCCACAGCTTTGATCTTTCTCTCCCCTAAAGCCGTGCCCTGAAAGACAGCATTGCGTTCAGCACAAACCGTCAGGCCATAAGAAGCATTCTCCACATTAGAGCCAACGGTAATCCGCCCTGAGTCCCATAATATAGCAGCACCAACCCGGTAACCGGAGTAAGGTGCATAAGCATGCTCATAAGCCTTAATAGCCAGATCCACTAAACCGGAGTATTGATTATCCATCCTTTTCTCCGCCCCTTCAGAATTTAATATTGTACATATCCTAAATTGTTTATGTATTATGTTACCTTAAAACCCTCTTAGAATATGTAGGCTCCAAATATGATGATGCCTATGATAACAGCCTGAATAGCCGCTATTAAGACCGCGCCTGAAGCTATGTCCTTAGCTAAACCGGCTAAAGGATGATACTCGGGATGGCTCAAGTCCACAGCCCTCTCCAGGGCGGTATTAAATAGTTCAGCTATCACTACACTGCCAATAGCATAGATAATAAACAACCATTCGGTATTCTTTACTCTAAAAATTAAACCACAACCAACTACTACTAAAGAAGCAAAAAAATGAAACCTCAGATGACTTTCGGTTTGGAGGGAATGCACTATACCTTTCCAGGCTCTCGCAAAGCTTTGCGCAAAAGGGATAGGTTTCTTCTTAGAATTACCGCTACTCATCTCAAATTCCTCTCTCTTAACGGGGAAGGCCGATTCTCTCCATAACCCGCTCTTCCATTCGCCTCATAACACTGGCTTCTTCATCGCTGGTATGATCATAGCCCAGCAGGTGGAAAGTTCCATGAACCGCCAAGTAAACAATCTCCCTGGCAAAGGAGTGGCCGTACTCTTCAGCCTGCTTGCGGGCCCTCTCTACGGAAATGACTATATCTCCAAGAACAGAGTCTTCATACACTGCAATATCCTCCAGCAATTCCAGTGTCGGTAATTCTTCTTGACCCCTAAGATCTATCCCTTGCTTTAATTCTTCTTCCATTATTTCTTCTACGGAATAATCCGCTCCCTGCCAAGCCTCTTCAGCTAACTCCTCTTCACCGAAAGGCTTGTCAGCGGCAAGGCCTTCTTCGCTCTCCAAAAGGTCAGCGAGATAAATATCCGGTTCCCCTTCTCCCTTTTCCTGTAAGGCAAAGGAAAGCACATCTGTTGGCTGATCCACTCCCCGGTAGGTTTTGTTTAGGAGATGGATCGTCTCGTCATCAACCAGCACAAGGCTTATTTCAGCATCCTCCGGGCCACCGCCGCTAAGCAGGGCTTCAGAAATACCCATTTTCAGAAGCCGCGACAGCTCTTCTTGTTCGCTTTCACTGCAAGAATCTACTTCCCAACTAATATCTAATTCCATAATAACGAAAGACCAGAGTTTGGAAGGTCTTTCTGCCCTCCTTTAAGTTTTCGGCAAAGCCAACTGCTATGTTATTATTATATTAACTCTTTCAGAATATTATTATTTTCAAGCTTGTATCATTTTTCATCTTTGTCTTTATTCTTATCCGCCGGCTTCACCTGCTTATCTTCAGCCGTAAATTCTTTTTTGTCCTCCGGCTTGTCCTTAGTCTTGCCTTCTGCCTTGTCTTCTGTCTTATCTTCTGCCTTGTCTTCTACCTTGTCTTTATCCTCTGCTTTATTCTCAATCTTCTCATCAGCACCTACCAGCGCTTTCAGCTTGGAAGCCGGCAGCTCGGGGTATTCTACCCGGGAATGGAAAATTCCGCTTAATACTTTGACAAAGGCCGTCGAGATTTTATCCAAATCGCGGAAGGTGAGATCACATTGATCCAATAAGCCTTCGTCAAACTTTTCCCGGATAATTTTACGCACTAAGCCTTCAATTTTACCCGGTGAATTATCCCGCTGGGAGCGGACAGCCGCTTCTACATTATCCGCTAGAAGAACGAGAGCCGCTTCCTTGGATTGGGGGCGAAGCCCGTCATAGCGAAAAGCTTCCTCGGGAATATCCGGGTTTTCTTCCAAGGCTTTATGATAAAAAAACGAAACAATACTGTTGCCATGATGCTGGGCGATTATTTCCTGGATGTTTTCCGGGAGTTTATGTTCTCTGGCCATTTCCAGGCCGTCTTTCACATGGGAAATCACAATGAGCGAACTTAAAGTCGGAGCAATTTTATCATGGGGATTGTCTTTGGAGAACTGATTCTCAATAAAGAAATAAGGGCGCTTAAGCTTCCCAATATCATGATAAAGAGCGCCTACCCTGACCAGGACAGGGTCAGCTTTAACTTCCTCGGCCGCTGTCTCGGCTAAGTTACTGACTAAGACACTATGATGGTAGGTACCCGGAGCCTCCATTAATAGACTCTTCAGCAAAGGTGAATTGGGATTGGATAATTCCAGGAGCCTGACTGCCGAAGTAATATTAAACCCGGTTTCAAACCAAGGCAGGGTTCCCATGGTTAAAACCGCTGCTAAGAAGCCATTGGATAAAGCCAGGGCACAGCCAATTAGCCAGTAGCTGATACTAAACTCCTTAATTAAAGCTATGCCGCTGATTAAGATCACATTGGCCGCTGCCACATATAACCCGGCCCAGGCCAGAGCCGAGCGCTGTGCCAGACGAGCTACGCTTAAGATGCCTACCAGCCCGCCAATCAAAACAAATAAGCCGGCAAATGAGCCTGTTGCCCCCAGTGAAGTGGGGTCAGCCATAGTTCCCGCAAAAACTGCCAGGACAACACCTACGACAACGGCAATCTTTACTCCCAAGAGAATTGTAACTGTCATAGTCGCCCAAGCAGCAGGGATCAGAGCCGCAGTCAAATCATTCAAATTGCTGTCCCCTAAATTAATAGCCAAGAAAGCTTTGCCCAAGATTAAGACCAAAAGCATTAATAAGCCAATGAAAACCAGCCTGCGCCACTTTTTAAAAATCTCCGGGCTAATTTGGTAGGCAAAAATTATTAATATGAGCATACACAAGAGGACATGAATGGCTATGCCGGAAACAGGCTTCCAGGGTGATTTAACCTCGATTAAGCCATAAGTGTAAAGAACCTGAAAAATTCTCTCATCAACAATTTCTCCGGGTCCGACAATTTTCTCATTGGCCTTGTATTCCCGAACTAAAGGCTTAACTTTGGAACTGGCTATTTCTCTTAGCTTTTGAGTCTCGACCTCATCAACCACCAGGGTCGGTTTAATCACTTTGAGCTCGATATAAGCCTGGGCATAGGTTTTCATAACATTTGGCAAACTGGACTTATTAACTTGTTCCTTCATTCTGTCTTTTAAGAGCATCACTTCGCTCTGGGACTTGGCTCCACTGTTGGGGTCTCTGGCAATTCCTAAAATAATCCTGCCCAGGATTTCTTCCGCTTTGGCGACCTCCTCATCAGAAAGCTCCAGCAATGAGATTAGTGTATCATCCGGCAGGATGGTAAAGGGGGTGGTTTTCCAAAGTTCTCTAATTTTTTCGGCAGGGTCTCTCGCCGCCTCTCTCTGCTGGTTTAAAACCAGAAAAGTATGGCTTAAATCCTCTGCCAAACTGGAAAGCTGGGACTCGTCCGCAGTGTAGACAGGTTGAACTGCATTGGCCGCCTTTTCCTGCTCCTCATAGTATTGATCCAAATCCTCAATTTCCTTGGTGTAGGGGGCGGTAATTAATTCCGGGCTGGGCTCTCCCAGCTCCAAATTCAGCTTGGAGCCAAATAGTTCGGAAGATAAAACTGCCGCAAAAAGCAAAAAGAACAGCACAAATACAACTACCTGGTATCTGAACTGAGTATTCTTATACGGTACTTCGCTTAAAAGCGCTTTTTTTAATTTTTTATCCAAAATCCATCAAATCCTTACCAGACTACACGTCCTCTTTATCGGAAGGATGATCACCCTTCTCTTCGTAAGCATGAATTATGCTTTGGACAAGCGGGTTACGTACAATATCGTCTACGGTAAAGTAATGGAAGGAAATCCCGGATATGCCCTCTAGGATGCGCTGGACTTCAATCAGTCCGGAATAATGACCCCGGGGCAAATCGACTTGGGTAATATCTCCCGTAACGACTGCCTTAGAGCCAAAGCCCAAGCGGGTTAAGAACATTTTCATCTGCTCGGGTGAAGTATTCTGGGCTTCATCCAAGATAATAAAAGAATCATCAAGTGTTCGGCCGCGCATATAAGCTAAGGGCGCAATTTCAATCGTCCCTTTCTCGATATACCTGCCGGTAGTTTCCGGGCCTAGAAGGTCAAAGAGGGCATCGTACAGCGGCCTTAAATAGGGATTAACTTTCTCCTGCAAATCACCCGGCAAAAAGCCGAGTTTTTCGCCTGCTTCCACTGCAGGGCGAGTCAGTACAATCCTATTTACTTCTTTAGCCCTTAAGGCCTTGACAGCCATGACTACGGCTAGATAAGTCTTGCCTGTCCCTGCCGGTCCGATCCCAAAAACCAAGGATTCTTTCTCAATCGCCTTAACATATTTGGATTGACCCACAGTTTTGGCTTTAATCGGTCTTCCCCGCTGGGTAGTAGCAATAATCCTGGTAAGATACCCGGACATATCCTGATTGTTGCCTTCTTCGTATTTGGAAACCACATAGGTAACATCGGCCAAGGTGAGATTATTCCCCTTCCTGATTAAGGCAAGGAGCTGTTTAAGGACTGCTTCAGCCAGCTTGACCTGAACATCTTCGCCGGATACTGTCATCTCTTCCCCACGGACAACGATCTGACAGCCTAACCTATCCCCTAAGAACCGCAGGTGGACATCTTCTAACCCAAGTAAATTTAAAGCTTCTTCGCCGTCTTTAAGTTGTAATTTGATTTCGCTGCGCAAGCCATTTCCTCCATCATGCGAAATATTATTATTGCCTATAGACTGCCAGTTCTTGAAAGGTTTCGACCTCAACGCGAATATGTTCCACTCCTTTTTCCGAAGAAAGAACCAAGACTTTATCCTGAAGGATCTTAGCTTCAGGGGGTATTTCTTTCTTCAGCTCTTCCCTAGCCAGAGCTTCGGCCAGCTCTCTTGCCTCAGACACTGTACGCTCTACTTGTTTTTTTTGGGTTTCTTCATAGTGCGTCTTTATTATTTCGACAGGGAAGCGCCAATTCCTCCAAACCGGCAAGGCATAAATCTCGCTTTCTTGTATTGATTCCGGATAAGGACTTTCCTGATTCGTTATCATTATTACTCGATCCGTTAATTTTATACCCCAGCCATTAGCAAATTTGCCAGTTTTCTCAGTTATTTCCTCCAGTAAGGGTACCTTTTTTTCCGCGCTGTACCAGACTCTGCCCCGGACAAAACCCTTGGCCGCGGGCGCGTCGACGGCATTTTCCTTTGCTCCGGCCTTACTCCCGACATCAAAACTATATTCGGTCATGCCTCCGGCTGCCTTAATGAGTACTTGCCCTTCTTTAACTGTATCACCTTCTTTGACTACGGGAATACCTTGAATGACAATGATATCATCCACAAATCCCGTTTTGGCGGCAATCAAGTCTCCCCGGTAAAGAACTTTCTGCGGCAAAGTCTTTTCTACCACCCGGATCCGGATATTGGTTCCCCTTTCTTCCATGGTGGCCCAAATAATATCTTCATTGCCTTCCTGCAACTCTCGGCTTAAACTATCAAGATCAAGGCTCTTTTTTAAGACCCAGCGCTTCAGCCCCAGCTCTTCAGCCTCAGCTAGGAGCTGTTCGGTTGCAACCCGGTCATTGCCTTCCACGCTGATCGTAATCACAAATTGGGACAAGACAGTAAGCGCCGCAAAAATCAGCAAGAGGCCCAGAATTAAGCCTTTACGCCGTTGCCAGCGAAGTAAAACAAAAGGCAGGCCGTATTTGGCTCTTAGCCTTACCTTGATGCCGGCCTTTTTCGCTGCTTTTCTTAAGCGCCTGAAATCTTCCGTACTGACCTCGGCTAAAAAAGCATCAGGCAATCTCCGGCCGTTATAAAAAACTATCCCATCCTTAAGGGCCTGGTTAAGGAAGGCCGCCAAGCCCTCTCCCTGGGCCAGGATATAAACCCGTCCCCGCAAATAACGGGCTGCTCTGTTAAACATCGCTTATTCCTCCTCAAAAGAAAGCCCGGAGATTTGGCCTTTAAGGTTAATCTCGGTATCCAGTACGGTGGTGAGAACAAAATCCTTGCCCCGAATAGAAAGTCTCCCTGCCGGAGTTTTCAGGATAATTTCTTCATTGGAAAAGAGGATGACTTCTTTAAAATATTCGACAGTCATTTCCCAGCGTCCCATAATTGTTATTCTGGGCCCTTTATCCAAGACAGCGGACGGTAATTCGAAGACTTCGCCGGCCTGTTTTTGCAGCTTCTTAAACATTAGACACACCACTCCCTTCATAGCATGTCTATGCTAAAAAAGATTGGATTAGTCCAAGCTTACCGTTGGCAATCGGCCTTCTTCCGACCAAAGAATATAGGAAAGAGGCTTCCCTTAGGAACCCTCTTTCTAGAAACAGGTATATTTAACAGCCTTGGCAAAATTGATTGAAATTGATATTAATATTAGACAAATTGAAATTAATATCTAGATAAATATGTAACTCTATTGTTTTTGGTAAAGCTCCGGCCTGGCATCTTTGATATCATATTTTTGCAAAAATTCCTGCGGCAAATCACAGGTGCTGTCAACAATAATTTTAATCATTATTTTTTCCTCTATCTGTGGATTATCATTTAAGGGAAAATTCGACAACTATCTCGTTTTCCCTTCCTTCACTTTTAAAGTTGATAAACAAGTATCCGGCAGGCGGATGAGAGAGAAAATAAGAAAAGACGCCTCGTATGAGACGCCTTACAGGCTTATTAGCGGACAGCCTTGTGCTAAAATTTACAATAGGATTATGATCCCAGTAGTTCTCGCACTATTTGATTAACAACTTTCCCATCAGCTCGGCCTTTAGTCTTAGGGGTGATAGCTCCCATCACCTTGCCTAAATCCTTAGGCCCCTGGGCACCGGTTTCAGCGATAATCTCTTTGGCTAGCTGGCGGATTTCCCCTTCAGTTAACTGCTGAGGTAAGTACTCCATAAGGATGGCAACTTCCTCTTCCGCTTCCTGAACTTTATCCGGGCGCTCTGCCTTAGAGAACTCTGCGATAGCATCCCGCCTCATTTTTACTTCCCGCGCGATTACCTCAATAATCTGAGCATCGTTTAATTCTGTTTTTTTGTCTATCTCAGTATTCTTAATGGCCGCCCGAACCATTCGGATGACAGAAAGTCTGACCTTCCCCTCCTCTTTGGCTTTCATGGCAGCCTTCATATCCTCAACAAGACGATCCTTAAGGGACAACCAAAGCCATCTCCCTTCACCGCTCTTTACCCTTTAGGGTAGCGCGGTGTTAGTCCGTTATTTGTATTTACGTTTCCTGGCAGCCTCAGATTTCTTTTTCCTCTTCACGCTTGGTTTCTCGTAATGCTCGTGCTTACGAGCTTCCGACAAAACACCCGAACGTTGACAATTTCGCTTGAACCGGCGGAGAGCAGAATCCAGGGATTCATTTTTACCTACTCTTACTTCACTCATTTTTTTATCCCTCCCTCCACTGGTCGACTGATACTAGGAATTATAATAGATACGAAATAATTATAAAGGATGAATATGGACACGTCAAGCGAGAAGCGGCACAAGAAGCCCTGCTCCTGTTAAGTTTGCTTGCCCTTTGTCTTAAGTCTTTGCTCCATAATAATTTTGCCTACTAAATTATATGAGGGACAAAACCCCTAATTCTATTCTTTTTGACATAGGCCAAGCAGTTTTTTGTTTTAGCCAATCTTAACTCCTAAGGGTTTCCCGCCGATTAGATGAAAATGAAGATGCCCGACCAGTTGGCCGCCATCCGCTCCGGTATTGGTCACAACCCGATAACCGCTTTCCGCTACTCCCAACTGGGCGGCCAGTTTTTTGATGACAATAAAGATATTGCCGACCAAAGTGACATCTTGGGCTATAAGGTCATTAACACTAATGATATGTTTTTTGGGAATAACCAGGATATGAACTGGAGCAACAGGATTGATATCTTTAAAAGCCAGGATATCATCATCTTCGTATAATACTTCGGAAGGAATTTCTTTGTTTACAATTTTACAAAAAATACAGTCCGCCATCATAAACCTCCTAACTTTAACCTTAAAAAAATAATAATTATTGACATAATTATATTATAACCGTGGTTATGTTTGCAAAAGATAAACACTTCTCGTTAAAAAATCAATGTCATTTCTTAAATAAATCAATGTTACTTCTTATGATTTATGACGGTCTTACTTAAAATTTCTTGATCACATTTCTCCAAGGTATCCTCGCTAGGCGTCAGGATATATAAAAAGACCGTAGTGTTAAACTCTTCAAAGTAACGGGCATAAATCCTCCCCCGGGTATTCATTAGCTCAAAATCACCCCGCCCCGCTTGTTTCAAGGGATAACCGTATTGAATATAAGCCCGTTTATTTCCTCGAAATTGATGGCTGGGGTTGTTGACCAGCAAATGGGCATCTATCTTGGTCCAGCCTGGGTATCCGGCATAGGTAACGTTCTCTTCCAGGTCATATTTAATAACGCTCATCGTAAGTTTCTCCCGCGGGCAGCCCAGGCTTTCCAGAACCAAATATTTAAAATCATATTCGGGAACAGCCATAGCCTCGCTGACATCCAGCTTACCCTCCGGTGTAAAACCATACTTCCCGGAACCGGAATTATCTTTGACCAGGTAACCGCCATAAAAACTATTATAATAAGGAGATTTTTCCTGAAAATAGTTGGAAGAACTCATATCCCAGTCAAAGGCTCCAAAATTGTATAAGATAGTCAAGGCCAGATCCCGTCCGGTATAACGGGAGAAACTCTGATCAGCATTAAAAACCATTACAAAAGGATACCAATCTTTCTCCGGAGTGCTGATCCCTCCCGGGATATCCAGCGAAATATTGTTTTTCTGCAGGAGGCTTTTTTGTTCTTCATACTTGCTAAAGGCATACATTACCAGATAACTTCTGGCCTGATAGTAAAAAGGCCCTTTCAATAAAACAACGGTTATAACCAATGCTGTAATGATTATTAAGCCAATGAATGTTTTCCAGCCTTTGGAGATCTTCATTAGTTTACTTCCTTTTAGTTAGCTACAATATTCTTCCCTTAAAGTGCATTTTACCAGGTCTCCGGCCTGCCAGTTGCCAGGATTTAAGTCCGGAGGCAATTTTAGTTCCAAATAATTTCCGGTATGCCCCAGCGCACTGCCGTCCGGCCGGACCGTCTCCAGCAGAACTTCGAGCTCCCTCCCCAAAAACTGCCGAATATAATCAGTGCGGCTTTCTTTGCCTATTTTCAAGTAATCCCGAACCCTGAAATCTTTCACACTTTTGGGAACCTGAGCGGGCATGGCGGCAGCCGGTGTTCCCTCCCTCCGCGAATAAGGGAAAACGTGGATTCCGGCAAAATTACAGCCGGCAGTGAAGCTTAGGGCTTCCTGATGTTCCTCTTCTGTTTCGCCGGGGAAACCGGTCAAAATATCGGTTGCCAAAGCAGCCTCGGGAAGCCTTTCTCTGATCTCGGCCAGTAATCGGGCATAATCTTCAGTAGAATAGGGCCTTTGCATCCGCGCTAAAATCGTATTGCTGCCGCTCTGCAGGGGGATGTGGAAATGAGGGCAGATCACATCACTCCCTGTAACAACCTCCAAGAGCTGAGGCGTAAATTCCATGGGCTCAATTGAGCCTAATCTTAAGCGGGTCATACCCGGAAGGCTAATGAGCCGCTTAATTAGTTCTGCCAAGTCGAGGTTTTCCCGGCCAAGATCCTGCCCATAAGCCCCGATATGCACCCCGGTTAAAACAATTTCTTTATAGCCCGCAGCTAATAATTTCCCCGCTTCCGCCAGGATATTATCCGGATCACGACTGCGGGACGGCCCTCGGGCATAAGGAATTATACAGTAGGTGCAAAATTGGCTGCAGCCGTCTTGGATCTTAAGCATTGCTCTGGCCCGGCTCTCGTTTTCGATAAGAGGCAGTTCTTCATAAGCAGTGTGCTCGTCAAATTGCCTGACGGCAGAAACAGGCTTCCTTTGAGGTGGACCGGCTTCCTTAACGCTTCGATTGATATTTTTAAGATACTCGGCTATTTTGCGCCGATCCTGGGTGCCGACAATCAAATCCACCCCTTCCAGTTCGGCAACTTCTTCCGGTTTGGTCTGGGAATAACAGCCCATCACCACTACCGTACTTAAAGGGTGCTCTTTGGCGATCTTCCGGATAAGCTTGCGCGACTTGCTGCTGCCTGTTCCGGTAACGGTACAGGTATTAATAATTATGACCTCAGGATCTTCCTTTTCCCGAACTATTTGATAACCCTCCTGGGTTAAAAGCTGAGCCAGGGCTTCACTTTCCGCCTGGTTAACTTTACAGCCTAGGGTGATAAAAGAAGCTGTTGGCATACTATCAGCCACTTTTGCATAACACATCCTTATATTTAGCTTAGAACTAACTAGCCAAGGTCGGCAAAGTGGGCCAGCACCATGACCAGAGCGGCCAGAGCAGCCGTCTCCGTCCTTAAGATACGCGGCCCTAAGGAAACACTCCGAGCCTTTAAATTTTCCCGGGCTTTGGCCACTTCATGAGGTGTGAATCCGCCTTCGGGACCTATAAGTATCGCTATTGAATATTCTGGTTTAAATTCCTGCAGAGTATTACTTAAAGAGAAAGTTTTTTCATCTTCGTAGGGAAGAAGCCACTGGGTTTCCGGGGGAAGGGCTTTCGTCAAATCCTGCCAGTCAGCAATCGGGCTTACCACCGGTTCTACCACCCGGCGGGACTGTTTCACGGCTTCAGCGGCAATCTTTTGCCAGCGGGATACTCTCTCCAGGGCTTTAGGGCCTTCCAGCCGGACTACGGCGCGCTCGGTTCTTAGGGGAATAAAGCCGGCCATGCCCAGCTCCGTTCCTTTTTGAATAACCCATTCCATTTTCTCCCCTTTAGCGAGTCCCATAACCAGATAAACTTTGGTGCGGGCTTCAACTTGTGGCAACTCCTCGGCGTATATTCTACACTCTACCGCTTCTTTGGTGATGGCTTCAATCACACCCTGCCACTGCCGGCCGGAATTATCAAACCCAATAATTTTTTCTCCCGGCTGAAGACGCAGAACATTAAGCAAGTGATGCCGTTCCTCGCCGGCTAGGGTAAAAAAATCCTCTTGTATCTTGGCAATCTTAAAACGATACATAATTATCCGTTCCTTTTAAGCTCCTTTTCTTATATTATCGCCTATCATACCATATTTTGTTTAGATATAAAAAACCTGCCGGCATCTTTAGTACTGCGGCGGCAGGCTTAAAACTCAGTTTGCTTTTTCAGCTAAAAAATCTTTAAGAATTTTTATAATAGGATTTTTTTTGAGCCTCGCGCATTACTATTTCCACTTCTTCTTTAGGCATGGCTTTATAGTAATAATAACCTTGGATTTCATCACACATCTGACGTTGCAGGAAAGTAAGCTGCTGCCAAGTCTCCACCCCTTCGGCCACTATGTTTAAACCCAGGTTTCTGGCAAGAACAATAATGGCTTTGGTAATCGCTTCATCCTTGGAACTAACAGCTATACCCCGGATAAAAGGCATCGCGATTTTGATTCTGTCAAGCGGCAGTTCTTTTAAATAATCCAGGCAAGAATAAACCGTCCCAAAGTCATCCAAGGCTATACTTACCCCCAGCTCCTTAAAACCCTTAAGAATATCTACAATATAGCCTTTTTCTTTCATGGCAACGCTTTCCGTAATTTCTAATTCCAAATACTCGGGACTAAGGCCTGTTTCCCTTAAGACCTCTCCTACTAAATTGACTATGCCCGGATTCTGGAACTGATAAACGGAAAGATTAACGGCAAGGCGTACAGGAGGCAACCCCGCTTTCTGCCAGGCTTTTATTTGCCCGCAGGCTGTGCGCAGCACCCATTCCCCCATGGTATTTATTAAGCCGGTTTTTTCGGCAAGAGGTATAAACTTATCCGGCAAGATTAATCCCGCTTCCGGATGGTTCCAGCGGATTAGGGCTTCCAAGCCAACAATTTCCCCCGTTCTATTGCTGACCTGAGGCTGGTAATAAAGCACCATCTCTTCTCGTTCCAGGGCTCGGTATAAAGCATTGGTAAGCTCGACGGTTTCCTTAAGCTCTGCTTTCATGGCCTGAGAACATAGTAGATATTGATTCTTGCCTTTTTCCTTAGCCTGATACATAGCCATATCGGCGTTTTTTATCAGGATTTCGGGAGTTTCTCCATCCTGAGGATAAAGGGCAACACCAATACTAGTTGTGATATTGAAATTTTGACCGTCTAACACAAAAGGTTGTCCCAATTTTTTTAAAACTCTTTCGGCAACCTCGGCGGCTCCGTTAAGGGAAACGTTCTGAACTAAAATCAGAAACTCATCTCCTCCGATGCGGGAAACCGTATCCCCTTCCCTTAAAATCTCGGTCAGACGGCCGGCAATGGCAGTTAATAAAACATCACCCTGTTCATGCCCTTTGGTATCATTCACCATTTTAAAATTATCCAAATCCAGAAACATCACTGCCAAATCAGCTTCTGTCCTCCTGGCTCCTAAAATAGCCTGCTTTAAGCGGTCATAAAACAGAAGCTTATTGGGCAAGCCGGTTAGATGGTCATGATAAGCCAATGCTTAGACTTTTTGCAAGTAATAAGCATTTTCCTTAAGGTTTTTTACATACAACCGGTTAATGTAAAAGGCAGCAACAATCCCAACACTTAAAAGACCGAATCTCACCAGATAGTCGGCAGCACCGATCTCGATATTAAGCTTAGGCACCATCAGCCAAACAATCAACTGGGTAGACAAAGCCGAGATTCCTACCCATATTAGCATAGTCCGATTAATAAAATTCAAGGAAGCAATGATAAAGATAAAGGGAAATGGCCAGATTGTTATACTGCCGTATTCAATAAACTCCAAGGTGAGCAGAGGAATTAGAATAGTTATTATTACTATCAGAAAATTGGTCTGGGCTTTCATGCTCAATTTTAAATGCATGATGATTTGCATGAAGCATCCCAGGAATAGCAATGCCCCGCTTAAGGTCAGAACCTTAACCAAATCGTCTCCGTATATAAAATATTGGGCTGCCAGGTTAAGAAAACTGCCAAAGATTAAGGCAATAGAGATAATATTCACAATTAGGGTAAAACTCTCCTTGCTCAGGAGATCGCCGTCAGCCTTGCTTTGACCGGTCAATTTTATGTTATTATTCATTTAAACCTCCCGCTTTAATAATCAGCCAACTTTTCCCAAGCAGCCACGGTTCCGGATTTTCCATATATCGACCAATTAAAGAACCACAAAAACAATAAAAAAAGTAGTTTACACTACTTAGGTTAACTCAACTTTCGCACCCTAATTGTGCGAATAAAGCCCTGATATAACTGGGCAATTCACAAATCCATTTGTGTAATTGACTTAGTGCTTCGAAATTCTCTGGTTTATTCGGTAGTAACGTTAAGACAAAAGCCATAAGCTGCCGTAATGCCGTTTTTAAATCTAAGTCTGCAACTTCATCGGCAAAAAAGTAGAACAATCCTCCTAAAGAGCGTTCATCATTATTTTCCCTTCGTTCCCATTCAAGGATGAGATAACGGGAAAATACAATGGTTGTATGGCTAATCATCATATCAAAGGATCGGCCTTGGAATTCAGTCCCTAGCTTTAAGTGTGATTTAGCCACTTTGAAAAAGGTTTCAATGCTCCAACGCATTCCATAAATTCTTACAACTTCAGAATCATCTAACGATAAATCTGTGGTTAAAATGGCTAACCATTCTCTCCGGTTATTTCTATTCTGAACGAAGAGAATTTTAAGGGGTAAGCCTGAAGACGTTTGAACTCGGACTGAACCTAAAATGGTAGCTTTGGAGTTTTTAGGAACAGAGGCATAAAGCTCACTTAAACTCAAGGATTTCCCTTCAACAAGGTAACGCTGTTTAAGTTCTTTGACCATCCCAATGACATGCAGCTTTTGAGCCATTAGCTTTTGAATCAATGGTGCTTGTGTAAACCAACTATCCATCAGAACGTAATCTGCGGTGAATCCAGCCTTTATAGCCCGTTCAAGCATTTGAACCACAGCATCCGGTTTATGGCTTAAGGCTTCAACACGCCGCTTATAGCCGATGGATCGTTTGTCTAAATCCTTCTTCATTTCGCAAAGACGGTTTTTAGCCTTAGCAGAACTTAAGAGAGTAAAGTCAATAGGTACAAAGCTATAACCATCGGACCAACCCAGCGTGAGCAAGTTATAACCACGAATTAAGCGACCTGAAATATGGTCAAAGATCCTGGCTAAAAGTTCAACTTTCTTGCTTCTCTCCCGGTGCATTACTGAATCATCGACGATGAACACCCGGATACGTTTTGCGGAGGTGAGTTTTTCAAAGCGTTCTACGACCTGAAGGCTCAGCAGTTGATAGAACTTTCGCCAGTTATAGCGGGATTCATTAAGAAACCGGTAAATCACATCTTTACCTGGAAGAGATTCAGACCAATGTCCTTCAAGCAAACGGAATAAATTCCGGCCTTGAAAGACTAACTGAAAAATAATCTGGAATACTGCAAAGCTTGAAACGCCATAGGTCTTACGAATTCCTGCTTTTCGAAGAAGTTGACTGATTTTAAGGGAAGAGAAAATTAAAGAAAAGTAATTATAATGCTGTTCAGACAGAGAGTTGTGTTGTATCATTGAAGTACGCACCTTTCTGTTGGAATTATGGTTAGTTGGGTTACTTCCATTTTACCAACTTTGAAAGGTGTTTTCCTGTCAATAAACAAATTTATTTTGGCCAAACCCAGTCTGTGACTGGCTTAGAGCAAACTTTTGCTATGCGAAAGTTGAGATAATAATTTACTTACGCAAATAATTTTATTATGGAAATATTTACTTTAGATCTTCCCTAAAGTCATTTCCAGCCGGCAGCTAAAAGCACCCAGCCTGAATCTTCCTTTTGCCCTTTTACTTCCAGTCCGGCTTCGGTCATCTTGAAGATTACATCGGCCGCTCTGTTTTTAATGATACCCGAAGCAATAAATACCCCGTCCCTTTTCAAAAGGTTGGGCAGCTGGGGTAAGATTTCGATAATTACATCCGCTATGATATTGGCAATGACCACATCAGCCTTGCCCTGGAGGACTTCTCCCAGATTGCCTGCTTCAACTTTAACCCGGTCCGCAACGTTGTTTAAGTTCACATTTCTCTGGGCAATCCTGACGGCCAGAGTATCAATATCCCCAGCTTGGACTCTTGCCCCCAGTTTGGCGGCGGCAACAGCAAGGATGCCCGAGCCGGTACCAATATCAAAGACTTCCTGGCCTTTGCCGACATAGTCCTCGATAGCTTCCAGGCACAAGGTGGTGGTGGGATGGGTTCCGGTGCCAAAAGCCATACCCGGGTCGATCTCAATGAGCACTGTATCGTTTTCCGGATTCTTTAAATCTTCCCACGTAGGTTTGATTAAGAAATGCCTGCCAACCCGGATTGGTTTAAAGTAATGCTTCCATTCGTTAGCCCAATCCTCTTCTCTAACTCTGATTGATTTCGTCTGCAACGTCCATTCCGGGAACAGTTCTTTTAACAGCAGGATCTCTTCTCTTAAGGAGATCAGCCGCATGTCCAGGCGCTCATCTTCCGGAAAGTAGCCTTTGACCACACATTCCCCGGTTATTTCTAAGTCCTGAAAATTATGGTAATCCCAGACACCGGAGTCAATATATTCCTTGATAAGCTCAGGAGCTTCCACCACTACTCCCTGACAGCCGACCCGATAAAATAGATCGGTAACAGCCTCCTCGCCTACCGATGATACTGTTACCGCTATTTCGTTAGTGTCAATAGTTGTTCGCAAAAACCATACAAAACTCTTAATGGTAAGTGACAGTTTGATATTATGAAAGGCTTTAGCGCGAATCAAGGGCGTGCGAAGCACGTTCATCGAGAGTGGAGCCCCGTACACCCGTGATTCCCTATCCTAGCCCAATATCCTTATCCATGGTGGTTTGACCAAACCACCAGTCTTTCGGCGAGGACGGGGTTTGGGACAGCGCCCCAACTTAAGCCGCATGCTGCCGATCCTCTTTCGTCAGTTGGAGAAGCTCTGGCTTAATGTAGCTGCGTCCTGTCGCCCACTCTTCGGAGTATTCTATGAGATAGGTCGTCACTAGGCGCACATAGGACTCCAGGCTGGGAAATACTCCAATAACGGCAGTACGTCTCCGAATTTCGCGGTTAAGCCGTTCAAGAATGTTGGTCGAGGAAATTTTGCGAGCATCGATTCGTTCGAAGGCATAGAACTGTAAAGAATCTTCAAGCCCAGCTTCCAAGACAGCAATGGCCTCAGGATATTGGTTTTCATAGGTCTCCATCAGGCTCTTCGCATACGCTTTGGCACTTTCCATATCCGGTTGAAGCCAAATCTGTTTAAGTTTTTCCGCAAAAATGGCTTTTCCCTTGGCCGGAACGTGAGCCAGGATGTTGCGCATAAAGTGAACTTTGCAGCGTTGCCAGCTGCAGCCCACAAAAGATCTTTGAATAGCTTTAGTCAGCCCTTTATGGGCATCGGAAACGACAAGCCAAACACTTTTTAGGCCTCGGTTTTTGAGTTTCTCAAATAAAGTTTGGTAAGTGACTTCAGACTCTTCATACATCGGCTCTATGGCTAAGATATCCCGTCGTCCGTCTTCGTCCAAACCGACCACTACAGCCACGGCCATATTTTTAACCTGGTGTCCCACCCGGATTTTCTCGTACAGAGAGTCTACCCATAGTACAGGATAAGTGTCTTGCAGAGGTCGTTCCCGGAAGGCTTTCACTTGATCATTGAGCTCTTTGGTGATCTGAGAAACCTGGCTTCGCGAGATGGAATCGATGCCCAAGCTTTTAGCTAAGCGGTCCATTTTACGGGTGGATACGCCATTGATATAGGCCTCATGGATAACGTTTATTAAAGCTACTTCTGAACGTTTTTTCTCAGTCACGAAGAATGGGACATACCCTCCCTTACGAAGCTTAGGAACAAAAAGATACATGGTTCCCATGCGCGTATCAAACCGTCTGACTCGATAGCCGGAACGGTATCCTGAGCGCTGAGGGGTGCGTTCTGATTTAGAGGCATTGATTTTAGAAGCAACTTCAGCTTCCATGAGCTGTTCACAGAGCCATTTGAGCATTGAAAGCATCGGATCATCTTCGGTGATAAATTTTAATAGCATTTCTTCGAAATTTCGGTTAGTATTAGAGTAGACCATCGGTAAACACTCCTTCTTGGTTTGCTCTTCACTTACCAATTTCGGAGTTACCGATGGTTTTTCCTTCTACTTTTGCGAACTTAATTGTACTTCATCGCTATTTCCAACCAATCCATAATGCATACTCCTTATCCGATGGCATCTTTCACATTTTCCTTAAACTTATCCCAGAAAGACTTCTTGCCCATCTGCTGGTCTGTCGGTGTAATGCGGCCGAATTCCCGCAAGAGCTCCTTCTGCCGTTCCGTAAGCTTGGTAGGAGTAGTGACAATCACTCTGACATGCTGATCGCCATTCCCGCCGCCCCGGCGATAGGGGACACCCTTCCCCCTTATCCTGAAGACCTTGGAAGTTTGAGTTCCTTCCGGGATCTGCATCTTCACTTCCCCGTGCAGAGTAGGTATGCTTATTTCATCCCCTAGAGCAGCCTGGACAAAGGTAATAGGAATCTCACAGTAAATATCGTTACCTCTTCTTTCAAAGAAGTCATGAGGATCTATGCTCAACACAACGTAAAGATCACCGGCGGGGCCACCTTTCTCCCCCGCTTCGCCTTTGCCGCTAAAACGCAGGCTTAAGCCGTCTTCTGCTCCGGCCGGAATGTTGACTTCAATTTTTTTCTGTTCCCGTACTTTACCTCGGCCTTGGCATTTGCTGCAAGGCGTAGTGATGATTGTTCCCTGCCCGTTGCAGGCGCTGCAGGTTCTGGTTGTTGCTATCTGCCCGAAAGGAGTTCTTTGAACCGCTCTGACCTGGCCGGTGCCTCCGCACTGCGAGCAAGTCCTAGGATTAGTGCCCGGAGCGGCTCCACTGCCGCCGCAGGTCCGACAGGTCGTAGAAAGTGGGATTTCTATTTCCTTTTTGGCTCCGAAAGCAGCTTCCTTTAAAGTAATGTTTAAATCATAACGCAAATCCGCGCCTCTGGTTGGTCCTTGCCTTCTGAAGCCTGTTCCCATACCTCCGCCAAAGAACATTTCAAAAATGTCACCCAGGCCAAAGTCTGCGAAATCGGAGAAATCCCCAAACCCGCCAAAGCCGCCTTGGCCGTTAAAATCCACACCGGCGTGGCCATACTCATCATACTTCGCTCTTTTTTCCGGGCTGCTTAAAACGGCATAGGCCTCAGTAGCCTCCTTGAAACGTTCTTCCGCCTGTTTGTCACCGGGTTTAACATCAGGATGGTTTTCTTTAGCTATTTTCCTGTAGGCTTTTTTTATCTCATCCAAACTGGCTGTTTTACTTACACCCAATACCTCATAATAATCGCGTTTCATAATTTTAGTCGAAACTCCTCCCTGGATATTAACCACCATAATTTTAATTATCTTGCCGAATACTGAAGTTGGCACAAAGAAGTTCTCTGCACCTAAAGTATATCCAATATATTATTATACTCCAAAAGAGGCCTTGGTGTTAAGCATTTTAAAGCTACCGGTATTTAGTCCGACACTAAATACCGGTAGACATACTTAGTTTAATGGTGCACAGCTTTTACTTGAGTAATCACTTTTCAGCTTATCATTATTTGTCCTTATCAACTTCGGTATATTCAGCATCAACGACGTTATCATCAGTTTTGCCGGTTCCCGGATTTTGCTGAGCGCCTTGCGCCCCCTGGTCAGCATTTGGAGCTCCTTGAGCTGCCTGTTCACGATACATCTTTTCCACAAAAGGATAGAGGATTTTGGTCAGGGCTTCGGACTTAGCTTTAATATCTTCGACATTTTCACTTGTAGCCGCGGCTCGCAGTTCTTCAACAGCCTTTTTAATACTATCTTTCTCGGCGGCATCGCCCTTGCCTTCAAAATCTTTCAAGGCTTTCTCAGCCTGGTAAGCGAGAGAGTCAGCTTCATTTTTGGCATCAATCAATTCTTTCTGTTTCCTATCCTGTTCGGCGTTAGCTTCCGCATCTTTGCGCATCTTTTCAATCTCTTCTTTGCTTAAACCGGAAGAAGCGGTAATGGTTACTTTTTGTTCATTGCCTGTGGCTTTATCTTTAGCTGATACATGGACAATACCGTTAACATCAATATCAAAAGTTACTTCAATCTGGGGAATTCCCCGGGGAGCCGGAGGAATGCCGGTTAATTGGAAACGGCCCAGAGTTTTATTATAAGCGGCCATCTCCCGTTCACCCTGAAGAACATGGATATCTACCGAAGTCTGGCTGTCGGCAGCCGTCGAAAAGATTTGCGATTTGGTAGTAGGGATAGTGGTATTGCGGTCAATAATTCTGGTAAATACTCCGCCTAAGGTCTCAATACCTAAAGAAAGCGGTGTTACGTCCACCAGAACAATATCTTTCATTTCCCCGCCAAGAACTCCTCCTTGGATAGCCGCACCCAGAGCGACAACTTCATCCGGATTGACGCCTTTGTGAGGTTCCTTGCCGCTGATGCGTTTGATAGCTTCCTGGACAGCAGGGACACGGGTAGAACCGCCCACCAGGATAATTTGATCAAGATCTTTAAAAGATAGTTTGGCATCTTCCATGGCCTGGCGAGTCGGACCCATAGTAGCTTCAACCAGATCGGCAATCATTTCTTCAAATTTTGCTCTGGTAATATTCATATCCAAATGCAGAGGCCCTTCGGCCGACATAGTAATAAAGGGCAAATTAATATTGGTCTGGGTGACACCGGAGAGTTCGATCTTAGCTTTCTCGGCAGCTTCTTTTAAGCGCTGCATAGCCATGCGGTCTTTGGCCAGATCCACGGCATTGGATTTTTTAAACTCAGCCACAATATAATCTATCAAACGCTGGTCAAAATCATCCCCGCCCAGGTTGTTATTGCCGCTGGTGGCTTTAACTTCCACCATTCCTTGGCTCAGTTCCAGAATGGAGACATCGAATGTCCCGCCGCCCAGGTCATAGACCAGGACTGTCTGATCATTTTCTTTATCCAAGCCGTAAGCTAAAGCTGCCGCCGTCGGTTCGTTGATAATCCTTAATACTTCCAAGCCGGCAATTGTGCCTGCATCTTTGGTAGCCTGACGCTGGGAATCCGTAAAATAAGCCGGGACGGTGATTACCGCTTGCTTCACACTGGTGCCTAAATAAGCTTCGGCATCAGCTTTAAGTTTTTGGAGAATCATCGCTGAGATTTCCTGAGGGGTATAGCTTTTACCCAGCAAAGTCACTTTATGGTCACTGCCCATGTGACGCTTGATGGAGCTTACCGTATTATCGGGGTTGGAGACCGCTTGCCTTTTAGCAACCTGGCCCGCTAATCTCTCGCCGCTTTTGGAAAAGCCGACTACTGAAGGTGTAATGCGGGCACCTTCGGGATTAGGAATGACGACAGGTTCTCCCCCTTCCAAAACTGCAACACAAGAGTTTGTGGTACCTAAATCAATACCAATTACTTTACTCATTTTTATAGTCCTCCTTTGACTATCTAAACTAAACTATCTAGAAACAATAAGTTTAAAAAGATCTTTCCATATAAGTTCAGCCGGATACTTTTACTTTACTGTGTCTTATCACTTTATCCTTGAGGAAATAGCCTTTCTGGATCTCTTCCAGAATAATATTCTCCTCCTGCTCCGACTCTTCCCTTAGCAAAGCCTCATGCAGATTGGGATCAAATTCCTCACCAACGGCTTCAATAGCTTTAAGCCCTTCGTCTTCGAGAACTTTGCGGAATTGTTTTAAAATCATAGCCACTCCCTGGGCATAAGCCTCAAAATCTTGATTAGTGCGGGTAGAATCAACAGCCCTTTCGAAATTGTCCAAGACCGGGAGTAAGGAAATAATAATTTTTTCCGAGGCATATTTGGCAATATCCTCTTTTTCTTTTTGCGTTCTTCTACGGAAATTATCAAACTCAGCCTTTAAGCGCTGTAGGTGAGAATAGTACTCTTCAGCTCTGGCTTGGTGTTCTGCCATTTCCGCCTTCAGGGCGGCGAATTCATCGCCGGCGGCCTTGTGATCCTCGGTAAACTCCTCAACGGTTTCTTGGGATGAATTAATGTTTTTCCCGTTCCCCGCCAAGTTATCACTTGCTAAAGGTTCTTTGCTCTCGTTCACTTAAACAATGTCTCCTTCCTTAAGTCTTCCCAAGATACTTTTTGGTAAGTATTTCAGTCAGACTTTTAGTCATATAATCAACTATACTTACAGCTTTGCGATAATCCATCCTGGTGGGTCCCAGGACTCCGACCGAGCCAATCTGCCTGCCATTGATATGATACGTGGCCGTGATAATACTGCACTCCTTAAAAGCCAGATCGGGGTTCTCGGCCCCAATAGTAATATTTATTCCTTCCTGTTGAGGATTAATCAGTTCGATAAGCTTGCGATTTTCTTCAAAAACAGAGAAAAGGTCTTTAACTTTCTGCAAATCCCTGAACTCAGGTTGGTTTAACATATTTAAAGCTCCGCCTAAATAAACGCGGTCATTACTGTCTGTATCCTTGTTTTCAAATATTCTTTCTAAAATGCTCATCATGCCGTCGATTATGCGGCGCCTGCGAGAAAGCTCACTGTAAATTTCCCTGATTAAGCCCTGTTTTAGATCCTGAACCCTGGTACCGCTCATTTTCTCATTAAATATATTGGCTAAAATCTGTAATTCCTCGGAGGTAGTATCTTCTCCGATATCTACGATATTATTTTCTACTGATCCGTTATCCTTTACGGTAACCATAATCGCTTTGCCAGATTCATAGGGCAAAAAGTATAGTCTTTTTAAAACACTGTTGCGGCTCTTGGGTCCCATAACCAGACTAGTCAGAGATGTAACCTGGGAGATGAGCTTGCCGGTATATTCGATAACTTCCTGCACCTCATCTAACCTGCTTGTCATCTCGGCCCTGATCATTCTCTTTTCTTGCTCGTCGAGAACCAAAGGATCCATTAGTGTGTCTACATAATAACGATAGCCTGAATCGGACGGAATCCTGCCGGCTGAAGTATGCGGCTGTTCGATTAAGCCCATTTCTTCCAGATCTGCCATTTCATTACGGATAGTAGCCGGGGACACTCCGAGTTCAAACTTTTTAGAGATAGTCCTCGATCCTACTGGCTCGGCGGTGGCAATATAATCCTGCACAATGGCTTTTAAGATTCTTTGTTTTCTTTCATCCATTTCCATTAAAGCCACCTCCTCATTGTCGTTGTTAGCACTCTTCCTCAGTGAGTGCTAATTACATCTGACCATACCTTAGCACGATGGTAAAAGAATGTCAAGATCAAAAGTAGAACTTAATTTGACTTGGCAGCGAGCATAACATCTTCTAATAAGGAATTAATTACAAAATAGTAATTAGGATGAACTTTTAACCTGCCCCGATCCAGAAGTAAAATCTCTCTATCCATATATTTTACCAGTTTTGAACTATAAATATCCTGCACGGATTGTCCGAATTTATCGGTAAAAGCAGCAAGATCAACGCCTGCGGCTGTTCTTAAGGCCAGCATCATATATTCCGAGATCAGCTGTTCCCTCGTTAAGATCTCGGTCGCCGCCGGATCAAAGGCTTCCCGGCCGGAGCAAATCAACTTCTCATATATTTTTAAATCTTCGCTATTTCTCGTTCTGATACCCCGCAGGCAGGACACTGCGCCCGGGCCTAGCCCGAGATATTCTTCACTTTGCCAATAAGCTAAATTATGCCGGCACTGAAATCCCGCCCGGGCAAAATTAGATATTTCGTAATGCTGGTAACCCTGCTCTTGCAGAAAGCCTGCCGCCCATTCATACATATCGGCTTGGAGATCGTCGTCAGGTAAAAGAGGAAGTCCCGAAGTGCGGTTTTTTGTTTGCGAGTCTGTTTCCTGGTTCCCTTGGCCGTGATAACTGCCGTACATCCGGCCTAAAGGGGTACCCTCCTCAATTGTCAGAGCATAGAGAGATAAATGCTCCGGTTCTAATTCCACTGCCCGGCGCAAAGTATCCTGCCAGTCAGCTAAGGTCTGGCCGGGCAAGCCAAAGATTAAATCCAGATTTAAATTATGTATTCCCGCCTGGCGGATAAGCCGTACGCTTTGCCATATATCCTCCGTGTTATGGATTCTGCCGATTTGAGTCAGCATCCGGTCATTAAAACTTTGAGCTCCCAGTGATATTCTGTTAATCCCGTAGCTGACAAGTGCAGTCAGCTTCTCCTTGGTAAGTGTACCTGGATTAGCCTCCACAGTTTTTTCCACTGTTTGTTTAGGGGGCTTTGCCGCGGATTTTTCTCGGCAGCACTTTTTTAGCTCCTTTTCCTTCCCGCCGGCAGACAGCTGAATACTTTGAGCAAGAACGCTCTGCTTGGAATTCCTGTCGGGGTCCTCTTTCTGTTGAGCTTCAAGCCCTTCTGCCGGCGAGGCTGTACTTTGGGGGATGCGAAAAGAGAAGTTTTTGTGAATGGCACTTAATAAGCTATCCAGCTCCCGCGGCTCTAAAGCCGTGGGCGTACCTCCACCCAAAAAAAGCGAAGAAACCCCCTCTTGAGCTTCTTTGGACCGCAGTTTTATTTCTTTGGTGACGGCCTGTAAACAAAGAGCCTTTAAGTCCTCCCGGCAGCCTGTAAGCGGGATGGAATAGAAAGCACAGTAAGCACATTTTCTAAGGCAAAAGGGCACATGGATATAGAGAGAAGGCATTGAGTTTCCCACCTAATCCTAATGGACTCTAGTATTATTGTCTTCAGTTTCTTGTCTGGTTGAAGCATTCTTAGGTAACGCCGGCTCGCTTGTTTGCGGAAGACTTGCTTCTTGTGGCTCTGGACTTGGACTTTCGCCCTGGCTTTCTTTAACCTTCCGCAGCACTAAAGAAAACCCTTGCTGTTTTTGGCTTAAAGCTGAGACAGCCTGTTCTTTGCACAAGAACCCGACAATAAACAAAAGCACGGCCAAAATTAAAGCGCTTATAACCATAAAATAATTTTGCTGCTCAAGATTGGCTCCTATGAAAGAAGCGCCGAACAAGGCCGGAAACCTAGCTATAAGCACAATGGTAAAGAATTTAACCGGTTCTATGGGAGTTAGGCCGGCGGCATAGACCAAAAAATCTTTAGGGATTCCGGGCACTAAAAACAAAAAAAACAAAAATGCTGCTGATTTTTTGCTTTGAATTAGCGCTTTTAGTTTTGCGATTTTCTGGGCAGAAATAAAAACCTGAACTAAGGGATAACCAATTAAGCGGGTAAGGGCAAAGACCAAAGAATAACCAAGCATAATCCCCAGGGCGGAATACAGTGTTCCCGCTAAGGTTCCATAAATGTAACCTCCGGCGATTTGCACCAGCTCTCCAGGAATAGTAGCCACTACAACCTGTAAAACTTGAAAGAGAATGAATACTAAGATACCTGCGTGGCCGTAAGATGCGAGCAGACTCTTAAACTGCTCCGGTTCGCTAATTAGCTCGTAAATTTGTGCAGAATACCGCCAGGTGATTAACAAGACTGCGCCTA
This sequence comes from Desulfitobacteriia bacterium, assembly GCA_050949905.1. Taxonomy (GTDB): domain Bacteria; phylum Bacillota; class Desulfitobacteriia; order Desulfitobacteriales; family Syntrophobotulaceae; genus DUML01. The sequence goes on along the minus strand of JBMNGP010000037.1, from coordinate 7,167 downwards.
GAAAAGCTGTCAACAGCATAAGATTAATTACAACTGATAACTCCATTTTTTTGAGCATAAATGCCCCCGTGGAATTTTAGTCATCCATTTTCAGTACGGCCATAAAAGCATCCTGGGGAATTTCGACGCTGCCCACTTGTTTCATGCGCTTTTTCCCCTCTTTTTGCTTCTCTAAAAGTTTTCTCTTCCGGGTGATGTCTCCGCCATAACATTTAGCCAGGACATCTTTGCGCATGGCTCTGATATTTTCCCTGGCGATAACCTTGGAGCCAATTACAGCCTGGACAGGCACCTCAAACATTTGCCGCGGAATGAGGCTGCGGAGCTTCTCCACCAGTTTCCGGCCGCGCTGGTAAGCTTTGTCCCGGTGGACAATGAAGGATAAAGCATCGACTATTTCCCCATTCAGCATGATATCCATTTTAACCAGATTGGCTTCCTTATAGCCTTTTAACTCGTAATCCAAGGAAGCATACCCTTTGGTGCGGGACTTTAACTGATCAAAATAATCATAGACAATTTCACTCAAAGGCAATTCATAATGAAGGTTAACCCTGGTAGGGGTAATATAATCCATGTTCAGGAAAGTACCTCTTTTTTCCTGGTTGAGTTCCATGATTGTCCCGATAAACTCGGAGGGAACCATGATGGAGGCTTTGACCACCGGTTCTTCAACAGACTCAATCAGGCCTTCGGGCGGGAGTAAGGCAGGATTATCAACTGAAACTTGTTCGCCACTGGTTTTATTTACTCTGTAGACTACGCTGGGTGCTGTGGTAATGATACCTCAAGGCAAATTCCCGTTCCAGCCTTTCCTGGATTATTTCCATATGGAGGAGCCCCAGAAAACCGCAGCGAAAGCCAAACCCCAAGGCTACTGAAGTTTCATTTTCAAAAATCAGGCTGGCATCATTAAGCTGCAGCTTTTCTAAAGCATCTTTGAGTTTATCATAGTCGGAACTCTCCACCGGGTAGAGACCGCAAAAGACCATGGAGACGGCTTTGCGGTAGCCCGGTAAGGGCTCTAAGGACCGGGTTATCGGCGTCGGTTACGGTATCCCCGACCCGGGTATCCTGAACATTTTTAATGCTGCCGGCTAAATAGCCGACCTGACCGGCCTTGAGTTCTTCCACCAGGGTCATTCCCGGGGTAAAGACTCCGACTTCGGTAACCTCAAAGACTTTGCCGGAAGACATCATTTTGATGTTCGTTCCTTTGCCTACCTTACCGTCAAAGATGCGAATATAGGGAATGGCACCGCGGTAGGAATCAAATTTGGAGTCAAAGATAAGCGCCTTCAGCGGCTTTTCATCATCACCTTGCGGCGGCGGGATTCTATGAACAATGGCTTCCAGGATTTCTTCCACCCCTATGCCGTTCTTGGCCGAAGCGAGGATGGCTTCACTGGCATCAATGCCAATAACATCCTCAATCTCTTGCTTGACCATTTCCGGATCGGCGCTGGGCAAGTCAATTTTATTAATAACAGGGATAATTTCCAAATCATTTTCCAGGGCTAAATAGACATTGGCCAAAGTCTGGGCTTCGATCCCCTGGGCAGCATCCACCACTAAGAGAGCCCCCTCACAGGCAGCCAAGCTGCGGGAAACCTCATAGGAAAAATCGACATGACCGGGGGTATCGATTAAATTCAATTCATAGACTTCACCGTCCAGGGCTTTATACTGGAGGCGGACGGAATGAAGTTTGATCGTAATACCCCGTTCTCTCTCCAAATCCATAGAGTCTAAAACCTGCTCTTTTAGTTCCCGGGCGGACATGGTGCCGGTCAACTCTAAGAGGCGGTCGGCCAAAGTAGATTTACCATGGTCTATATGGGCAATAATACAAAAGTTTCTTATTTTAGAAGATGCTAATGGCATGCGAATAATCTCTCCTCAATAATACTAGCTAACAAATAATTATAACAAACACTCATCACCCGGCGCAAGGCGAGTGACAGACGAGTGGCAGACACCTGTAACTGCATAAGAAAAAGGCGTTCCTGAGACGACGCCCTTATCTTAATCTATCCTCGCTCTTTTGTCCATATAATCCATAAAGGGGGATGTTCTTCTTAACAATAGTATTTATAAAGTAAATGCGCATTGCTATACAGGAATCTTTCAAATTTACTAATCTCTTTATCGGTAAATCCTTCACGTCTAATCCACGTATAAGTCGGCAAAACACATCTTGCTATATCAAAGCCTTCATCGGTAGGTCGCTCAAAATGAACCTCCACAAATTGCATCCCATTTTCTTCAATGATATGGGAATGCACTATCTCTGTTTCGTCAGCTAAGGTAATATATCGGTACATCATAAATAATTACCCCTTATTTGCTATGCCAAACTAATACTTTTCTTTTTTCCAGTATAATACATATTATTTTAGTTATCAACTTGCCACTTTCTAAGAGAATTAAAGGTATACTCTTGAATCCTCCCCGATAACCTCCAAATTACGAATAACTGCATCAAACACTAAGCTATTCCTCGTAAACTCCTGATACGATAATTCCCCAACGTATTGCTCAATCTTATCCATACAATCAATTATATCTTCTAAATACATAATATAATTTCTTTTGTTCATTGATACGATACCTCTTTAAGGATCTGCTCTTTAATTTGTGGTTTAAGTGCATTTGGAGTAACTAAATCTACTCTTCTGTTTAAGATTTCTTCCAAATAAAGTTTCAGATCAATAAACTTAAGCCCAACTGGTTTAGAGAACTCAACAATTAGATCAATATCGCTATCTTCTCTTTGTTCGTTCCGCCCATACGAACCGAACACACCTATCTTCTTAACAAAATATCGCTCTTCGAGTATAGGTTTATATTCTCTTAACCTAGCTTCAAGCACATTCTTATCAAACATAGAAATCACATCCTTTATAAAGGAATTCTTCACAAAACTAGCTTTTCCTTCAAGCTAGGAGCCATCCACTAATATTATATACAAAAATTGGGATTTAACATAACTCATCCCATGCCACGATTCATAAGGATGGACAGGTCCTTTAATCTTCCAAGACTTAACCCTTGGATCATTAAGTGCTTTAATTGCATACGGACGTGTGAATGGGGCTAAAAAACATCTCCATACATCCACTCTTCGCCGGTAAAATCCAAAGTAAACTTATCTGTAACTGCTTTGGCCTTCTTTTTCTTGAGCAGATATTCGGCATAATCCTGCCAGAGATTTTCCTGTTTGACCCATAAATCGTAGCCTTCGAGATTCGGATACATTACCTGAATTTTCTTTCTGAATTCATTCTGTAGCCGGGTAATGGTAGAGGCTTTGGCTGTCAGCGGCGCATGATACGAGTACCAGTAAGCCTCTCTACTTTCAAATCCTATATCACGTAAAAGTTCATCCTCATAACGTAAGAGTTCGGCATACTTTTCTTTGCTTTCAGGGTTTTTCTCCATTTCCTGGGCGGTTATTGCATTACTTTGCTGCAGTATTTCCCGGGCTTCATCTTCTGTCATTAGATACCCCAGTTTCACCGCTTCCTGATAGAGAGCTTCTTCCCTCATGATTACATTGAAAACTTCATTGGGAGTTAAAGTGCGCTCTTTCATTTCCATGTAGGCGATATAGCGTTTTTGTTCAGCATTAAAGTCCTTTTCTTCAATCCCCAAGGCCAGCGCCATGGTTTCGCCAGGTGTTTTCCTCTTTCCTTCGGAAAACAGTTCAAGCATTTTGGCAGCCATTGCCGACTGTAGTTCTCTTTCCCGAAGCTTAAGGGCGACTTCGTGATTACTTCTGATCAAGGTGCCGTCCACCACGCCTACCGTATTCCTAGGGTAGTATGAATTATCCGCGCTTAAATCTACAAGGGCATAGTCAAGGTATTCGTAGTAGCCGTTTTTAATCATAAGTTCCAGTTCATCGTCGGCGTCAAAGTTAGCAACATAGGCAATATTCTCTGTCATATAATCCCAGTCGGTATGCCTCCAGACGTTGGACTTAATTATCCGATATTCCAGTGGTCTGTTTATGTTGTCAATAAGCAGGATGGAGTTGACAAAAGCTGTCTTATCCTCTGCAAACTTGCGGGCAGTCCATTGTTCTTTAAACGGCAAAGGAACGCCGTCACCCCTCTGGCGGTAAGTATCATTAATCTGCAGCAAGACTCCCTGTTGTCCGTCACCGTCAAAGTCACCCTGAATAGCTCTGTCAATCCTGACCGGTGCATTTTCGGCAGCTTTATCCTGCAGGTAAAGTTTAACGGTAGGCAAATAAGGCGCAGGATCATTAATCTCCCTCAGCTCCTGGTACCCCATTCCAAGTCCGGAGGGCACTGCGCAGTATTCGCCGGGATTATCGGCACTACTAAAAGTCCCATGTTCGGACACCCCGCTGTAACCGGGGAAATATAGAAAGACCTCTCCTTCGTAATTCCCTCGCGTAAACTCAGCTTGAAAAGTCCCCAGGCTTTCGTTTTCTTTAAAAAGCTCAAAGTCCGTACCTACCAGAATCGTCAATGGGAAGAGGGCTCCATTGGGGTCGGAACGCCCGTTAACAACCAGCATATCGTTGACTACGGCCAGGGCATAATCTTTCATGTCCACGTACCGTTTATATTCCGATTTTCTGGCCGGGTCGTATTTTTCAAAGGTTTCTTCGTAACCTTCCTTGAGATTTAAGTAGACAAGCTTACCGTCCTTCAAACCGTAGGCTGAGCGATAACCCTGGTAACTATCTTCGTCAGGATAGATGGAAGCGGTAAAAAGCTCATCGTATTGCAAAGGAACAACCAGCTCGCCATCACTATTAATATAACCGTACTTATCGCCTTTCTTGACCAGAGACAATCCGTAAGCGAACCCGTAGACTTCATCGTAATCATAAATATTCCCTTGAAGGTCGAGAATTTTCCAGGTGAAACTTCCATCCGGGTTATCGATCCGTACTCGCCCCACACCATTCCAAAATTCATGAGCCATATCGTAGAGGGGCTCGACGATAACATTGCCGTCTTTGTCTTTAAATCCTATTTTGCCGTTCTCACTGAATTGAACCGGATAATCTTTCATCGGTACTTCTTCTGTCAGCCGGAAGTTTGCAAAAGGAGTCTGAATCGCTCCATAGAGTGTCGGAGAGTTCTCGTCTATTACAATCGGCTTATCCTGATTTAATGGTGGAATTGGCCCGGATGGCTTCTCGCTTTTTCCATTGGTCAACGTAGTACAGGCGGTGGCCAAAACTATAATGACAGCTAAGGCAGTCAATAAAGTTCCTTTTTTGCGGTAGCGCATAATCTCCGTGATTCTGGATTTGATACCGCTTTCGCCAAAGGCCAGAAAACTGCCCCGTGGAATACTGTTGTATACCGCGCTGAAATCCAAGAGAGTGTTGGCGTAATCCGCTTTGGCTTCCTGTCCGAATACTTCCAGGACTTTTTCGTCACAGGAGAGTTCCATATCTTTCTTAAACAGTTCGTCCAGCATTCTTCCCGCCCCCATTCTCAATAATTTTACGCAGTTCCTTAAGCTCTTCTTCGCTCAGCTTCTCATTTTGCAGGAAACTCACAAAGAAGTTACTCAGAGAACCATTGTAAATTTTTTCGATATGTTCGCGGCTCTCCTGTTTCTGTACTTCGCTGCGGGAAACAAGACTTTTTACCACACTGTTTTCATTCCGGATGGCTCCCCGCTGAACAAGACGCCGGAGTACAGTGTAGGTAGTGGACTTCTTCCAGTCCAGTTCTTCCTGGCACAGCTTGACAAGCTCGCCGGTCGTCACCGGTTCGTGATTCCAAATGATATTCATAAACTTGAGTTCGGCTTCAAATATTTTAATTTTTTCCATCCTTACGACCCCAATCTTAGTTTAATGGATTAAACCTAATTTGAGTTTAATCCATTAAACCACAGATGTCAATACGAGACGAACCATATTGATGTAACAAAACTAAAATTGGTTACGGAATACTTTTAGTCTACTCGCTAGATTCAGCAAGCTGTTTAATATAATCTATCGTAAATTGATAATATCTTTCCAATAATTCTTTTAATGTATCATCACTCTGCTTTAGAAGCGAATCATATGAGTGAAAATCTTTTAAGAGTTTCCTGGCATCATTCAAAGTAATATTCCTAGCCTTAATAGCTTCGGCCTGCTCTGTTGTTGGAGCATATGTTTTGGCGTCTGCTTCCATAGAATAAGCAAGAAAATCTCCGTAATTCCATTTGCTCAAGTCGATATGGGCAAGTGCCGGGTATATAACCTTAATACTCTTAATCATTTCAGGAGTTAATAACCACGTTTTTTCGATGTTTTTAAAATCTCCGAAATCCATGCTAGCGATTTCCTCAAAACTAAAGCCGTGACTCATCAGAAGTTCTCTTTCCCGTTGGGATAACAGATGCGTGTCATGAACTTTGGTTATATCAATATTAGGAAGGGAAATACCCAGGGATCTTGGCAATTCAACAGTGGCCAGGATTCTATTGTACTCGGGGTTTTCTTCTCCCGAATCTTTAGCGTTGAGCGCCACTATAACATCCGACGGCATAACCTCGTTATTCGCTGCCTGTTGTTGAGGTATATTAGCAGGAGTCTGTTGAACAGCCGGATACCTTGTTGGTTGTCTTTCATGGGACAATTCAATTACTCTTTTCCAGATGGTTTGGGAACTTCCCTTTCCCGGCCATTCAATATATATTTCCATTCGTCCGTTGGACTTTATGAAAACAGGATGCCCGCCGACTTCAAGATTCTCTGCCAATTCCAGCCCTGAAGGACCTACTTTTATTGACTTTAAAGAAGTCTGTTCCGCCAGATAAACAGTGTCAAACTGCCCTTCGCTATTAGGTGTCCCCCATTGAATTGTTCCATTCCCGGCTATGGATCCTATAACTTTGGCCGTAGAAAGATCTAAAATTTCCAACCTGGCCGAAGTCCGGTTATAGTTATCCGCGTTGTTCCCCAAAGAAATATAGGCTAAGTATTTGCCATCCGGTGATATATTTGGCTGAAAGGCATTCTCTTGCAGTAAAGAAACAGCTTTTCCGTCGTAAGCGTAGATCGAGGGAGTTATTACCGTCGTACATATCATAATAAAGAATGCCGTCTGCGCTATAAGTCAAGGAAGGATGACTGTCACCGCCGGAATGCCCATCGCGAACAACATGCCTAAAAAATTCTAT
>JBMNGP010000036.1:0-6654 GCA_050949905.1 Desulfitobacteriia bacterium | reverse complement strand
AGAATTGAGAGAATGATAATAATTAGACCAAAAAAATAAACCCGTTTGCGTCCTTGGGTGTCTAAAGCGCGCCCTGCAAAGGGGCGTAAAATTACGGCTGTTATGGTAAAAACTCCGGCAACTAACCCGACAATATCTTCTGTTGCTCCTAACGCCTGCACATATAAAGGCATCGTAGGCAGAAGCATCTGGAAACTCAAAAAAACGAAAAGATTAACAAGCATAATAAATATAAAGTTCTTGGTCCAGAGCGGCGGTTTGGCTGTTTGCTGATTTATCGATTTAGAATCTGTCATAATTCCTCCTGCTAATAGTAACTTTTGCTTTCAGTTCAGAGAATTATAAGATATATTTTGCCGTATTTTTACTTTTACTTCAATACTATTTTCGAGAACCTTTTTAAACTGGGAACTTTTTGGAGCCGGGACTTTTTGGTATGTGTTTAGCCATCTCGGCATCTGTAATTAATGTGCTTTACTGCCGGTAGGTTTCCATATTTTCATCTGAGATGCCGGGGTGAATGCATAAATTTAAAGAATTAGCTATAATCCGGGAACTGCGGTCAATTAAATCATCAACTTCCTTAGGGGTTACCATTAAACTATTCTTGAAAGGAGAAAGGGCTCGCTCCATAACATCCATGAGGACTCGCTCATTTTCCGGATTATAGAACCTAGCCAGGGATGGCTCGGATTCAATTTGCCCCAAAAGTTCTTCAATTGTTTTATGAGCGATAACAGCGGCATTAACAACGGTGGGCACACCTATAGCGATTACTTTACAGCCGAGGGTTTCTTCGTTCAGGCCTTTACGATAATTGCCTATTCCTGAACCAGGGTTAATTCCGGTATCAGCCAGTTGAATAGTTGTGCCGATTCTTTCCAGGGCACCGGCTGCTAAAGCATCAATCGCAATAACATAATCAGGCTGAACGTGTTCGACTAATCCCCGGATTACTTCCGCAGTTTCGATGCCCGTTAGTCCTAGGACTCCAGGAGAGATTGCCGAGACCTTACGCATCTTTCCCTGCATTTCCTCAGGTGTATAATAAAATAGATGGCGAGTAACAATTACTTTTTCCACAACTTTCGGGCCGAGAGCGTCCGGAGTGGCTTGCCAGTTGCCGAGGCCAATAATTAGAATATTTGTATCTTCTTTAAAGTCTAGCAAATTAGTTAGATGTTTAGCCAAAATTTTGCTTATTTCTCTGTGTTCCTGAAAATTATTATCTTTGATGGCCGGGGCATCAATTGTTATGTAATTGCCTTTGGGGCGCCCAAGTTTTTTTTCGCCTTTCTGGTTGGTAATAGTAATTTTGGTTACTGCCGCCTCAGGGTATTCTTCTTTCTTCATAATCACCCCTGCAACTTCACTGCCGGTTTCACCGCGCAGCAAATCATGGGCTTCAACTGCCAAATCGAGATAAATATTCATGTTTTGATAGAGACTGGACTTTTTCATAATAAGCACTCCCGGATAAAATTTTGGATAGATATTCATTAGCACTACATAAGAACTTTAGAGCATGGATGATAGCTTTGCTCCTAAAATGTTTCAAAGTTCAGGGTTGAAAAGAACTGGCCGTTTGGCCAGCAAAAAAGAATTATGATGAGAAGGTAAAAGTTGTAGTTTCGAAACTTTTTTTAGTATGTTATGTTTGGCAAGGAGATATTCATTTTAGATAATTATCTTTAAACATGGATTCGGAAAGTAGCCTTTAAAAAATAGCTCTTATCCAACAGTACCAAGGCTTTCCAAAATAAAAAAAGCATAAAAATTTTTATTAAAAAAACAGGACACTTAGCTCCTCCTGTCAAAATGGTTATAGTGACCAAACAACAACCATGAGAGGAAGTGTCCCAACATTATGGTAGCACAAAACCACCACCAAGTGCCAGAACAAAAAACAAGAAAAACAAGAAGAGAACGCAGACCTAAAATTTTACAGGAACGCAAACGCATTAAAAAAGTTATGAAGAAAATGCGTACTGTTACCTTCGACAATAACTCGGTAACTGAAGCTGCGAACTTTCAATTTATAGAGATTTTTAAAGATCTTATTAACCTTGATGACATAATTAGTAATAGGATTTTTATGGAACAAAAGGAAAATACCTTGTACAATGCTAGGAAGCTTATTGATTATCTCATTGACTGTTCCATCCTCGGCCATACCCGTTTCTCCCATATGGATGCTCTCAAATTTGATCCAGGTTATCTGACTGTTAAGGAGCTCACACGTTTTCCAGATGAAAGCACCTTCCGCACTTTCCTGAAGAAACTAAACTGGAGTCATCTTATTCAACTTATTTCTATCAATAAAGAACTCCTCCACAGAAAAGCAAAGTTGGAAGCTAAACGTTTAGTCTGGATTGACATTGATGATACAGTCATTACTCTATTTGGCGAGCAGGAAGGTGGAGCTAATGGATATAATCCCCGTTACCACGGAAGACCTTCTTACAAAGTACGGGTAGCTTTTATCGCCGAAACAGGTGAGCTGCTTCATATGGAATTAAATCCAGGTAATACTCATGGAATGAAAGATTTCCTTTCTTTTATCAAAGAAGTTGAAGCGATGCTGCCGCCAGAATACATCATTGAAGGAATTCGTGCTGACTGCGGTTTTGCTGACCAAGAGGTAATGAATTACGCTGAAGAAAAGGGCTGGTACTATATCTTCAAACTGCCCAGGAAGGCTACCGTAAAGAGAGCAATCTCTTATCTTGAGCAACACCCCGCTTTTTGGGAGACCCTTGCGGAAAAAGAAGAGGAAATTCGTTTTGCTACAGAAGATGACCATTGGGCTGCTGCGGATATTCCCATTCTGCTGACCAAATGGACCAAGGCTAGACGCTGCGTTATTTATCGGGAATCTCACGAAACACAGCAGACTACAAAAGATCAATTATCTTTGATGCTCACCACCTACTCATATCAGGCTGTCATCACGAATACGGAACTAAAACCATTACCCCTTATACGTTCCTATAACCAGCGAGCCAATATTGAAAACCGCATTGACGAAATAAAAGAGGGATATGCCATAGAACAAAACAGCCTGCATTCTATGATGACAAATCTGCTATTTAGCTGGATTAAGGTAATCGCTTATAACTTAGTTGTATGGTTTAAACAGGCTTTTCTTCCAGATTCACTACAACGTTGTGAGGTGAAAACTATCCGTCGGGTGGTGCTGAAAGTGCCTGGAAATGTTGTCGGCAATGGCCGCTACCAGCACATCCGCTTAGCTGCTTCTCCAGTACTGAAAGCCATTGTAACTGTGATGCAGCAAAGAGCGAAGGAATTTGCTGAGCGAATAAGTCCAAAAATACCAATTCCAAAAGCTGCTTAAGCGCAACTAATTCAAGTAAGAAGTTTTCAAAAGCCTTAGATTGATAGGTCTTATTAGAGTTACCCTAAAAGAGAAGGTGAAATAGATGCTTCAGACTTAGTCTCATCAAATATGAATAAAACAGACAATAAATAACCAATTGTTGGTAAGTAGGAGTTATCCACAGACTTTAATTTATCCACATTCCGAATTCATGTTAAATAAGATTGTGATATACTAAAGAATAAAGAAAAATAGTATTTAAAACTGAAGAGATGCTTTTATAATGTAGGAAGGAAAGCATGAGAATGCGAATTATCGCAGGAGAATGGAAAGGGCGCCGCCTCAAAACAGTCAAAGGCTTAAAAACCCGCCCCACTTCTGATAAGATTAAAGGAGCTATCTTTAACATCCTTGGGGACAAAGTACTAAATGCTAGGGTTTTGGATTTATTTGCAGGAACGGGTAATCTATCCTTTGAAGCGCTTTCCAGAGGAGCCAAACAAGCAGTTCTGGTTGAGAAGAATAACAGTGCCTGGGAAGTACTGAAGGAAAATAGAGCGTTAAGCGGAGCTGAAGAACGCACTCTTATATATAAAATGGATGCTTACTGTTTCCTTCGGCAAAACCAACAAGAAAAATATGACTTAGTTTTTCTTGATCCCCCATATCATCAAGGAATGGTGGACAAAGTATTGTCCGTTTTACGAAGAAATACCCTTTTGCATCCTTCTGGGGTTATTATTATTGAAACGGCTTCTGATGAAGAACTGCCTAAAGATATATTACCCTTTGAGCTTAGGCTGACCAAGGTTTACGGAGATACTAAAATATGGTTTTTGCAAGAAACTGAAATGCACAAGGAGGGATAGAGTTTTGGAAAACCGTTTATTGGATCTGGTTGAACAACTGGAAGAAATTTTGGATCGGGGGACAAAAGTACCTCTAACCGGCAAAATAATGGTTGATGAAGAAGTCGTCCTGGAGATTTTAGATGGAATCCGTGCCGCCTTACCGGAAGAAATCAGGCAGGCGAATCTTATTCTTGATGATAGTGAACGCATTATTAATAATGCTCGGGATGAAGGGCAAAAAATTGTGGAGCGAGCCGAAAAACAAGCTGAATATTTGCTTGAAGAAAATGAGATTGTAGCGCAATCTAGGGCTTATGCTGAAGATATTGTCAAGAAAGCCCACCAATATTCCAGGGAGGTTAAAATCGGAGCTCTTAAATATTCTGATGATTTATTGCATGATGTGGAATTAAAACTGGAAGAGACCATGAAGGCCTTAAAAACTAACAGAGAAGAATTGAATGCCATGGCTCGCTGGGACGAAAAAATCCAAAATAATATGCAGGATTAACTTTTCAAGGGGATTGTTTTGGTCAATAAATGCCCCAAAAAGCCGCTAGCAAGCAAAAGCAAGATGGATAGGACAAAATAAAAAAAGCTCCATTTTAAGGAAAGCAGCCAAAGATCCTTTCCTGTGGTCAGGGATGTAGGTAAGGCCATGGTTGGCATAAAACTTAAACGAAGTAAGATTTGGCTCAGCAGAAAGGCTAAAAAAGCATGGAGGATACGTCCCATAACAAAGGGCAGGAACCTAAGATCAGTTGTAGCTGTAAAACTTGCTACTTGGGCAAAGACCGATAAGCCGCCAAAGCCGAGCAGAAAGGTGATAAATCCAATTTGGGAATTTAAATTCCCCAAAGCGCTTATCGCGGCTTGACACCCCAGAGTACTTTCCATAAGCCCTTGGATAAGAGCTTCTCCGCCTGCTGCAGAAAGCAATCCGCCGGGAATTAGCGCCAGGAATTGAGCGAGTACTGTACTGATTCTAAGGCTAGTCATCATTTGCGTAATAACTGAGAAAAATAGTATAAAACCACCGACCAGGAGGATGGTAGCTATGCTGTCTCTGATTGCGTCTGCTAACTGCTCACCGATCGGTTTTTTGTTTTTCAGTTGGGTTTGTTTTAATTCCCGGTAGGCTTGAGATAGGGAAAATGAAGAATTGAGCCGGCTATTGGGAAGCGGGCCATAGTAACGAAAGATAAATCCTACCAAAAGATTGGCCAGATAAACCGAACTGGCAATAATTATTCCTAAAGCCGGGTTACCTAGCATTCCGGAAGCTACGGCTCCAAACATAAAGCCTGGGCTGGGGTTACTGGTGAAGGCCAAGAGGCGTTCGCCTTCTATTTGGGTGATTTCACCTTCCCTTCTCAATTTGCAGGTGAGAATAGCGCCCAGCGGAATGCCGGATGTATGAGTCATAGCCAGGACAAAAGAAGCTTTGCCGGGCAGACGAAAGAGGGGGCGCATGAGCGGTTCCAACAGGACACCGAGAAAATGTACAAATCCTTGTTTCATTAAGAGTTCGGTAATGATAAAAAAGGGCAATAAAGCCGGCAGGACATAGTTAATCCACAGATTTAGGCCCTTCGCAGCCGATCTTAGTACTTCTTGAGGATAGTAAAACATGCTTACGGCCAACAGCAAAAAAGGAAAGAGTCTGAGGACAGATTTCACCGAATCACCAGCCTTTTGATGCTCCACAATCTAATGTATATGAACAGGGAAGCTGTTGAATTCTCAAAGAAAAATTTGGAATTATTGCCAGCCAAGATATTGAAAAGTTGTTTTATAATACTTTTTAAATATTGCCTTGGCGAAATATTTCGCTTAAAATAGTAAAGTGCGTAAGATCCTCTACCTGAAGTTACATAACAGCTTCTAATGTGATAAAATTTGATGTAGAGGACGGGCTGGCTAAAAATAGAGGAAATCAGAGTGGAAAGAAGATTTTTAGAGGGATAGTTATGGTAATGTGGGGACTTCGTAGATCGAGAGCGGCACTGCAAGGCAGACTTGGGGATTTGAATTTAAAAGGGTAGAAAGAGAGTAAAGGAGTTGTCGCTAATGAAAGTTCTCGTCATTAATTGTGGGAGCTCATCACTAAAATACCAACTTATGGATATGGGGACTAAAAACCCCATAGCCAAAGGGTTGGTTGAAAGAATCGGACTTCCGGGAGCTATGCTTACCCATCGACCCGCGGACGGAGAAAAAGAAATCATAACCGCCGAATTACCGGATCATGTTGCGGCTATTAAATTAGTACTCGAGGCAATTGTCCATCCGGAATATGGGGTTCTTAAGTCTTTAGCGGAGATTGATGCTGTAGGGCACAGAGTTGTTCATGGCGGAGAAAAGATCAGTGAATCAGTATTTATTACGGAAGAAGTTAAGCAAGTAATTACGGATTGCATAGAATTAAGCCCTCTGCACAACCCGCCAAATCTTACTGGGATTTTG
>JBMNGP010000035.1:0-34568 GCA_050949905.1 Desulfitobacteriia bacterium | reverse complement strand
TAGGGGAGGAAAAGCCAGGGCAATAGAGCAAACGCCATAGGCTGCAATCTTATCTACGGGATTAAGTCCATTACTCTATTAAAAAGAGCTTCCGGCACCGCTCTTTCGCCGCCCAGCACCGTTACTTCCGTGGCAGGCTCAAGCATGCTTTGCAGGTACAGAGCCGCAGCCGGAGACAAAACCTCCCCTGTTAATATAAGCGGCGCGGAAGTCCGGGCAGCGAGAACTGCTCCGGTTAAGCCGTCGGCAAAATCTTTACCTGTAGCTATATAGAGGTTCTTCCAGCGGATGCTAGCAGCAAAGTATTTTAATACTGCCAGGTTAGTCCCATATCTGTCCTCCCCGGCCAGTCTGGTGACTTTAATGCCTGCACTTCTTTCAGTTCTTTCAGTTCTTTCAGTTCTTTCAGCACCTTCAGTTCTTTCCGTACCTTCAGTTCTTTCCGTACCTTCAGTCTTCGCAGTCAGCCTGCTTAAGTCTTCTTCCACCATGCTGTCGATTACCCTTAACCCTCCTACCAGGTACGCTTCGTTTACTTCATTCCTTTCAAGGTAGCCTGGCACACTCTCCGGTAAGGCTTCCCGCTTGGTCAGGAGAACCGGCATTCCCAGCTTGGCTGCCAGAGCCGAAGCCGCAAGGGCATCCGGGAAGTTATGCCCGTTAGCTATAATGACACTTTTCTCTGAGCCTAAACCGATTTCTTCGGCAACTTTGACCGCTGTCTCATATCTGTCGCTGCCGGAGATACGCTCTGCTGTTATGCCCAAGTCTTTGATTGTTTCCTCTACATCCCGGGATATGGCTGCATTTCCGCCCACAATAAAGAGCTTCTTAACCCCTAATCTTCTTAATTCCTGAAGAGTGTCTTTAGAGATTTCCTCCGGCCGGGTTAAGAGGAGCGGCCCGCCGTATTTATGGGCTAAAGGAGCGGCGCTTAAGGCATCGGCAAAGTTATCCCCCCGGACTAAGACTGCATAATCTGCTTTTTCCCAGCCCATCTGGGAGATGGCCACAGCCGTCAGGTACCTGTCTTTAAGGTAAGGCCGCCAGGAAGTACCCAAGACCGCAAACTTGGTTAAGTGGTTGACTTGTACTATTGCTTCCCACTTGCCGGTTTTTTCGTTATAGGCTATTTCCGTTTCAATTTCTACCCATTCACCCTGTTCTTCATCGTAATAATGCATTACCGGTCTTTGGCCTGCGGCAAGCTTCCCAGGGTCAAATTCCAGGGTTATGGTTATAAAGTTGTCTGCCCCGAAATAGGTTTCCCCGCTGGTTATAATTTCATAGACTTCACTGCCTAAGGTTAAAGCTAAGGAAGCAGGCAGGAGGTTTTGGATTTCGCCGGGGCTTAAAGTTTTGACGCTTATGGTGGCATCTCCCGGGAGGACGTTTGGCGGAATGATAATGGAACCGCCGCTGAATTCAACCGTACCGCCGGTACTGCTGTCTATATCCTTACTCACTTCGACAAAAGGATCTGCTCCGCTATCGCCGCTAACGCTACCGCCGGGCGGGTCTACCGGAGGAGGCTGCAGGAATACCCAGGTTTCTATATCCTCAAAAAGCGCTTCATAGGTCGACAGGTAAGCTACGATGGCTTTATCGCTGCCTTCGCCGCCGCTTAAGGTGTTATGGCCGCCGCCGGTGATTAAGGTGTCGTCGTCATCCCCGCCGCTTAAGTAGTCGTCGCCCGAACCTCCGTCTATGGTATCATTACCTTTTTCACCGTAAAGCTCGTCATTGCCGGCGTCACCAAAGATGGTGTCATCTCCGCCGCGACCATAAATGATGTCGTTTCCAGGACCACCTGCTAAGACATTGTTTTTATCGTTGCCAATAATTAAGTCATCTCCCTGTCCGCCGGTGACGTTTTCGATACTGCTGATTCCACCAACGGCTTTGCTGGCCTGACTGGCTGTTAAATTAACCATGATGTCTTCCTGGCAGGAACTGTAATCGAGAGTATCTATACCGCTGCGGCCGTCGATATGGCCGCTTAAACTACCATCGTCTGTAAAAGTAAAGTGATCATCCAAAGCTCCGCCGTTTAAGGTGTCTATAAAGGTAAAGGTTAAGACTTTGTTATTAACCCTGTAACTGCCGCTGTTTTCTCCGCTAATCTGCCAGGCATTAGGTAAGTTCAGGCCGTTGAGGGAGTCGGTTGCTTCTCCGCAGATCAGGTTGGTTATATTCCTGTACTCACCGGTAAGGCTTATTTCTTTACCGTTAAAGCCGGTGATTAAACCAAAGCCTAGTAGATAGAAGTTGCGGGAGGTGGTATAAGCTGAAAAGTCTAAAGTGTTCTGGCCGCTTCCTCCGTCAAGACTGCCTAACTGTCCGTTAGCGTTGCTCACCAGTCTTGCCCCGTCGGCAAAGCTAAAGTTATCATTGCCGGCTCCACCACAGAGGTCATACTGCTGCTCACCGCTTATCCGGAAAGTATCGTCCTTACTGCCGCCATGGAGAATTTCAAAAGCGGTGAAGGTTAGAATTACGGTATCGTTTTGCTTCAGGTAATACTTATTCCAGATATCTTGGTCGACAAAGGTGGCATCTAAAATATAGGTAGCCTCGGCATCTGCTCCTCGTAAGCTGTCAACGGCATCTGCCGCATTGCTGCCAACTAAAACACTGATATTGTAGAATCCCTGGGTTAGGCTCTTTTCCATTCCGTTAAAGCCGCTTTTCTCACCCAGCCCGCTAAGAGTTATATCTCTGCCTGTCTGATAGGCACTAAAGTCAATAGTGTTACTGCCGCCCAAACCATCCAGAAGCCCCGTTAAGGTTACGCTGTCGGCTAAATAGAAGAAATCGTCACTTTGGCCGCCATAAAGGTCTGCGGTGTAATCAGCTTTAAGGTAGTATTTGTTTTGGCCCTGGCTGCCGTAGATTTCTTGGATGATGTTATTATCTTTGCCCCAGGAGACTACCAGGTTATTAAGGAGAGCCTGGGTATCAGAATCGAGATGGTTAACCTCTATCTGGTAATGGTATAAAGTTTCTTCTTCCAGCAGCTCTGCCCTGCAATCCAAGGTAATAACTAAATCTTTAGTCATCCGCGAAAGATCCAGGATATTTAAGCCGCCGCCAGGATTTACCGTATCGTTACCCCAGCCATCTTCAAAGATAAAGGTATTCGATTCGCTTTCGTGACCGGTAAAGCTATCGTCAAATGGTGAGCTTATCAAAACCTGAATATTGGTGACCATATCTTCGGCGCTATCCCCAATAGCTGTGGCTGAGCCTGTAGCTAGGTTGACGCTTACTCCGCTCTGATCTCCTAGGTCATACTCACTGTAATCCAGAGTATTAATTCCGCCGCCGCCATTAAGGAAACCTGTTAGATGGCCGCTGCCGCTCAAGACAAATCTGTCAGCAAAACTACCGCCTACTAAGTTTTCAATATTTAAGAAGTCTATGGTATTGGAGGCTCCTCCAACTATATCCCAAATTAAACTGCCGCTGCCTGCTCCAGTAATGATGTATTCTGTTTCTTTATCCGGTCCTATGATGGTGTCGTTTTCCACTAAGCTGCTGCCGGTAAGCTTCTGGATATTGCTGAATTGATTGAGAACGACTGTTTCAGCTGTGTTAGTAACTCGCTGCTTGGCAAGGTTGAAGGTTACTGACCTGGTATATTGACTAAAGTCTAAAGCGTTAGTGCCTTCTCCTCCGTCAATGTAGCCTTCAAGAATACTTTCCTCCAAGAAGTTAAAGGAGTCGTTGCCACTGCCGCCAACCAGGTCGATTTTATGCTTGCCGGAAATGTTATAGACATTATTGCCGGAACCGGCCAGGATAAGGCTTAAGCCTTCAAATTCCAAAGTATTGGCCCCGGAAGTAATTGTAGTTTTCGCCAGCAAGTTAATAAGCATATCCTGCTCTGCTCCCAGAACGCTAAAGTCTAAGGTTCCCTGGCCGGAAGAGTTAATAATTTTATCAATGCCCCAATTCTCTTCGAAGATATAAGTGTTAAAGCCGCCTAAACCTTCCAGATAATCATTGCCCTTGCCGCCCGTGATAACATTATCCCGGTTATTCCCGATAAGTCTATCGTTATAAGCACTGCCAATGAGGTTACTAATGTTTTGAACCTGGCCTTCTAAGCCGCCGATCACTGTGCAGGCCGAGCCGGTCGATAAGTCAACTTCAACCCCCAGGTCATTGCCTTGACTATCTTTTTGCTCATACCCGCTGTAATCCAGAGTATTAATTCCACTGCCGCCGTCAATAGTGCCATCTAATGCCGCAGCGCCAATAAACTTAAAGCTGTCATTACCGGCTCCGCCAAAGAGGTTGTAGCTCTGCCGGCCGTGGATTTCAAAGTGGTCAGCACTGCTGCCGCCGTACAAGTTTTCAAAATCACTGAAGGTTAATTCATAGGAACCGGTTAGATAATGGGGATTGGTACCGTTAGTATCGTTGGCATCTAAGATAAATTTAGCTTCCCCATCCTGGGCGGTTTCCGCATCTAGACCGGTTAAGGTATCGTTAGCGCTGGTATTGCTTCCAACCAGGCTGTTAATGTTGGCAAACCCTCCGGTGGCTGCAGCTTCCAAGCCGGAGAAACCATTGTCTCCAACCGCAGTTAATATGATACTGCGGGCAGTTTCGTAAGCGCTAAAGTCTAAGGTATCTTCACCTGCTCCGCCGTCTATACCGCCTTGCAGGATGGCCTGATCTTCGAAGATAAAGCTGTCGTTGCCATCTCCGCCTACTAAGGAGTAAGGTACTGTGCCGCTGATTATGAAAGTATCTCCCTGAGCACCACCGATTAGGATTTCTATACCTGTTACAGATATTTGGGCCCTGTCTAAAGAGGTGTTCTCAAGAATATCTTCTATGGCGCTATTAGTATAGGTTATCTTGCTGCCTTCTAAAGTCCAGGTACTGGCTTCATCCATACCTTGCAGGGAGTCGCCTGAGGTCTTACTGCCGATAAAGTGACTGATATTAGTGAAGGTTCCGCTTAAAGTTCCTGCTTCTCTACCGTTAAACCCATTTATTCCTTCGGCATTACCATTACCAATGTCATCGCCATTGCTATCAAGGCCTTCCACTCCGGTAAGGATAATTTCTCTTGGGGTGCTGTATGCTGAATAATCCAGGGTGTTTTCGCCTTCCTGGCCGTCGATGTCGCCTATAAGCTTGGCGTTATTCAGGAAGATAAAGCTGTCACTTCCGGCTCCGCCGTAAAGGTTGTAAGTTTGTTCGCCGTGGATTTCAAAACGGTCATCTTCACTGCCGCCTCTTAAGGTTTCCATAGAGCTGAAGTATAAAATATGCTCACTGCTTAGATAACTGGAAGTCCCAGTAAGGCTTTCCGTTAAGATAAAGTCGGAGGATTCATCTCTGCCTTTGAGGGTATCGGTGCCCTGGCCACCTAAGAGAACTGTGATATTGTCAAAGCTATTTAACAAGTCTCCTGGATTGCCTTGGGAATCCAGACCCTGAAGTATTCCTTTAAATCCGATAATTTCTCCTAATTCCGTTAAGGTTATTTGAAGGTCGGTGGTATATGCGGCTAAATCTAAGGTGTTTTGACCGCCCTCCCCGTCAATAAGGCCGTTTAGCTTAGCTTTATCCAGGAAGATAAAGGTGTCTTCCCCTTGCCCGCCAAAGAGGTCATAAGTCTGTTCGCCTCTTATTTCAAAGGTATCGTCTCCGCTGCCGCCTCTTAAGATTTCTATGGCACTGAAGGTTAGCATCATTTCGCCGCTTACGCTTACATACTGAGCAGTACCTTCATCTTGCCCGCTGCCTAGTCTGAAGGTGCCCGGGACGTTCAGGCCGCTCAGACGATCCTTATCAGCCGAACTACTGCCCATTAAGTTATTGATATTGGCAAAGCTTACGCTTAAGCCTGGTTCTGATTCTAAGGCGTTAAGCTCACTTACTGTGCCGTTGAAGCCGCTTTGGCCTAAGACGGCAAGAATTATGTCTAGGGCTTTTTGGTAAGCACTGAAATCAAGGGTGTCTGTACCGCTTTGGCCATCAAGGGCACCGGTTAAAAGTGCTCCATCGGCAAAGATAAATTTATCGTCTCCGTCACCGCCGTAGAGGGCCACAGAGGTTACTACGTTAATCAAGAAGGTGTCATCTCTATCTCCGCCGTAGAGTGATACTGCAGTATCCGTGTTGATCCGGAAGATATCATTGCCTTCTCCGCCGTAGAGGGAAGTGGTTCTATTCTCACTTAGCTTATTAAGGTTAAAGCTGTCATGGCCTGAACCGCTGTAGACTGCTTTGAGAACTCCGGGGGATTTACTTGCATAGTGGAGTCGGTCAGAGTTCTCAGCGGTTATTGCCAGGATATCCAGGATTTCTCCGCTTAAGCTTTCCTGATAGAAAGTCAGAGTAAGACTCACGGTAAGGCTGGAGAAGTCCAGGGTATAGCTTCCGGTGTTCTCCGCTCCTCCGTTTTCTCCATTTCCGTTTCCGCTTTCCTCTTCATAATCGTAGAGATTATCCTGACCCCAGCCCTCTTCGAAGATAAAGGTATCTGTACCGCTGCCGCCGTAGAGCTCGTCATCGCCTGCTCCGCCGCTTATGGTATTATTGCCGCCGACTCCTTTTATTGTGTCGTTACCGGCATTACCGTAGATGATGTTATCCGCTAGATTGCCTGTGAGAATGTCGTTATATTTCGTGCCGATAATGTTATTTACTCCGCTTATAAGCCCTGTTAAGCCCTGGGCTATTCCTGCCAGCAGATTGACAGTTGCTCCGCGCTCTGCTTCCGGTAAGCTCTCTTGGTTGAAGCTGCTGTAATCCAGCCAGTTATCTCCTGCTCCGCCCTCGATACTACCTGTCAGATGCCCGTTTTCCGTGAAGGCAAAGGTATCATCACTGTTGCCGCCAATGAGGCTCTCGATAGCTGAGAATTCCAGGATATAATCTCTTGTTTGACCTGTAGTTGCATCATAAGCACTCCAGGTAATCTTACCGGTGTTTGCACCGGTGATGTTAAAGTTGGTCGTTTGGTTGGAGCCTATGATTGTATCGTTTGCACCAGCCAGGTTACTGCCTATTAAATTCTCTATTTGTTCAAAGCCCATAATTCCTGTTGCCTGAAATTCTTCCAGGTCAAAGGTTACCGCCGAACCGTACTCACTATAATCCAGGGTATTGTTACCACCATTGCCGTCAAGAAATACGTCGTAATCAGCACCGATTTGGAAAGTATCATCCCGCTGACCCCCGATAATCTGATAAACTGTAGTCCCGTTAATGGTAACTATGTTTATTCCGTCAGTAACCAGGATGCTTCCCTCGCTAATAGTAATTGTGAGATTAGCCATTACTTGAGAGAAGTCCAGAACATTTAAACCTTTACCCAGGTTGATATAGTTCTCTCCCCAGCCATCTTCAAAGATGAAGGTATTATCACCATCGTCGCCGGTAAATTCATCTGCAAATTCGGACCCGATAATGCTTTGGATTGCGCTTACTCGGCCTGTTACTCCGGAAGCTTCTCCTGAACCCAGGTTGATTGTAATGCCTTTACCGTCGGTGGCCTGGTATTCTTTATAGTTAAGCGTATTTACTCCGCTGCCGCCGTCAATAGTGCCGTCTAAGGCTGCCGCGCCCATAAACTTAAAGGTATCATTGCCGGCTCCGCCAAAGAGGTTGTAGCTCTGCTGGCCGTGGATTTCAAAAAGATCTGCGCTGCTGCCCCCGTACAGGTTTTCAAAACCACTAAAGCTTAATTCATAGGCACCGGTTAGGTAACGGGGATTGGTGCCGTTAGTATCGTTAGCATCTAAGATAAATTTAGCTTCCCCATCCTGGGTGGTTTCCGCATCTAGGCCGCTTAAGGTATCGTTAGCGCTGGCATCACTGCCTATCAGGATGTTAATATTGCTAAATCCTCCTATGAGGGCAGCTTCCTTACCGGAGAAACCATTTTCCCCTGCACCAGTAAGAAGAATACTGCGGGCAGTTTGGTAAGCGCTAAAGTCTAGCGTGTCTTCACCTGCTCCACCGTCTACACTGCCCTGGAGAGTGGTCTGATCTGCGAAGTTAAAGCTGTCATTGCCATCTCCGCCTCTTAAGGAGTAAGGTACGCTGCCGCTTAGGTTAAAGGTATCACCTAAGTTGCTGCCGATTAGGATTTCTATAGCTGTCAGAGTAATTTGGACACTGTCTAAAGAGGTGTTCTCAAGAATATCTTCTATGGTGCTATTAGTATAGGTTATCCTGCTGCCTTCAAAAGTCCAGGTACTGGCTTCATCCATACCCTGTAAGGAGTCACCGGAACTCTTACTGCCGATAAAGTGACTGATATTAGTGAAGGTTCCGCTTAAAGTTCCTGCTTCTCTACCGTTAAACCCATTTATTCCTTCAGCATTACCATCGCCATCGCTATCAAGGCCTTCCACTCCGCTAAAGATAATTTCTCTTGGGGTGCTGTAAGCTGAATAATCTAAAGTGTTTTCGCCTTCCTGACCGTCGATATCGCCTATAAGTCTGGCGTTATCCAGGAAGACAAAGGTGTCATTACCGGCTCCGCCGTAAAGGTTGTAAGTTTGTTCGCCATGGATTTCAAAACGGTCATCACAACTACCGCCTATTAAGGTTTCCCAAAAGCTGAAGTATAAGGTCTGCCCACCGCTTAAATAACCGGATGTTCCGGTAAGGCTTTCCGTTAAGATAAAGCCGGAAGGTTCAGCTCTGCCTTTTAAGGTATCGGAGCCCTGCCCGCCTATTAGAACTGTGATATTGTCAAAGCTATTTAACAAGTCTCCCGGATTGCCTTGGGAATCCAGACCCTGAAGTATTCCTTTAAATCCGATAATTTCTCCTAATTCCGTTAAGGTTATTTGAAGGTCGGTGGTATATGCGGCTAAATCTAAGGTGTTTTGACCGCCCTCCCCGTCAATAAGGCCGTTTAGCTTAGCTTTATCCAGGAAGATAAAGGTGTCTTCCCCTTGCCCGCCAAAGAGGTCATAAGTCTGTTCGCCTCTTATTTCAAAGGTATCGTCTCCGCTGCCGCCTCTTAAGATTTCTATGGCACTGAAGGTTAGCATCATTTCGCCGCTTACGCTTACATACTGAGCAGTACCTTCATCTTGCCCGCTGCCTAGTCTGAAGGTGCCCGGGACGTTCAGGCCGCTCAGACGATCCTTATCAGCCGAACTACTGCCCATTAAGTTATTGATATTGGCAAAGCTTACACTTAAGCCTGGTTCTGATTCTAAGGCGTTAAGCTCACTTACTGTGCCGTTGAAGCCGCTTTGGCCTAAGACGGCAAGAATTACGTCTAGGGCTTTTTGGTAAGCACTGAAATCAAGGGTGTCTGTACCGCTTTGGCCATCAAGGGCACCGGTTAAAAGTGCTCCATCGGCAAAGATAAATTTATCGTCTCCGTCACCTCCGTAGAGAGAAGTGGTTCTATTCTCACTTAGCTTATTAAGGTTAAAGCTGTCATGGCCTGAACCGCTGTAGACTGCTTTGAGAACTCCGGGGAATTTACTTGCATAGTGGAGTCTGTCAGAGTTCTCAGCGGTTATTGCCAGGATATCCAGGATTTCTCCGCTTAAGCTTTCCTGATAGAAAGTCAGAGTAAGACTCACGGTAAGGCTGGAGAAGTCCAGGGTATAGCTTCCGGTGTTCTCCGCTCCTCCGTTTTCTCCATTTCCGTTTCCGCTTTCCTCTTCATAATCGTAGAGATTATCCTGACCCCAGCCCTCTTCGAAGATAAAGGTATCTGTACCGCTGCCGCCGTAGAGCTCGTCATCGCCTGCTCCGCCGCTTATGGTATTATTGCCGCCGACTCCTTTTATTGTGTCGTTACCGGCGAGACCACAGATGATGTTATCAGCTAGATTGCCTGTGAGGATGTCGTTATATTTCGTGCCGATAATGTTATTTACTCCGCTTATAAGCCCTGTTAAGCCCTGGGCTATTCCTTCCAGCAGATTGACAGTTGCTCCGCGCTCTGCTTCCGGTAAGCTCTCTTGGTTGAAGCTGCTGTAATCCAGCCAGTTATCTCCTGCTCCGCCCTCGATACTACCTGTCAGATGCCCGTTTTCCGTGAAGGCAAAGGTATCATCACTGTTGCCGCCAATGAGGCTCTCGATAGCTGAGAATTCCAGGATATAATCTCTTGTTTGACCTGTAGTTGCATCATAAGCACTCCAGGTAATCTTACCTGCGTTTTCCCCGGTGATGTTAAAGTTAGTCGTTTCGTTAGGACCTCTCAAAGTATCGTTTGCACCGTCTATACTGCCACCAATCAGTTTTTGGATATTATTGAATTTACTTAGAACTGCCGCTTGGGCTTGGTTAGTAACCTGCCAAGCTGCCAAATTAAAGGCTATGCTTGAGCCGTAGCTATTAAAGTTAAGCGTGTTATAACCTTCGCCGCCGTCGAGGTTGCCCAGAACTCTGGCGCTATCTGAGAAGTTAAAGGTATCGTCTCCTAAACCGCCGTTAATCTGGCTCCTTAAGAGAGCATTGGCGCCAAAGTGGAAGGTATCGTTCCCGTTGCCTGCATCTATTTTTCCGTTATAGTCTGCGCCGGTACCAAAGTTGAAGGTGTCCTCACCGTTGCCGCTGTCAATGTCCAGGCTGTAATTAGCCGTAATATTAATCCGGTCATCTCCCGAGCCTGTCTTAATTAAGATTAAACCTTTAAAGGTCACTAAGTTAGTGTCATAGCCTACTGTGGCCAAGTCTTTTAAGTTTACGGTCAGGTTTTCATTAATACTGCTAAAGTCTAAAGTTCCTTGCCCGGAGGAGTTAATGACCGTATCTGCTCCCCAATCGGCTTCAAAGATATAGGTATTGTCTCCGCCCCGGCCTTCTAAGTGATCTTTACCTTTGCCGCCGATTAGGATATTGGGGGAACTATCGCCAAGCAAGGTATCATCAGCGGGTGTACCAATGATGTTCTTAACTCTCAGGAGAGTTCCGTTTAAGCCCGGTATTAGATTTGCCGCCAGATCTACGGTTACTCCCTTATTTTCTTCTCCGTTATCCTCTCCGTTATCCTCTCCGTTACCGTTATCTTCTCCATTCTCATCCCCGTTATCTTCTGCATTGTCTTCTCCGTCTTCTTCTGCCTCTTGTCTTGGTTCGTATTGGGAATAATCCAGCCAGTTTGTTCCTTCTCCACCGTCTATGCTTCCGGTAAAACTGCCGTTACCGACAAAGGCAAAGGTATCATCTCCACTGCCGCCTGTCAAATGTTGGTAGTTTTCAAATCTTAAGGTTATCCCGTTGGCGTTGACCGTATAAAGGTCCACGTATTCTCCAGTATCTGTATCTAAAACCTCGGCGAAGGTATAGGTACTGTCTGTATCCATTCCTCTTAAGGTGTTGGCGGTGCTTATGTTTCCTAGGATTTGTTTTATATTTCTAAACCCACCGGGTATTGCTGCTTGCTCTCCGCTGTAGCCCTCGGTATCTGCGCCGGTAAGTTTTACATTACTTACCTGGCCGTAATTAGCAAAGTCCAGGATCCCAAAACCTATCCCGCCATCTATCCGGGTCCCTGCAGGTAATTTATATCCTTCGCTAAAGATATATCTGGTGCTGCCTTGGCCCCCAATAAGGGTTTTTATTCTATCTCCCCGGCTGTTTCCTTCAGTTTGTTCTTCCCCATCTAGTGCTCCGTAGCTCACTGTTCCAATCACTGTTTCTCCATCCAGATCCAGTTTGGCTACGGTTTTTTCTTTCAGCTGCCAGCTGAGATCTGAGGTAACATTGGAAAAGTCCAGGGTATCTTCGCCCAGTAGGGTTTCAATGATCCGGACAGTATCAAATCCTTCAAAAATCAGGTAAGTGTTATTACCATAGCAGCCTTCTAAGATATCTTCTCCGCCGGTGCTGGCTAAGATATTGTCCCCGCTGTCACCTCTGAGATAGTCATTGCCTTGACCGCCGTAGACTATGTTGATCCCGACAATCGAGCGGCTGATATTGGTGGCGCTAAAGGTGGTAAGATTAACTACTACACCCGTGGTATAGGCTCGATAATCTAAGGTATTATTGCCTCCGCCGCCGTCAATGTCTCCGTTGAGCGAAGCCCCATCTAAGAGGATAAAGGTATCGTCGCCGCTGCCTCCGAATAACCGGCCGTATTCCTGACCTACCAGGGTAAACTTATCATCAAGTTTACTGCCGTAAAGGAACTCATAATTTATAAAGTTTAAAGTAATGGGGTTACCTTCGGCATCCGCCGCATCTTTAGCCTTATAAATGCTGTTATCCCCATCCAGCGTCCACTCTCCATTTTCCTCCAGGATACTGTAGAGTTTGTCTCCATCTATCTCTGGGGCTATCTCGGTGCCAGTCGGAGACCCAATTATCCGCTTAATTCCGATGAAGCCGTCAATAATTGTACATAAGGGCCCGGTGGGGGTATTTCTATCCGAGGTACCGCTTTGGACTCCATAGTAGCCAGCATTATCCCAGCCCAGGATACTTATATAGCGGGCTGTCGTGTAACGGCTGTAGTCCAGAGTATCCAGGCCTTCCCCACCGTTAATTAGGCCGTTTAGAACCACTCCGTCGGCAAAGCTGAAGGTATCCTCGCCTTCATTGCCGTTTAAGGTTACATATTCGAAGTACTCGGGGCTAAATTCCAGATTGAAATAGTCATCTCCCAGATTGCCGTTTAAAGTTACATTCCCTTGAGCATATTTATTAAACACTATGTTAAAGTAATCGTCACCGCTATCTCCATTGATCACGATAGCGCCTTTGCCGGAGTTAAGGTTGAAGGTGTCATCACCGGTATTGCCGTGAATTATTACAGGGGTTTCCTGAACGGTATCATGAATTGTTAAGGTATCGCTGCCCTGCCCCAGCCAGATTTCCATCCCTTCCAGTTCTCTGGATTCAATTCCCTGCTCCATATTCAAACCGGTCAAAGTATTTATACCGCTAACCCTGTCTGCATTAAGTTCTCCCTCGTCATCTGTCATAGACTGGTCATTATAGATTAAAAGCCAATCGGTTTGGGTATTTTCATCGACAAAGAGGTTAGGACTGGTGTATAGAATCACATACTGAGCACCGTCTGCCGGCAATACATCCCAGGCAGAATCCAAAGTAAGCGTCTGCCCGCTGTAGGATTCGATCCGGCGCAACTGGGTTATCTGGCCTTTTTCATCCAGAATTCCTAAGAAATAACCAAGTACTTCAGCAGTAAAACCAGCCTGTTCATCAGTTAAGGTGTTCTCGCCAAAGGAGGAGCCGGAACCGGTAGGAATGTAACGGTTGGTTTCAGTCGGCAAGGTTACTGCTGTAGTCAAGGAGCGATCCGCACCTTCAGCTATACCGCCTATGATGGTCAGTTTTCCTTTAAGAGCACTGGTTTGGTGTCCCGCGACAAAACTGAGATATGCTCCATTTTCATCTTTAATTACATTGTCCGGTACCTCACCGCCTATTATAAAGGTATCACTGCCTAAATGTCCGATGAGAACAGTTTCTACACCTGCAGCAGTACTCAGTACGTAGAAGACGTCATCGCCGGCCAGCCCGTCAATCTCCAGGCGTTGAATATTTACATAAGTAACAGTCAGCCCTGCACCATAAATTTCGTTTTCGGTAATTACAACATGGTCGTTATACTCAGTTAAGAGAACAACCAGGGTATTATAACCATCTCCTCCGTCTATATTGACCGGGGCATTAATAGCATAAGTTACTTCATTGATGCCCTCACCGGTATGAATATTGGTATGTTTCTGATCACCGCTGGTATCAAGTACTACAAAAGCCCGCACCAGGAATTTGTCATTGCCGCCTTCACCGTAAATTTTTAATTGAGCTTTATTATGGTAGACCAGAAAATGATCATTGCCATCTCCACCGTAAATATCCATCCGGGCACTTATCCCTCTGCTTAAGTAGCCCTGAGTGGTTTCAACCGTCCGGAAAAAGTCCTCCGGTGCTATGTCGGCCTGAGCATCACGGGCCGAATTAAACACCTGGGCTATTTGGAAGATATCATTCCCTTCCCCTCCGTTAATAGTAAAGTAGGTGCTGGTATCATCGGAGATCACGTGATCATCACCGGCTAAGGCATTGATAATTATCTCTTCTAAAGTACAGCCTTGCCAAACCCCTAACTCTTCAGCAAAGAACGCTGAAGTATTATAGTTAATGCGTTCCACATCGGCATAACCGTCACCGTCTAAATCTAACCCTTCATTCAGCAAAGCAATAAAATTCTGCCGGATAAGAATCTGGTCGTCATTATCGGTGGCATTGACTATCAGTTGATCCTCGTCATCCTGGCTGCTGCCGCTATCGTCAATGTTAATAAGATAGCTGCTTAAGCCTGACAGGTTAATAACGTACTGATCGCTGCCCTCTTGACCGTCAAGGGTAATTGTAGCTCTTTGTTCTTCATAACTCCCTAAGACGGGTTGAAGTTTATCCAAAGTAATCAGGTCATCGCCGCTGCCGGTTTGCATTAGGGTATGGGGCAGTGAGCTGCCGGAGCTGATTAAAATCTGATCGTCATCAGCTTGCCCGCCAATCAGAAGGAATGGAGCCTGGATTTCGCCGTATAATTCTAAGTATCCGCCTACTCCTGGATCAGCATCTTCAGCGCTTAAATCTTTGTAATCTATCTTTAAGCTAACTTCCGTTTGCGCCTCTAAAACAGAACCTTCTTCCAGAAGAATGTTATCTCCTGCCTGCAGTTCAACCATGGAATTGAGAGAGCGGATAGTTACCCCGTTAAGAACTGCTATATCCTGACCCTCTATGCTTAAGTCTTCAGTAGTAAGAATAATTTCGCCGAATGAAGTTATATTTTCTGCTATGGTAAGCTTGCCGGAAATAACCAGATTTAAGGAATTAGCGCTTGTAATACCCTCGTTGTCCGTAACATTGCCTATAAGAAGATCGCCGTCGTTGTCAATCCAGATAGAACCGTTAAGTGTATCACCTTCCAAATAGTCAACATCCGTATGCAGGTACTTATCCTTATCTCCGATATTTTCTGCTGTGCTCAAATAAACCTTGCCGGCAACTATATTGGCTCCGTCCGCTTTAGCATTAAGAATGCTATGCTCAGCCCAGAGATAGATTACACCGTTTGCGCTCTGACTAGACACTACATCCAGGTATAGATCTCCGCTTACCCCTCTAAGATAGAGATTCTGCTTGGCCGTAGCAGTTAGTGTCCCACCGGCAAGGGTATAAATATTTAAGTAATTAGCAGCTGAACCGATGTCTCCATTAAGAGCTGCTAACTCAATTCTGCCTTGGCTTTGAATATTGGGGTTGGAATCATCATTACAGCTAGATATTGAATCCTGAGCATGAAGATAGATCTCTCCGTTCTCAGAGGTAACAAGCCCCAGATTTATGCTTCCGGCACTTTGCAGATTAATATCTCCATTTGCAGATGTAACAGTATCAATATTCATATCTCCGGCAATTTCTTGTAAATAAATATTGCCTTCGGCTGCAGCCTCTAACTCGGCATCGTCCAAGAGGTCAATCCGTAAGAAGTTACCGGCGCTACCTATCGAGGAAGCTGTTAAGACCAAATTATCGCAAATTATATTGGCATCTTCTCCAAGATTAGCTGCCTGAAGAGAACCGGCTATCACGTTGACCAAGCCAGGGGCATAGATCAAGTCAATGTTTAAGTCTCCGTCACTGCCCCCACTCTGAATACTCCTCAGATAGATCTCCGTACCGGAACGAGCGGCAAGGGCAGAGTCGGCAATAAGCTGCAGCATAAGTGGGGAGTCTGCCGTGCCCAAAGGACCGGCGGCAGCTTCCAGAACCAGGTCGCCGCCGATGATATTTACTCCAGCGGCGGAAGCATTATAGATTCCTTTGGCGGTTTTAAGCATGATGGTTTGGCCTGCAGTGGATTCAACAGTCTCCAGGTTAAGATTTTCTTCGGAATTCAGGAAAATATGCCCTCCGGCACGAACCTTAAGTTTGCCCGGTTCAGCCGGTGATTTTCCTGAAGCCAGCATGGTCAGGGGACGGTAAATATCAATAAGCAGATAAGCCACCTGACTGCCTGGTTGGCTGGGATCGACAATTAAGTTACCTTGAGCATCGTAGAAGCTTACCTCTTCCGGCTTAGCTCCGGCCAGGATGGTGCGCATTTGTTGATTCAAGCCTACTTGACCGCCGCTTAGATCGATCCTGAATTGTTCGGTATGTCCTATATCAGCAGCCACTTCCAGCTTGATATTCTTGCCCGCCAAATCTAAGTCACTACTCCAGTAATTGGTGTTGCTTAAGACTTTAACGCGGACTGCCTCCAGGAATTCATAAATTTCCTGAGCTGTATTTTCATCTTTAATCCAAGCGGCATCCCACAAAGCTAAGAGATCCGAGTTACCTTGATAGTTGTCCGGATTGCCGTCCAGGAGGCTGCCGCCGGGCACTTTAATATAGAGATCGCCGTTTTGAGAAGTTATATTGATAACCTGTAAGGAGCCCGTGCTTTCCTTAAGGTAAATATCTCCCGAAGCCAGAGCACTTACTCCCTGACCTGTACCCGCTCCGCTGTCGACTATTAATGGCAAGATATCTGAACCAATCGACCCGTAAAGAGTTAATAATTCGATTAGCTTGCCCTTGACCAGGGAATTGTTGTCGGCACCAATGATCTTAGTTTGGGCCTCCAGTTTGATGTTGCCGTTAGCGCTTATTATCTGGCCGACTTGCAAAGCTCCTTCTAGTTCTTTAATATTGATGTCCCCTGCCGTAGTCTGAGCATTAATTATCCCGTCGCTAAGCTCCACCAATACGGGAAGATTGACACCTATACCAGTACCGGCCTGCAAGTTGATATTCTTAGAAGCGATTGGAGAACTACTGTGGTAATAAATACCCTTATCCGTATTAATGGAGGTGCTTCCCTGGCTATTTCTAATTGCTCCGTCAATGATAACATTGCCGTTAGAGTTAATTATAACCGTACCTTGCGAACTGCCGGCAAACTCGATGCTGATGGGATAATCGGCTTTAATGCTGTGATAATATACTTCCATACTACCGCGCTCATAAGTAGTTTTCAGATAGTAGTATGTTTTTCCATACCAGGTTGATTCACTCCAATCACTACTGCCTTTTTCTTCCCAATCATTCATTTCCTTGTAAGTATACCTATAGATATAAGGCTCATCTTTTTCGCCAAGACTAAACCTAAGAAACTCTCCCTCCGGCAGCAGCCTGGGAGCTCCTATCTTCCAGTATTCATCGGAAACTATGCTTCCGGGGTCTTTGGCCAGCCAGTCAATTCCTAACCAATCTGCGGTAACGCGGGTTATAACTCTCTTTTCGCCGATACTTTGACCCATAACCCAATCATAACGCCATCCTTCCTGCGGCTGATAAAGGGCCTCACTCTCCCCGACCGTAGATTCGCTGATTATCTGGCCTCTGTTATCCGTATACCAGGTGCTGATACTGACATTATTACCCTGGCGTTCATATTTGGTAGTAAGATAGACATTTTCTGTTCCGTCTTTTTTCCGAGCAGTATCGGTTATGATAACTACTCCCGGACTGCCTATCCCGGTATCCAGGCCTTTGACAATCAGGTTATAGCCGGTCTGGTTGTTAACTTCGATTGTTCCGTAGCCGTCTAAAGCTACAATTCTGCCGTTTCCGGTACTGATGATTTGTCCGAACAGCTCAATATAGCCGCCGCGGACAGCAATTGGTTCCAAAACAATGGCATCCTCGACCGGGTCATAGTAGTAATAATAACCTGAATCATCACGGAACAGAGGATAGTCCTTGTAATTCAGAGACTGGCGGTTGCTTTGCTTATAGTTTTCAATTTGAGTTTTAGTTTCATCGGCAAATTCTATTTCATATAAAGCATGTCCAGCTTCGATCAGGCCGTTAATATTTAGGCAGCGGGCAGCGATAAAGATATTATCAGCTTTGATATAACCTGTAGGAGGCGTATCAAGAACATTTTGGATAGCCTCGTCGTAATAATCCACCCGTTTCCATTGCAATATATTGGAAAAGGGATTAAGCGGATTCGGCTCATATACCCAGCAGTAGGGGTAGCTGTATAAAGAATTCTGAACCTGACTGACAAAGCTTCCCCAATGAGCCCGTGGAGATCCGCCCGCACCAAAGAAAGATTCGGTATAGCTTTGGGTGAAATTTCCTCCGGCTTCGATAGTCAGAGTGCCGGCCTCGATTGAGGCGTAAGCCGATATCCCTCCCGTGCTGGTAATAGTGACTTCGCCGGGGTTTCCCTGGGCTCCGACATTACTAACACTTCCCAGAATCTGAATATCCGGGGCCCGGCCGGACACACCGGGATGAGTGTTTTTAACAATTATCTGGGAAGGAGGAGCCTGGTCTGATCCCCTGGTTGTGATTACCAAATTTGCCCCTTTCTTTTCCGGTTTATTGCGTTCATTTATCCCCGCATTGAGATCCTGTCCCGACACGCGCCAGTTGTTAAAGAAAACGAGTCCGCCCTCGCGTTCAGGTATATACAGGGAATTAAGCTTCAGATAATAAGGGCTGTTATTGATAATCTTAATCAGAGGGGCCTGCTTAGAGGCGTTTAATACACCTGTACCAACCAAAGAACCATCTTCAGATATAATATTGATATTGGGCTGTTCGGCCCGTATATCACTGACCACGATAACATCAATCCAGACAGGTGTTATGGGCTTATCCCCGGAAAGATTATAGCCCATCAATTCCAGTTCCCTTTCCAGGAAACGAATCTGGGCGGCAAAAGCAGCTCCTGCTTCTGTCCCGGCATATTCCACGGCTAAGAGTTTAAGCTGTCTAATCTCATCCAGGATATGATTATGCAATGTCTCTTTCTTTACTGATATAGATATTTCGTCACTGCTCTCATTTTCATCCACGTTGCCGTTCTCGTCGATAATCAGAATCTGCTGGCTTCGCAGACCGACCTCAATGGAGCCGTCGACCCGGACAACAGAGTCTACGTTATATTTACCGGTACCGCCTCTTATTTCCGCACCGAGCTTGTCTCTTACATAATCGGTGCCGAATACAATACCGGACGTGTGTGTTGAGCCTTTTTCAGTTAAGAGGTTTGTATCGCTGACTGTTTTAATGGAAGCGTTTTCAGCGACAGTAATAAAATTGCCTAAATTTGCCAGACTGTTGGCACTCGGGGATGAGAAAGGAATAACGCCCCAATTATAAACTTCAGTATTAGAGTGGGCTTTTAAATAGCTTTCATCATCAAAAATATTTTTTCCTGCCAGCAGATTGACAGTGCCTTCGGAGTACAATTGGGCAAAGGGGTTAATCCTAATCAGGTTCTCGACATTCACTTGAGCCAAAGATTTGGCCTCGGTTTTGGTAGCTCCTCCACGGATCTCAATATAAACAGAAGTATCCAAATCGGCCCGGGAATGCGCTGAAATATTGATATCACTGGTACTGTTCAGCTTGGCATGTTCATTAATTATAACCTCGGCTTTGTTTACTAGTGCATTAACAACCGATTCCGCCCCGGCCACGGTGATAGCGCCAAGAGCATTAAGTTTCACTTTATCTCGGGCGATAAGCATGTTAAAAGCTGCCAGATTTAAGTTGCCTGGATGAAGGGGGTCCCCCAGCAGGTTTAAGGTTGAGCCGATATCAACTAATATTTTGGACCATTGGCTGATCTCGGTATTACTTCTGGCAGCAGGTAAATCTACAGCGCCGCCTGATCCGGAAAGTACGTTATTATTGTCATCTTCGCCGCTCAGCCAGTCTTTAAGCGAATAATTATCAGCAGCAATCATTATATTGTAAGCATTTATGACCGCCCCTGCTCCGATCAGGGCTAAAATATCGGCCTGGACTGAGTTTTGGGCTAAACCGCCGCTTCCTCCCGCCACAGAGGCATTAAAAGTATTAACCCTGCAGTTATATCCGGCAAGGTGTTCGGCAAACAGAGCAAAATAGACAGCATCAATGTTAGCCCCGCTGCTTACAGAGGCTTGAGTATAGCTTTGGTTTTGAGTTAACGCCTGGGCAACAGAACCGGAAATCAAGCCGCCGCTGCCGGAAACTGCTTTGGCATAATTTATTTCTTGACCATAGGCCTTAACCAGCAGTTCATATGCTTTAAGATAGGTGCTGCTACCGATATCTGCCCTAATCACGGAATTAGTTGATACTGTCGCTGAATTGGCGCTTAGAGCCAGACCGCCGACATTAATCGTATCTACATAAGCCTTTTGACTGGTAAAAGTCAAAGCCATGATCTCCACGGTTCCGTCAACTTCCAAATTAGTATTTTGGCCAATAAAAGCTTTAACTATGGGGTTAACTTCTGCCGCAGCCCAAACACCGCTTCCGCTTAGAAGCACAGCTCCGCCTACTCCGGAAGCTTCGGCCTCCGCGGTATTTCCGGAACCGTCCGAAGGCAGATTGACCTTAGCATTAACTATTATACTTGATTCATGCAGCCCCTCGATTACGATGATCAGATCCTCAAACTGCTGGTACTCAAATACATGGTCGATATTAAGAATTAACGCCCTGCCGTCAGCAGAGATATCTTCTACCGTATAGAGGCCATTATATAGGTCAGCGCCAATTAAACGAATTGTCTGACCCTTGGCAAAACCATCCTCTGCCCAGCTGCCGTTGCTTCTGATAATCCGGTCCGGTATTTCGGCAACTATGGAAACATTGGAACCTGATATATCCTCATCCGCAAGTTCAAAGTCCCGGTATAATTTCAAGGTTTTGCCGTTATTAATAATATCTAAAATCTCGAAATACCCGTTATTTTCAGACCTACCGGCACCTGTAATTTGAATCATCTGCCCGGGAGCAAACCCGTCGGCAAGCCAGTCCCCTTCTTCACGAGTTATTTCGGAAGAAATGATTTTGCTGACCTGGGTATTGCTGATCGACCCGTTTTGGACAAGCCCCAGGGTATCCAAAATAGCAGTTTTGCCATCCTCGCTAAAACCAATAATCTGATAAATACCGCTGTTAAGGCCGAACTCGTTGCCGCCCGTCCCGGGAGTAATAACAGTAATAAAGTCATCGACATTAATTTGCTCACCCCTGCTGTTGGCGAAATCCTCCCATTTTTCGCTGCCGTTATAAGTAAGTTTATCCTGCCCTTTAATTCCGGCAGCCCGAATCATTGCTTCGCCTGGCAGCAGCTCCATTTTGACTTTAACAAAGTCAATGCCTTCGTCTAAGTTTAGAACAGACGACAGGTTTAATGTAAGTTTATCGTCGTTTATCTCTATAATCTCACAGCGTAGTTCCTCTCCATTTTGATCCGTTGATTCTATGAGAATATAATCCCCCAGCCGAAGCTTTAACTCCTCCCAGCTCCAGCCCGGAATGTCCGTGCGCTCCAATATAACCTTGGTTACTTCCTGACCGTTTTCATCACTATGAGTTTCGTCCTTAAGAGTAAACTCGCCGCTCAGCTCCTGAACAATATTGTCCTGGCTGACGATTTCATCGAGCAGCTTAACACCGTCACCTAAAATAAGGACTTTGCCGTCAGCACTAATGGCAATAATTTCATACTCGCCGTCATTATACCTGGTACCGGATACCACAATGGTATCCCCGTCACTAAAGCCGTCGGTGAGCCAGCTGCCGTTATCTTTACGGGTAATGGTGGAAGGAATGTTCTGTTTAACTATAGCTTCTACTTCTTCTAAATTTGTTTGATCAATAAACCGGCCATAAGTGTTCAGGATTAAAGTACCGTCTTCCAGGATAGCAATTATCCCGTGCTCGCCGCTGTACACTTCCTCTCCTGTTACACTCAGGATAATCTGATCTCCGGCTTTGATCTTTTCATCCTGCCAGCTCCAGCCCTCCGGTGCTCCAATCCGCTGCAAGCGGTCGTAACCCCTGTTGGCGTAAATAGTGACGGGGGGGCTCCAATTATAAACAGTTTCTTCGTTAATGATTAATGATGGGTCAAGGAATATGGTAAGCCCGTCCTTACTTAAACCCCAGATGGTATACTGACGGTCATTGTGGGCAGTGCCTTCGACATTAATCAGATCTCCTGCCTGGAAACCGTTCTCATTCCAGTTCCCATCACTGCGGGTAATACTATTCCTTTGCCGCAGCAGGGTTACATTACTGTATTCTACCTCGGAAACCTCGCCCTGGGTAGCAAGAGTCAGCGTGTAAGTCTCAGGTGTAAACGGCCATCCAGAATGATTTATATCAATCCCGATCACTTGAAACTTGCCGGTTAACTGCTGGCCATTATCCCAAAGAGAGATATAATCTCCCACTTTAAGTCCGCTTAAAGCAGAGTCAACTTGTACTATTAGCGTATCATTTTCACCTTCACCAGGAGTAAAAACAGCGCCTGAAATATTTTCATACCTTTGTTCTTCGTTCTCAAATTCCAGCCTGCTATAATCCGTCATTACTACCCCGCTGATGATTAAGACCTCATTATTAGCTTCTATGCTTTCAGCTGCCAACAAAGTAGCAAAATCAATCCCCAGGACACGGCCATCTTCGCTGATAAATTCGATTGTATAAAAACCGTCATTATTAGTTCCTTCAATAATAATGGTCTGCTCGGGCTTAAAGCCGTCTTCGCTCCAGCTGCCTGTACTGCGGGTAATAGTGTTTCTTTCCCAGTGGAGTGCATAGCCGGAGTATTCTCCAAGCGAAACCTCACCTTGGGCATCAAGAATTAGGGTATTATCCTGAACATCAATAACTCGGAATTTGTCCGTTTCCGATCCAAAAATATCTGTTTTCTTTAAATATATTAAATCCCCTATCTGAATCGCATTTTCCAGGTCTAAGCCCAGAGGATTATCATTTTCATCTTCTATCCATGCTGTGAGCGTATAATATTCATCTTCTGCTCCCTTGATAATGGTAAATTCAGCTTCTTCATCGATCTGGCCATTGCCGCCCTCAAAGTCAAGCTCCGGCTGGCCGGTCATAACTATCCCCCGGATCAGAGTATACTCGCCTTCCACAATAGCCGGACCTTCAAACTCCAGTTCCGGATTTCCGGACAGAACTACGCCGCGGATAAAGGTAAACTCTCCTTCAATCAGGATAGTATAGCCCCGGAATTCCAAATCGGGATTTCCGGTTAATTCCGCCCGGTCCAAAAGGGTCAAGGTCGGTTCTCCGGTCAGAGGCAGAGAAGCTGCCAAAGCCAGAACATGATCTCCAATCCAGGCTTTTACTTCTGGCTCTACCAGGGTATTGGCTTCGGAAAAACCAATATTTCCGACACCGCCGAGATCTATGCTTTCAACCTTTGTCGCTGCCTGGGGAGTTACCTCGGCATCAATCCTGATATCCTGATCCGCATATATTTGGGCGAAATTGCCGATATAAGCTTCAAGCAGCGGGGCTACCTTAGCCTCTGCCAGATAACCATGAAGGCCAACCCCTATGGCCCCTGAAGCGGCAGAGCTAGTGACATCAACAGTATCATGGGACGCGGCCCGAATGGCCAGGTTTTGGGCATGGATATAGGTATAATCTCCGAGATAAGCCCGGGTTTTTTCCTCGTCTATTACTCTGGCAATAGTCCCACCGGTAACAAATCCCACGCCGGCCGCGGCATTATTGGCTTTGGATATAATGTTATTGGTGTTGACAGCCTCAATAACTACTTTTCCTTCGCTAATAATCTCTGTCCGATTATTGGCATTAGCAGCTTTTTCCACTTTTGCCTCAGTGACCTGAGCACTGCAAGCGGTATTGGGATCGAGAACTTTGGCCAGCCTTGTCATGTCAAAAACTTTAATAAGGTCAGTGATATTATCTCCCAGATGACCCGGCAAACGGGAAACCTTAGCCCCCTCTTCATTGGTGTAATAGATTAAGCTATCCAAAGATAAGTCGTTAGCAAGCTGAGTTCTTAAGGCCGAACCTGGATTAAAGTCAGGCTCACTGTCCTCATTAATAGCTGCCCCGATCAGAATAATGGAGATAGCTCCGGAAAGACCGAAAAGACCTCCGCCACCGATGGAATAAGCCGAAGAATCAATGTTTTTAGTCGATAAAGCTTTAACAGTAACATCCCCTAAAGAATATAGCTTACTGCCCGCTTGCACTGTGGCTTTTGTCTGGT
Source organism: Desulfitobacteriia bacterium (assembly GCA_050949905.1). GTDB lineage: Bacteria > Bacillota > Desulfitobacteriia > Desulfitobacteriales > Syntrophobotulaceae > DUML01. The sequence continues at coordinate 10,513 of JBMNGP010000035.1, read as the reverse complement.
TCTGGATACTGATTAAATCCAACGTTGCGCCGAACCCACTGCCGATACCCACACCGAAAGCTCCGCCGACAGAGTGGACATTGGTCTGGTTATCGGCCAGTACTGTTATAATTTGACTGATACCCGGAGCATGCAGGCCGCCTGGCCGGTAGGCTTCATCCTGGTTAATTAACCCTTGCAAACAAGCTTCGGTAATGGTTTCAATCAGCGTTAGGGATATTGCTCCGGCCGCACCAAACCCAGCCCCGGCAGCCCCGGTTCCTACAACTAAGTCAATATCGTCTTTGGACTTGGCAATAACACAAAGAGCCCCGACAGTATTTATAGTAGAATTCTTTATTTGGGCCAGAACAGTATTTGCCAGGGAGCCGGCAGCAATACTGCCGCCTTCGCCGGCGAATACCGATGCGGATATTGCTCCGCCATAAATTTTTGTTTTTACCTGATGCACGGCCTTAACGGTAATATCCCCAAGGGAGTAAACCGTAGAGTTCTCTATAGAGGCTTTGCTCTCATTTTCCATAATAAAGGCCGACACCGCACCTGCCAAGGAGACCATTTGAGACAAAGCTACTCCGGCAATAATCAAGTCCGGGGCTCCGTCATTTAAAGGAGCATAATTGGTAAGGGACAACACTTCCACCCCGTCCAGGGCATAAACATCGGAAGCCAAAATATATGCTCGGGTATCATGGCTGATATAAGTGCTGTTCAGCACAGCTCCAACTGCTGCCATTCCGCCGTAAGACAGATTGCCGGCATAAATAGCCAGCCTTGTATCCTGGTGAGCCTGGATAATAACCTGCCGCCCCTGATTTTGAGCAGTATTAATAGCGGAGCCGGCGATAAAAGCTTGGGTAATATTGGTAAGCGAGTTAGCCGATACCTGCCCCGCTAAGGCAAATGCCCCTGAAGCCGAGGAGCCGGTATAGACAGTCACTTCATCACAGCTATGGGCGATGAGGATTAAGCCGCTACCCTGAGCGCTTGTGATTAAGTTGCCGTTATCATCCCATTTTAATATTGCCAAGGGAGTACCATTACCGGTTGCCATGACCTCGGAGTTCTGAATAAATGACCGCGTAGTGTTTTCGATGATATTCACCACCGCTGCAGCCCCTACGCCAATCACTCCCGTCCCTAGAACACCGCCGTAACTGCCGATAAAACTGCCGGAATCGGCCAGAAGGTAAATATTGTTTAAGGCCGTAATCTCACTGTCTTGGATATAAGCTTCAACTACGCTCTTGATGATATTCACAGCCACGGTACCGGAAATCCCTGCCCAAACACTCATGCTGCCCCCGGCAACAATTGTGTTGATAGCGGCAGCGGAAAGAGCCTTAAGAGTTACGTTTCCGGCAGCCGTGACAATAGTATCGTCAGCAATATAGGCAGAAATGTTATTGTTTATTTCATTGCTGGCTGCGGCTACACCAAAGGCGGCACCTGTAGGTATGGGCACAATACCAATCATAATTATACCGAAGGAGCCGTTGACCTGGCCGGAAATGGAGTTAATATAAGCGGTATTGGCGGCTTCGATGGCAACATTACCCGCTGTAACAGTGCTGGCAGCTATAAAGCTTTTGCTTTCGTTAGCAATCCAGTTCAGGGACAACGCTCCGGCACCGGAAAACGGAAATGTTTTAATACCGATGGAAACCGCAATAGCAGCAGAAATGCTCTCAATGCCGGCCTTATTTTCTGTCAGAAGATTAACTTGCCGACCGGCTGTGACTAGGGAACCAGTAATTGCGGCTGTAAATTCATTGTGAATATGGTTGATGGCTAAAGCTGCTCCCAGACCTACCGTAAGTCCGCCGGAAATACTTCCGGCCAGGGATTGGATAGCTACAAACCTATCCGGGCTTACCGGATCTGTGGTCACAGGATCCTCTTCCTGTTCATACTGTCCATAGCGCTGCCCCTCAAAGGAATTGACAGCTTCGTCATCCCACTCGAGCTGAAGTGCTCCCTTAGGAATCCAATCTCTATTCACAGTTAAAGTTTGAAGGGATACGTCTAAGTCCGCTTCCACCGTAGAATTATCAATCCAGGACAAAAGCTCACTATGAAGATAATTGATTGATACCGAGCCGCGATATGCTCCGGCCTGGCCTCCTACCGCAAAACCGGCACTGATGTTAAAAATAATACTATTAGTTGCAGCCGTAAGCTCAACGCTTCCTGCCTCGGAAATAACCCGGGAATTAACTATTACTGCCCGTACACTCCCCTTATTTGTAAACTGAGGATCGTCATATTCATATTCCCCTTCCGGAAGCTCTGCGCTATACTCATCATCTTCCCCGGGCTGGGCAACCTCTCCCGGATTAAAGCCATCTTCGTATATTTCTTCATAAGGGTGATCTTCAATAATGGAATTGTCAATCAACTCTTGGATGCTCAGCAGACCATTGCCGATAAATACTATAGCCACCGAAGCACCGGCACTCAACATGCCGCTGCCGGAAATATCCCCGGCAATCACACTTATAGCCGTTTTATCCAAAGCCTCAAGGGAAATATCGCCTTCAGCCTGAACCATTTTATCCCCGCCGCTGCAATCCTTGATATAAGCGGCAAGATCCGTATATATCCAGTCTAGGGAAACAGCCCCGTTAACCGCTACCTTACCGGAAAAACCTCCGACAGCACTAATACTCTTAATAGTAGCCTCGGATAAAGCCATAAGAGCAATTGCGCCGTCTTCAGAAATCACTTTGGAGTTCTCGATATAAGCCAGGATCTGATGGGGACCCAACAGGGAATTGCCTAGACCTCCAATGAAGTTAATGGCTACCGAGCCGCCGATGGCTGCAGTCCCGGAGATACCCACAGCACCGGCAATAGCACCGATTTGGGACTTATCGGAGGCTGTCAAGATAATATCTGAAGCGACTTCCACATTGGAGTTTAGAATGTAAGCCGCTACCCTATTTCTAATGGTGTTGATAGCAATAGAACCATTACCGGCCAACGTCCCGCCAATACCACCACCTACGGCAAAGGTTGTCAGCGTTGCCTCGGAGAGAGCCGTAATGGTCAGGTAAGAGTCGCTGGTTACACCGGTATTATTGCTGTCTTCCGAATCTGCGATATAAGCTTGAACTTCATTGCTGATATCACTGTAGGCAGCAGCAGCGCCAAGGCCAACCTTACCGGAAAAATTAACCTGTCCGGCCAGAGCTAAAATATTGGAGGTGTCTGCAGCATAAATAGTAATTCCGGGATGATGTCCGTCTTGAACCAGAGTATCGGTATTACCGCTGCTAACCGTACTGTTGCTAATAAAGCTTTGGCTGTCATTGCGGATAAAGTTAACAGACATTGCTCCGGCAAAAGCCAAAGAGCCGCTGCCGGCAAGCCCTGCGGAAACCGCAGCTATGCCGCTTTCCGACACGGCAATGACAATAATATCCCCGCCCCCGGAAGTAGCCTCAGAGCCGGTAATGCCTGCCAGGGTATTAAGCGAGAGGTAATTTACAGCCAAAGCCACTCCGACTCCGGCTTTACCGCCGCCGGCGACCGTCCCTGCCAGAGCCTGAATGGTAGCAAACTTAAAAGTACCGTTGTTGGGGTCTTCCGGGTTGCCGTTAAATTCAGTTGCCACGTTATCGTTAAGATCCTTCTCCGGCTGCAGGGCAGTCAAAGGAATATCGCTCCTTCTTAAGGTGCGCGCCTGTAAAAGGATATCCCCGGCAGCCTCCACTATGGAATCTTGAATTAGAGCAGAAACATTGGCAGCCAGATAGTTAAGCGCCAGCGAACCCTGGACTCCGGCCGTACTACCCAGAGCCGCCCCGGCAGCAATGTTTACTATAATGGAATTGGCAGTGGCTTGAAGACTTATCCCGCCACTCTCAGATTCGACAACAGAGTTATGAATATAGGCCGTTACCTGGCTGTAGCATCCCAGAATTTCAAAATCAAACTCGGGGTAATCATAAGCATTAGCCGGAAGGTCCTCTTCGGGACTGCTTTCATCTTCCGGCTCATAGTCCACTACTTGATTGTTCTTATAAGAAGCAAAGGGATCGGCTTTAAGCGAGCCGATAAAGACCACGGCTATGGCCGCTCCAACTCCTGCTTTGCCGGAACCGGCAATATTACCGGCCAGTACACTGACAGCCGTGTTATCATCTGCTTGCAGGAGGATGTCGTTGCTGACCCAAATTAGTTTTCTTTCTTCGTCCGGAGTCCCGTCCGGACTGCTGCAGTCCGTGATATAAGCCGCAATATTCATATTAATATAATTCAAAGACACTGCCCCATTGACGGCTGCTTTGCCGGAACTGAAGCTGCCTACTGCACTGATACTCTTAATAAGCGCGTTGGAATAAGCCCCGAGCTTTAAGTCCCCATTGTCTACTATTACTTTGGAATTTTCGATATAGGCATTAACTTGATATGGTGCTGCCAGCGCATCATAGCCGCCGATATAGTTGACAGAGAGTCCCGCACCAACTGCAACTTCTTTAGCCCCGCCGACTGCTCCGGCTAAGGACCAAATATCTGCCGTATTGTGGGCTTCTAATTCAATCCCCGATTGGGTGGTAACCCGGGAATCTTTAATATAGGCTAAGACTGCGCCAAGAATGGTATTGATGCTTACCGAGCCATTGGCTGCTACTTTATCGGCTCCGGAACCCCCGGCCGTGATACTTATAAGCAAGGCGCTCAAGGTGGAATCTAAGGTAAGGGAAGCAGCCTGAAGCTCAGTTGCCTTGATATAGGTGTTAACCGTGTTGCCAATGAAGTTAAAGGCAACAGCAATCCCTAAGGCTGAGCCGGTCCTGGAGAACGAGCCCGAGCCGGCAACCGAATAAATAGCGGAATTATCTGTTGCCGTCAGGATTATATTTTTCTCGGAAGTAATTCCTTCCGTTTTCTTTCCTTTTATATAGGCGGCGGTATCCACGGTAATGGTGTTAACGGTAATGGAAGCGGCTCCGGCCATGCCCTCCTTGCTTGCTCCCAGGGCGGCCGCCACGGCTATGATTAAGTTATGGGCTTCGGCTGTCAATTCAAGATCGCCGGAAGCATGAACATCGGAGTTCTCGATATAGGCCTTAACGGCATTGCGCTGACCGCCAAGAACTTCGATGGGTATATCGTTTATAGCCACAGCCGCACCAAAGCCGCCTTTACCTCCGTAAGCCAAAGAGCCGGCCACTGCCAGGATAAAGGTTTGGTCGCCAGCAGTTAAGGTTATGTTGTCCGCAGTTATTACCGCCTCGTTAAATACTGCGGCTATAACTTCACTGGCAATGCTATTAATGCTCACCTGCCCGGCAACACTGACGCTCTTCGAACCTGTTGCCGCCGAGCCGCTGGCCGATATAGAGATAATTAATTCTTCAGCTTCGGCTTTAACCTCTAAATCCCCGGTCAAACTTAAGTCGGATTTATCAATAAAGGCCTTGATTTTATTGGCGATCCGGTTATGAGTATAGGATCCGGCCATTCCGGCTGAAGTTCCGTCCTTATTAACTATAGCTGCCGACCCGCCAACAGCAATTATTTTCGTTCTATTATGGGCGGCAATCACTAAATTAGTGGAATTTAAGGATGCCTGGCGGATATAGGCCAGGACTTCATCCTGGATGTTATTGATCACTACTTCCGCCGAGATTCCCACGCCATAGCTGCCGCCATTTTGAGGAGCTTGCTTTTCTTCTCCTGCTTTGGGCTCGGCCTTCTCTGAGCAGGAAACTCCGGCTACGCCTAAGGCAATAATAAAGCCGTTATTACTAGCCTCAAGCCAAACATCTCCGGCGGACACGGTCAGTTCCCCGCCTGTCGGTTTACCGCCGTCCGCACTGTCTTCCAGAATACCGATCACAGCCTGGGTATCCCGGGTAACAAGATTAATGCCTATTGTCCCCCCAACTCCAATATTACCGGATTTGGTAAGCGTTCCGGAAATACTCACCACATAAGTTTGATCGTTGGCTTTAACCAGCAGGGTTCCAGGCACCACTAGCCGCGCGCCGTTGAAAATTTGGGCAATGGTTTGGTTGTTAAGTTCCAGCAGGGTGAAAGTTCCTTCCAGGCCAAATTTCTCGGCTTGTCCACCCGCGGCAGATACTAGTACATTTAAGATCTTGGTATCGGCTGTAACTTCTAAATTATCAGCATAAAGAAGTACCTGATCCCTGATTGCGGCCTGGGAAGTATTATTCTGAATAAAGACGATAACCGAGCCGCCGGCACCATACTTGGCTTCTGTGCCGGAGCCGCCCAGGTGACCGCTGATTTTAAAATTTTTGCTGCTAAAATCAATTCCCGGAAGTTCGATATTGCCGCTGAAATATACTATTTTATCCACGAGAAGGGAGAGAACTTTAATATTCTGATTTCCGGTGCGGTAAACCGGCCCAGTTTCGCCGGAATCATCAATTTGGTTAATCCATGCCCCTTCATCAATGTAGGATTCAATCTGATTATTAACGGTAATCACCGATACGCTGCCGCTCACTCCAACGCTCGCACCCGCGGTAGCATAACTTTGAATCCAGAAGTTTGCCAGGTTGGTTGCTCCGAAACTATTATCCAAATAGGTAGTTAAATTGGTGATAAATTCTCTGGCACGATGGCTCCACTCGGCCCCAAGGTCTTCCCATAAAGCCGCATTGGTATAATCGATTGTTCTCAAATCAACATTGGTTAAAGGGCCATCTCCGATATATTTATACAGATTCCCGGCATCACCGCCGGCAGTGTGACCCTCCCGGACTTCAACAATATCTCCTTCGTTTATTGTTTGGAACCCGTCATTAGTTGTCGAATACTCTTCAATAAGATATTTAATTAACTCGATACCGTATTTGAATTCATAATCATTGAGATATTCAGCTTGAACAGTCAAATCGCCGGCGGCATCCACTTTAGCTTCATTACCGATCAAGGAAGTAACCTCATTGCTGAAGATACCGACAGCTACCGCCGCTGCTCCAGCGAATTTAACCTCGTTTTCGTCGCCGGAACCTCCGCCAGAACCCGGAACACCGCCTCCCTCACCGGGAGTTCCTCCTTCGCCTGGATTCTCACCGCCCTCAGGCTCTTCGGCTGCCCCTGTACTTAAAAGATGGGGCTGATTTTCCACCCGGGCGTAAACATCTATAGAACCCCTTGATCTTACCTCGGCATTCTCGGCAATTTTAGCTGTTGCTGCATTGGTGTCCAGATAGATTGCAATGGCCGCCGCCAATTCGAAGGGGCTGGTTTGCTCGCCGGTTTTAGCTTTAGCTTCATTTGATTTTTTAAGAATATATTGATTTATTTTTTCCAGAATAAAGCTCTTAGCCTTATTTTTAATTTCATTTTTTATAGTTTCTTCAACATCACCGATAACATCCCCGCCGGGGTCAGCATTAACACCGGCGATAGCGCTTACTCCATCCTTGACCGAGGGAATAAGACCAAAAAACACATCGTCCTCAATTTCTTCTCTGCTCATCAGAGCCCTGACATTAATATCTCTGTTGACGTCGGCCTTACCGCCTAAAAATGCTTCCGTTATGCCGTATTCATAACTAACCGCAACCGCTATCCCGGCTTTGCCATCCTCATCTAAAACCGAGCTGGCCTGTGTAAAATTGCGCTCGATAGTCTTTGCCTCCAGAATTAAATCTCTGCCCACCTGCAATTCAGAAGTACTCTCTGCAGAGACTCTGGAATCAGCTTGCAAAATACTTACAGCCACTCCGCCGCTAAGACCTTTAATGCCCTTAGATTTGCCAATTACATGCAAAGTATTATCAGTTAAGGACTTTATGGTGCAGTCTTCCAGGGTGATAATTATTCCTTTCAGTATTACCTGGGCTTCGGAAATGCCAACTGCTACTGCTATCCCGGCCCCGATGGCGATGGGGTTAGCGGAAGCGGCAATGATGGAAGAAGAAAAAGCATTAAAGCTGTCGGCAAAGATTTCGCTGCCTTCTCCCAAAGTAATCGACGAAGTAGCTTGGGCAACTGATACCCCGGCCAGCAATGAAAAGTCCTCGAGAAATTCCGCACCTTTTTCCAGATAAGAGTTGAGTTTTTCAGTTAGCCACTCCAGTTCTCCGGTATCCGTCAGGGCTTCCGGGTCATCTTCCTCAGGCGGGAAAGCCTGAGTACAGTCTGCGTCAGCCGTAAAACTAACCGCTTTACCTTTAATAATTACACCGTCGCCAATGGTGATAAGGGCCTTGGGATGATCAACATTAGCCAAGGTGAGATCCAAAAGGTCGGTTCCGGCACTGGCCTGGGCTTTGATGGTAATATTCCCTGCTTCAAAGTTCGTCCCGGCGTTATTAATGGCCTGAGCCAGAATCCTGGTATTCTCGCCGATATCGACGATCGCAGCCTCAAAAGAAATGTTACCTGAATTCCCAGTGGAAAAGTCGTTAAGATAATCCGGGATACCTTCTCCCGGATCAATTTGCCGGGTGGAGATGGTAACGGCTTCTTCACCACCCCCTTGGACAAAGATCTCTTTAAACGGATCTTCACCGGGTGCCGCCTTAATATTTAAATCATGACCCGAATAGTTCAGATCCTGATCAATAACAACCTTATCATCCATACTGGCCCAACTGCCGGAAATACCGGAATCCACCGTCTCGCCTTCGGAGTTTTTAACCTTGGTGGGAGCCAGATAAAAATCCAGGTCATGAATTGCTTGTCCTCCCAATAATCCATAATCGAGCAGAAAAGTCCAGGAATATGACTCGTGCTCATCACCTGTCTGTGCTCTAACGGTATATTCTTTTTCGGCGTCGAGATATCCCTGAAAAGTAAACTCATATTTTTCCGTGTCGCTATTCTCAATATAATCGGCAAGCTGCTCTTCTCCCTGCCAGATACTTATGGTCGCATTCGCAATGGCTTCTTTGGTAAGGGCGTCATATACACTGCCGGAAATAATAACAGCATAGAATTCGTCACCTTGGATACCCATAATTCCTGCTTCCATTCCGTCAAGCAGAGTTTCTTCGTTACCGCCCGCCGGATTGTCACCGATTCCCTCGTCATCACCGATTCCCTCGTCATCACCGGTTCCATCATCGTCTCCGGTTCCGTCATCGTCTCCGGCTCCTTCATCGTCTCCGGTTCCTTCGCCGTCACCGGTTCCTTCGTCGTCGCTGATACCCTCGTCGTCGCTGTTACCGTCGTTGCTGGTACCGTCGCCGCCAGTACCGCCATTAGTTCCATCATCAGTGGTATCGTCATCACTAATTCCGTCGCCTGCCGGGCCATCGCCGGTGTCGTCGCCATCCGGATTTTCTCCGCCACCATCGCCGGCACCGTCACTGTTACCGGTATCGTCGACATTACCTTCGCCGGCACCGTCGTCTGTCGGGTCATCACCGGTTCCTTCGTCCTCACCGGTAGCTTCATCGCCAGCAGTTCCATCGTCGTCACCAGTCACGCCATCCCCGCCGGTAGTATTTTCCGGGGGAGAAGATTCAGATGGCGGATTATCGTCCAGGGCATAAGCCTGAGGGAGAGGTGCTGCCAATAATAGCAATAACACCCCCATTAAGATCAGGCCTAAGTATATAGTCCTTTTTTGTTTTTTCCCCCTAAATAATCCGCCCATCTCATCTCTCCCCTTATGGTATCTTTGTTAATCTGTCTAAGGTTTTATTACCAAATGAAACGCTAACCTTAACCAAATAACATAATCGAAATACCTATCAGCCCCAAAACAATTCCCCCGACAAAAGCCAGGTTGGCTTTAAATTTATTGCTTTGGACTAATTCAGATTCATTTCTGACCGAAACTATAAAAGGCTTTTCTCTATCCGCAGGTTTATCGATATAAACCCTGCCGTTTTCCAGACAGGCTTCTCCCAGGACATACAGGGAATGGCCTAAGGGTATGACTTTTTCCGTCATTTTATATCCTAATGTTCTTGTTCCCATCGGGGTAAATCTTAAGGCATTAAAGAAATTATATTGCTGCATTATATTTTGGGGCTCAAACTTATCAAAATCCTTGACGGTATCCAGCTGCATTCCCATTTGGGTTAAACGGATATAAGCCTGTTCCCCGGTTTGCGGATCTCTTAAGATCAGGTTTCCCGAACTCTTTTGGTTAGATATTCTTGATTCCCTCCTCTCCATTCTCTGCTGGGTATTGCCTTTATTATCCTGATAAGTATGCAATTCTTCATAAACCTGGTAGAGATCTGCCTCGTAATAAGCTACCTGGCGCTTGGTGAAAGGTGTCTCCTGGGGTGTTTCCACCTCAGCCACTCCTTTTAGTTCCACAAACTCACGATAGCCTTGCAGGCCGCTGGCCTCGTTTTCTTTTAAGGTTTTTTCTACCTCACCGATAGTGGAAGTTTTCATATATTGGATTTCAATATTTTTGTTTTTGAGCTTTTTGCTTACAAAAACACTGCAAAAGACCCCTCCGGCAATCAAAACCAAGCCGACAATAATTACTTCCATTGAAGTCCACTCCTCTCTCTGTACATCTTTTTCTTTACTTGCGCTACGGATCTCTGATAATACA
>JBMNGP010000034.1:0-255162 GCA_050949905.1 Desulfitobacteriia bacterium | reverse complement strand
CAAATCTTGGAATGGGAAGGCAAAGCAAAACCTGGTGAAATCAAGCGTTCTACCTTGCAAGAGAAACTCTCTGGGCGGGGTTACAGTAGCCGGCAAATGCGGATGTATACGGATAATGGTGTTGCAGCCAGAAGATTCCAGCAACGATACCGCAACCAACTAGTCCATTCGGACATAAAATACGGTCCATATCTGCCAATCGGCCCGGGGGGCACGAAAAAACAAGTGTTTCTTGTAACCTTCCTTGATGATGCGACCCGGTTTGTTTTGCATGGCGCATTTTATCCGACTTTAGACCAGGCAATCGTTGAAGACTGTTTCCGTAATGCCATCCAAAAACACGGTGCGCCGGAGGCGGTGTATTTTGACAATGGGAAGCAGTATAAAACGAAATGGATGGCCCGGACCTGCTCCAAACTCGGGATAAGGCTACTATATGCAAAGCCCTACTCGCCGGAGGCCACGGGCAAGGTAGAAAAATTTAACCAAACCGTAGATTCCTTCCTAAAGGAATCGGCCTTGGAAAAACCTAAAACCCTGGATAAGCTAAATGAGCTCTTCCAGATTTGGCTCAGTGAGTGTTACCAGAATAAACCGCATCATGCCCTGCAAAATAACCAGAGTCCTGAAGCAGCATTTAGAAGTGACCGCCATCCCCTGCGCTTTATTGAACCAGAAGTTTTAGCAAACGCCTTTTTACACTGTGAAACGCGTAAAGTAGATAAATCAGGCTGTATTAACTTTATGGGCAAAAAATATGAGGTGGGCTTAAATTTTATTGGATGTACCGTAGATGTTGTCTATGACCCGGCAGATATTACAGAACTAAGGATTGAATATAAAGGCTATGCCCCCTGGAAGGCTCATGAATTAGTAATTGGCCGGCACGTCGGTAAACGCCCGGGCTTACCGAGCACCTAGGGCTTAAACCAGCAGATTCCTCCAGATTATTAAGTGCCGCCACCTCCAAAAACAAAGAAAGACAGTGCCGCCAAAATTCCGCCATCTCCTTTCGCAGTTTAGGAAAGGAGGACGGCAGCCTTGTTTGAAACCTTTTACAACCTGACCGGGATCCCCTTTTCCAGGGATATCCCCACCCAGGCTTTATATAAATCAGCCGCTTTAGAAGAAACCCTCGGCCGGCTTAAGTACGCAGCTGAACGCAGATGGTTTGCGGTGATTACCGGGGACTGCGGAACCGGCAAAACAACCACCATTCGATGTTATGCCGAAACGCTAAATCTGTCTAGATTTAAAGTGCTCTATATTTCAGATTCCAAACTTACCCCGCGCCATTTTTATAAAGGGCTTTTAGAACAACTCGGGCATGAAGCTAAATTCTACCGGGGCGATGCCAAACGGCAGCTGCACCGGGAAGTGGAACTGATGCAGGCAGTCCACCATCAGCAGCCGGTTGTGGTTGTGGATGAAGCCCATCTTCTGGATAAAGAAATGCTGGAGGAAGTCCGGTTTCTCTTAAACATGAACATGGATGCCCAAAGCCCGATGGCCCTCATTCTGGTAGGGCAAACAGAGCTTTGGGACCGGCTGCAGATTGCAATCGTACGCTGCGATTCGCCAGCGAATTGATCTGCAGTGCAAACTGAACTATTATGACCGCTCTGAAGTAGGAGCCTATATTAAACAACATTTGACTTATGCCGGAGCCACCCAGGATATTTTTTCGGATTCAGCTATTGATGACATCTACCGTTTTTCCAGCGGAACAGCAAGACTCGTTAATAAAGTATGTACCCATGCTCTAATGTATGGTGCGCAAAACGGTCACCGCATTATTGACGACCGGATGGTTAAACGGGTCATTGAGGGGGAACTCTCATGAAGCATAGCGCTTTAAGCCTTGAAGAATATTTTATCCGAACGGGCTTCTACGATCTGCTGCCATTGGCAACCCAAATAGCTGAAAATCTTAGGTTTAGCCAGGAAGAGATGAGCGAAGCAGTTTGTAAAGTCTATGATAAGTTCTGTCGCTATCCGCCTACTCGAAATAGAACAGCTTGGTTCGCGCTGGTTTTTAAGGAGAAACTGTATGAAGCCCGGGGGGATCTTCTTTACCTTCAATCACAGAAGTGATTTCGATGATATCTTGCCGGTTTGCTAAAGAGGCGACCGGCTTCTCTCTTAATATTTTCAAACCGGTAAGCTGACGGACTCGATATTAGGTCAGTTTATCCGTCAAAGCTTGGACAGCATACACTAGCTGTGTTTGGTCATTATGCGGCAGCATTAACAATGTCTGCCAAAAAATACAGCTCTGTGCGGATAAACCCAACTGCACCAGAAAGTGTTCCAGCTGTAATTATTGCAATGCTATATGCGAGGAATTCGAGGAACGGCTGTGCATCAAGCTTTATGACCCTCCCTATGTCTGCAACGGCTGTGTGGAAGAGCGCCAGTGCGTACTGCGGAAAAAATATTATCTCCATAAAAAGGCCCACGAGGCATATCGTGAAATGCTGGTAGAATCCCGCACCGGTGCGAATATTACTGAGGATGAGCTGCTCTACCTTGACGAATTGGTTTCTCCTCTCATCCGGCGTGGCCACTCTGTCCATCACATCGCAGTCCACAATGCCGACAGCCTTGAAGTCAGTGAAAAATCCATCTATCGCTATGTTGCCGGCGGCCTTCTCAAGGCAAAAAATATAGATATGCCCCGCGTCTGCCGCATAAAGCCCCGGAAATCCAAACCGGTGGAGCATAAGGTTGATTGCTCCTGCAGGATCGGGCGTACATACGCCGATTTCCTGACTTTCAAGGAAGCTTCAGATGTTACCGTTGTTGAGATTGATTCGCTCATCGGGCGTGTTGGAGGCAAGGTTCTGCTCACGATGATGTTCAAGTCCTGCGATTTGATGTTGGCCTTCATCAGGGAGCGCAACACCTCCCTGTCCGTTATCAACGTTTTTAATCGCTTGGACCAAACCCTTGGCAGGGAGCTGTTCAGTCGGCTTCTCTCAGTCTGTCTCGCTGATAACGGTTCGGAGTTTTCAAATCCTAAGGCTTTAGAGTATGATGCCCAGGGCATCCAGAGGATGCGTGTGTTTTACTGCGATCCATACGCCTCATACCAGAAACCCAATGTGGAGCTCAACCATGAATTCATAAGGAAAATACTGCCCAAAGGCACATCATTCGATAATCTATGCCAAGGGGATATTGACCTGATGATGTCGCACATCAACTCCTATTCCAGAGAGAAGCTGGGCAACAAATCGCCCTTTGATATGTTCGGCTTCATCTACGGATACGATGTCCTTCAAAAGCTGGGGCTCAGCAGTATCCACCCTAATGAAATCCTGCTGAAGCCTTCGCTTTTGAAAAAGTAATCCGAGCGTTCTCTAACTCGCAGAGCACATTAATAGAAACCTTAGTCAGGGGGACGCATTAACTCTGTCCGAAAAAACAGCTTTTGGGTACCCCTTGTATTCCTATGCCTATTTTTAGTGCTCAGCGGCCAAATTTCGCTCGCTATTAATATAAATCGGCTATTTTTGCTGAAAGTATACCCTGTTATTCCCAAATCTTGACTAACTTAATGCTACTTTTCAATATTTACTCTGTCAAAGGTTGCATTTACTTTGACCGCCCACCAATTTTGTTTTATCCCTCAGTTGACATTGTAAATGCAACCCATACGTTACTTGATGATTGCATTTAATTTGTCAAACAGAGGGGTGGCATTAAGTCTTACAAGCAAAAGATGTTTCTTTCCTCACTCCCCCATGGGGGAGTGATTGCATTTAGTCTGGCAAGAATTCTGACGAAATAATAGGTAAGTGTGTTCTGCGAAACCTATTTTAAATTGAAGGAGAGTTTACCATGGCTAAAAACAAGCACCTTACCGATTTGGAACGTATGCTGATTGAACAGAAGCTGAGGGAGGGCGTATCCCTCAAGCAGATTGCCGCCATTCTTGGAAAAAGTGCATCCACCATTTCCCGTGAAGTCCGTGCCCGCGCCATCGAAAGCAATAAATATGCGCCATACCGCATCCATAACCGCTGTGCAAAACTAAATGTCTGCCAAAAAATACAGCTCTGTGCGGATAAACCCAACTGCACCAGAAAGTGTTCCAGCTGTAATTATTGCAATGCTATATGCGAGGAATTCGAGGAACGGCTGTGCATCAAGCTTTATGACCCTCCCTATGTCTGCAACGGCTGTGTGGAAGAGCGCCAGTGCGTACTGCGGAAAAAATATTATCTCCATAAAAAGGCCCACGAGGCATATCGTGAAATGCTGGTAGAATCCCGCACCGGTGCGAATATTACTGAGGATGAGCTGCTCTACCTTGACGAATTGGTTTCTCCTCTCATCCGGCGTGGCCACTCTGTCCATCACATCGCAGTCCACAATGCCGACAGCCTTGAAGTCAGTGAAAAATCGATCTATCGCTATGTTGCCGGCGGCCTTCTCAAGGCAAAAAATATAGATATGCCCCGCGTCTGCCGCATAAAGCCCCGGAAATCCAAACCGGTGGAGCATAAGGTTGATTGCTCCTGCAGGATCGGGCGTACATACGCCGATTTCCTGACTTTCAAGGAAGCTTCAGATGTTACCGTTGTTGAGATTGATTCGCTCATCGGGCGTGTTGGAGGCAAGGTTCTGCTCACGATGATGTTCAAGTCCTGCGATTTGATGTTGGCCTTCATCAGGGAGCGCAACACCTCCCTGTCCGTTATCAACGTTTTTAATCGCTTGAGCCTTTCTGCGTTTCCTGGACACTGTTTCGTGAACATATCTTGAAGTTACATAAAGTTTCGCCAATTTGCTTTCAATAGGGTTTATTCTCTCTTTGCTCTATTAAAACAGTTGGGGACCTGCCCCAAACCCCGTCCTCGCCGGAGGGCAGATGGTCTTTTACAGACCATCGTTCAATAGGATGTTGGGCTATCCTGGGAATCAAGGGCCTAGATAAACTCGCTTTGCTCGCCCTTGATTCCCGCCAAATGCCGTTTTTAATTTGTCTTTTTTATGCTGCTACTTTTAGACTGATTAGTTTTTTATATGCAGCAGGAGTAATCCATCCTAGCGCTGCATGCCTTCTCTGTCTGTTATAATAAACTTCTATATATTCGAAAATAGCCTGCTTTGCTTCGTCCTTAGTCCTAAAATAATAGAAATTTGTACATTCACATTTTAAACAACTAAAAAAGTTTTCTGCACAAGCATTATCATAGGGATTTCCTTTGCGACTCATGCTTTGCCGGATATTATTATCTTTTAATAAGCTCCTGAAGTCGTTTGAACAATATTGGCTTCCGCGATCCGAATGAAATATTAATCCTGCTTTTGGCCTTTCTTTTCGTAGGGCCACTTTCATGGCTTTTATTACAAGTTCTTTGGTAATTCTATCACCCATGGCATAGCCTATTACTTCTTTGGTACATAAGTCTTTGACTATTGCTGTATATAGCCAGCCTTCATCGGTCCAATTGTATGTGATATCTCCTACCCATACGGTATTGGGCTCTGTTATATTAAAATTTTGCCCTAAGAGATTTGGAGCTACTGGTAAGTTGTGTTTACTATTGGTTGTTGCTTTCCATTTCGCTTTACGTTTTGATTTTATGCCGTTTTCTTTCATCAATTTGTAAACCGTTCCACGGCTGCATGATATTTTTTCTTTGACTTCAGCCCAGATTGGATCAACACCCCAAGTAGGATACTTTTTATGGGTTTTCTCTATTATTTTAAGTATTTTTTGCTGCTTTTTCTCTCGCTTTGATGGTTCTCTTTTAATCCAGTCGTAGAAACCACTCCGGGATACTTTTAATAACTCACACATTTTCTCCACAGAATGCCCGGAGGCATAAGCTTTTATGAACTCGTATTTCCTGCTTACTATTTTCTCTGATTCTATGGTTTTAGGAAAATGGCTACTGACTTTTTTAAGATGTTTACCGTGTCCTTTGCATCATCAAGTTCTTTTTTAAGCCTTTTATTTTCGGCTTCAAGCTCGGCTAGTTTTTTAGTGACTTCATCTTCTGGTTCTGTGCTTGCCTTTACCCATCTTCTGAGTGCAGGTTCAGATACGCCTAAATCTTTTGCTACTAAACGAATCGACCGGCCTTTTTCTACTACCATTGCTACCGCTCCGGTCTTAAAGTCATCGTCGTATCGGTTGTTGTTGTTTCCCATTTTTCTGTACCTCTCATGATTTTATTTATTATATAATCACGATTTGGTGTCCGTCAAAGTTGGTATGGATCAGATCTTCGCGGCCATCTCCGGTTCCGGCCCTGCTACAGTTGCCGCCCTCGGCTTGATTGTGATTCCGGAAATGGTTAAAGCCGGCTATGACCGCAGCTATGCTTGCGCCCTGCAGGCTTCGGCCGGAGGAATCGGCGTTATTATTCCGCCCAGTATCCCCATGGTCGTCTATGCTGCCTTAGCTTCGGTTTCGGTAGCAGGGATGTTTGCCGGCGGTATTATCCCCGGTATTATTATTGGCTTATTCCTGATGGCTGTGAACTATTACCTTTCTAAAAAGAGGGGTTACGGTGAAAAACAAGTCATTGAAAGATCACCGGCAATATTATGGAAGTCCTTCCGCGAAGCTTTCTGGGCATTACTCATGCCGGTTATTATCTTAGGCGGAATTTATTCCGGAGTTTTCACTCCGACCGAGGCCGCCGGTGTTGCAGTTATCTATGGTTTTATTGTCGGTGTTTTCATTTACCGAGAACTTGACCTGAAAGCCATTAAGAAAATGCTGATTGATTCAGCGATCATGACCTCAGTCTGTATGATTATTATGGGTATGGCCGCCCCCTTCGGCTGGGTTATAACCGCCGAACAAATCCCCTTAAAAATTGCCGAAGCTTTCTCCATCTTCCAAAGCAAGTATACCTTCTTACTGGCCTGCAACTTTTTGTTCTTACTAATCGGCTGTTTCATGTCCAGCCTGGCAGCCTTGATTATTGTCACCCCTATTTTCCTGCCGATTATCCAGGCCTTGGATATTAACTTAATCCACTTTGGGGTAATGATGGTTATCAACCTGGAAATTGGTATGATGACCCCGCCCTTTGGGGTTAACCTCTTCGTCGCCTGCGGTGTCGGCAAAATTACTATTGAACAGATTGCCCTCAAAGTACTGCCCTTTGTCGGGGTGACGATTCTCGTACTGTTTATGACGGCATATCTCCCCTGGATTGTTACCGCCCTGCCGACCGCTTTCGGTATCATGTAAGAGTATGTTTGCCTCAGTAATATATATTCAGTAATATTTGGCTCTCTGTCATATGTTGGGGTAATCCTGAGAATGGAGAGTAAATAAACCAAAATTGGTCAAGTTTCTATGAGGAACTGCACCTTAACCAAAGGGCAGTTCCTTCTAATTTGCTAATAACTCCTTAATACTAATCTCCCTTTCTCCGGCATATCCTGTAGAAAGTCATCAGTTTAACGCTTTATGCTTTGAGGGTAGAATATAGATGCTTACTATTATCATAGATATTGCTGGTGCATTTCGGCAGCAGCCTTTTACCAGTTACATACTGTTTTTACCGTCTATAAAATATGGTATAATGTTTGGAGCTAATTACTTTTAGCACTTTTGTTTTGAAAATAAGCCTTTGAAAACAGGAGGCCGATTAAATGGCTAAAAACCCAAATTCGGAAAAACGCAGTTCAGAACCAAAGAATAGACGAATCACCTCTGGTAAAAAAAGAAAAAATAGAAAAGCTCTAAAATTAGTCCTCTTAGTGATTTTAGCAGTTTTTATTTTCTCATCGGTAGCTCTGGGAGCTTACACCATCAATGCGGCTTTAGGTACTCCCGAATGGGATCCTAAGCTGCTCGCCAGTCAGAAAGAATCCTCCATTGTCTATGATAAGGATGGGAAACAAATTGCCCAGCTGCATGCTTCTGAGCACCGACTGCTGGTGGATTATGAGGATATCCCCGAGTTGGTAGTAGATACTTTTATTGCTGTCGAAGATAAAAGGTTTCATGACCACTTCGGGGCAGATCCCATCCGGATTGCCAAGGCGGCGATCAATAACTTTAAAGCCGGTGAAGCAGTAGAAGGCGGCAGCACAATAACTATTCAGCTGGCCAAAAATGCTTTTATTGAAAACCCTACCGAAAAAAAGCTGAAACGCAAAATTCAAGAACTGATCTTAGCACTGCAAATTGAGCGCACCTATACGAAGAATGAAATCCTTACTTTTTATTTAAACAGAATATTTTTCGGGGAATCCTCCTTTGGGATCAGAACTGCGGCTCAAACCTACTTCGGCAAAGAACTAAAAGATTTAAATCCTGCCGAAGTGGCTTTACTGGCAGGACTCCCCAAAGCTCCCAGCGCCTATGACCCTTATCTCAATCCCGATAAAGCCAAGTATAGGCGTAATATTGTCCTGGGTATTATGAGAGATAATAATCTTATTACCCAGGAAGAATATGAAAAGTATAAAGAAGAGCCTTTTACTTTTGTGGAACAGGTCAAGGCTAAACAAACTAAAGTAAAACTGCCGGAGGTAGCTACCCGCAATAAAAACCATCCCTATTTTGTGGATTATGTAATTAAGGAGCTGCAGGATAAACATGGCTTAACTCCGGAGCAAATTTACAATGGCGGCCTGCATATCTATACTACGGTTAATGCCAAAATTCAAGATGCGGCAGAAAAAGCTTTTGCCAAAGCAGAAAACTTCCCGAAGAGTGTCGATGAAATTCCAGTTCAGGGAGCAATTACAGTCCTGGAGTCTGAGACCGGAGCTATCTCTGCCATAGTTGGGGGTCGGGAATACACTCCTATGGGCTTAAATCGAGCCTCCCAGTCCAGGCGTCAGCCAGGCTCAACCGCTAAACCGCTGGTAGTCTATGCACCTGCTTTAGAAAAAGGCGGTTACTACCCAGGGACAGTCTTTGACGATATGCCTGTCGAATATCCGGACGGTGCCGGCGGGGTCTGGGCTCCAACCAACTATGATACGGAAACCAAAGGCTGGCGAGGCCTGATTACTATGCGGGAAGCCGTCAGGGATTCCGTCAATATCTATGCCGTTAAACTTTTGGATTCTATGGGTGTGGATTACGGCTGGCAGTTCGGCAAGAATAACCTTAACCTGCCGCTGAAAGACAATGAAAAAGTATTAAGCCTCGGTCTGGGAACTTTTGAGGTTTCCACCCTGGAAATGGCTTCGGCCTATGCTGCTTTTGCCAATAATGGGGTAAAAACAGAGCCTTACAGTGTCACTAAAGTTGTGGGACCCGACGGTAAAACCTTGCTTGAAAATGCGCCAGTCAAAAAGAGGGTTATGAAAGAAACAACCGCTTATTTGATGAACGACCTCTTAAGAACGGTAGTAACTTCCGGTACCGGTACCAGAGCCCGGCTTGGAAACTGGTATATATGCGGCAAGACCGGAACAACCTCTCTTGATATGAAGAAGTATGGCAACCGTTTTGGCAACCCTGATGCCTGGTTTGCCGGCTATAGCCCTAAATATACCGCTGTGGTCTGGATGGGCTATGATGAAGACGAAGACTTGAAGCATTATCTGCGGGGTGTCTATGGCAGCAGCTACCCAACTACAATTTGGAAAGAGGTTATGACTGCTGCCCACGAGGGCCTGGAAGTTCAATCCAGCATTAGCCGTCCCAAAGGAATTACCTCCGTGCAATTTGACCGCAAATCGGGCCTCTTACCCAGCAGTTTAACTCCGGAAGAGTTTGTGGCTACGGAAATTTGTGCCACAGACAGTGTCCCGACCAGTGTCAGCGATGTCTGGGTAGAGCTCAAAGTTAACCCGGATATTCCGGACGCCATTTTGCCGGATGATAGTCCTTTCGGAGTTCCCAAGGTCT
Source organism: Desulfitobacteriia bacterium (assembly GCA_050949905.1). Lineage (GTDB taxonomy): Bacteria > Bacillota > Desulfitobacteriia > Desulfitobacteriales > Syntrophobotulaceae > DUML01. The sequence goes on along the minus strand of JBMNGP010000034.1, from coordinate 245,318 downwards.
TCCTGAACCCGCCTGAGCGGCCGGAAGATGCCACCTGGCCTCCGGATGAACTTCCTTACAAAATTCCCGGCAAAAGCACGACTGACCCTAACAATAGCAATTCTGTCAGTGGCGATAACCCGCCGGCCGGAGATCCGGCTCATCCGCAGTTAACAATCGGGACTCCTAATTATGACCAACGGACAACCAGAGTTCAGATTCCGGTGCAAAACGACTATGATGCAAAAACTTACAATGTCATCTTATATATAAAAAGACCTGGACTCTCCTATCTGGAGACATTTGTACCGGAAGACAACAGCAAGAAGAGCATAAACTACCGCTTAAATGTTTCCGGCGCGGATGTCACTCCTGGATCTTATACCTTCTGGGCTGCCCTGATAGATAACGAAACCTTTACAGTGGGCCCGCCATCTGCGCCGGTCACGCTAACCATAGTCGACTAAACAAAGTGGGACAAGTGGACAAGGGGACGGTTCTCCTGTCCCACTTTTTGTGTCCTTGTCCCTTATTTTAGTTCAACAATGGTCACCCCTGTATCTCCTTCGCCAAATTCTCCTAGGCGATAGCTTTTAACATGAGGATGCCTTTTTAAGAAGAGATGGATCCCTGTTCTTAAAGCCCCAGTTCCTTTGCCATGGATTACACTGACTTGGTTAATCCCGGTTAAAACGGCGTCATCTAAATATTTGTCCAGGAGTTCTTCGGCCTCTTCCACCAGTTTGCCGCGCAGGTCAATCTCACTGCGTAAAGTGACGGCTTTATGCAAGCCGAAAGTCCCCTGAATGGTTTTGGCAAAATTCTCAGGCTTCCTACTCTCATCAATCAAACGGATTTCGGAGATGGGAACACTCAGCTTTAGAATGCCTGCTTGGATCAGAACTTCTTTATTGTTATCCGGTTTTTGCAGAACCTGGCCTTTTTGCCTTAAGTTCGGCAGGAAAACCATTTGACCTGGTTCCAGCTGTTCCGGCTTAAGGCTGGTTTTCTTTTTCCTGTTTCCCTGGTCCTCATAGATGCTTTCCGAGAGCTTTTTCAAACCCTGCCGGGCTTTTTGAGCAGCAGCCTCTTGTTCCCGTCTTTCTTTCTTTTGAGCTTCTTTGATTTCTCTAATTACTGCTTCAGCTTCCAGCTTAGCCCGGCGGACAATTTCCACAGCTTCCTCTTTCGCCTTATGCAGAATTTCTTCATATTTTTCTTCCAGTTCGGAGTTTCTCTTTTTTAGTTCGGCTGCTTTACGCACTGCCTCCTGGTGTTCTTCTTCTATTTTGATTTTCTGGAGTTCGATTTCTCTCTGGGTATCTTCAAGGTTATCCAAAAGATCGCTCTCCCTCTTTTGGCGTTCGGACATAAAAGAGCGAGCCAGATCTAAAACTTTCGTACTAAGGCCTAATCTCTCGGCAATGGCCAGAGCATTACTTCTGCCGGGGATACCTGTAATTAGCCGATAAGTTGGTTTCAAGGTCTCCGGATCAAATTCCACGGAGGCATTTTCTATCCCCGGAGTGTTGTAGGCAAAAGTCTTGAGGTTACCGTAATGGGTAGTAGCTACCCCACAAGCTCCCCTTTCCAGCAATTCGGAGAGAATAGCCATAGCTAAAGCCGACCCTTCGGCGGGGTCTGTTCCTGCTCCCAGCTCATCAAATAGAACCAGGGACTTATAGTCCGCTTCTTGGAGAATTTCCACGATGTTTGTCATATGGCCGGAAAAAGTACTTAGAGATTGTTCCACACTCTGCTCATCACCGATATCAACAAAAACATGCTCAAATATCCCCAGCTTGGATTCACTTTCCGTTGGAATATGCAAACCAGACTGCATCATAACTACCATTAAACCGATAGTTTTTAGGGTGACAGTCTTACCGCCGGTGTTAGGGCCGGTAATTACCAGGAAATTATATTTTGAGCCTAATTCTACGGATATCGGTACAACGGGGCCGGTTAAAAGGGGATGCCTGGCTTTGATAAGCTTAATTTCCTGTTTATTGACTACGAGAGGTGGCCCTGCTTCCATATCTTCACTTAAACGGGCTTTAGCCAGGATAAAATCCAGTTTGGCCAGCGCTTCATAAAGAACCGCGATCTCCTCAGCTTGAACAGCTACCAAAGCAGTAAGCTGCTGGAGAATACGCTCTATTTCCCGTTTTTCTTTAAGAATAACTTCTCTTAATTCATTGCCGAGCCTTACTACTACCAGGGGCTCAATAAAGACAGTTGCCCCGCTCGCGGACTGGTCATGAACAATACCTTGAAAAGCCGAACTGTATTCCTGCTTAACAGGCACTACATAACGGTCACCTCTGGTAGTTATCAAGTTATCCTGCAGCATCTTTTGATAGCTGGGATTCCTCAAAATGGCATCAAGACTTTCCTTGATTTTTTGTTGGCCGGCGCTTTTCGCACGACGTAACCTGGCCAGTTCTTCCGAGGCGCGGTCACTGATCGTTCCGTCTTCAGCTACCGACCGGGAAATATGATCTTCGATATCTTTCTGCGGAATAATTGCTCGGACTATCTCTCTAATGCTGAACAACTCACTGTAACTGTCCTTACCCGCTTGGGTAGTGTCCAAGAGGATATTCCGAATCTGGCGGGCAACTTTTAAGGTATCCCTAATCTCCAGCAATTCCCCGGGATTTAAAATCCCCCCGCGCTCACATCTCTCTAGGTAAGGTCTGACTTCTCTTGCTCCCCGCACGGAAAACAGGGGGTTTATTCTTAAAAGAATCTTCCCCTCATCCGTCTCTCTAAGCATCTGCCTAACCAAGCGGATTTCGGACTCCGGAACAAGGCTTTCCGCCATTTCTTTAGCCTTGAGCAGCATGCAATGCCCACTAAGTTTTTCCCTGATAGTTCCATAATCTAGTTTGGCCAAGACCTTTTCTGATGCGATCAATTACATAAGCACTCCTCTATAAAAATGTCCTTTCGTAAAGCCTTCCGGGTAGAGAACTTCGAGACGCTTTACTGCTTCTTCCGTTCTTAACCCCAACTGTTTGTGATCTATTTTTGCCCCCTGGTTTATATCCTGCCAAATTTCTTGAAAAATTCTAACCGTATTTTCGGCTTGCTTTAGTGATACCCGGTGTAATTCCAAACGGATGCTTCTTATCCCCATAGCTGCTATTTTAGACAGTTCTGTTATTAGATTCAATCTTTTGGCGTTGAAGATATGCATCCGGCACTCACGGTCTGTCTCCAGCGGAAAGTTAAAGGCCATCCTATCTTTTAAATAATAAGTCCTGCTTTCACAGGCTTGCCTGCACCTTTGGCGGGGGCTGCCATCTCCTTTCCCCAGAGTTGAACCAATCAAGCAATATTCACTAACCATCATTTCCATATCGCCAAAGACAAGCATTTCAGTAAAATTTGCATGTATAATTTCCTGTAATTGTTCACTGCTCAATTCAGTAGAAAGTGCGGCTTTTTTTCCGCCTTCTGTCCGGACCCACAGCAAAGTAGCTTGATTGAAAATCTGGAAAAAATGATCTGTTTCCCAAGCCCAGCTTGGATCAAGCGTTTGCAGCATTTCTATTCCTGCTAGATTGGCAGTCATAATAGTAGGCCTAAGCGGCCACTGGGAAACTTGTTTTAAATCCGTTAATAATCTTTGGCTTTGAGCTTCATTGAGGATCCTCGGTAAGCGCCAAATAAGCTCGGCACCTCGGGCTGTACACGTGTCGACTGCGGCCCGCAGCCGGCTTAAAGTAAGAAGGGGGCGGGAGCGCCAATGCTCACCCCCTAAAATAATTCGTTTAACCCCGGTCTTTAAAAGTGGCTCCAGCATCTGATCATCAGTGAGAGCTATGCTCAAAGTATGACTTCTCAAACTTAGTTTATCTTTATTATCTTTATCTTTGGACAAACTGCTGTTTATTTGATTGGCCAGACCAAGTCCCTTAGCGTCGTTCCTACTTTTGGGCTGGGTTGTAAGCTTTTCGTTCCAGCTGTGAACACGCTGGGTATAAGTTTTTCTATCAACAAGCTTACGAACCGGTGCCCTGGCCGCTATTAGTTTCTCGATAGCTAAACGGCGCAGCTCATTAATCTCCCGCACCGGTACAATTAGGTCCCCCTTGAGATCCAGTTCCAATTCCTGCAGGGTAAAGGCAGTATTCCCTAAGCGCCCTAACTGCTGAAAAAGATAGTCATAAGTCAAAGGCCTATTTAAAGCTTCTGCCGCAGGGACAGCTGATTGCACAGTAACTTGGCTCTCGCTATCCGTTACTTCCAGCTCAAGTTTTTCTCCAAGTCGGCCGGAAAGCTTCATGTGGAGAGGCCTTTTGCGTTTTTCTTTGCCCTCTTGGAAACTAATTCTGGCTTTTTCCATCAATTCCTGGTCATAGGTTTTAAAAACTCGGTCCCCTACCCGGGCAGAGCCGTTAAACTCGATTCTGACGCTTGCACCTTGCTCAGCACTCGGCAGGGTTTGGCCGGAGAGATCAATTATTTTCCCCACTGTAACCCCTTCCCGGCCGCGCTTGGTCCAAATTTCCAGCCCATCACCGCTGTTCAGCTTTTTCTCCAATTTTATTGTTAAGTAATTATTTCTAACTTCCAGAATTCTGCCTAAGCGGGTTCCTCTGTTATTAGGCCGGGTATAGCTCATCATCTCCCGCCCCTGATAACCATGCAGGTAACCGGTGGTAAAATCCCGGTTAAAGATTTGCGTTAGCTCATAACGGTCCTGTTCACTAAGCCCCGCAGGGTTTTTACGCTGCAAATCGTCTAAGGCCTGGCGGTAAATACGGGTTACAGTTGCCACATATTCCGGTCTCTTCATCCGCCCTTCAATTTTTAAAGACCGCACCCCTGCCTTTTGCAGCTCCGCCAGGTGCTCCGCAAGATTTAGATCCCGGGGGCTTAAGAGATGCTCGCCTAATTTTTGGTCAGCCAGTAAGTCTCTTCCCTTTTCATCGACAAGCTGATAGGCCATCCGGCAGGGCTGAGCGCACCTTCCCCGGTTTCCGCTCCGACCTCCTATATAGCTAGACATTAGGCATTGGCCGGAATAACAAACACAAAGAGCCCCATGGACAAAAACTTCAATATCAAGCTTAGTTTCCTTAGCTATTTGCGCTATTTCCTCCCCCGATGTTTCCCTGGCTAAGACAACTCTGGCAAAACCCATTTTCTCTAATTTTCGGAGGCCAAAGCTGTTGTTCTGCGTCATTTGGGTACTGGCATGCAGTTCCATCTCCGGCAGAACTTCCCGAATAAAAGCTGCTGCTCCAATATCCTGGACGATTAAAGCATCCACACCCAAGGAATAAAGTTCATAGACATAATCAGCCAGCTCCGGAAACTCTTTGTCCGCTACCAGAATATTAACTGTCACATATATTTTGACTTGGCGTTCATGGGCATAGGCCACAGCTTTTCTTAACTCTTGCAAGTCAAAATTCTGCGCCGAAGCTCTGGCACTAAATAACTTCCCCCCTAGGTAAACCGCATCCGCCCCATTTTCTACGGCAGCTTTGAGAGCTTCAAATCCCCCTGCCGGCGCCAAAAGCTCCATCCTAAGACAAGTGGGACAAGGGGACGGTTCTTCTGTCCCACTCGTCTGCTCTTCTATCTTTATTTGTCGGGAAGTATTATCGAGCTTCATTGTAGGATCCATTCCTTTCTAAAGTGAAGATAAACGACTATAAACATTTGTTCCCTTTATGGCTCGACCTTCAGGATTTACCTAGAATAACTTCCAGGATGGCCGGTGTAACCTCAGTTATACTCTTTATTTCCGGCCACTCTAAGCCAAAGTTTGACCAGCATAACGCCGGTACTTTATTCAGAGTGTGGCTGGAAGTTGTTAAGTCCTCAATATTACCGTGATCACTGGTTAGTAGCAAGGCCATTTGTTTCCCGGAACAGGCAGCGTTTTGGGCAACCGACAGGTAGCCCCCCAGAAATTCATCCAAGATCTCTATTGTTAGTATAGCCTTCTCAATATTGCGTTTATGCCCTCGCAGATCCGTCTGAAAATACTCAAATAGAGTGAAATCATGCTCCAGACTGATTCCGGCCAGTTTTTGCCCGGCCTCATAGGGCTTAGCCAGCGGGACATTTTCTCCCCTTTGCCGGAATATTTCATTGGTTATATCCTGATAAACTGCTTTGCCTTGCAGCAAATCTTCCCGGCGCCTTAACCTGACTCCCCCGGCCAGAGCACAAAGAGTTGAAGCCGAATGTTTTTTTTGCCCGCCGGCAATCAGCTTTTCATATTTTTGAGTAAAGGCATTAGCGTAGCATACTTTCCGCCCCTTTTCAGCCAGCTGCTTAAAGATACTGTACTTACTGATAATCTCCTGTAACTCCTTGTTGGGATAGGCATTGAGATGATAGCCCAATTCTTTGGCGGTATTGATACCTGTCCATAACGCGGTTTGGCCGGTAGCGCTCTGAGGGATCCCGCTTATTCCCAAGGTTGCATCCAGAGTAAATAAAGTGCAGTAACCGTTTTTTAATCTTCTATCTCCCCAAAGGTAATGTCCTCCTAAAAGCTGATCAATATTGGGAGTATGAGCCGTTACAACAGGGTTATCTGCCTCAGTACCCATGCCCAGCCCATCGACAAAAATCATTGTAAGGTGCATCCTAGCCTCCGTTTAAGGTCTTATCTTATAGTATCAACTGCTTAACATTTTACACCAAACTTGCCACTTCTAATAGACACCAAAAATAAAGACTGCCGCACTTATCAACAATAATTGTTGGAAAAGTACAGCAGTGCTTGGCAACCCTTTTATTCTCTCGTTTAATTCTTTGCTTCTTTATATCTTTTGAGCGCTTCGATTAGCTTAGGTACAATGACATTGACATCGCCCACAATCCCCAAATCAGCAACATCAAAGATTGGTGCGGTATTATTTTTGTTAATGGCAATGATACAGTCTGAGCTCTCCATACCGGCCACATGCTGGATTGCTCCGGATATACCACAAGCAAAATAGAGACTGGGGCGGACTGTCTTTCCGGTCTGACCGACCTGGCGATCGCGCTCCAGCCAGCCGGCATCGGCAATAGCCCTGGAGCAGGAAAGCTCGCCCCCCAGCACCTCGGCCAGTTCTTTGAGCATTGGGAGTTTTTCCGGGCCGCCGATCCCACGGCCGCCGGATACAAGTACCTTAGCCTCGGTAATATCGGCACTCTGCTTGGCTTCTTTAACCACTTCCCGGATTTTGACATTCATATCGGCTGGGTTAAAGCTGATAGTGAGTTTTTCGATCACCCCGCTCCTTTTTTCATCGTAGGGCAGGGCTTTCATCACCCCCGGCCGGACCGTAGCCATTTGCGGCCTATGATTGGCACATACGATGGTAGCCATGATATTACCGCCAAAAGCCGGTCGGGTCATTAATAAGTTCTGAGTTTCTTCATCAATAGAGAGTGCCGTACAGTCAGCCGTCAATCCGGTGTGAATCCGGGCTGCTACTCTGGGGGCCAGGTCACGTCCAATAGCGGTTGCTCCGTAAAGCAAAATTTCCGGTTGGTACTGTTCTATTACCGCCGTAACAGCCTTAGCATAGGGCTCGGTTATATACTCAGCCAGGATAGGCTCATCGATGAGCAGAACTTGATCCGCGCCGTGAGCTATCAACAATTCCGCTTTAGCAGCTATTTGATGACCGGCGAGAATCCCCACAACACTTTGCTCCAAAATGTCGGCAAGCTCTCTGGCCTTGCCGATCAATTCCAGGGATACTTTTTGAATCTCCCCGTCACGTTGTTCTATAAACACAAAAATATTTTTACCCATTAAGATTCATTCCTTTCTGAGCCACAAAAAATGCATGAAGGAAACTAGATAATGAACTTAGCAGCCAGTAAACTTATAATATTTTCCACAGCCTCATCTGCCTCACCTTCAAAAATGCGGCCCTGTCCCTTGGCTGTCTTAGTAAATGACTTCTTAACCCGGGTCGGAGAACCGGACAAGCCGATATCAGCCGGATTAACGACATCCTGAATATCTTTAAGTGTCCAGATCAGAACTTCTTTTTCCCTATAGGCATCAAAGATGCCGCCGATCGTCATATAACGAGGCTGATTTAATTCGCTTAGCGTAGTTATTAAACAGGGAGTCTTAACTTCAATCAAATGGTATCTGTCTTCAAAATTTCGTTTCACAAGCAGGTGGTCATTTTCTACCTCGATGCCAGCAACATAACTAACTTGGGGTATACCCAGATGTTCGGCAATCTGGGGCCCTACCTGGGCAGTATCGCCGTCTATAGCCTGCCGTCCGGTAATAACAAGGTCAAAGTCCAGCTTTTTCAATGCTGCAGCTAGAGTCGAGGAAGTGGCCCAGGTATCGGCGCCGCCAAAAGCTCTGTCCGTAAGCAAAATGGCTCTGTCAACTCCCAGGGCCAGTGCTTCCCTTAAAGCTTTCTCAGCCTGGGGAGGCCCCATGGATAAAACGGTTACGCTACCTCCCACCGCCTCTCTTAAAGTTAATGCAGCTTCAATACCGGCTTTATCATCAGGATTAATGATACTGGGAATACCGTCCCTAATTAAAGTTCCTGTTACCGGATCAAGCTTAACCTCGGTAGTATCAGGAACTTGCTTGATACATACAATTATTTTCATCTGGCCTTTCCTCCTATCAGTTAACTTTCAGAGCACCGGCGATTACCATGCGCTGAACTTCATTGGTGCCTTCATAAATTTCGGTAATCTTGGCATCACGCATCATGCGCTCTACCGGGTACTCCCGGGTATAGCCATAGCCTCCAAAGAGCTGAACCGCCTGGCAGGTTACCGCACTGGCTGCCTGAGCCGCAAAGAGCTTCGCCATGGAAGCCTGGACTCCGTAACTTTCTCCGGCATCTTTCATACAAGCGGCCTGGTACACTAAAAGTCTGGCTGCTTCCATGCGGGTATGCATCTCAGCAAGCTGGAACTGGGTATTTTGAAACTGGGAAAGGCGTTTTATTAATACAACTTTCCCAGCCGTAAATAGCTGCTTGATCCTTGAAAAATCTATATAGTCACGCACACAACAACAATTTTTGCTTCAAAGGATGTGGTATTGCGTTTAAAAATTTATTCATAATCTCGTTAGCCATTTCCTGACTGAGCAAAGGTAGCTGATTAAGGACCTGGCGAAGGGTATCAACCAGCAGCATCAGAGATTGCGAGAGTTTTATATCTGCCAGTTCTTCTCTAAGGTAGTAAAACAGTTCACCTAATGTTCTATCATCTGTAGCGTTTCTAGCTTCCATGGATAACATAGCATATCTAAGAAAAACAATGGATGTTGCAGCCACTTGCATATCATAGCTACGGCCTTGGTACTCTTTAGCCAGCGACAGATGTGATTTGCAGACCTTGAAGAAGACCTCTATGTCCCAGCGTTTTCCATAGATTCTAACGACTTCTTCCTCACTAATAGAAAGGTCGGTAGAAAGAAGGGCGAGCCAATTATCTGAACGGCGGTCTTTGATAAAAACGATTCTGGCGTCGATAAATTCTTCGGAAGCCGCGGTTTTGTTCTCCCTAAGTTTGACGCAAACTGAACCGATAATTGTGTTTTTTCGATCAGATGAATGTTTGACTTTTTGATAGATAGCCTTGACGTTTTGCCACTGTCCTTGGTACCGGTAATGGACTTTCTCTGTCAGCCGGATCATGCCTATGACATCACGGCGTTCTCTTTTTACGCGGATCACAGTCTTAGGCATCGTAAACCAGCTATCGAACAGCACGTATTTCGCTGGAATGTCCTTGGCGGCACGAAGCATGGTAAGCATGACGTCTAGAGTTGACTGTCTAGCCCGTTCCCGCCGTTTGTAAGCAAGTGTTCGTTTATCCATAGACTTAGCCTTGCAGAGTATATTTTCATCCTTAGTCGAGCTGAGCAGGTTAAAAGAAATGGGCATGAAAGTGTTTCCGTCAGACCAGCCTAAAGTCAGCATCCTGAAGCCTTTACAGAATCTATGGCTGGTATGATCAAATACTTTTGCCAGCAGTTCCACCTTTTTGCTGCGGTTACGGCTGAAGAGCGAGTCATCAAATATCAGTACAGATTGTCGATCCTGTCCAGTTAGGCGATCAATAATTAAAATCAGACGTGTCATCACAAGTAGAAGCAGCTTTTCCCAGTTAAAACGGCTGGCGTTAAGGAAACGATAAGCAGTGTTTTTCTTGAAAGGCAAGGCCTCACTTTGCATGGATAAGGTTCTGTAGAGATTTTTGCCGTAAAAAACCAAAGAAAACAGTTCTTTTAGTATAGTGGTACAGTGAATACCCGACTCTTTATAAAAATTACATCTAAGAAGCATTTTTGAAAGATTCAGTTGGCTAAAAAAATGATCAATACGAGACTTAAGCATCTGGTCGTTGTTCTGTATATCTGGTATAATACTGGTCATAGGAAACCTCCAAACGGCTGGTATTATTGGGTTTTTGTCAACTTTAATTATACCACCCTGCGGAGGTTTTCTGTTGTTTTAATGTGCGTTTACTATATGAATTTTCCAAGGATCAAGCTCACTTTGGTGGTGGGAAAGTTGTGTTAATAATATTATGGTCGACTTCTTAAAAACCCGACCGCGAGCCGACCATGCTTCTAATATTGCCGCTCTCATTGCCTATGAGCTAGCTGAAGAAGTTGGCATTCCGGCTTATATTTATGATGCGATCTCAGTTAACGAATTATCTGAACTGGCTCAGATATCCGGTCTTCCTCATATCCGCAGATGCGGCATCAGCCATGTCCTTAACCAGCGGGCTATGACCAGAAAGTATGCGCAAACTCAAAATCGGGACTATGCTGATCTCACCCTGATCATTGCCCATCTGGGCGGCGGAATCACGATGAGTGTTCATCACCGGGGGAAAATAATCGATGTTCTCTTTGATGACGAAGGCCCCTTTACCCCGGAAAGAGCAGGCAAGCTTCCCTGTGCCCCCCTCATTGAAATGTGCTATTCCGAGCAATGCGACTATCAAACGGCGCTCAAACTCCTGCGCGGCCAGGGCGGCCTGGTGGCTTATTTGGGAACCAATAATACTCTGGAAGTGGAAAAACGTATTGCCCAGGGGGATCAACAGGCTTTACTCATCTACCAAGCTATGGCTTACCAAATTGCTAAAGGAATTGGCGAACTGGCTACCGTAGTGAACGGCCAGGTTGATGCCATTATCTTAACCGGCGGTATTGCTCATTCCCAATTGCTAACCGGCTGGATAGCGGATAGAGTAAAATTTATTGCCAAGGTTGTAGTTATGCCAGGCGAAAATGAGTTGGAAGCCTTAGCCTTAGGAGTGCTTAGAGTCCTCAGAGGCGAAGAGGAAGCTCATGAATTCCAGATCGAAGAAACCGATCTTAATTCTTAGATGTTAATTTTTAAAACTATGAATTGGTGCCGGGATTCTGCCAGCTCTGGCGATAAATTTTTCAGCACTGAATTGATTTACCGGCATAATAGGAGCATAACCTAAGAGGCCGCCAAACTCCGCAGTAGCACCTACATCTTTGCCGTAAACAGGGATGAGACGAACTGCCGTAGTCTTATTGTTAATTACTCCTATGGCAGCTTCATCGGCGATGATAGCTGCAATGGTAGACTCCGGCGTTTTGCCCGGAATAGCTATCATATCCAAACCTACGGAACAGACACTGGTCATAGCTTCTAATTTATCAAAAGTCAAAGCACCGCATTTGGCTGCATTGATCATCCCTTCATCTTCGCTTACCGGTATAAAAGCTCCGCTTAGCCCCCCGACCGACGCAGCGGCCATAATGCCGCCCTTTTTAACCGCATCATTCAGCAGAGCCAAGGCCGCGGTTGATCCGGGAGCTCCGCAGATTTCTAAGCCCATTTCTTCCAGAATTCTGGCCACACTGTCGCCAATTGCCGGTGTCGGTGCCAGGGATAAATCTAAAATTCCAAAAGGTACCCCTAACCGCTTCGAAACTTCACTGCCCACTAATTGCCCGGCTCGGGTTATTTTAAAAGCAGTTTTTTTAATATTTTCAGCTACAATGTGCAGAGGTTCACCTCTCACTTTTTCTAGGGCACTTTTCACTACTCCCGGGCCGCTAACCCCTACATTGATAACTGCTTCCGGCTCACCTATCCCATGAAAAGCCCCAGCCATAAAAGGGTTATCCTCTACGGCGTTGGCGAAAACCACCAGCTTAGCACAGCCCAGCGAATCCCTATCCCTGGTTAAGTAGGCAGTTTCCTTGATAATTTTACCCATAAGCCGAACGGCATCCATATTGATTCCCGCCTTGGAATTGGCGACGTTAACGGAGGAACACACTCTCTCTGTTTCACTTAAGGCCTGAGGGATTGATTCCAGCAAAATTTTGTCTCCTTGAGCAAGCCCTTTATGTACCAAGGCCGAAAAACCTCCGATAAAATTCACGCCTACTTCTTGAGCCGCTTTATCCAAAACATAAGCATATTCTACATAACTTTTTTCCTCACTCGCAGAAGCTACCAGAGCAAGCGGAGTTACAGCAATCCTTTTATTAATAAGTGGTATGCCGTACTCGACTTCAATCTCCTCGCCAACCTGCACCAGGTTTTCCGCCAATCTAGTTATTTTGTCGTAGATTTTTTGCCTGGCCTTTGGTCCTGAGGAGTCAATACAATCGAAAAGGGAGATCCCCATAGTTATTGTTCGGATATCCAACTTTTCTTTTTCGATCATCCGGACAGTTTCTAAGATATGTTCGTAAAGCGCCATTGTATTTCCCCCTATACCATATGCATCTCATTAAAAATCTCTTCCCTTTGAATCCGGACTTGAAGGCCAATAACCTGGCCAAAGTTCTCCAGCTCTGCTTTTAGCTCATTAAACCCAATAGCTAGAGCCGACAAATCTACAATCATCATCATTGTAAAATACCCTTGGCGAATGGTCTGACTAATGTCTTCCACGTTGACGTTATTTTCTGCCAAAATTTTGGTAACCCCATAAAGAATTCCTGTTTTATCTTTGCCGTTGACCGTGATGATTCCTTTCATGTTAACACCCCCAAAATTAACTAATTTAACCTTCAAGCATAACTATCCCCTAATAAATATACCCATAATTATTAATTTAGTGCAGACAATCAATATCCTTATAAATACTTAAGCTAATGGTTGGTCGCTACATACCCCCATAGTGGACTTTCAGCACCTAGTTAATCGCCATGCGTGGCGCACACTAAAACAGGCATCCTTTGGCTATAAGGATGCCTGTTTTTGTCCTATTCATTTAGGCGCCGGTCGCTTTCTCCCAACATTTCCATTACTGTTTTTTGTTCTTCTTTCAGCTTGGCTAGTTCATCGGCAAGGTTAAGAGCTACGAGGATGGCAACTTGATGTGCAGCCAGACGGGGAAACTTTTGCGCAACTTCCCGCATTCTGCTGTCGACAAGTGCCGCCAAACTCTTAATATGTTCTTCAGTTCCTTTACCCCGGATAACATGAAGCTCACCAAATATTTGCACAGAGACTTTTTGCTCCTCCCGCTTCACTCTCTTCCCTCACTTTCCAACCATCTACTGATCTTTTGCCAATCTGATAACCGGAAAAGTCCCTAACCACAATTTTCTATTTTCGCCACTCAGCACCGAATTCCTGCTGGATAGCCTGCAGGATATCAGTATAGATAGCATTAACTTCTTCATCGGTCAAAGTTCTTTCCCCCGACTGATAACGCATGCTTAAAGCCAGGCTCTTATGCCCTTCCGGGATAGACCCGCCCTGATAGACATCGAAGATTTCTACTTCCTTCAGTAATTCGCCGCCTAACTCCATTACCCTTTTCTTAATATTTTCAGCCGGAATAATCACAGGAACAACCACAGCCAAATCACGCTGGATGGCTGGGAAGCGCGGATAGGATTTGGCGATTATCGTCAAGTCATGGTTTTGGAATAAGGCTCTAAAATCCAGTTCAAAAATCACCGGTCTTTGTAAGCCCCATTGCTCATCCATTTGCGGATAAAGTTCCCCGATAAACCCTATGGGTTGCCCTTGAAGAATGATTTCGGCGGACCTTCCGGGGTGGAGTAAACCCTGATATTTGTTCCCGGTAATTCTGCGGTAAGTAAATTCCACCCCGCTTATCCTTGCTACTTCATCCAAAACTCCTTTGAGGTAGAAGAAGTCATATTTGGCCTGGGGGACAAGCCAGTGCCGTTTACTTTGGCCTTGAGCCAAACCGGCAATTTTCGTTGCTTCCTCCGGCAATTCCTTTAAAGGCAGCTCCTTAGGCAAATAAACATTGCCAATTTCAAACAGTAAGAGATCTGTATTGCGCCGGGCGTTATTGCGGGAAGCAATATCTAAAAGCCCCGGAATTAAGGAAGTCCTCATGGTTCCCAATTCTTCCCGCAAGGGGTTAAGCAAGGATATGCTCTCCTCCGTACTCCAAAGGTCATTATGCTCTTTTTTAACAAAAGAATAGGAAATAACCTCATCCATTCCTGCCTGAATTAAAAGCCTTCTTAGTTTCAGGCGATAGTTCTGTTCAGACGTACGCCGGCCTTGAGTCTGGCTCCCAAAGGGCAAGGTAGTAGGGATTCTGTCATAGCCAATAATTCTGGCCACTTCTTCGATCATGTCTTCCTCAATCTTTAAATCCTGGCGATAAGTTGGAATATCGACAAGATACACCCCGGCCGCTTTCTGATGATAATCAAAGGCAAGAGCCTCCAGTACATTCTCCACTTCTTTTTCTGTATAATTAACGCCCAAAACGTTATTAACATTATTTAAAGACAGCTCGATATTAACTTGCGGGGGAAGGCTGCAGACCTTTTCCGTAAAGGACATCGGCACACCTGCCTCCAGTTCAAGGAGTAATTCCGCTACCCGGCCTAAGGTAGGTACTGTCCAATAAGGGTTTACTCCTTTCTCAAAACGGCTGGAAGATTCGGAACGCAAGCCCAGCTTGCGGCTGGTGCGCCGGATACTAGCTCCTAAGAAATGAGCGGATTCAAACAGTATCCTGGTAGTCTTAGGCGTAACTTCCGTTTCCAGTCCGCCCATTACCCCTGCTATTGCCACCGGGCCATTGTCATCGGCAATAACCAGCATATCCGGGTCAAGTTTTCTTTGAACTCCATCCAGGCTGACAATACTTTCCCCTTCTTGGGCCAAGCGCACCCGGATAGTGCCTTTTAATTTATCCCGGTCAAAAGCATGTAGGGGCTGCCCCATTTCCAGCATACAGTAATTAGTAATATCAACTATATTATTAATCGGCCGAATTCCGGCAGCTCTAAGCCGATTTTGCATCCAAAGCGGTGAAGGCTCAATGACCACGTCATCAACCAGTAAGGCAGCATAACGCCAAGAGAGCTCAGGATTTTCAATTTCGATTTTCTGTTTAACATCTTCCGGCCAGATAGGGACCTCACCCTGTGCCCACTCCGGGAGAGTCGGTTTTTTACGCAGAAGAGTTCCTACTTCCCTGGCAACATTAACCATCGCCAAACAGTCCGGCCGGTTGGGGTAGAGCTCAAGTTCTAAAACTTGGTCGTTTAAGCCTAAGTAGTTTTCCAGCGGCATCCCCACAGGCGCATCCGGAGAAAGAATCAAGATACCTCCTTTACTCCGTTCTAAACCTACCGCCTCGATTTGCAATTCTTTATCGGAGCAAAGCATCCCGTAGGATTCAATTCCTCTTAATTTAACCGGCTTAATCTCCTTACCTCCGGGCAGCCTGGCGCCTAGGACCGCTACCGGTACTTTGTCGCCCGCTCTAATATTATTAGCTCCGGTAACAATGGTTAGCTGTTCTGTGCCAATATCGGCAATACAGATTTGCAGCTTTTCCGCATCAGGATGGCATCTTAGTTCTTTAAGCTCGCCAATAACAATATTTTTAAACCCTTTATTTAAAGATTCTACCCCTTCAACCTCAATTCCGCCTCTGGTCAGAATCTCGGCCAGCTCTTCCGGGCTAATAGTAATGTCCAGGTACTCTCTTAACCATTCCATACTTACTCTCATCTTCGAATCCTCCTATAGTTTTTCAACCTGTAAAACCTTTCGTTTATCAGAATTCCCGCGCGTAACCGCGCCACCATTAACAAAAGCTTCGTTTAGATATAAGATACTTCAGGCCTCACCCTTAGGATGATAAAAACATGAGGCTTTCATAGCAATAACAAAGAGTTTGAAGGTACCGGCTCTGCTTTAAAATTGCTCCAAAAACCTGATATCATTATCGAATAAAAGCCGCATATCTTCGATCCCGTATTTCAGCATGGCAATTCTTTCTACACCCATCCCAAAGGCAAAACCGGTTACTTCTTTAGGATTATAGCCACCCATCTCCAAAACTCGCGGGTGTACCATTCCTGAACCCAGAATCTCTATCCAGCCTGTCCCTTTACAAAGACGGCAGCCCTCCCCACCACACAGCATGCAAGAGACGTCAACTTCGGCACTAGGTTCGGTAAAGGGGAAAAAGCTCGGTCTTAACCGGATCTCCCTGCCTTCGCCGAACATCTGCCTGGAAAAATATAATAGTATCCCTTTGAGATCGGACATCCTCACACCCTTATCAACCAGCAGCCCTTCCACCTGGTGGAACATCGGTGAATGAGTGGCATCATCATCATTGCGAAAAACTTTCCCAGGAGCAATAATCTTCACTGGAAGCTCCGGCCTCAATCTTTCCATTGTTCTGACTTGAACCGGAGAAGTTTGGGTTCTGAGCAGGATATCTTCCGTAATAAAAAACGTATCCTGCATATCCCTAGCCGGATGATCCTTGGGCAAGTTCAAAGCTTCAAAGTTATAGTAGTCGGTTTCAATTTCCGGACCCTCGGCAACAGTAAAACCCATTCCCAAAAAAATATCTTCAATTTCTTCAATTACTTTGGTCAGAGGGTGCTGGTGCCCTCTGAGAATGGGAAAACCGGGCAGGCTGATATCTATTGTTTCCTCTTCCAGCCTTTTGGCCAGGGCTTCCTTTTCCAGCTCCTTTTCCTTCAGTTCCCAAGCTTTCTCCAGCTGATTCCGCACCTCGTTAATAATTTGCCCCATTTGGGGACGCTCTTCCGGTTTTAAGCTACCCATTTGTTTAAGCAGCGAAGTAAGTGAACCTTTTTTGCCCATTACCTTCACTTTTAAATCCTGAAGTTCTTCCGGGGTTCTTAGTCTTTCTAATTTGCTTAATGTTTCTTCCTTAATTTTGGCGATTTCTTCCCTCATTATTAAGTCATCCTTTCAGATATTAGTCTTAGGCTTATTATATGTACCTGCCTTCAGTTAGCCTATCATGCCGCTTCCTTAAGCAGACACATTAGTTAACAGGAAAAGCCTTAACGTGAAAAAACCTTAAAAAAAACTCTCGTCCGCTTAGGGACGAGAGTCCGACTCCCGTGGTACCACCCTTATTTAACCTTAGGCTAGGCCAAGGTTACTCTTTAAGATCAGCTGCTAACGGTCGCCAACCGCTTGACTCCGGGGGCGAAATTTAACCTCAAGACTCCCGCATTGAGGTGGCTGCCTACCTGGCCGACTTTCAGTCTCAGATCGGTCCTCCCTTTAAAGGTTGGCATTCCTTTTATCCCTTTCATCGTCATTGGATTTCATTCTGTTTTTGTTCTTATAAAGCATATAAAATTGGGGAGAACCA
This sequence comes from Desulfitobacteriia bacterium, assembly GCA_050949905.1. Taxonomy (GTDB): domain Bacteria; phylum Bacillota; class Desulfitobacteriia; order Desulfitobacteriales; family Syntrophobotulaceae; genus DUML01. The sequence goes on along the minus strand of JBMNGP010000034.1, from coordinate 227,714 downwards.
GTGGCCTCAAAGGCTTTCCAAAAATAATCTGTTGACACAACCAGACCACCTTTCTTAGGCTTTGGTTCATGAGCAAAATATAGAGAAATATTTTGCTTTGTCCAAAATTATATCATTGTAAGTCGAAGTTTACAAGAATTGTACTTGCCTTCTCAGCTCATAAAGGAATATCCCGGCAGCTATGGCCGCATTAAGGGACTCCACCTTGTTAAACATTGGAATAGAAAGCTTTCTTTCCGCCTTAGCCAGAAAATAAGCCGAAGGGCCAAAAGCTTCATTGCCTATCACTAAAGCCAGCGGATGATAAGAAGTGGTATCTTCTGTAAAGATTGAAATACCTTCCATGGTAGAGACAGCTAAAGTGCAGTTTTGTTTGTTAACAAAATCTACTACTTCTTGAGGGTTTTTATCCCTAAGAACTACTTGCGAGAAAATGGCACCCATACTGCTGCGCAAGACTTTAGGATTAAATAAATCTACCGTTCCCCTGGTTAGTATTATTTGCCGGACATCGGCGGCGAGGGCAGTCCTTAAAATAGTCCCCAAATTTCCCGGATCTTGAATATTGTCGACTATTAGGAGAATCGTCTGGCGAGCCACCCGAATATCTTCCCAGACGAAATAAGGCTGCTTGACAATAGCTACAATACCTTGAGGCTCTTCGGTAGCGCTGATTTTCTTCAGGACAGCTTCCGATACCTCTTCCAGTGGTATAGCCATTTCCCGAGCTTTCTTAACCAAACCGGCAACATCCGGAACATTGGCTAAGCTTCCTTCATCTCCGGCATAAGGCTTGAGGTAAGCAGGGCAGTAATATACTTTGCTGATTTCCGCCTTCCTAAGTATGGCCTCTTGCACAAAGCGTTTTCCTTCGATCAAGTACTCTTTAAATTCCTTACGGCCCTTAGGATTATGGAGGGCTGTCAGATGCTTAACCTGGTCATTTTGCAAAGATGTAATCAAAATGCATCCTCCTGATACAGACAGGAGTCCGATACTTCCTGAGAAGTTCGAACTCCCTTTTAAGCTTGGTTAAAGTTTAAGCATTAGCTTGAGCACTGGCACTGCCATTCTCAATTTTTTCCTTAGCGGTTTCCACCAGTTTAGTAAATGCTGCCTGATCATTGACAGCTAAATCAGCCATCATCTTCCGGTTAATATTCACGCCTGCCAGCTTCAAACCATACATTAATCTGTTGTAAGTAATATTATTCATTCTGGCAGCGGCATTTATCCTGGTAATCCAAAGTTTACGGAAATCACGCCTTCTTTGTTTGCGATGAGCATAGGCAAAAGCCATGGAGCGTACTACTTGCTGTTTAGCCATTTTAAACAGCTTGCTCTTACGACCCCGATAACCTCTAGCTAATTTTAATATTTTCTTATGGCGCTCATGCGCCTTGGCGCCTCTTTTGACACGAGCCATATTAAAGAACCTCCTTTAAGTGTTAATTCTGCAGTGCTAAGTCTTTTAGAATCTATTTAACATAAGCAATCAGACGCTCGATACGCTTAGCATCAGAATTATGCATAACGGCTGATTTGCGAAGATTACGTTTGCGTTTAGGTGATTTTTTCTCAAGAATATGGCTTTTGTAAGCGTGATAACGAATAACTTTGCCAGTTCCGGTCTTTTTAAAACGCTTTGCGGCTCCACGGTGTGTTTTCATTTTAGGCATTATGGATAACCCCCTTTTCCTTAGTCGTGTTTGTTAGTTGTAGGAGCTAAAATCATTACCATATTGCGGCCTTCCACCTTAGGTTCCCGTTCGATAACGGCTTCTTCCCCAAGGAGTTCAGCCAACCGAAGACATAATTGCTTCCCTTGGTCAGGATGAGTAATCTCCCTGCCTCTGAACATAATAGTGACTTTAACTTTATCTCCGTCCTTTAAAAAGCGCTGGGCATTGCGAGCCTTGGTCTCGAAATCATGAGTTTCAATATTCGGACGAAGCTTGACCTCTTTAATTTCTACTACCTTTTGCTTTTTGCGTGCTTCTTTGTCCCGCTTGGCCTGCTCGTATTTATACTTTCCATAATCCATTAATTTGCAAACCGGTGGCTTGGCAGTCGGTGCAATTTCAACTAAATCCATTGCTTTCTCGGCTGCAATACTCATTGCCTCCTTAAGCGTAACAATCCCGAGCTGTTCACCTTCTTCACTGACAAGACGAACCTCCCGAGCCCGGATTTCTTCATTAATCCGTAAATCTTTACTAATTGGAAATCACCTCCGAAAATAATTGCTCTCAAACTGCCATGGATAGCGGGAGACCACCAGCTGCCATGGATGAGCTAAGGTCAATAAGCCGAACTACATAACGGCCAATAAAAAAAGACGAATGCAATCCACCCGTCTTCACAAAAATCCAAATGAGCTGACCAAAATCGGATACTCATCAGAAACCTTACAACAGCATTATCATAAGGTGAGAAGCGGATGGCTTCTACTTAACACAAGTATTATACCCTTACTTAAATATCATGTCAATAATCAATTTGGCTTCTGCTTGGATTTACTTTGACCGTTGACCCTTTTCATATTGATACCCATTACTGTCCGGCAAGAATTGAAAATTGTTCCGTAATCCATCAGTAACAATAACTTTTTGCTCTGAAGTTATAAGAATAGCTTCTGCTTGACCATAGCGTTCAATAAGCTCTAATCCCTTTTTAACTCCCATAACAAAAACAGCCGTGGAAAGAGCGTCTGCTTCCATGGAAGAATCCGCAATTATCGTAACACTCCACAGGCCTGACGCGGCCGGCCGACCGCTCCGGGGATCAAAGATATGATGATAGCGTTTGCCGTCTTTGACAAAATATCTTTGGTAATCGCCTGCAGTTACTACTGCTTTATCAACTACTTCCACAAAGCCGATGACCCGGCCGTTTGCTGAGCGGGGATCTTGGATGCCGATACGCCAAGGACTGCCGTCCGGTCGGCCTCCCAAGGCTACCACATTGCCCCCGAGATTTATTAGCGCCGATAGGCAGCCGTGCTTGCTATAGATCTGAAGAGCACAATCCCCGGCATAACCTTTAGCTATCCCGCCTAAATCAATTATTTGACCCTCGTTCTTTAATCCGGCGGCAGAGGTTCCGTCTAATAAGACATCCTGATAATCAACAAGGGGCAGCAGCTCGGAGAGTTCGGCCTGTGCCGGAATCCGCTCGTCCGGACTACCTATATTCCAGCTTCTGACGATGGGTCCTATCGTGGGGTCAAAGGCTCCCTCACTTAACCTGGCAATTTTTAAAGCCGTCTCCAAGATATGCCTGGTTGTGGGGCTTACTTTTACAGGCTTTAGACCGGCGTTTTGGTTTATTTGATAGATATCTCCCTCTTCAGAATTGAAAGTCAAAAGAGACTCCAGCTTTTTGATTGTTCTTAGAGTCTCATCTATTGCTGCCTGGGCTTTTTCACCATAGACTTTCTGAGAAATAATTGTCCCCATGGCAAAAGTCTCCGCTTCGACCGCCTTATCTTGGACATGATTTGCGCAGCCAGGAATTAAACTTGCCATTAGTAACAAGAGAAGGACAAACTTTAGGGTCGAGATTCTTAAACCACTTTTTCCCATCTTAATCCATTTCAAAATATTCTTTTTCGGTAGACGGAACCTTTCTCTTACCTTCAATTATTTCCTCTTGCAGCGCCAGCAGACGCTTATTGATATCTTCCGGAACCATATTTTCAGTCAACTCGGCCAAGCTTACTCCTTTATCTGCTAAACCAAGGGCAACGTTCCTTCCCAGTAGCAAACTTTTGGCCTTGAACTGATTAATGAGTTGCAAACTAACTGTATCGTTATTTTTAATTACTGAAGACAGCACACTTTCTGGAGCAAGCTTATTCTGATCAACGTCTGAACCTATGGAGTACCCATCTGCCTTAGCCATCACTTCGGTCACGCCCTGTCCCGCTGTTCCGGCTACATGAAAGATAACATCCGCTTTACATTCCACCATTCTTTCGGCCATCTCTTTTAATCTGCCCTTATTCGTAAAGGTCCCTGCTATACCTTTCATTAACTCACACTGGGAACTGACAAAGCGCAGACCGGCCTTATAACCATAAAAGTAGCGTAAGGATTCATCGTGATTATCCCCTGAAATGAAACCAACGACATTGGAGTCCGTTATTTTACCGGCTAGATAGCCTGCTAAAAAGGCTCCTTCCTCTACTTTATAAGATACTCCTAAGACGTTGGCCGGAACCGGTTCAGCTACAGTACTGTCGAGGCAGATATATTTAATTTCGGGGTTTTTCGCAGCTGCTTCCAAAACTGCCGGGACTGCTTGGGAGCCAACCGTAAAAATTAGCTCATAGCCTTCATTTTTCAATTCCGCCAGTTTGGCAGGATAATCCTTAACATTTTTAGCCTTAATATAGCCAATTCCTACTTTCAAATCCTGCTCAGCTTTTTGCAACCCATCCCAGGCTTTTTGATAATAAGGATCATCAATACCTCTTTCCCCGGTGATAAGACCTATTTTAGCGGCGTTTTCGTCCAAATCCCCGGCCTGGCCTTTTTGGACTCCATTACCTATTAATCCGCAGCCGGAAAGGGCCATGACTAATACCATTACCAGACATATTTGTGGGAGCCAATTTTTTTTATGACATTTCCTACCCTTTGTAAACATAAACAATCTTACCTCATTCGTTCATTAATAAGTTCAATTATTGGCCTTGTACAGCCTTCTATTATGCAATACCCACAGTCTGTCGGTAAACTCTCCCGGCTGTACCTCCCCAAGAGCCTTGTGCATATCGAACATCCTGGCATCAAGAATATCTAGATAATGCAAAAGCTCGGCCTCCGGAAACATCGGCCTTTTGGGGCTGCCGAATTCCGGCTCATAGTGATGGCTAAGCAGCATATGTTCTAAAAGCACGCTTTTTTCCTCTGAGAGACCAACCTGCCGGGCTGCTTGCTCAATCCGTTTAATCCCCTGAATCAGATGGCCCAGCAGCTGCCCTTCTAAGGTATATTCCACAGCCAATCCTAATTCATTAGCGGCTATTTCGTCTAACTTAGCAATATCATGCAGAATGATGCCTGCCAGAAGAAGATCCTGATTCAAGAAATCATAAACTTCCAGCATTTTTTCGCCTGCCCTAAGCATCGTTAAGGTATGATAAAGCAAGCCGGAACGCACAGCATGGTGGTTTTGCACAGCGGCAGGATGAGTGAGTAACTTTGCCTTCGCTTCCGAGATCAGCATCTGAACCATCTCTCTGAGTTTGGGATCACCAATTTTTAAAGTATAAGCAAAAACTTCTCCATACATGTCCTCAGGGTCATAAGGTGCTACCGGGACAAACTCTTTGATGTCAACTTTATCCTCAGCGCTGGCAGGACGGATTTTTTCAATCTTAATTTGTTTCTTCCCCTGCCATTCCACAACTGTACCCTGTATTTTAACCAACATATTAGTATTAAAGCGAACCTCATCCTCATGGCTGCAGTCCCAGAGCCGGGCTGTTATTTCTCCGTCGGCATCGCCAAGCAGTATATCCAGGTATTTGCTGCCGGCATTGGTTGTTTTACACTCAATCCGGCGAATAAGGAAAAAAGTTACGAGGGACTCTCCGGCTTTTAACTCATTCTGTTTTATTTTGCCTATCCCCATCATTATTGCTCCACCATCCAAAAAAATTATACATTGCTTTATATATGAAAATATTCTCCTCTATTTTACCTTAAAAAGAACTAAATAAAAAGAAGCCCGCCCCCGAAAAGTTTTAGGGCGGGTTAAAGCTATTATTTATTTAGGCCAGTTACTTGCTTGCACCCGTCGTTTTGCTTAGGATTTCTTCCTTAACTAATTCAGCAAAATCCTGCAAGCTTAAAGTAGTGGTGTTTTTCTGGCCGTAGCGGCGCACGGCAACTATTTGCTCCGCAGCTTCCTTATCTCCGATGACCAAAGCAAAGGGTATTTTCTCAGTCTGGGCTTCGCGGATTTTATAATTGATTTTCTCCCGGCGGTCATCGATTTCGACTCTTATATCCTGCTCGCTAAGGAAGTCGCGAACTTGCCGCGCATACTCATTATGCTTATCGGTTATTGGTAAAATCCTCACCTGAACCGGTGCCAGCCAGGTCGGGAAAGCCCCGGCATAGTGCTCGGTCAAAAGAGCGATAAACCTTTCAATACTGCCGTAAACTACCCTATGGATCATAACCGGCCGGTGCTTTTCGCCGTCTTCCCCGATATAAGTCAAATCAAATTTCTCCGGCATCTGGAAATCCAATTGAATCGTCCCGCACTGCCAGGTCCGGTCTAAACAGTCTTTTAAATGGAAGTCAATTTTTGGCCCATAAAAAGCTCCATCACCCGGATTGATCTTATAAGCCATACCTTTGGCTTTTAAAGCATCTTCCAAAGCATTGGTCGCCATTTCCCAAGCTTCATCGGAGCCCATGGAATTCTCCGGGCGGGTGGAGAGTTCCACGTGATACTCAAAGCCAAACACTTTATAGAAATAGTCGACTAAATCTATGACTCCGATAATTTCATCTTTAATCTGGGAGGGCAGCATGAAGATATGAGCGTCGTCCTGGGTGAAATTACGCACCCGGAGCAGACCGTGAAGAGCTCCCGAGAGCTCATGCCTATGCACGAGGCCCAGCTCGCCGCAGCGGATGGGTAAATCCCTGTAACTGCGCAATTTTGTTTTATACATAATCATTCCACCGGGGCAGTTCATCGGTTTCACGCAGTAATCCTGGTCATCAATCTTGGTAAAATACATATTTTCCTTATAGTGATCCCAGTGGCCGGATTGTTCCCACAGGGAACGGTGTAAAATAATCGGAGTTTTGATCTCGACATAGCCTCTTTTTTGATGCTCCTTGCGCCAGAAGTCCTCTAGGGTATTCCTTAAAACCATGCCTTTGGGATGGAAAAAGGGGAATCCGGGCCCTTCGTCATGCAGGCTGAAGAGATCTAGTTCCAGGCCAAGTTTGCGGTGATCACGCCTTTTAGCCTCTTCCAATTTAAAGAGATAATCCTCCAAGTCGGCAGCTTTAGCAAAAGCCAAGCCGTAAATCCTTTGCAGCATTTTGTTTTTTTCACTGCCCCGCCAGTAAGCTCCGGCTACGCTTTGCAGCTTAAAGACTTTGAGTATTTTGGTGGAAGGAACGTGCGGGCCGGCACAGAGATCCGTAAAGTTACCCTGAGTGTACATCGAGATTCTGGCTTCCCCGGGCAGGTCATTAATTAACTCCACCTTGTACTTTTCACCTTGGTTTTGAAAATAGTCAAGTGCCTCTTCCCTAGAGACTGTCCGGCCTTCGAATTTATAATCTTCTTTGGCCAGCCTTTTCATTTCCTGCTCAATTTTTGCTAAATCTTCGGGAGTAAAAACATGCTCGGAATCAAAGTCGTAGTAAAAGCCATTGGCAATAGCAGGGCCAATACCGAGCAGGGTGCCGGGAAAGAGATTTTTAACAGCCTGGGCTAAAAGGTGGGAAGTAGAATGACGCATTACTTCCAGTCCTTCTTCACTGTCTAAAGTTAAGATCTCGACTTGAGCATTCTCCTGCAAAGGAAAGGCTAAGTCCTTAACCTCCCCGTTGACCTTGCCGGCCACAGCATTCCGGGCTAAACCTTGAGATATGGCTTGGGCTAACTCCCTAATGGTTGTGCCTTCAGCTACCTGCCGCACCGAACCATCTTTAAGAGTTAAATTAATCATTTAACAGTCACTCCTTAAAAAATATAAAAACTCTCATCCCTATGGGACGAGAGTACTTAAACCGTGGTTCCACCCAATTTCAGAAATTATCCTGAAATTAATAAATCCCTGCAACAAGATAATTTCCCTTGAAGGTCCTTAACGCGGACAAACGGCCGGCTTACTCTTATTTTCAGCCCGGCACTCGGAGGGGGTTTTCTTCTGAACCTCGCAGAAATGCTTCCAGCCTGTGGCATTTCTCTCTGGTTGCTTCTTATTCAGAGTACTGTCCTCTTCATTGTTTTAGCTTATTTAACATATAGATTATACCACTATTCTTCAGTTGTCAATCTTACCCTGAGGATGCCAACAGCCGGTCAATAGCTGGCCTTAATCATTACTTAACACTTTTGCCTTCTTTGAAAACTTTAAGAATGTTCTCTTGCTTGGTCAAGATGCTAATATCAACTAAGGGATTACCCTCAACTACCAAGAGATCAGCCCATTTGCCCTTTTCCAAGGTACCTGTCTCGGATTCAATTCCGCAAGCTAAAGCTGCTGTTCTGGTAGCGCTTAAGATAGCCTCTTGCGGAGTCATTAAGCCTTCTTCAACCATTATCCAAAGCTCAATCGCATTTCCCCCGTGATAGTTATAAGGTGTTCCGGCATCCGTACCCATTGCTACTTGTACACCGGCCCGCAAGGCTTTACGGGTTGTCTCGATACTAATGCCTTTAGCTTCGTTTGCTTTCTCCAGCATATGTTCCGGCACGCCGCCTTCCAGGCCGTATTTCATCCAGTAATAATCTACAGCAAAGGTTGGTATCAGGAAGACTCGGTTTTCAACCATCAATTGGAGAGCTTCTTCATCGGCAAAGGTGCCATGCTCAATAGTGCGAACTCCTGCCCGAATGGAATTTTTTATCCCTTGGGCACCGTGAGCATGAGCGGCAACATATTTGCCCAGCTTTGCCGCTTCTTCCACTACAGCCCGGATTTCTTTTAAGTCAGGCTGCTCGGCACCCGGTATCCCTCCGGGATTCATAAAAGCTCCTGTAGCCATTATTTTCAAGAAATCCGCACCTTCTTTTAATTGTTCCCGCGCTGCTTTTTTGAACTCGTCATAACCATCGGCCACTCTGTACATGCCGGCAAAGTATTCCGTTCCGGAACAGGTAATGGAAAGGATGCGTCCACTGGTTAGGATTCGCGGTCCATTTAGCCAGCCGTTTTCTATCGCCTGACGGACGCTAAAATCAATATAATTAACTGAACCGGCATTTCTAACCGTCGTAAAACCTGCTTGCAAGGTTGCTTCCATCTCTTGAGCTGCCCGGATGGCTCTCAATTTGTCTTCCACCAGGTTTTCTTCATAAGTATCCGGCATACCGTGGAGATCTAAGTGAATATGACAATCGATAAGACCGGGTAAAATAAATTTTCCACTGACGTCTATAACTTTAATTTGGTCACCGTCCGGTAGAGTATAGGGGGGACCTACGAACTCCAGCCTGCCGTTTTCACCAATAACGACAAATCCATTTTCAATAACATCCCGGCCGGTACCGTCAAAAATCGTTGCCCCTTTTAAAACTGTAAGCATAAGCTCCTCCTTAAAAACGAAATCATTAGTAGTTTCTGGGCAGAATGAATTACCTTTCTGCCCAGACCTATTTTTTCTAATATTGGATTAGTCACAAAATCTAAAACCTATGGCGATCTTAATCTTAGCCCTAAGGTTCTTTAGCTGAAACCTATTCCTTATAAGCTTTATGCGCCCTTACAGTACCGATTATATCCAATTCAAAACCTTTGACATTTTTGCTGATTGCTGCTGTATAGTTATTATGAGCTATCGGAATCAAAGGTGCTCCCTCGTAAAGCTTATGCTGAAATTCCTTATAAATTTCTTCCTGTTCAGCACGGTCGTAAGTTGCCCAGGCAGCCTTGGCCAATTCAACCAGTTCGTCCGGCATATAACCCGTATTAGCACCTTCCAAAGCCATAGCTTTCAAGAAATTGCTGGGATAAGGTATATCGTACCAGCCGCTTAAGCCAATATCATGTTTCATATTATCCATAATATCGGAATGGGTTGCCCACTCGTTGGTGACAATGTTTACTTTAACACCGACTGCTTCCAAATCGGCTTTTATTACTTCCGCCACCTGGACAGGCTTAGCTACGTACGGCCGGGCATAAATAAAGGAATAGAGGTTGGTTTCAAAGCCATTAGGATACCCTGCTTCTGCCAACAATTCTTTGGCTTTTTGCGGATTGTATTCATAAGGGCCGGCTGTTTCATCAAAAGAGAAAACAGTGGGCGGCAGGGAATTAATAGCCCTGGTGCCGCTTCCTTCATAAATAACTTCAACTATTTTATCCATATCGATAGCATGATTTATAGCTTGGCGTACTTTTTGATTATTAAATGGTTCTTTGGTGCAATTGAAAGCTGCGTAGAAGAGATTTGCTCCGGGAACGGAGAGCAACTCGAGATTTTCATCCGCTTCCACTTTGCTGAGCTGACCTGGGTCCAAAGCTTTAATAACATCAACCTGGCCGCTTTGCAGTTCCATAAGCCGGGTTGAAGATTCCGGTACACATTTAAAAATAAGAGTGTCTATTATGGGTTTCTCCCCCCAATAATTTTCATTAACTTTTAATTGAACGTATTCTCCTCTCTGCCACTTATCAAAAACAAAAGGCCCGGTACCGACAGGGTTTTGGGGGAATTTAGCACCGTATTCATCGAGAGCGGTCGGGCTGACAATGAATTGAGAATAATAACCCATATAAGTAAGAAACGGGGCAAAAACCTGATTAAGTTTAAAATCCACTGTATATTCATCGACAGCGACAACATCTTCAACCACATCAGCCATGAGATATTCTAGATAAGAATATCCACCTTGCACAACACCATAGTACTTATTATTTTCATCTAGGATCCGCTTGAAAGTCTGAACTACTGCTTCAGCGTTAAAATCAGTGCCGTCGTGGAATTTAACTCCTTCCCGCAGTTTAAAAGTCCAAGTTTTGCCGTCTTCAGAAACTTTCCATTCGGTTGCCAGGGCAGGCTCAACTTCCAGATCGTCGTTTTTAAACTTTACCAGCCCGTCATAGAGGTGATAGATAATATCGATATCTCCTTCACTCCAACCAAATCCGGGATCTATTAACTCTGCGTCCGTACTTCTAGCGATAATGAGAATCCCGTCTTGCGCCTTTTCACCTGAGGCCGGTGTTGAGCTTGTCCCGCTGCAACCTGTCATTATCAGGGCAACTGACAGCATCAGTACCACAAAGCAAACAAGTTTTTTGTTTCTAAACACTCTTAACACTCCCTTTTTATTTTTTATAAAGATGACATCTTATTAGATGTTCTTCGCCAAGATCTAATAAAGCTGGTTCCTGCAGTTTACATTCTTCTCTGGCTAATTCACAGCGAGGATGAAAGCTGCACCCGAAAGGAGGGTTAATAGGACTGGGCACTTCGCCTTCCAGTTGTTTTAAAGCTTTCTTTTTAGCTGGATCGGGTACGGGTATCGATGCTATTAAAGCTCGGGTATAAGGATGTTTGGGATTCTGAAAAAGCTCACAAGTAGAGGCAAGTTCCACGATTTCGCCCAGATACATTACCGCGATCCTGTCGCTAATATGTTTAACCACACTTAAATCATGCGATATAAAAACGTAAGTTAAGCCCAATTTTTCTTGTAAATTTTTAAACATATTTAATATTTGGGCCTGGATAGAAACGTCTAAAGCAGATACCGGCTCATCAGCAATTATAACTTCCGGGTTCAAAGCGAGAGCCCGGGCGATACCGATCCGTTGTCTTTGACCGCCGCTGAATTCATGAGGATAGCGGTTATAATATTCGGGATATAAGCCGACCATAGACATTAGCTCTTCGACTCTCGCCTGCCTTTCAGCAGGGTTGCCAATTTTATGAATGCGCAGGGGTTCTTCGATAATACTGCCAATTCGCCATTTGGGATTGAGGGAAGCGTAAGGATCTTGAAATACTACTTGGAGGTTTTTTCTTAATTCCCTTAAAGAAGCAGAATCAAGTTTAAAGATATTTTTCCCTTTGAAGAAGACCTGACCGCTATCAGCTTCTAATAGTCTTAAAAGAAGTTTGCGGGTAGTAGATTTGCCGCAGCCGCTTTCACCTACTAAAGCAAATGTTTCACCTTTGTAAACGGAAAAACTGACATTATATACAGCCCTTAACCAGTCAACCTTACGGCTTAATACCCCTTTTTTTACTGGGAAATATTTAGTTAAGCCTTGCACTTCCAATAACTTTTCTTTATGCATCTTCCAGCTCCTAATCAGAATAAAGTAGGCATCTTACTTTGGCCTTCCCCGTCTCCACCAAAGACACACTTTCCAAGCGACATTCAGCCTTTGCTTGCGGGCAACGAGGATAGAAACGACAGCCTTGAAAACTTTGGGAAAGGTCAGGAACCATTCCGGGAATTTCTTTTAATTGGCTTTGGCTTATGTCGATTCTGGGAATTGTCGCCATCAATCCCACAGTATAAGGATGTTTAGGGGCAGCAAATAATTCTGCGGTAGAGGCATATTCCACGATTTGCCCCGCATACATCACTGCTACTTTATCCGTTATTTGAGCAATAACACCTAAATCATGGGATATCATTAGTACTGCGGTAGTGAGCTTATTTTGCAGTTCTTTAATTAATGAAAGGATCTGAGCTTGAACAGTGACATCCAAGGCCGTTGTTGGCTCGTCGGCAATAAGCAGCTTAGGCCTACAAGCGAGAGCCATAGCAATCATAATCCTTTGGCGGATACCCCCGCTCATTTGATGGGGATACTCGGCTATCCTGCGCCTGCCATCAGGAATTTTAACCAAATCTATTAACTCCAGAGCTTTTTGTTTTACTTCTTTCTTGGTACCACCCTGATGGTAATAAAGTACTTCTTCGATTTGTTCGGCGATAGAGAGAACTGGATTTAAGGAAGTCATCGGATCCTGAAATATCATGGAAATTTGGTCCCCGCGGATTTTTTCCATTTCTTTTTCGCTTTTAGTTAACAAGTTCTCTCCCTGAAAGTATATTTCACCACTAACCTTAGTTTTCTCCGGCAACAAACCCATAACCGCCAGAGAAGTAACACTCTTACCGCAGCCTGATTCCCCAACTAAGCCCAAGGTTTCACCTTCACCGATAGTAATGTCTATACCGTCCACAGCTTGAAGGCAGCCGGCATCTGTTGGAAATCCGATCTTTAAGTCCTTGATCTTTAAAACAGTTTCCACTCTTATTCCTCCTAGATATCCATTTTGGGGTCAAGCGCTTCCCTTAAGCCGTCACCAAAAAGGTTGAAAGAAAGCACGGAGAGCGCGATCATGAGGCCAGGGAAAACAGTAACCCACCAATTTCCTAAAAGGAGATAGTCTCTGCCGTTACTAAGCATAGCTCCCCATTCAGGAGTGGAAGGATCGATGCCGATACCCAGGAAGCCCAGAGCTGCTGTGTACAAGATAGCGTCCGCCAAAAGGAGAGTTAGATAAACTACTGTGGGTGCCAGGATATTAGGAAGGATATGACCGATAATTATGCGCAGGTTTCCAGCTCCTAAAGCCCTGCTGGCTTCTACATAGGGCAGCTCCTTAACCGTCAAGACAGCACTGCGTACTATTCTAGCCATCTGAGGGATATAGATCAGAGCAATAGCCAACATTGCTTTTTCCAAACCGGTTCCGAGAATGGCTACAACGGCCAAAGCTAACAAGAGCGGTGGGAAAGATAAGAAAATATCAGTAATGCGCATCAACAAAAGATCTATGATCTTGCCGTAATAGGCGGAAATAAGCCCCAAACTTATTCCCAGGACTGCCGTAATAGCTATAACAATATAACCGACCTTCAGAGATATCCTGGTGCCATAGACAAGTCTGCTGAAAATGTCTCGCCCCAATTCGTCTGTTCCTAAAGGATGATCATTATTGCCTGCCCAAAAACCAGGCTGAAGCTTATTTTCTAAAACAGGGCTAACCGGATCTTCCAAAGCTATAAAGGGTGCAAATACGCCAAGAAGCATGATCCCTATAACCATAAAGAAACTAATAACCGCTAGTTTATTCTTTTTAAATTGTCTAAAAGCCAGGGTCATAAATGACTGTGGTTTGTTGCTTTTTTCTATTGCCATTTTTTTCACCATCCATTTAATATCTGATCCGAGGATCAATATAAGCGTAAATTATATCCACTAGGAGATTGATGATAATCATAATTAGCGCAATGATAAACACAACGCCTTGGATAAGAGGATAATCTCGGTTATAGATGGCATCAATAATCAACATACCTATGCCTGGCCAGGAGAAAACCGTCTCGGTCAGAATAGCTCCGCCCATCATGGAACCAATTTGGATTCCGATAACGGTGATCACTGGAATTAGAGAATTTTTTAAGGCGTGTCGGAAAATGACTCTTTTGACAGGCAGCCCTTTGGCTTTAGCTGTTCGAATATAGTCTTGGGAAAGCACATCGAGCATACTGGAACGAGTTATCCTGACAATCAAAGCCAAGGGTATGGTAGCCAGCGAAATTGAAGGCAGAATTAAATGCCGGGAAACATCGCTCAAGGCCTGGATGTTTCCCGTTAGTAAAGCATCCAATAAATAGAAGCCGGTTATATTTTCCAAGGATAAGCCCATAGTAATGCGCCCGGAGACCGGTAACCAACCTAAGGTTGCGGCGAAAATAAAGATAAACATTAATCCAAGCCAAAAGACAGGGATGGATACTCCCAGTAAAGAAAAAGTAATACAGGAGTAATCGATTAAAGTGTTTCTTTTCCGGGCAGCTAAAACTCCTAAAGGGATGCCTATCAAGACGGCGATTAAAAGTGCCCCAAATGTTAATTCAATGGTCGCCGGAAAGCGACGAAAAACTTCCGTTACTACCGGTTCTCCGCTAAAAACCGAAGTCCCTAGATCTAGATGGGCAGCACCAATTATCCAATCTATGTATTGAATCGCCAGAGGCTTGTCCAAACCTAATTTATGACGCAAGGCTTCAATTTCTTCCGGAGTGCCTTTGGGGTAAAGCATTACTTGCGCCGGATCTCCGGGGATCAGGTGAATTATGAAGAAGACAAGCAAGGATACTCCGATTAAAGTTGGTACAATCATTAATAAGCGTTTCAGAATGTATTTCCAAATACTCAAACTTTCCTCCGACCTCTCTGCGAACTTTTCATCTAGAAATAGCTAAACTTAATGAACAAAAGCAAAAAATGTTGGATTTTAAGTCCAACAACTTACATTTTCTAATAAGTTGTCTATATTATTTTACTACTGGAAGAAACAAAAAGCAATTTTAATTTCTTTAAGGCTGGATTTTCTCCCTCTTTTACCCCCCTTTTATCTCTTATCTATACTGGTCAATCTAACTCCAAGCATAAAAAACAGCCCGGGCAATAACTGACTTTGGCCTCAAAAACTTCCTGCACCAAGCTAACCAGATCAATATGCTGCTCTGAGGTATTGTGTATGATTAATTTCTGAGGCGCACACTTCAAAAGAGAGCTAATCAAAAGATCTTCATATAATTCTAAGCTGCTTTTATGGCTCGGCGAAAAGCTTTCCCTGGCTGCTTCCTGAAACGCAACGTAACTTTCCTGCAATAAGTCATGGTTGACATTTCTACCCCTATCATCGAAGAAAAGAACTTTTCCCTGACCTTTGATTACTAAGTGCATAGATTTATAAATAGAGCGTTGGGTATGGAGGAATCTTCTTAAGATCCGGATAAAGCTTTCGTGCTCCTGTTCTAAAGTATATTCATTAACAGCCCGGGCAACCTGTTTACGCAGCTCTCTTTTATAGATATCAGCCCTAAAATTCATAAACCCTTCGATATCAATCCTCGGATTGCATTCAAGAAATTCCAGAATAGCTTTTACCAAAACATGTTTTCTCGTTTCCGGCAAGTAGGTTTGTTCTTCCCGATTGAGTTGCCGCCAAGCTCTTTGGAGAATATCTGCTATATCCTCTTTTCTTAGGCTGTACTCCTTTTTGAGAATTTTTTGGACAAAACCACCTTCCCATTCCTGAGAAATTATTTCGGCCAAAGCCCTGGCGAAATAATAGTTGTATATCCTGACAGTCAACCTGTCCTGCTCCCGTTTTCCTTTAATAGTGGAATAGACACAACGCACCAGATAATGGGCACCATTTTTTAATTCATATATATCAATGGGCAGACCCTCTTTAGCCCTTAAATCACTTAGTTTGCGAAAAAGATATTCTTTATAAGCAGTTGTTCCTACTTCAACATAGTATTCCGGCATAGAAAAATCCCTCCCCGTCAAATATATGCCCGCTCCTTCCTAATATTTCCGGGTAGGGATTCTCTTATTCTTTAAGCACCGCTTATTCGCAAAACCCAGGTTATTTTTTCTTGGTTACCAGCAAAGTACCTCCTATTAAGAGCAGAGTCAGCGCTATAATAGCGAACTGCACATACCGGGTCAAATAAAGGAATTCTGTTAGCTCTTCGGCCCTAAGGTCCCCACCCAGGACGGCAAATGTCGCCCCCTGGGTATCCTTAATTTCCTGATAGCTTGAAACAAAGGTTCCCTGGGCAGTAACATGATATTCATCCTGAACAGCCTTACCCCGAATGGTCTTTTCAACTGCGGCGGAGGCTCGCTTTTCGACATCACCCAGGGAATGATGCGCCGGATCACTTGCTTCGCGGGTATCTACTACATAAAACCACTGCATTTTCTCCTCATCTTTATAGAGGATGTAAATATCCTCCAGTTCATGCTCATTCTTGATGGCTTTTAATGTCTTACGCATTTGCTCATAATAGGGATGCTCATCCTTCAGGGCTTTAATAACTGCCAGGACTTGATCCCCTTCCAGGGCTTGGGCCGCTAAGTTTACCGCATTGGTTACCCTGTCACCCGCCAGACTCACAGCTAATTGCTTGGCTCGAAAATTGCCTATTCCCATAACAATAATAAAACTAAACAGCGTAATAATGATCAGAGCATATAATCTTTTCTTTTCCAGTGACATCTTCTACCTCCGCTTCAAGTACCTTCTTGCTAAATTGCTGCTTGCTCCTATTCTACAACATTATTACAAATTCTGCACAGACAGAAGGTCATTTCCAGAAAATCTTAACATATTTATCTGTTAGAAGAAAGAAAACTGCTTTTAATAAATGGGCTACCCAACGTATAGTTAGGAAAGTAGGTGCAAAGCATGAAAAGGGCACAACAGTTGACAGCCCTGCCTATAGCGGCAGCTTTTATCGGTACGGTTGTCGGAGCCGGATTTGCCACCGGCCAAGAAGTTCTTCAGTTTTTTACATTTTTCGGTTGGAAAGGATTTCTCGGAATTGGTCTGGTCACTGCTCTTTTTTGCTATTTTGGTCTTGCCATTATGAAAATTTCTCGGGAGCAGAAAGCCGAATCTCATTTAGAACTAGTTCAGTATACCCTGGGCTACAGACTGGGAACGCTAATGGATTGGTTTATCACTCTCAGTTTTTTAGGGGTACTGATAGTCATGGCTGCCGGTTCAGGCGCGGTGGCAGAAGAACAACTTAACCTGCCTCCGTTTAACGGAAGTTTAGCGGTTATTCTGCTGACTTTTTTTACGGTCATTTGGGGAGTTAAAACTGTCATCCGGGCCATAGCTTTGGTCGTTCCTTTTCTGCTGATCAGCTTACTAGCTATCGCTCTCTTTGCCATCTTCTCCGACCCTCTCAGTTTGCAGAAGCTTGCTATTTTAGAATCTCTGGATTCGCCTGTGGCAGCCAACTGGTCTCTAGCCGGCCTGCTTTATGCCTCTTATAATGTTCTCCTGGCTGTAGCTATTTTAGCCCCCTTGGGGGTAGCAGCTAAGGATAAAAGGTACCTGTTTTGGGGAGGTATTCTAGGGGGCTTAGGCTTAGGTGCGGGAATATTAGCCATTAATCTGGCTATCATCAGCGCCGTACCGGAGATTCTTCCTTTCCAAGTGCCAATGATTTTTTTGGCTAAACGTCTAAATCCTCTATGTGCCTATATCTTCGGTTTTATCCTCCTTCTGGAGATTTATACCACTGCAGTAAGTGTTTTATACGGCTTTACGGCCAGAGTTGCCTCCAATAACATTCAAAGATTTTGTTGGGCAGGGCTAGCTTCGGTGGGAGCTCTTGTAGCCGCTCAGCTAGGTTTTTCCAGAGTGATAGCTGCTGTTTACCCTTTGATGGGAGTTGTCGGACTTTTCTTTTTGCTGAGTATCATAGTAGCCCAGCTCCGGGACCGCTTTCGCAAGCCTTTATTTAAAAATTACACCTCCGCCGGCTGATTGTTTAAAAACCGTAATTAGATTCATACTAGAAGATAAGGATAATTTGCCGCTTGACAGGGAGCTGATAAATTGGACAAGAAGAGCTTGCTCAAAAGACTCAATTGGTTTTTCAGCCTGGAACTAAATCAGGTTGACCTTTATAAAGCGCAAAGCAAAGCTTTTGCTGAGGAATATGCGGGCTTGGTTTTTGAACGTCTTTCTCTCATAGAGCAAGGCCATGTGGAGAATATCGGAGCCAAGATTAAAGAAATGGGCGCCAACCCAACTGTAATTGGTGATGTAATTTCTCCCCTCATTGGCCATACTGCCGGCAAAGCCATAGGAAAAATGTCTTTAGCCGAAGTTCTAAAAATTAACACCATGATCGAGCAAAAGGCTATGAAAGATTATAAGACCCTAATTAACGAATTAAAGGAGAGCTATTATGGAAGTAAGGAGTTAATCAAACTCCTGCAGCAAAATTTTATTGATGAAAACCTGCATACGGAATGGTTCAAAACGAAACTTTCGGAACTGCAGACCGGTGAATTTTCCCTGCAACCTCTTAAACGCTAAAACAGTATTCTCTATCCCCTGCCGGCAATCAATTTATTAATCGAAACAACCCTCCGCTTAACAACAGATTTAGCACCTGTTTAGCAAGTTCTTTCCGCCACCCTCTTGACTAAAGCAGGAAAATATTAGTATTATACATATGTATATATGTACATATGTATAATACTTTCTTGATTATCGAGCTTTTAGGCTTACAAGAATTGTTTTCCTATCATTTTGCGGTAATATTTCAAGGAGGGAAGTTCTTCTATGTCCGTTTTCCGTGCTCCTGAACCTGAGGTAGCTTGCAATTATTTGCCCGGAGCCAGTTTATCACTGGAACTGGCTGATTTTTATAAGGTTTTCGGTGATGTTTCCAGGATTAGAATCCTCTTTGTCTTGCTTGATAATGAACTTTATGTTAATGAAATCGCAGAACTCTTACAAATGAGCCAATCGGCTGTTTCCCATCAGCTTAGAATCCTCCGGCAAAATAAACTGGTTAAGGTTCGCAAAGAAGGCAAGAATAGTTTGTATTCCTTGGATGATGAACACGTTTACAGAATTTTAACTCAGGGTCTGGAACATTTATCACATTAAATATCTATTCTAGCTTTCTTCCCATAAAAAATCTTTTATAGCTTTTTTCTTCGCCGAACTCCAAATGACAAACATCGAGATGCTATAAATACTGGAACTTCTTTCTTGCAGTCTAAATTCTATCTGCCAGAGTGCTATGAAAAGGCTGTTGCCTACCTGGCTTGGACGGCAACAGCCTTATTTTGAATGCTAACAGCCTGATATTGCCTTGTATAATTATTGCAGCAAATTACGGATTCCCTTAAAGAATTCTTTCTTAATTTGTTCCATAGTTGTTGCTAATTGCTCCGCGGAATTGCCATGGATACAAAAATAAAACCTTATCTTGGGCTCGGTCCCTGAAGGCCTGGCCATGACAAAGCCTCCGCCCTGAAAAGAAAATTTCATGACATTCTCCCTGGGCAAATTAATAGCTTCTGCTTTGCCGCTCCTCACAAAAAGTCGCTGCCCCGCCTGGAAGTCTTCTATTTTCGCAAGCGGCAGGCCGGCGATACTGCTTCGTTTTTCCTTTCTGAGAAGATCCATTACAGCTGCAATCTTTTCTTTGCCTTCTTTCCCCTGAAGCGTAATGGCCACCTGTTCATCCTGATAATAACCATATTCTTGAAATATTTCTGTCAGGACTTCCGGCAGGGTCTTTTTTTCTTCTGCCAGGTAATATAAGGCGGCCTCCGAGAGAAGAGCCGCGGCTAAGACTGCATCTTTATCCCGGGCATAAGTACCTGCCAAATAACCATGGCTCTCTTCAAAGCCAAAGAGAAAGGTTCCCCACCCCTTCTCTTCCATATCCTTAATTTGCTCTCCTATGTATTTAAAGCCCACCAAAACATTGATTGTTTTGACACCAAAGCCTTCGGCTATTTTTTCACCTAAATCGGTGGAAGCCACGGTTTTAACCAGCACGGCATCGGCAGGAAGCTCCCCCAGCTTCTTTTTCTGAGATAACAGGTAGTAAGCCAGGAGAACACCAATTTGGTTGCCCGTAAACCTCTGAAACACGCCGTTCTGGTCTTGGGCATAAAGCCCCAGCCTATCGGCATCGGGGTCGGTTGCCAGGATAATGTCCGCCTTCTCTAGTTTGCCGATTTTAAGTGCCAGGGCAAAAGCAGCGGGATCTTCCGGATTAGGGGATTTTACGGTGGAGAATTCCGGATCAGGCTTTTCTTGTTCCGGCACGGTAACCAGGGAGGTAAAACCGCTTTCTTGCAGAGTTCTGCGGACAGGGCCTCCCCCGGTTCCATGCAGGGGAGTAAAAACGATCTTGAGATTCTTACCCTTTGTTTTGGTTAATTCCGGCAAGAGCAACTGCTTTTTAATTTGTTCGTAGTAGGCTTTATCGATCTCCTCGCCGACAATTGAAAGCAGACCGCTTTCTAAGGCTTCCTGCCGGCTAAGAGTTGGCACAACCCAGCTTGGCCTTAAGTCAATTTGCGCGATAATCTTTTCGGCCTGCTGAGGCGGAATTTGCCCACCGTCTTCCCAGTACACTTTATAGCCGTTATAATCTTTCGGATTATGACTGGCAGTGATATTGACCCCTGCCTGGGCCTTGAGAAATCTGACGGCAAAAGAAAGTTCCGGTGTTGGCCTTAAATCCTCAAATAAATAGGCTTTAATCCCATTAGCAATGAGCACCAAAGCGGTCTCCCAAGCAAACTCCTGCGAATATCGGCGGGAATCGTAGGCAATCACAACTCCCTTTTTACGAGCATCTTCTCCCTGTTCGTTAATGGTATCGGCTAGCCCTTGAGTTAACCTGCGGATAACATATTTATTCATCCTGTTAGTACCGGCCCCTAAGATACCTCTCATGCCACCGGTTCCAAACTCCAAGTCCGTATAGAAGCGGTCTTCTATCTCCAAAGGATCGGTGATACCTAAAAGTTCCTGCCTTGTTTCCCAATCAAAGTACTCATCTTCGATCCAGCCTTTAAATTTTTCTTGCGCCGTTTTTTTCTTAAGCAAAAGATCATCTCCTTCGGGGATCAATTCTATCCTGAAGCTACCCTGCTATTCCGGAAAACGAAAAGAGCCGGGCTTGGCTTACTATTTTTTAACCTTAGCTCTATAAATATAACTACAATTTGGTTTAGCGAGCCCTTGCTTGCTGCCGGACACAATTCCTTGATCCGGATTATAAGCGGCATGCTGCAAGATCTTAAACAAAGTCTCTAGATCTACTTTTTGCTTATGAATCTTTTCTAGTTCAGCGGCTAAACCTTCTAAGGTATACGCTTGGCCGGGATGAGAACGCAAAAAGCTGACAGCCTGATTCTTCAAAGCAATAACCTCTCCCGCACCTTTTTTACCCAGCTCCACAGCCGGCTGATGATAGGCATTGATATTCACTAATAAAGCATAGATGCTTACTGCCCTTTCGTACAGGGCAATTAGAACGCCGAGCGAAAACTCCGTTAACTCATTAATAGTAATGGTAATAGACTCTCTGCCCTTTTGGGCGAGAGCCTTCCGTGTTCCCAGGTAAAAGGCCTGCAGATAATCGCCGCTCGTACTCTCTTCGGCAATCAAAGGTGATTCTCCCTCTCTGTCTTTTAAGACCTCAATGAAAGTAACAAAGAAATTAGCGGGCCCCTCCAGCAGCTGCTGCAGATAAGAGTGCTGGTCAGTTGAGCCCTTGTTTCCCAAAACCGTAATTCCTTGCTGAACAACTTTCCCATTAAGATCCTTTTCTTTGCCAAGAGATTCCATAATAAGCTGTTGGAGATACTTCGGAAAGAGTTCCAACCGATCCTTGTAGGGCAGGATGACCATCTGCTTGCCACCGCGGCCGGCGGTGAGTTTATACCACATTAAGGCTAAGAGGGCTGCCGGATTGTCTTTTGTCTCCTCCCTGCGGGTTAGCTCGTCGCATTTTTTGGCGCCTTCCAGCAAAAGGTCGATATCTAAGCCCTGCAGCGCTAAGGGTAAAAGGCCTACAGCGGAAAGCACCGAGGTTCTTCCCCCTACCCAATCCCACATAGGGAAAGCTTTAAGCCAGTTTTCTTCGGAGCTAAGCAAGGCTAACTTGCTTCCCGCCTGCGTAATACTAACGGCATGTTTAGTGAAATCCAGCCCATTAATGCTATAAAAGCGCCGTACTTCTTCCATACCGTTTCTAGTCTCAATTGTACCGCCGCTTTTAGATATTACCAGCGTTAAAGTGCTATCCAAATCCTGTTGCAGAGGCTCAAGAACACGATCCAGGCCATCGGGATCCGTATTATCTAAAAAATACAGTTTAATTTTATCCCCGCAGTGTCCTAAGGCATCGGCTACAAAACGCGGTCCCAGGCTTGAGCCGCCGATCCCGATAACTAGAACATTCTGAAAACGGCGGCCCTTTTCTCCGGTGAGGAGTCCGTTATGTATTTGTTGCGTAAACTCTTTAATTGACTTCCAGGTAGATTCTATCTCTTCCCTGATATTTGAGGAAGGAGCAAGTTTGGGATTGCGCAGCCAATAATGTCCTACCATCCGCTTTTCATCTGGGTTAGCGATAGCTCCATTCTCCAAATCTCTGATCCCGGAATAAACAGCCTTGAGCTGTGGCTGCATCGCTGTCAGATAATCATCCGGGAAACTTACTTTACTGATATCAAGCTGCAACCCGAGATCTTCATCAGAAAAAAGGTACCGGCAAAACCTTTCCCAATTCTGATCCACTTTGTATCACTTCCTGTATCTTTTTTCTTGGCGGCTCAAGGAATATACTGCTTGCTAATATCTTATTTTACTAAGTTTTGCCAGATATTATTCAATCTCAAGCCTCTAATAAGCCCAATAAAAGTATCCAGGGGGATCTTCTCTCTTGTTAATCCTTCCTGGAAAAAGCGAGACGGTACATCAAGATGAGTAACGTTGTGCTGGGACCTCTTCATATTATTCGCTTTGGGGAGTAATTTCTTGTTCCGTAACAATTCGATTGCGTCCTGAATTCTTAGCTAAGTAAAGAGCATTATCTGCTCTTTTAAAAATATCTTCCAAACTAAGGTCTTCATCCCTGATGATAGCAACCCCAATACTCACCGTGACCTGAACTTCCGAGTCTCCTGCTACGACAATAACTTCTCTGACTTTCTGCTGAATTCTTAAAGCTACAGCTTGGGCTTTTACCAGATCTGATTCTAAAAGAATCACAGCAAACTCTTCTCCACCAATCCTAGCTAGAATATCCGTTTGGCGTAAGGCAGAGCTGCTGGCTTTAACTACTCCCCTAAGAATGCGATCGCCTACTAGATGGCCATAAGCATCGTTTACTTCTTTAAATTTATCTATATCTATTAATAATAAGGCTAGTTTTCTCTTATACCTCTTAGCCCTAGCGAACTCTTCCTTAGTTTTTTGCATAAAAGCTCGCCTATTATCCGCACCGGTCAGGAAATCAGTGGTAGCCTGCTGCCTAAGTTCTTCTTCCATTCGTTTGCGCACTGTAATATCAATTATGACCACAATGGCATCCGTAATCTTAGCCCCGTCTCCCCGAATGGCAGACAAATTTGCTTCGGTCCAAAGAATATCTCCATTCTTACAAATAAATCTTTTTTCAAAGCTGACTGTAGATTTTCGCCCCGCCCAGACATCCTGCCAATACAGCTTACTTTTTTCCAAATCGTCCGCAAAAGTAATATCACGGTAGCTTTTGGCTTGAAGTTCTTCTTCGGTGTACCCTAACATCCGGCAGAGAGTCAAATTACAATGGCGATACCGTCCTTCTCTATCCAAAAGAGAGATACCGGCTGAGGCATTATTAAAAATACCCCTGAAAAGTTTTTCACTGTAACTTAAAGCTTTTTCGGCCTGCATCCGCTCTTCAATTTCCAGACGAAGCCTCTGGTTCACTCTGATAAGGATATAAAATGCCGCTAAAATCAAAGGGAAAATTATAAACCATCTTACTTTGGCATCAAGAAATAAGGTCATGGCCAGAAAGACAATAATAAAGGCGCCATTACCTAAAAGGACTCTCAACCAAAAGTCATTATTCTTGCTTCTTCTATCCCTTTCCAAGAATTATTCCTTCTTTTTTTAAAGCTTAATATGCTTATGTTTAGTCTAAACATTTAATAACATGAAAGAAAATCTTTTCTTATTTATTAATTCGTTATAAAAAGCTGTTTTCCTTGTTGCCTTTTTGAACATTTTTTTGTTTAACTTAACAGTAAAAAAGAACCAATAGCAATTTTTTTACTTTATATTATTACTTTAAATCGTTAAAGCCATATTGCTTAAATTAAAATAACTGGTTGCATTATTCTTTGGCCTTAAACAACCTTAACAAAGATCCTCCTTATATTAAATTGGTAACATATGTTACCGCCGAAAGTACCCCTTCCGTGTAGAATTAAATCAAGAAACATAAAAAATTTGGTTAGTGATTTAAAGGGGGAAAATAATATGTCTATGTTCTGTTATCAATGTCAGGAAACTGCTGGAGGTAAAGGCTGCACCCGGGTAGGGGTTTGCGGAAAGCCGGCTGACGTGGCAAACTTTCAGGATTTGCTGCTTTATGTGGCCAAAGGCGTCTCTTTTTACGCTGTGAAAGCCAGAGAAAAGGGGATCCATAACGAATTTGCCGAAATATTCCCCGTAGAAAGTTTGTTTATTACTTTAACCAACGTTAACTTCGACAAAACAGCAATACTAAACAAAATTCGGGAAGGCTTACGCTTGAAGGAAGCTCTGCAAATCCAACTCAAATTTGCCGGAGTAGAAATAACCGATGCTCCTGCAGCTGCGACCTGGACTGCAACTACTGATCAGGAATTCGCAGCTCAAGCAGCCCAAGTCGGTGTTCTCGCTACCGAGAATGAAGATATCCGTTCCTTAAGAGAGCTCTTAACTTACGGGATCAAAGGGATGGCTGCTTACTATCATCATGCTTTTGTTCTTGGCTATAAGGATCCGGAAATAACTCACTTCATTCAAAAGGCTCTGGCAGCCACTCTTGATGACTCTCTAACTGCCGATGACCTTGTCGGCTTGATTTTGGAAACCGGAAAACTGGGTGTTAGCACCCTGGCCTTACTGGATAAAGCCAACACGGAAACCTATGGCACACCTGAACTAACCACAGTAAAGACCGGGGTTGGCACTAATCCTGGAATATTAATCAGCGGTCATGATCTTAAAGACCTGGAAGAACTTCTGAAACAAACCGAAGGCAGCGGTGTTGATGTCTATACCCACGGTGAAATGCTCCCTGCCCATTATTATCCGGCTTTTAAAAAATATCCCCACTTTGTTGGCAACTATGGCAATGCCTGGTGGAAGCAAGCGGAAGAATTCGAGAAATTTAACGGGCCGATTCTTATGACCACTAACTGCCTCGTACCGCCGAAAGACAGCTATAAGGACAGGCTTTGGACCACCAGCATAGTAGGTTTTGAAGGCGTCAAGCATATCCCGGACCGGGACGGCAACGAAGCAAAAGACTTCTCAGCTCTAATCGAAATGGCTAAAAAATGCCCTCCTCCTATTGAACTGGAGAATGGCAGTATTGTCGGCGGTTTTGCTCACCAGCAGGTTCTGGCCTTAGCCGACAAAGTAGTAGAGGCTGTAAAAGCCGGAGCTATTAAGAAATTTGTGGTTATGGCCGGTTGCGACGGCCGGATGAAGAGCAGGAATTATTATACAGAATTCGCGGCCGCTCTGCCTAAGGATACTGTTATTTTAACTGCCGGTTGTGCTAAATACAAATATAATAAACTCGACCTGGGCGACATCGGCGGCATTCCCAGAGTGCTCGATGCCGGACAATGCAACGACTCCTACAGCCTGGCCGTAATAGCACTTAAATTAAAAGAAGTCTTTGGCCTCGAAGATATCAATCAACTGCCGATTGTCTATAATATCGCCTGGTATGAGCAAAAAGCAGTCTTAGTCTTACTCGCACTCTTACACCTTGGTGTTAAGAATATTCACCTGGGACCGACACTTCCTGGTTTCCTTTCGCCCAATGTAGCAAAAATCCTGATAGATACCTTTGGTATCGGGGGCATTTCCACAGTGCAAGATGATCTTGCCGCCATGATTGGCTAAAACCCTACAAAACGAAAATTGCGCACCTCCTTCCACCCTTTATCTATATAGACCTCTCTTCCTTGCTAGAAGGCTCCGCTTTTATTGCAGAGCCTTCTTTTTTGGCTCTCTGTCAATTGTTGGGGTTAAGTCAGAAAACGGAGAGTAAATAAACCAAATATTGAAGAAGATGTCTTCATCCTTGAAGGCGTCTTCTTTTGCCATTGAACTTGACCAAATACTCTATTCGCACGGTCACGTAGCTACGAACAAAAATACTTGCTAACATGCCAAAACCCCTAGGCTATCTGCAAGTTAACCTTGGCATGTTTTAACGCTGCGTTTTTTTGTTCGCTTAACGCTACTACCCCTTAACGCTCATTTCCGTATTTGGTCAAGTTTTCTATGATGCAGGAAGCAGAAGTTGTGTTAGTATCTTTCTCTGTAGGGTAGGATGGACTGAAGCGTAGATTCAGTCCATCCTACCCTACTCAAACTCAGGACATCATGTAAAGTATGCGGGATCTCAACCTATTAAAATTTCTTAGCCCAAATGCATTGCGTTTAAGAACTTTAACCTTATTGTTTACTCCTTCTGTGTAGGCGTTAGTATAGGGCACTTTAAAGGAATTAAGAATACTATCTTGCCAACGGCTAATTGTTTCAAAGCAATAATTGAACTCGGGTAGGTTACTAACGGAAACATATAGATACCATTCCTGAAGCTTATTCTTGGCTTCATTAAAATCTGAGGCATCAACAAACTCTAAAAATTTCTCTTTCAGGAGAAAGGCTTCTTTAAGCCTGGGGGAAAGATTAAGCATTACTTCTACGGCTTGCCTATTTTCTTCACTTAATTTAAAGAATCTTGCCCAGAGGAGTTTTTTGCTCCTTTTAAAGTAACGCCTACGCTCTCTGGAAAACTTATGCTGCTCTTCACGACGTATCTTGTCAAATGCCCACAATACCTGGCGGATATAATGAAAACGATCAATAACAACAATAGCATTTTTGAAATAAGTTTTAGCCATATCCGCATAAGGCTTCCACATATCTATAACAATTACTTTAACCTTGGCGCGTTCTTCTCTGGGAAAAGAGAAAAAGTATGTAGAAAGATGATGAGCTTCTCGGCCAGGAAGAATATCTAAAACCTTGTGATTTTTAGGGTCTGTAAGAATACACTGGTATTTGCCTGTTTCGGTGTTGCCTTTGAATTCGTCGATGGATATAACCTCCGGGAGTTTTGGTTTGCCAGGTGAAATGAAGTTAAAAACACGGGAAACTGTATAAACAGAAATGTTACACTTATTAGCAACACTTAACCTGGAGCTGGTACTTCTTAGCTCTCTCAAGATATACGAAACCAGGCTTGAAGTCATTCGGTGATATCTTGGAACAAAAGAATTATTTTCGTAAAAACGTTTTCCACAAGTAGGGCAAACATACCGTCGTTTACGGTAATGGAAGAGAATAAATTTTTCTCCTAATGGTGGACCTTTAATCTTCTGAATTCTATAATCATGAATACTATCTGTCAGTTCCTTGCAGTTAGGGCATTCATGGATATCTCTTTTTAGTTCTAAGTAGACATTAATAAGAGATTCATCAGCATCATTTTCTACATTTGTTACAATTGCATCTTTGATTCCGAATAAAGTTTGGATATAATTAGAGTTAAGCATAAGGAAAACCTCCTGTAAGTGATCGTGGTGGGTTTATTTACTCGGTAGGTTTTCGCTTATGCTTTATTTTTTCCTGCTGGTTACCCCAACATTTATTATAGAACCTCTTTTTTATACTCCAAAAGAGTTTTTCCTCTAACGCTCAGTATTATAATATAATTGAGGGGAATTATAGGAAGAAGGAGGCTAAGATGAAAAAAGATCATGTCTTTGTAATATCAATATTGCTTGTCCTTTTGTTCGGTTGCGTAGGGATTCTGACACCTGTCCAATTAGAAAAAGTAACCTCCTCTGTCCATGCCGGAATCATTCATAGTTTCGGTTGGTTTTACCACCTGGCTGCCTTTTTCTTTCTTGGTTTTTGCTTTTTCCTGGCTTTTGGGCGCTTTGGCCAGATCCGCTTGGGCAAAGACACGGATCAACCCGAGTATACTTACTTTGGCTGGTTCAGCATGCTCTTTGCGGCCGGCATGGGCATCGGCCTGGTTTTTTGGGGAGTAGCCGAACCCCTTTCGCACTTTTTGAGCCCGCCGGAGCACATCTCTCCCGGGTCAGGGAGTGCCGCTGCTTTTGCCATGCGCTACAGTTTTTTTCACTGGGGGCTGCAGCCCTGGGCGATTTATATTGTAATGAGCCTTTCTTTAGCCTACTTTATCTACCGGCGCGATTTACCTTCACTTGTCAGTTCTTGTTTTCATCCCCTTTTCGGGGAGAGAATCCACAAATTACCTGGCCATCTTATTAATATAATGGCTGTCTTTGCCACCGTCTTTGGTGTTGCCACCTCCTTAGGCTTTGGTGCCCTGCAAATAGGCAGCGGGCTGAACCTTCTCTACGGAATACCCACTAGCTTCCTGGTCACAACCTTGATCATCGTTGTTGTCACATTTTTTTATATGGCCTCAAGCCTAATCGGCTTAGATAAAGGAATTCAAACCTTAAGTAAATTTAATATGTATTTGGTTTTTCTGCTCATGGCCGTCATGCTTATTGTCGGCCCTACAGCCTATATCCTCAATGTTTTTATCAGTACCACAGGCAGCTATCTTTTTAATCTCATTGAAATGAGCCTGCAGACCTTCCCTTTTCGGGGATTGGATTGGGCTGAGACCTGGACCCTCTTCTATTGGGCCTGGTGGATTGCCTGGTCACCTTTCGTTGGCCTTTTTATCGCCCGCATTTCCAAAGGACGCACTATTAAAGAATTTGTCCTGGGAACACTTTTTGCTCCAACCCTCCTGACTTTACTGTGGTTTGGCATCTTTGGCGGCACCGGTCTCTATTTGGAACTAGAGGCAGGTGCAAATTTTGCTGAAAAGGCAATAGCAGACGTTTCCACAACTCTTTATTTAATGTTCAAACCCATTTTGCCTATCGGCAGCTTCCTCTCCTTAACCGCATTGATTCTTCTCTTTATTTTTTTCATCACTTCGGCTGATTCAGCTACCTTTGTTTTGGGGATGATGACTTCCAAAGGAGACTTAAAACCCCCCCGCGCTTAAGAAAATCGCTTGGGGAGCAACCCAATCTTTCTTGGCCATCGCTTTACTGGTTCAC
The DNA here is from genome assembly GCA_050949905.1 of Desulfitobacteriia bacterium. Classification (GTDB taxonomy): domain Bacteria; phylum Bacillota; class Desulfitobacteriia; order Desulfitobacteriales; family Syntrophobotulaceae; genus DUML01. The sequence goes on along the minus strand of JBMNGP010000034.1, from coordinate 198,277 downwards.
CGGAGGCCTGACAGCCTTGCAGCAAACTGCCATAGCCGTAGCTCTTTCCCTTTACTGTCATTATGGTCCTAATGTGTTATGCCCTGCTGAAAGCCTTAGGAGAAGAGAAATCTGGATAAAGCACCTTTATATCTTAAAACAGGGACTTCCGGTCAATACACCACCGGCAGTCCCTGTTTTCTTGCTTCTAGGTATTCCAAATTAAATTAACGAAATCATAAAATTATTCCCTAACAAAGGGCACTCCTTTAGCCAAATAACATAATCGAAATACCTATCAGCCCCAAAACAATTCCCCCGACAAAAGCCAGGTTGGCTTTAAATTTATTGCTTTGGACTAATTCAGATTCATTTCTGACCGAAACTATAAAAGGCTTTTCTCTATCCGCAGGTTTATCGATATAAACCCTGCCGTTTTCCAGACAGGCTTCTCCCAGGACATACAGGGAATGGCCTAAGGGTATGACTTTTTCCGTCATTTTATATCCTAATGTTCTTGTTCCCATCGGGGTAAATCTTAAGGCATTAAAGAAATTATATTGCTGCATTATATTTTGGGGCTCAAACTTATCAAAATCCTTGACGGTATCCAGCTGCATTCCCATTTGGGTTAAACGGATATAAGCCTGTTCCCCGGTTTGCGGATCTCTTAAGATCAGGTTTCCCGAACTCTTTTGGTTAGATATTCTTGATTCCCTCCTCTCCATTCTCTGCTGGGTATTGCCTTTATTATCCTGATAAGTATGCAATTCTTCATAAACCTGGTAGAGATCTGCCTCGTAATAAGCTACCTGGCGCTTGGTGAAAGGTGTCTCCTGGGGTGTTTCCACCTCAGCCACTCCTTTTAGTTCCACAAACTCACGATAGCCTTGCAGGCCGCTGGCCTCGTTTTCTTTTAAGGTTTTTTCTACCTCACCGATAGTGGAAGTTTTCATATATTGGATTTCAATATTTTTGTTTTTGAGCTTTTTGCTTACAAAAACACTGCAAAAGACCCCTCCGGCAATCAAAACCAAGCCGACAATAATTACTTCCATTGAAGTCCACTCCTCTCTCTGTACATCTTTTTCTTTACTTGCGCTACGGATCTCTGATAATACATTTGCTATTCGATAAACTCCACTTCCACAAAATCGGTATAATACTCATTTTGCTGCACATCTTTAAGGTAAAAGCCATAAAGATAAACTTCACCCGGATTAACTTCCAGCCACTCTAATTCCAGCTGATCTTCGACCGTAAACTCTTCTCCTTCGTACCATTCTTCCAGTTCCATGGACTCATCCTCGCCAAAATACTCGGCATAGTACAGGAATTTAAGCCTGTCCCCTTTTTTAATTTTAAGCATATTCTTGGCAGCCATACCCCTTTCCTCCGTTATAGGTCTGGCACCGATTATTCTGCCATCGGGGTTCTTCTCGTCGAATACGGCAATGATATCAACATCTTCGCCATTTAAGACTGCGGGTATGGCATACTTGATTCCGCCTTGTACTTCCCCTATCTCATAAAGACAGACAAAGTCACCATTAATCCCCGGCCAAACACCGTCAAATTCAGTTACTATGGTTCCGTCTTCAGCTATCTCCACAGCGCTGGACTCTCCCAGCATAAAATAATAATCCTCTTCGCCCGGAACCGGCTCCCACACGGTAAAGAAAATCTCCAACAAATTATCCAACTCTTCCGGGGTTAGCTGAATGGTATAATCCCCTTCCTCATTCATTTCCGGAATTTGCTCGGAAAGATCAAGCGGGGCAATACTCTCCCCGGTAAGTTCTGAGGCGAAGTTAACCAAAAAATTGGTGTAATGAGGATTCATAGCCAGAGACTTGTAAGTTTCAACGGCTTCCTCAGCCTGATCTTTCCCTCCAAAAACGTAATAAGTGGAGAGGCCTGCAGCACCTTCTATCCCTACAGAATTCTTGCGATAAACAACAGCATTTTCTACTGCTTGGATCAAAGCCTCGGCTTCATCAGGATAATAGTTTGCCAGTTGGGAAGCCATATCACTGATGTCTACCATATCGCATTCATTGTCCCGGGGGCTGCCGCCGCCAAAAAATTTGGTGTTCTTGCGCGATTTAGCCAACTTCTTAAAAGTTGCCTGGGAAAAGTCCTCATTACAGGCGGCCATCAAGCTCCCCATAGCCTGAAGAACATCATTGACCATGGTTAGATCGATTACGGAAAGAGTGGCGTCTTCACCGCTCTCCTCGTAAAAAGCCACAAACTTATCGGCAATTACTCTCCCTAATTGAGCCCCGTCCAGGTTCGGCTTAGCGCTAAGATCCGCCAAAAAGCTATAATCCCAGCCATAGCCCGGTTCCAGTTCCTCAGAGGCGATTAGGTAATGCGCATAATCTTGGGCAATGGCTGCTGTTTCCACTGTTGCCATCAAACAAGCATCAAACCCAATAAACTCCAGTTTTGTATTGGAAGCCTGCGATTTTTCCAAAGCCAGATTCAATTCCAAAAGTGTTAAACCATCATAATCAAAGTTCTCATCAACTCCATAGCCGGCAATCGAGCCGCCCCCGTGGTTCCAGAGAATCAGCCCGTATTTGTCTGCCGGGAAAGCTTCCATACTAAAATCAATAAAACTCGCCAGTGTTCCGGCATCACCTATACTAAGCTGCCCGATATCGGCGATAAGCTGCAAGTCACCGTCCGCAATCCGGTAAAGGGAACAGGTGTCACTCGGTATGACATCATTTTGCCACTCCAGAGTACCGCCCGTCAGAACAAGAACATTGATGCCGTCCTCCTCAAAACCGGATTCAATCATCTCTATCAAATCTCCGGTGGCCATTCCGGCTTCCGTTTCCAGATCGGAACCGTTCAAATAAATCATTATTGTATAAGGTTTTGTCTCATTTTCCCCTGCCGCGCTCACAGCCTCGGCCGCTTCCCAGGCAGTAAAAGAAAGATCGTCAAAAGAAATGCTTTGCCCGTTCCTCACCAGGTCTCCTGCCGGAGCCAGAGCCTCTTCTCCCTCAGAACAACCAAAGCAGAGTAGAGAGAGAAGTAAAACCACCAAAAGCACTCCCCAAACTTTTAAAGATTTCAAAGGTCTGCGCCTCCTAAATAATAAATCTTGTTATTCTTTGGCTAACTCTTTCATTAAACGCGCCAATTCATCATCCGCAGCATTTTCCTTTTCCAGTTTGCTAAAGGGGTCTTCTTCGTTAACATCCAGCCCGGAAATTTCGGCAGTAGCATCAGCTTGAGCTTCCAGGGCGGAAATCTTGCGTTCCATTTTTTCCATTTTGGCGAAGGCTCCGGAACTGTCTACACCGCCTAAAGCCTCGGAAACACCCTGACGGGCTTCCGCTACCTGAGCCCTGGCCAGGAGGATCGATTGCTTGCTGCGAGCCTCTTCCAGTTTGTCCTTTAAAGCATTCACCTGATTGCGCATTGAATCTACCTGCTGTTCCAGCTGGGAGTGCATGGAGCGGTACTGTTTGGCATTCTCATCAGCCTTTAACTTTTCTTCCACAGCCTGTTTAGCCAATTCCTGCTCACCGGCTTTCAGAGCGGTCTTCGCCCGTTCCTCCCACATCCTGGACTGGCCTTCGGCTGTTTCTACCTGCTTGCGCATTTGCCGTTCATTGGCCATAACCTGTCCCAGCCCTTGCGTAGCCTTTTGCAGCTGTTCTTCCATATCAATAACCATTTGCTTGAGCATCTTCTCCGGGTCTTCAGCCTTATCCAGAAAATCATTGAGATTAGCTTTCACCAAATCGGTAAAACGAGAAAATATTGCCATAATTTAACCTCCATTTCTAATTATCACCAGCTTGATAATAAGCCTAGTTCAGCAGCCATAGTTACAACCTGAACTCTCCTGTTAACCTGCAATTTCCCGTAGACATTCAAAATATGTCTCTTAACACTGCTTAATGATACCCCCAGCCGCTGAGCAATTTCCTTATTGGATAATCCCTCAGCAATCAACAGAACAACATCCAGTTCCAGGGCGGTAAGCGGCAGCTGTGCCAGAGGAACAGGAGGCCTGAATTTGGGAATATCCGGTCCAAGAAAAATCTGCAGGCTCTTCACATATGGCGACTGAGCACAGATAGACTTAAGATCCTCTACCCTATCCGCTAAAAATACCCCAGGCATCATAGTGTTTTCCAAATAGAGCACACCTGATGGAATGCCCTGGAAAAAAAGCGGCAAACAAACAATAGACTGAGCTTGAGAATTAAGGAAATAAGAATCTCTGGCAAAAATACCTTTATGCTGTGGCTGGTTAAGCACCACTGTCTGCAAACTCCGGTCAACATACCGTACTATAGCCCGCGAAAGCTTGGTGCATTGTTCCAAGGGGATAAGGGCTGCGGTCTTCGGAGAAGCACTGCAGTTTTCCTGCTCAGCCTCGATAAAGAGCTCACCCACCTGTTCAAGAATCAAAAATCCCCGGTCTGCTCCCGCTCTTGCCATAGCCGCCCTCAAAAAAGCCGCCAGTGTTGTGTCCGGAAAAGTTTCTTTAACCAGTATCTGCACCTCCTTTTGAAAGCGAATTTAGAAAACCGCAAGTAACAGGTAACAGGTATAAACTCCAACCTGGATTATTCTCCGTAAGTATAAAGGAAAAAGGTTACAAATATTCGTATTTATATTACAATTATGTTAATTAATCGCTATAATAAGATTATTAGCGGTATAAAGGGGTGAGCAGCTTGAAAAACACTCGGATTTTGTTGGTAGATGATGACCATAATGTTTTAAGCTTATTGGAATCAGCTCTCACCAAGAACGGTTACCTTGTATTTAAATCAACTTCAGGGGAGGAAGCTTCCCAAATTCTGGACAAAAATGAAATCCATCTGGTGCTTTTGGATATCATGCTGCCTGGTATTGACGGCCTGGAAATGCTCAGAATAATTCGCAATAACCCCCAGCACAAGCATATCCCGGTAATAATGCTAACATGCCGCACCAGTGAAATAGATAATGTCCTTGGCCTGGAACTGGGTGCGGACGATTATATAGGCAAACCGCTCCGCTATTATGAGCTTATGGCCAGAATAAAGGCTGTTCTGCGCAGGACAGCCCATCAGGTTACCATGTATCCCAAAACAATTACCCTCGGAGACCTGGAAATTGACCTCAGCTCACGCACCATCAGGCTGAATGGCCAGGAATTGAATTTTTCCTATACAGAATTTGAATTAACATCCCTAATGGCTAAAAAACCTGGGAAAGTCTTTACCCGCGAGGAAATTCTCAATGCCATTTGGTCGACAGATTGCTACTTGGAATCCCGTACCATTGATGTCCACATCCGCAGGATCCGCAAAAAATTCGCTGAGGCAGCCGGTAGTAATATCATCATTGAAACTGTCCGCAACGTAGGCTATCGCCTAAAAACTTACTAACCGGGGAAAGTATAACCGGCTCTTACCGTTTGGCGAGCCTTTTTTAATATTAAGGTTAAGCGCGGAGGGTACCATGTCTTCTGTTAAAGGCTATCTGCGGAACGAGAAATTATTTGAAGACCATACTAAGGTTATTTATAAAGGTCTCAGAGAAAGAGACGGGCAAGCGGTACTTCTTAAACTGCCCGGCAGAAATACTTTGCCGCTTAAAGCTCTGCAAAGTTATGAAAAAGAATTGGCTGTCTCCAAAAAAATCGACGCCAACTGTATTTTAAAGGTTGTTGAACTAATCCAGCAGGATGGGATTCCCATTTTGGTCACTGAATACTTTGAGGGGAAATACCTTTATTCTCTGCCGGAGGGCCAAGCCCTTGACCCCAAGACCTTTCTGGACCTAGCTTTGAACTTAGCTCAAGCCCTGGTGGTCTTATATGAAAATTCTCTAATCTATAACAACCTCAACCCTTCCGGCTTAATGTTCAACTCCGAAGGTTTAATTAAATTAGCGGATTTCAGTAAAGCCTTCTACTACGGTGAAGACCCTGGCAGTGAGGAGGAGCAATCTCTCGCCAACCTGCAGTTTATTTCCCCGGAAGGGACCGGCCGGTTGCCTTCCAAAGTGGACTTCAGATCCGATTTGTACTCCTTAGGCCTTCTTTTTTACCGGCTCCTCAGCGGCAAGCCGGCCTTTCAAGCTGAAGATTCTTTGGAAATAGTCCACGCCCATCTTGCTAAAAAGCCACCCTCTCTGCTTACCAGCAAGCCAAAAGTGCCGCCGATTTTAGCGGAGATTGTGGAGAAACTCCTGGAAAAAAAACAGGAAGATCGCTATCAGAGTGCTTGGGGACTGCAAGCAGATTTAGAAAAATGCTTGAGCTTGCTCCAGTCTGCCCAAGGGGTTTATGAAATCAAGAATTTTAAAATAGCCGAAAATGATATTTTTGAAGATTTCCGGCTAAGCGGTCGGCTTTACAACCGGGAAGAAGAACTTGCCCAATTAAAGACAAACTACCGGCATATTAGGAACGGCTCTGCGCAACTTATCTTAATCTCCGGCTCTCCGGGTACAGGGAAAACCTCCTTAGCCGCCAAATTTCTAGAACAAGCCTGGGAGGACGGCGCTTTATGTGTCTCCGGCAAATTTGACCAATACAATAAGGATCTGCCTTATACCGCCTTTGCCCAAGCTTTAGACCCGATTATCGGCAAAATCCTGACCGAAAGCGAACAAGTTATTGAGAGCTGGCGGCAAAAGATTGTCAAAGCGCTAACTCCTAATGTCCAACTAATAGTGCAAATAATCCCGGAATTAGAAAGAATAGTCGGTTTACAGCCGGAAATAGCAGCCGGCTCACCCCTGGAAACCCAAAACAGGCTGGATCAAGCTTTCCTAAGCTTTATCCAACTATTTGCCACCAAGGAAACTCCCCTTGTCCTTTTCCTGGATGATCTCCAGTGGGCCGACTCCCCCAGCATAAGGCTTCTGGAAAGAATCGTGCTGGACAAGAATTTGCGCTTTATACTCATCCTGGGGGCTTATCGCGATCATAAACTGGATCCTTTACACCCCTTAGCCGGTTGGCTGAGTAAAATAGCTGCTCAAAATCAAGAGGTAGTGACTCTGGCCATGAAGCCCTTGGCAATCAGCCATGTGCAAGAAATGCTGCAAGAAAGCCTGCACTGCGGAGCCGAGCAGGTAAAGGAGCCGGCCAAAGTCTGTATGGCCGAAACCAAAGGCAACCCCTTTTTCCTGACTCAGTTTCTTTATTCTTTACAGGAGGATAAGCTCCTCTATTTCAACCGCCGAAAAAAGCAATGGGTTTGGAATTTAGCAGGATTTAAGATGAAGGAAGTTACCAACAACATTATAGATTTAATGATCAAAAGAATCAGCAAGCTACCGCAGGCGACCATCGAATTACTGCAATATGCCGCCTGTATGAAGAACTACTTTGACCTTCATTCCCTGGCTATCGTCTCCCAAATGCCGGTGGAAAAAACAGCGGAAAACCTTAAAGCTGCCTTAGAAACCGGACTGCTGGTTTTGCGGGGGGACCAATATGTTTTTCCCCATGACCGGATTCAGCAAGCTGCTTATTCCCTCCTTAAGAAGCCACTTCGCAATTCTACGCATTACCTGATAGGCAGGCGTCTTTACCAAAACCTCCCTAAACAGGAAAAAGAAGCCCGGCTTTTGGAAATTACCGATCATTTTAATAAAGCCTGCACTTTTTTCGCCGGCCAGGATGAACGCCTCTTTCTCCTGGATTTAAACCTCCGGGCGGGAAAAAAAGCTAAATTATTATCTGATTATTCCCGAGCGGCAGAGTACTACACTCATGCCAGAAATCTCCTGGTTCAAGACTCTTGGGAAAAGGCTTATGAACAAACCCTTGAATTGCATCTGGAAGCTGCCGAAGCGGCCTTGGCCTGCGCCGATTACGACCTTATGGAAAGGCTTGCCGCCGAAACCCTAGCCAACTCTAAGGGGGTTTTGGACAGAGCTAAAATATATGAAATATTAATCCAAGCCTATACGGCTCAGAACAAATTAGAAAAGGCCCTGGAAAAATCCCGGGATATACTGAAGCAATTAGGAATCAGTTTTCCCCAGCATCCCCATCGGGGACATGTTATCCTGGAATATCTAAAGATCAGGAAGGCTCTCCAGGGCAAAAAAACTACGGATCTCCTAAACCTGCCCTTAATGTCCGATGCCGGTGCTATCACGGCAATGCGCATTATTGTCAGCATTGGGATTGCCAGCTACACAGCATCTCCCTACATATTCTTTCTGCTAATCTTAAAAGGCATGTCCCTTTCCCTGCAAAAGGGGATTACCGAAGGAACTACCGCTACTTTAGCCGGTTATGGTTGTATGCTAACCATCCTTAATAAGCCCGGTCTTGGCAAGGAATTCTTTCTCCTAGCCCTGGAAATTCAAAAAAAACAAGGCTTCCATCAATATGACAGCCTTATTCAAATTCTATTTAATATGCTGGCCTGGCATTGGAAAGACCCCCAAGCACTAAAGAAATTTCCGGAAGCTTACCAAAGTGCCGTTAAGGCAGGAAACTTACTCACCGCCGGTCATTCCTTAATGCAGTATTTTGTTTATTCCTATCTCTTAGGGAAGGAATTGCCCTTAATTAAAGATGATGCCGCCCAGTACTACCACAATCTTTTGAAAACAAGCCATGATACTGCTATCCGTGTTTCGTCGCTTTACCTGCAAATAGCAAATACCTTCCTGGGGGACACACCCGCTGAGACTCAATCCCTAGAAGCCACAGGCCATGAAGACACTCTGCTCCCCCAATATCTAAAGTCAAACGATCGCACGGTTGTCTTTACCATCTATTTTCAAAAATTGCTGCTGAACTACTACTTTGGGAACTATCGCGAAGCGTTATTCCACCTGGAGCAGGCTGAAAAGTACTTGGACGGTGTCCAGGGGACGATCTGTGTGCCAATTACCCACTTTTACCGGACTTTAATCCTAGCTGTTAACTATGAAAAGATGAGCGGCCTGCAAAAACTTCAAGCCCGCCGTAAAATTGCCCGGAGCCTTAAGCTGCTGGAAAAACTCTCGGCTTTAGCCCCCCAGCTGTTTCTCAACAAGTTTTGCCTGATGCAGGCGGAACTGGCCAGAATTAACCATAATTACTTTCAAGCCGAAAAGTTTTATGATCAAGCCATCGAACTGGCCGGCATCAATCGATTAATCCCGGAAGAAGCACTGGCTAATGAGCTGGCCGGCAGGTTTTACCTGGCTGCGGGCAGGAAAACTCCGGCAAGAATGTATTTAAACAACGCCTCCTTTTGTTATCAAAAATGGGGAGCTAAGGCCAAAGTTACGGCCTTGCCCGAGCAATATGCGGGGATTTTCCAGACAACAGTACTTTATCAGGCTGAGATGGGACAAACACTCCCTCCTCCAGAGTTGACGCCTTCATTATCTAATTTAGATCTCTATACCATTATTAAAATGAGCCAGGCACTATCTCAGGAATTAGTCCTGGAGGATTTGCTTAAATTTTTAATAAGCGGAATGCTTCAATACTCCGGGGCCCGCAGAGTCATATTTATTATGAATTACCCTCAAGGCTTAACTATCGAAGCGGAAGGAAATGCTGAGAACAGCTCTATCGACGTTATGCAAGCCCTGCCTTTAGAAAAATGCATTCATTTACCGCGAAAGCTAATCAGTTATGTCGCCAGGACCGGCAAACCTCTAATGCTTGATGCCCAACAAGCTAATCTCCCCTTATTACAAGACGAATACCTAATTCGCTGCCGGCCTAAGTCCTTATTTTGCCAGCCTTTAGCTGTCAAAGGAAAGATCATTGGGGTCTGCTACCTGGAAAATGACTTAATCGAAGACGTTTTCCAAGGAAACATCCTGCCTTTGCTGCAGCTTTTATCATCGCAAATTGCTATCTCCCTTGATAATGCCAATATGTATAGAAATCTGGAAACTACTATAGAAAGCCATACCCAAGAGCTAAAAAACAAGAATAGAGAACTGCGGGAAGTTAATCAAAGATTAACCATAGCCAATGAAACTAAAACCCGCTTTGTGGCCAATGTCAGCCACGAGTTGCGGACACCTTTACAAGGGATAATGGGGATGGCCGAGCTCATGCAACGAGCAGGCCAATATAATGACCAATATCTAACTATGATAAAATCCTCCGCCGATGTTCTTCTCGGAATCATCAATGATATTTTGGATATCTCCAAAATGGAATGCAACCGGCTGGAAATCCAGGAACAATCCTTTAACCTGGAATTATTGCTCCAGCCTATCATCCATAATTTTAAGTACCAAGCAGCTGAAAAACACCTGGAATTCTACTACTCACCGGATCCGGAAATCCCCCGTTATCTTCTGGGGGATCCCTTAAGAATTAGGCAAATTATCAATAATCTTTTAAGCAATGCTTTGAAATTTACTTCCCAAGGAAGTATTGAGCTTACTGTTTTCTTTGAACGGGTAAATGATCTAATAATTACTTTAATACTGCAGATTCGCGACAGCGGGATTGGCATTCCCCGCAACAAGCAGGAAACGATCTTTGAAAACTTTACCCAGCTGGACAGTTTGAACTACGGCGGCACAGGTTTAGGACTGGCCATAGTAAAAAGGCTGGTTGAATTGATGAAAGGAAGAATCACTGTAGAGAGTGGGGAAGGACAGGGCAGTACTTTCACCTGTTTTTTACCTCTGAAAGTCGCTTCGCAAAGTGAAGCCGCAGCAGCGACGGATCTGTCTTCTCCGCAATTTGAAGAGGAAGACTTGCAGGGTTTAAATATTATAGCCGCCGAAGACAATGAAGTTAACCGGATCTACCTGAAAAACTTGCTGGAACACTGCAACTGCAGGGTTACGCTGGTCAGTAACGGCCAGGAGCTTCTGGATCTCCTGGCTAAGAACCATTTTGACTGTATCTTAATGGATAAAAATATGCCGGAATTAGACGGAATCGAAGCCACCCGGATTATCCGGCAGGCTGAGGCAGGCTCCGGCCGGCATACCCCCATTGTAGCCATTACCGCTTCGGCCATGCCCGGAGAGCAGGAGAACCTGGCTAAGGAAGGTATGGATTATTATCTGACTAAACCTATCAGGGAGAACGACTTATTAAACATCTTAAGGCAAATTCGCCTGCAAAAACCCGCCGAACCAAAACCCAAGTACCGCTATATTGACAGTACCATTTTTCTAGACGAAGCTCATCTTTTTGGCGAAAAAGTCATGCTGGATATGATCGATGCTTTCTTCCAGGATTATCCGGCTTTGCGGGAAGAAGTTGAGAGCGACTTAAAAGCGAGGGATTGCAGCCGTTTGGAAAAAAGCGTGCACCGACTGGCCAGTGCCATTTCCGGTTTTTACGCCCAAACACCTTATGATCTGGCCAGGAGTGTGGAACAAAAAGCCCGGGGAAAAGATATAGAAAAAGCTCAGGCTAAATTTGCTGAATTGAGCCGGGCAATGGAGTTATTTCTTATCGAATTGCACGATATGAAAAAGCATCTTTTGCTTGCTAAAGAATAAAACAAAAAGCAAGGACTTCCGGAAAGTCTCGCCCCGGTAAGTCCTTTTTTCTTGCCCGCTAAATAAGGTTGAGAGTGATCTAAGGGACTAAGTCCTTTATTGTATTCAAAAGCGCTTCCGGTACCGCTCTTTCGCCGCCCAGGGCAGTTACTTCCGTGGCAGGCTCAAGCACGCTTTGCAGGTACAGAGCCGCAGCCGGAGGTAAAACTTCCCCGGTTAAAATGAGCGGGGCGGAAGTCCGGGCAGCGAGAACCGCTCCGGTTAAGCCGTCGGCAAAATCTTTACCTGTAGCTATATATAAGCTCTCCCAGCGGAGGTTTGCGGCAAAATGCCTTAACACTTCGAGGTTTGTCCCATATCTGTCCTCCCCGGCCAGTCTGGTGACTTTAATCCCCGCACTTCTTTCAGTTCTTTCAGTTCTTTCAGCACCTTCAGTTCTTTCCGTACCTTCAGTCTTTGCAGTCAGTCCGCTTAAGTCCTCTTCTACCCTGCTGTCAATTACTCTTACTCCTCCTACCAGGAAGGCTTCGCTAACTTGATTAGTCTTAAGGTAACTTGGCACACTCTCCGGTAAGGCTTCCCGCTTAGTCAAGAGAACCGGCATTCCCAGCTTGGCTGCCAGGGCCGAAGCCGCAAGGGCATCCGGGAAGTTGTTGCCGTTGGCTATAAAGACACTGCTTATTGAATCTAAACCGATTTCTTCGGCAACTTTGACCGCTGTCTCATATCTGTCGCTGCCGGAGATACGCTCTACTGTTATCCCTAAAGCTTTGACCGTTTCCTCTACATCCTGGGATATGGCTGCATTTCCGCCCACAATAAAGAGCTTCTTAACGCCTAATCTTCTTAATTCCTTAAGAGTGTCTTGAGAGATTTCCTTTGGCCGGGTTAAGAGGAGCGGCCCGCCGAATTTATGGGCTAAAGGAGCGGCGCTTAAGGCATCGGCAAAGTTATCTCCCCGGACTAAGACTGCATAGTCTGCTTTTTCCCAGCCCATCTGGGAGATGGCTACAGCCGTCAGATACCTGTCTTTGAGGTAAGGCCGCCAGGAAGTGCCTAAGACCGCAAACTTGGTTAAGTGGTTGACTTGTACTATTGCTTCCCACTTGCCGGTTTCTTCGTTATAAGCTATTTCTGTTTCAATTTCTACCCATTCACCCTGTTCTTCATCGTAATAATGCATTACCGGCCTTTGGCCTAAGCGGCAAGCTTCCCAGGGTCAAATTCCAGGGTTATGGTTATGAAGTTGTCCGCCCCGAAATAGGTTGCGCCGCTGGTCGCGATTTCATAGACTTCACTGCCTAAGGTTAAGGCTAAGGAAGCAGGCAGGAGGTTTTGGATTTCGCCGGGGCTTAGAGTTTTGACGCTTATGGTGGCATCGCCCGGGAGGACGTTCGGCGGAATGACAATGGAGCCGCCGCTGAATTCAACCGTACCGCCGATACTGCTGTCTATATCCTGGCTAACTTCAGAAGGAGGAGCTGATTCACCGCCACTGTCGCTGCCACCAGGAGGCTCTACCGGAGGAGGCTGGAGGAATACCCAGGTTTCTATATCCTCAAAAAGCGCTTCATAGGTGGACAGGTAAGCGACAATGGCTTTATCCGTGCCCTCCCCACCGGTTAGGGTATTGTGACCGCTGCCGGTGATTAAGGTGTCGTTGCCATCTCCACCATTCAGGTAGTCATTACCAGAACCGCCGTCTAAAGTATCATTACCTTCTTCACCATAGAGCTTGTCATTACCGGCTCCGCCAGAGAGAGTATCGCCTCCGGTTTCTCCATGCAATTCGTCATTACCGGCATCTCCAGAGATGGTATCATCTCCGCTACCGCCGTAAATGATGTCATCGCCGTCTCCTCCATAGACAGTGTCATTTCCGCCGCCGCCGTAAATGATGTCATCGCCGTCTCCTCCATAGACAGTGTCATTTCCGCCGCCACCGTAAATGGTGTCATTGCCCGGCCCGCCGGCTAAAATGTTGTTTTGGTCGTTGCCAATAATTAAGTCGTCTCCCTGGCTGCCGGTGACATTTTCGATACTGGTGATACCACCGATTATCTTGGCAGCCTGGCCCGTACTTAAGTTAACTACTATTCCCGTAAGAACTTTACTGTAGTCCAGGGTATCATTACCACTGCGACCGTCGATATTGCCGCTTAGGGAAGCGCCATCCAGGAGAGCAAAGTGGTCGTTTAAGGCACCGCCGTTTAGGGTGTCGATGAAGGTAAATCTTAAGACTCGGTTACTCGCCCGGTAACTACCGCTATTTTCTCCGCTAATCTCCCATGTATTGGCTAAGTTTAGTCCGCTTAGGGAATCGGTAGCTTCTCCACCGATCAGGTTGGTTATATTCCTGTATTCACCGGCTATGCTCTGTTCTTTACCGTTGAAGCCGATTATGGAGCCAAGTCCTGTCAGGTAGAAATTACGGGAAGTAGTGTAAGCGGCATAATCCAGAGTGTTATTGCCTGATTCACCGTCCAGATTGCCAAATTGTCCGTTAGGGTTGCTCACCAGTTTTGCCCCGTCGGCAAAGCTAAAGGTGTCATTGCCGGCTCCGCCGTAGAGGTCATACTGCTGCTCGCCGGTGATTCGGAAGGTGTCGCCCTTACTACCCCCTCTAAGGATTTCTATATTGGTAAAGGTTAAGAGCCGACCACTTAAGATGTTTAGGTATTTGTTCCAGATATCTGCCCCGCTGAAGGTGGCATCTAAGGTAAAGATGCTATCTTCGTTGAGTCCGGTTAAACTGTCTCCTGCCACACTGCTGCCGGCCAGGATACCGCTGATATTTTTAAAGCCTTGGCTGATGCTCTTTTCCGTGCCGTTAAAGCCGCTTACATTACCCAGTCCGGTCAGGGTTATATCCCTGAGTGTGCGGTAAGCGCTCAAGTCCAGGGTGTTTAGGCCGCCTTGACCGTCGATTAGCCCCGTGAGTGTTACCTGGTCGGCAAAGGTGAAGGTATCGTTGCTTTCTCCCCCGTACAGGGATGTAGCGTAATCGGCCAGGAGATAGTAATTGTTTTCTCCCTGGCTGCCGTAGATTGTTTGGATGAGGTTATTGTGCTTTTGCCAGGTGACCAGGAGGCTGTTTAAAATGGCTCCGCTGTTTGGATCGAGGTGCTTAACATCTACCTGATAGCGCCTTATTAGTTCGCTATCGATAAGCTCCTGGAAGCTGTCCAGGGTTATGCTGAGGTTAACTGTCAGGCGGGAGAAATCGAGAGTGTTGAAGCCGCCGCCGGGATTAACCGTATCGTTGCCCCAGTTGTCTATAAAGATAAAGGTATTGTTTGCGTTCTCATGGCCGGTAAAGCTATCGGCATAGGGTGAGCTAACCAGGTTGTGGATGCCGCTGAGCATTCCTGCCGCTCCGCTGCCGATTGCTGTGGCTGACCCTGTAGCCAGATTAACGATTACGCCGCTCTCATCTCCCAAGTCATACTCACTGTAATCCAGAGTATTAATTCCGCCGCCGCCGTTAAGGAAACCTGTTAGATGGCCGCCACCTATGATCTTAAAGGTGTCGTCAGCGCTGCCGCCCAGGAGGTTTTCCATGCTCGCAAAATCAATGACCGTATTTATTTTACCGGTATTTTCCGCTGATATTTCATAAAGTGTCTCCGAGTTATAGCCTGTTAGGCTGTCTTCATGCTCGCTGCCGATAAAACTTAGAATTTCAGCGAAGAAGTTTAGGATTGTTACCCGGCCATTTGCTGACTCAGCTGCTGCCGCAGAGATTTCTAAATTGATGTTCACTGCCGAGGCATAGCCGCTGAAATCCAGGGTATTATATCCTGCCCCGCCTTGGATATTACCGGCGACCGCTCTATTCAGGAAATTAAAGGTATCGTTGCCTGCCCCGGCAATGAAGTTCTCCAAGACTTCTCCGCTATATTGAACAATACGAACTCCGCTGCCGGAATCTCCGCTTACTGAGCCGCCACTCTCGGTCAAGATAAAGGTTAGGTCAAAGGCGAGACCGGAGAAGTCCAAGGTATCCACTCCGCCATTAATAGCTTCAATAACTGTCGTTGTTGTCCCCGGCTCCCAATCAGGACCAAAGATATAGGTGTCATTACCGCCAAGACCGACCAGAGTGTCATTGCCGCCCCGGCCGTCAATCTGGTTATTGAGATTATTGCCGGTTAAATAGTCGTTAAACCTACTGCCTATCAAGTTCAGGATATTTTGCACCTTTCCTGCCTTAGGAGTTCCGTCTGCTTCTTCCGCGACTCCCGTAGCTTTTCCGCTGCTGAGATCTACTGTTACTCCGCTATGGTCTCCCAAGTCATAGCTGCTGTAATCCAAAGTATTGCTGCCACCGCCGCCATTAATGGAGCCTGTTATTCTGCCGCTGCCGATAAAGGCGAAGGTATCGTTGCCGCTGCCGCCCAGGAGGTTTTCAATACCCATAAATTCTATGGTAAGGGTAAGAGTGGGGTTAGCTGCGCTGTTCCAGGTTATGTTTCCACTGTTTTCGCCGGTGATTTTATAGATTGTTGTTTCGTTGGAGCCCTGGATGGTATCGTTTGTACCGGCCAAACTGCCCATTACTTTCTGGATATTATCGAATTTATTTAGAACAGTTGACACCGCAGGATTAGCGAGAGGATTGGTAACCTGCCTAGCCGCCAGGTTAATGGTCAGACTTGAACCGTAAGCTGCGAAGTCCAAGGTGTTGCTGCCTGCTCCGCCGTCGATCTTACCCAGTACTCTGGCGCTGCCGGCGAAGTTAAAGGTATCATCCCCTGCCCCGCTTTCGATATTCCCCTGAACTTGAGCGCTGTCTAAGAAATTGAAAGTATCGTTTCCTGCGCCGCTGTCGATATTCCCGCTTAAAGTCCCGGTGCCGCCCAAGTTAAAGGTGTCGTCTCCTGTACCGCCTTTTAAAGAGTAAGGTACTGTGCCGGTTAAGTTAAAAGTATCTCCCTGGTCGCCGGCCGTTAAGATTTCTATCCCCGTAAAGGATAATTGATAGTTGTTAAAGGTTGTGGCTGTAGTGTATACTACGGTGCTTCCATTAATGTCCCAGGTACCGGTTTCATCTGTTTTGCCTGTTAAGGAGTCGCCGTTTCCGGCACTGCCCAGGAAGTGCTGAATATTGGTGAACCCTCCGACTAAGCTGGCCGTACCGCCGGCACTGCCCACTTCGTTTCCTGCCAAGCCGCCCAGGCTGCCCAGGCCGCTTAAGATGATGTTTCTGGGGGTGGTGTAAGAAGTGTAATCTAAGGTGTTGTAGCCTGCTCCTCCGTCTATTCTGCCGGAATAGGCTCCGCCGTCGGCAAACTTGAAGATGTCATTGCCGCTGCCGCCTAGAAGGTTTTCGAAACCAAAGAAGCCTAAGCTGCGGTTAGCCGCCATATATTGATGCCGGTTGCCTGTTCCGATTTGCCAGGTTGCATTCTGAGCCAGACCTGTTAAGGTATCGTCAGCTGAACTGCCGCCTATTAAATTGGTGATGTTGACAAAGGTTCCGATTAAGGTCTTAACGGTTCCTGCACCGCTGTCTGTTATTTTTTCAATGGTTCCGCTAAATCCAATATTTTCACCCAGCCCGCTTAAGATTAGGTTCAGCTTCTCCAGATAGTCAGTCAAATCCAAGCTATTGCTGCCTAAGCCTCCGTTTAAGTTCCCGTTTAGTTTGGCGTTATCCAGGAAGATGAAGGTATCGTTGCCTGCTCCGCCATCAAGATCGTAAGTTTGTTCCCCGCCGATGCTGAAGGTGTCCTCCCCGCTGCCGCCTCTTAAGACTTCAAAGCCGCTGAAGGTGAGAATTCTAGCACCGGTTTGGTAGGCAGCGCTTGTTGCGCCGGTTCCTAAGCTGAAGCTACCACCGCTGTTAAGCCCGGTTAAGCTGTCTCTCCCGCCGGCAGAACTGCTGCCCTTAAGGTCTGTGATGTTGGTGAATTGGGCTATTATGCTGTTGGCCGCTCCTGCTAAGTTTCCTTTTCCTTGGTAGCCCGTTAGCTGGCCTAGTCCTGTGAGGATTATATCTATAGCTTCGGTGTACAAGCTAAAGTTCAGAGTGTTGTTGCCGTTTCCGCCGTCTAAGACTCCCTTTAGGACTGCGCCGGGCGCAAAGATGAAGCTGTCGTTTCCGTCCGCAAGGTCGCCTGCTCCGTTTCCGCCATAGAGGGATACGGAAGTAACTGCGTTAATCAGGAAGGTGTCATCCCCTGCCCCGCCATAGAGGGAAGTGGTTCTGCCCTCGCTTAAGCCCTCAAGGTTAAAAGTGTCGTTCCCCGAGCCGGCATAAACGGCTTTTAGTATTCCAGGATATTTGCTGGCGTAATCCAGTTTGTTGGAGTTTTCCAGTTCGTCCGGGTCTAAGGGGTTAAGGGCATCGGTTATTGCCAGGGTATCGAAGATTTCTCCGCTTAAGCTTTCCTGAGCAAAGGTCAGGGTGAGCTTAGCAGTCCCGGCAAGACTCGAGAAGTCCAGGGTATAGCTTCCCTCACCGGTTGCCTGTCCGCTTTCGTTTTCGTAGTCATAGAGGGTATCTTGACCCCAGTCGCCGGCAAAGATGAATTTGTCGCTGCCGCTGCCCCCGTAGAGCTTATCATTGCCTGCTCCGCCCTCGATGATGTTTTGGCCGCCGATGCCTTTGATGGTGTCGTTGCCGCCTAAGCCCAGTATGATGTTATTGGCCAGGCTGCCTATTAAAACGTCGTTATAGTTGGTGCCGATGATGTTGTTTACTCCGCTTAGAAGCCCTGTCAGACCCTGAATTAGGCCTTCTAAGAGGTTGACGATTACTCCCCGCTCTTCTTCCGGCAGGCTTTCTTGGTTAAAGCCGCTGTAATCCAGCCAGTTCTCACCGGCACCGCCTCCGATATTTCCGCTTAGTTGGCCGTTTTCGGTGAAGGCGAAGGTATCGTTGCCGCTGCCGCCCAGGAGGTTTTCAATACCCATAAATTCTATGGTAAGGGTAAGAGCAGGGTTAGCTGCGCTGTTCCAAGTTATGTTTCCACTGTTTTCGCCGGTGATGTTATAGATTGTTGTTTCGTTGGAGCCCTGGATGGTATCGTTTGTACCCGCCAGACTGCCCTTCACTTTCTGGATATTATCGAATTTATTTAGAACCGTTGACACCGCAGGATTAGCGAGAGGATTGGTAACCTGCATAGCCGCCAGGTTAATGGTCAGACTTGAGCCGTAAGCTGCAAAGTCTAAGGTGTTGCTGCCTGCTCCGCCGTCGAGGCTGCCCAGTACTCTGGCGCTGCCGGCAAAGTTGAAGGTATCATCCCCTGCGCCGCTTTCGATATTCCCCTGTACTTGAGCGCTGTCTAAGAGATTGAATATGTCATCACCTGCGCCGCTTTCAATGTTCCCCTGGACTCGTGCACTGTCTGAGAGATTGAAAGTATCGTTTCCTGCGCCGCTTTCAATGTTCCCGGTCAGGGTTCCTGTACCGCTTAAGTTATAGGTGTCGTCTCCTAAGCCGCCTTTTAAGGAGTAAGGTACTGTGCCGGTTAAGTTAAAGGTATCTCCCTGGTCGCCGGCCGTTAAGATTTCTATCCCCGTAAAGGATAATTGATAGTTGTTAAAGGTTGTGGCTGTAGTGTATACTACGGTGCTTCCATTAATGTCCCAGGTACCGGTTTCATCTGTTTTGCCTGTTAAGGAGTCGCCGTTTCCGGCACTGCCCAGGAAGTGCTGAATATTGGTGAACCCTCCGACTAAGCTGGCCGTACCGCCGGCACTGCCCACTTCGTTTCCTGCCAAGCCGCCCAGGCTGCCCAGGCCGCTTAAGATGATGTTTCTGGGGGTGGTGTAAGAAGTGTAATCTAAGGTGTTGTAGCCTGCTCCTCCGTCTATTCTGCCGGAATAGGCTCCGCCGTCGGCAAACTTGAAGATGTCATTGCCTCTGCCGCCTAGAAGGTTTTCGAAACCAAAGAAGCCTAAGCTGCGGTTAGCCGCCATATATTGATGCCGGTTGCCTGTTCCGATTTGCCAGGTTGCATTCTGAGCCAGACCTGTTAAGGTATCGTCAGCTGAACTGCCGCCTATTAAATTGGTGATGTTGACAAAGGTTCCGATTAAGGTCTTAACGGTTCCTGCACCGCTGTCTGTTATTTTTTCAATGGTTCCGCTAAATCCAATATTTTCACCCAGCCCGCTTAAGATTAGGTTCAGCTTCTCCAGATAGTCAGTCAAATCCAAGCTATTGCTGCCTAAGCCTCCGTTTAAGTTCCCGTTTAGTTTGGCGTTATCCAGGAAGATGAAGGTATCGTTGCCTGCTCCGCCATCAAGATCGTAAGTTTGTTCCCCGCCGATGCTGAAGGTGTCCTCCCCGCTGCCGCCTCTTAAGACTTCAAAGCCGCTGAAGGTGAGAATTCTAGCACCGGTTTGGTAGGCAGCGCTTGTTGCGCCGGTTCCTAAGCTGAAGCTACCACCGCTGTTAAGCCCGGTTAAGCTGTCTCTCCCGCCGGCAGAACTGCTGCCCTTAAGGTCTGTGATGTTGGTGAATTGGGCTATTATGCTGTTGGCCGCTCCTGCTAAGTTTCCTTTTCCTTGGTAGCCCGTTAGCTGGCCTAGTCCTGTGAGGATTATATCTATAGCTTCGGTGTACAAGCTAAAGTTCAGAGTGTTGTTGCCGTTTCCGCCGTCTAAGACTCCCTTTAGGACTGCGCCGGGCGCAAAGATGAAGCTGTCGTTTCCGTCCGCAAGGTCGCCTGCTCCGTTTCCGCCATAGAGGGATACGGAAGTAACTGCGTTAATCAGGAAGGTGTCATCCCCTGCCCCGCCATAGAGGGAAGTGGTTCTGCCCTCGCTTAAGCCCTCAAGGTTAAAAGTGTCGTTCCCCGAGCCGGCATAAACGGCTTTTAGTATTCCGGGGAATTTGCTGGCGTAATCCAGTTTGTTGGAGTTTTCCAGTTCGTCCGGGTCTAAGGGGTTAAGGGCATCGGTTATTGCCAGGGTATCGAAGATTTCTCCGCTTAAACTCTGCTGGGCAAAGGTCAGGGTGAGCTTAGCAGTCCCGGTAAGACCCGAAAAGTCCAGGGTATAGCTTCCCTCACCGGTTGCCTGTCCGCTTTCGTTTTCGTAGTCATAGAGGGTATCTTGACCCCAGTCGCCGGCAAAGATGAATTTGTCGCTGCCGCTGCCCCCGTAGAGCTTATCATTGCCTGCTCCGCCCTCGATGATGTTTTGGCCGCCGATGCCTTTGATGGTGTCGTTGCCGCCTAAGCCCAGTATGATGTTATTGGCCAGGTTGCCTATTAAAACGTCGTTATAGTTGGTGCCGATGATGTTGTTTACTCCGCTTAGAAGCCCTGTCAGACCCTGAATTAGGCCTTCTAAGAGGTTGACGTTTACTCCCCGCTCTTCTTCCGGCAGGCTTTCTTGGTTAAAGCCGCTGTAATCCAGCCAGTTCTCACCGGCACCGCCTCCGATATTTCCGCTTAGTTGGCCGTTTTCGGTGAAGGCGAAGGTATCGTTGCCGCTGCCGCCCAGGAGGTTTTCAATACCCATAAATTCTATGGTAATGGTAAGAGTGGGGTTAGCTGCGCTGTTCCAAGTTATGTTTCCACTGTTTTCGCCGGTGATGTTATAGATTGTTGTTTCGTTGGAGCCCTGGATGGTATCGTTTATACCGGCCAAACTGCCCATTACTTTCTGGATATTGTCGAATTCATTTAGAACAGTTGACACCGCAGGATTAGCGAGAGGATTGGTAACCTGCCTAGCCGCCAGGTTAATGGTCAGACTTGAACCGTAAGCTGCGAAGTCCAAGGTGTTGCTGCCTGCTCCGCCGTCGATCTTACCCAGTACTCTGGCGCTGCCGGCAAAGTTAAAGGTATCATCCCCTGCCCCGCTTTCGATATTCCCCTGAACTTGAGCGCTGTCCAAGAGATTGAAAGTATCGTTTCCTGCGCCGCTCTCGATGTTCCCGGTCAGGGTTCCTGTATCGCTTAAGTTATAGGTATCGTCTCCTAAGCCGCTCTCGATATCCAGGGCGTAATTGCCGCCGATATTAAATATATCGTTGCCAGAACCGGTCTTAAGGAGGCTTATACCGTCAAATTTTACGGAGTAAGTACCGTCGCTTATTGTAGGCCAAGTACTTAAGTCCGCCTTCAAGTAGGCCGCAAGTTCTACGCTGAGGTTTGCGCTTAGCCCACTGAAGTCTAAGGTTCCTTGCCCCGAAGTGTTCAGAACGATATCTTCTCCCCAGCCGGCTGCAAAGATGTAGGTGTTATGGCCGCCCCGGCCTTCCAGACGGTCATTGCCGCTGCCGCCGATTAAGATATTCGGGGCATCATTGCCCAGCAGGGTGTCATTATAAGGTGTACCGATAATATTATTAACGTTCTTAAGAGTACCGGTTAAGCCGGGTATTAGATTTGCCGCCAGATCGACGGTTACTCCTACGCCGGTTCCATAAGTTGTATAATCCAGCCAGTTAATTCCTCCGCCGCCGTTAATGCTGCCTGTTAAGCTGCCGTTGCCGCTAAAGACGAAGGTATCATCTCCACTGCCACCAATCAGATGTTGATAATTCTCAATCACCAAAGTAATTCCATTTACAGTTACGGTATGCAGATCTACGTACTCTCCTGTGGTCCCATCCAGAATCTTGCTAAAAGTATAGGTGCTGTTCTCAGCCATGCCGGTTAAGGTGTTTTCATTGCTGAGATCACCAATGATTTTGTCAATTCTAACAAACCCGCCGGGTATGGCCGCCTGCTCTCCGGCGAAGCCGTCGGTTTCTGCAGCCGTGAGCCTTACGTCCCTTGCCTGGCCGTAATTAGAGAAGTCTATTATGGCCAAGCCCGGTCCGCCGTCAATCTTTGTGCCTGCCGGCAGGACATAACCGTCTGCCAAAATAAAGCTGGATTTTCCTTGGCCGCCGACAAAGGTTTTGATCTTATCGCCCCGGCTATTTTCTGCCGACCCTTCCCCGCCGTAGCTTAAAGTACCGCTTATTGCTCCCCCGCTTATTTTGTTGACTAGCTTGTCATTCAGTTTAAAGATTAAATCGGAGGTAACATTGGAGAAGTCCAAGGTATCTTCGCCTAAGTATGTTTCAATGATTTGAACATTAGCAAAGCCTTCAAAAATCAGGTAAGTATTATTGCCGTATCCGCCTTCCAGGACATCGTTGCCGCCGGTGCTGGCCAAAATATTGTCTCCGTTGTCGCCAATTAAGTGATCATCTCCCTGGCCGCCGTAGACAATGTTTATCCCAATGACGGAACGGCTGATGCCCGTAGCTGTAAAGGTGGAAAGGTGAACTGTTACGCCTGTGGTGTAAGCACGGTAATCCAAGGAGTTATTGCCGCCGCCGCCGTCAATATCGCCCTTCAGAGAAGCGCCGTCCAAGAGGATAAAGGAATCATGGCCGGTACCGCCGAATAAGCGCCCGTATTCCTCACCTACCAGGGTAAAGCTGTCATCAAGATTGCTGCCGTAAAGGAAGTCATAATTGATAAAGTTTAGGGTAATGGGGTTACCTCCTGTATCTACTGCATTTTTGGCCTTATAAATACTGTTATCCCCATCTAAAGTCCACTCGCCGCTTACCTCCAGGATGCTGTAAAGTTTGTCTCCGTTTATTTCCTCCAGCGGAGAACCTATAATCCGCTTAATTCCGGTGAAGCCGTCAATTATAGTACAGAACGGCCCGGCCGGGGTATCCCTGTCAGGGATACCGGACTGAGCTCCATGATAGCCATCGTTATCCCAGCCTAGAACTGTTATATGACGGGCGGTGCCGTAACGGCTGTAGTCGAGGGTGTCCAGTCCTGCTCCGCCATTAATCTCACCGTTTAAGACCACATTATCGGCGAAACTGAAGGTGTCGTCGCCTTCGTCGCCGTTTAAGATTACATATTCAAAATACTCAGGGCTGAATTCCAGATTAAAATAATCGTCACCCTGATTGCCGTTGATGGTCACCTGCCCTTGAGCGAGGCTGTTAAACACGAGGTTAAAGTAATCATTCCCTGCGTCACCGTTTACCGTCAAATCTCCCGCATAGTCCGGTAATAAACCATTTTGCGTTGATATTAGCTCAAATCTGTCGTCCCCAGGATTGCCATTAATCTCAGTATGCACTCCCAAGGCTGTATCTTTAACTCTAAAGGTATCGTTTCCTTGTCCCAACCAGATCTCTAAGCCTTCTAACTCTCTATACTCTATTCCCACACCCATGTTTAATCCGAAAAGGCTGTTAGCTGTAAGCTCTCCGGAGTCATCGCTCGTTGACATATCGTTATAAACCAGCAGCCTGTCGGTCTGAGTAGTTTCATCCACAAAGAGAGTGGGGCTGGCATAAAGGATTACATACTCGACACCACAGTCGGGTATCACTTCCCAAGGAAGATCTAAGGTCAAAGTATTGCCGTTATAGGATTCAATGCGGCGCAGCTGCGTAATCTGGCCTTGTTGATCAAGAATCCCTATGAAGTAACCGATTACTTCAGCAGTATAAGCAGCCGCTTCGTCAGTTAAGGTTTTATCTCCAAAGGACTCAACAGTACCGGTCGGGATATAACGGTTAGTTTCGGTCGGTAAGGTTATTGCTTTAGTTAAGGAGCGGTCGGCACCTTCCAAGGGACCGCCAATGATGGTTAACTTTCCTTGAATGGAACCGGTCTGGTGCGTAGGGTCAGGCAGGACCACAGGCTTACCCTCTTCATCGACGGCAGTTACACTGCCTGTGATATCACCGGCAATAATAAAGGTATCACTGCCCAGGTTCCCGATAATAACTGTTTCAACGCCCGGGCCCGTACTTAGGATATAGAAAACATCATCACCGGCCATCCCGTCCACTTCAATGCGCTGGATACTTGTATAGCTTACGGTAAGTCCTGCCCCGTAAATCTTATCTTCGGTTATTACCACGTGATCACTGTATTCGGTTAAAACTATAACTAAAGTGTTATAGCCGCTGCCGCCGTCAATATTAACCGGTGCATTGATAGCATAAGCAATTTCATCAATCCCAGTTCCCGTGGCAATATTAGTGGTTTGCTGGTCACCGCTCAGATCAACAACAACAAAAGCCCGTACCAAGAATTTATCATCTCCGTCATCACCGTTAACGAACAGTTCAGCTTTGTTATGGTAGACCAAAAATTGGTCATTACCGCTGCCACCGTTAATGATCATGGCAAAAGTGATCCCTCTGCTTAAGAACCCCTGGGTGGTTTCCACCGTTCGGAAGAGATCCTCAGGGGCTATTCCGGCCAGGGCATCACGGGCGGAATTAAAGACCTGGGCAATTTGGAAAAGATCATTGCCTTCCCCGCCATTAATCGTAAACTCGGTACTGGTATCATCGGAGATTACGTGATCATTACCGGCCAGAGTATTAAGAATTACTCTTTCCAGGGTGCACCCCTGCCAGGTTCCTAAGGCCTCAGCAAACACAGCTGCTTTGTTATAATTAATTCGCTCCAAATCGGCGTAACCGTCTCCGTCTATGTCTGTCCCCTCATTGATTAAAGCGATAAAGTTTTGCCGTATAAGAATCTGATCGTTATTAGCTGTGGCATTGATAGTCAGGATATCATTGTCGCTGCTGCCGGTTCCGCTGTCGTTAATGTTTATTACATAATTGCTGGAACCAACGAGGTTAATCAGATAATTGTCGCTGCCATCCTGGCCATTGAGGTTAATTGTAGAGCGCTGTCCTTCATACTGGCTTAAGACCGGTTTTAATTGATCTAGGATAATGCTATCATCCCCGGCACCGCTCTCCAGAACAGTATGGGGCAGAGAATAATCTGTTTCGATGGTAATGCTATCGTTGTCGCCCTGGCTGTAGATGCCGAGATAGGGGGCGAGAATCTGACCGTTTAAGGTTAAGCTGCCGCCAACTCCCGGATCAGCATCGGCAGTGCTGTAATCTATCATTAAGAAGATTTGACCTTTGGCCTGCAGCAGGGAGCCTGCTTGCAGCTCCAGATCATCCCCGGCTCTGAGCATAACAAAGAAATTCTTAGACCAGACAGTAGTTCCATCCTGGATTAGGATATTCTCCCCGGCTGCGTCCGTATCAAGTGTTGTCAGGACTATTTGTCCTTCAGCCAGGATATTTTCCCAAACTTGCAGACTGCCGGCTGCTTCCAGGTGGATCTCATTAGCCGACTGAATTCCCGGCAGCTCACTGATGTTTCCGATTATGATGTCCTTAGCATTATGCAGCCAAATACTGCCGTTTTCAGTATTAGCCTCCAGATTATTAGCCGAAGTGCGCAGGTAGTTGTCACCGGCGCCAATTCCAAAAGCTGCTCTAAGCTGGACCTTATCGGCAATGATATTGACACCGCCGGCCTTGGCGTTAAAAATGTTCCCAAGGCTCACCAGATAAACAGTATTATCCGTGGCAACAGAGGAAAGTAAGAGATCGCCGCTAATCTCCCTGATATAGAGATTATTCTTGCCGGCAGCGGTCAAGGTACCATAGCCGCCGCTTTGGGTATCTATATTTAAATAATTATCGTTTGAGCCGATGGTGCCGTTCACGGCTTCAAGGATAATGCTTTGGGCGGCAATATCCGTCTCCTCATCCTGGGAACGTCCGTAGATCGAGCCCTCAGCTTTTAAAGAAATATCTCCGCCATTAGCTGTAAGGCTATGAATATACATATTACCGCTCACTTCGCTCAGGTAAATGTCCCCCGCCGATGTAATGACGTTCAGATTTCCCGCCGGACCTATTCCTTGTTCCAAAAGGTCAAGATCCAGGAAGTTATCTCCTTGCCCTATGGCAGTACCTTGCAGGGTGAGAGAAGCCGCCACTATATTTTCTTCCTGGTCGGCCCGGGAATCATAGATCCCTGCTGCCGACTTAAGATTGACTGCGCCCGTTGTATAGATGAAGTCCAGGCCTAAAGCGCCGCTAAAATCGTAACCAGAGTAATTGCCCGCAACACCCTGCAGATAGATATCATAAGCAGAACGAGCACGGAGAGAATTGTTGCTTCCATGCTGGATAGTCAGCGGTTTAGCAGAATTTCCGAGGGAGCCGCCGGCAGCTTCCAGGATTATATCGCCGCCTCTGATCTTGACCGGATCTTCTCCTGCGGCATAAATGCCCCCGGCAGTTCTAATTCGGATAGCGCCTCTGGTCTGCGAGCTGACAGTGTTGATATTTAAGTCTCCTTCGGAAGCAAGATAAACTGAACCGCCGGCCAGCACCGTAACCTCGCCGGTCGACTGTAGAATAATACTCTGCGGAACATTGATCTTGAGGTAAGCAACACTGCTGCCGGACACAGCCGGATTTACAGGGTTGCCTGCCGCATCATAAAAGACTACATCGCCGGGCTCAGCAGCAGCCAGCATAACCATAATTTCTTCAGTTAGCTGGAGCTGACCGTCAACAAAGTTGATTTCTATTTCCTCGCTATTGCCGACATCCAACAGAACTTCAAGAGTAATATTTTTGCCTATAAGGTTGGGAACATTAACCCGGTAGTTGGTATCCGTTAAACGTTTCAATCCGGCTGCTGCCAGAAAAGCCGCTATATCTTGAGCTGTATTACTGCCACTTGTATGGTCATTCCAGAAACCTAACAGGGCCTCATTGCCGGCGTAGTCTCCGCGATTGGGATTAAGCAAACCGCCGTTTGCCACTTTCAGGGTGATATCTCCCAGGCTGTCCCCAGCCTGGCAGACTATACTGATAATCCGCAGAGAGTCGCTTATTTCTTCCAGGTTGATATTCAAAGCGGCTTGGGCTATTAGACCATAACCTTCGCCATTGAGAGTATCGATTCTTAAGGAGGTATTGGCCGAATTCAGATCGCCTTGGATTGAGCCATAGGCTGTTAGTATTTCGATTAATCTCCCCTTAACCAGCGAAGTGCCTTTATTGGCTGCTGAAATACCGGTCCGGGCTTCCAGCTTAACATTGCCGTTGTGGGCAATAACCTGGCCAAGGATTAAGTCTCCTTGGGCCTCCTTAATATTGATATCTCCATTTAAGGTTTCCGCATTTAAAACGCCGTCTTCAACCAGGGCGATGTAGAGCGGCAGGCTGCCGCCTATTCCCGTACCCGCTGTCAGAGTTAAGTTGCGGGTGGCAATCGGAATATCGGAATTGGAGGTGATCGCCCCCTCAGTACTTAGGGTAGTGTCTCCGGATTCATTTTTAACCGGACCATCAATGATGATACTGCCCTTGGAGTTGATTATGATTGTTCCCTGGCGTTCGCCGGCGAACACAATTTCTATCGGGTAGTCGGCTTTGATACTGTGATAATAGACATCAATATAGCCTTCGCGGTAAGTATATTCTTCATAATAGTATTTGGGAGCCAAAAACCAGGACTGTTCTGACCAATTGCGGTAGCCCCAAAGCACCCTATCTCCACTGGAGCGACGCTCATGCCAATAAAGGTATTCCTCGTCTGTTTTATCCGGGCGGTAGGTTAGATATTCACCATTGGGCATCAAAATCGGGGATCCTATATTCCTCGTACTGGAATCATAAAGGTTATCTGGATCTTTAGCCAGCCAATCCGCTCCCAGCCAGGACTTGGAACGGTAAGTATAGATTTCCTCCAGCATCCTCTTCTGACCCATAATCCATTCGTAACGATACCCTTCAACCGGGTTATACACAGCCGAGCTGCCCTCGCTTGCAGTGTGGCTAATCAGCTGGTCACGCTTATCTGTCCACCAGGTATCTGTAATCACCTGGTAAGTACCAGTCTGAGCGTTATACTGCCGCATAAATCTGGTGGTTAAAAAGACCTGATCTTCGCCGTCTTTTTTCTTAGCCGTATCAGTGATAACGACCGTTCCCGGAGTACCGATACCTGTATCAAGTCCTTTAATGATCAAATCATAAGTCGTATTATTGACAACGTTAATTCTGCCAAAGCCGTCCAGCGCAACGATTTTACCTGTCCCGGTGTTAATGATCTGACCGAAAAGTTCGACATAACCGCCTCTGACAGCCAGCGGATCTAAGACTATGGCATTCTGAACAGGATCGTAATACAGATTAAGGCCTATTTCATTTGTAAGCAGCGGATAATCTTTGTAGTTGACGGACTGCATAATGCCCCATCTAATTAAGTTTTGATAAGCGGTAATTTTGTTATTTGCCCAACCTTCCAGAATAGTTTCATTAATGGGCCGGCCGGCTTCCAGCAAACCGTTAATATTTAGGTAACGGGCGGCAATAAAGATATTATCGGCCCGGATTGCTCCTACCTCAGGGTTGTTTTCACTTAAAATTTTGTCTATCAGATTGTTGATATAAGTAATTTGATACTCATTATAAGGCTTAAAGAACCATATTTTATAAGGATCTGGATAAGGCCAATGGGAAATGTTCTGCATATACGCTGCTAAATCACCCCAGTGAGCCCGGGGAACACCGCCGACATTAAAGAGGGAATCCGTATAGCCCTGCATGAAGCTGCCTCCGGCATTAATGCTTAATGTACCGGCCTCTATTGACCCAAAAGTGGATATACCGCCTCTCCCTTTAATCGTTACCTTCCCGGGATTGGTTTGCGAGCCGACATTCTTAATACTGCCGTAAACCTCAATAACGGGAGGACTCATACCCTCAAAAGTATTTTCTACATAAATCTCAGACGAGATTGGCTCAGAGGAGGAAGCGCTGGTATTAACGGTTAAGTTGGCATCTTTAACCTTATTCCTTAAGTTGATTTCCTGATTTAAGTCCGAACCCAATACAGGATCATAATTATAGTACAGCAAGCCCCCCTCCCGTTCGGGAATGTGCAGATTATTAAGCACAAGGTAATGAGGGCTGTGGTTGATAATCTTAATCAAGGCGGGCAGCTTCGAGGCATTTAAGACTCCATTACCGAGGAGTGAACCTTCTTCAGCCAGTACATTGATATTGGGCTGTTCAGCCTTGATGCTGCCGACTATGATGATATCTATCCAGACGATCGGGAGTGGTTTATCCCCGGAAATGTCATAGCCCATGCGGATCAGTTCCTGTTCCAGGAACGCAGCCTGGTTGGCAAAAGCTAACCCGGCTTCAGTGCCGGCGTATTGGACTGCCAGGCTCTTCAGCATATTTATTTCATTAAGTATATAATCTGCCAGAATTTGTTTATCACGGGTTACAGTAATTCCGTCACTAATCTCTACTATTTCACCGTTTTCATCAATAATCAGAATCTGCTGACTGCGCAGACCTACTTCTACCGTACCGTCTACCCGTACTATAGGCGTAACTTCTACAGAGCCTGTTCCGCCTTTTATTTCAGCACCGTAGGCACTCTTGATCCAATCTTTGCCGCTGGCCTTACCCTCGGCAACAGTCGGACCTTTCTGGGCTATGAGGTTAGTATCACTCACACTTTGAATTAAGGCGCCCGCTTTAATGTTGATAGAGTTCGTTAAATCTATCAGGGCATCAGCGGAAGGATTAGTAGAGACGGGTGCAACCCCGTTATTATCAATATCGGTGCGAGCTTTGAGCTTTAGATTATTCATTTGCTCGGTGCTGTTTTGCCCGGCCATCAAATTAACCATGCCTTCCGCAAATAAATCGGCATCTTCAATAACTATTTCGTTGACAGCATCTACCTGGGAAAGACTCTTACCGCTGGCCGCACTTGCGGCCCCCCAGGTTGAAACATCTACTTTGGTTTCGATTTCAGCCCAAACCAGGGCAGAAAGATTGATGTCCCCCACACTTGTCAAGAAGACATTCTTTCCAATATTAACTGCCGCCTTGACATCCGCCTCGATCTTAGACTCGGCTTTAGCCACGGCAATCGCACCGCCGGCAGCCAATTTTACCCGGTCTTTGGCCAAAATCCGGTTAAAGGCATTAAGGGTAAGGCTGCCCGGAGCAAAGGGATCACCGATTATTGTTAGTTTTGCCCCGTCACCTACGATAATATTGGTATTAAAGCTTATAGTTGTATGGCTTCTGGAAGCCGGAAAATCTGCTATTCCCCCCGAACCGGAATTAACATTATTATTGCCACCGCTCAACCAGTCTTTAACTGCCTGATTGCTGGCCAGAACCAAAATATTGTAGGCATTAATTATCGCATCAGCACCTATCAGCGCCTCGACATCGGAATCTACGGTGTTCTGTGCCAAGCCCCCACTGGCGCCGACAAGAGAAGCACTTGTGGTGTCAACCCGAGAGTTAAAGGAGATCGTATGATCGGCTAAGAGGCTGAATAAGCCGACATTAATCTGAGCGCCGCTGCCGATAGCCGCTGTTGTTCCGTAATTCTTCAAGCCAAATGGATCGCTGTTAAAAGAAGTATGAGCTTCGGCACCCAGTCCGGAAACTGCCCCGCCGCCGCCAGCAATCGCCTCGGCGTAATTATATTCCTCGCCATAGGCTGTGATCCTTAAGTCATTTCCTCGGATAACGGCATTATTGCCTATCAAGGAAGTAATGGTTGAGGCGGTGTCAACTCGGGCAGTATTTTTAGCAACACTAAGAAGGCCGCCAATATTAATGGAATCGGTATAAGCCAGCTGTTTAGTAGAAGCCAGGGCATTAACTTCGATAACTCCTAAAACATTGAGATTAGCCTGAGTGCCAACATAGGCAATTACTATACTATTAACATCGACAGTGGCATAGATCCCGTTGACAGCAGCTAAAATACTTCCGGAGATACCGTCAGCATCCGCCATAGCAGTATTCCCTGTCGACCCATCGGACAGTACAGGTAGTAGCAGACGAGCGCTTATTCTCAGGCCGGATTCATAGTCACCATCAATTGTTATAATCAGGTTGTTGGTTATTTCTTTCTTGAAGACATCCTGAACTGTCAGAATCAATACTTTGCCGTCTTCCGAAATAGCCTTAATCTGGTAAGTGCCATTATTGGAATTTTCGGCGCTTAAAGTCGAACCGACGATAGTAATAGTTTGGCCCGGCATAAAGCCGTCATCTATCCAGCTGCCGGTATCCCGGATAATTCGATCGTTGGCCTGGGCAATTATGCTTACCCCGGAGCCTGGAGCAATTACTTCATCTGTTAATTCTTCGCCCCGGTAGAGGACAAGGGTTTTGCCTCCGTCTTTGATTTCTTTGATTTGATAATACCCTTTATTCTTCTGGGTTCCGTCAACATAGATTACATCACCGGGAGCAAAACCGTCATCCAGCCAGCTGCCGGTGGAGCGGGAGATTTCCGAGGGTATCTCTTTAATGGCAGTACCGCTGTCCAGAGCGTTTTGTACATAACCCATGGTATCCAGGATTGCCGTCCTGCCATCGTTTTCGAAGCCTATAATCTTATAAATCCCGCTGTTATAACCCTGGCCGGAGGTGAGAATTGTAAAATAATCACCTACGGCAAAACCAAGTTCCGTAAGGGATTGACCTGACTCACCACCGTCATAAGTAACCCTGTCATTAGCCTGGCTGTCTTTAGCCCTGATGCTTATTTCTCTGGCCGGTTTCTCCAGAGTTACTGCCGCAAAATTCTCAGGGTCAATTTCTCCCCCGAAGGCATCGAGAGTAAGAATTGCCCCGGCAATACCGGTAATTTGATATTTTTGCTCGTAACTTTGGCCCTCATCATCTGTCAGGGTAAACGTTATATAGTCTCCTCTTAATAGTCCTAGGTCAGCCCAGCTCCAACCTGCCCCGCCGTCTTCCCGCTTTAGAGTCAGAATACCGTCGGCGTTATCATCCAGGGTAAAGTTTCCTACAAGTTCCTCAATCAGACTGGAACCGTCGGCAACCTCATCCACCAGAACAGTGCCCGATGCCAGGGTCAAAATTTTGCCGTCAGGACTTATATCGGCAATCTGGTAGTCCTTATCGTTATACCAGGTTCCGGTAACCGTAATCAGATCACCGGCTTTAAATCCGTCCTCCCACCAGTTGCCTTCAGTGCGGGTAATGGTAGAGTCAGTACTGTTAAAGATCAGTTTAGGCTCACCGGACATGACTACTCCCCGTTCAAAAGTGAACTGTCCCTCGATAATAATGGTATTGCCTTTGAACTCCAGTCCGGGTGCCCCGGTGAGTTTACCCCTGCTGATGAGAGTCAAACTCGGATTGCCGCTTACAGGCTGGGGACCGGCGATTATTCTGGCATAATCCCCAACCCAAGCTGTAACTTGTGGTTGGACTGTTGCTTCAGCTCGGGACATACCCACTGTTATCCCACCAGTAACAGTTAACCCTTGAACTTTGGCTGCTACATCGGGCGTTACTTCCGCATCGATCTGGATACTTGTTAACGCCACGACATCGGTATGATTTCCGAGATAGGCTGTACTCAGCGGTCGAATATCCGCCAAGGCCCAATATTCATTAACTCCCCCTACCAGGGAGGCTGCTGCAGCCCGACAGTGGACATTGGCTTTGTCAAAGGATTCGGCTTTAATAGCTATACTGTTAGCTCTTAGGTAGCCGTAATCGCCAAGGTAGGCTTTAGTATTTTCCTGAGTATTTACATGAGCAACCGTGCCCCCGGCGACTGCCGCCCCTACGGCAGCATTGCTGGGCTGGGAGGAGATATTATTTTTATTTAAGGCATGAATTGACACTTGCTCACCGGAGACAATCTCCGCTCGGGCGGCAGTGCTGCCGGCGTTTTGCACAAAAGCGGCCGTGATTTTATTAGAGGTATCAAGATCGGGAGCAAGAGCTCCGTTAACATTTGCCCCTTTAGCTTGGGAAATCATCTCCGCAACTCGTAAGCCCAGGCTGTCACCCGGTAATCTGCTTTGGATATTTCCATCCTCATCCTTGTACTTTAAGCGGCTGTTGGGAGAAATATCACCGTTGATCTGATCCCTTAAATCGCTGTCAAATTCCCCTGAGCCTGCACTGCTAATGGGCGAACCTACGCAGATAATAGAAACAGCTCCGGAAATGCCAAATAAGCCCCCGCCGATGGAGTAAACATTAGAATTCACTATTTTCTCAGACAAAGCTTCCAGGGTGACATTGCCCCGGGCATAAATTTTTGAGCCAGTGGCAACCATAGCCACGGTTCTGTTTTGAATGCTTACATAATCAATAGCTGCTCCTAGGCCCAGATAGGCACCTGCTCCCAAAGCACCGCCGATTGTCTCGACTTTTGTCCGGTTATCAGCCTGGATTAATACAGTCTGAGTTGACGGCGCGGGAGGCTCAGCCGTGCTTTCGGCCGGAGCATAGATTCCACCGGGGCGAAAACGCGGATCCTGATTGATCTCTGAGTCTTTATCCCCGTCACCTCTTACTGACGCTTCCGTGGTTGTTTCTACCAAGACAACCGAAACTGCCCCGGCTACACCGCCGCCGGTGAATCCGACACCGGCTGTCCCAACTTTGACCGTAATATTTTCCCGCGAACGGGCCTTAATTTCTATAGCCCCCCGGGCATTTAACTCCGAACCCTTCACCTCAGCCCGGGAAATATTTTTCAGGGAACTGACAACGACTGTGCCGCCGGCCCCGACAAATGCAGAGCCGGAAACTGTGCCGCCGTAAATATCCATCTCAATATTATGGCTGGAAAAGACTTCGATTGAACCCAGGGAGTAGATCACCGATCTTTGGATATAAGCCTCGTTGGTATTTTCAGTTACAACAACCGAAACAGCCCCGGCCAGGGAAAGCATGCCGGACAGTGAGGCTCCGGCGATAATAACCGAGGGTTGACCGGAGTCTCCCAGGGGTTTTAAGCCTGTTAGAGCTTTAACCTCCACACCGTTTAAGGCATAAACGGTGGAATTTTTAAGGTAGGCACTGGTGGTATTGGTGATAATAGTGGCATTAACAGCTCCGCCTACGGCGGCAACCCCGCCGGCAGCAAGACTTCCCGCATAGATCCGAATACCTGTGCTTTGGGCGGCTCTGAGAATAACCCATTGGCCTTTGGAGCCGTCGGTATTGATATTTGAGGAATCAATATAGGCTGCAGTCCGATTGTCGATTATATTGGTTGAAACCTGGCCGCTGATACCGCCTAAACCCGCTCCGACCGAGCCGGAATAGATGGTAATGGCTTCTTGGTTGGTGGCAATGACGATTAAACCGTTAACTTCCTGAACCGAAGTTCGGCGGTTACCGTCCTCATCCCAGTCGGGAACCGCAACAGCGGCACCGTTACCTTGAGCGCTTACTGTGGACTGTTTAATATAAGCTTCGGTGGTATTGTTCAGAATATTGACGATTACTGCCGCTCCTACGCCGACTGCTCCTCCGCCGGCAGAACCACCGTAACTGTTGGTGGCATTAGTAGATTCAGCCAGCAGATAAACATTGCCTTGAGCAGTAACATCAGCATTAATGATGTAAGCATAAACCTGATCGGTTATTAAATTGATAACAACTGTGGCCGAACCGCCGAAGGAGGCTCCAAAACTGCCGCCGGCACCAATGGTGCTGATAGTCGCGGCCGATCGGCTTTGGATTATGACATCTCCGCCGGTGCTAAGTACCGTTCTTCCGGCCAGAGGATCTCCGACATAGGCTTTAACTGTATTGGAGATTTCGTTATAGGCTGCTGCCGCCCCTAAACCCGCGGTTCCGGAGAAATTGATTTGCCCGGATACGGATTTAATGGAAGATATATCCCTGGCTTGCACTGTAATACTGCCTACGGAGTCAGTATTGCCGGCAGTTACGGTGCTGGCGGCAATATAAGCCTGAATGGTATTTCTAACAAAGTTTAAGGAAACCGAACCGGCTGCGGCAAAAGTCCCCGCACCGGCGGCTGCCGCCGAAATTGTTTCAATCCCTGCCAGACTGTCGGCATTAAGAATTACATCACCGGCAGCTGTAAGAGTTGAGCCAAGTACATAAACGTTATATATGTTTTCCAGGTGGTTGACCGCAATAGCCGCGCCAATACCGGCAGCTCCGCCGCCGGCAACCGCTCCGGCAATAGCTTGAATGTTAGTCAGGCTTTCCGGACTGTTAGGCTCGGTTTCCAGAGAATCTGCCTCTCCTTCATCATCCCCGCCACCGTCAAAAGAACTCACTTCTCCCTCGGCTGATTCGACTTGTAAAGCACTTAGGGGAATAGTAGTTCGTTTTTCAGTTAAGGCTTGAAGGATAATATCCTCTCCGGCCTCAACCGTCGCATTTTGGATATAAGCCGAGACCCCGGTTTTCAGGTAGTTGACGGAGACTGAACCCTGGAGCCCTGCTGACCCGCCTACTCCTGCTCCGGCGCTGATATTGAAAATGGCGGCATTAGCTTTAGCCGTAATATTTACGGAGCCATTGGTTGACTCCACACGAGAGTCGTCAATAAAAGCTCGGACTTTACTGTCAGAGGTGAAAGTAGGTTGGTCATAAGCAAATTCCTGAGATTCAGATTCTTCACCGGCATCGGTATATTCATCATTATTAATGTATTTATTAAAAGAAGTAAGATCGCCATTGCCGATAAAGACAATAGCAACAGCTGCCCCTACCGCCCCGGTGCCGGCACCGGCAACATTACCGGCGATAACACTGACCGCAGAGTTATCTATGGCATCTATTATAATATTACCGCTGGCTCTGACCAGTTTCCTTTCAGTCTCAGGAGTTCCGGCTGGACTTAGGCAATCCTTAATGTAAGCGGCAATATCAGTATTAATAAAGTTCAGGGAGACAGCACCGTAAACTGCGGCTTTTCCTCCGCCACCGCCGGCAGCACTGATACTTTTGATAATAGCATCGGACTGAGCCAGCAGCTGGATTGTGCCGTTTGTTACTACTACCCGGGAATTTTCAATATAACTCAAAACCCTTTGTGGTGTTCCCAAGCCGCCAAAGCTGCCAATGTAATTGATAGCCAAAGCAGCACCGATAGCAGCCGTCTTAGAGCCGCCTACAGCACCGGCAATAGAGCCAATCTCGGATTTGTCTATGGCACTTAAGCTAACTGCCGTTTGGGTCTCAACTTTGGAGTTTATGATATAAGAACTAACGCTGTTGGTTATAGTATTAATACTGACCGAGCCGTTAATGGCTACCTTGCCGCCTGCCCCGCCGCCCACGGCAATACTCAGGATGGAAGAGTCAGCTGAAGCATTTAGGCTTAAGGAGCCGGCCTTAAGGATAGTTTCCTGTTCCGCTGAAGTTCCTTCTCCGATATAAGCCGCCAGGGTATTGGCAATTTCATTATAGGAAGCTGCTAAACCAAGGGAAGCCGTCTTGGCAAAGGACAGACCGCCGGCCACAGCCAGGATAGATGAATTATTGACAGCTTTCAGGGTAACAGCCCCGTCTGCCCTAATCCCTGTAGTTTTCTTTCCTATTATATAAGCCAGGGTGTTCGTCTCAATTGTGTTAAGGGAAAGGGAAGCGACCAAAGCCATATCTCCCTTACTGGCTCCGACAGCAGCCGTTATGGCCAGGATCTTATTATTGGAGCGGGCCTCAAGCTCTAGCTTGCCGCCGGCTGTGACATCGGAGTTTTGAATGGAGGCTTTAACTGCATTCGCTTGCTTAGGTTCACCTTCCCCTGCTGGTTCGGTATAAATTTCATTCCAGGCTGCCGCAGCTCCGATGCCGGCCTTGCCGCCGTAAGCTAAAGCCCCGGCAATAGCCAGAATACTGGAATTATCGGCAGCCTTGAGAGTAAGATTAGATACGTTAATAACCGTTTGGTTTATAATCGAAGCTTCAGTTACACTGCTGATAAGGTTGACGCTTACCTGCCCGGCAATACTGCCGCTGTTGGAACTGGTAGAGCCTGAGCCGCTGGCTGCCACAGAAATTATCTCTTCTTTAGACTCGGCTTCAAGTGTCAGGTCTCCGGTCAGATTAAGGTCGGATTGATCTATTAAGGCTCTGGTAACATTAGTAATGGTGTTTTGGGTATAAGAACCGGCTAAGCCTACCGAGGTTCCGTCTTTGGTCACAATAGCAACAGACCCGCCGGCAGCGATTATTTTGGTCCTATTGTGGGCAGAAATGACCAGGTTGGTGGATTGTAAAGAAGCCAGGCGGATATAAGCCAGGACTGTGTCATTGATGTTATTTAGTACAACTTCTGCCGAAACGCCAATCCCGTAATTGCCATTACCCTGGGGAGCGGATTTTTTCTTCTCCGGATCAGGGGTTTTTTCCTTACAAACAGCGGCAGCCAGTCCCACGGACAGTAGATAACCGTCATTAGCGGCTTCAATGGCAACCGGGCCTAAAGCATCAATAGTCAGATCCGGCAAGTCCGGCTTATCCAACATTGTATCCTCCAGCAAATTGCCGACAACCGCCTGGGTATTCCTGGCAACTTCATTTATGGCCACGGAAGCGCCGATACCGATATTATTGGAGACAGCCACCCCGCCCGCTAAATTAATAAGACAACTCTGATCATTAGCCCGGACGAGAAGACTTTCCGTCCTGCCCGGCAGAGCCTTAGTGCCGACCACTACTCTCGCATCGTTAGCGATCTGGGCCAAGGTTGTATTATTTATATTAATGAGAGAAAAAGTTCCGTTTAACCCGAAAGTTCCGGATTCCCCTCCTGAGGCGCAAACTGTAACAACAAAAACATTATTATCGGCAGTTACTTTCAGATTATCGCCATAGAGGAGGACGCCGTCTTTAATTTCCGCTTTGGAGATATTATTTAAATCAATAAGCACAACTGTGCCGCCGACTGCTGCTGTCTCCCCACCGGCACCCGGTCCGCCGAAATGAACTTCCGGTTTCCAGGTCTTACCCGGTCCCGTAATCCCGGGGAACTGGATATTACCGCCAAAATTAATTAACTCATTAGTGCTTACGGACTCGATCGCCACCTGTTGGTCTCCGGTGCGGTAGTCGGCAGCGGAATTTTGGTTAACTTCGGCATTACTATCAAGATAAGCATGAGCATTATTGTCCAGGTCAATAATGGTTACTGCCCCGCAAAGGCTGACCTTAGCCCCATTGGCTGTACTTTGAGTCCAGGTATTGACGAGATTATCCGCCAAGCTAAAGTTGCTGTCCAGGTAAGTAGTCAGAACCCGGATAAATTCCATAGTCCGATACTTCCAGGCAGAACCGAGGTCTTCCCAAAGTATGGTGTTACTGAAATCAACCTGGCCCAAATCTACAGTTAAGGGATCAGTTCCTTTATATTTATAGAGATTGCCGGCTTCACCGCCTGCACTGTGGCCTTCCTTCACTTCGATAATATCATCGGTGACAACGGTTTGCCGGCCATCATCTGTTGAGGTAAAGACTTTGTTCCAGATCTCGATAATATTTTGCCCGTAAGCAAAATCATATTCATTAAGGGCCTCCGCTTTGACCGTCAAATTATGCGCTGCATCAACCGCCGACCCCTCACCTACATAAGCGATGGCCTCATTCGTAAACATCCCTATAGCCACTGCCGCTGAGCCGGCAAATTTAACCCCGGTAGCATCGTCACTGCCGCCCGCCGGATTCTCACTTCCACCGGCCGGGGGAGCAGAAGCATCCTCCGGTTCCTTGACAGTGGCAATAGCTATCAAATAAGGTTGACTCTCGGCCCTGGCGTTAACGGTAATGGAACCTCCGGATTTAACAGCAGCTTTCTGTGCGGCTTCCGGATTGCCTATTCTGGCCTTAACTAAGTTAGTGTCACTATAAACGGCAACGGCCGCAGCCATTTCGAAAGTACTGGCTTGATCCCCTGTCTTGTCTTTAGCTTCTTCCGACTTCTTGCCGACTAAACTCTTAAGTCCTCCCCAGACAAAACTCTTAACCTTGCCCAGGATTTTGGACTTAGTTTCCGCCAGGAGATCGTTCTGACAGTTGGTATTCACCCCTGCCGCCGCATTTACGCCGTTTTTGGCCGTGGGAATACCCACCACACTGGTATCGATATTCTGCTTCTCCATCAGGGCGTTGACTGCAATATTACCGGTAACATCCGCCTTGCCGTCCAAGTAGGCCTGGGTGTCGCCATATTCATAGGAAACAGCTACCGCTGCCCCTAATTTCCCGTCGGGGCCGGTGGCGGAAACGCCCATAGTGCAATTTCTATCAATAGTTTTGGCTTCTAAGGTTAAGTTGCCGCCGACAGAGAATTCCGAACTATCCGCTGCCAGGACATAAGATTTGGAATTCAGAACACTTACAGCAACCCCGACTGCCACTCCGCCAAGAGCTGTACTGGCACTGCCGTTGGCCAGAAGAGTATTGTCGGCCAGGGAGCGGAGAGTGCAGTTGCCGCCGGTGGTAATCTTACCATTAATAATAATCCGGGCATCGGAATCGCCAATGGCAACCGCTACTCCGGCACCCAGCCCAAAGGGGGCCGTTCTGGCATCAATATAAGCTAAGGATTCTGCCAGGAGAGAGAGGGCGAAGATTTGGCTGCCAACTCCCAAAGTTATTAAGGAAGTGGCTTTAGAAATAGCAACTCCGCCGATTAAGGAAAACTCCTCCAGAAACTCTATCCCTGTTTCGATTCCCCAGTCCAGCAGGGCTTCTTCGGTGGGGCCGCCTTCACCCGGTACTATATCACTAAAGATTACAGTGTTATCGGAGATAGAAGTAAGAGTAACTGCCCCTCCCTGAATAAGCGCTCCGTCTAAAATACTGATTTCGGTTTCCGTAATATCTTTATTGTAAAGAAGAACATCCTGCCAATCATAATCGGCAATTCTATGGGCGCGGAAAGTGATATCTCCGGCTTTATAGGCCGACCCTTCCGCATTGATAACATGAGCCAAAATTTTGGCGTTTTTGCCAATAGTAATTTCCGGTGCCTGCAGGAGAATATCTCCGGAATCTCCGCCTGAGATGCCTGCTGCCTGGTCAATTTCCCCTTCGGCCAGCCGGCGGGTGGAAATTGTTACTCCCTCGTTCACGGTGATACTTGTAAAGGGATCTTCTTCCGCCTCTCCGTTTTCACCATTGGGAGCCCTGATCTCTATATCCTGGCCAGGCGAGTAAATATCGCGGTCAATAGTAACCTTATTATCAAAACTGCACCAACCGGATGTTATACTGTCGGCTACGGGATTCCCCTCACCATCTACTACCCAATTCCCGCTTTCATCTTTTTTCTGCGGCACCAGATAGAAATCAATTTTATGTTCGGTGTCATCAGTCTGGCTAAAATTCCAAGTAAAGGAAAGATAACCCTCAGCACTGGCCGTAATCCGATATTCACCGATTACCAAATCAAATTTATAAGTACCGTCGGTACAGTCATACGGCAGCCCATCTCCTGCGTTACCATAAGCGACGTACTCACCGTTAAGCAATTGCTCCAGGCTAACACTGGCCTCGGCGATAGCCTGCTTGGTAATGGCATCATAGACAGTGCCATAAGGGTCTACCAAAGTATTAGCTGTATTGTTTTCCTGGTTAGCTTCCTGGTCTACATCTTGTTCGGCATCTTGCTCAGCGCCTTGCTCAGCGTCCTGCTCGGAATTTAATTCCTTATCGTCGCCTTCTCCCGTACTATCCTCATCATCCGGATTCCCTTCATCCGCTGTATCCTCATCTTCGGCAGCACCGCTTTGCCCGTCGGCCTCATTACCTTCGGCTGCATCATCCTCTTCTCCGGCCTCGTCATCTTCAGCGGAACCGTCTTCCTCAGCTTGCACTTCTTCAGCTGCAGCTTCCTCGTCAGAATCGCCGCCTTCAGCTGTGCCCTCCTCGGAACCGGAGACTGCTTCCTCCTCGTCCGGACTCTTGCCATCAAGGCTATCCTGACCCTCTTCACCGGAAGAACTTCCTTCCGAATCAGAATCCCCTTCACCCTCCTGGGGTGTTTCCTCACTGCAAAAATCTCCGGAAGACGATTCGGCAACCGGATCTTCGAGTGCGGCATATGCTTTGGAGGCGGGAGAAACAAATAAAAGGAAGAGTGCTCCCACCGCTATCAAGAAAAATATTAAAATATTCTTTTTGACTTTATTATTCCGCCCGAAAGTCGCAAAGACACTCATCCTTATTCCCCCATCCTCTAAATTCTTCTTTTCAGCCAGCATCCAGTTATCTTAAAATATTTATCTGCTCGCCAAGCCATTAAGGCTTTTAAATGCAGAGAATTAACAAGCTTTTTTGGCAGCTATTCTTGACCGCCACTTTTAAGCAAATCCAAAACTTTGGCGGCTTCCTTTTTCAAAGTCTCGTTGCTGGAAATCGCCAGTACCTTTTGCAAGTCTGCCTTGGCTTCTTCAACTTTATTGAGATTCAAATAAGCAATTCCCCGATTAAAATGAGAAATATCCAGGCCAATCTGCATTTCGATGCAGCGGGTATAATCAGCTGCGGCTTCCTGGTATTTTTTCTGCAGAGAATAAACATTGCCTCTTTGGTAATAAGCCATTCCATATTGGGAATCCAAATTAAGAGTCTTAGTCAGAAAACTAACAGCCCGGTCATAGTCTTCTAATTGCAAATAGGCCAAAGCAATTCGATAATGGCTCTCGGGATCGTCGGGAACCTGCTGAAGATACGCCTGCCAATCCTCTATGGCCAGGGCATACTGTTCCTGCTGGAAATAAGCCAGACCGCGCTGCTGGTAACACACCGCCAGCTCGGGATTAGTTTTTAGTACAGCACTGAAATCCTTTGCTGCCGCCTGGTAATCTCCTGTTTGCAGATAAGCCAGCCCCCGGTTGTAATAAGCCAGGATATATTCCGGATCAAGGCTTAAAGCCTCACTAAAATCTTTCTGAGCCGCTGGATAATCCTGCAGTGCAAGATTTATTACTCCGCGGTTGGCATAGGCCTCCAGGTAATGTGCGTCCAGCTCGATAGCCTTACTCAGATCGGCCAGGGCAGCCTGCAGGTTGCCTGCCTCTCGATAAGCATTGCCGCGGTTAAAATACACCTTGGCATCCCGGGAGTTGAGCTTTAAAGCCTGGCTGAAGTTCTCAATTGCCTCCGGATATTTTTTATTGAGGTAATATAAGTATCCTAAACTGTTATAGATGGAATATTCCTGGGGATTCAGTTTAAGCGCCTGTTGAAAATCAGCAATGGCCGGATCCAATTTTCCTAAGCGGCTGTTGGCCAGTCCCCTGTTCAAATAAAGAAATGCCTGGGAATTATCTAATTTAATACCTTCTGTCCACTCCGCAATGGCTTTCTCCCAATTGCCCTGGCTGAAATAAATATTCCCGCGATTAGCATAGATGTCAACACCTTTACCGGCGAGTCTCTCTGCTTCCTTCCAGTCGGAGAGAGCCTGTTGGTAATCACCGTTATTTTGATAAGCCAAAGCACGGATTTTCCAAACTGTGACATTATCCTTAACCTGCTGAAGCACGGCGCTGGCATCCTGCACCGCCTGGTGCCACTTGCCGGACGCCAGATAGGCGCTGGCTCTTTCTAAAAGTGCTGTGGCACTTTTCGGTTCTTTCTGCAAGACCATATTAAAATCCGGAAGGGCCTCGGCCGGCTTCCCGAGCAAGGAGTTGATTTTGCCGCGCAGGAGATAGGGCTCCAGCGGCTCCGGATCTAAGGCAATAGCTTCGGAAAGATCTTTTACAGCCCTGGCGGGGTCATTTAAACCCAACTGTACCTGAGCCCTTTCAAAATAGAGGAAAGCAGCCTTAGGAGCCAGGGATAGGGCTTGATTATAAGCAGTTAAAGCCTGAGTATACTCGCCTTTATTAAAAGAGGCTCTGCCACTTTCCACCGCAGTTAACACTTTGCTGATGGCTTCCTGATCCAGGCCGGGAGTGTTGGCCAAGGATTGGGTTGCGGACTCCTGCAAAATCTGGGCGCCGCTATTAATCTGGGAGTCGGTATTGCTTGGAGAGTTGGGATTACTATTAACTAATTCCTGAGGCGGAGCTAGGAGCTCAAGATCAGCAATTTTTGCCATGGTTTGATTAGAGTCTGTTTCCTGCTTTTTTAGCTGTTCCTGGCCACTTTGTTCCGGCTTGGCTCCTTCCTGCTTAGTTCCTTCTTGGTTCGTTCCTTCCTGCTGAGCTCCTTCCGGATTGCTCTTGTTCTGTTGAGCTTGTCCCTGCCCAGCCTGATCCTGCTGGGTTTGCCGGCTGTGCTTCAATGCCTCCTGCTCAGATCGAGTAAAATCAAAGATACCCATCGAAGCACTGGCTAAGGTACCCGCCAGAAAAACAACAGCAATACCTATGGCTATTAGCTTTTGCGTACTAATTTTAATCACATCCTCAATTTCCTAGTAAGCCAATTCAAGAAGCAGATCATAAGTAGAACTAATTAATTTTTTTACAATACGCCATTGTCCTAGGGAAATCAAGGCATAGTAATATGTTTTATCATTATACACCTTATTTCCTTTTATTAACAATGTACTAAAGTACAGTCCGCCCAAAAAAGTGCAGTCCTTAATGCTTGCTGGAGCTGTGCTTTCCGAGGTGAAGACTTTGTAACCTCAGTTTAAGTCACTTTTAAGATGCGTCCGGATCGTTCATTTGTTTGTTATTATCTACCAGTCCTATTCGTGCAGCGTAGGCAATGACTTGAGCCCGGTTTTCCAGCTGCAATATTTCAATAATTCTTCCCATGTGATACTTTACGGTTCTTTCGGTTAGACCCAGTCTTTCCCCTGCCTCTTTATAAGTAATCCCCTGTGCTACCATTTTCAGAATTTCTTTCTGCCGGCTTGTCAACAGACCTTCCCCGGCATCGGCGGCAGAAGCGCGCCAAGATCCGCCGTCTTCAGCAGCGCTGATTTGGAATTCTCTTAGAAGCTTGGCGGCCAGCCCGTCAGAATAGGGTACTTCTCCTTTCTCCAAGTCCGAGAGAGTATGAATCAAGGCTTCAGCGGTAGTGTTTTTCAGAAGATAGCCTGAAGCTCCATATTTAACGGCAGCCAGTAGGTCTTCATCCTCTTCTGAGGTAGTGAGCATAATAACTTTGATGTCCGGCATTTCGGCCTTGATTAGTTTTAAAGTCTCAATACCATTAAGATCAGGCATTTTGATATCCATTAAGATAATCTCCGGTTTAAGGCTCCTGGCCAGGAGAAGGGCTTCTCTGCCGCTCTGAGCGGCTCCAATAACATTAACGCCATGAGTTTCCAGCAGATATTGCAGTCCTTCCAAAAACAGAGGATGGTCATCCACAAGCATCACTTTACTAAGCACTTTTGTTTTCCTCCTTCAGCGGTACGAAAATATTAATCCGGCATCCTTTTCCCGGTGCGGACTGAATCTCCAAGCGTCCCCCGATTGTCAGGGCTCGTTCCTGCATAATCTCCAAGCCAAATTTGGTCTCAGGGTTAGGCTTGGGTCCCTCAACCTCAAATCCTCTACCGTCATCCTCGATAGTCGTGCGTAATTCCTTGCCCTCTGAAGAAAAAGCAATTCTAACTGTCCGGGCTTCAGCATGTTTCCTGATGTTATTCAAAGCTTCCTTGATAATATTCAATAAATTAAGGCGGGTCACCGGTTCCATTGCTTCGCCTGAGAAATCCTTGGCGATAGCAAGTTCGACCCCCAAACCGGTCTGTTCTTTA
The DNA here is from genome assembly GCA_050949905.1 of Desulfitobacteriia bacterium. Classification (GTDB taxonomy): domain Bacteria; phylum Bacillota; class Desulfitobacteriia; order Desulfitobacteriales; family Syntrophobotulaceae; genus DUML01. The sequence goes on along the minus strand of JBMNGP010000034.1, from coordinate 153,512 downwards.
AAGGCCTTGATATCCTTGGTTATGGCCGCCAGAAAGTCTTTCTCCGCCGAGAGAGAATCCCTGGCGCTCTTGATAAACTTCCTGATCTCATCATGGGTGGCTTGGGTAACCTCAATTAATTTGTCCAGCTTGACGGAAACAAGATCAATATCGGCTTGCAATAGTTCCTGCCTGATTCCTTGGGCTTGCAGGTTAATAAAGCTTAAGACCTGCCCCAGATTATCGTGCATATCCTTGGCCAGGCTTTCCCTTTCCTCAATGGCAGTCAGGCGGCGCTGTTGTTTCAAGAACTCCTCCTCAGCCTGCTTTTTCTCTGTAATATCGTGGATTACCAAAAGTTTGCCTATCATTACCCCCTTGCGGTCGTTCAGGGGAGATAACTGCACTTCATAAATCTTAGCCACTCCATTAGTAGTTAGAGAAAATTCGCCGCGGCTACGGCTGGAATCGCTACACACTCTTAAGATTTCAGGGATCTCAGCACAAACTGCTGTGACTGCCCAGCCCACAACCCGCGAAATTCTTAAGCCAACAATCCTTTCAACCGCCGGATTCATATCCAGGACCCTATCCTGGATATCCAGAACCATTACTCCGGTTTTCATCGTTTCAAAAACTTTAGTTCTGGCTACCGGTAATAAATCAAGCAGTTTGTAACGGTAAATACCCCAAGCAAAAATTAACCCAGCCGGGGCAAAGAAAACCGGTGCTATATCAAACCTGGTCACCGGACTGATACCCAAGATATACAGCAAATTCGGCAGCATAATTAAAAGCAGGCCCACCAGCAGGGCAACTGCCTGCTTGGTATAAACAGAATTGGTAAAGAATACAGTCCTAATCAGCAAAACAGAAGAACTAATATTTAGCAGGTAAGCATAAGCAATATGCAGATAAAAGGCCGGGCCGTAAGTCTTGGCAATAACCGGAAATGAACCGCTGTGGTCAAGATAAACATTATATCTTATTAAGCCATGCCAGTCGTTGGTCCATACCAAGATAACGATAAGCGCAGGGATAATTGCCAGTCCTATGATCTTTTTACTCCTAACCAAGGAAGCAAATCCGGTAAACTGCATGCTAAAAGTCAGTACTGCCAGGGGAGCAAAGCAATAGGCCAAATACTGGACATTTGCCCAGAATAGCTTAGTTGGCAGATCCACCGCAGTCATTTCCAGCGCGTTGCCTACCGACCAGATTACGGCTGCCAGCATACAAAAGATAAAGTTTTTAGTCCCCTTGGCTTTCCGCTGAAATAAGAAAGAATATATTGCCAGGGCGAGAGAGATTGCAGCGGAGGCGAGCAAGGGCCAGATGTAAGGAATATATTGAAATTCCATAACTCCTCCAACTTCCTGATAACCCTACATCTATTTTACTGCATAGACATTCTTCCAGATAGTGACTTTAGTCTAAAAAAATTAATCGGGTAGGAGACTGACCATTATTTGGCCAGCCGACCTCCCACAGCACCGTACGTACCGTTCGGTATACGGCGCTTCCAAAGTTTACACGTTACTTCGCAGAATAACATTCCGTAAAACTGAGGTATCCAATCCGCTTAAATCGCTCGTTGGATAGGGCTTTTGTCAAGATGGGGCTATGGGCAGTACGCCAATAGCCTTTTCTTGTATTCGCCCACATCCATGCTTGCTCTTCGCTTACGCCTAATTTCTTCAGACTTTCGAAGCGTGTTCGGATTTTCTTCCATCGTTTCCAAGTCACCATTCTTATACGGCTTCTCAGCCACTCATCAAGCTTCATGAGCAGACTCTTTGCGTCCGCCAGTTTGAAGTAATTTGTCCAGCCACGTACTACTTGGTTAACTCTGGTTCGGCGTTGTTCGATTCCCATCCCATTGCTACGCCCAGTAATTTCTCGGATTTTATCCTTGAGCTTCTGAATGCTTTTAGGATGGATTCTTAACCGTCCTTCTCCCCTGTAGATATAGAAGCTATATCCCAGGTACTTAACGTAATTTACATGCGATACTTTCGTTTTCTCCCTGTTAACTCTCAGGAATAACTTTCCCTCAATATAAGGGAGGATGTGGTCGAGGGTTCGCCTTGCTGCTTTCTTACTTCTGCAGAAGATCACCATGTCATCCGCATAGCGGACAAAGCGGTGCCCACGCCTTTCCAGTTCGTGGTCGCATTCGTTAAGCATAATGTTCCCAAGTAAGGGACTTAGGGGTCCTCCTTGCGGTACTCCTTCCGGACTTTCTTCAAACATCCCGTCCACCATAACTCCTGCTTTCAAGAATTTATGGATTAAGGATATGACCCGCCCATCTTTAATCGTCTCCGATAAAATCTGTATCAGCTTGCTTTGGTTTACCGTGTCGAAATACTTCTCCAAGTCCATGTCAACCACGTATTTATAGCCGTCTGTGACATGTCCTTGGCATCTCCGCAGGGCATCATGGGCACTCCGATTCGGTCGGAAACCGTAACTGCTGTCTGAGAACTGCTTCTCAAAGATGGGGGACAGCACTTGAGTTATCGCTTGTTGGATAAGTCTGTCCACGACGGTTGGGATTCCTAGTTTTCTGGTCTTCCCGTTCTCCTTGGGTATTTCTACCCTTCGCACGGGTTTTGGACGGTATTTGCCGTCCCGGAGGGACTCTATGAGTTCCTTCTTGTGTTCTCTCAGGAAGGGTAGAAGTTCATCCACCTGCATACCATCGATTCCACCTGCGCCTTTGTTCCTCATGACCTGTTTATAGGCTCGATTGAGATTCTCGGCATTCAGAATTTCCTCCAGCAGTCCTTCCGTCTGTTTGTTCGTGTTGGTGCTGTCGGTTTCGGTTATCCTCGATGACGCACACACTTCTGCATACTCTTTCTGTTCCGCAGATACCCTTTGCAGATAGTCTTCGAAGCGAAGTTGTCTGTGTTTTAAATTGCCACTTTTGGTAACCTTCATTGACCCACACCTCCTTTGGTTCAGCCCTTCCTTCGGTGTCTAGAACACCTCCGTATTATGGCTTCTGCTGACTCCTCACGATAAATCTTGTTTCAACCAGGTTTCTTACTCTGTTTCCACCTGTCCGTGAGGCCTCCCACGGTAAGACGATTCACTTTCATTCCATGTGCCCGCAACATTTACGCTGACATGTCCGTGTAGCTTTTGGGCTTTAACTTGTTTAGCAGTCTTACCCCACGTTTTGCGCCTAATATTGTTCGTGTTCCTCGGGTCGGAATTTTGCCGCCGGCTTCCTTCAGATTCCACCTCACGGTGGACACCCTTGCCTTGAGCTAATGGTTGGTCGCTACATACCCCCATAACGGACTTTCACCGTCAAGTTAATCGCCATGCGTGGCGCACTAAAAAATAAAACAGGTCTTTTTTAATGAAAAAACCTGTTTTTACAATAGTTTTATTTAAGACGCTTATGATTTATACGATTATAGATTATTCTGGGTAAATTCTCAGCCTATTCGGTGGCATAATCATCAAAATAGCCTTGAATCAGGATAATTGGCGTTCCTTTGTCTCCGCTGCCGCTGGTTAAGTCGCACAGGCTGCCTAAGAGGTCGGTAAGCTGTCTGGGAGTGGTTCCTAAGGATTCCGCCCCGCCAGCCGGGTTGTTTTGCTTAGCCCGGATCTTTTGCTTCATTGCTTCTGTTTTGGCACTGCCTGCTAAATCCGCCAATTCATTATCGGCTATATATTTTAATTTAATCTCATGCGGTGTTCCTCTTAATCCTGAAGTGAACCCCGGTGAAACTACCGGATCAGCCAGCTCCCAAATCTTCCCCTGCGGGTCTTTAAAAGCACCATCGCCATAGACCAGGACTTCAATTCTTTTTTGCGTTCTGGCGTAAAACAACTCTTGAATTTTGTTAACCAGAGGCTGGCAATCCCGCGGGAAAAGCTTCAAAGTCTCTTCGGTCGCTTTATTGGAGCCAAGCAGTCCATACTCCGGGTTAAAGCCGCTGCCGTTAACCGGCTCGGTTAAAATTTCATCCAAACCGTAAACTCTTTCCGCCCCGGCCTGGAGCAAAATCTTTTTAGTCCTTTTTCGCTCATGAACATTGGCAACGAGAATTTCCTTCGTGTACTGCAAAGCCACCCGGGGGTCATTCGCCAGATAGATCTCAATATTATTGTCAACTGCCAGATCCTTGTACATCTGTACATAGTCAATTCCGGTAAAGGGGTGCAAGACCCTGGCTCCAAATAATTGACGGTATTCAGTCTCTTTAAGGACATCAGTATATGGATTCAGGCCTTTTTCATCCATCAAGTCAATATCCATCAGCGAGTTGCCTACTTCATCGGCAGGATAATTCAAGAAAAGATGAATTTTTCTGCCGCTTAAGGCAATCCCTTTCAGAATCAAGGAAAACCTATTGCGGCTTAAGATCGGGAAAAGAACAGCAATATCCCCCGTAAATTTCCGGCTGATATCTTGGGCGATGTCTTCAACACCAACATAGTTGCCTTGGGTACGGGCGACAATCGATTCGGTAATACCGATGATATCCCTGTCTCTTAGCTCATAGCCTTCTGTCTCAGCAGATTGAAGAACAGCATCCGCTACCAGCTTTACCAGATCGTCTCCCTCTTTGGCAATCGGTGTCCGGATTCCCCTCACTGTGGTACCAACAGTCCTGATCTTGGCCATTGCTTTTCCTCCTCTGTGCAAGATCCTAAATTCCTAACCCAAACTAATAAGCAATAAGGGCGCTAAAAATTCCACCATATTAAGTTTTACCCAGTTATTACTGAATTTTGCCCAAACGTTTGGGGAGAAATACTTTGGCGCAAACAATATTATAGTATATCACGATGTCAAGAAATGTAAAGAAAAAACATTTACCCTTCCCCAGACATAACATATTAAAAATAGGTTTGAAGGGAAGGGATCACCGTGAATATCCGGGTCAGGCGAGGAGATACCCTCTGGTCCTACAGTCAATTATTTCGCATCCCCTTTACCCTTTTGCTGGACGCCAACCGCAATCTCAATGCGGCAGCCTTAAGCCCCGGGCAAACCGTCCGCCTCCCGGGTTACAGGCTGGAAACTTATACGCTCAGGCAAGGTGATACTCTCTGGCGGCTTGCCCAGCAAAAAGGGCTGCCTTTAGATGCGCTGCTCTTGGTCAATCCCTCGGTTAACCCCAATGCTTTACAAAGAGGCCAGCGCCTCAACCTTCCGGTCAGGGTTACGGCACCGGTGGTGGCGGGCAGACGTACTTATGACTATGCTGCTTTACAGCAGGATTTGGCCTTACTGGCTGAACTTTACCCCTTTATAATCCGTCGGCCAATCGGCCGCTCGGTAATGGGCAAAACCTTAGAGGAAATCCAAGTGGGGCGCGGCGCCAAAAGAGTGCATATCAATGCTTCCTTTCATGCTAATGAATGGCTTACTACGCCCATCCTGATGCAGACTTTAAACACTTACCTCTTGGCTATAACCAACGATAGGGATATCCGGGGCCGAGCTATTTTACCTTTCTATAATTACGTTACTCTCTCCCTTGTTCCCCTGGTTAATCCGGACGGGGTTGACCTGGTCATCCACGGCGCACCAAGAGAAGAGCCCTACCGCAGTAATGTCCTGGCCATTAATGGCGGAAGCAGCGATTTCTCCGGTTGGAAAGCCAATATCCGGGGTGTGGACTTGAATAATCAGTTTCCCGCTTTTTGGGAAAGGGAAGCTACCGAAAATGTCCAAGTGCCTTCTCCCCGGGATTTCCCCGGCTATCAGCCATTAACGGAGCCGGAGGCCAATGCCATGGCTGAGTTGACGGGCAGGGGCAATTTTAACCGGGTTTTAGCCTATCATACCCAAGGGAAGGTTATTTTCTGGGGATTTGAGGGTTTTGAGCCACCGGAAGCGAGAGTCTTAGCCGCTGAATTTGCCCGGGTCAGCGGCTACCAAGCTATTCGGTATGTCGCCAGTTGGGCCGGCTATAAAGACTGGTTTATCCAGTATTGGCGGCGGCCCGGGTTTACAATTGAATTAGGCAGAGGAATTAATCCCCTGCCTTTAAGCCAGTTTAATGAAATTTATGAAGAACAGCTGGGAATCTTCTTAGCCGCCCTCTATATGTAGCAATTGTCTGTATATCTCGATTCTCTTAAGATTTCGATTCTCTTGAGATTTCAGTTCTGCTCCTTTTCCTTTTCGGCAAAAACCAGGGTGAAATAACTGGTGGTCTCAATATAGTCATTCTGCAGGATAAGGCCGGAATTGGTATTATCCAGAACAGTAAATTCCTGCAGGCCTCTTTTTTCCGCCAGCCGGAAAGCGGCGGCCAGGGAAGCAGGCGAATCCAGGTAGTCATTGCCTAATTGAAAAAGATTAGCATAGTCAAACTTGCTCATGTAGCCGAGGGTCTCCCGGTCTTTGGCTTGAGCTTCACTTCTGGTCAGGTAATGGGAAAAATCCACGGAAGCAATTAAGATGCCCTTTCCCTGCAGGTAGGGGTCTAAAGCCTGCAGGAGGTTATCAACCTCCTGCAAGCTGACATTATGATGGAGGATAAGAGGGACGATCCGGGCTTCCGGCAAAAAGTGCTTAAGCAAGGGAAGCAAAGCGCCAACGGAGTGCTCCCGAGAAAGCACCTGCTCGTCTCTGACCGCCAACCCCTTGGCCAAAAGGTCATTGACGATATTTTCTTCCACTTTCACAAGGCCTTCCGGCGTCTGCCAGCCAGCCAAGCCGGTTATAACTTTACCCCCCTGATTGTGATGGTTGGGGCCGACAATTACAACCAGGCTTGGTTCCTGCTCCGCCAGAACCTCGAAGGCCTGGACAAGCAAGCGGCCGGCGACCAGATGATGAGGCAGGACGGCACTTACTATTTTCCCTGCCGGTAAAGGCGGTTTTGCGCTCCGCTCCGCCAGGAGAACATGCAATTCCGTCCTGGTTACAAAACTGGGATGATCAGGTATCGCAGCGCCGACGGCAGATCGTTGGGGGCTAAGCTCACCGGAGCCGGTCTGCCCGGGGGCAGATCCTTCACTGCAGCCGGCTGCCGGCATAAGGAAAAAGAACAGAACAAAGACTGTCACCACCGGCAACAAGGCCTTGCTCTTAAAGTTTAGGCTTGGTTTCCGGCTAGTTTTCCGGTGTATATTTTTATTCGTTTTACAGTTCGTTTTTAAGTTTGATTTTAGGTTTGTTATTAAATTCGTCTTTAAGTTCATTTTCCGATTCGCTTTCCTGTTGATCTTGCATAATTTTTCCGGGTTGTTCTTGAGCTTCGTTTTAGCCTTTTCTTGATCATTTTCTGCTGACACCTTTCCTGCAGAACAAAGCTTATTATTGAATGCTTATTTGATCCTCCTGGCCGCTGGTATAGACGGCATTATTCTTAATATTGCTCAAGACAGGTGCTTCACAGCGGAATTCGCCGGGGGATATAACCCGGGCTAAATAGGTCAGCTTGGTTTCGCCCTTACTTACCTGGAAGACAAGTCTCTGGCCGTTAACTTCAGTCGGATAGCTCCAGTTTAAACTGCCATACGGCCCTTTCTGATTGGCGTAATTATAGGGTCGGGAAATATGGGCCAGCCCGGCGGGAAGCACATCTATGATTTCATAAAGACCGGCCGGTGCTTTGTCCCCAATGTTAAAAGTCAGAGTTACTTGAACCAAGTCGGATCTGCCTATGGTTTGCGTAGTGCTCTTATTGACTACATAGCTGCGGCTGATGGCCAGATCCTCACCCTTGCCCGGCTCGCCGGCCTTAATCGGCAGGCTGTATTTGCTCATAACCCCTACTTTGCCCTCCAACTGGCTGAATTTAATCTTGTTCAGCTCCTCCGGCAAGAGGGTCAGCTTAAAGATTTCATCAGCTTGCAATGTCTTAGTTACTTTTTGGCCGTTTAACTCGTAAGTGAAACTAACCGGTGAAGGCTGCATATATTGCAGATTAGCCTTCAGAATTTGGATTTGCTCCACAAGGTTTAAGATTTCTTGACCTGGGTTTTCCAAAAGATACTGGTAAAGCTTATGCTTCTCGGGCAAATCCAGGCGGGAAGCGAGAAGGGCCATCTGGGTTGTGGCGGCAATGATTTCATCCTGGTCGCGGCCAACTTTGATTCTCATTAGCGAGCCAAGGTCTTCGGCATACTGTTTCAATAGTTCCTGCGCAACTTTTTGAGCATAAGCGCCATCCCCAATCTCCAGCAGTGCCAGAGCGAGATTAATTTTAACGGCCGGTTCCAAATTTTCTTCCCGTAAGTTTTCATTAATCTGCAGGAGCACCGGCTCTTTCAAGGCGGCCAGGCCTAAAAGCGCCAAACTGCAGTCTTCTCCCTGCTCCTGGGATTCCAGAACGTGGTAGAAATAACCGGTTAAAGCTCTTTGATCAAAGATGCCGGAAGTGGCGGAGGCCACCAGGGCCGATAAAGCCAGCTCGCTTTCTCCATAAGGCAGGATGCTTATACCCCCGTCATACTGCTGGTAGACCAGCAAAGATTCTTGTTCAGCCCCCTCGCCAAAAATGTTTTCCTCGGGGAAATATTCCTTGAGGAGCTTTCGCGCTTCCAGAGCGGCCAGCTTTTGTTCCAAACGGCTGCCGTTATTCCAAGCCAGCTGGTATAAACCGCGGAGATACTGGCTCTTCTCATAGTCACTGAAAACTACGCTGGTCGGTTCCAGCGGGGAACCGGGGATTAGGAGGTTGGGAGTTAAAACTTCCTGCGTAGTTACAGTCCGCTGCTGGAAAGACTTAGCCACCTGGAATTCCAGAGCCAGGCTGTCCGTCAGACCACCGCTTAAAGCCGCAACCGTCAAGCGGTAATTCCCGGCTTTGAGAGCCGGAAGCTCGACATCCAGGGGTGTAAAGGCCGTCCCGCTGACTTCCCAGGTTTTTCCTCCAACTTGGCCGGCATTGCTCTTGTCGGCTGTGCCCTCCCCGGCCAGTTTGACCGTATAGGAGACAGGCTGACCGTCTTGGAGCTTCTCGCCGTAAGAACGGAGAATCACAACCGGGGAATCACCCTCCAGATAAGTTTTATTTAAGGTCAAATCAATAAAGAAAGGCAAGCGCACCGGGATTTGAGCTGTACCGCTTCCGGCCTGTAGGTCTTCGGTAAAGGCATGGTAAGTTACCCGCCAGGAGGTCAAATTATCCGGAAGCTCAAATTCCGCCCTGGCTTTCCCGTCTTTATCGGTTGTTACGGTTGTAAACAAGACAGTGTCGCGGAAATCCTGCCGTTCCGAGCCGCCTTCCCCGCCGCTTTCCGCCCCTCCGGGTGATCCGACATTATCGTGGGACTTCCGGGTCTGCAGGAAGAGATAGTAATAATCGCCATAAAGGCTGTCCAGGAAATTCACTCTTTGATCCCGCAAAGCGAAAAGGGCTTCATCCACCAGGTTCAAGTTAACTTGAGCACTTGGCACCGGCTTCTCTTGAAGATCGGTAACCTGGAGTTCCAGACGGACCTTATCCCCCGGGCGGTACTCAGTTTGGTCGGTCTCAATATTCACTGCCAGGGCCTTAGTCTCCCGGGCAAAGGGTACGGTGATGGTATAGGCTTCCTGGTAGTGGGTGCCGTCAAAGTAAACTCCGCCAACGGTTAGATTAGGAATATGCTCGGCCTCAAAAGTAAAATTATAACTGGCAGCGGTGCTGACTTCGTAGCTGTCGATCAGCCTTTGTCCCCGGTAAAAGAGAATGGTTTGGCCGGGTTCTGCTAATTCTCCGTTATTGACCATCATGGTTACTTCAACTTTTTCACCGGGCTGGTAGCCTTCTCCTCCTTTACCGGTCTGGAGATGATAATGCCGGTAATCGGGGTAATTACTCCCGCCGCCTAAGTGAATTCTTTTCTTGAACTCCCTGCCCTCGGTATCCTGAGCAGTGATATCAAGGTAGTAAGAATATTCCGGATTAATTTTACCGGTATAGTTTAAATTGCCCTCAGCATCGGTCAAAAGTTCAAAAGTCCCCACCTGTTTGCTGCTATATTCATAACGGTAATCCTTAACTTTCTTTTTGCTGATAAAGTCATAGCGTTCCCCGACCTCCACCGGAATCCATTCCTCCTGGTAGAGGACGGCTTTAACCGGGCTACTTACAACCGGGTCTTGCAGGAAGTTCTTTTCCGTCAAATATTCACCCTTATTAATTTTAGTTAAATCTACCGTGCTCAGTTTACCGGTCAGAGTATAGCTGTCACCCTGTCGCTTAGCCTCGCCGGTCAAGAAAACCTTGCTCTTAAAGACATAGATCTGCACAAACTCGTAAATTTCCCCTGCTTCCGGCAAGTTGGCATTGACATTAAGGTAGACATTTTGGTAAGACTGATATTCATCGCCGCCGGCCTGAGCAGTGTAAGGAAGGAATGCTTTACCTTCCTCATTGGTGGTAAGTTTGCCGGTACTGCTCTCCAGGTTATAATTAAGGGTTAAGTCACGAACCGGAGTTCCTTCAAAGAAACCGGCCTGAAGTTCGAAGTTAACCCCCTCGCCCACAAAGACAGCCTTCTTGTCCTGGGTTAAGCTGATTTGGTAAGCAGGCTTATGATAAGTCTGAACCTCAAACCCCCGGGAAAGCAGAACGGTATCGCCTGTTTTCAGCTGGAGGTAATAATAGCCTGGTTTAAGAACGGGCAGCTTCATTTCCCCGCTGAAGGTTTTATTCCGAACCATAAGCTTTTGGGTCAAAATCGGGCTGACTTCCGCTCCCTCATAATAAGGCCCGTCACTGCCCATCAATTCCAGGGTGATTTCATTCTCGCCGCCGGCTGCTCCCCGGTTCCTTTCGGCCAGTACTCCCCAGTAGCGCACAGTATCTTCCGGCTGGTAAAGTTCCCTGTCCAGATAAAGGTATTTCCAGTAATTCACGGCCAGGTTCTTAGTCTGCCAGTAAGGCCAGGCTTCCAAGGGAACCAGTGTCTCACCGGTCGAGCTTTTAATTAGAGCGTAGTCCCGTTCCGTGCCCATTAATTTTTCTTGGAGCAGGACAACACCTTCTTCATCCCCTTGGGCGGAGATATTCCGGCTGGCGATTAAAACTTGCACATTGCCGGCCGGTTTTTTAGTTTTTAAGTCATGGGCCCAGAATATGGTACTCTCTTCCCCCTGGGCAAGATAAACTGCCAAGTCAGTGACCTGGAACCAAACCTGCCTGAAGCAGTCTCCGGCTTTAAGCTCCGCGGCATAGTAACCGGGCTCCAGTTCTTCCGGGAAGATGATATAGTGACTGTACTGATCAGTTTGCAGGAATTCAGTTTGGTATTGGGCTATTTTATACTCCGGCCGGAGTTCTTCCCGGTAATTGTTCCAGGCCAGATAAGTCCAGCGCGGCAGCCGATCCCTTTTGGCCAGGGAAGCCTGGAAAACTTGGTGATCGGGATAGCGGTAGAGGTCTATTTGCAGGGGAGGAATTGCCCCGCTATTTACACCCTTGGCGTATTCGTTATAGAAATACACCGGGAAAGCCGGGATATCAGCCGGGCTGAATTCGGTTAGCGAGGTATCCATATCAAAATTGAAAAGCGGTTTACTCTCTTCGGCCGGGGCTGTCTCAAAGCTGAAGACATAATCTTCTTGGAGGGTTTCGCTTGAACCGGCTAAAAGCAGACCTTTTTTAAGGGTAACCCTATAGATGGTGGAAGGCTGTAACTCTTCCGGCACAAAAACCAGTGTTTTTTTGTGCTGTTCAAAGCGGCCCTGCACTTCGGGTTGGATGCTGAAATAATTGCTAATCTTGTTGAAGTCATAGTTTTCATGGGAAAAAGTCACTTCAATGCCGGTATCCACCGGGACATGCGTACTTTCATTAGCGGGCAAAGACCTCATGACCCTGAATTGGGATTTAGTCTGAAAAGCCCAGCTTAAATTCTCCTGACCCTTTCCTTGGGGATGAAAGGCTAAAGTATAAATTTTATTGGAGGCCAGCTTCTCTTGCGGGACAATCTTATATTCCCGACCGCCGTTTAGCTTTTCCAGCTTGTAAGCAAATTGCGGCTCAATCCGTAAAGCTTCCTGCACTGTTTTTTCCGGCAAAGGCTCCGCACTGCTTAAGAGAAAGGCTGTCGCGGGAGATATCCCCAACGGATCGGCGTCCAGGGCCTTAATGCTGATGCCGGAGGCTTCAACAGGCTCGGGGCTGAAACCCAGTTCGCCCATTCCTAAAAAGACGGCAGTCAGCAAAACAATTACCAAGGTTAAGCTGATAACTGCCTGCCAGCCTCCTTTTTGGCCGGAGCCTTTTTCCCCGAATAGAAATTTGCCTAAAGGTAAAAAGGTGAACTTTTTCCGGGGCGGCCTAGTTTTATTTTGATCAGAAGATGATTCCGCTGCCGTGCCTTGCAGGGCTTGGTTTTCTGACGACTCTTGGGTTTGAAGTCTGTTTTGCAATTCACGGCGCAGTTCAGCCTGAAATTCCGGTCTTAGGGGAGCCTGCTTAATACTTACAAATTTCATACCCATTTCCTTCTCCAGTTCCGCCAGTTCCCTATCCAGTTCCACAGGTTCTTTATCTTTATACATAGTGCACCATCCTTTCGCGCAAACAGGTTAGACCGCGATGCAGAAGCTGTTTGACCGCACCTTCAGTCTTATCCATGACCTCGGCAATTTCCTTGAGTGAAAAATCTTGCATATAACGTAAGATTAAAGCCTGCTGTTGCAAAGGCGGCAGGTTTTTTAGCTGGTAAGTCAATTGTTCCTTTTCCGATTTGCCCAGCAGGACTTGTTCCGGTTCACAACCGGCATCTTTTAGGGCATGCTCCTCTGTCAACTCTACTGTTTTACCTCTTTTTCTGTATAAATCAGTGAGAGCATTGGAGGCTATCTTATACAGCCAGACTGCCACCGGAATACTGCGGTATTCATAGTCCTGAATGTGCTCTAAAGCTTTAAGGAAAGTCTGCGAGGTGATTTCTTCGGCATCATTTTGGTTTTGAGTACGGTAATAGGCGTAGTTGTAAATACGTTGAAAATAGGTTTCGTAAATCTCCAGAAAATCCTCTTTGTTGCTTTGAACCCGGGCAATCAGGTCTTTCTCCGCGGTGGCCAAATTACTTGAACTCATTGGGCCCGCCCTCCTCTTTAGATAACCATTAACCTTATGTATAAACGAACAAAAGCTAATAAAGTTACGCTCCTCCAATAAATTCTTTAGATAGGCGTTAATTCCTTCCAGATTGCTTAAGGCTTGAAGACAAAAAAAATGAGGCTGCCGCAAAACAAAGACTCTTTCGGTTCGCTGAGCAAGGAATGACACTTCACTGGCTCAAACTGGCGCTAAGCGCTCGTCTCCGGTCATTCCTTGCTCAGTTTTATCCTGGAATCTCTTTTAGGTATTAGTTTTGCGGCAGCCTTAAGAGCCTTGGCTGCATAAAAATAGCGAGGCAGCCTAAACTGTCTCGCTATTAAATTCTAACTATTTGGGGTCACCTTAAAAAAACAGGGCAGTTTTTTTCAAGATTTAATTTCCGCTCGCAGAGCTGTTTGCGCCGGCAGAGCTGTCTCCCGGCCAAGCCCAGCAGCCCCGTGCTCCCCGGACACCTTTTGACCCTTGGCTTAAGGCACCTCTCATTCCTTGTCCCCGCTTAGCATTGAGACCCTGACCCTGGCCAACGTCAGCACCCTGACCAAGGCTGCCTGCTTGGCGGCCATACATTCCACTGCCAGCGCAAAGGGCTTGTCTGTTCTCCATATTTTCAATCATAAACTCGGCTTGTTCCTGCGTAAGCTGGCCCTTGGCAACTCTTTCCTGAATAAGAGCCTTCCTGTTTGCCAACATGTCGGCCTGAAATTCTTCCAGGACACCTGCTTCCTCGGCAAGCTGACCAAAAGATGTCCCTGCAACCCGCTCGGCATAGGCTTCCTCCACGGGGACGCCTTTTAATTCTGCATAGATTTCGGCAGGAGACTTAAAAGTGGCTGCCAGAACGCCTGTGGCTCCAAGAAGCAAAAGACAGGCAGTGATTACGGCGATTAAAGCTTTCTTCATTTCGTACACCTCCGTAAAAAGCTTCTAAACCTATTCTAGACGGAAAATATGAAGAAGTTATGAAGAATGGTTGAATTTAGTATGAAATATTAGCACAGTTGGCTATCATCCCGTTGTTTACCAAACTTCCTCTTTGCCCATTGATCTATTCTTTTGATCTGCCTTTTTCCCAAGGTTAAGCCATAGAGGATCAACAGGAGAATCACAACCGTAAAAGCGTCGACCCTTTTCAAGGTAATTAGATTGATAATCCCAAGCGTAACCTGCGGAACAACACCCGTCATGAGCGTAAGGATAGTCCCCAATTTAAAGAGTTGCTTGGATTGAAGACGATATCGGGCATAAAGCATGAAAAAAGTAGATAACCAAGCCAATACTTCTATTATTAATAAGATAATCCATTTATTCTCTGTGATAAACTCCATTTTAAAAGTCCCTTCATAAAATCATATAGTTAAGGAAAATACTTTTGCATTGGTTATAGGTACAAAATAAAAAAGCCTAGAAAATACTCTTTAATATCTCCCAGGCTTTTATCCTTCCGTGGACACAGCTGAACTGTGCGTTTTATCTTGGTCCAGTCCGAGTCTTAACTCGCGGAACCCTATAAAACCTAACATTTATCAAATTAAATACGCTAAAAACTTTACCAAAAATCATCTGGTTAGTCAAGGAGCCAATTTAAGTCACATTATTAATACATAGTAATATCATAGTCTTTATTAAATGAAAATTTCGATTTTTTCATGGCTATATTGTATAATATAAATTGTGCGAAATGACACAAATATAGGTGGGATTATATGCTCTTAATCAATAAATCTAAGTTTAATCATTATGTTGATCTTAGAGAAGAATTATGGGAAGTCCTGCTTAACAACGGTTACTCCCGCAAATACGGAAGTTCGGAATCTCTTTTGGTCCAAAACCAGCCCAAGAGAGGAATGATTTGTGTCGTCAATGGGAAGGTGAAATCATCATATGTTTTTAAAAATGGCAATGAAAAAATATTAGGCATCTTCGAAGCCCCTACGATTATTGGCGAAGATTCGATTTTGGCAGACCAAAGCAATGAATATAAAAATAATCAATATAGTGTTTTAGCCTTAACTCCAGTGGAAGCCGTATTTATACCAGTCCTGAATGCCCAGAAAATAATTCTGCAATACCCTGAAATTGCGCTTTGTCTGATGAAATTATTGATTCACAAGATGCATTCCCTGGGCATCCAGGTCGGAGATTTATTAACCCGTAATATTTCGCAGAGAACTGCCCGCGCTTTAGGATTTTTCACTGAATTTACCGAGAAGGATAAGGATGGATATTTATCAATTACCCACGAAGAGTTGGCCGGCTTTATCGGGATTACCCGCCCCAATGTCAGTACCTGTCTTAAAGAGTTTGCCCTCCAAGGATTAATCGAAATGAAACGCGGAAAAATAAAGATAATCAATCCCCAGGCTTTAAAAGAGTTCGCTGACTATTAAATTGTGACCAGAAAGGAGCCCTTTAGCAAAATAGATTTCCGGAAGAAAATGAACTTGTTTTTATTTTAATAAGGAGATTGGACTTGATGATGAGCGCTGCCCTGAGGCGGCGTTTTTTTGTCCAGCGGTTTTTACATATTCAAAATGTCTTCTATGAAAATTTAATCTTAAAATTTAAGAGCTTAATTGTCCTGGGGAATACAAACTTCCGAGGGTTCCTCTTTGTAAAATAATAATAAGGAAATCTTTTCTAACAATTTAAACAAATATAGACATAATAAGTGACAGTTTGATATTATGAAAGGCTTTAGCGCGAATCAAGGGCGTGCGAAGCACGTTCATCGAGAGTGGAGCCCCGTACACCCGTGATTCCCTATCCTAGCCCAATATCCTTATCCATGGTGGTTTGACCAAACCACCAGTCTTTCGGCGAGGACGGGGTTTGGGACAGCGCCCCAACTTAAGCCGCATGCTGCCGATCCTCTTTCGTCAGTTGGAGAAGCTCTGGCTTAATGTAGCTGCGTCCTGTCGCCCACTCTTCGGAGTATTCTATGAGATAGGTCGTCACTAGGCGCACATAGGACTCCAGGCTGGGAAATACTCCAATAACGGCAGTACGTCTCCGAATTTCGCGGTTAAGCCGTTCAAGAATGTTGGTCGAGGAAATTTTGCGAGCATCGATTCGTTCGAAGGCATAGAACTGTAAAGAATCTTCAAGCCCAGCTTCCAAGACAGCAATGGCCTCAGGATATTGGTTTTCATAGGTCTCCATCAGGCTCTTCGCATACGCTTTGGCACTTTCCATATCCGGTTGAAGCCAAATCTGTTTAAGTTTTTCCGCAAAAATGGCTTTTCCCTTGGCCGGAACGTGAGCCAGGATGTTGCGCATAAAGTGAACTTTGCAGCGTTGCCAGCTGCAGCCCACAAAAGATCTTTGAATAGCTTTAGTCAGCCCTTTATGGGCATCGGAAACGACAAGCCAAACACTTTTTAGGCCTCGGTTTTTGAGTTTCTCAAATAAAGTTTGGTAAGTGACTTCAGACTCTTCATACATCGGCTCTATGGCTAAGATATCCCGTCGTCCGTCTTCGTCCAAACCGACCACTACAGCCACGGCCATATTTTTAACCTGGTGTCCCACCCGGATTTTCTCGTACAGAGAGTCTACCCATAGTACAGGATAAGTGTCTTGCAGAGGTCGTTCCCGGAAGGCTTTCACTTGATCATTGAGCTCTTTGGTGATCTGAGAAACCTGGCTTCGCGAGATGGAATCGATGCCCAAGCTTTGAGCTCTTTTCCATTAAAACTTTTAAATTAATCTATTTAAGAAAGGAGATTCAAAATGTTAAACCCGAGATTTGAGCAGACACCCGATTCTGAAATGAAAAGACGTCAAGAGGCTATTCTTGCGGTAATGGCCGAGAAAGATGTTGATGCCATTGTTATGTATAGTTATAGCGATATGGTGGCCGGTACATTGAAATACGCTGTGGATATTACCCATGCCTATTCCCTGGCCGCCATCCTTTGCCCGGAAGGTATTGCTCTCTTTCGCAACGGCAATAACACGCCCTATGACGCAGATCTTCCCTTTGTAAGTAAGGGCGAACAGCTTCCCCAACGTATTTGGACCCATATTTTCTTGCCTGGTATTACTTACCTTACGTACTGTTATGCACAAGCCATGGACTATTTTATTAAAAGCCGCGGCTTTAAGAGAGTTGGCTGGGCCGGATACAGTTTTCTTCCCGCTCCGCTTTGCCAGTACCTGATTGAAAACAATCCCACAGTGGAGTTTGTGGACTTCACAGCAGAAGTGGACGAAGTCAGACTGGTCAAATCAGAATGGGAAATCGAACGCTTCCTGCGCTGTGTAGATTTGCACGACAGACTTATCATGGCTTGCCGTTCACTTATCCGTCCCAGACTCACAGCCCATCAGCTGAGCGTCGAAATCATGGATGCTGCAGCCCAATTAGGAGCCGTAGAATTTAATACCACCCTCATCAACCATTGGCGTGATGATGTCACCTTGGATCATGATACCCCAATGCTCCCCGGCGACTATCTCTGGGTACTGGTTGAAGTTGCCGGAGTTGGCGGCGAATGGGGCGAATGCGCCAGACTGTTCAGGCTGGGAGAGGAACCGGAGCAGAAGTATGTTAAAATCTGCAATGACCTTATCAAAATACAGGATGCAGTGGCCGCTGCTTGTAAGCCCGGGGCTATTCCGGAGGAGGTATTCCTGCTTAATAATAAATTGCTGGAAGAATACGGTTATAACCCAGAAAGACGAATTTGTATCCACGGCCAGACTTACGATATAGTTGATCTTCCTCTCTTCTCGGAAGGCGACAAAAAACCCCTTAAGGAAAACATGTTCATCGCCATTCACCCGGCCTATTATGCCGTTGACGGTGAATACAAAAAAAGTCCTTCCTTCAACAATACCGATAATTATCTTATCGAAAAAGATGGCGCCAGGCTTCTTTCCAAAACCCCGCGCGAGATTATCACAGTTGGCATTTAAGCGGCATTATCTTTCATAATTATAAATTCATACTCATAAATGAATAACGTTATCACCGGCGGCCTGCTTGTCATTAATCCAGTGCTCAATCACCTTATTAAAGCTTTCATATCGAGCCCAGGGATAGGTATGCAGGCCTTGCTTGAGCAGTATTCCTTCAGAAGTTGGTATGGTCCGAACTAAGTCAAGAGCTGATTGCCTCATTGCTTTTGGTTCCTTTTCTCCAGCCATAACCAGAGTTGGAACATTTACCTGACTCAATTCCTTAGGCAACTCTAGATTCCGGTATAACTCATCATAAATTCGAAATAAGGTAGCCGGCGTCAACCGGTGTAATTCCAGCAAACATTTATCTTCCAAAGCCTTCTCCGGGAATTTATATTGTCTTACCATAAGGGATCCAAACAACTTAGATCTTAGGATGGCTACCGTAAGCTTATAAACAAAGGGCTTATGCAGCATCTCCAGCAACGGTACCGGTCGAAAAAGTGCGCTGGCCACAACCGCGTGCCTTATCAGTTCAGGCTTGGTACTCAATAATTCCACAGCAATTTTGGCGCCGAGTGAATGACCTACTATATCAGCCTTCCCTCCCTTAGCCCGCTCTTCAATCAATGCGGCAAGGAGGAAGGCACTTTTTTTTATGGAAATATATCCTTCATTCCTGCTTTTTCCGTGTTCCGGAAGATCAGGTATCAGGCAGTGGTAATCCTTAAAGTATTCTATTTGTTTGGACCACATCCAACCGCCCATGCCGCCCCCATGGAGGAACACAATAGTGGAAGCTGTTTTACTGCCATATTCTTCAAAATGGATAGCCATTTTTTATTCTCCTTATATTGTGACAATTAACAGACTCTCCTGCTGAGGCCTTGTTCACTTCATGAAACGCTAAGACACAGTTCGCCCCTGCTTAGATCAGAGGTAGTTTGATGGTAACTTTTGTGCCCAGGCCTAACTCGCTTTCTATTTCTACCGTACCCTGATGTGCTTCCACTAAGGCTTTAGCAATTGTCAGGCCTATGCCTGCTCCTCCGGACTCTCGGCTGCGGGAAAGATCACCCCGGTAAAATCTTTCAAAAATATGGGGTAAATCTGCCGCCGCTATTCCTTGACCGCTGTCTTTAATTTCCAGAAGGGCCCAGTTCCCCTCGCGCTTCAGGGAAACGGCGACTCTGCCCCCCTGTGGCGTATACTTATAGGCATTGGAAATGATATTAAGCACAACCTGGCGCAGCTTGTCACTATCACCCTTAAGTGTAAGACCTGCAGCGGCTTCACTTGCAAATTCAATGCTTTTCTCTCGAAAAATTATTGTCGAGTTCTCACATATTTCTTCAACCAGCTTGCTGAAATCAACCTGGGTACTGTTAAATTGAATCTGGGTGCTTTCCAGCACGGATAATTCATTTAAGTCATTAATCAACCCGGTGAGCCGGATCAATTCATCGTTGCAGTAGGAAAGCCTTTCCGGGGTTGCTTCCCAGATTCCGTCAATCATTGCTTCCAACTGGCTTTGCAGGGTAGCTAAAGGGGTACGCAGTTCATGAGCTAGGTCAGAGGTCAGACGCTTCCTGAGTTTATTCTGCTCCTCCAGGGTATGAGCCAATTCTTCAGTGGCTAAAGCCAGCTCCTGAATTTCTTTAGTCTGAGTAAAAACCGGTCTTAATCTTTCTCTTCCGGCAGGTGCGGCAGAGTCAGCGATAGCCTCAATATTGTTTTTGACGACCAGCAAAGGCTTGAGAAATTTGCCGGCTAAAGATTTGCTCAGGATGAATGCCAGCAGGACGGCCAGTCCTAAAGCCAGGATAAAAACCGCATTCATGGTAAGTAAAAAGGCTCGATCCTCGGCCGCAGAGAATATGGTCTTTTCCCTGCCGATGGCCACTTTCCCCGGCCGGCCGCCTGCAACCTTAAGGGGGTACTCCCGGTAAAGCAAATCTAAATCGCTCTTACCCATTCCGTGGCCGTTGCCCGGTTCTCTACCCATTCCCGGACTATTCGCTTTTCCATGGCCCTGCCCCCTTGGCCCATGCATATTACCCATAACCGCTGTATCCAAGAGCAGAGAACCATCGGAAGCATAGAGTTTGACCACTGCCTCCTCACCTCGGAGAAACTGTCTCAGCCCTGGCATGACCCCCATGCTTTGGGCTGCTCCCGTCTCCAGAGAGGTTGAGAATAGGTCCTCTAAATATTGAACAATCTTGTGGTCACTTTTCAGTTCCGCACTTTTTACATAATTGCGGAAAAAGACTGTCATCCCAAAATTGCTTAAAAGGAAGATTACCAGGACAGCCAGCACCGTAACGACAATAAAATATTTTCTTAATTGTTTAGAGATGGAAATCATAGCTTATCTCCCTGAAATTTATAGCCTATACCGTAAACCGTAATAATATAGCGGGGTTCTTTGAGGTTATCCTCAATTTTTTGCCGGATATTCTTTATATGGGCATCAATAGTTCTTTCATAACCGGCAAAGGCATAGCCGAGAGCAGCATTAATTAATTGGGCACGGGAGTAAGTTTTGTTAGGGTTTTGAGCCATCACCAGCAATATGCTGAATTCGTTGGGTGTAAGGCGGAGTTCCTTCCCCCATTTGCTTACGGTATGCTCATCAATGTTAATTTCCAATTCTCCATTGTTAAAAGTAAGAAGATTATTTGTCTTGGTCTGGCCCGCTGTCCGGCGCAAGATAGCCTTTACCCGCATGACCAGCTCCCTGGGGCTAAAAGGCTTAACCAAATAATCATCGGCACCGAGAGCCAAACCCTTAATCCTGTCTTCTTCCCCGCTTTTCGCAGTTAGCATTAGGATGGGAACATCGGACTCCCGGCGAATTTGTTTGCAAATCTCTTCCCCGGAAAGATCAGGCAGCATGAGATCGAGAATTATAAAATCAGGCCGGAGAAGCGGAAATAACCGTAAAGCTTCTTCGCCATTAATTGAAGTAAATACTTCAAATCCTTCTTTCAGCAAATATTCTTTAATGACTTCCAAAAGCCTCACTTCATCATCAATCACCAGTATCTTCGGCATTATCCAACCTCCAAACCGCCCCTGTACCCAACCTGTTCTGCTCTGATAGCCAGCTTCCTGATCATCGACAATGGGAATATTGAACTAAAAACCGCCGGAATATTATAAATCTCAGGCGGATAAT
This sequence comes from Desulfitobacteriia bacterium, assembly GCA_050949905.1. Classification (GTDB taxonomy): domain Bacteria; phylum Bacillota; class Desulfitobacteriia; order Desulfitobacteriales; family Syntrophobotulaceae; genus DUML01. The sequence goes on along the minus strand of JBMNGP010000034.1, from coordinate 132,398 downwards.
TAGTTGTAAACCATGAGCTTACTGTAAATATTTCCTTAAAAACTGGCCGGTATAAGACTGCGGGCAAGCGGCCACTTCTTCAGGGGTACCGGCGGCAACTATTTCTCCGCCGCGGTTGCCTCCTTCGGGACCCAGGTCAATGATATAGTCCGCGGTCTTAATAACATCCAGGTTGTGTTCAATGACCAGGACGGAATCCCCGCCCTCAACCAAACGGTGCAGGACCTCCAATAGTTTATCCACATCAGCAATATGCAAACCGGTGGTGGGCTCGTCCAAGATATAAAGAGTCTTGCCCGTACTGCGGCGGCAAAGCTCCGTAGCCAATTTAACCCTCTGGGCTTCCCCCCCGGACAGGGTGGTAGCCGGCTGCCCCAGTTTAATATAACCCAGGCCGACATCCTGCAAAGTCTGCAACTTCCGGGCAATACGCGGCAGGGAAGCAAAAAAGTCCAGGGCTTCCGCAACTGTCATATCCAAAACTTGAGCAATATTTTTACCCTTGAAGGTTACGTCCAAAGTTTCCCGGTTATAGCGCTTACCCCGGCAAACCTCGCAAGGAACATAAACGTCAGGCAAAAAGTGCATTTCAATCTTGATAATACCGTCGCCCCGGCAGGCCTCACAGCGCCCGCCCTTAACATTAAAACTGAATCTTCCGGGTTTGTACCCTCTGACTTTAGCTTCCGGGGTCTGAGCGTATAAATCCCGGACAAGGTCAAACAAACCGGTATAGGTTGCCGGGTTGGAACGGGGAGTACGGCCAATCGGGGATTGATTAATATCAATAATCTTGTCGATATGCTCCAAGCCTCTGATTTCTTGATATAACCCCGGCCGGACTTTACTGCTGATTTTAAGCTCAACCAGCAATCCCTTATAAAGCACTTCATTGACCAGGGTGCTCTTGCCGGAGCCGGAGACCCCGGTCACACAAGTCAAAACCCCTAAGGGAATTTTAGCATTCAGGTTTTTGAGATTATTTTGGGCAGCTCCTAGGACCTCTACCCACTTGCCGTTGGGCTGCCGGCGTTCTGCTGGAACCTCAATTTTTTTCTTGCCGCTTAGGTATTGCCCGGTGATAGATTTTTCGCGGGCTTTAATCTCTGCGATCGTCCCCTGGGCGATAATCTTTCCCCCCTGGGCTCCGGCACCCGGCCCGATATCAATGATATGATCCGCCGCCAGCATAGTATCCTCATCATGCTCCACGACAATCAGGGTATTGCCAAGATCGCGCAGGCTTTTCAAGGTAGCAAGCAATTTGGCATTATCCCTTTGATGAAGACCAATACTCGGTTCATCCAGGACATAAAGAACCCCGGTCAGACTCGAGCCTATTTGAGTAGCCAGCCTGATCCTCTGGGCCTCACCGCCGGATAAGGTACCTGCTGCTCTGCTCATAGTTAAATAATCAAGTCCGACATTAACCAAAAAACCCAAGCGTTCTTTAATTTCTTTCAAGACCTGGCGGGCTATGGTCTTTTCTTTATCACTCAGTTCCAAGCTGTGGAAAAAATCCAGGGATTCCGCCACGGTCAAATTAGTCAGCTCATAAATATTTAAATCTCCGACGGTGACAGCCAAAACCTCCGGCTTAAGCCTTTTTCCCTCGCAGACCGGACAAGGCTTTTCCGACATATAGTTTTCAATTTCTGTCCGAACATAATCAGAAGTGGACTCCTGGTACCGGCGGTTAAAATAAGGAACTAACCCTTCAAAAGGTGCCTTCCAACGGCGAAACTCGTCAAAAGCGTTATAATAACTGAAAGTAATAGGAGTATCCGAGCCGTAAACGAGAGCCTGCCACTGCTCGGCAGTCAGATCCTTAACCGGAGTATCCAGGCTGAAGCCAAACACTTCAGCTAAGCCCTGCAAGAGAGCCGGATAATAAGTAGCGCTTGATTTGGCCCAAGGAACAATAGCCCCTTCCCGGAGAGATTTGCTACGGTCGGGAATGATCAGGTCAATATCAGCTTCCAGGTTGGCTCCTAGGCCGGTGCAGGCCGGACAAGCTCCGAAGGGGCTGTTAAAGGAAAATGACCTTGGAGACAGCTCTTCCAAGGCAATCCCGCAATCCGGACAAGCAAAATTCTCGCTGAAGAGTATTTCCTCCTGGCCCAGGATATCGACCAGAACCGTTCCTTCCCCCAGTTTTAAAGCACTTTCCAGGGAATCAGCCAGCCGGGCGGAGCTGTCAGGCTTTAAAGCAATCCTGTCCACAATGACCTCAATGGAGTGTTTTTTATTCTTCTCCAGGGGTATTTCTTCGCTCAAATCCCGGACTTCGCCATCAACTCTGACCCGGACATATCCTTTTTTGCGGATTTGATCCAGGATTCTGGCGTGCTCTCCCTTTTTGCCCCTGATTAGCGGAGCCAGAATCTGCAGACGGGTCTTTTCCGGATAAGTCAGCAATTGATCCACCATTTGCTGGACAGTCTGCCGGCTGATCCCCTTACCGCAATTGGGGCAATGGGGATGGCCAATCCGGGCATAGAGCAAGCGCAGGTAATCATAAATTTCCGTCACCGTGCCCACGGTGGAACGCGGGTTACGGCTGGTGGTCTTCTGGTCAATAGAGATAGCCGGGGACAAGCCCTCAATGTAATCCACATCGGGTTTATCCATTTGCCCTAAAAACTGGCGGGCATAAGCAGACAATGATTCCACATAACGCCTTTGCCCCTCGGCATAAATGGTATCAAAAGCCAGGGATGATTTACCTGAGCCGGAAAGACCGGTGATGACCACCAGCTTGTCCCTGGGTATATCAACATTAATATTTTTCAAATTATGGACACGGGCACCGCGCACCTTAATAAACTCCTGGGCCATAGTTACCTCCGAATTGTAGCTCCTAATTCCCATGTTGTCGGCCTTAAGTTTTAAAATCCTTGACGAGGGGAAATTTAAGCAATCTATAAGAAGTTCAAATGAAGAACATATACTATTTTACACTTATTCGAAATTAAAGTCTAGCCTCCCGTACTTATCCGGTGTTCCGTCAAGCCGCATAAGCACCTTCGCCCGGGAGCAGGCTCTATCTGCCTTTGGCGTGAAGGCCTTTACCGGCTTCTTTTCCTGCTGCGGTATTTACTGCCGTTAGCAGCCTCTTTGGGCCTTTTCTTCTGAAAGCTGGGCAGGGGCTCACCTTTGAGTTCAATAATAGCATCCCTAAGCTCAGCGGCTCTCTCGAAGTCCAATTCTTTAGCCGCTTTAAGCATTTCTGCCTCCAGGGTTTGCAGGAAGCTCTCGCGTTCTTCAGGGGTAAGAGATCCCTTGCTACCGTAAGCAGTCTTCTTCTCAGCAACCATGGTCGCTTCCGGAACCTCGTAGATTTCCTTGCGGATGGTTTGGGGAATAATACCGTGTTTTTCGTTATATTCCTGCTGAATGGTCCTTCTCCGGTTGGTCTCGTCAATAGCCAGGCGCATGGAGCCGGTCACCGTATCGGCATACATGATTACTTTGCCGTTGACATTGCGGGCGGCCCGGCCAACGGTCTGGATCAAGGAACGTTCCGAACGCAAAAACCCTTCCTTATCGGCATCCAAAATTGCCACCAAAGATACTTCCGGCAGATCAAGCCCTTCTCTTAAGAGGTTAATCCCCACGATAACGTCAATTTCGCCTAAACGCAGCTCTCTTAAGATTTCCATCCTTTCCAAAGTAGATATATCGGAATGCAGGTACCTGACCTTCATATTCAACTGTTTAAGATAATCGGTCAGGTCTTCCGCCATCCTCTTCGTCAGGGTGGTCACCAGGACTCTTTCATCCCGGGCAATGCGCTGATTTATTTCGCCGATCAAGTCATCAATCTGCCCCTTAGTGGGCTTAAGGATAATTTCCGGATCTATTAAACCGGTCGGCCGGATAATTTGCTCCACGACCTCCCCTGAGTGCTCAAGCTCATAAGGTCCGGGGGTAGCACTGACATAAACCTTCTGGGGCGTCAGGACTTCAAATTCCCGGAAATGCAAAGGCCGGTTATCCAGAGCCGAGGGCAGCCGGAAGCCATGTTCCACCAGTGTTGTCTTGCGGGAGCGGTCACCTTCATACATCCCTCTCACCTGGGGGATGGTCTGGTGTGACTCATCAATAAACATTAAGAAATCTCGGGGAAAGAAGTGCAGCAAGGTATAGGGGGTTTCCCCCGGCTGGCGGAAGGTCAGATGCCGGGAATAATTTTCAATCCCATTGCAGAAGCCCATTTCCCGGAGCATTTCCAGGTCATAGCGGGTTCTCTGCTCCAAGCGCTGGGCTTCCAACAACTTGTCCCGCATACGCAGCTCTTGAAGCCGCTCTGCCAATTCTCTTTCAATATTTTCGGTAGCCTTAAGCAGTTTTTCTCTTTCCGTTACATAGTGGGAGTTAGGGAAAATAGAGACATGCCTACGTTCACCCAAAATTTCTCCCGTTAAAATATTGACTTCATAAAGATGCTCGATCTCATCACCGAACATCTCCACTCGAATAGCCTTTTCACTGGAGGAAGCCGGGCAAATCTCCACGATGTCTCCTCTAACCCGGAATGTTCCCCTTAAGAAGGAAAGGTCATTGCGGTCATACTGGATTTCGACCAGTTTTCTCAACATTTGGTTGCGCTCAATTTCCTGCCCTTGTCTTAAGGAGAGAACCATATCCCGGTACTCATCCGGTGAGCCCATCCCATAAATACAAGAAACACTGGCCACAACGATAACGTCTCTTCTTTCAAAAAGGGCTGCCGTGGCTGAATGCCGAAGTTTTTCTATTTCTTCATTGATCGAGGCATCTTTTTCAATATACAGGTCACTGGCCGGGACATAAGCTTCCGGCTGGTAATAATCATAATAGCTGACGAAATATTCCACGGCATTATCCGGGAAAAACTCTTTGAACTCCATATAAAGCTGGCCGGCTAAGGTCTTATTATGAGCCAAAATCAAAGTGGGTTTTTGTACCCTTTCAATAATACTGGCCATAGTAAATGTTTTGCCCGAGCCTGTTACCCCTAATAAGGTCTGGTGTTTCTTCCCTGCCAAAACACCTTGGCTTAGCTTGTCCACCGCTTGAGGCTGATCCCCGGATAAGCTATACGGCGCTCGCAAACGAAACTCCACTAGTTTAACCTTCTTTCCGGCAAGATTATAAACTCAACAAAAACAAGAACATACGTTCTGATTATAATATGTTTGTTTTTAACACGCTCTATTATAACACCTTAAATCCATTTTATCATTGGAGGATAACGGGAAAAAGAGGCCTTAATTTGCTTGACTCTTTTTCAAATCTACCAGGATGCTGCTCATAACCTCACTGCGCAGTTCATCTAATCCCCGGTAATTGACACAATCGCTGATTAGGCTCTTTAATTCCGCCTTAGCCTTTTTATAGTTCTCTAAAGCCTGAAGCAATAACAGACTATGCGTCCTTGTAAATCCCTGCTCTTCAATCTTGCAAGGGTTTCCTTTCCAAACTGCCAGGTTTTTCTCCGGAAAGACAATCCCAACAACTGTATAAGGTTTAAGCGGATGCACAATTATTTCCAACACTTGCCCCAGAGCTCTGACTTCTTGCAGGATATCATCAAGAATTTGCGAAGATTTTTCTCCCTCCAGACAAATGCGGTCATATTCCTTGATAAAACGGGGAGCAAGGTTCAACCAACCGTCTATTTGCAGGCTGTGTAAAAAATAGAATGATAAACGGTTTTTCTTGATTTTAGCAAGAATCTTGGCTATTTCATCCAGTTCGGCATACCGGTCTCCTTGCTGGCCTACTTCCAGATCCTTTCTAAAAGTAAAAATGCTCTCAATGGTAATTGTCGTTTCGCTAGATAACTTGGCAAGCAAAGTTGTTTCAGGCCGGTAATCCACTTGGAGAGCCTTAATTATTTGCTGCTCAATTTCCCGTAAGCGGTCATTAAGTGTGGCTATTTTATCCTGATACCTTTCCAGTTTGCTGCGCCGGCAAAGAAAATTAAAGTCAACCTCCCGTTCAGCCGCAGTGCTAAGCAAATTAGGCGGTAAAAATTCATTTTTATCGAAGACAGCTATTTTCTGTTTAGGGAGGAATAGCCCAGCTACTGAATCCGGCTCTTTCGCCGAGCGAATATAATCAAGATCATACCCCCTATCCAGCAGCTGAATCCCGATAAGCTTAATCATGGTTGATTTACCCGTTCCGGCCACACCCGTGAGTAAATATGTATGCTCGACCTCCCGCAGCAGCTCCGGCAGCAAAGAGATGTAACCATAGGGGGTAAAGGCTTCTGTAAAGTAATGACGAACTCCGGCTGCATTTCTCACCGTTATTTCCTCCCAGATAAGAATATTTGTCATATTCTATGCACGCAAAACTGCCGAGGTTCTCCCCGGCAGTCGCAATTTTTAAGATTCAATCTCTATTCTTCTTAATAGATTTGCTGCAATGTAACTTCCAAAACTCTGCTTCCAGATCACGAAGGTCATACTCTAAAGGGTTGAGTTAACCAAAAGTGGGACAAGAGAACCGTCCCCTTGTCCCACTTGTCCTGCTATTTAATTTTCTCCTGAATAATTTCTACAGCCTTAGCTAATTGGCTGTCAAATATGTCCTCGGTAGGCATGATCGTCGGCTTTTCTCCTTCTTGCAGCTCAACCTTAACATCCGGTTCAATACCCTTTTGGTGAATATCGTTTTTCAGAGGAGTAAGATATTTGTTGGTGGTTAAGCGGACACTCGTCATACCGTCCAAGGGGAACACCGTTTGCACTACACCCTTGCCAAATGTTTTAACTCCGACTAACGTTCCGCTCCCATGATCTTTAATGGCACCGGCGACAATCTCCGCTGCTGAGGCCGTATACTCGTTAGTCAGAACTACAAAAGGCTTATTGATAAACTGCGCGGTAGATTTTTTTGTCTCGGTCTTCCCATGCCGATCGACAATATGCACAATCTCCCCTTGGGGGACCAGAAGGCTGGCAACCTTGATAGCGGCGTTAACCTCACCGCCGTAGTTATAACGCAGATCCAAAATAAAACCTTTATATTTATCTATATCTAAATCTGCGAAGACCCTTTCCAATTCATCCCCTGTCTGCAAGGAGAAGCTGGAGATATCGATGAGGGCTATATCAGGATTGCCGGGCAAAGTTGTTCCTTCTACCGTCGGGACATTAATTTTATCTCTGATCAGCTCCACGGAAAAATCCGCTTTGGTCTTGGGGCGGTAGATTCCCACTGTCACCTTAGTGCCAGGTTCGCCGCGCAGAATAGCGATAGCTTCATCTTGGCTGATAGTGGAGACATCGGTATTATCAATTTTGATAATGACATCCCCGGCCTCGATCCCGGCTTTTTCCGCAGGCGAATCCTTAATCGGCCGCATAACTACCAATTTTTGGGGGTCGGCTGTACTGATATGCACGCCAATTCCGCCAAAAGAACCCTTAATGGAATTCATTAAAGCTTTATTCTCCTCGGCATCCTGGAAAGACGAGTAGGGGTCCAAGGCGCTGACCATTCCTTCGATTGCACCGTCAACCAGCTTAACCCTGGGAGTATCATCCAAATACTGGCTTTCAATTAAATAAACTATCTTGCAAAGCCTGCCCAGGTTATCATAATTAAGGAGAATAAATCCTCCCACCAGGAAAACAAATCCCACAGAAAGGATCAGGCCGACAGCTGCGGCCTGTAAGAAAGCTTTTTTCCAATTTACCTGTTTTGACAATGATTTACCCCTTCCAATTCCTACTAAAATAAAGTATATGCCAATTTTGCTTTAAAAATACGCCATAGGGGTAGTAGGAACACCGTCTTTACGCACTTCAAAGTGCAGATGCGGCCCTGTACTCCAGCCGGTGGAGCCGACATAGCCGATAACCTGCCCGGGCAGTACTTCCTTACCGTAAGCAACCGCACGGGAAGACATATGACCATACAAGCTGGAAAGGCCATTGCCGTGGTCAATAATAACGGCATTACCGTAAGCACCGTACCAGCCGGAGAAGATAACAATGCCGGAGCCGGCTGCCACTATTTTAGCCCGATTGGGAGCGCCGATATCAACCCCGGTATGGAGGCTCCGTTTGCGGGTAATAGGGTGAATCCGGTAACCAAAGGTACTGGTGATATATTGATAGCCGGGGGTCGGCCAAACACTGATTGAGCCATTAATGCCCTTATTATTCTTCTGCAATTCCCTGATTTTGGCCTCCAGTTCCTTGGAGTCTTTTTCCAGTTTCTCAATCTGGATCAACAGGGCTTCTTGATCTTTCTTATTTTCGGCCAAAGCAATCTCTTTTTTAGATTTGGTGGAAGCTAAATACTGCTTGGCAGCTTCGGCTTCATTTTTCAGTTTTTCTGCTTCTTCCATCTTGGCAATAAGCTGAACTTGCTTCTCTTCAAGCTCGTGCTTCTGCAGGCGAATATCATTGAGGATAGTCTGATCATTTTCTACCAAACAACTTAAGTATTCAATCCGGGAGATAAAGTCGGAAATATCAGTGGATTGGAACAGGACTTCCAGATAGCTGACCTGGCCGTCTTCATAGATGGAGCGCACCCGTTTGCGCAGAGTATCCTGGCGGCCTTCCAGCTCTTTGTGTTTTTGTTCCACTTCGCCCTTAATGACTTTAACATCTTCCTGAGCTTGAGCATAAGCTTTTTCTTTTTTCTCCAGATCTATTTCGGCGGCAGAAATCTGCTTCGTAAGCTGTTGAATTTGTTTTTGGGTTTGCTGAGCTTTGATAGTCAGATTATTCAGCTGACCGTTAGCTCTGCTCTGCTGGTTTAAAATTTCCTGCTGCTTGCGGATAGCGTCATTGAGATCGTCGGCCGCAACAGGGCATCCCAGGACAAAAACCAACAGCAAAGCGATAATTATTGTCTTGGTTTTGGGCATACGATACATTTTTCTCCTCCTAATAACTGTCTTCCGGAAAAAAGCCGACTGCTTCTTCTCCCTGTTTCATATAAGTCGACACCTATATATCGGCTGAAAAACTTCCTAACTTTATTAAAATTTCAGGTAAGCTCGTACGGAAATGGCACTGGCCAGTCCCCCCATGGCCATCCCGCATAAAAGCATGAGCAGTAAAACATTAATAATGAACTGCTGGTTAGCTACAATAGGCATAAAAGCCAGGGAAGTAATAATGTACTGCAGGAGCCAGTTATAAGCTAGGCCAACCACGGTAATAGCCACCAAGGCTCCCACCATGCCGATTAGTAGGCCTTCAATTAAAAAGGGCCATCTAATAAAAGCATTGCTGGCTCCAACCAGACGCATAATCTGAATTTCCTTAGCTCGGGAATTAACGTTGGTTTTAATGCTGAGGGATATGAGCAGCACCGAAGCAAAACTGAAGGCAGCCACAACGGCAATTCCCAGCCAGCGCAGCCAGTGAGTAAAGTCAATCAATTTTTCCAGAATCCCTTGGCCATAGCGGACTTTGGCGACACCGTCAATATTCATTATCTCCATCGCAATCCCCTCGACCAGGGTGGCCTCTGTAGCTGCTATAGTGAACTTATCCGGAAAAGGATTAATACCTCCCAGATCTTCCAAAAGGGAGTCGGTTCCCATGGTCTCTTCAAATTGCCAAACAGCCTGCTCCTGGGTAGTTAGGACAACAGACGCCACCCCTGCCATTTGCTCCAGCTGCTTTTGTAAAGCACTGAGCTGTTCCCGGGGGTAATCCTTTTCCAGGAAAACCGCAATCTCCAGTTGAGACTCAAAGGTCTCAGCCACCTGGGTTGTATTAGCCAGGAAAAAAATAGCGCTGCCTAGCAAAGTCAGGGAAATAGTCACGGTCAACACTGAAGCTAAGCTAAGCCAGATATTCCTTTTTAGAGATACCAAGGCTTGCAGGATAATGTAGCGCAGTGAATCAAATGCCAATTTTGTTTGCCTCCCCCATGCTGTCTTCCGCAATCTGCCCCTCTTCGACCCGGATTACTCTTTTTTTCATCAGCTCTACAATGTGCAGGGCATGTGTGGCCATGACGACCGTCGTCCCGAATTTATTAATCTGATCAAGTAGTTGCATAATGCTCAGGGCATTTTCCATATCCAGGTTGCCGGTAGGTTCGTCGGCAATCAAAATTTTAGGGCGGTTCACCAGGGCGCGAGCTACACACACCCGCTGCTGTTCCCCTCCGGATAGCTCGGAAGGGAAAGAACCCTTTTTGCGTAGTAAACCAACTAATTCTAAAGTGCGCAAAGTATTTTCTTTTACTTCCTTTTTATTTTTCCCCAAGACCTGCTGGGCAAAAGCTACGTTTTCAAAGACCGTTTTATTCGGCAGTAGTTTGAAATCCTGAAAAACAACACCGATATTCCGTCTCACCAGGGGTACTTCCCGAGGCTTAAGTCTCACCAGGTTAACGTTATCTATGAAAACCTGCCCCCGGGTAGCCATTTCTTCCCGGTACAGGAGTTTAATCAAGGTTGATTTTCCGGCGCCGCTTGGTCCTACTAAGAAAACAAATTCTCCCTTGGCTATCTTCAAGTCAATATTGAGCAGTGCTCTGGCTCCATTGGGATAAATCTTGGACACGTTCTTTAGCTTGATCATTCTGCCCTCCCATATGTTGTTTCCGTATCCTGTAATATAACAAATTCACCATTTCTTACTTCGACATATTACTTTAATTTCCTTTCACAAAAAACTAGAAATATTAAACATTTTCCCGTAAAATAAGCATTTTTAGTTAAATATCACTGGGCCTTACCGATAATAAACAGGGAACGCAGTCCTCAAAGCTTAGTCCTGTTTCCCTGTTTAGAATTTTTTCCCTATTAGAAAACTTAAAATGCCAAATTTGTTAGCAACCGGCATTAATTATTGCTAAATGCTGTTTTTTCTGATTAAGACATGCGCAGCAGCCTTAATAATATCCTCAGCGGTCAAACCGTATTTAGTCAGCAGTTCAGCAGGCCTCCCGGATTCCCCGAAGGTATCCTGAATACCGACCCGGCTGAGAGGGACAGGATAATTTTCACCTAAGACTTCCGCTACCGCACTGCCCAGGCCGCCGATTATACTGTGCTCCTCAGCGGTAACCACAGCCCCGGTCTGTTTAGCCACCTCAATAATAGTCTCACTATCCAAAGGCTTCAGGGAAGCACAATTGACAACGGCGGCTTCAATTCCTTGCTCCAGGAGCTTATCTGCCGCTCTTAAAGCTTCGCCGACCATCAAGCCGTTAGCGATAAGTGCCACATCGCTTCCTTTTCTTAGGATGTTAGCCTTGCCTATCGAGAAATTGTAACTATCGTCAAAAAGGACGGGCACAGCCAGCCTGCCCATGCGGATATAAACCGGTCCCTGATAAGCTGCGGCAGCTTTAACGACTTGGTAAGTCTCCTGGGCATCGGCCGGAACCAGCACGGTCATATTAGGCAGGCCGCGCATCAGGCTTAAATCTTCCACAGCCTGATGGGAAGCTCCGTCTTCGCCCACACTGATACCGGCATGGGTAGCTGCTATCTTGACATTAAGCTGCGGGTAAGCCACGGAATTTCTGATTTGCTCAAAGGCCCGGCCGGTAGCAAATACAGCGAAAGTACTGGCAAAAGGTATCTTCCCCGCTGCAGCTAAACCGGCGGCAAAGCCAATTAAGTTTTGTTCCGCTATGCCCATGTTAAAGAAACGCTCCGGAAAAACCTTAGCAAAATCAGCTGTTTTGGTTGATTTGGATAAATCAGCATCAAGCACGACCAGATCTTTATTCTCCCGGCCAAGCTCAACCAAAGCCTTGCCGTAAGCGTCCCGGGTAGCAATTTTGTCATTGACGGCAAAAGTTACTTTCTTAGTCATTGATCTCCCCGCCTTTCAACTCCGCCAGCGCTGCCTGGCCCTCTTCGGGACTTGGGGCAGCTCCATGCCAGCCCACCGCGTTCTCCATAAAAGAAACACCCTTGCCTTTCACAGTTTCCGCTATGATCATCGTAGGTTTCCCGCTGAAGTTTTTAGCCAGCTCAAAAGCATTTAGAAGTTCTGCAATGTTGTGGCCGTTAACCTCTAAAACATTCCAGCCGAAAGCTTCCCATTTCGGTTTTAAGGGGGCAGAATTCAGCACCTCTTCATTCCGGCCGTCAATTTGCAGACCGTTATGATCAAGAATAGTCACCAGATTGTCCAGCTGATAATGAGCAGCAGCCATAGCGGCTTCCCAGACCAGACCTTCGGCGATCTCGCCGTCACCCAATAAACAATAGACCCTGTAATCCCTTTGGTCAATTTTGCCGGCCAGAGCCATCCCGGCGGCAGCCGAAATCCCCTGCCCCAGAGATCCGGTCGACATGTCAACACCCGGGATCTTTTTCATATCGGGGTGACCCTGTAGGAAATGGCCGGTCTGCCTTAACTTCAGCAGTTCTTCCCTCGGGAAAAAGCCCCTTTCCGCTAAGGCCGCATAGAGTACCGGAGCAGCATGCCCCTTGCTGAGGACGAACCTGTCCCTTTCCGGCCAGTCCGGTCTGGCCGGATCAATGTTTAAGACCGAAAAATAAAGGGCAGCCATAATATCCGCAGCAGACAGGCTGCCACCGGGATGGCCAGATTTGGCCGGTACCAGCATTTCGATAATATCCTGGCGGATCTTGCAGGCCATTTTCTCGATAACTGTGGTCATTGTAGCTGTTACCTCCTAAGAATAATTACTATTAGCTGATCTATTCTTCCCACCAGTAGCGGTAAGTGCTTAGACTCTCGCATTCCAGGCCTATTACCTGGCCTTGGCGAGCAGGTTTTTCTCTACGGTATTAATGGCTCTGTCCGGCTTTCTGCTGCAGCCAGGCGGAAATAAAAAGATCGATTTCCCCATCCATTACGGCGCCCACATTACCGGTTTCCACATTAGTCCGGTGGTCTTTAACCATACTGTAGGGGTGAAAGACGTAAGATCTAATCTGGCTCCCCCAAGCTATCTCATTCAATTCTCCCCGAATCTCCGATAGTTCTTCTTCTTGTTGTTTCCTTTTCATTTCTAATAGTTTGGCCTGCAGGATACGCAGGCAATAAGCCCTGTTTTGAATTTGGGAACGTTCACTCTGACACTGGACTATGATCCCGGTTGGCAAATGCGTCATTCTTACTGCGGAACTGGTTTTATTGACATGCTGGCCGCCCGCCCCGCTGGACCGGTAAGTATCTACCTTAAGGTCTTCCGGGTCTATGGTTATTTCCATATCTTCACTAACCTCCGGGATAACATCAACGGAAGCAAAAGAAGTATGCCTGCGGCCGGAGGCATCAAAAGGGGAGATCCTCACCAGGCGGTGCACTCCTTTCTCGCACTTGGCATAACCATAAGCATTTTCTCCTGCAAGGGAAAAAGTAACACTTTTAATTCCCGCTTCCTCACCAGGCAGCAAATCCAAGGTTTCCACCTTAAAGCCCCGGCGTTCACCCCAGCGAACGTACATCCTGTAGAGCATTTGCACCCAGTCTTGGGATTCCGTACCCCCGGCTCCGGAATGCAGGGTTATGATGGCATTATTGTTGTCATAGGGGTCACTCAATAAAATGTCCAGCTCCAACTCAGCCAAACGGTTTTTGAGCTTGGTTACAGCAGTTGCGATTTCTTCTTCCAGGGAAGAATCATTTTCCTCCACAGCCAGTTCCCAGAGAGTTGTCGTATCTTCTATTTCGGCCTTTAGACCGTCATATAAGTTAATTTTGTCTTTTTGCCGGGTCACTTCTTGCATAACCTTTTGGGCTGCCCCGGGATCATCCCAGAAATCGGCCCTGTTAATTTCTGCTTCCAGTTCCTCTAGTTTTGCCAGTCTTCCCGCCAAGTCAAAGGGAAACCCTCAAATCTGCCAAACGCATTTTTAGGCTTTCAATATCCTTTTTCCAATCAGTCAGCATTTTTTCCACTCCAAATCTAACTTTTTACTTTAGTTTAACCTCTCAGGTTCTTTAATATCTAGGTTATTTAATATCTATTGAATTGCCCGCTTCCACTAAACCCGCAGGTCAAGGAAACTGCTTCCTAGTTATTTTGGCCGCAGCATTTTTTATATTTTTTCCCGCTCCCACATGGGCAGGGGTCATTGCGTCCCACCTGTTCCGCAGCACGGTGAGGTTTCTTAACCTTTTCCGTGTCTTCATAACGGTTTTCGGAGACCTTTTGCGGTTGCTCCGGAGCCTGAGCGGTAATCCGGGGAGTAACCCGCATAATATAGGTCGTAACATCTTCCTGAATAGCCTCGATCATCCCCTGGAACATCTCAAAAGCCTCATTGCGATACTCCACCAGAGGATCTCTCTGGCCGTAAGCCCTTAAGCCAATTCCCTCCTTCAAGCTGTCCATGGCATCCAAGTGTTCTTTCCACCTGGTATCGACGACCTGTAGGACCACAGCCCGTTCTATTTCCCGCATTAATTCGGAACCAAACTGGGCTTCGCGGTTTTCGTAATGCTCTCTCACCCGGCTTTTGAGGAGTTCTTCCACTTCTTCTTTAGCCAGGTTGCCAATTTGCTCCACCGTAAACTCGTGATCCGGAAGAATTACATTTTCGACATAATCCAGGAAGCTCACCAAATTCCATTCTTCCGGGTAAGGGCTGTCGCTGCTGTAGCGGGCAATGGCATCATCTATAACGGTATCGGCCATATCCAAGATTTGCTCCTTCAGGTTTTCGCCGGTGAGCACCGCCCGCCGCTGAGAGTAAATAATCTCCCTTTGCTTATTCATAACATCGTCGTAATTTAAAACATGTTTCCGAATATCAAAGTTGCGGTTTTCTACTCTCTTCTGGGCATTTTCGATGCTCTTGCTGACAATCTTGGATTCCACCGGGATACTGTCATCCATCCCCAGCTTATCCATCATACCGCCGATGCTGTCCCCGCCGAATAAACGCATCAGGTCATCCTCGAGGGAAATGTAGAATTGGGATGAACCGGGATCACCCTGCCGCCCGGAACGGCCCCGCAGCTGGTTATCAATCCGGCGCGATTCATGCCTTTCCGTACCAATGATATGCAGGCCGCCCAGTTCTTTAACCCCTTCGCCCAGGACAATATCCGTGCCTCGCCCGGCCATATTGGTGGCGATTGTGACCATCCCTCCCTGGCCGGCCTTAGCCACAATCTCAGCCTCCAGCTCATGGAATTTGGCATTGAGGACTTGGTGCGGCACACCTTTCTTTTTCAGCATCTCGCTGAGCTTCTCCGACTTTTCGATGGAAATTGTCCCAACCAGGACAGGCTGGCCTTGAGCATGCCTCATGATGATATCCTCAACAACAGCCTGGAATTTGCCCTCTTCCGTCCGATAAATAATATCGGGCATATCCCGCCTGATCATCGGCATATTGGTAGGGACTTCAACCACATCCATCCGGTAAATGTTCATAAATTCCTGTTCTTCGGTCTTGGCCGTACCGGTCATTCCGGCCAGTTTCTTATACATCCGGAAAAAATTCTGGAACGTGATTGTAGCCAGAGTCTGGGACTCTTTTTCAATTTTTACATTTTCTTTAGCTTCAATAGCCTGGTGCAAGCCTTCACTGTAGCGGCGGCCAAACATCAAGCGGCCGGTGAATTCGTCCACAATAATAACCTGGCCGTCTTTAACCACATAGTCCCGGTCGCGTCTAAAGAGCGTATGAGCCTTTAAGGCTTGATTAACGTGGTGAGCAACTTCATTATGGAGGTCATCATAAAGATTATCAACCCCCAGCATGGTTTCTACCCGGGAGATCCCTTTCTCGGTCAGGGTAACAACCCGGTCTTTTTCATTGACATGGTAGTCTTCCTCATTTTTCAGGCGGGGGATAACTTTAGCCACCCTGTAGTAAAGCTCCGTAGGTTTGTCCGACTCGCCGGAAATAATCAACGGTGTCCGGGCTTCATCAATGAGAATGGAGTCAACTTCGTCCACAATGGCGTAATTTAATTCCCGCTGCACAATAGCGCGAGGATGGACAGCCATATTATCTCTCAGGTAGTCAAAACCAAATTCATTATTGGTACCATAAGTGATATCGGCATTATAGCTTTCCCGCCGCTGGTCGTGGGTCAGCCCATGGACAATGAGACCTACGGACAGCCCTAAAAAATTATAAACCCGGCCCATCCACTCGGCGTCACGCTTAGCCAAGTAATCATTAACCGTAACCACATGGACGCCTAGTCCGGTTAAAGCATTAAGGTAAGTTGGCAAGGTAGCAACCAAAGTTTTACCTTCCCCGGTTTTCATCTCCGCAATCCTGCCGTCATGGAGGACCATGCCGCCGATGAGCTGAACATCGTAATGCCTTTGGCCTAATACCCGCTTGGCTGCTTCCCGAACAACCGCGAAAGCCTCCGGCAAAAGATCGTCAAGAGTTTCTCCTTGCGCCAGCCTTTGCCGGAACTCCTCTGTTTTGCCCTTCAGCTCACTGTCGGTGAGCTGCTGGATCTTCGGTTCCAGGCTGTTAATTACATCTACTTTCTTTTGATATTTCTTAATATCGCGAGCATTATCATCGAATAAGTTTTTTAGAAAACCCATAGTACAGCGAATCCACCTTTCTATCTCCAGCTGCGCTAATTTTGCCAGAAGTATTAATTCCCCGCAATTTAGGCAGCCAACAATCCTATCATTATATTTTAGCACTCTCATTCTTCAGGTTCAAATAAAAAGAAAATTTGGGAAAACATTAAAAGAAGTGCTGCACCAACGGGTTGATTAACCGGGCAGCACCTCTTCTCCTAGTATCCGGGTAGGATTTCAGTTGGGGATATTACTTCTTGACGAGGCTCAACGCTGAATATTCTAAGCCGGGGCTGAACCTAAACAGCTCACAATTCAGGTTCCAGTAAGCCGTAGCCCCCATGTTTACGCCGATAAACCACATTCATTTGTTCCGTATCTGAATTTCTGAAAACATAAAAGCTGTGGCCAATCAGATTCATCTGCATCACTGCTTCATCCACCGACATAAGTTTGGCCGGGAATCTTTTACTCTTGACGATTGTGTCAGCTTCCTGGAGCTCATTATCGGTTTCCAAAATATAGCTGGGTTCTTCTTTAGCGGTTTTAACCCTCTTTTTACCAATACGCTTCCGGTATTTTTCCATTTGCCTTTCCAATTTGTCAACTACCAGGTCGATGGAGGAATACAAGTCATCTGTTTCTTCCTCACCTCTTAAGATAAAACCATTAAGCGGGGCAGTTACCTCAACTCTCTGACGTTCTTTCTCAACGGACAGGGTTACTTGGACATCGGTAAAATCATCGGAGTACTTCGCAAGTTTGCCAACTCGTTTCTCAGCATAATCTTTGAGGGCATCCGTAACTTTAATCTGTTTACCGCGTACGAAAATATTCATCATCTCAACCCCTTTCGCCTGATATATATAAAGTATTCACCCCAAAACTTAAAATTCCTGCCACATTTTTCTTAACATCCTCTATATTATTGCCCAAAAAAATGAAAACATCCCGCGGATGTTTTCCTGAGAAACCGGATAGGAGTTGTTCAGTAGAAAAGAGAGATTACTCTTTTCATTAGATATGTTTTAGTTAAATTGATGAAAATTCTTAGTCAGCAGAGACTACTTATAATATTTTGCTTAGGAAAGCCTGTGTCCGGGGATTCTTAGGGTTGCTGAAGACTTCGACAGGGTCGCCTTCTTCCACTATTACTCCGTCATCGATAAAGATCAGCCGGTCGCCAACTTCCCGGGCAAAGCCCATCTCATGGGTGACAACCACCATAGTCATCCCTTCCCGCGCCAAGTCCCGCATAACAGCCAGCACTTCGCCGACCATCTCCGGATCAAGGGCTGAAGTAGGTTCATCAAAAAGCATTACTTTTGGTTTCATGGCTAAAGCCCTGGCAATTGCCACCCTTTGCTGCTGCCCCCCGGAAAGCCGCCGGGGGTATTCATTTACTTTGTCAGCCAGCCCGACTTTCTTCATCAGCTCAAGGCCTATTTCCTGTGCTTCTTTTTTGCTGGCTTTGCGCACAATTTGCGGTGCTAAAGCAACATTTTCCAAGGCAGTCATATGGGGAAAAAGGTTAAAACGCTGAAAAACCATCCCCACTTCCCGGCGGATGAAATTGACATTGGCTTCGGAGTTCAGAGAAACTCCGTCGATAATTATTTCGCCGCTGGTTAAATCCTCGAGCTTGTTCAAACAGCGCAGGAAAGTACTCTTGCCTGAGCCGCTGGCTCCAATGACCACAACTACCTCTTGTTCCTTAATATGAATATTAATCCCTTTCAGTACTTCCAGGCGGCCAAAGTATTTATGCAAATTTTGAACTTTAATCACTCTTGCCTAACCTTCTTTCGGTATAGTTTACGAGCAGGGAGAGAACCATGGTCATACAGAGATACATCAAAGCAACCGTCAAATAAATGGGCATGGGCTGAAAAGTCCTGCCGACAATGATTTTCCCTGAATAAAGAAGATCTTCGATCGCTATAAAAGCCAAGAGGGAAGAATCTTTGAGCATAGCGATAAATTCATTGCCCAGGGGGGGCACAACCACTTTAAAAGCCTGGGGGAGAATAATATAGCGCATAGCCTGGTATTGATTCATTCCTAAAGAACGAGCCGCTTCCATTTGCCCCGGGTCGATGGATTGAATCCCCGAACGGAAAATTTCGGCAGTATAAGCCGCACAGTTCAGACTTAGGGCTACAAACCCCGCAATGTATTGATAATTATCGGGCATAGAAAACCCAAATAAATGAGGAACACCGACATAAATAAGTAAGATTTGCACTAAGAGAGGTGTTCCCCGGAAAAAATCTATATAGCCAGCACAGAAATACCTTAGGATTGGCATACGGCTCATTCTTCCTAAAGCGAAGAACAAACCTAAAATAGAGCCAAAAAAAACAGAGACAACCGTAAATTGGATGGTTATCTTAGCTCCTTGCAGCAAAATCGGCAAGTTGTCTATTCCCAACCCCCAGTCAATAACCACATCCTCATCCTCCCAAACGGATCAAAATAAAACTTTTCTTCGACATTATACCTTTATTCACAGGGCAGTTCAAGATTAGAGCCAAAAATAACTTAACAAACCTGTTGTAAAATGATTCCTAGGGAAGGATCAGTTGTCCTCCTTCAGAAGACATAATACTCCAAAAAAATCCGCCGTTTCCGGTAGCTTTTGGCGTGGCGCTTGCCAAACATCAGCCCCTGGACGGCGGATTAGTCTTGCGGATTAGTCCTATTAACCTGTCATTTTTTATCGCAGCAATTATTAGAATACCGGAACTTCACCTTCGAACCATTTACCATAGATCTCAGCATATTTGCCGCTGTCTTTAATCTTTTTCAGACTGGCATTAACTTTTTCAGCCAGTTCGGTGTTTTCCAGGTTGAAGCCTATTCCATAGAACTCATCACCGGTATCGGCAGTAACATATTTGATATTGGTTCCGGGGTTAGCTTTAATGAACTCTAAAATAGCCTGGTTATCGCCGACCACCGCATCTACTCCGCCATGGAGCAGAGCATTCAAGGCATCGGGCATAATGTCGTATTTCTGAGGTTTGAGGCCAACATCTTCTAAGACAAATTGCCCGGTAGTGTTTAACTGCACACCTATTTTGGCATCTTTCAAGTCAGCAACTTTAGAATAATTTTTGCCTTCTAAGAAAGCAATATACTGCTCGGCTTTAAAATAAGGATCACTGAACAGGATGCTTTTGGCGCGGTCTTCGCGGATAGTCATGGCTGAAATAATGCAATCATATTTGTTGGCTTGCAGAGCCGGAATCAGGCCGTCAAAGGCTGCCGTTTCAAATTCTATTTCGTATCCCATATCCTCGGCAATTGCCGTTAACAAATCAATGTCAAAACCTTTGGCGACATGATTTTCGTCGTAAAACTCAAATGGTGCATAAGCGATATCCGAACCAACCTTAAGTACTTTGGGCTCATCGGCTCCCTGCTGATCAGCAGGCTTATTGCCGGCACAGCCGGCCAGAGCAAGCAAACTGATAATAAGCATAAAAACAAGAGCTTTTTGCCAACCTTTTTTCATTTTTCCCCTTCCTTTCTTGTTATCCCTTTTTCTTGGTAAGACAGCCTTCTTACTGTTGAATAATTATACATCACCAACCTGTCTTTCTACAATACTAATTGGGAATTTTTTAAAAAGCGCAATGATCTTCGGAATTTTGTTAGTTCCCACGGTCCTGAAAGTTATGCACAGGGCCCTGTGGATATTGTTGATAACTTTGTTAACCTGCCTTGCAGTTTTGTTTTCTGATGTGGATAATTTTGTGGGCAGCAGTATGCTAAAAAGTTTCCCTCGAAGCAATTAGTGCTTAAGTCCTACTAGTTTCCTGCAATTTTTACCCTTTTTTCCTAAATTGCGTCTCCTTTTTGACAAATTCCCCTCTATTCCTCCTTGCCCGCCCCGAGACAAAAAGCATAGACTTCAAGTACCCCCGCCTTCTGCAGAACAGCGGCACACTCCGCTAAAGTCGTACCGGTTGTGACAACATCATCAACCAGCCAAACAACCTGTAAATCAGCGGCTGAACTTGGTTGAAGGCTGAAAGCACCCTGGAGGTTTAAAATTCTGGCCTGGCGGCCTAAAGAGCTCTGAGGCACAGTATCAACAGTCCGGATCAATACATCTCGATAAGTAATTCCTAATTGACGGGAGAGGAGGGAAGCCACCACTGCAGCTTGGTTAAAACCTCTCTGGGCAAGGCGCTTAGGATGCATAGGCACTGGGATTACAGCATCAGGCGGGGGCAAATACCTTACCACCCAGGCTGTCAGTTCGGAGGCCAAGGGTAAAAGCAAATACGGCTGGCCTTTAAATTTCATTTTATGAATAAATTCTTTCCAGGCTCCTGCGTAGTGGCCGAGGGCCGTAACGCCCCGAAGCCCCTGTGGCCCTCTGCCGCTCAGACAATCCTGACAATGAGTTTGCCGCTTCGGGATTAGTTTGCCGCAGGCGGGGCATCTTTTAACCTGAGGCTGAAAATATTCCTCCTTACAGGCCGTACAAATAGCCCTCTGCGCTTTTTGACCGCAAAGCAGACAACATTCTTCGTCTGCATACCAGATCCGGCCGGCTAACTGCTTAAGCTGGGGAAGGAGAGAATCAGGCATGGAGGAAACCTCCCTTGCGCGCCAGAGTATTTTGCTCTTTAATCCAGTCCCGGGCACCGGCCATAGCCTTGGTTTCCCTAGGGGCCACAAATACCGCCCTGCCGCTGGGACATTGCGCTGTTCTCCCTGTTCGGCCTGCCATTTGCACCAATGTCCGGACATCATACAGCTCATGCTGAGCATATAAGACCATGACCTGCAGCCCGCTCACGGTTATTCCCCGCTCTAGGATGGAAGTACTGACAAAAATTGAGATTTGCCCCTTTAAGAGGGCCGAAACTTTATTTTTCCTCTCCCGATCGGTGCTCCAGCTTCCTGCTACCGACTTGTCCGGGAAAACAGCCTGTAAAACCTTGGTCCATTCCTTAACCAGGCTGATAGTAGGCAGAAAAACCAGCAAAGGGTCTTTTGCGGCGAGCTCTCCGATCAGGGCTTTTAAAACAGCCAGGCTTTTGTCTTTGAGAATTTGGCACGCTGCCAGCTTATCTCCAGCCGGCAATTTGAGCTTCAGTACTTCCGGAACCGGTAAAGGATATCCGTGATGCCTGGCCGGCAACCTAATAAGACTAATCTGCCCGGAGTTGACTTGCGGTAAGATTTCTGCCGCCGGAGTAGCTGTCAAATAAACCAAGCGGCCGTCTTCCTTTAAAGCCTGCCTTAAACCATAGGCCAAAACTTGGCTCCCGTGATAAGGATAAGCATCCATCTCGTCAAATATTATCAGATCAAAGGCTCGCCAAAAACGCAAAACCTGATGGGTGGTGGCCACAGTGAGTTGAGATTTCTCCCAGTCCGGCGGCACAGCCCCGCTCAAAAGCCTGACCCTATAGGCAGGGAAATTCTTTTGCAAGCGGGGTTGGACATCATGAACAACATCCCGGCGGGGAGCTGCAAACAGAATATTTTTCCCTTCCTCCAGATAGTGCTGAAGCAAAGGAAAACAAATTTCCGTTTTCCCTGCCCCGCAGGCTGCCCAAACCAGAATTTCTTTCCTTGAATCTCCGGCGGCAAAAGACAATAACTTAAGAGCAGCCTCCTGCTGGGCAGCAGTAAAGCTTAAAACAAATGAAGCTTCAGGGTAAGCAAAGTCGGTCTTAGCCTCCATTTTACCCTGTGCTTCTAAACCTGACTTGAGACCTACTCCTGTTGAGGTCTTAACGTCTGTTGGGGAACTGCTAGATCTATATATAACCTGCAGGGATGTTAAAGTGCCAATACTTTTACAGTCTTCACAAGTTGCACCGGTACCGTACAGAGACGGCCACTCCTTTATGTAAGTACTCCCGCAGCGCCGGCAGCGCCAGCCCGCTCCCTCTCTGTATAAAGTCTCTGTCCATTCTCCCCTCTTAAGGAGAACAGTCCGGTGCATAAGCTTAATTAGCTCCAATTCGGTAAGGTTCAGCTTTTTAGCCAGGAAATGATACTCCCCTTCGGCAACCTGCCGACCCTCGACCAAAGCACCGAACCGCCCAAAGGTCTCCTCGTTCGCCCAAGGACACTGTTCCGCGGGAAAATCGCCGTTCTCTAAAGAGCTTTGATCTAGTACTCTCCCTCCGCAGCTTTCTTGAATATCCTGCCATTCAAAATCTTCGCTTAAAAACCCACCGTCTTTTTGCAAACCCTTGAGAATAAGCCGGATAATTATTTTTTCCATTTTCTCCGGACTCTCGTTCCCGCCATCTTCTTGCTCCCGCCAAAAGGGCAGATACCGTTTTAAAGCTTCCAGCGGCAACCCTGGCGTTAAAAACTTGCAACTACCCGTTAAAGGCTTGTCCACTTCCGGAACGGGAGAAAAAGAGATTCTCCTCTGGGCATCCAGTAAAACATAAAAGAGCAAACATCTCTCTCCTTTACTTTTTTTAGAAAGTGATTCCCTCTTGGCTCTCCGAGTTCCCAGGCCTTATCCGCAGCATACTTATCAACATAAGGCTTTCAGAGCAATGCTTGTTAAGAAAAGTTTCTTTCTGGAATTAAACTTTTGCCTTTGGTGCTGATCCTGAGTTTTGAGGACAAAAATTAATCGTCAGGCCTGGAAAACGCCTTTCCAAGCGCGCTTTGGTTTTCTCTAATTCACTTTTACTGATGTTTTGCTTAGGAGCTTGGACTGCGATATTCAAAATTAGGCTTGAGCCGGCACCTTGACGGGATTTCCTTATTATGTAGACTTCTTTTTCCAGATCGTCAACAGGAAACTCCCTGGCTTCAAAATTAACAACAAAGGCGTTTCTGGCTTCCTCATTCCTTCTGCGGCTGCCTAAAGAGGCTATTTTTTGGGCTAACCCCGTAGGGATTCTCACTTCCCAGCGTCCTGCCAGAATCCAGAAGAGAATAATTACTCCTAAGATGAGCAAATAACCCCCCAGGCTCATATTATCCATCTGCCTTCCCTCCTCTTCCTGCTGCTATTTATTCTATGCTCAAGGCAAGGCTTCGGTTATCTAATCATCCCTGCCAAAAGCCAGAAGAGGATGCCTAAAAAGCCGAAAGAGAGATCCGCATCAACCAGGCTATGCAACCCCAGGTAGGCAACAGCCGTCTTAAGTCCGAGTGCGGTTAGGTCTGTACTGCTAAGAAGATCCTTCAGATAACCCCAAAGGCCTTTGCCGGCCCAAATAATGACCAGAACAGCTCCCAATAAACCCTGATTAAGCAAAATCCGGCAGAGGGAGGAATGGGGGTCAAGTGTCCAATAAGCTGCAGTTTGAACAAAAGGAAAAGCCAGCCATCCCCCCGCTTGGGGCCTAAACTGAGCCTGCCAGGCAATTTTGAGACTATCGAAGTAATAAAGCAGCCTTTCCGCCAGGCTGGTATCTGTCCAGGTCAGCAAATGCTGAATAGCACTCTGCCATCGCCAGGTAGTTTGCTGCATAAAGAGAAGCAGGATAATAAGCACTAAAACCTTCCCTAAGAGAATACCCTTGGCCCCTTCTTCCCTGGAACGGTGGGTCCAGGCCGCTCTTTTATAAAATCCCAGCAGCCTCTGTTGGTCAGGATTTAAGGCTCTTTCCTTAAACTTGAGAATCATCCTTTTTAAAGCTAAGCTAACAGAAAAACAAAGCAGGAGGGCCATTGCAGCCCGGGAACCGGTGCTGACAAAACTCACCCCGAAAACTAGCAGGAAAATAAAATTAATCTCCTTCCCAGCCAGCAGCAGGATGAACAAGCAACCCAGGAAAGCAGCCGCAGCATTAGGATAGCCAAAGCTCAGAGCAAACCGGCCTTGGGCAGGCGGACCCGGCATAGCCCAGATTAATTCACTGCCCGGCAGCCAGGTTAAAATAACAGTAAGGAGGGCTATCCCCAGAGCACGCCTCAGAAATATCTCTCTTAACTCCGGCTTAGTGCAGAGCTTAAGACCCCAAAGATAGGCTATCAGAAAAGTAACCCAGCGGAAGGCTTCCAAATAGCCTTCCACCCTTCTCACCGGCTGCAGGAGGCCGGCCAGAGAAAGAATAATCATTAGACCAAAAAATATTACGGGCTTAAGCCAGGCTCGGGCTTCTTTCCCCTTACCTTCGCCGAGTTCTACTAAACATTCCTTTCGTTCTGCCGATTCATTGGTTTCCTCGCCTTGGCCATAATCTTTAAATTCCCAGTACTCTTTAAGCCGGTAAAAGCTAAAAGCAGCTATAAAGGCCGTACCCAGGATAAGCCACTCCCGGGCAAAGAACATACCATGGCAAATAAGCGCAATGAATAAAAAACCTGTTAAAACGTCTTCTTCTTTCCAGGAAAGCAAGCCTATCCCCCCGCAGCTACTTGCAAGTCCAAGGATATTTCTCTATCATATTTATAACAATCCGGGAAAGATATGCTAATTTTAGAAATTTGGAAGGGAGGCCCAAGGCTATGCCCAGACAAGTATTGCATCTCATCGGCGGCGGTGAAGTCGGCGGGGCAGAACAGCACATCCTGAATCTCTTAGGAGGATTTAAGCCGGAAAGGGTCAACCCTTCTCTTGCTTGTCTGATCACCCCTTCTCCCTTAGCCGCCTTAGCCTGCTCGCGGGGAATTGAAACAAAAATTTTGCCGATGAGGTTTCCGCTTGATCTGCGGCCGCTCCTTCCCTTAATCCGTTTTTGCCGCAGCCGGCAAATAGAACTCCTGCACTGCCACGGAGCCCGGGCTAATTTAATAGGGAGAATCGCAGCCAAAATCTTAAAGCTGCCCTGTATCACAACCCTCCACAGCCGTCCGGAGAATGACTACCCTTCTCCCCGAACGGGAAAAATAGCCGCCGGCCTTGATAAACTAACTTTACCCTTAGTTGCGGGAGTGATTACCGTCTCCCATGATTTATTTCAGGCTGTATCTTCTTCCTTGCACAAGCAAAGGCTCACTATTCCGATCAAAACTATCTATAACGGCTGTGCTGCCCTCGATTTCTCAGCCCGGGATGAATTACGGGCCGAGTTTCGCCAAAATTGGGCGATTCCGGAGGATTGCCTTGTAATTGGTACCATAGGCCGGCTTCATCCGGTCAAAGGCCAAATTTATTTGATCCAGGCTATGCAAATGCTCTTTAAAGAATACCCCAACCTCCACTTGCTCCTAATCGGGGAAGGTCCCTACCGGGCGCAGCTGGAAAGCTTACTAAATTCTTCTCAACTTCCCCATACCCTAACCGGTCATCTACCGCAGGCCTGGCAAGCTCTCCCGGCCATGGACCTCTTTGTTCTCCCTTCCCTCAGTGAAGGGATGGGGCTGGTGCTCCTGGAAGCGGCGCAAGCTGAAATTCCTATTGTCGCCTCCCGGGTAGGGGGTATTCCGGAACTATTAACGGACAGAAAAGAAGCACTTCTGGTAAATCCGGGAGATCCGCTGGCTCTGACCCTAGCCTGCAGCGAACTGCTGCAAGATACCGGCTTGGCTCAAAACTTAGCTGCTAAGGCCAAAATGAAGGCCGGGCTCTATACGGTCGCCCAAATGGTCGAAGCCACAACTGCTTTTTATGAAAAGATTTTACTTTAAGTACTTTTGCCTAAGTACCTTCAGGACATAGAGGGGCAGAACAGCCTGCCTTCTGATCCGCGAAGGCTGGGTAACCAGGCGGTAAAACCACTCTAGGTTAGAACGGCGGAAAAAAGCGGGAGCCCGCTTGACCTCTCCTGCCAAGACGTCAATTGTTCCGCCTACGCCTATACTAGCCCCGGCAATCCCCTGGTGGGCGGCATTAAAAAACTCCTGCCGCGGTGCTCCCAAACCCACTAAAAGCAGATCCGGAGCAAACCTGCGGATTCTCTCCAGCACGCTCGGTTCTTCCTCAGCCGGGAAAAAGCCATGCTGGCAGCAAAATATTAAACCAGGATATTTTGTGGCCTGCCTAGCTACCGCTTTTTCCGCCACACCAGGCCGGGCTCCCAACAGGAAAACCCGCCATCCCCTGCGGCTGCCTTCTTGCAGAAGATATTCCGTCAGGTCTATTCCCGTCACTCTCTCCGCAGCAGTACAGCCTAACTGCTTTAGGGCCCAAACCACGCCGATTCCGTCGGGCAGAACCAAATCTGCAGAATTAATAATATCCTGCAGCTCTTTTTGTTTTCGAGCCTTATAAATTAACTCCGGATTAGCGGTTACTATCCTGAGTTTTTTCCCGCCGGCGATGGACTCCGTTATGAGCACCACACTCTCAGCTAAGCTCCAAAGGTCAATATTTATACCCAAAACATTTATTTTTGTCATATTATTCTCCAACTTATCTCAACTCATCTATTTGCTAATAACATTATAGCCCCTTTTAAAATTATATAAAAATAATGGCGGTGCTACCCTTTCTCCTCAGCTTAGCCGCTGGCAAGCCTGACTCAAGATCGTAGGAACACTGCCACATCTGATTACTTTTTTGAGAGTGATCTCTTTGCACAACAATCTAAGATTATTTCTCAAGCAATTATCTTTAATTCTTACGCTCGGTTATTCCCAAGATAATTGCCTATCCCGCCAGTTTACTTAAAGCTATTTTTTAAAAGCATACCGGTTCCCAAAGCAACGCAGGAAATAGGACTGTCAGCAATAGTTACCACCAAACCGGTCTCCCGGGAAACCCTGAGATCCATGGAATTAACCAGAGAGCCGCCACCGGTCAGGACAATCCCCTTACTCATAATATCCGAAGCTAATTCCGGCGGAGTACGTTCCAGAACATCTTTTATTCCTGCAATTATAGCCTCCAAGGGCTCTTCCATAGCCCGGTAAGCAGCTCGAGAGTCTACTTTTATAGTCTTAGGCAGGCCGGTTACCAGGTCACGTCCTTTTACTTCCATCTCGGCATTATCTTTACGGCCTTCGGCGACAGCACAGCCTACTCTGATTTTAATATCTTCAGCAGTCCGTTCACCAATCATTAGATTGTGTTCTCTACGGACATATCTGATAATAGCTTCATCCATTTTGTCTCCGCCCATGCGGATACTCTTCTTAGCTACAATACCTCCCAGGCTTAAAATAGCCACATCGGTGGTACCCCCGCCAATATCCACTACCATGTTGCCTTCCGGCCCATTAATATCCAGACCGGCTCCCAAAGCTGCGGCATAGGGTTCTTCCACTACCCTGACCTGACCTGCCCCGGCTTTATAGGCAGCTTGTTTAACCGCTCTCTCTTCAACTTCCGTCACGCCGGAAGGAATACAAACTACTACTCGGTTTTTAGAAAAGGGCCAATTCCTGATACCAGTTTTTCTCAGGAGGTATCTTAACATGACTTCCGTTGTCTGATAATCCGCTATAACCCCATCTCTCATCGGCCTGATAGCCATAATATTACCGGGAGTCCTCCCCAACATCATCCTGGCTTCTTCGCCTACGGCAATTTTTTTTCCCGTATCCTTGTCGATAGCTACTACCGAAGGCTCGTGCAGGACAATCCCCTTACCTTGGACATAAACAAGGACACTGGCGGTGCCTAAATCAATACCTAAATCAGTACCAAACATTCCTATACTCCTTTCATGATGGGTTGTTTTAAACGGCTTGTCCCTGTCCAAGGTACAATAATACCAGGAGAGCACCTGCAAACAAGTCTGAACAAATACCGGACATACCGTATGCCTGCTTCATGAGCAAAACACAATCTCCCATTGCAGGGAGATATTTTTTGTTACTATTTCGCTATTTATTTCTATATTCCTCTTTCTAATCTACAAAATTAACTATTTTTTACCTTTTTTTAATATTTCCTATGGCGTGTTCTGTTTATATTTTTTCTTGGTGGCTTCGCCGCCTCTGATATGCCTTTCAGCTTTATTGCTTTCCAATATATGTTTAACCTGTGAAGAAAGCTGCCTATTGATATGCGGCAGACGTTCGGTGACATCCTTATGCACTGTAGATTTGGAGACACCAAACACTTCAGCTGTCTGCCTTACGGTACTGCTCGATTCCAGAATATAATTACCTATATCCAATGCTCTTCTTCTGATATGGTCCTGCACACTCCCTCTCCCCTTTTATCCTGCAATATTTAGTTCATTTATATGCCGATACGATTAAAAAAGACATCCTTAAAAGGATGTCCTTTGCTGGTAATTACTGTACATTCATGAACTTCTTGGTTAGTTTAGCTCTCTGACCGGAAATGCTAAGCCGAAGTCCGGCTTAATAAACTTTTTCCAACTTAGTGCCCGGATAGTAATGCCCTAAGATCTGCTTATATTTCCTACCGGCTTTGGCCAGGTCATTGGCCCCGTACTGGGACATCCCCACGGCATGGCCTTTACCGTAAATAATCAGTTCAATTTTGTCACTTTGCAGGTGCCATTCAATGTCGGTGGAAGGAAGCTGCAGCCTGGTGCGGAAATCCGTTCCCGCAAAAACCCTATTTCTGACGGCTAAGGTTTTGACCCGTCCTGCTTGGGTGCGCTCAATCAGCATTAAGTCATTGGCTGAAAACTGAGCCGGAGGGGTAGAAAAATCAAGTAGAGTATAGAAAGTCTGCGCATCGAAAACCTGTTGTTTCACAAATCTTAAAGGTGTTGTTTCCCCGGAAGGTACATTTGTTAAATAACCGGTTTCGTTACTCCAAACATCGCCCGCCCTCTCGGTATTCTTCCTGCCGCTGGAGCTGTGATAAACGGCATCAATCAGCTTATTGTTATAAGTCAGCACCTGGCCTCTGGTGTCAGCAACAGCCTGGGCAATTTTCCTGTGATATTTATAATAATTAATTATTCCCCATTTGCGGAAAAGCTGGCGGTTGGAATTCCACGCCTGGGTATTCTCCGTTGCATCCACATCAAAGCAATTAGTTTGCGCTTCGCCCATTCTTTTTAATACATAGGTCCTGGCAGCCACAGCTTGGGCTTTTAAAGCCTCACTCTCAAATACTGCCGGCATCTCCGCGGCAACTACACCAATCAGGTATTCCTCCAAAGGGATAGTCCTGACCTGGCCGTTAGCCATAGCTACCCTAACTTGCAGCTTTGGTGTCTCATAGCCGCTGTCAAAAACCCTGGTAAGTGTGACAGGCAAGATCACTACTAAAAAGATAACGGCCAGGAGTACAGCCGTTATTTGTTTGATTTTCGCTTTCACATCCCAGCCCCCTGTGCAGTACAAGCTATAGATAATTTTTATGCACAGCATAACGGGGATATGATTATTAAGTTATAAATCCTGCCAAACTGGAATCCTGCAAAACTTAATCCGTCCTGCTTATATCGGCTCCCAGGCTCCTGAGCTTAAGATCCAGATTCTCATACCCTCTTTCAATATGATGAATATCTCTGATTTCGGAGGTTCCGTTGGCTGTTAAAGCTGCCAGGATCAAGGCGGCACCGGCTCGCAAGTCACTGGCTACGACCGGAGCAGCATGCAAACGCTCAATACCTTGCACAATAGCACTGCGGCCTTCAATTTTAATATCGGCACCCATCCGTTTTAATTCATCAACATGCATAAATCTATTTTCAAAAACCGTCTCAGTGACAACGGCCGTACCTTTGGCTTTGGTCAGCATAGCTAGGATCGGCGCCTGGAGGTCGGTTGGAAACCCGGGATGCACTTGAGTCTTAATATCTACGGCATTATAGCAGCCTTTGCCAATAACCCTGATCCCGTCATCCTCTTCCCGGTAAATGACTCCTGCTTCATCCAGTTTAGCCAGAAGAGGCTTAAGGTGAGCGGGGATTACATTGCCGACCAGGACTTCTCCCCCGCAGGCAGCAGCCATTAATATGAAGGTGCCGGCTTCAATCCGGTCTGGGATTACGGTGTGGGTAGTGCCATGAAGCTCCTTAACCCCTTCAATATTAACAATATTAGTCCCTGCCCCCCGGATCTTGCCGCCCATTTCATTGATGAAATTGGCCAGGTCAACTATTTCCGGTTCCTGGGCAGCGTTCTCAATAATGGTGGTGCCTTCGGCACAAACCGCCGCCATCATGATATTCTCAGTGGCTCCGACACTGGGAAAATCAAGATAAATTCTGGCTCCGGACAAACGAGCAGCACTGACATCAAGAAAACCATGATCCATGCGGACTTGAGCTCCTAAGCACTCTAAACCTTTAAGGTGCCAGTTGATAGGACGTGATCCTATGGCACAGCCTCCGGGATGAGAGATTCTCACCCGCCCTTTGCGCGCCAGCATAGGCCCCATAATTACTATCGAAGCCCGCATTTTGGAAATAAGATCAAAAGGAGTTTCGATGCTCTCAATTTCTTTGATGGAAATATGCAGCTTTTTGCCGCTCCTTTTCACCTTGCCCCCAAGCGATTCTATGACTTGGCTCATAACTTGAACATCAAGCAAATCCGGGGCTTCTTCCAATATTATTTTATCGGAGGTCAACAAGCTGGCCGCAATAATCGGCAGGACAGCATTCTTGGCTCCACTGACTTCTATTTTGCCGTACAGTTCTTTTCCGCCTGTTATTAAATATTTGCTCAATTTCTTCCATCATCTCCTGACTTTTCCTACCTCTATGATATCCACTATTACCCATTATAAACAATTCTTGCCATCAAATAGATAATTACCAAGTGCTTGACAGCTTAACCTTATTATTCTTTTTCTCCGGGCAATTTCCTGCAAAAAAAACATTTGCTTATCTAAAAATCTTCGAGCAGTGCCGGCACTGCCAAAAGTGTTTTCCCTGTACCTTCGCTTCCTTTGACAGTCAGCAACTGAAAATTTACTTTTTTCCCCTCAACCAGCGTAAATCCGGGTAGAGCCGGATGAAAACCTGTCCATGAAGTCACACCAGAAGCTTCCGTGCGGGAGTAAAAATCCGGGCTATATTTGTAGAAGAGGCTAACAGGGTCGAGGAAATCATTTACCTTCTCTTCAAAGTAAACTTGAATGTTTAGTCCCTTCATTTTGTTATATAAACTATGATAATAATCTAAAGCTTGCCCCTCCTCTCCCTTGGTTATCTTGATTTGCGCTGTATATTTCAGAGCTTTGTTTCCAGAAAAATCTTTTAAAACTTCTTTCTGCCATGCCAATCCGGAATCTCGTAGAATACCTTCTAAGTCAAGCAGCCCTGTGCAATCTTCCGTCCAGAGAAAATATCTGACAACGGCCTCCTGCACGGCTGTCAAATCTGAATTTAAAATTAAAGGTTCCTCCCTAAGGCTCTGGTCGAAATATTTGGGAGCAGCGATTAATATTGTAGGCGTCAAGAATACCATAAGCAATAATCCGCTAACAATAAAAGTGCGCAACTTTTTTATTTTTAGAGTCCCCGGTATCCTTCCTTGCTTTTCCATGCCTGTTCCTCTGTTTCCCTGGGCTGAAATTCGCCTCGTTTTTGGTCTCTAGGCCTATTTTAGGCTCTTTTGGTGTCTTAAGGTCTCGGAAGCTCTTTCTAGAACTTCTTTCGTCCACTTTATTTATAGTTTGACCAAACTCTCTTCCGGCAAAACATTGCGCAGGCATTATTTAATAAGGTATTTTTAACCTCCAAGACAAATATTTAGTTTAGACAGTGAAATCCTAAAAAAATTTCACATCTGCGGCTCTTTCTATGCTATCATGTAAAAGAGAATTTACCAGCTTAAGAAAGGAGTCGTTGCAATTTGGAAGAGCACAGCCACAGCCATTTCCACCAGCACCCCAATAAAAAAAGTGTCCTCAACCGTTTGTCGAGGATGATTGGGCATTTAGAAGGCATTAAGCGTATGGTGGACAATGATGAGGATTGCAGTGATATCCTGATTCAGTTGTCAGCGGTTCGTTCCGCCTTAAACAGCACCGGCAAATTAATTTTAAGCGATCATATTAACCATTGCTTAATTCATGCCTATGAAGAAAACGATACTGAAGTGATCGATAAACTCAACGACGCAATTGATAAATTCCTTAAATAGCGTATCCTTCCCCAAGCAGCATTTCCATTTAGTTATTTGCCACCCAGCATTTCTTTTAGGGTGGCAATAGCTTTATTCAGGGTTAAGGGCAGCTTCCTGCCCTCCTGCCGGGGTAGCTGCTGAAATATCTTGGTGACCACAGGATAGTCTAAATCCGCCCGGGTTATGATTTCCGGGTCAAGCAGGATATCTTTCTCCCCGGCGGCTAAGACCCGGCCGTCTTGGATTACTACTATTTTGTCCGCCCACTCTGCCGCTAAATCAACATCATGCGTAGCGATAATAATGGTTTTCCCTTCTTGGGACAAATCAGCCAGGATTTGCAGAAGAGCTCTTTTCCCCCGGGGGTCAAGATAGGCAAAAGGCTCGTCCAAAATAATAATCTCCGGGCTCATAGCCAGTACTCCCGCTATAGCTACTCTTTTCTTTTGGCCGTAACTTAGATGGTAGGGGGCTTTCCCCGCTAAATCTTCAATCCTGACCGCTCTTAGAGCCAAGTCTACGCGCGCTTGGACCTCTGCCGGAGGAAGGCCCATATTCTGGGGGCCGAAACTGACATCTTCCCTGACAGTTAAAGCAAAAATTTGATCATCCGGATCCTGGAATACCATCCCGACTTTAGCTCTAATCAGCTTCTCGGTTTTTGGGCAGACAGGTGTCCCCTCAACCAGGACAGAACCCCTTTGGGGAAGGTTTAAAGCATTAAAATGCAAAAGCAGAGTTGATTTTCCTGCCCCGTTAGGACCCAGAAGCGCAACTCTGGTATTTTTTTCAATAGTTAAATTGATCCCTTGCAGTGCTTGGGTTCCATCCTCATAGCTATAGAACAGATCCCGGACTTCAATGCACTTAACCAAGCAGGCCACCGACTTCCCACAGTTTAATACTTAACACCGCCATACCCCCTGGCCAACATGGCTAAATAAACTCTCTCCGCTCTCTCCAGAGAGCGCACAAAGAGCACAGCCAAGAGCTGCGTCAAAATTCTCCCTGTCCGGCGGCAAAAAATACTCCGCTTTAAGTTATAAGCCCGGGCTTGACGTGCCAGCTTCATCCTGGCAAGTTCGTCTCCCAAGACAAAGAAATACCTGATC
Source organism: Desulfitobacteriia bacterium (assembly GCA_050949905.1). Lineage (GTDB taxonomy): Bacteria > Bacillota > Desulfitobacteriia > Desulfitobacteriales > Syntrophobotulaceae > DUML01. Next base: position 98,925 of record JBMNGP010000034.1, on the reverse strand, counting down.
GTAAATTCAATGATGCTTACTAGAACAGCCGGTACATGCAGCAGCCGTAAACCGGCCATAATCTCCCGGAAGCCCGTTGTGGCCTTCAACAGGGTAAAGGCCAGAATGGCCGTTAAGAGCCTGAACCCATAGAGCATGGCCTTACTAAACCCTTCCTGGGTTGCCGTTATCCCTACCGGCCCCGCTTCCAGGGAAAAAACTTCTTTGCCGGGAGTAAGGAAAGGAAAAAAGACAATTAAGGCTCCGCTGAAAAGCAAAACCCAGGCCAGCCTCTGCATAACCGCCGGCCAAGGAGTTCCCACTGCCTTAAGCACTACCAGCAGCAAAAAAGCTGCCCCAGCCAAGACATAAACCGACTCCAACATCGAGCAAATCAAGATAAAAGCCAAGGCAAAGCTAAGCTTAATCCTGGCATCAAGCCTATGAAGAAAAGTATGTTTGGGGCTTAATGGTTCTAATAAGTTGCGCATTAGCATCTTAATCCTTTGGTTCATTTTGAAAGCAGTCTCACCCTGGGGAGAGATGATCCCTAAGCGCTTAGGCCTAAGTTTGGTTGCTTTTCTTCCCCATCTTCCAAGCCAGGATCAACCTTGCTGCCAAAAGCATAGCAATAAACGTCAGGAGAGTACCGGTCAACCCTGCTAAAATCCCGGCCAGGGTCTTATTAGCAATTCCCGGCATCTCATAATCAGGAAGAGGGGAGAGAATAACCTCCCGGCCTTCAGCCTGGTCAAGAAAAGCGTGATCTTCCGCTACCCTTTCTAAACCATCGGGGCTGGAAGAAGCAAAAGGAGCCAAAAAAACTACTACCACCAATGCAATCAGCAAGCCGATCATTATTTCTTTCTTCACCCCGGCTGCTGCTCTCTGCATATGATTCGTCTTAGGAGACATGCTCGGGCACCTGCCTTTCCCCTAGTGTTCCCTGATAGCCACGAACAAGGGCAGGCTTGACTTTGAGCAGATAGGAAACAACCAAGGCGGTTATCAGCCCTTCACCCAGGCCAATCAGGGTATGCCAGCCCACCATAGCGACCAGGGCGGTCTTCAAGGCAACCATATTGGCCGCTGCCAGCATTAGGGCGCAAACGAAAGAGGCTGTAATGGTTGACAGCCAACCGGCCAGAAAAGTGCTGCCGAGCACTCTTAATCTGCTTTCTCCCGCCCCCGCCAGCAAGGAATAAAACAAATAGCCGACCAAAGGGGCGATCACAGCCATGAGCAGGATATTCCCCCCTAAGGCTGAAAGGCCGCCGTCTTGAAAGACAAAACATTGAATGATCAGTACGGCACTCATTATCAGCACGGCAGGCCAAGGGCCAAAGGTAACCGCCGCCAGGGTTCCGCCGATCAAATGCCCGGAAGTACCGGCTGCTACCGGAAAATTAACCATCTGGGCGGCAAAAATAAAAGCTGCCGCCACACCCATCAGGGGTACCTGCCTGTCGTCCAATACTTCTTTGGTTTGTTTAACAGCATAGCCTAGGGCCCCGGCACTAAGCACAGCCGCTGCAACCGCTGTTTTAGGATCGAGAAATCCGTCCGGAATATGCAAGTGCAATCATCCTCCTCTTACCGTTTTTATGTCCAGCTTCCAGTAGGGCTTACGACGTTTGGCTTCCTTGTTTTTGCGTTTACTAATCCTGAAGGATTATTGTTTATTAGTTTAGCACTCTAAAGAGGTTTCGCTACTTATTATAGCGAGAGCCGCTATCCCTCACAATCCTACCCGGGGGGATATTTCAGGAAAAAGCAAAAAGAGAGGCTGCCGCAGAATTTATATCTGCCTAGCAGCCCCAAGGTCCCTAAGGACAAGTTAAGCTAATGGCTCGACAGCTTTTTTAGCCTTCTTTTTCTTTTTCTTTTTCTCAATGTTTTTAGGGTTTTTATCTCCCATAGCAGATACCTCCCTCTGCCATCTTACCCCTATTATTACCAAATTTAAGATTTTGGCATACATATCCTGCCTACGCAGCTCGCTACGAATATTTTCTGTTTAATTCAGCCCAGCTCTTCTGCTGCTTAATTGATACCAAAACCCGGTCAGAGCCAGCAGGAAACCGGTAATGACTAAAATTACGCCGATCGGGATAATATCGGCCAGGGGACCAAAAAAGAGGATAGCGATAGGCATGGCACTGCCGGCCACAATCTGAACTAAAGAAAACACCCTCCCCATCATGGCTGCTTCCACATTCTCTTGCAGTAAAACTGTTTGCGCCGTAGCAATAAGGGGCATAAAGAAACCGGCAATACCCATAATCAAGAGATAAACGATGAAGTTCCGGGCAACCCCCAGGAGGCCGAAGGTAATCCCAAAGGCAACCAGGCAAAGAGCCACTGTCCGGATTTTATCCTTAAAATCCCCTTTCAGGGAAACAAAGACTCCGCCGAGCAAGGAACCAATCGTCCAGACCATCTCATTGGCGGTCAGCCGCCAAACATCACTGCCGAAGCTGCGTTCCACTAAGAGCGGAGTCAAAACAGCCGCCGGGGTAATAAGAATAAATGATATGCCAAAACAAAGGAGAACGAGCCTTAAAAGCTTATGATTAAAGGCATAGGCAATCCCTTGGCGCAGTTCGGCCAAGACTGCGGTTTTTCCCTCAGGTCTGGCCACTTTCTCCACTTGGAGCAAGCTAAGAACGACTATAGCTAGCAAGGCCGTGATAACATCCAGCATAAAAGCCCAGGCGATCCCTCTAAATCCCAGTACCAACCCTCCGACTGCCGGCGATAAGAGCAACAAAACCGAATTCAAAGTTTGATTAATACCTTGTACCTTAGTTAGCTTGTCTTTGGGTACAATCTGAGGAAATAAAGCGCTGACTGCCGGAGTCTGGATGCCTGCTCCCAAGGAACGGGCCAGGGCAATAAGAAGAAGCAGTTCTAAGCTTTCATACCCTGCCCACATCGCTAGGACCAGGCTAAACGTAGCCAAGGCAATGAAGCCGTCCGCCAACATAATCAGATGTTTGCGGTTATGGCGATCCGCCCAGACTCCTGCCCACAGGGAAATCAGAACCTGAGGCAATAAAGAACAAATGGTAAAGAGCATTACCCATTTACCAGAGGAGGTTTGCAGGGTAATATACCAAATAACGGCGAAGCTTACCACCGAGGAACCGAATAGGGATATACTCTGACTGATTAAAAATAAGGTTATTTTCCTCTTCCAGGAGGATCCATTATCCTGCGGTAAATGCGTTGTCATAAAAATTCCTTTCTTCTTTATAAAAATAAATTTCTTTCTTCCCCCTGGGGTGCCGGCTCCTTACCGGACTGGTTATCCCCACAGGAGATTTTGCCCTGCCGATAATAAAACTCCCCTAAGGCGACATATTGCTTATAGCGCCGGTAATCCGCTTCCCGGCATTCCAAGGCTAAAAGTATGCCCTCACTGTTATATTCAGTGCTGTAAATTTGCGCATTATTATTAAAATATGCTACTATCTCACCCTTACCATAGGGAATCAGCATAGTACAGGGAACATACCGGGTTAAAGCCCTTTCCTTAATGGCTTCCACCAGCTTGGCCATTCCTTCTCTCTGCCTGGCAGAAAGGAAAACGCCCTCACCCTTATTCTGGTTTGCTTTAGAGAGCCCGCCTTCCACTAAATCAATTTTATTATAAGCATAAATAACGGGAATATTGTTTGCCCCCAGTTCCTTCAGGGTTTCCTGCGTAATTTCGATCTGCTGCTCGTAATTGGGATTGGAGTAATCCACGACATGAATCAAAAGATCCGCTTCGGTCACTTCTTCCAGGGTAGAACGAAAAGCTTTGACCAGCTGGTGGGGCAATTTATTGATAAACCCTACCGTATCCGTTAACAGGAAGGATTTATTATCCGGCAGTTTAATCCTGCGTACCGAAGTCTCCAAAGTGGCGAAGAGCATATCCTTTTCTAAAACCTGCTTGCCGGCCTCGGACTGAAACATCTCCAGCATGGCATTCATTATCGTCGATTTGCCGGCATTGGTATAACCTACTAAAGCAATCACCGGGAGCTCCGTTTTCTTCCTTTTTTTTCGCTGGTTTTGGCGATCGGCAACAAGTGTTTCCAATTCCCTATTAAGCTTCCTGATGCGCTCTTCAATCTTGCGGCGATCCAACTCCAGCTTAGTTTCCCCCGCGCCTCTGTTGCGGAAGCCGGCGCCCCCGCCCTGACGGCTTAAGGCTTCTCCCTGGCCGCTTAAGCGCGGCAGAAGATACTGCAAGCGTGCTATTTCGACCTGAAGCTTGGCTTCTCTGGTCCTGGCCCGCTGAGCAAAAATATCTAAAATTAATACTGTCCGGTCTATTATCCTGCACCCTAAAGCTTCCTCCAGATTACGGATCTGGGAAAAAGATAACTCATCGTTAAAAACCGCAACTTCCGCACCCGTTTCTTCCAGCAGGAGTTCTAGTTCGACCAGCTTGCCCCTGCCTAAATAATGGGCCGAATTCACTTTGTCCATTCTTTGGGTAACCCGGCCTGCCACCTCAAGGTCGCAGGCTTCGGCCAACCGCTGTAGTTCTTCCATAGAATCAAGAAAATCATGTTGTTGGTTATAAAGATTAGCCCCTGCTAATACTGCTTTTGGCTTTAGTGTCATATTCTGTCCCTCCATCCTTTTGCCGTCAAGAATTGTCCTAACCTGCTGCTTAAAAAGCACAGGGCTTGCTGTGTGTGCTTTAGTAAATAACAAAACAATTAAAAAATAAAATGAGGCCGGATTTGTCCCCGTCCTCATTAACATCCTCCCAATATTTAGCAACATCCTGAGATAGATTAATAACAGTAATTAAATCTTAAGCAATTTTCCAGCGTTAATGAAGTTTCTTAAAAATGGGCAGACCAATTCCGTTTACTCCGCATTCAGGCAGAGCCTTTCAGCACTATTCAATTAGCAGCAGAAAGTAAGCATCCGGAGTCTGTAATTAATAGCGCCCATTCTTAAGCAACCCTCCAATCATCTAAATCCGCATTTAATATTACTATACGGACCAATTTATTGCAATGGCTTTACTGCCGAATGCGGGACATGCCTCATCGAAAAAAAAGGTTTTCTATTTCCTCTGCCGGCATCGGCTTGTAGAAATAATATCCTTGTATCTCATCGCACATCCGTTTGCTTAAAAAAGCTAGTTGATCCTTTGTTTCAACACCCTCGGCCACAACCTTCAGGGCCATTTTTTTGGCAAGGGTGATTATAACCATTGCAATTGCCTGATCCTTTTCGCTTCTTTCTATTCCATGAACAAATTGCATATCCATTTTAAGGCGATCGATCGGCAAAACCTTTAACCTGCTTAATGATGAGTACTCTGTTCCAAAATCATCGATTGCTATAGAGACCCCAATTTTTTTCAGCTTGGATAAAACATCGGCAATAGTTTCAACTCTGCTGCTCGCTGCGCTTTCTGTAATCTCTAATTCTAAATCGCTAGGAGGTAAGCCGGTTCTTTGCAAAACACTGTCAACCTGCTGCACGAACTCTGGGTTGTATAATTGATTGATTGAAACATTAACAGCGATTCGCAGTCCCACTATTCCCTTGTCTTTCCAGATCCTCCCTTGTCTGCATGCCGTCTCTAATACCCACTCACCGATTGGATTAATCAGTCCCGTTTGCTCTGCTAAGGGAATAAAAGTAGCCGGATTTATCATCCCTTTGCCTGGAATTGACCATCTGAGGAGTGCTTCTAATCCGACTATGGAATTGGTTTCAACGTTTACCTGGGGTTGGTAATATAATATGAATTGGTTCCTTTGCAGAGCCCTGTAAAGATAATTCGTCAGTTTCATTCTTTCCAAAACCTGATCTTTCATATCTTTAGAGCACATTAGGTAGCGATCTTTTCCCATTTCCTTTGCTTTGTACATCGCGGTATCAGCATTTTTAATAAGGGTGTCTGCATTCGTTCCATCCTGTGGAAACAAAGCAACGCCTGCACTGGCTGTTATAAAGAATTCTTGACCTTTTAAATTGAAAGACTTATGAATTTCCTCCATAAGCTTATCCATTACGTTAATAACATCTTTTGTGGCAGAAAGCTGATTAATCATAAGGACAAATTCATCACCGCCGAACCGGGAAACGGTATCATAATTACGAAGACAACCGGAAAGTATCCGGGCAACTTCAGTAAGAAGCTCATCTCCAAGATCATGGCCCATGGTATCATTAACCGATTTAAAAGAATCCAGATCAATAAAAACAACAGCCACCATTTTTCCCGTTCTTTTCGCCTGGTTTATTGCCTGTTGCAGCCGATCCTTAAATAAATCACGGTTCGGGAGCTGTGTAAGCTGGTCATGATAGGCCAGAAATTTTATTTTTTTCTCTTTGCCAATCCTGATAATTATATCTGAGACTAGACTGGCAATTATCTCAAGGTAGTCATCAGAATACAAATCCCATTCTCTTAAAGGTTTTGCAGAATCAAACCCCAAAAATCCAAAAACCTTATCATTTTCTTTAATCGGCAGATTAATTAATGCCCGAATGTTTTGCTCAGCCAACAGCTTTTTGTATTCACCTGCTTCCGGGGATAACAACATTGCATCAGGAAGCTTAATAATCTTTTCGGTTTCAAGTTTTTGAACCGCCATTTGAAGAATATCTGAATCTAATGTTGCTAAAACCTTTAAGATAGAGTGATTTCCTTCTGCCAGCCATTCACAGGAATAGGTGATTGTATTTGAACCGTTATCCAGTAAAACAATATAGGCCCGATCGCACCCAATAAATTTCCCAGATTTTTTAAGCAGATGATATATCTTCTCATCCATATTCTGCTCTTCGGCGGTAATAAGTTCTTGAGATATTTCCGCCAATAGTTTGCGTTTTTGAATATATAAGGAATTATGCTTTAGCCTGGCGATATAAATATTATTGACATGAATAGCCAGTAAAGCCGTAATAACGATAAAACTGAGTCTTAAGATATAATCTGTTTTATTCACTTGCACTAACGCCGAAGGAGTCATCGCCCAAACTATGATCTGGGTCATCATTGAGGAAATGATTACTGAGATTAACATAATTCTTTTGTTATAAAGCAGACAAACGAACATAAGCAGAAGCATAAAAGCCCATACTGTGATACTTCCGTACCGAACAAACCTTAAGACTACAATAGGGATAACAATTGAGTAGGTGATCGCAACCAACAAATCTTTATAATCATTATTAAGCTTAAGCCTGTCAATTAGAAAGATAAAAACAGCAATTAGAATCAAAAATAAACTAAAAATATTTACAGAAAGCAAATTGTTTTCGTTATACAACAAGCTTTGATCAATTATGTTGATGATACTGGCTGTAATAAAAATGAACCCTATCAGGACGTGAGTATTTTTACGCACATCATCGGTAAGAATTATTTCGCTCTGGTTAATATTTTCTGGATGGAGCGGTCTATATCTATAAACTGAATAGACGATTGCGCCGATAGCAATTAAAGAGAAGATAGGTGCCAGCTGAGGAATAATAATATTCATCTGCTCCAGCAAAACATCCGATATCGTCCCAAGCGTATAGGCTATGCTATAAGCGATTGCCAACACAGTTACTTGGGCACGTACATTATTATCCTGCGTGTTTCTCCTGGTTAGGAGCAAAAGGATAATATTAACGGCACTAAATCCTAAATAATAGGCATAAAAAAAGTAATCCCAGCCGTCATGCCGGACTACAGGTGCCCATCCATAGATGGTATTAATAAAATTGTCTGTATTTTGGCCTATTGCCGGGAGAATTGTAAAGGCATAAATCATCAAGAGTCCCGGCAAATATAATATGGTATAGACCCACCACTTTTTTAAGAGTTTATCTTTTCCGATTAATAATAATGTAAAATGCAGCAATAAGCCGGACATCGGTCCCCATCCGATGGGAGCAATCACATGTCCTATCAAACAAACTTCTTCATTGGCTGCGGTTAGAGTAATGGCCAGGCCCAAGGCCCAAACCAGCAGGGCGGAACAAATCAACATTAATTGTTTGTTAATTCTAGCTTTAAAAACTCCATTTACAGCGAATAATCCACAAATAAAGGCAATTGTGCTACTTGCTATAAGCAGTATCCCAAGAAATGTTTGATAGTTCATTACAACCCTCCTGAAGATGGGGGTTTTGTTGACATTTTATTCCTTGTCTCTATATAATACCAAAATTATTCAATTTTTGCACGCATATATTTTAAACTGAACATTTCCGGCCACTAAAATATGCTCACTGAGAATCCCTCTTCTTTCCTCCCCGTTTTTTAAAATCCTCCTCAATGCTCTTCTTCCAGTCAGCACTTAGAGGAGCAGCACTTGTCCGGAAAGAGCTTATCGCCTCGCTGACAACCTTATAATTAAGTAGGGTGCCCACGGAATCAGCGTGGTAATTAGCCGCCCGGTCCGGGGCTATGCCGAAACGAGCGGCGGTGGCCACAGCGTCAATATTGGCGCCCAGGAAGATGAACTCCCAGCCAGCTTGCTCTTTCTGTTTCTCAATCATTTGACGTACTTTAGCGTAGTCATACTCCCGGCTGGAATTTTCCATACCGTCCGTAGTGATCACAAACATTACTTTTTCGGCCTGCTCTTCCTCGACAGTATGTTTCTGAGCATTCTCGATCTTGTCGATAGTGCGTCCAACCGCATCTAAAAGAGCCGTGGTGCCCCGCACGAAATACTCCTTCTCGGTTAAAGGCTTGATACCCCTAAGATCAATACGGTCGTGCAGAAGCTCGTATTGGTCATCAAATAAAACCGTGGTAAGGATGCATTCGCCGTTTTCCTTTTTCTGCTTCTCCAAGAGCGAATTATACCCGCCGATGGTATCCCTCTCCAGCCCGCTCATAGAGCCGCTGCGGTCAAGGATAAAGACCAGTTCTGTAAGCCCTTCTTTCATAATGTTATCCTCCTTGCTTGATTTCATATCTAGAGGATAACCGCAAAACAGTATTTAAAGGTCGCTTGCCGGGCGACAATTGAAGGTATCAGGCAGGCATTCCTCACGCTTGTATTTCTCACACCCCTAAAAGGCTCTCGTCAAAAGCAAAGAGTGCTTCATTAATCTCAAAAATATTGTAATTTCCCTCGCGGATAAAATACTCTACAATCAAGTCAAAACGACTGCAGGGGGAAAGAGCATAGCCTGCTCGGCGGAGTAAATCAGCAGTCTGGTCAAGATTAAGCTCCAAAGCAACCGCCAGCGCCAAGGCCGTATTCTTGCTAGGCTTATAATTTACATTGCTGCGTATCTTGGAAAAAAGCTTGCGGTCAAGGTTAGCCCGTTTATAAACCTCCGGCTCACTTTGGCCTTTTTCGGCTATGAGCCGAAAAAGCATCTCGCTAAAAGTCTCGCCGACGTGATTAACAATCTCGTCTAAGTTTGTCAGTGCTCCAGAAATAGAAGCCATCCAGTTTTTAGCAGAGGGCGCCATTTCTTCAAAGGTAAAAAGGCCGTCCTCCTCAGCCTTGGTCATTTCCCGGATTTGCTGGGAGTGTTCTACCTCACGGTGCTGCCAAACAGTTTGCTTCGCAACATAGTTGTCTTCTAGATAGGCTTCAATAGAGTTGAACAGATTAGCTCTCAATTTATAAGCCGCCTTGTCAAACACCACGAGATAAACCATCATATCCTGCTTGAGCAAAAAACTCCCAATAGCCGAGATGGCCACCCTTAGAGCTTCCGCCTTCGGATAGCCGAAGATACCGGAAGATATAAGGGGAAAGGCAATAGAGTTAAGCCCCTGCTCTAGAGCAAGGCTCAAAGAATTTGTATAACAGGCTGAAAGCAGGGCTTCTTCATTATGTCTACCGCCTTGCCAGACCGGGCCGACAGCATGAATAACGTAGTTGGCAGGCAGCGCATAGCCTCTGGTTATAACCGCCCCGCCAACCGGACAGTAACCGATCCGGTCACACTCAGCCTGTAACTTGTCCGCCCCGGCGGCGGCAAAGATTGCCCCGCAGACTCCGCCGCCTTGCCGCAGGCTGCTGTTGGCGGCGTTGACAATGGCGTCGACCTGCATTTTGGTTATGTCATTGCGCACAATCTTAAGGGGCATTGTTTACACTCCTTCCCATGCTTTAATCCTTGAAACCCCCTCTTGAATAGTATATTACCAGGAGGATAATTATTCCATACCCTTATCTGAGCCACGACCTGAATCCCTAAATTACGCTTATTCTTTGCCTAATTACTTTCCCGGAAGAGAACTGCCTGTGATTTAGCCTTCCCTCTTCCCAATATACTATCTTTTTAGGACATAAAAATGCTCTTCTTAGTAATAGTCAATTTACTTCTTAAACTGTTCATAACTAAGGAGAGCATATCTTTCTAAAGCCATTCTGAAGTTTTATGGCAGCACTCCAAATAATATTTTAAGAAGGCAATACATCAGCACAAACAGAGAGTGCCCCAAAGCCACCCTTAACTTTGGAACACTCTCTATTCTGTACTTGTTATGATTTTAACTAACTCCTCTGCAATTATGGTATAGATATTACTTCATTTCAAAGGTCTTCTAGGCTTATTTTTTATCGTTCTCACAACATAAGCCAGCCAAACATACCCAAAAGATAGGGTCTGTTTCGCCTACTCTTTCGCTTTAATCCGTGCCATGGCTCGTTTCAAAGCCACTTCGGCCCTCTGTATATCGATATCCGGCTGGCGCTCCCGCAGCCGCTTTTCAGCCCTTTCCTTGGCGGCTTTGGCTCTTTCTAAATCAATATTTTCTGCAATTTCCGCCGTATTGGCGAGTACTGTGACCTTATTGCTGACTACTTCCAGAAAGCCGCCGCTGATGGCGATTTTATGCACATTGCCTTCCACTGTATAGCGAATGACACCAATCGTAAGGCTGGCAATCAGCGGAGCGTGGTTAGGCAAAATGCCCAGTTCGCCGCCCTCGCCGGGGACAACGACAAATTCCACGTCCTTATTCAGGACTAGGCCGTCAGGGGCAACGACCTTCAAATTAAAAGTTTGTGCCATTGTCTACACAGCTCCCAACTGTTTCGCTCTTTCAACCGCCTCATCGATAGTCCCGACATACTGGAACGCTTCTTCCGGCAGAGCGTCATGCTTGCCTTCGCAAATTTCTTTAAAGCCCCGGATAGTTTCCTTAATCGGGACATATTTGCCCTTCATACCGGTAAAGGCTTCGGCTACGGTGAACGGCTGGGACAAGAAGCGTTGAATACGGCGAGCTCTTTGCACAATAAGCTTATCTTCTTCCGAAAGCTCGTCCATACCAAGGATGGCGATAATATCCAGTAATTCTTTATACCGCTGAAGAATACTTTGCACTTGACGCGCAACGGTATAATGCTCCTCACCAACAATGGCCGGAGTTAAAATCTGCGAAGTAGAATCGAGCGGGTCAACAGCAGGATAAATGCCAATTTCAGCAATGGAACGAGACAGAACCGTTGTCGCATCCAGGTGGGCAAAGGCTGTCGCCGGTGCCGGGTCGGTCAAGTCGTCGGCCGGTACATAAATAGCCTGGACGGAAGTGATGGAGCCTTTCTTAGTGGAAGTAATCCTCTCCTGTAAATGACCCATCTCAGTGGCCAAAGTCGGTTGATAGCCAACTGCTGAAGGCATCCGGCCCAAGAGAGCGGAAACCTCAGATCCGGCCTGGGTAAAACGGAAAATGTTATCGATAAACAAAAGCACATCCTGCCCTTGTTCATCCCGGAAGTATTCGGCCTGGGTCAGCCCGGTGAGTCCTACCCTGAGGCGGGCACCGGGGGGCTCGTTCATTTGACCGAAAACCATGGTCATTTTATTGATAACCCCAGAGTCTTTCATTTCGTTCCAAAGGTCGTTGCCTTCCCTGGTTCTCTCGCCAACTCCGGCGAAAACGGAAATCCCGCCGTGCTGGGTTGCAATATTATTGATCAGTTCCTGAATCAAGACTGTTTTGCCTACACCGGCTCCTCCAAAGAGGCCAATTTTTCCCCCTTTGGCATAAGGGGCCAGAAGATCCACAACCTTAATGCCTGTTTCCAGCATAGTATCGGTTGTTTCCTGCTCGACAAAAGGCGGCGCTTTTCTATGAATCGGGAACTTCAGCTCGGTCTCTACCTCGGGCAGATTATCAATTGGTTTGCCCAGGACATTAAACATCCGGCCAAGTGTCTCCGGCCCGACACTCACTGTAATCGGGGCTCCGGTATTCAAAGCCTCCATTCCTCTAGTCAGCCCGTCCGTAGAAGACATCGCCACACAGCGAACCGTGTCATTGCCAAGATGTTGGGCAGCTTCCAAGGTCAAGTCAATTTTTCTCTCTTCATCCTTAATGACAATCGCACTATATATCTCCGGTAGGGCATCAGGGTCAAATTCAATGTCAACTACCGGACCCATAACTTGAATTACTTTACCTATATTTGACAAACTCGCGAACCTCCTTTTCTTAAGCTTCTATCCGGCAGTTACTCCAGCGCCGCAGCTCCCCCCACAATTTCCGAGATTTCCTTGGTAATGGCTGCCTGGCGGGCTCTGTTCATGGCCAGGGTCAGCTTGTCAATCATTTCCTTGGCATTCTCCGTCGCTGAATCCATGGCCGTCATCTTGGCTCCCATTTCACTGGCCTTACTTTCTAAAAGTGCGCTAAACACCTGGCTTTCCAGGTAGCTGGGCAAAAGGCGTTCCAGCATCTGTTGGGGACCCGGCTCAAAAATATACTCGCCGACAGCCTTCTCTGCCGAAGGCTCGATTGGCAGGATCTTAGCCATTGTAGGTTCCTGGGTCAGGACTGATACAAATTTAGAATAAATCAAGTAAACCTCATCTACTGCACCGGACGTATACAGCCCGATGATTTCGCGGGCGATTTTTCTGGCCAGATTGAAGTCCGGGCTGTCGCCCAGACCGGTGAAGCGGGAGATGATTTCCACTTTCCGGCGGCCAAAATAGTCGCTGCCTTTACGGCCTATCGCTACCAGCCCAGCCTGTGCTTCCTTCTGTTCTTCCAGAACCCCTCTGGTCAGTCTTATCAGGTTGGCATTAAAGCCTCCACAAAGACCGCGGTCAGAGGTAACCAGGACGTAGCCAATTTTTTGGACCGGACGTTTCTCCAAAAGCGGATGGCTCACATCAGTCTGGGCTTGAGCCAGACGGGTTAGAACATCCTGCATCTGATTAGCGTAGGGGCGGGATGCGATGACCTTTTCCTGCGCTCGCCGCAGTTTGGCCGCAGCCACCATTTTCATGGCTTTCGTAATTTGCTGCATATTGGACACACTGCGGATTCTTCTGCGAATATCGCGTACTCCTGCCACTTCATTCACCTACTCTTTCTTAGGCCAAAAAGCCTTGCTTGAACTCATTGATGGCCTCGCCAATCTCTTGGGTAAGTTCGTCGGAAAGAGCTTTAGCGGTGCGGATTTTTTCCGGGATGTGGGCTTTAACCGTACGCATGAAGCGAAGGAATTCCTGTTCAAATTCTTTGATTCTCTCCAGCGGGATATCATCAATGTAGCCTTTGGTGGCAGCAAAGATGACTAAGACCTGTTCTTCTACAGGCATTGGCTGATATTGCCCTTGTTTTAAGATCTCCATAGTCTTTTGGCCGCGATTTAAACGGGCCTGGGTAGCTTTATCCAGGTCAGAGCCAAACTGAGCAAAAGCTGCCAGTTCACGGTAGGAGGCTAAGTCCAAGCGCAGCTGGCCGGCAACCTGCTTCATGGCTTTAATCTGGGCTGAACCGCCAACCCTGGATACTGAGATACCAACGTTAATAGCCGGACGGAAACCGGCATTGAACAAGTCTGACTCCAGGAAAATCTGGCCGTCGGTAATGGAGATAACGTTAGTCGGAATATAGGCTGAAACGTCCCCGGCTTGAGTCTCAATAATCGGCAAGGCTGTCAGCGACCCGCCGCCTTTTTCCGGGGAAAGCTTGGCTGCCCTCTCCAATAAACGGGAGTGCAGATAGAAGACATCGCCAGGATAGGCTTCCCTGCCAGGAGGACGCCTCAGTAAAAGGGACAGTTCACGGTAAGCTACGGCCTGCTTGGAAAGGTCATCATAGACAAGTAAAACATGCTGGCCTCTGTCCCGGAAATATTCTCCCATCGCACAGCCGGCATAAGGAGCGATATAGAGCATCGGTGCCGGGTCGGAAGCAGTGGCCATAACCACAATGGAATAATCCATAGCACCATGTTCTTCTAATTTTTTAACAACGCCGGCAACTGTGGATTGTTTTTGACCAATGGCCACATAGATGCAAATACAATCCTGGCCTTTTTGGTTAATAATAGTATCTACTGCCAGGGCGGTTTTGCCTGTTTGGCGGTCACCAATGATGAGCTCTCTCTGTCCCCGGCCAATCGGCACCATGGAGTCGATAGACTTTAGCCCTGTCTGCAGCGGCTCGTGCACAGACTTCCTGTCTACAACCCCCGGAGCCTGAGATTCAACGGGTCGATATTCAGTTGCTTGGATTTCACCTTTACCGTCTATAGGCTGTCCCAGGACATTGACTACCCGGCCAATCAAAGCTTCCCCCACGGGAACCTCCACGATCCTGCCGGTACGTTTAACTTGGTCGCCCTCTTTAATATTCTCGTAGGGCCCTAGAATAACACAGCCGATGTTGTCTTCTTCCAGATTCATGGCCATCCCGTAGACACCGCCGGGGAACTCTAAAAGTTCTCCTGACATGGCTTTTTCCAAGCCATAGATACGGGCTATACCGTCACCTACCTGGATGACCGTACCCACATCAACAACTTCCAGGGCTGATTCATAGCGTTCAATTTGTTGTTTGATAATGGAACTTATTTCTTCCGGACGCAAGTTCATCCTCTTAGCTCACCCCTACTTTCTGCTGAGGTTTATACGATGCTTTTCTCAATTCTTCCCGCATCTTATTTAATGCGGTGGCAATTGAGCCGTCCATCACCCGGTCTCCAATCTGAAGCCTTACACCGCCAATGAGCTCAGGCTTGACTTCGGTCTGTAACTGGACATTCTTGCCTGTGCTTTGGGCAATTACCTGCCTTAACTGTTCTTCCTGACTCGCTGTTAGAGTTAAAGCACTGGCTACTTTTACTTCGACGATATTGCGCGCTTCATTGGCCAGACGAGAAAATTCACTCTGAATAAGTGCAAATAAATTCTGCCTTCTCCGGTCGATGAGCAGAAATAAAAAGTGCCTGGACAAATCGGAAACGCTTTGGTCAAGGATTTTTCCCAAAGTCTCTTTCTTGGCTTCGGCTTCAATATTGGGATGGTTCAGTAAATATTTTAGTTCATTATTGTTAGTTAGCAGTTGAGTCAGGTCACGCAATTCGCCATCCACTTGATCCAGGATCGACATCTCCACGGCTAATTCAAAGAGGGCTTGGGCATAGCGGCGGGCTAACGCTCCGTTTAACATGGCCTATCCCCCACCTCTTGAATAAATTGATCGATGAGTGCCTCTTGACCCTGTAAATCGAGCTTTTGCTGCAGAATTTTTTCCGCCACGGCTATCGAAAGGTCAATAACCTGAGCTCGAACTTCGGCGACGGCTTTATCCCGTTCCCGCTCAATATCAGCAAGGGCAGCTTGTTTCATCTTTTCTGTTTCCTTGCGGGCTTCCATCAGTATTTCGGCAGCACGTTCTTCACTGTTTTTGGTAGCCTTTTCAATAATAGTCTGTGCTTCGGAGCGTGCTTTAAGCATCTCATCCTGATATTCCTGCCTGATTCTTGCTGCCTCTTGACGCTCGCGCTCAGCACTCGCCAGGTTATCTTCAATGAACTGGCGGCGCTTCTCCATCATGTTCATCAAAGGCTTCCAGGCAAACTTCTTAAGAATCCATACTAAGACCAGAAAGGATAAAATCTGGGCAAAGTAAGTATAATCTATAGCTATAGGATTATCTCCGCCGCCTCCCGCGGCAGCAGCTGAGGCAATCGTATAGGTTAAGCCAATTCCGAAGGGATTCAAGCGGTCCTCCCCTCCTCTCTAAGCGAATGTGTTTAAATTTTCCGGTTAATAATCCTCGCTTTGCTGTTTTCTTAAGTGGGAGAACCGGATTTGGTAAAGACCATCAAGAGGGCAATAACCCAAGTTAAAAGAGGAAGAGCTTCAATCAAACCAACACCAATAAACATAATACCTTGGAGGGAGCCTTTAGCTTCCGGTTGACGGGCAACCCCTTCAATTGTCCTGGAAATAACATTACCGTTTCCGAGAGAAGCTCCGATAGCAGCTGCCCCAGCAGCAATACCGGCACCTAACATTGCAGCAGCAGACATATCCATAATAGTTTGTCCTCCTTTAAAATAAAAATTTAATCTAATTAAGCTTGCTTATTCAGTTTTAATAATCTCTTTAGTTTTAATGATCTCTTCCAGTCTTAATGATCTCTTTTGATTTTAGCAATCTCTTTAGTTTAATGATCCTCGGCAACAGCCTGAGCAATATAAGCAATTGTCAGAACTGTAAACACAAAGGACTGGATAGTACCAATAAAGATACTAAATCCCAGCCAGATCGGCATGGGCAGAACCCCACTAAAGACATAAATCCCCGGTAACATTAGAATTACCGCTATCAAGACCTCCCCGGCATAAATATTACCGAATAGACGGAAAGCCAGGGTCATGGGCTTGGCCAGAATATCAATTAAATGAATTGGCAGGAATACCGGGTGGGGTTGAATAAAGTGACGAAAATAACCGGCTCCTTTGAATCTAATTCCAAAAGCTATTACTAATATTATGGATAAAGTTGCTAGAGCTAGAGTTGTGTTGATATCTGCAGTTGGTGACTGCAGTACCGCCCCGTGGAATATCTCATTGAGTTTGGCAAATTCCACATTGGCAAAGAGTGGTGCAACAAAATTAGGAATAAGTCCCAGCATATTGGAAAAGAAAATAAACATTATCAAGGTTAGTAAATAAGAAAGTAAGGAAGCACCTTTTTTGTAATCCATATTGCCGGAGATTAGTCCCTTAACAAAGTCAACCACCCATTCTAAGATATTTTGGAGTTTCCCTGGCTTGCCGCTTGTCAGGTTGCGCACCCCAAGAAGGACAAAGATCAGCAGGAGGGCCATCGTTACCCAAGTCATTACCAGTGTCCTGGCATGTACTGTTCCATT
This sequence comes from Desulfitobacteriia bacterium, assembly GCA_050949905.1. Taxonomy (GTDB): domain Bacteria; phylum Bacillota; class Desulfitobacteriia; order Desulfitobacteriales; family Syntrophobotulaceae; genus DUML01. The sequence goes on along the minus strand of JBMNGP010000034.1, from coordinate 81,830 downwards.
GCCCACGTGCCAGAGAATTATCTCATGCATTTCATTGCTCACCCCCTTCCGCTTCTTAGCTGGTTTCTTATTGCTATAATCAGAGGTATAATAACACCTCCAGCAATCCCCAGTGCTAAAGAAAACAACCATTCCGGCTGAAATCTGCCTATGGTGGCCACCACCAGCGTAATCATCCCGAGTCTGGAAAAGAGACTCTTATAATAAATCCTAAGAGCCATAGACAGATCTTGATCGATAGCCTTAGCGGCATCTCTAAATAACCAGAGAATATTAAAAAGGCCGGCACTAAAACCAATCAGAAAACCATACCAGGAATAATTCTCTGTAAATGCTATGCCAAGAAAAATTGGGAAAGATACAATACCCCAGAGGATTAAAGCTGTTCTACTCTTCATCTTTAGATTTTCCCATTTTGCTTAAGGATATTATTAGGTAAGCAGTACCCAAAATAACCCCGGCCAACATTAATCCTATTTTCAGCCAGGGATCCGTCCCCCAGCGTGAATCCAAATAATTTCCAAGGTAGTATCCTCCACCTACCAGACCAGCCAGAGCAGTTGCAATTGTTGATCCCCAGGCCATGTACTTAATCCATTTAGTGCTGTTCCGGTCAGCCATTAGGAAACCCCTCAATCTTTATAAGATTCGCCGAAATTTTCTGAATTCCTTCAAGGTTTAAAATCTTTTCACAATCTTAATTATATCACTCTAGTTACAATTTTCTATCATTTCTAATCATAAATCAAGTAATTGTGATACGAAATAATTTGGTAAAAAATTTTTTTGCTATTGCTACGAATTGTATAAAGCAGATTTGAAGCTTCCGCTTTTTAGGCAACACAATCCCTAAGTATATAAAAACTGTAGATTTTATGATATATTAATATATCATAAAATATTTCAGATTTTGAAGTTAGAGTCAGAAGGAAGTGAAAATCTTGAAACTTTCAACAAAGGGAAGGTATGGTGTGAGAGCTATCTTAGACATAACCCTGAACCAGCATGCCGGCCCTGTGACAATCCATAGCATTGCCCAAAGACAGGAAATTTCCGAACGCTATTTGGAACAGTTGTTAATTACCATGAAACAAAATGGCTTGATTAAGAGTATTCGTGGTTTTCATGGTGGATATATGCTGAATAAAGAGCCTCAAGATATTACTGTCGGTGATGTGGTCAGAGCTTTGGAAGGGCCTATCGCCCCTGTAGACTGTGTCGATGATAGCAGAAGCGGTTCCTGTACGAGGTTGGATTTTTGTGTTACCAGGAGAGTCTGGGAAGATCTTAGAGATGCGATGACAGAAGTCTTAGATTCCTATACTATAGAAGACCTCTTAGCAGAGACTCGAAAGATCCAGGAAAACTCCTATGATAATTACTGTATCTAATAATTTACCAATATAGGGAATAAGATGTGGAGCAAGTTATATCGTTAAAAAGGAGAGGAAAATTTATGGGCTTACCGAACAGCGAGAAATTAGATTTGAATCAAAAACTGGATCTGCTTAAAAAAAATTTAAGCTCAATGGAAAAAGTGATAATTGCTTTTTCCGGAGGGGTAGACAGTACATTTCTGGTGAGGATTGCCAAAGAGGTTTTAGGTGACAAGGCTATTGCCCTGACGGCACGCTCTTCCACTTTCCCGGAAAGAGAATTAAAGGAGGCCAGCTCTTTTTGCCTGGAGCAAGGGATAGAACATCGGATTATCGTTTGTGATGAACTGGATGATCCTGAATTTGGGAAGAATCCCCCCAACAGATGCTATCTTTGTAAAAAACAATTATTTGGCAAAATACTGCAAGTTGCAGCCGAGCTTGGTATCAGCCATGTCATCGAAGGCTCCAATGTTGATGATCTCGGTGACTACCGCCCCGGCAGGCAGGCCTTAGCAGAACTCGGCATTCAGAGTCCCCTTTTGGAAGCAGGTTTAACCAAAGAGGAAATCCGTCTTCTTTCCAGGAACTTAGGCCTTCCCACCTGGGATAAACCTTCCTTTGCCTGCCTTTCCTCCAGATTCCCATACGGGGAAGAGATTACCAAAGAGAAACTAAAGATGGTGGAACAGGCTGAACAATATCTTCAGAATCTTGGTTTTAGACAAGTCAGGGTCCGCCATCATGGAGATGTGGCCAGGATAGAGGTTTCCGCTGAGGATCGGCCTAAATTTCTGCAGGGGCAAATTGGCGAGGAAGTCTATAAGGCCTTTGCTGAGATAGGTTTTGCCTATACCGCTCTTGATCTAAAAGGATATCGAACGGGAAGCATGAATGAAAAGATTACGGCGGGCCAATAACAATTAGTAGTAATACTGTAATAGCAAAAGAAAAAAATTATACTTATTATTTAGTAAGATTTTACCTGGGAAGATGAGTAAAAGAGCTATCCTTAATTAACTGTAGCAGGCAGTGGCAGACAATGTTTAACGTATAATTTTGCTTTTTACCTATTGACAAAGTACGCAATCCAAAATATCCTTTTAGTTAAAGACTACTAAATCTATAGGGATTCGATATTTTAGGAGGTAATTTTATATGGTTAAAATTTATGAAAGTCTTACGGATTTAATAGGTGATACTCCTCTGGTTAGGTTAAGCAAAGTCACAGCAGGTTTAAAAGCGGATGTTGTCGCCAAGGTTGAATATTTCAATCCTGGCGGAAGTATTAAGGACAGGATTAGCTTTAACATGCTCAAAGAGGCTGAAGAAAAAGGATTAATTGATAAAGATACGGTTATTATCGAGCCTACCAGCGGAAATACGGGCGTAGGCCTGGCCTTTGTATCTGCGGCTAAGGGCTACAGGCTTATTCTGACAATGCCGGAGACCATGAGTATAGAAAGACGCAACCTTCTCAAAGCATACGGGGCCGAGTTGGTTCTGACACCCGGTGCAGAAGGTATGAAGGGGGCTATTAAAAAGGCTTTGGAAATTGCCCGGGAAATACCTAACTCTTTTATCCCGCAACAATTTGAGAATCCTGCTAATCCCGCTATCCACAGAAAAACTACCGCTGAAGAAATATGGTCAGACACTGAAGGGAAAATAGACATTTTGATTGGCGGGGTAGGAACAGGGGGGACAATTACAGGGGTAGGGGAAGTAATTAAATCCCGTAAGCCTGACTTAAAAGTCATAGCGGTGGAACCTGATGATTCTCCCGTTCTTTCCGGAGGTAATCCCGGACCTCATAAGATTCAGGGTATAGGGGCAGGTTTTATTCCCGAAGTTCTCAATAGGGAAATAATTGATGAGGTTTTCAGAGTGACGAATGATCAGGCTTTTAAAACCGGACGCAGGCTGGCCAGGGAGGAAGGAATGCTCGTTGGTATTTCATCCGGTGCTGCAGCTTATGCAGCTATGGAAGTAGCCAAGCGCCCTGAAAATGAAGGGAAACTAATTGTAGTGATACTTCCCGATACAGGAGAACGCTATTTAAGTACTGCCTTATTCCAGGAAAACTAAGCCAGGCTCCCAGCAAAAGGCTTGTAGAGATTTACAAGGAATAGATGTACAATTATTGGATTATTTGTAAAGGAATAAAAAGTTAATGATTTAAGAAGTAATAAGAACTGCTGCTGCCTCCCAAAAATGAAGTGAAGGTAAGCAGCAGTTTAACTTCGGAGGAAATTTACTGTAAGCTATCAGCGGTATGGTTACCTTTTAGACGTAACCGTTTTGGATGCAGGGCTTTTAGTTTTATCACTTTTGCGAAAAAAATATTCATGTCCAGTTTATTTATGATGATTTAATTAGTAAAATATTCCGAGATTTGCTGGATATAATAGTAAAAATATTGGTCAATAGAAGATTGACATACCAGAAAAATTGTAATACTATCAGAGCATACCCCTCCCCATGGGGGGAGGGAAAGATAGCGAGGGGGTTACTAGATGAATGACCAACGTCAACAAGCTTTGCAGGTTTTGAAAACTGCCAAAGGACAAATAGAAGCAACCGTTAGAATGCTGGAAGAAGACAGATACTGTATGGATATTTCCAATCAAATTATTGCTACCCAATCGCTCCTAAAAAAAGCCAATCTGCTTATTCTAAAACAACATATGGATCACTGTGTTACAGAGGCTTTTGAGCAGGGCAACGGCAGTAAAAAAATAGAAGAGATAATTGACATCCTGGCTAAAGTTATCAATAAATAGCCATCCCTTAACTTTAATAGTGGGGAATTTTTAATCGGAATTACCCTGAAGAAAATTGTAGTATAGAAAAAGCCGGCTTAAAACTTAATGTGAAACTATACTTGAAACAGCATTTAGGGGGAATAAAAGTGGTAACAAAATCATTATCGATTTCAGGGATGACCTGTGCAGCCTGTGCTAAGGCCGTAGAAAGAGCTGCCAAGAAAATCGCAGGAGTAACCGAAGCAAATGTTAATTTCGCTACCGAGAAGCTAAATATCAGCTTCGAAGAAGCTAAGGTTTCTTTAGAAGAGATTAAGGCAGCAGTGGACAAAGCAGGATACAAGGTTGTTTCAGATGCTGTCAGCAAAACTCTCCGTATAGAAGGGATGACCTGTGCAGCCTGTGCCAAGGCCGTAGAAAGAGCAGCTAAGAAGCTCGCAGGAGTAACTGAAGCCAATGTTAATTTCGCTACGGAAAAATTGAATATTACCTATGAACCTTCTCAAATTAAACTTTCTGAAATCAGAAGAGCCGTAGAAAAAGCCGGTTACAAGGTTCTGGAGGAAGAAGCTGCCGTTGATACAGATAAAGAACGAAAAGAGCAGGAGATCAGTATTCTCTGGAAAAAGTTTATTCTCTCTGCAGTTTTTACTGTACCACTCCTAATAATCACCATGGGTCATATGTTTGGGGAGCCTATTGGGTTTCATTTGCCTCAAGTTATAGATCCCATGATGAATCCCCTGAACTTTGGTTTAATTCAATTAATCCTGGTTCTGCCTGTTCTGATTGCCGGTTATAAATTTTTTACTGTAGGTTTTAAAACTTTGTTTAAGGGTAGTCCCAATATGGATTCCCTGATAGCAATAGGTACTTCAGCAGGATTTTTATACGGTATTTTTGCTATAGCCCAAATCGCCAAAGGCAATCATGAGTATGCCAATCATTTATACTTTGAAGCTGCCGCTGTAATTATTACCCTGATAACCCTTGGCAAATACTTAGAGACAGTGACCAAAGGCAAAACTTCGGAAGCTATCAAGAAACTGATGGGACTTGCCCCGAAAACGGCTGTGATCATCAGAGATGAAAAAGAAATAGTGGTACCTATTGACGAAGTGGAAGTCGGAGATGTGATCGTTGTCAAGCCAGGTGAAAAAATGCCGGTAGACGGCGAGGTGGTCGAGGGTACTACCTCTGTGGATGAGTCGATGCTGACAGGAGAGAGTATCCCTGTGGAAAAACATGTCGGGGATATTATAATCGGTGCAAGTATCAATAAAAACGGGAATATTAAATATAAAGCCACTAAGGTCGGCAAGGATACCGTCCTGGCTCAGATTATTAAACTGGTGGAAGAGGCTCAGGGTTCCAAGGCCCCTATCGCCAAAATGGCGGATGTCATCTCCGGCTACTTTGTTCCGGTGGTTATTCTCATTGCTATAGTTTCAGCTCTGGCCTGGTACTTTATCGGTGGGGAATCTACAGTATTTGCTTTGACTATATTTATCTCAGTTCTGGTTATAGCTTGTCCCTGTGCTTTAGGACTGGCGACACCTACGGCTATTATGGTCGGCACGGGCAAAGGCGCTGAATACGGGGTCTTAATCAAAAGCGGGGTAGCTTTGGAAACAGCTCATAAGATTAAAACAATTGTTTTCGATAAAACAGGTACTATTACAGAGGGTAAGCCCCAAGTCACTGATATAGTGGTTACGGGTGGTTTAGCTCAAAATGAGTTATTACAATTAGCTGCTTCTGCCGAAAAGGGATCAGAACACCCCCTCGGCGAAGCCATTCTTAAAGGTGCTGAAGAGCAAGGGCTCAAGCTGAAGAAGCTTGATGCTTTTCAAGCTATTCCCGGCCAGGGAATTGAAGTCGTCATAGAAGGTCAGACTATTCTGCTTGGCAATAGAAAGCTAATGACAGAAAGCCAGGTAGCCCTGGAGAAGCTGGAAGAAACTTCTGATAAGCTGGCTGAGGAAGGCAAGACCCCTATGTATATTGCCATAGACAAAAAAGTTGCGGGGATTATCGCCGTAGCGGATACCGTTAAGGAAAACAGTAAAAAAGCCATTGAAATGCTGCACAAAATGGGCATTAAAGTAGCAATGATTACAGGGGATAATAAGAGAACTGCCGAGGCCATAGCGAAGCAGGTAGGTATAGATCGCACCTTGGCCGAAGTTCTTCCCCAGGATAAAGCTAATGAAGTTAAGAAGCTGCAAGACGAAGGTAACAAAGTTGCCATGGTTGGGGACGGTATCAACGATGCGCCGGCCCTGGCCCAGGCCGATATAGGCATCGCCATTGGCTCAGGAACCGACGTAGCCATGGAGTCAGCCGATATTGTCCTGATGAGAAGCGACCTGATGGATGTTCCGACTGCTATTCAATTAAGTAAAAGCACCATCAGAAACATTAAGCAAAATCTGTTTTGGGCCTTTGCCTATAATACCTTGGGTATACCGGTTGCGATGGGAGTTTTATATATCTTTGGCGGACCGCTCCTAAGCCCGATAATCGCAGCAGCAGCTATGAGCCTCAGTTCAGTTTCAGTATTATTTAATGCTCTAAGACTAAAAAGCTTTAAGGCAGTCAGGTGATTTAAATTCTTAAAATATAATTATCTATAGGGGGAAACCATATGAAAAAGAAGATCTTAATTGAAGGTATGAACTGTGGTCATTGTGTTAAGCATGTTACCGAAGCCTTAAAGGAACTTAACGGGGTAACCGGTGTAGATGTAAATTTGGATTCGAAAACAGCAGTTGTTGAAGCCTCAGCCGGCATTGACGATGAAGAAATTAAATTTACTATTGATGACGTAGGATATAAAGTTGTCGGAATTGAAGAGCTGCAGTAATCGAGAAAATTCTATATTGTGTATAGGATAGGGATTTAAAGACCGAATCCTTTTTTATTTTCTTTAATTACTATTTTTCTTATGCAAATTAGTGCTATGTTCATAAATTTTTCACATTTTATCAATAGTTTGAACAAAGAAGTTCTTTATAATAACCACTGCTTGCTTTTATCAAAACTAACTTTTTGAAACCTTCTTTGGGTTCAGGATTATTCTAAAAAAATAGGAAAGAGAGAGTGGCTGGGATGAACAATAAAACTAAATTAAGAAGAAATTCGCAACCAGATTATAAGCAAACCCCAAAAAGCACCAAAAGAATTCTGCTGGTTCCGGCAATCCTCTTGGTAATCCTGGCCGGTTTTATCTTCACCCAAGGGGGAACTGAAGAAAAAACTAAAGCCTATGCCGCGCTTGAGGGAGATCTGAAAATCCTGAAAAGCGAAGTTACCTCAGATGTTAAGTATTATCCTTTTAGTATTGATGGCACCAATATGGAAGTATTAGCTTTAAAAGCCGAAGACGGAACTATCAGAACGGCTTTAAATACCTGCCAGGTCTGCTATAATTCCGGCCGAGGTTACTATAAGCAGGATCCTGCTACTAAGGAATTAGTCTGCCAGAACTGCGGCAATAGATTTGCGCCGGAAAACGTGGAGTTAATTAAAGGCGGGTGTAATCCTATCCCTATAATGCCGGAAAATAAAACTGATGACGGCACAAATATTACAATAGCCAAAGAGCTGCTTAAAGAAGGGAAATTCCTTTTCAGTAATTGGTCAAAAAGCTAGAGAACTATAGACAGTCAGGCCTACCGGCATAAGGAGGTAGAATTATTTGAGATATACTTTAAAGGAAAAAAACCGGCGCCAAACATTTCAGGTCAGAGGAATGACTTGCAACAGCTGTGAGACCATAATCCAAAAAGGCTTAAAGAAAATCCCGGGGGTTATCAAAGTCCAGGCGGATTACCGCAGATCAAAAGTCCATGTAATTTATGATTTAACATTAGTTGCTAAGAAAAAGCTCATAGAAACCATAGAGAAATTAGGTTATGAAGTTATAAGAAACCCGCAAAAGCTTAACAGTAGAAATAAGAAGGATACCGAAGACAGTATTGATTTCGGAAAACTATTAATGTTAGGTATAATTATTTATTTCGTATACCAGACCCTGCAGAATATGGGGATCGATTTCCTGCCCCAGGTCAGCCAAAATATGGGCTATGGCATCCTCTTTGTCGTAGGTCTACTAACTTCTCTCCACTGTATCGCTATGTGCGGAGGAATCAATCTTTCCCAATGTGTTACAGGTAAGTTTGGCAGCGACAGTAAAAACATTGCCAAATTGAAGCCAAGTCTTTTATATAATGGCGGACGGGTCATTTCCTATACCGTAATCGGCGGGATTGTCGGAGCACTGGGGTCGGTTATCAGCTTTTCCGGTTGGGCCAAGGGAATTGTCGCTGTTTTTGCCGGGATTATGATGCTTATCATGGGCTTAAATATGCTTAATGTTTTTCCGGCCTTAAGAAGGCTTAATCCGCGAATGCCCAAGATATTCAGAAGACTTGCAGGTCAGAAGGCGTCAAGAGGGCCTTTTATCGTCGGGCTCTTAAATGGGCTGATGCCTTGCGGGCCTTTGCAGGCCATGCAGCTTTATGCCCTGGGTACCGGCAGTATCATTGTCGGTGCAGCTTCGATGTTTTTCTTCAGTTTGGGAACCGTACCTCTAATGTTTGGTCTAGGTGCGATCAGTTCTTTCCTGAGCGGCAATTTTACCCGGAAAATGATGAAAACCAGTGCGGTTTTAGTGATGGTTCTAGGTATTATCATGCTGAACAGGGGATTAGGACTGTCCGGGGTATCCGTTTTCGCTTCCAGTCCGGGAACCACAGCTTCAATCAAGGGAGATATTCAGATTGTCACTACCAATCTGGATTCAGGCAGATATACCCCGATTACTGTCCAGAAGGGTATTCCTGTGAAGTGGACCATTGAAGTCGAGCAGGGAGATCTTAACGGCTGCAATAATCCGCTGACTATCCCTAAGTACAACTATAAAAAAGAACTGCAGTATGGTAAGAATGTTATAGAGTTCGTCCCTGAAAAGACGGGCAATATTGTTTACACCTGCTGGATGGGCATGATTCGAAGTAATATTACCGTAGTGGATGATATCAATAACCCTCAAAATAGCTTATAAGACCGGCATTAAGCTTGGAAGGCAGCACCAATTGTATCTGTCCCAGTGAGGATGCCCATTGTTCCAAGAAAAGACAGATTCCCGGCAGTATCTCCTTTGTTCCTTCTGTGGCCGGATTACTGATAGCCGGGGAAGTAGTTAAGGATATATTGGAGTTATAAGCCTTTTAAGGAATTCTGGAATAAGCATCTGCGTTCTCGGTGATCGCGGAACTATGGCGTGTTAACTAAACGGTTCGTCATATTCGATACTGCGGCTCCGGCTGAAAACTATGCGCGGTGCATAATCGGCAGGAACTGTACCTTTCATCATATAAACCAAGGTTGTTTCGTATTCTTTCTCACCGTTAATGCCATCCATCTTATTCTCGGCGATGAGCTTGGCTGCAGCTTCCAAATCGGCAAGGCCCAGCTCTTTTGCTTTTTCCGCCAGCCACTTTTCGTTTTCACCCGGTGCATACGACGGATGCGCAAAGTAATATTGTTTGGCCCGGATAGTGATATAGACTTCACCGGATTCTTGCTCTTCGACCTTTAGGCCGGTAAGCAGGAAAAACATCCTGTCATAAGCCGGCGTTCCTTCCGGCCAGGGGGAGTAATAACCATCCGCATAGTTCGCTATCTTGAAGTAAGCCTGATGGGGCATGGGCCGGTGGACGCCGTCTTTGGCTACGAATAAGGCCGCTATGGTATTTTGAATCGTCTGGGCACTGACTTTTTCCGGAAAACGCAAATAACTAAGGGCATAAAAAACCGCGTTGGCAAAGTTGGTATAGCCGTGAGAGTTGGCATAGCTATGGCCTGTCTCGAAAAATGATTCATACCCGTCCAGATCCGGCAGATAGCACCAGCGGTAATCTTGAGCAAAGAGGTTAAATTTTTCTCTAAGTTCGTTGGTGATTGCCACTTCGCCCCGCAGACCACAGACAGTTTTGATAAACTCATACCCGCTGAGATACTGCTGAAACAAATAGATGTCGGGCGGCATATCCGACGATATCTGCTGGGATGCCGGTTGCTTCTCCTTGAGACTTTTGCTGCAGGACATATAAGTGAAATACATATCACCTTCCGGATCATTGACCGCAAACTCAACCGTCCATTCGCAGCCCAATTCCAGCACCGAGCCCGGATCTTTTAATATCAGGCTGTTTTGCACCTGCCAGAAGGTAAGCCCTTTATTCTCTTCCCTTTTCATTTCTCTCCAGACTGCTTTGCCGTTGTTCGAATAACCTTCCGCGGCAGGGTCGCTGTCCAGTTCATCAAAAAAGTAACCCCTGATCGTCGCTTCCCATTGATCCGAGCCTCGATCGGTCTTGCCCATGTTTTTCAGTCCGGTCAATTCGTAAATGGCCCACCCGTGCGCATCCGAGCCATATCTGACCGTATACTTGCCATTCTCATAAATAAGGCCTTTACCGTCTTGTGGCGTGTAATTGACCGATCCGAAGAACCTCATTACCTGACGGTCAAAATTTTCTTCGCTGATGGAATCGTCCGCAAAATCTTCCTGGGCATTGAAAATAATAAAATGAGAAAGGTCGTCCCAGGCAGGCGCTTTACCGAAGGCAAACTCCGGCAGGAGTCTTAGCTCATTGCCGTTCTTGGAAAAATAGTCCTGAAAGAACAGCATAAGCTCCGGCGTAATCTCGGTTTTTCCGTTTAAAATCTGGTTCGTATAGAAATCCTGCTGATGTACGTATCCCGTCCGGCCGTTATTAACAGCATCTCCTTTTTTAAGAGCGGTTTCCGAATCATGCGTCTCAGGCGGGGGGGTAGGTGCAGTGGAAGGCACGGATGAACAAGCTGTCAAAAGCAAAAAAAACATAATTAATAATGGAATTAATCTTAACGGAAATAGTACTGCTCCTGTCTTAAAAGTTTTCATCATACCCACTCCTCTCTGTTTCCCCTATTGAGGAGATTCTGTGGAGCTCCAGTTGTTAAACCCGCTCTTAACTCCGGCTCCCAAAGGCCAATACTAATGCTGTGATTATCTGCATTGAGGGTTATTTGCTTGGCGATGGACTCCATTTCTTCTTTGGTAAAATCGGTTGTGTTCATTTGATAGATTGCCAGATAGGTTAGGTTGCGAATCCCGTTTAGCTCGAGATTAATGTGATTGAGATTATCGCTGGCTCTAGCGAGATCGTAAATCTCACCTTCCGTCCTGTTTTCGTTTATTGCGTCGGTATGCTCACTCAGAACTGTGAAATAGGTGTTGTCATTACCGGTCAGCACTTTATTTTTCCAGACGTAAAGCTCGGCGCTCCTCTCCGGATAAGGATTCTGAAAATCCATAAAGTTAACCCCGCCCAGACCCTGGCCGTAGGTATTGATCAGCCAGGGACTGTCTTTGTCCTGGCGGATAAGGGTGAATCCGATATACACGTTATCCCCGCTTTGATCGGGCACTTTGGTTCCATCATACTGGACATTGATATAAGCGTCAACCAGGGCGATGTTTTCTTCGGTCAGTCCCATTTTGGCGGCATCTTCATCTTCCAGAATGTTTTGCAGGTGCTGGGCGTTCTCAACTCCCTGAACACTATTAATGGAAAGGTTGATCACGCCAAAATCGTTTTTCCTGCCTTCCAAATGCTTCCTCACCACTTCAACGGCCGCCTCTTTATCCGTCTGGCTGAGTTCAGCGGTACCGCCCGCCTGTGAATCGCTGCACCCCGCGCCTAAGGAAATGAGCAAAATAATAATAATTATCAGAAGATAAATCTTTCTCCGCATCAAATACCCCCCCTCCCCGAATCTATTCCCCGTCTAAATAGGAATCGATTACCTCCCAGGAAATCTTCCCGTCATTAATACGATAGCTGAGCAGCATATAACCATTGATATGCCCATCATCAAAACCGGCAAAAACCCAACGGTCGGAAAGTACTTGGATGCTTTCAGGGTCGTAGAAGCCCATTGTTCCGCCCAAAACTCCGTCGTAGGGAATCAACTCCGGATGCTGCATTAAATCATTGATAATATATTTCTGGTGGTCAGGCGTGTTATCGATGGAGACTTCGGCACTCTCCGTATTCTGCATGTTGAAAATAGCGTTTTTATTCCCCTGGGCGTCGACCAGATACCAAATGACAGTGTCCTCATTTTCTTCTTGGAGAATATCAACCATTTCACTCTGTTTTTTGCCTTTATCGCTTCCGGCAAACTTATCCCTGGAATTATCATAAGTGTAGCGGATGACTTGCCCGTCGTATGCCAGTATCTGCAAAATCGGATCACCCTCGATAGTGTACTCGGTGATTTGAACCTCGGCCTTGTGTCCGCTTTTTACATTAGCCAGAAAAGCGTCAAGCTGTTCAACGTTGTAAGTTTGGCCGTGCACATTCACCACATCACCGTTTCTGATCGCCGTTTCGAAGTCATACGAATCCGACGCAGACGAACAGGCGGTCAAAAACAAAAGCAGCATGATCAATACCGGGATTATCACTTTTTTAATAACCTTTTTAATAACCTTCATGATATTCACCCCATACATTATTAACTAAACAATTCTCTGTGAATCCTCGCCTGAACGGTGAATTCCAGGGTGTCTTTAGCCGGGGCCAGCTGAGGGTTCTTTTCTTACAGCAGCGCCCGGCTTAGTCCCGCCCCTTAAACTCCTGGCTCTTAAACTCCCGGCCAGGTACTGTGGCAGGACAAATAGGTGAAATAAATATCACCCAGCGGGTCATTGACGATAAACTCAATGACCCATTCGCCCGTTGCCTTCAGTTTTTCACTCGGATTCTGCAGAAGCATCCTGTTGGCTGTTGCAGGCAGCCACTGCAAAGATACTTATGATGGCCGCTATGAGCACGAGCACCCTTATCGCTCTTTTCATTTTTTCATCACTCCTCGCCTCAAATTTAAAAACCCTTGCCTCAGATTTAAAAGCCCCTCATGGTATATAGACGTAAAATTTTTGTCCAGGTTTTGCCAGATAGAATATTTTTTTATTTCGACGAGATCGCTGCTGATCCTTTTTTCTGAGCATTTTAATATATGGATGTTTGATGCCCCCTTTGAAATTAACTATCTTTAAAAATAAGGGCATTAAAATTATTTTATTAATTTACTCAACTTTCGCACCCTAATTGTGCGAATAAAGCCCTGATATAACTGGGCAATTCACAAATCCATTTGTGTAATTGACTTAGTGCTTCGAAATTCTCTGGTTTATTCGGTAGTAACGTTAAGACAAAAGCCATAAGCTGCCGTAATGCCGTTTTTAAATCTAAGTCTGCAACTTCATCGGCAAAAAAGTAGAACAATCCTCCTAAAGAGCGTTCATCATTATTTTCCCTTCGTTCCCATTCAAGGATGAGATAACGGGAAAATACAATGGTTGTATGGCTAATCATCATATCAAAGGATCGGCCTTGGAATTCAGTCCCTAGCTTTAAGTGTGATTTAGCCACTTTGAAAAAGGTTTCAATGCTCCAACGCATTCCATAAATTCTTACAACTTCAGAATCATCTAACGATAAATCTGTGGTTAAAATGGCTAACCATTCTCTCCGGTTATTTCTATTCTGAACGAAGAGAATTTTAAGGGGTAAGCCTGAAGACGTTTGAACTCGGACTGAACCTAAAATGGTAGCTTTGGAGTTTTTAGGAACAGAGGCATAAAGCTCACTTAAACTCAAGGATTTTCCTTCAACAAGGTAACGCTGTTTAAGTTCTTTGACCATCCCAATGACATGCAGCTTTTGAGCCATTAGCTTTTGAATCAATGGTGCTTGTGTAAACCAACTATCCATCAGAACGTAATCTGCGGTGAATCCAGCCTTTATAGCCCGTTCAAGCATTTGAACCACAGCATCCGGTTTGTGGCTTAAGGCTTCAACACGCCGCTTATAGCCGATGGATCGTTTGTCTAAATCCTTCTTCATTTCGCAAAGACGGTTTTTAGCCTTAGCAGAACTTAAGAGAGTAAAGTCAATAGGTACAAAGCTATAACCATCGGACCAACCCAGCGTGAGCAAGTTATAACCACGAATTAAGCGACCCGAAATATGGTCAAAGATCCTGGCTAAAAGTTCAACTTTCTTGCTTCTCTCTCGGTTCATTACCGAATCATCGACGATGAACACCCGGATACGTTTTGCGGAGGTGAGTTTTTCGAAGCGTTCTACGACCTGAAGGCTCAGCAGTTGATAGAACTTTCGCCAGTTATAGCGGGATTCATTAAGAAACCGGTAAATCACATCTTTACCTGGAAGAGATTCAGACCAATGTCCTTCAAGCAAACGGAATAAATTCCGGCCTTGAAAGACTAACTGAAAAATAATCTGGAATACTGCAAAGCTTGAAACGCCATAGGTCTTACGAATTCCTGCTTTTCGAAGAAGTTGACTGATTTTAAGGGAAGAGAAAATTAAAGAAAAGTAATTATAATGCTGTTCAGACAGAGAGTTGTGTTGTATCATTGAAGTACGCACCTTTCTGTTGGAATTATGGTTAGTTGGGTTACTTCCATTTTACCAACTTTGAAAGGTGTTTTCCTGTCAATAAACAAATTTATTTTGGCCAAACCCAGTCTGTGACTGGCTTAGAGCAAACTTTTGCTATGCGAAAGTTGAGTTAATTTATTAATCAAAAATAGTAGTGCGCTGGGATGTGGTTAAATTAACAAAGCCGCATCCTTTTTAGCAAAGGCAGCGGCAATAGGAAATAAGATAAATTCTAATGGTTAATAAGATAACTTGTATTATTTTTCTTGGGGAATTATTGGTAAATTGTCCGAAGCACGTCCAAGTCAAGAACAAGTTCAGAATTTGTGTTTAAATGTTTGACGACAATTTCAGAGATTCTTTCACTTGCCAAGCCATCCCCATAGGGATTAGCTGTTTGCGCCATTTGCCGGTAGACCTGAGCATTCATTAGCAATTTTTCTATGTTGGCATAAACTCCGGCATAGTCTGTGCCTACCAGTAAAACCGTACCGGCTGCTACCGCTTCAGGCCGTTCCGTGGTGTCCCGCACACAGAGTACCGGTTTGCCCAAAGAAGGGGCTTCCTCCTGAA
This sequence comes from Desulfitobacteriia bacterium, assembly GCA_050949905.1. GTDB lineage: Bacteria > Bacillota > Desulfitobacteriia > Desulfitobacteriales > Syntrophobotulaceae > DUML01. The sequence continues at coordinate 66,587 of JBMNGP010000034.1, read as the reverse complement.
TCCCGCCGGAATCGGTGAGAATCAGATAGGCTTTGGCCAAAAGATTGACAAAAGGCTCATACTCCAGGGGTTCTATGAGGTAGACCCGTTCATTGTCTCCCAATATTTCGTTTACAACTTGCCTTACAGTAGGATTCTTATGCACCGGGAAGATAACATAGGTATCCGGATAAGCCTCTAAAATCGCAGCGAGGGCTTGATATATCTGCCTTAATGGCTCTCCCCAGTTTTCCCGCCGGTGAGTGGTCATGAGCAAAAGGCGTTTATTTTCGTTTTGCTTTAAGATCTGCGCTAGCTTTTCATCCTGAAACTTATATTCCTGCCGTACGGTAGCCAGCAGGGCATCAATTACCGTATTGCCGGTCACATAGATACCGGAGGGCTTATAGCCTTCGCGCAGTAAGTTCTCTTTAGCCAGCTCAGTCGGAGCAAAATGAAGATCAGCCAGCCCGCTAGTCAGTTTACGGTTAATTTCTTCCGGCCAAGGCGAATATTTTTGACCTGTCCTTAAACCTGCTTCGATATGCCCAATGGGAATCTTCCGATAGAAGGCTGCCAAAGCGGCAACAAAAGTTGTTGTCGTATCACCTTGCACCAGGACCATGTCCGGCTTTTCCCGGGAAAAAATGTTATCAAGGCCTTCTATTACTCTCGCAGTTAACCCGGCTAAAGATTGACCCGGACGCATTAAATCGAGGTCATAGTTGGGAACTATGGCAAAAAGGCGCAGTACTTGATCCAACATCTCCCGGTGCTGGGCTGTAACCACAACCCGGCAGTCCATTGTTTCCTGCTTTTCTAAAGCCTTAATAACAGGTGCCATTTTAATAGCTTCCGGCCTGGTTCCAAATACCGGCATAACCTTAAACTGCTTTTGTTTCACGTCAGCTTCCTCCGAATTACCTGTTTCTCTAAATATTAACTCTGTGAGCTATTTCTACTAGCCAACTATCGCTTCTGATTTAGCCCATTATAACACACACGGTCATCTTGGGAAATCAAGCCTAGTTGAGAAAAAGCAGCTCGAGGTGCTTTAGGTCTTTGTAAGCCAGAATCGGGCTAAATCTGTTCAAATCTGATATTTTTCTTCTTGCCATTTTCGTCGAGGTAAACTACCCTTCTGATTAAAGCATTTTTGATCATCCGTCGGCAAAGCAGGCAAGGTTCCCCGGAAGCCGGCCCTCCATCGCGGGCAGAGCCGGCAATATAAATCGTAGCTCCCTGCATTTTGACCGGATCACCCGCAATTATAGCGTTTTGCTCGGCATGAACGGCTACACATAATTCGTAGCGCTCCCCCTTAGGAATATTATACTTCTCGCGCACACATTCCGTTGTATCTATACAGTTGGGTTCCCCGCGTGCCGCCCCGTTATAGCCGGTACTGATAATAATATTATCCTTGACAATCACGGCGCCGTAGTTGCGCCTTAGACACGTGGATCTTTTCGCGACTATCCCGGCAATTTCCAGAAAGTACTCATCCCAGGACGGTCTGGTTTGGTTAGCCATGTCTTTTCTCCTCTGATTTTAGGAAATTATTCCTGTTTTTATCCCAAAATTAAGAAAAATTTAAGTCATTTTAATCCTAGTATACAACTTAGGCTAAGGCCTGTCATTACCTTGCATCCAAGATGTTACTTCATATTGCTAGGCACTTACGCCTGGCCTTGGCTTATTACACTTACGGCCAGCCAAGCTATGAGCATTACATAAGGAATAACTAAAAGCCAGGCCAAGATCATTTTCTGATAACGCATAGCCAGAGCCGAACCGGTTAACAAAAGCGGCATAAAGTACAAAACATACCTGAACAAAGGCGTGGACCCTAAATACCAGGAGATAGGGACTGCCAGAATTGCCCCCAGAATTATTAACCCTGGTCTTTTTCTGGTCAGACCGGCAGCCAGCAAAAGCAAGGAAGCAATAATTCCGGGCCAGCCAATAAAGTAAACTGCTAAAGAAGGCATCTGTGTTCCCTCTTTCTAAAGAAATGGTCTTTTTAGCCTACGAGAGGAAACAACTCATGCTCCTCCTTTTCCACCCGTTTGGAAATAGCATAGAGAATGGCATTAGTTTCGGCAATGAATTGGCTGGAGTTTTCCCTGATGGAGTTGGGCACTTTAAGATATTTAGCTTTATAGTCCTCAAAAACCTTGGAAAGGTTGCCCATTTCCCTGATGTATTGCTCCGACATTTTCCGGACTTCCTCTTTAGGATGCTGGAGTAAAACCGGGTACAAGTATTCATCTTCATACTTGAGGTGCATTAATAGGATTCCGGTAAGAGTACCGATTCTTAAGGCGATCCACAGTTGATTCTTTTTAACGTCTTCTTCATTGTAAACATCTTCCTGCAATTCCTGCAGGGCTTTGCGGATCTGTTGGTGCTGCAGTTTCACCAGGTCAGTAACCATCTTCTCATCTCCTTTGTAATTTAGTTAATAAAAAAGTCAAAAGAGCGCCCGCAGGCTGGTGCTTTTTCGACTATTACAATTAATTAATCGCTAAATGGTTAATTGGTTTAACATTATACTTTTTAGCGGTTGCCATATGGTTTTTCAAAATACTTCTTTATATCTTAGTATTTAGGGGCTTATTTGGTGCCAAACAGCCTGTCGCCGGCATCCCCGAGGCCAGGCACTATGTAGGCATGTTCATTTAAGCAGTCATCAACTGCGGCTACAAAAATATCTACATCCGGATGGCTCTTTTGAACGGCCTCAATTCCTTCCGGAGCAGCAATCAGGCACATTAGCTTAATATTTTTAGCTCCCCGTTCCTTGATAAAGCCGATGGCTGCTGAGGCTGAGCCCCCGGTAGCCAGCATGGGGTCAATCAGGATAATATCCCTTTCCTCAATATCTGTTGGCATTTTACAATAGTATTCTACAGGCTTTAAGGTTTCGTGATCCCGGTAAAGCCCAATATGCCCGACTTTGGCCGCCGGGATTAACTTCAGCATCCCGTCAACCATTCCCAGGCCTGCCCTTAAGATAGGCACCAGAGCCACTTTCCGGCCGGCTATTTTCTTGGCTTTGGCCGGTGCCACAGGCGTTAAAATCTCAACTTCTTCCAAAGGAAAATCTCTTGTTACTTCATAAGCCATGAGCATGGCAACTTCCTCAACTAAGGAACGGAATTCCTTAGAGCTTGTTCTTGCATCCCTGATCAGAGCCAGTTTATGTTGAATTAAAGGATGATCCAAAACACAGATGTTTCCCATGGTTCCTATCAACTCCTTAAAGATATTATTGACGATGCGCCTCGATATTTGTCCGTCCTAAACGCAGCGAAGGTTTTCGTCATCCTGAAAGCAGCGAAGGATTCTTTTCCAAGAAAGACCCTAGTTACACGCGGGAGAGTAATGCAGCAAAAAATCCTTCGCCAGGACTCGAATGACGACGTCAAGCGCTTGCACGCTTTCTACCTGTACAAGGGGAATTTAGCGCAAAGGTCGGCTACAATTCCGGCAGCCTGCTGTAATTTTTCCCGGTTTTCCCCGGCAGTTAAGGCTAGGTCTATAGCCTCCGCAATTTTATCCATTTCGGGCTCTTTCATTCCCCGGGTGGTAACGGCCGGCGAGCCAATCCGAATCCCACTGGTAACAAAGGGGCTCTCCGGATCAAAGGGGATAGTATTCTTATTAACGGTAATCCCCACATCATCCAAGATTTTTTCCGCCGCTTTGCCGGTCAAGCCTTTACTGCGCATATCCAGAAGAACCAGGTGGTTGTCCGTTCCCCCGGAAACTAAGCGGAATCCCCTGGCTAAAAAGCCTTTAGCCAAAGCTTGCGCATTATGCATAATTTGCTGCTGGTAGGCTTTAAATTCAGGCTGAAGGGCCTCCCCAAAGGCCACTGCTTTAGCAGCAATAACATGCATTAAGGGGCCGCCTTGAATCCCTGGGAAAATAGCCTTGTCAATCTTCTGGGCAAATTCCTGACCACAAAGAATTAAGCCGCCTCTGGGTCCTCTTAGGGTTTTATGCGTAGTGGTCGTCACAAAGTGAGCGTAGGGAATCGGACTGGGATGCAAACCGGCCGCTACCAAGCCGGCAATGTGCGCCATATCCACCATTAAATAGGCGCCTACTTCATCAGCTATCTCCCGCATGAGGCGGAAATCTATTTGCCGGGGGTAAGCACTGGCACCGCCGACAATCAGCTTAGGTCTATGTTCCCGGGCTAATCTCCTCAGCTCCTCGTAATCTAGGAGCTCGCTGTCCTTGGTAACTCCATAATCCACAAAATTATAATAAATCCCGGAGAGATTTACAGGGCTTCCATGGGTTAGGTGACCCCCATGTGCAAGATTCATCCCCAGTACGGTGTCCCCGGGCTTAAGAATAGCGAAGTAAACTGCCGTATTGGCTTGAGCGCCGGAATGCGGCTGGACATTAGCATGCTCAGCGCCAAAAAGTTTTTTGACTCTCTCTCTGGCCAGGTCTTCAACCACGTCAACATATTCACAGCCACCATAATACCTTTTTCCAGGATAACCTTCCGCATACTTATTGGTCAATACCGAACCCTGAGCGGCCATGACTGCCCGGCTGACGAAATTCTCCGAAGCGATAAGTTCAATCTTCTTCTCCTGCCGGCCTTCTTCCAGCTGAATAGCTCTCGCCACTTCCGGATCCTGAAGCGCTACATATTCCTGAATATAGTCCAACGTATCCATCTCCCTTGTAGATTAATGTCAGTTTTTCTTTTATTTTAACATAGAATCAGCTCAACTTAACCCTTTTTTCAAGCTTTATCCACGGCCGGTAATTGCTTCTTGTCCTTCTGCTCTTGTTAAAGAGCTGTTTATTCCCGGCTGCCTTTTTCCTTCTCAAAGGTGGCAATCTGGTCTACCCTGCGGCTGTGCCTATCTCCGCTGAAAGCAGTACTTAGAAATGTGTCCACTATCTCCAAGGCTAAGCCGGAACCCACTACTCTCGCCCCTAAGGCCAGAATATTAGCGTTATTATGTTCCCTGGCCATCCTGGCCATATAACTGTTAGTACATAAAGCCGCCCGGATACCCTTGACTTTATTGGCGGCGATGGATATGCCAATTCCGGTTCCACAAACTACAATTCCCAAATCGGCTTCCTTCCTAATTATAGCTTGGCCAACATTAAAACCATAGAGGGGATAATCCACCGACTCCGCCGAATCCGTCCCCAAATCCCGGACTTCGAAACCCTTTTGGCTTAAATATTCTCTAATTATGTTTTTCAGCTCATAACCCCCGTGATCGGCGCCTAAGGCAATTTTCAACAATTTTACCTCCAATTATTACTCTAACTTATTATGAACAAAATATATTTTTACCTAAAAAACCATGTTGCCTGTGACTACTTATTACAAAAAACTCCTGCTTTTAAGAACCTCTTTGGAGCTAAATAAACTCACGGCTATTTTCTATCCGGAAAAGAGTGTTTGTCCAAGTCCTGAAGCCTAAGAGCCAGAGCTTTAAGCATGGCCTCCAATTCCTCACGGCAGCGGCGGTAAACCTCTACAGAACCCCCCCAGGGATCAAGAATATCACCCCCGCTGCCCAGCCAAGGCCCCAAAGCTTTAACTTTTTCTCTATATTGCGGAAAAAGATTACTTACATAGGCTTCCTGGGAGCGAGTCATCGTAAAAACATAGTCAGCAGCCTTGAGCATCTCATCCTCAAGCCTTACAGACCTATGGCCGCTTAAGTCCATCCCTTTTTCCTTAAGCACCTCAATCGCCTGCAAACTGGCTTGCTCATTGGCCATAGCATTAATCCCCGCTGAAAAGACCTCACACTCCCCCGGCAAGTATAATTCCGCCAACTTTTGAGCCATCGGACTGCGGCAGGTATTTCCGGTGCAGACAAATAAAATTTTCATGGTTTTATTATAACCTCTTTTCTCCACAGGGGAAACATTTCTAGAGTATTACTTCCAGCGCCATACGCAGGCCGATTAGCAATAAGATCAAACCGCCCAAAGCTTCTGCTTTACAACCCAGCCAAGTGCCTACCCGCCGGCCAAGCAGAACCCCTCCCCCTGTCATAATTCCGGCCGTAAAACCCATGATTAGGGTAGCAAGCATAATTTTACTGACAAAAGTCCCCAAGGAAAAACCGACACTAAGGGCATCAAGGCTGACACTGCCGGCCAGGCCATAAATACCCCACCCTTTCAGGCTGGGCACCTTAGATACGGTTTCCTCGCCGCGCAGAGCACACCACATCATTTTACCCCCCAGCCAAAGGAGAATAATAGCACCAATAGCAATGGCTATATCCCCAAAAAGAGTTCCCAGCTTTTGTCCTGCCCAAAGCCCGATTAATGGCATAAAGACATGAAATACTGCTACGATTAACGCCAAGCGAACCGCTGTCCGGTTACGAATTCCGATTAGCCCCAGAGCTAAGGAAAAGGAAAAGGCATCCATCCCCAAAGCTATGGATACAGCTATTACCCAGGCCAATTCCAAGTTAAAAGCCTCCCATCCGGTTTTACTTTCTCAGGCTATGCTTTAAGGTATTCCTGCCTGTGATGGTGGTGTGAATTTTTTTTGGCCGGCAGCTTTATGCAAGCGGTTCATAAACGCCAGGCCAATCCCTTTCTCCGGCATTTCTTCAGCCAAAATCAAATCAATATTATGCTCGTCGCATAACCTTAACCCCTCAAATAAACGGCTTGCGGCTTCTCTGCTTTGCCGCCCGGAACCCAGAATAAACAACAAATCTACATTGGCCAGGGTTACCTTTTCCAGGCCGGCAGCAGTTTCCTCCAGGCAAATGAGGGCGATTTTCCTGCCTGCTTCCTTAGCCCTTAAGTACTTCGCCACTTGCTCCGTTTTTTCCTGGGTTGAACCACTGATTAACCGAACTTCGCCTTGCGGTGCATAATGCCGGTATTTCATTCCCGGAGACCTGGGTTTTATGGCTGTCTCAGTATCCCCTTTAACCCCGCGGTCCACTTCAACCTGGCCTAAAGCCCTAGTCAATTGTTCAAAGGTTACGCCGCCGGGGCGGAGAATAACCGGAGTTTGGCCCGTTAAGTCCAAAACTGTTGATTCTAAACCAACCCGGCACTTGCCGGCATCGATTAGCAGCGGGATCTTACCCTGCAAATCCTGCCAGACATGCTTGCCTTCAGTTGGGCTCGGCTTCCCGGAAAGATTGGCGCTGGGTGCAGCTACCGGAAATCCGGTCTTTTGGAGCAAAGCCAGGGCAACTGGGTGGGAAGGCATGCGAATGGCTACTGTATCCAAACCGCCGCTGACAAGAGCGGGAATTTCCTCCTTTTTGGGTAAAACAATGGTCAAAGGCCCAGGCCAAAACTCCCGGGCGCAAATCTCAGCTTGCTGCGGCCAGACCCGGGCAACCCGGCGCGCGTCAGCAACAGAAGCAACATGCACTATCAAAGGGTTATCGGCCGGACGCCCTTTCACTGCAAAAATTTTTGCACAGGCTTGGGGGTCTAGAGCATTAGCTCCTAGGCCATAAACCGTTTCGGTAGGAAAAGCCACTACCTCCCCCTGCTTAAGCAAGCTGACTGCTTCTTGAATTGCATCTTCCCAGGCAGCCTCCGGCCGGGAGGAATCACCACACTTTTCTTCTCCAAGATAATACCTTTTTGTTTTCATTTTGTCTCCTCAAAACTTAAGCCAAAAAAGCTGCTGTTCCCATTTTATTCTTTTTTGGCCAGTACTATTCTATCCAGTCCTGCATAATCAAGGAATATTGAGGTCTCAAAACCTTCAGCCCTGAAAAGCTCCCTAACTTTTAGCCCCTGAGCCTGCCCGATCTCCATAATAATAAAACCCCCCGGTAAGAGATGCTCCCTGGCCTGGAGAGCTAAGCAGCGATAATAGTCCAGCCCGTCGGACCCGCCCAAAAGAGCCAGGGTAGGTTCCTTTTTTACTTCCGGAGAACATAAGGAGTATTCCTCCGGCGAGACATAGGGCGGATTAGAGGCGATAACGGCAAATTTTTCCCCGGAAACGGGCTGAAAGAGATCTCCCTGCCGCAAATCCAGCTTAACCTTGTGCCGGCGGGCATTTTCCTGAGCAACAGCCAAGGCTCCGGCAGAGATATCCACAGCAGTGAGCGAAACTTCCGGCCAATAGTAAGCCAGAGAAATGGCAATAGCCCCACTGCCGGTACCCAGGTCCAGAACCCTGATTTGTTCTCCTGAAAAATTATTCTTCCCAATTTCCAGGATTTTTTCCACGAGTAATTCCGTTTCCGGCCTAGGGATAAGCACCCGCTGATCCACATAGAAATCAAGACCCATAAATTCACGGGTCTTGAACAAATAAGCCAGCGGTTCTCTGTCTCCCCGCCTAACCAGAAGTTCAGTATATTGCCGAATCTTCTCCGCGGCAACATCTTCTTCCCTTTGCAAGTAGAGCTGGGCTCTGGACACCCCTAGGACATGTGAAAGGATAAGATCGGCTTCAACCCGGGCAGCGGCTACTCCCCGCTGCTCGAGGTACTTCGCCCCGGCAATCAATAAGTCCAAGGTCTGAGCTGACTTAAAAGTAAAATCTTCATCCATCATTTTTAGCTTAAAACCATTCCAGTCCTTTAATCGTTAGCGTAATTTAATAGTTTTTCTCCTTGCCAAGAAGCAATAAATCCTCTAAGAAAGCGGTCTGTCCCCTCTGGCGGAAGGACGTTGGTGTCCACAGTTAAGCTTAAACCGAAGCTTTGAGCCTCTCCGCCTGATCAGCCGTAATCAGGGCTTCAATGATTTCATCCAATTCGCCTAAGAGAACGGCATCCAGCTTGTGCAGAGTCAGCCCAATCCGATGGTCGGATACTCTGCCCTGCGGGTAATTATAAGTGCGGATGCGTTCACTTCTGTCACCAGTCCCCACCTGGCTTCTGCGTTCTTGAGCTATCTCGCCCATAGCTTCCTGCTCGGCCTTCTCCATCAACCTTGCTCTTAGGACTTTAAGAGCTTTATCTTTATTTTTAAGCTGTGATTTCTCATCCTGGCAGGAAACCACTATCCCGGTAGGCAAGTGGGTTATGCGGACAGCGGACTGTGTAGTGTTAACCGACTGTCCACCCGGTCCGCTGGAGCAAAAAATATCAATCCGGATATCATTGGGATTAATCTCCACATCCACTTCTTCAGCTTCCGGTAATACCGCCACTGTGGCAGTGGAAGTGTGAATCCTCCCCCCGGACTCGGTCGTAGGAATCCGCTGAACGCGGTGTACTCCGCTTTCAAATTTTAACCTGCTGTAAGCCCCGCGCCCTTCGATTATGAAAATTACTTCCTTAAAACCACCGATGTCGGTATAGTTGGCGCTAAGGATGTCCGTCTTCCAATTTTGATTCTCTGCGTACTTGGTATACATTTTATAAAGAACACCGGCAAAGAGAGCCGCTTCATCTCCGCCGGCCCCCGCTCTGATTTCCATAATAACGTTTTTTTCGTCATTGGGGTCCTTAGGCAGGAGCAAACGTTTTAATTCCGCTTCCAGTTTTTCGAGTTTTTCTTCCAGTTCCTCGAGCTCAAGCTCAGCCATCTCTTGCATTTCCGGCTCAAGATCCTCTTGCAGGAGGGCTTTGGTATTTTCAAGTTGGGCAGCAATGTTTTTATACTCCCGGTAGGTCGTGACCGTATCCTCGAGGCTGGCCTGGTTTCTGGCATGTTTTTGGTATTCGGCCTGATTGGCTATCACTTCGGGATTAGCTAAAAGCTCACTTAATTCCTCATATTTTTTCTCAATTTCGTCCAGTCTTTTCAGCATGGTTCAATCTCTCCCGCCTACATTAAAGTTCCTTAACACCTTAGGACTTTTCATTCTCATGCTAACTCAAAAATTATTTAGCCAAAACACATCGTAACCTTAAGTTCCCAGTTCAAGCCTGGTTTTGTCTATTGTTTTCTTTCTGCCTTCTTGTTGTTGCCTAGGACAATTCCTGGCCTGTTTGCACTATCCCGTTTAAGGAGGCGATAGCTACTTCCAGTTGGGAATCATCCGGTTCTCTGGTAGTCAGCCTTTGCAGAAGCAACCCAGGGGCTATCAGGAAGCGGCAAACCCGGGAATCGGTATGACGGCTCGAAAACTTCAGCAGTTCATACGAAATACCGGCCACCAGAGGCATCAACAGCACACGGGAAACAATCCGCCACCAGAGAGGTTCTAAGCCTAGAAATGCAAAAACAAAAATACTGACGATAACCACGATAAGCAAAAAACTTGTCCCACAGCGGGGATGCAAGCGCGAATACTTGCGGGCATTTTCTACTTTTAATTCTTCCCCCGCTTCATAAGCAAAAATGGTTTTATGCTCGGCTCCATGATATTGAAAAACTCTTTGTATATCGCTCAGCCTGGAGATTAGAATAATATAGATAAATAAAACCGCCAGGCGGATTAATCCTTCTAATAGATTCTGCAGCACGGTCCCGGGGAAAAGGTGGTCAAGCAAATGAGCTGAAGCGGTCGGCAGGCCGACAAAAAGCAGGACTCCTGCTCCCAGGGCAATAATAATGGTCAGAGCCATCTCCCAGAAGCTGAGTTCTTCGCCCTCTTCTTCGCCTACGGCCTTATTAGCCGAAAACATTAAGGCTTTAGTGCCAAGAATCAGAGAATCCAGCAAAGCAATAAAACCGCGGATAATAGGCAGTTTAAAAACAGGCTTCTGCGACCAGGGGTTTATTTCTTGATGCGTAACCTCAATTTCTCCGTTAGGCAGGCGGATAGCCATAGCAATAGCTTTGGGGCCGCGCATCATAACTCCTTCGATTAAAGCTTGGCCTCCGTATTGTACAGGTTTCCCCATGATATTCTCTCCAATTTTTACTTATTCTCTAACTAAATCCTCTTTTAAAGCTCAAAAAGGGCACTGGGTAAAGCACTGCTTCAGCAAAAAAATGCCTTAATTAAAAAACAGATAATTGAAAAGCAGAGCTTGCGCTCTGCTCCTTTTCCTGGCAACGACCGCAGCCGTTGTTATTGCATTCCGTATTTCTTTTTAAAGCGGTCGACACGTCCACCGGAATCAACAAATCTCTGAACACCTGTGTAATAAGGATGGCACTTGGAACAGATTTCAACTCTAATGTCTTTCTTGGTGCTACCTGTCTCTATAACATTGCCGCAGACACAGCTAATCGTAGTTTGTTGGTATTTAGGATGGATTTTTTCCTTCACGCTCAGTCACCTTCCTTCTCCTTCAGATCCGCTAAGCATATTTTGCAGTCAACTTAAAATATTTTAGCATAAACACTGACAGCGGGTCAAGAACTCATTTTTAGGTGTTGGCTGACAAAAGGCAGCACTTCTTTCAGAATGACATAGAGCCTCCCAGCTATCTTAATAGGCGCCTTTTATAGCATATTTAGGTTTCTTAGCAAAATAATGTTTGGCTTCAATAAAACGCACCGTTCCGGTCTTACCCCGCATTACCACACTGTGGGTGGTAGCTCCATAGCTGTTAAAAGTTACTCCTTTGAGCAAAGCTCCTTCCGTAATACCGGTAGCGGCAAAGAATATATCGTCCGTATTCACCAGGTCATCCAAAGTGAGTAGTTTATTAATATCGGTAATTCCTAATTTCCGGGCTCTTTCAATATCGGCTTCATCCTCAGGCCAGAGCCTGCCCTGCATTTCGCCGCCCATACAACGTAATGCCGCGGCAGCCAGAACACCCTCCGGTGCCCCGCCGATCCCCATCATGATATCGATACCGCTGCCTTCAATAGCACAGGCCACCGCCGGAGCAACATCGCCATCGGTAATTAAGCGGATTCTGGCTCCGCATTCCCTGACCTGCTTAATCAACTCATAATGACGGGGACGATCCAAAATTACCACAGTTAAATCCTGGACTTTCTTATGCATGGCCTCGGCAACATTAGCCAAATTTTCCGCAACAGGTGCGTCAAGATGGATTCGCCCGGCAGCCTGGGGGCCAACCGAGATTTTATTCATGTACATATCCGGCGCGTGAAGCAAGCCGTGCCTTTTGGTAACAGCCAGGACAGCAATAGCCCCGGGCATTCCCTTGGCTACCAGATTGGTGCCTTCCAGAGGGTCAACCGCAACATCCACCTCCGGTTTTTCCCCAGTGCCCAGCTTTTCCCCAATGTAAAGCATGGGAGCTTCATCCATTTCCCCTTCGCCGATTACTACCGTCCCGTCCATATGAACAGTATCAAACAACGATCTCATGGCTTCGACCGCGGCATTATCGGCAGCTTCCTTTTGTCCCATCCCAACCCAGCGGGCTGAGGCCAGAGCAGCTGCCTCTGTAACCCTGGCAAACTCCATGGTGAGTTCTCTTTCCATACGTATCCTCCTCACAGAAAAAATTCAAGGCTTAAGCTTATAATTCAGCCTTGAGTAATAACCTTGAAGTAAAAAAACTTAATAAAAACTTGAAATAAAGCCGGAGGAAATCATTGATAAGTTATATTATAGCTTATTCTCAGCTTAGGTTCATCTTTAACTCCTTGAAACTTTCTTCCAGTCTGCCAGGAATTTCTCAATCCCTGCTGTGGTTAAAGGATGCCCCGACAATTGTTTAAGTACGGTAAACGGTACTGTAGCATAGTCCGCTCCTATTTTAGCAGCCTCCAAGACATGTACGGGATTGCGGATACTGGCAGCAATCACCTCGCAGTCCAAATCATGCACCGTAAAAACTTCGCAAATATCTTCCAGCAGCTTTATTCCTACTTCCCCAATATCATCGAGCCTTCCTAAGAAAGGACTGACAAAAGCCGCACCGGCCCGGGCAGCCAACAAAGCCTGGATAGGGGTAAAGACTAAAGTGACATTAGTAGGGATTTCTTCTGCAGCCAAGGTCTTGACTGCCTTTAAGCCCTCAGGCGTCATGGGAATCTTAACAACAACATTAGGAGCAAGCCCGGCGAGAACTCTCGCCTCAGAAAGCATTCCCTCAGAATCCAAAGCGATTACTTCCGCGCTGATCGGCCCGTCAACAATACCGGCAATTTCCCGGATAAGCTTATGAAAATCCGCTCCTTCCTTAGCCACCAAGGAAGGATTGGTGGTAACCCCGGAAATAACCCCCATCTCCCAGGCTTGGGTTATTTCCTTTAGATTGGCCGAATCCAAGAAAAAACGCATCTGGCTTAACCTCCTTAGCCTCTTCAACCAAACTAATTCTTAGCCGGATATCTTATGCTTTGCTTTAATCCGGCAATAAACTTCCAGCTCTAGTTTAGAATGCGCTAAGGTGCCGCTTATTATGCTTGGCCGCTGCTGCCAAAGAGCCGAATTTTCTCCCTGATAATTTCAATCGCTGCTTCTCTGGCCGGCCCCAGTACTTTCCGGGGATCTATCTCCTTAGGATTAGCGGTAAATACCTGGCGGGCGGCCTCAGTAAAGGCTTCCCGGATATTAGTATCAATATTTACTTTAGCTACGCCCAGCTTTACTGCTTGGCGGATAGCATCATCCGGTACCCCGGAAGAGCCATGCAGGACAAGAGGCGTCGAGACTCTCTGCGCAATCGCCTGCAGGCGTTCAAAGTCCAGCTTAGGAATGCCTTTATACTGGCCATGAGCAGTCCCTATGGCAACAGCTAAGGCATCCACCCCGGTCTCCCGGCAGAATCTTTCCGCTTCGGCAGGATCGGTGAAGAAAGCGTCCTTCTCGGAAACACTGATATCATCTTCAGTCCCGCCGATTTTCCCCAGTTCTCCCTCGACAGAGATCCCTAAAGGACGGGCAACTTCAATAACCTTTTTCGTCAAAGCAATGTTTTCATCTAAAGACAGCTTGGAACCATCGATCATCACCGAACTAAAACCGCCGCCCATACACCGGACACACTGGTCAAAACTTGTTCCGTGATCTAAATGCAGTGCGACCGGCACCTTAACACTGGCAGCAGCCACTTTGGTGAGAGCTGTTATGTAATTTAAGCCGGCGTATTTGATGGCACCCTGGCTGGCCTGGATGATAACCGGAGCCTTCTCCGCTTCGGCTGCAGCCACAATGGCCTGAACAATCTCCATATTATTGCAATTGAAAGCCCCCACAGCATAACGGCCTTGCTGTGCTTTCTGCAGCAGGTCTTTAATTGAAACGAAACTCATCTACCAACGCCTCCACTCATTTATTTTTGACCATATTATGGTCTGGAAAAGAGTCTTTGAGAAACCAGGTTGTATTTTCTTCTAAAAAGATTGAAGCCATCTCATCTAGTATGCGCAAAATGTCCTTATTGTCTGTATGAATTACCCCGATAGCCTTACAGGTTTCACAGATCAGTTCTATCCTGTCGCTTAAAATCTCGACAACCAAATTATGATTCCCGCAGCGGCAACCCAGCTGGTTACGTTCCACCATTTGGCTCAGCTTCTCCATGACGGCATAAACTACGAAGAAATTCTCGAACTCTGCTTCTGACTCCTCATCCTTAACAAGTTCTGAAGCAACCTGGACAAATGTTTTCTTCAGCTCTTGGCAAGAACCGACTACCTGGTTTTGGGGTCCAATATAGCCAACCGGCAGTTCTTTAGCCGTGCAGGAAAGTTCCAGCAGTTTATCACCCCACAGCAATACCCTTTTCACTATAATATAATGAGTTTCACCGCAATAAATGCAGGGGTATTCCAGACAAAATCTTCCTGGGGTAAAACTTGTCAAGGTTGTTAAGGGAGCACCGCAAGCCTTGCAGAAACTATCTTTATTAAAGTGGGAATAGGCAAAGACTGAAAGAGTCTTAAACTGCAATTCTCCGCATTGGGCACACTGAATACCGATAGTTGTATCGGTTGATACTATCATGATTTCCCACTCTCCTCCCAGATATATTTCTCCAACGGCAATAGTTTTCCTGCCTTATACCGAGGAATTTAGGAATAATTCTTAACGGCTTTCCCCAAAAAGCCAAAAAGAAAAAAACAGACTTCTAACCGCAAAGGTTGGTCTGCTTTCTTGCCTGGAATTGAGCTTTTCTTCAAGCTCCCGCAAAGTTTGAGTAGAGGCAATTAGGAGCCACAAGCTCCGGAACGCTTAACTCCCAATCCAAAAATCTTTATCCTGGAGAATTTCCCCTACTTGTTTTTTAAGTTCATTCAAGTCGAAGGGCTTAATAATAAACTTAGCAACATCCAAAGCTTCAGCCTGGCTGATATAGTGCTGGTCACCATAAGCAGTCATCATAATTACCTTAATATCCTTATTCGTCTCTCTTACTTTTTTTATAACATCTATGCCATTCATTCCCGGCATCTTAACATCCATGATGATTAAATCAGGTTTGAACTCCGGTATTAACTCCAAAGCTTTCAAACCATTAGCACAGGATTCAATTTCATAGCCATACTCCAGGAAAACCTCAGTTAAAAGTCTTCTAATCCCTTTCTGGTCATCAACAATCAGTAACTTTAACAACTACCTCTCCCCTTCGGTTTTCGATTTGTGCTTAGAAATAAATCCCAGCTTTTAGCTTCCGCACTTGTTTCCAGCACTTTATATTTCATTTCTTCTATATAGTTATATATGTATTTTTCGCTTGGAACATTTATCGGTAATAAATTTTTAGACATCGGATAAACTAATTGATTCTTCATTTATTGACAAAAATCCTTCTTCAATTACCCTTTTTCTATAAATTTTTCCATTCTTTTTGTAGATTCTTGGTATACGCGGGTTAGCCAGCGTTCTCCTTAAGGGAATTACTACTTCTTCCCCGAGCTCTACGGGAAGCCGGCCTGTATCTAAAACAGTCAGTTGCATGCCAATCTTGCCCGCGGTACTAACAGTCTGTCCCCGCAGCAGGATTTTTTCTCTTCCTAGGTGAAGGCCCAAAAGAGCCGCCGTATTCTTGATGAATATTTTGGCCAAGTCCGCCAGCCCCTGGGGGACTAGTTTCGGTTCCAGGCCAAAACCATCGGCATAACCAACGGGCACCACGGCTAAAGAGGTATCCCGCTTGCATTTATAAATGCTTTGATAGCCGACATAAGTCCCTTGAGCAGCCTTTTGCAGGTGGACAATCTTGGCCTTCGCCGTCCAGGGATCTTTAAGGTTCAGTGTCCCGGCAAAAGCAGGGGCAGGAAAGTGCCCCCCGAGCAATGTACCAACCCTGACCATGTTAAGATGGTATTCCGGGTAATCGAGAAAGGCCGCACTGTTGCAGACATGCTTCAAAGGTATGCTCAGGCCCATTTCTTCCAGCTGGCCTACATAGCTTTGAAACTTCTCATATTGACTGCGGGTATAAGCTTGATCCCGCTGAGCTCCCCGGGCAAAATGAGTGTAAGCTCCTACAATTGATAGATGGGCGGATTGTTGCAAAGCCTCCGCCACTGCGGTGAGTTGGTCCCCGGTAAAGCCTGTCCGACCCATCCCGGTCTCCAGTTTAAGATGAATGAAAGCCTCACAACCGTTTTGGACGGCAGTTTCCTCCAGAAGGGGAATCCATTCCAGCTGCGAGACCGTCAGCTCCACCCCTTGGGCTATAGCCTGTCCCCAATCTTCTTTGCTGCTAGGCCCTAAGACCAGAATTCTCCCTTGTAAGCCCTCCCGCCGCAAGATTAAAGCCTCGGCAATGGTTGTCACGGCAAACGCCCGGCAGCCCTCTGCTTCTAAGCTTTTGGCCACTTCTACCGCCCCCAGGCCATAAGCATCGGCCTTGACCACGGCCATCAGCTGACACTCCGGGGAAAGCTTGGCTAATATTTCGTGATAATTATGAATTACCGCATCCAGATCAACTTCAATCCAAAGATCAGCCATTGTAGAATCCTTTCGCCTGACTTCTAATAAATCCTTGTAAATAGGACAAAAAAGAGTAATAAAACATCATGGGTAACAGCAGCCGGCTATTGCTATGATCTATGCCGCAGGCGCACCAGCATATTTTTCAGCCCGCCGGAATAAACTTTCTCGGCCAGCTGCCAAAGAGCATAAAAAAGCGGCCTGTAGACATAGTCCCATTCCCCGATAAATTCCACAAACTCTCCATTAAACCCTTTTTTGAACTTATACAGACCATAGAGAGGATTGTTTTCACTTAAATCCCCGGATACCCCCCGGAAGTCATATAAAGTACACCCGTTGGCTTTAGCCCAGCGAATCATTTCCCACTGGATAAGATAATTAGGCATAACATTGCGGTGCGAGTTGGCAGAAGCACCATAAATATACCAGGCTTTCTTCCCGGTGATAAAAGCCAAGGTTCCGGCAATAATTTGTCCTGCGTATTCACCGATAAAAAGCTGGCCATAACCGGCCGGCACCAAGGTGTCATATAAGTCTTCAAAATAAGCATAAGACCTAACCAGAAAATTGTCTCTGGCCGTTGTTTCCTGCAACACCCGGTAAAATTCCGGCAGGTCTTCCCTGGTTCCAAAGCGAATTTTAACCCCTTTTTTCATCGCCAGGCGGATATTATAGCGAGTTTTTTGATGCATATTAGCTAAAAGTGTATCTTCATCCGGCGAAATATCCAGGCGAAAAACAAATTTAGGCTGCACACCCTCAAAGTTCTGACCTTTGTCAACCTGCTTGAAACCCGCCCCCACCAGAAATTCTCTGAGGTCTGCCGCCGGTCCGGGGTTGTTAGGGTCATTCTTAATATCGGGGTCAATTTTTACAAGGATAGCGCGGCGCTTTTTGGCCAATTCTTTAATTTCCCGGAATACCGCCGCTAATTGCTCCCTATCCGCCATGTCAACAACCGGCCCGCGAGGGCAATAAAAAATGGGGGCTCCCAAAAAGGGCAGTTTTCTCTCCAGGATAGTGGCCGCAGCTACAATTTCTCCCTCGCTCTCCAGGATCAAACGCCAGGGCTGCCAGCCGGTTCGGCCTTTAATATCTCCCCACTCCCATAATTGCATAGCATGTCCCTTGGGATGGCGGCAAATAAACGAATTGAATAAGTCCTTATCTTTGTTTTCCAGCCATTTGGCAGTATAGTGCATTACTGTTTACCTCCTAAAGACATTATTGCCAGCCGTTCCTTACCAGATACCACCTAAAAGAAAAAGCCAGTCCCCGATCCCTTCCTCAAGAACCGGTTCTTGGCATTGAATATCGTTCTTACTTCTGATTTAAAGCGGCTGTAATAAACCCTCGGAAAAGGGGATGAGGCCTATTGGGGCGGGATTTGAATTCCGGATGGAATTGGGAGGCCACAAACCAAGGATGATCGGGGTATTCGATAATTTCCACCAAACGTCCGTCCGGCGATGTCCCGGAAAAAAGAAACTGTTTTTGCGTAAATATTTCCCGGTATTCGTTATTAAATTCAAAGCGGTGGCGGTGCCTTTCGTAGATTTCCTCTTGCTGATAAACAGCAGAGGCTTTGCTGGCAGCTTGAAGCTTAATCGGCGAAATTCCTAAACGCATTGTCCCCCCAAGATCTTCAATCCCTTTTTGTTCAGGCAAAAGATCGATCACCGGATGCTCACAATCCCGGTTAAATTCCGTGCTGTTTGCTCCATTTAAACCGCAGACATTGCGGGCAAACTCCACTATCGCACACTGCATCCCCAAGCATATGCCCAGATAGGGCACCTTCTGCTCGCGAGCATACTGGATGGCTTTGATCTTGCCTTCAATTCCCCGGCTGCCAAATCCTCCGGGAACCAAGATGCCATCAACCCCTGCAAAGACTTCGCTTAAAGATACACCCGGATCTTCCAACTCTTCGGCATTAATCCAACGAATTTTCACCCCTGCCCCTTGCTCGGTCCCGGCATGGCGCAATGCTTCGGCCACACTTAAGTAGGCATCCGGTAAAGCTACATATTTACCGACGATAGCAATTTCCGTATGCTTGCAGGGTGACTTAATTTTTTTCACCATTTTCTCCCAGGCGGTCATATCCGCCGGTGGTGCTTCCAGGCCTAAACGCCTTAGCACTATATCATCCAGGCCTTCCTGCTGGATCAGAAGCGGAACCTCATAAATGGTCGGAGCTGTTGTAGCCGTAATAATAGCCTCTTTATCCAGATCACAGAGTAAGGCTAGTTTTTCTTTCAGATCGTCATTAATATCCTGATCAGCCCGGCAAACTAAAATATTCGGCTGGATACCGATTCCCCTCAATTCCTTGACCGAATGCTGGGTGGGCTTGGTTTTTACCTCTTCGGAAGCCGCGAGGTAAGGCAGCAGGGTGACATGAATATAACAAACATTCTCCCTACCCATGTCTCCCCGCACCTGGCGGATGGCTTCCAGGAAAGGTAGTGATTCGATATCCCCCACCGTTCCGCCTATTTCGGTAATCACGATGTCGGGGTTGCTTTCGCGGGCTACGTCGTAGATGCGTTCTTTAATCTCATTGGTTACATGGGGGATAACCTGTACCGTGCCACCCAGGTATTCCCCTTTGCGTTCCTTGGTTATAACCGACCAGTAAATTTTACCGGCGGTGATATTGCTGTTGCGGGAAAGCGGGACATCAATAAACCTCTCGTAATGGCCAAGGTCCAGGTCGGTTTCTGCACCATCGTCAGTGACAAAGACTTCACCATGCTGATAAGGGCTCATCGTTCCGGGGTCAACGTTGATATACGGATCAAATTTTTGGATAGCCACTTTTAGTCCCCTGTTTTTGAGCAAACACCCTAAAGAAGCTGCCGTTATTCCTTTTCCCAGGGAACTAACCACTCCTCCGGTTACAAATACGAATTTGGTCATCCTTTTTCTACCCTTTCTTCAATATCTCGTAGTCAAAAATCCGTTGTTCTTAAAATCCCATAACTTCACTGAACCAAAGCCATTCCTGCTTGGTATCCATATTTAATTTACATTCTTTCCGGGGCTGAAACTCCGAGTACTTTTAATACATTGGCCAAGACATACCTGACAGACCGAACCAGGCTTAAGCGGGCTGACCTTAAGTTTTCCTCCTCCACCAGTACTCGCTGGCTGTTGTAAAAAGTATGAAATAAAGCGGCTAAATCCAAAATATATCTTGCTAAGCGATGGGGTTCGGTAAGCTTAGCAGCCAGCGCTATTTCCCCCGGCAGATCAGCAATTTTCTTGAGCAAATCCCTTTCTTCCGGGGAAATTAAGAGAGCCAGCTGCTCCCGGCTGGGCACAACCTCCGGGTCATATCCTAAGTCCCTAGCTTGTCTCAAAATACTGCAGAGTCGGGCATGCGCATACTGCACATAATAAACCGGATTGTCCGCAGACTCCTCCTTAGCCAGATCCAAATCAAATTCTACAGTAGAATCAGGATCCCGGAGGATAAAGAAAAACCTGGCGGCATCCTTCCCTACCTCATCCATAAGCTCTCTCAAAGTAATATACCGGCCGGAACGTTTGGACATGCGGACGACTTCTCCACCTTGGATTAGCCTAACCAGCTGCATCAGAATAATCTGCAGAGAGTCCGGTTCATAGCCAAGAGCTTGCATCGCTCCTTTCATCCTGGCCACATGGCCATGGTGGTCTGCTCCCCAAATATTGATTACTTTACTGAAACCACGCTCAAACTTATGACGATGATAGGCAATATCTGCAGCAAAATAAGTTGCTAAGCCATTGGAACGAACTATGACTTCATCCTTCTCATCGCCCAGCAAAGTTGCTTTAAACCAGAGGGCATCTTCCTGCTCATAAATATAGCCTTTGTCTTTTAAAAACTGCATTGTCTCCTGGATATAGCCGGAGTCATGCAGGGATTGTTCACTAAACCATACATCGTAAAAAACCCCGAAATCCTCCAGTGTTCCTTTGATCGCTGTTATCTTTTCTGTTAAGGCATAGCGGACAAGCGCTTCCCGGCGCTGTTCAGCCGGCATCTTCAGATAACGGTCGCCATCCCTCTCAATAATCTTTTTAACTGTATCAATCAAATCTTCCCCATGGTAACCCGCTTCCGGAAATTCTACCTCCCGGCCAAACTGCTCCAAATAGCGTGCTTCCAGAGAGAGGGCAAAATTATGGATTTGATTGCCGGCATCGTTAATATAAAATTCTCTCTCCACATGATAACCGGCCATAGACAAGAGAGAAGCCAAACTGTCGCCCAGTGCCGCGCCCCTGGCATTGCCCATATGTAAAAGGCCTGTAGGATTGGCGCTGACAAACTCTACCTGGACTTTTTGCCCCTGCCCAATATTTACTGAGCCATATTGCTCACCCTGAGCCAATACTTCCGGAATAACATCTTGCAGCCAGGCAGGATCAAGCCGGAAATTGATGAAGCCAGGTCCGGCTATTTCCGAGGACAAAATCCAAGTGTTTTCCTTCGGCAAATTCTTCAGAATTATTTCCGCAATCTCCCGCGGTGCGCGTTTAGCTTGTTTGGTT
Source organism: Desulfitobacteriia bacterium (assembly GCA_050949905.1). Classification (GTDB taxonomy): domain Bacteria; phylum Bacillota; class Desulfitobacteriia; order Desulfitobacteriales; family Syntrophobotulaceae; genus DUML01. Next base: position 45,340 of record JBMNGP010000034.1, on the reverse strand, counting down.
AAAAGCATGGCCAGATTAGTTGCCAGATCACCGTGCTGGCGCTCCCGCGGCTCTTCCAGGACAAAAGCAGGGCATTCCTCAAAATTCAAGTCTCCACTGGCTTTCGCCTTGAAGACAGCTTCTTCCAGCCGCCGGTATATATTATTTCTAATATTTTCGTAGATACTCATGCCGGATCCTCCTTAAGTCCATCACTTGGCGCTAAAATAATTGATGATTCCTACCTTTTCCGTTCTATCCTATCTTAGGCAATTAACCGCAAGCTCATACCTAAGATTTTATTACATCTTAACTCAAAATACCAGCATTTACATCCTTGACCACAATGTCCTGTTTGGGCGATGGCCTATCCCTCATGTCATCCCCATTGAGGACAGGCTTTCCTAATGCAGGACGGATTTAAAAGCCTCGGACGAGACATGCTTTGCTGTTGTCAGGTAATAAGTTAAGCAGAGAAAGATTTTTTCTCTGCTTATTTTTTTGCAATCCAATATATTGTAAGGTTCAAGAGGCAAGATTTCAAGCCCTGGCAAGCACTTTTTCCCCTCGTTAAGCAAAATCATTAAATTCATAAATTTTATTGAATTAGTTTGCCCCTCGGTGTGTCTACTACCCTACTGATTTTTTCCTCCGAGCCGTCCACGGCATTAATATAGATTAAATATTCTTCGCCAAAGGCTGTTCCCCGGAATTCATAGCAGAAAGCTTCTTCCGTACCAACTTTGGAAATAACGGCCAACCTGTTCTCCAAGATTTTAAAGTTTTTATTGAGTTTGGCTTTGGCCTCCTCCAGGGTAAGCTTAGCATTTAACTGGCGATCATGATGATAAGCATAGTAGGGATTGGCATCGAAACCTATAACCTCGCCATTATCCATAGCTACCGTCACTCGTACTTTATCCGGATAGAGTCTTACATTGTCTTCCTCCGCAACGGCTTCAATCTGCAGATAAGAACCTAAGTCCTGGGTGGAAGTAACTGCCAGCTGCCAGCCGAGCTTATTTAAAGCAGTATTAGCTTTATCCACACCCTTTTTAACATCTAATTTTCGGTCGCCGATCTCCCTCTGATCACGGTAAAAAGTTACTACGCCGCCCTTTTTGCTTACTTCCAGATAGGCTTCTTTATAGGTCAAGTCAAAGCCGCCTAAAGGCTGCTGGGATAAGCCTGTTACCTGGGGTACGGCATTTTCGAAGCCAAGGTTTTGGAGAAACTCCTTAGCTACGGCGACTGCTTTGTTTTCGTTGATCTCACCCTCAGGAAGCCCCAAAGGTTTGGCTACGGTATGTTTATCCAGCTCACCTTGGTAGGTGAAGGGAGGATATTTCTGCAGGCTGGCATCCAGTTGTTTGAGGCCGCCCCGGACAGAAGTCGGGGTTTCCTGCTTGCCCTGTTCGCCTTTTTGTTGATCCTCGGCGCCGCTTTCTCCTCCCTGGGCTGAAGTTTGGATTGTCCTACCGATTCCCAGCTTCTGCAGAAATCCAGGCTGTTTGTCAACCCAAGCCAGGTTTTCAGCATAAAATTGGTTGGCAAGCTGTTGAATATGGCGGTTAACATCAATCACCCGTTCATGCATATCGTTAAACATATCCTGCTCTTCAGCATTCATTTTTTCCACTGAAGCTACTTTCCTGGTCATGGTCTTGCTGAAGTCACCAACTTGGTTGACCAAGGTATCAACATAACTAATGCCAACTTCATCCGCAGGCAAGGAACTAAGTTTGGCGACAGCCTCATTGCTTCCTTTCCAGGTTTCCCCTAAATAGAGTACTTTCTGGGCAGGGCTGTTGGCAACTTTGGCCTTAGACATACTTGTCTCCACTTCGTTTAAAGCTGTGACCAAATCATTTAAGGCTTGCTTATACTGATTCTCAGTTTTAATTTTGTATTCCTTAAGCATTTGGTATTCATAAATTCCCCAGCCTAAGGCCAGAGCGAAGGCTACGGCAAAAGATACCGAGAGCACAGAAAGCATTTTTTGACGAGTTTCTTCCCTCATTGGTTATCCCCCCTTAACGGGCAAAAATATGTTTGCCAATTTTCTTAATTTGCGGCCTGGACCAGATAAATTTGTTTTTAGTCTTAGCCGGGTTAAAATAGTAAATTGCTCCTCCGGTAGGATCCGAGCCGCTCATAGCCTCCCGGGCTGCTTTAACCGCCGTCTCGTCCGGCTGGAGATTAATCTGGCCGTCGTCTACCGCCGAAAATGCTTGGGGTTGATAAATAATACCCGCTATGCTATTAGGAAAAGAGGGATGCTTAATTCTATTCATAACGCAAGCCCCGATGGCTACTTGGCCAATATAGGGCTCTCCTCGGCCTTCAGAATAAATGCACCTCGCCAAAAGTTGAACATCGGAATTTTTGTAGCCAACTTTTTTCCCTGAGGAAGTGGTGCTTTCACCTGTTAAGCGCTTTAATTCCTTAATAGTTTTCTCCCCAGCTACCCCATCGGCTTTTAGACCCCGGTTTTTTTGAAACCTTGTCACAGCTGCTGCCGTGTTTTTTCCATAAATGCCGTCGACTTTCCCTACCTGATAACCTAGCTGGGTCAGTCTTTTCTGCAGATCCTTAACCTCCGCTCCCTTAGAACCTTGGGACAGTGTCCGGTCGCCTAAGGCGGCATGACCGGCTGCTGTGAGAACGAGGCAAAAAGCCAGGCTTATTGCCATAATCCTGAATAATTTCTTTTCACTGCGATCAACATGCATATGTCTATCTCACCCCGTTTATTAATTATTGATGGTTAAGGTGTTTTTTTTATTTTGGCTTATCGCTTGTTTAATTATCCAAACTTGCCAACAAAAATAAGAGGCACGCCCTAAAATAATTCTTTAGAATGTACCTCTTATTATGGAGCTAAGCCGGTATCCGGTAGCCACAGGCCAACTGTTTAGTGTTTCAGCTTAGATATTTTGGTTAAAAACTTCCTGATAAATCCTAGCTGCCCGAGCAGGATCAGCAGGATGCCCTTGTTCCTGAAGGGTCTCGCCGATGATCTCCAAAGCCCGGCAGAACACTTCCGTAGTGACATTGCCCATATGGCCTAACCGGAAACCTTTACCCTGCAGCGGTCCCAAAGCCCCGGCCACTATCAAGCCTTTAGCTGCCAAAGAAGACCTAAACGCAGCATCGTCTATACCTGGCGGATAGAGAATGCAGCTTAAGGTCGGAGCGGCAACTTCTTCTTTGGCCAGGGTTTCCATTCCGTAACTTCTCAAGGCAGCCCGGATTGCTTTGCCGATAGCAGTATGTCTGCGGTAGCGGGCGGCAAATCCTTCCCTTTCGACTATTTTCATCCCGCGGTGATAAGCATAAATCATGTTAACGGGGTGGGTCGCAAAATATTTATGGGGCTCACGCATGATATGGCTCCAGTTATTGATATCTGAGTAATAACTGTTGACCTTGCCCAGTTTTTTTCTGGCAGCCAGAGCTTTCGGGCCAAAAGCTACTATGGCTAAACCCGGCGGAACCCCGATAGCTTTTTGCGATGCGGTAAGAACCACATCGATGGTGTTGCCTGCCCCTCCGTATTCCTTGCTCATATCTTCTTCCAGGGCGGCCGTAGCGCAAACTCCGTCCAAGATAAACAGCGCCCCGTACTTCTTAACTACAGGAATTACTTCTTCCAGATTAGCTGCAACGCCGGTAGAGGTATCGACATGCGTTACGGTTACCGCTTTAAAGCCACCTTCCTGCAGTTTTTCTTCAATCAGGGCCGGGCTGACCTGCTTGCCCCATTCGGCAACCAAGGCTTCGGCTTCTATCCCTAGAGCATTGGTAACCCCTATGAAGCGGTCTCCAAAAAAACCATGGCTGACAATCAAAATTTTCTCGCCTGGGGCCACTGTATTAATCAGAGCCATTTCCATGGATAATGTCCCGGAACCGGCTATCACAAATACCTCGCCATCGGTATTGAACATTTTCTTTGTCAGGGTGAGAGCTTCGCTGAACATCCGAGCAAAGCGCAGATCGGTATGAGCCATCGTCTCCTGCGCCAGAGCCTCATAGATTTCATCAACTACTGGTGTTGGCCCGGGAATAAGGAGCATTTCCTTATTAGGCATGATAAATCCTCCTTGGAACAAACAGCCGTTAAACTTATGCTTTTGTTCTATAATAAAGCATTATAACATAATTATACGCCAGCGACTAATTTTGGATGCTGATTTTTTTAATAAAATACCGCTTCGGGCCCCTGTAATTTTGCTTTAAAAAAATTTATTTAAAAAACTGCTGCACCCTAAACCGGCTTAGAGTACAGCAGCCCGCCTTATTTTTAAACAGAGGCTTAAACCTTAATTACTTAATCTTTTAATCCCTTAATCTTCAATCTTTCTTTAATCTCTAATCCTTAATCACTAATCCTCACTTCTTATTACTCTTTAATTCGGCAGTACAATTCCGCCTTTGAGGTTTAGGTTCCCAAGTTCATTGGCCTGGAGATAGCCGTTGGAGATAGTGTAAAGAATGTCACCGATATACAGGCTGCGCCCAATATCCCGATTATAATCATACCGGCCGCTTCTCTGCAAATCGATGATCCTGCCCTCTGGCTGGTGGGTGATCATTCCTTGCAGCTCAAATCCCCTTGCCGGCGAGAGGCTGTAAACAAACACTCCTTGAAAAACAGGCTCGCCACATGCCAGCCGGGGGTCTAATCTGGCCAAATAATCATCTTTAAACATGGCATCCTGGTTTCGTTCATAAACCGTAACCGGAAAAGCCAGGATATTCTTCTCTTTACTAAAGAGTAAAGCCTTGTGGTTCCAGAACAATTCGGAATCAGTACCCCTGTCTCCGATTTCTATTTTAAACTTTTCCACCGGATTATGAACATTGCTGACATCAAAAAGAGCTATTTTCATTCCCAAATAATAAGCGTTTTTAACCGTCCCCTGCCCGGACCAATGCGGCTCTTCCACCTCTATGGCTTCTTTGCCGAAGCCAATAATATGGTTTTCATCATAAGGATGGAGGTAATTGCTGTAACCCGGAATTTTTAATTCTCCCAGAATGCTCGGATTGTTCGGATCCTTTAAGTCCAGGACAAAGAGGGGGTCAACAGTCTTAAAGGTTACCATATAGCCCCTGTCCCCCAGAAAGCGGACAGAATAAATCCTTTCTCCCGGGGCAATATTTTCAATCCTGCCGGTAACATTAAGCCCTTGATCCAAGATAAACAGGTTATTAGTCATCCCGACTTCCTGCTGCCCGTATTCCTGCTTGGTGGTGGCAATCCGGAAATAGCCGTTATGCTCATCCATACTGAATTGGTTTAAAATATTTCCGGGCACTGTACCTTTACCCACATACTGGGGAGAGCCGTCCTGGAGGTTGAATTTATAGACACCGGTATTCTGTTCAGTTATCCGAATAATAGGCCTGGGCAGGATATCAGCTCTTATTTTATTACTTACCGCAGTATCCGGAGATACCTGGACAGCCTGACCGGAGCCGCCAGCGGGTTCTGCACCGGCTTCCTCCTCGGGCTTATCAGCCGGCTCTGCGAGCGGTTCGGGGAGAGGTTCGGGGAGAGGCACCGGTTCTCTGTGCTCATATTGATATTCAGGCACTGCCACATAGAGATTTTCCAGGGAGCAGTACACATTTTGCCCTGCTCCGAGATAAGTCTTTACCTCTGTTTGCTGCTTACTCTTGGTATCCAAATTAATACCGGCAATAATTAAATAATTGGGCTGAGGATTGCCCGGGAAGTAACAGATCTCCTCATAGCCAATTCTTTTAATCTCGCCTCCCTGGGCACTGTCTCGATAACCGGGAGTAATAATTGCTTCTGGGTGCTCTTTGAGAAGATAATACTCCAGATATTTATTGTTAACCAGGTAAAGAGTGCTGCCAATCTTGCGGGAAGATACATAGCTGCCGTCAATCTCCACTTCTCTGACCTTTGGCAAGTTTACCCGGTCACTGAGATCGTAAACCAAAACTTGGACACTGTTCTCAAAAGTATCCCTGACATACGGCTCCGCCTGATAATAATATTTATTAAGGATGACCGTTAAATATTGCTCATCAACATACATTTCCAGCGGGTACATTTCCTGACCAAAATCCAAAGTTGTTACAACCTTCATTTCCTCGGCAGGAAAAGCTCGGGCAACGATTAACTTATTATTGGTAATCTTGTAGATATATTCGCCGTCAGTCTTCACAACATCCGCTTCATCCACTCCCTGAACCTGAACATTGGTCTGGGAATAGTCGTTAGCATAGCCGCCGGCAGCTGAGTCCCATCCTGCTGCTTGAGCAGCCTCCGCAGCCGGAGCTGCCTTGGCCATCACAGCAATATCCGCTCCGTCAGCCCTGCGCATATCGGCAAAAAACGGTTGGGCATCTTCCAATAGTTTCAGCAAATTTTCCTGGGAGCCTACGGTAGGAAGCGCTTCCGCTTCGCTTAGCAGGCCGGCATCCTGCTCCGAAGGGGCTGCCGCCGCACCTTTCTGATTATTGAGGTCATTAAGGCCAATGACTAAAACTAAAATAATCAGGCTAAAGAATGCCAGAATCTTAAGGCCTCTCATGCTTGGAACCTCCTCGCTCATCTTTTGTTTGGTACTCTAATAGACGTTAAAGGCAAAGGAAATCTGTTCCTTTGCCCTTTATTTCTTAGCACTCATTTTGTAGCACTTATTTCTTAACACTTATTTTATTTATCGATTATTACTTTTATTACTTTTTGACTTGTTTTGGTTTAGATCCATTATGATAGTACTATGGCTAGAATTCAGCATTTTTCACGGTTCGCGGAAAAGGTATGACATCGCGGATATTGGAAATTCCGCTTAAATACATGATCAAGCGCTCAAAGCCCAAGCCGAAACCGGCATGTTTGACCCCGCCGTACTTGCGGAGCTCCAGGTACCACCAATAACTTGCTTCATCCATCCCCAATTCTTGAATCCTCTGCCTTAAAAGATCTAACCTCTCCTCCCTCTGGCTGCCGCCGACGATCTCGCCTACCCCAGGAACCAAGAGATCCATCGCTGCTACTGTTTTGCCGTCAGCATTCTGCCGCATGTAGAAAGCTTTAATCTCCCGCGGATAGTCAGTAATAAAGACGGGTTTACCAAAGACTTTCTCAGTTAGAAAGCGTTCATGCTCAGTCTGTAAATCAAGTCCCCACTCCACAGGGTATTCAAAGTCAGTTTTAGCTTTTTTCAGCACTTCAATAGCATCGGTATAGCTTAAATGGCCGAATTCGGCTTCCAGGACATTATTTAAACGCTTTAACAGTTCTTTATCAATAAACTTATGGAAAAATTCCATCTCTAACGGGCAATGCTCCAGAGCATAGCCAATGACATATTTAATCATGTCCTCAGCTAATCTTTGGTTATCATTTAAATCAGCAAAAGCAATTTCAGGTTCAATCATCCAAAATTCCGCAGCATGCCGGGCAGTATTGGAATTTTCCGCCCGGAAAGTCGGTCCAAAAGTATAAACATTTTTGAAAGCCAAGCTAAAGCTCTCCGCATTGAGTTGGCCGCTAACGGTTAAATTTGTTTCCTGACCAAAAAAGTCCTGGTGGAAGTCCACTTCCCCCTTTTCGGTCTGAGGTAAGTTATGCAAGTCAAGAGTTGAAACCCTAAACATCTCTCCGGCACCCTCGGCATCACTACCGGTGATAATCGGTGTATGGACGTAGACAAACCCTCTTTCCTGAAAAAACTTATGGACAGCATACGCTATAACCGACCTTAAACGAAAGACTGCCGAAAAAGTATTAGTCCTGGGACGGAGGTGGGCAATCGTCCTTAAGAATTCCAGACTGTGCCTTTTCTTTTGCAAGGGGTAATCCGGCGGGCAAGCATTTTCAATGGTAAGCTTTGTCGCCTTTATCTCCCAGGGCTGATTAGCTCCGGGTGACTCCACCAAAGTACCTTCAACTATTAGGGCCGATCCAACGCCCAGTTTGCTCACTTCATTAAAATTCTCCAGACTCTGGTCGAAGACAATTTGCAGATTGCTGAAATAGCTGCCGTCGTTTAGTTCAATAAAGCCAAAATCCTTTGAAGCGCGAAGGGTTCGTACCCAACCGGCGACGGTTAATTCGCGGCCTAAAAATTGTTCCCCACAAGTAAAAATGTCTTTAATAGCTATTTGACTCATGGTTTCACTCCTTTGTAATTCCATTAGTAGATTGAAGCTGCTCCTGCTTGTATTCCTGCACGGCAAGCTGCCACTGTTGGCGAGCTAGGTTTACATACTTCATATACCTACTCTTTTCAGGATGCTCAGTAACAGTGCTAAAATACTGCAAGGCCTTGTTATAATTGCCCAGCCGGCGGTTTAATTCTCCAACCAAATAAAGAACTTTCATCTCGGGTGTAGTTTGAGGGTCAAAATCCGAATATGTATAAGACTGTGCGTATTCAAAAGCAGCCAATTCTAAAAAACGTTCCTCTTCCTCCTTTCTTGAAGCTCCTCGGTAAAGCCAAGCTAAACGGAGGCAGAGGTTAGCCAGAACGATATGTTTGGCTTCCACTAACTGCCCTGAAAATATGGCGAGCTTATATGTGCTGACAGCTTTAGGAAAATCCCTTTTTCCACAGTAATCATGGTTTTGCTCTCTCTTAGCCGTAATTTCTTCCTGCACCCTTTTTCGTGCCATTTGTCCATAATAATTAGCAGAATCCTCTGTAAAGGCAAATCCGCAAGAAGGACAAACCGTAACGTAATAAAGCAAGGGGTTATTAGGTTCTTCCTGTTTAAACACCGGTCCGAAATCGCTCTCCACGCTTAAGGGTTTGACAAAGCGGGAACGCACTTTGAGTGATGTAAAAGTATTTTCGCAAATGTAACATTTAATCTTTTTGGTATAAAGCGGTTCTAGTTTTGATAGGTCAAGTTTTCTGATCATAAGTACTAACTACCTTCTTCATCCTCTCTCTTTGCTTTGTTTTCTCTCTTTATTTCTTTTTACCTTTTGTTTTTGGGCCTGAAACCTCTCTGATCCTTAAGACTCCCGGCCTTTTAGTCCAGTGCAGTTTAACCATATTCTTATTTTAGTAGTTTTTGAAATATTTATCTACATTATAGCGCCTGAAACTATAAAATTCGAACATTATCACCCTTTGCGCGGAAGATTACGGCGTGTTGCGCGGCGGTTTAGGGCCAAAGAATTGGTAATAATGGCATTCGATCCTGCCATTATATAATTTACGGCTTTTATCCCAGCGGCGCTGCAGGAATCTCTCCGGCCGGGTTAGCGTTGTCAGTAAATGCAAGGACCAGTCCCCTAACTCCTTCCATACCGTACCTAATTCCTGATAGACAGTTTCTACTTCCTCCTGGTTGCCCAGCCTTAAGCCATAAGGGGGATTAGTAATTAAATAGCCATAGTGGAAACGGGAACGTACATCTTTAACCGGCAGCTTCTGAAAAAATATTTTTCCTTCCAGTCCCGCTTCCTTGGCATGGATGCGGGCTAGCCTTAAAGCCTTGGGATCGATGTCCGAACCGTAGATATTTAAGGGCAGATCCCTCTGCCAAAGATCCTCGGCTTCCTCCTTGGCTTGAGTCCAAGCCTTCGCTGGAATAGCGGGCCAGGCCTCAGCCGCAAAACTCCTTAGTAAACCCGGTGCCCGGTTTTGTCCAATCAAGGCCGCTTCAATCGGAATAGTTCCTGTCCCGCAAAAAGGATCAAGTAACGCCCTGTCCGCTTTCCAAAAACTTAGATAAACCATGGCTGCCGCCAGGGTTTCCTTCAGCGGAGCTTCTCCGGCTAAAGCCCGGTAGCCTCTTTTATTTAAACCCGGACCGGAGGTATCAATAGTTATGGTAACCGTATCTTTCAGGATAGCTGCTTGGACTGCGTAGAGAGGCCCTGTCTCGGCAAACCAGCTTAAACCATAACTTTCCTTTAACCTCTCGACAATTGCCTTTTTAACGATTGCTTGGCAGTCCGGCACACTGTAAAGCTGGGACTTCACGGACTTGCCGCTCACAGGAAAGCGAGCATCCACCGGCAGCCATTCTTCCCAGGGCAAAGCTTTAGTCTGCTGGAATAGCTCTTCAAAACTGCGGGCAATGAATTCCCCCATCTTAACCCCAATCCGGTCGGCGCACCTTAACCAAAGGTTGGCGCGGCAAATCCCTTCTTCTCCTGCCGTAAAAATTACCCTCCCATTTTGGACTACAAGCTCTTCATAGCCCAGCTTTCTCAATTCTTTGGCCGCAAGAGCCTCCAAGCCAAAAGCTGTTGCAGCAATTAACTCCAAACGAGCCACCTTGTTTATCCTCCTTAAATCCCAGCTGACTAATGAAATTCAATTTTATATGTATTAATTCCCAATAATCCTACAATAGTAGTCATTTTTTTTCTTATTAATTTCACTATCTCTGACAAGCCTCAACATTTTTCTTTGTCTTAATGTTGTATACTAATACAAGTTACTGAAATTAGTAATTATTTGGGAGGAAAGGGCATTGGAGCCGGCAAAATTGAATGAACAAAGAATTGTAGTAATGATAATTGACGACGATAGAAGCGTTAATCAGCTACTGTATATCTTACTTAAAAGCCGGGGCTATAAACCAATAACTGCCTCTGACGGAGAAGAAGCCCTTGATTTACTTCAGAATAATGACTGTCCTCTGCCTGATATAATCGTCACGGATTATGCCATGCCCCGGATGGACGGCTGTCAATTCACCGAAAATATTTCCACCATGGAAAGCTTACAAAATATCCCCGTAGTAATTATGACCGGCTCCGAAGTTGACGAAGATTCCATGCCTAAGACTAAGAACTATAAAGAATTTATCCGCAAACCTTTTGATATCAATCTTCTCTTAGATATTATCAAACGTTTAACATCGCCCTTGCTTTTTGCTGTTTAAATTTTCGGTATTTTACGGCCCTAAAAGCAGCAAATCGAATCGGGCTTAGGGAGGTATTTAAACTGCTTAAATTAAGCAGTAAGTAATACTTCCTTTTCTATTTGAGGAAGATTATCTATTTGAGCTTTTCGACTCTTTCTCCGGCCTGGCCGTAAGATAAACACCCAAAATAATAACCAAGGCCATTAAAATCTTCAAGAGGCTGATTTCTTCATTTAAAATAACCCTGGCCAAAATAATGGTATTAACCGGAACCAAATTGATAAAAATCATGGTTTTGGGTGCGCCGATCTTCTGAATAGAATTAAGCTGAACATAATAGCCTATGACTGAGGCTAGGATAGACATATACAAGATTTCCAACCATACTCTTCCCGGGGCCTGTCCAGCTGCTGCCAGAGGGTTCTCCAAAAACAAACTAAAAACCAGGCTGAGAATCGTACAGACTAAAAAGGAATACGCCGTGGCGGTAAGCGGAGATATTTTGTACTGCATCATATACTTGCGACTTAATAAAGCATAAACAGAAAAACATAAAACACCGAGGAACATGAGCAGATCTCCCCGGTTAAAAGCCATTTCACCAATTATTTGGGGGTCCAGGCCGGTGATTACACTGAAAACGCCAAAGAGAGATATCCCTACGCCTGCCAGGCGCAGCGCAGTTATTTTCTCCTTAAAGAATAAAACTGCCAAGACTGTGGTAACCATGGGATTTGTGGCTCCAATCAGCGCGGAATTGGTCGCTGTCGTGTATCTTAAAGCCATAAAAAAGAAGTAGTGATAGCCTAAAGTGCCGACAATACCCAAGATAATAAGCGGCATAATTTGCTCCTTAGCAGGAACAAAGTTGGCAGGTTCTTTAATTTTTAAGAGCAAAAAAATAAAGGGGAGGGCAAAGAAAAACCTAAAAAAAGTGAGCGTAAGCGGCATAAAAACAGTGCCCGCCATCTTCCCGGCGATAAAGGCTCCCGACCAAAAGAGAGTGGCAACGAGCATAGATATATAGACTGGTTTATTCGACATTGTTTAGTTCCGCCTTTACTGAGAATAATATTAGGATAATCCCGGGCAAACGCCTAGTCAATAGTTTAAATTCTTTTCTGCTTATAACTTGGTTTTAGAACAGGCGTGAATCCTACTGCTTATTTTGACACAAACTAAACTGGAGAAAAGGCATTAATTATTAAATTTTAGGGGGATTACAGATGAATTTCGAGGAAACAAAGTCTTTTCAGAATTTAGCGAAAGCCTTCGCCGGGGAATCCCAGGCTCGTAACCGCTATGTCTTTGCTGCTGCTATTGCCAAAAAAGAGGGTTTTCAGGCTATTCAAAGCACTTTTCTGTCCACTGCCGAAAATGAGCAGGAACACGCCAAAGTTTTCTATAAATTATTAGCTAAATATGCACCCGACCGGAATCTCATCCATGTGGACGCCGATTATCCACTGGCCTACGGTGATACTTTAGCTAATCTGAAGGCTGCCGCAGCCGGAGAAAAAGAAGAATGGGAAGTCCTTTATACCAACTTTGCGGCTATTGCTGAACAGGAAGGATTGCCCGAGATTCAAACTGCTTTTCGGACTATCGCTTCCGTCGAAAAACATCATTATCAGCGCTATGCCGAATTGGCTAAAGCCGTGGAAACCGGAACTCTCTTCAAGAAAGACAGCCCCATCGCTTGGAAATGCACCAACTGCGGCTATGTCCATCATGGCACGGAAGCTCCCCATACTTGTCCTGCTTGTGTGCATCCTCAAGGGTTCTTTATTGATTTACCACAGAATTATTAAAACAAGTTGATGAAGCTTTTGCTAATCAAACAAATGCTTTACCCTTTTATCTATTCGACTTTATACGGTACAGGGAACTCCCTGTATCGTTGTTTTGCTTTAGCTTATGGTGATTTCTTGATGGCAACAAGACCCGGTTTATGTTAAGATGAGAAAGTATTTATTCTGCTTTTTTCTTTAACCTCAAGGAAATTTTTAAAACTTTTAGCTTCTACTTGTTAGCTTCTAGTCGAAAGCTTTGCGATAGATAACTTGGGAAATTTGGAGAGGTTTGTGTACATGCAGGAAAAACATCTTATAAAATACTTTGCTCCCAGTTGGTTTGCAGTTATTATGGGAACCGGCGGGCTGGCCAATATTCTTTTTTTATGGCAGGATTCTTTCCCTCTTGGTGAATTTCTGGGCTTAGCTCTAGCAGCCTTAGCCGCTGTTCTTTATCTCTTGGTGCTGATTCCCTGGATAATACGCTGGTTAGGTTATTATGAGTATGTCCGCCGTGATCTCCACCATCCGGTGGCTGTCAACTTCTTTGTCACTATGCCGGTGGCTACAACTATTCTGGGAACAAATATCTATTTAATTTGGAGCCAATATCTGAGCCTGCAGACAACTTACTTCCTTTCTTTACTAACCTACCTCATAGCGATTATTGGTGTGACTTATTTCACTTTCTATACTACCTTTCGCATCATGCGAGTAGAAACTCCTCCCCAGCCGGAGACGATGAACTTCTCCTGGATCATGGCTCCCATTGCCAATATGGCTGTGCTGCTGATCGGCAATCCTGTTCTCGCTCTGACCATTGAGCTTCGTCCTAAGTGGGCGATGACTGTCCTAATTACCAATATCTCTCTTCTGGGAATCGGCTTCTTCCTCTTTATCTTTATTAGCGCCATAATCTTTGTCAGGCTTGCCCAGTTCCCTTTGCCCCCGGCGGAATTAACCCCTTCCTTTGGCATTTTTTTAAGCGCTATAGGTCTGGCAGTCAGCGCTGTAATTGATACTTCCAAAAATGCCCAAAATATGGGGTTATTAGGCTCCACTGATTTGTCTTACCTCATGGCAGCCTGTATCTGGGGCTTTGGTATTTGGGTTGTGGGCATAATTATTATTATTTGTCTCCACCAGCTGCGCAGGAGCGGTATTCCCTTCAGCCTGGGCTGGTGGGCTTTCATCTTCCCCTTAGCTGCTTATACCATCGCCAGCCAAAAGGCAGCCGCTTATTTTACCAGCTCTCTGGTTACAGGCTATACCTTATTTTTGACAATCCTCTTGGCGGCACTGTGGCTTTATACTTTTACAAATACAGTTATAGGAGTATACCAGGGAACTCTGTTTCTTGGCACCCCTCTATCATCCCCTGTCACCAGAAAAAATCTTTAATTTCTCTTCTTTCGTTGTGAAACTATGCTGCTTACCCTCCGAACGTAAAAAGCTTATTGCTGATTATTAGAGAAATCTTCCGGTTATTTAAGGGGATACACTTATGAAATCAAGCACTAGCAAGCAGTATATAAGATATATAGAATTAGACAGAGAAAATGTGCCTTCCTTTTCGCAATATCCGTTTAATTTGCCTGCAATTAGAGAACTGCAGACATTAAAATTTCATCCCAAAGTGACATTTATTATCGGGGAAAACGGCTCCGGAAAATCAACAATTTTAGAAGCAATAGCTGTTGCTTATGGCTTTAATGCCGAAGGGGGTACCAAAAATTTTAATTTTTCTTCCAGGGCAACCCATTCTGTTTTAAATAACTATCTCAAAATTGTTAAAGGCACCAGAATACCCCAGACTGGTTTTTTCTTAAGGGCAGAAAGCTTTTATAATTTGGCTTCCAATATTGATGATCTGGATAAGGAATTTGCCGGCGGGCCCCCTTTAATTGATTCTTATGGCGGCCGCTCCTTACATGAACAGTCTCATGGCGAATCTTTCTTTGCCGTATTTTTACATAAGTTCAGCGGAAAGGGAATCTACATTTTGGATGAACCGGAAGCAGCACTGTCACCTTCAAGGCAAATGTCTATGCTTACCAGAATGCATGAATTGGTCAAGGAAGATTCCCAGTTTATTATTGCCACGCATTCACCGATTATCATGGCCTACCCCGAGGCCTGGATCTATGAAATCAAAGAAGGGTTCGCAAAGGTAAGCTATGAAGAAACAGATCATTATCAAATCACGCGCTCTTTCTTAAATAATACACAGAAAATGCTCAGTATTTTATTGGAGTGATATGCCGGATCTTATTAGATTTAGCAATTGTTACCTTCAACAAGTCCGGCTAACACAATGAAATTTGAAGCAAAGTTAAAAGAGTGGGGAACTATTACAGCTTCTGCAAAAGATAATCCGACTTGACGGAAAGGCAGAAGTTAAGATTTGGATAACTGGAGAGAGGTGCGAAAATGGAAATAAAATTATACTCGTCGGCAGACGAGATCTGCTTATTTAACATGCTAAGGGAGGAAGGCCCGGAATGGGAATGCTATTATAACCCAACTGCCTTAGAAAAATACCGAGCGGCCTTAACCGCCTCCCTTACTTATGTTGCCTATAATGACAATACTTTGTGTGGATTTGTTCGCTGTAGAGATGATAATGGATTTGGTCTTTATATTTATGATTTACTGGTGAGAAAGTCTTACCGGGGGCATGGTATAGGGCGGCAATTACTGGAGTTCGTCTGTGCCAAACATCCCCAGTCTACGGTATATGTGATGTCAGATACAGACGAATACTACCAGAAACTGGGCTGCCGTCGGGAAGGTTCAATTTTTCAAGTGCAATAGTCAAGAATAAGCTTAATGTCTTTATGTAAAAGCAGCTCCTTTGGCCTTTGCTTTGTTTTCGGGTTACCTGTTGTGATTTCATTAGTAGTTTGTACGGTAGGCTGGAGATAGTCATTAAGCGGTTTGCTGTCAAACAAGTTATCATCGCCTAACTTAGCAAGTTAAAACTATTAGGTAGTATTTAGATTTGGAGACTCTTCTTAAATTCTTAAGGAGGCTCCTAATTTTTTGTTATGCGCCCATATACAAAAACTGGTATAATGGTTTTGATCCCAAATTTCTACCAAAGGCCAAAAATCTATTAACGAGGTATCTTCAAATGAACTTGGAAAATTTAAAGAAAATATGCTGTCTGGGTGCAGGCACGATGGGGCCGGGCATTGCTCTTTCCTTTGCCTTGGCCGGTTATCAAGTACATATGTACAGCCGTTCTGCCGCTAGTATTCAGCGGAGTTTTGCCCTGATTAATGATCTGCTTGAAAAATTTGCGGAGCACGGTTTAGTGGAATTTGCGCAGATCTCACAGATTAAAGCCCAAATCCGAGGTACAACCAACCTTGAAGAAGCAGCGGAGGATGCAGGCTTTGTCATTGAAGCAATTCCCGAAAACCTTACTCTCAAACAAGAATTATTTGCCAAAATGGAACAGCTCTGCCCACCTGCTACAGTCTTTGCTTCGAGCACATCAGGCCTCAGTACAACGGCGCTTGCCATGAATCTTCAATATAAGGAGCGTTTTATTGTTGCCCATTTCTGGAACCCACCCCATCTCATCCCCTTAGTCGAGGTTGCCCCCGGGGAAAGTACTTCCCAAAACACTGTTGAATTTACTACAGCATTATTACAAAAAATTGGCAAGAAACCGGTAGTTTTAAAGAAAGAAGCTTTGGGATTGATCGGCAACCGGCTGCAGCTGGCTATGCTGCGCGAAGCCTTAGCCCTTGTCGAAACAGGGGTAGCAAGTAAAGAAGCTGTAGACACTACGATCAAATACGCCTTAGGGCGCCGTTTGGCCGTGACCGGCCCTTTGGAAAGTGTGGACTTGGGGGGCTTGGATATTTTTCAAAATATAGCGTCCTACCTTATCCCGGATCTTTGCAGCACCGCCGAAGTTTCGCCTCTTCTTAGAGGCAATGTGCACAAAGGAAGGCTCGGAGCCAAGACCGGCGCCGGCTTCTATGACTGGACGCCTGACTCCCTCCAAAAAATCAAAAAGTTGCGCGAAGATGATCTGCTGAGCTGGCTTAACAAAGACAAAAAGGGCTATCTCGACTACTAGATCTTCATAGCTGCAAGCTTACGCGATTACCCGAATATTTCGTGGCCGATTACTAGATAGCCGATTACTAGATAGCCGATTACTTCATAGCTAAACTCTTAAAACAACTAAATAAATTAACAAAAATTTAAAGCTGTTGACCCGCTCAGAGGAGGCAACAGCTTTTTAAATACAGGCTTTTCAGGTAAGGAGGATACCTTAGAATTCTTTTCTCTTGTAAATGGCTACCGATAATTGCCTGGATAGAAACAAAAGCAGAAAACCAAGCACCATCAGAAGAAGATAAAAACTTAAACTTTCATTACCGGCTAAGATCCCTTGAAAATGCTGGAGGGCATCTGCGCGGGTTAAGGTCTCACCATACCGGGGGAAATTTTGGCCGCTGGCCCCGATCAATCCGATAGAACCGAAGATGAGGAAAAAAGCAAGAAAGTTAGCCCAGCGGGAATTCATATAGCCTAATTTATAATAGACCGGAAAGTAGAAGGAAATATAAAGGGTTAAGATAAAAGCACTAAACATCAGAAATCTCCCGGCTGCCGCGAGATTAAATCCTGTACTTCCGGGTAAGCCCAGGATACTGAACAGAACGCTTACCGGCAGGGAAACAGCGAGCATTAAGAGGCAAAAGATAAGGCCCGAAAGATATTTGGCAGTAACGATTTGTTTACGAGCCAAGGGCAGGCTGTTGATAATAATATCCGCATTGTACTTGTAATCATAAGCATTGGCATAAACGATCATCAAATAAACGCCGACAATCAGCTGAATACTGGCTATACCTGGGCTGGTGGGCATCAAATAACCAACGCACAAGCTAAGAAAGAGCACAAGAAAAAGTGTTTTTTCTCTTTTTTGAACTTGGATATCCTTCCAGATAAGTCTTCCCATTGTCTTTTCCCCCTTATCACGCTTTAACAAAATAAACCATAATATCATCCAGTGTCGGCCTTTGAAGGACTACTTTGTCCTCGAGCCCTCTCAGCCTGCTCATCTCGCCTAAGAGCCCCTCAAAGCCTAAAGGACTTTTCCTTAAGCCGATGAATTCCCGTTCCAACGAGGAATCCAGAGCTCCCAGCGGGCCCTTGACCAAGGTGTATTTTTCCAAAATCCTGTCTTTTTCAGCTGAAAAAATGATCCTCCCTCGGTTAATAAAGGTAATATAATCGGCAATTCTCTCCAGGTCGGAAGTAATGTGAGTGGAAAAAAGAATGGCCTTCTTTTCATCCTGCATCAGATAGTAGAGAATATCCAGCAACTCGCTGCGAAACACCGGGTCAAGGCCGGACGTAGGTTCATCCATCAGAATTAACTCCGCTTGATGAGACAGAGCTATGGCCAGGGCAAACTTTGTCTTCATCCCTTTGGACAAGCTGTCAATTTTCTGCTGGGGATTGAGGTTAAACTCTTTTAAATACTTTTGAAATGTCTTTTCGTCCCACTTGCTGTAGAGGGGAGCAATCAGTCTCTTCATCTCATTAATGGTTAAAACGCCGTAATAATGATTCTTATCAAAGACAAAGCCTATCCTGTTCTTAATCTCCTTCTCCTCTAAGACATGATCTCGGCCAAATACTTTTATTTCTCCGCTGTCTTTCCGCAGGAGATTTAAAATGAGCTTGATGGTGGTTGTTTTCCCCGCTCCGTTCGGGCCGATGAAGCCCATGACATAACCTCTCTCCAGCTGCAGGTTGATATCCTGCAGGGTAAAATTGCGAAATTGTTTGGTTAGTCCTCTAATTTCGAGGATAGGATCCGTGTAATTTTCCGAGTAATACCTATCCACTGTCTATCCCTCCGCATCCAATAATTTAGCTTTAGTTCTTCTGAGAGCCTCTTCCCAGATGAGTCTATAAGATGATTTTCATGTTTGCACTATAATTTGCATGTTTATTTACTCAATAATCTACATGATGGTTTACACGGTTATTTACTGGATGATTTCTAGGATTCTTCTTCTATGATGTTTATTGAATCTTTTTTAGGTCTTCTCCTTAGCACTTCCTCTTAGGTCTTCTTTTAAGCCTCCTCTTAAGTCTCCTCCAGGTATAAGTACCTTAAAATCTCCATAACTTCCTCTAAAGATAAATTTAGCTTTTTACTTTCGGCAATCACCGCACTTAATTTTTCCTCAATTATTTTAAGTTGATTCTCCCTGATCAGTTCCCGGTTATAAGGGGCTACAAAGGAGCCTTTACCCGGAACCGATCTGATAAATCCCTCTCTTTCCAGCTCCTCATAGGCTCTTTTCGTGGTTATCACACTAATCCTTAAATCTTTAGCCAATTGCCTGATCGAAGGCAAAGCCTCGCCTTCCGCTACTTCTCCGCTAATAATCAGCATCTTAACCTGATCTATTATTTGTTGGTAAATCGGCTCACCGCTAACGTTAGAAATAATTATATCCATGTCCTATTCTCCAACTTTGTATTGAACTGCAACCCTCTGAATTCTTCGTATATATAAACATATATATACGTTTTGTATATATAGTATATACTGTATATATATAATATATACAGTATATAGACACTTGTCAAGATAATTTTTTCTCTTAAGCGGATTCAGCTCTTATTAGTTTTCAACTCTTATAATTAAAAAACGGCCCCTTCCCCACATGGGGCTTTGGCCGTTTACTGTTATAATTTTTTGCTTATGCTTATCTATTTAGAGCTTTTTCTAGTCTCATAATAGTCTCATTAAGATCGAAAGAATACTTCAATCCTTAGTTTAGCTCCAAACCTCGTCACCGTTCCTCCCGGAAATAAGGTTCGCTTAAAGCTTTAGGCGGAGCATTCTTTCTGTCTTTGCGGAAAGAGACAATAACCAGAATAATAATCGTCATTAAATAAGGTGCCATATCAAAGATATAGGTTGAAATAGCCAGGCCGGTACCTTGCAGACGGAAACCGATGATATCCAGCCCTCCGAAGAGGTAGGAGCCCAGTATTGCCCTATAGGGATTCCAAGAAGCGAAGATAACCAGGGCTACGGCTATCCACCCCCGGCCGGCGGTGATATTCTCCTGCCAAACCGGAACTTGAACCAGGGAAAGGTAAGCCCCGCCAAGGCCGCAAAGAGCTCCGCCCAGGAGGATATGGACATATTTATAACCCGTAATCCTGACACTGGCCGCGTCAGCCGCCGCCGGATTCTCACCTACGGCTCTTAAATTCAAACCTATGCGGGTCTTGTACATATAAATCCCCATTAGAATAGCAATAAGATAGCCGCAATAGACCAAAATATCATGATTAAAAAGTACTTCCCCGATGCCGGGAATATCACCCAGCAGAGGAATTTTTATTTTTTGAAAACCGGCCGAGAATTGTTCGGACATCTTTAAGCCAACTAAACCCTGGCCCATAAAGGAAGAAAATCCTGCCCCAAAAGTAGTTAAAGCCAGACCGGTTACAACTTGGTTGGCTCTTAAGCTCACGGTCAGAAAGGCATAGATTAAAGCGCCGATTGCTCCGGCTAAAGCAGCCGCCAGCAAAGACAAGAAGGGATTATTGGTCACATAGCCTACCTGGAAACCCACAACCGCACCCATCAGCATCATCCCTTCAACCCCAAGGTTAAGGTTGCCGACCTTTTCCGTAATTATTTCTCCTACGGTTGCAAAAAGAAGAGGTGTTCCGGCAATGATAGCTGCTTTAAAAAAAGCTACTGTTAAAACTTCATTCATTCTTGAGCCCCCTTCCTGTGCGCCAATTCTGAGCTGATAACTACCCTATACTTAGTAAAGAAATCGCTGCCTAAGACGAAGAAAAGAATCATGGCTTGAATCAGCGAAGCCGAAGCTGCAGAAATGCCAAAAGCCGACTGGATAAAAGAACCTCCTTGAACCATAGCAGCAAACAGTACCGAGACTAAAACTATCCAGGGAGGCTTAAGCCCCCCCAGCCAAGCGGTGATAATAGCAGTAAAACCAACCCCGCCGGCAATCTCCACATTAAGGGTATGAGCTACAGCCGAGGCCTGAATCATTCCCGCCAAACCGCAGATCCCGCCGCTGATAAACATAGAAAACATAATTGTCCTAAAAATATTAACTCCGGCATACCTGGCCGTATTGAGGCTTTCACCTAAAACCGCTATTTCAAAACCTTTTTTGCTGTAATTCATAAAGATATACATAATAACAACCAGGATAAGGGCAAAAACCCAGCCGAGATGAACTCCTAGAAACTTAGGCAAAACAGCGTTGTCCGTAAAGTTGGCAATCTTAGGGAAGCCCAAAGAGTTGGGATCCTTCCAAGGGCCATACTGCAAGTAGGTAATCCATTTCAAAGCTATATAATTAAGCATTAAGGTCACAATCGTTTCATTGGTGTCCCAGCGGGCTTTAAAAAAGGCCGGGATTAATCCCCATAAAGCCCCCCCAATGAAGCCGGCCACCATCATAGCCAGCAGTAAAAACGGCCGAGGGACATCCGGATAATTCAGAGCCAGATAACTGGCGAAAAACGCGCCCATAATAACCTGGCCTTCAGCTCCGATATTCCAGAACTTCATTTTAAAAGCTACGGCAATCCCAAGGGAAATAATGACCAGGGGGACCGCCACAATAATCGTTTGCTCAATTCTATAAGGGCTGCCAAAAGCACCTTTGACCATGGAAATATAAACACTGATCGGATTTAAGCCTAAAAGCAAGATAAAGATACCTGAGGTAAGCAGAGCTAAAGCAATCGCGATCAGCATAATTCCTGTATATTGTTTTTGGGTAATATCCGGCTTTTTAACTACTCTAAACTGCATATTCATCCTCTTTTTTTCCTAGCATCATGGCGCCCAATTGTTCCTTAGTTGCTCTCCGAGCATCGACAATTCCTGTTACTTCACCGTTAGAAATAACCATAATGCGGTCGCACAAACCCATTAATGAATCTAAATCTTCGGCAATGTACAGGATTGCCACTCCTTTTTGCTTCTCCTCATTAAGGATATCATAGATCTTTAAACAGGTATTAATATCAAGCCCCCGTACCGGGTAAGCCGTAATTAATAGCTCCGGATGAGAATCCAGTTCCCTACCTAGGAGCACCTTCTGAATGTTCCCGCCGGATAGGTTCTTGATAGGATGATTAATCCCAGGGGTTTGCACATCCAGTTTCTTAATGATTTCTTCGGCTTTGGCTGCAGCAGGTTTGCGGCGAACCAAAGGCCCTTTGGTATGGTGATATTGTTTTAAGAGGATATTATCAACCATATCCATGGAAGCTACCAAACCCATCCCCAGACGGTCTTCAGGGATAAAACTCATGCTGATGCCCCGGGTAATAAACTCTTTCGGGGTTTTACCAACCAGGTTTTCCTCTTTAAAAAGGATTTCCCCCTCCTTGACGGGATAAAGCCCTGCTAAAGCTTCACAAAGCTCTTTTTGGCCACTGCCGGCAATCCCTGCTACACCCAGAATCTCCCCGGCACAGAGATCAAAGCCAATCCCTTTCAGGACTTCAACCCCTTCTTCATTCACCGCTCGGAGATTGCGCACTTTAAGAACCTTTTTATCTGTGACTTTAGCTATTCTTTTAATCGAAAGGTCAATCGGCCGCCCGACCATCAGCTCTGTCAATTCCTGCGGGTTGGTTGCTTCTTTGGGCAAGGTTTCAATAGTATGCCCCTTGCGCAAAACAGTAACCCGATCGGCGATTTCCATGACTTCATTCATTTTATGACTGATAAAGATAACCGAACAGTCCTGCTCTTTCATGCGGCGCATAATTCTAAACAGGATAACTGTTTCCTGCGGAGTTAACACAGCCGTAGGCTCATCCAGAATGAGAATCTTGGCGCCTCGGTACAGAGTTTTGAGAATTTCCAAGGTCTGCTTTTCGCCTACGGACATGTCGTACACATATTTCTTCAGATCCACTTCCAGGTGGAATCTGTCCATTATCTTCTTAATATGAGTTTCATGTTCTTTTTTGCTTAAGAAAAAGCCTTTCCTCTGGCCTAAGAGAATATTCTCCATGGCCGTCAAAATATCTACCAGCTTAAAGTGCTGGTGTATCATCCCTACACCGGCATTAATCGCGTCCCTCGGTGAAGAAAATTTTACTTCTTTCCCGTCTATAAAAATATGACCGCTGTCAGGGATATAAATCCCTGACAGCATGTTCATCAGCGTACTTTTTCCGGCTCCGTTTTCTCCAAGAAGAGCATGTATTTCACCCTTAGCTACATCTAAATTCATACCATCCGTTGCGCGAACCGTTCCGAATATCTTGGTAATATCCCTCATGGATACATAAGCAGAACCGTTATTCATCCTACTATCTCCTATTGGTCAATTTTCCCGATAACACCTTCAACAAACCACTTCATTTCCAATTGTTCCTGATCGGAAACAACAGATCCTTCCGGAACTTTAATTTCGCCGCTCTGATCTTTGATCGGTCCGGCAAAGACCTGCAGTTCGCCGGAAAGAATCTTGGCTTTAGCTTCATCCACTGCTGCCTGCGCACCTTCCGGAGCATTGGCGGTAAGCGGTGCTAATTCGACGATACCATCTTTCATGCCGCCCCAGTATGCTTCCGGTTTCCAGGTTCCATCCATAACTGCCTTAACTTGTTCGACATAATAGGGACCCCAATTCCAAACAGGGGCGGTCATGTAGGCTTTAGGAGCCATTGCCGACATATCGGAGTTGTAACCTACCGAGAAAGCGCCTCTTTCTTCAGCCGCTACCTGCGGGCCTGCCGTATCCTGATGCTGAGCGATAACGTCCACACCGGCGTCTAAGAGAGCAATAGCCGCTTCTTTCTCTTTAGCCGGATCATACCAGGTATTGGTCCATTTTACTTCTACTACAGCCTCAGGGTTCACAGAACGGACACCTAGAGTAAAGGCATTGATACCTCTGATAACTTCAGGGATATTGAAAGCAGCTACATAGCCGATTTTATTGGCTTTGGTTTTCATACCGGCTACGATACCGGACAGATATCTGGGTTCTTCGATTCTGCCGAAGTAGTTACCATAGTTTTCACCGAGTAAGTAACCAGAACAATGCATGAAGGCAACATCGGGAAATTCTTTAGCTACATTAGCTACGTGATCCATATAACCAAAGCTGGTAGCAAAAATTACTTTGGCACCTTGGTCAATCATATCCCGCATTACTTTTTCTGACTCCTGGTCTTCCGGTACACTTTCCTTATAAATTGTTTTTACTTTGTCTCCTAATTGCTCTTCCAAATATTTGCGGCCTTGGTCATGAGCATAAGTGTAGCCGCCATCCCCAGGAGGTCCAATGTAAACAAAGCCAACAGTTATTGGTTCATCCTTGGGGCCTTCCGGAGCCGGAGCCTGCTGGCCACACCCGGCAATAAGTGTCAGGCTAAGTAAAACAACCAGCAAAACAGTAAAGAACCTTTTCATTCTAAGTTTCCTCCCTTTTATATTGCTTAATTAATAAAATAAACTCCCAAAAACCATAAGCTTAATCCACAAAAGTAATTTTACCCTCTTCTAAGGATTTGACCCGGGCTAAAGATTCCAGGCGGACGTTTTCTTTTAAGACCAGCTCTCTTCCTTCCTGGAAACTCTTCTCAATGACAATCCCCACTCCGGCAACTTTAGCTCCGGCCTGCCTGGCCAAATCTAAGAGCCCGAGCACGGCCTGGCCGTTAGCCAGGAAATCATCAATAATCAGGACATTGTCTTCAGCCTGGAGGAAGTTCTTGTCCACCCGGATAAGGTAAGAAGCCCCTTTCGTATAAGAATAAACTTTACTTTCATAGACATCCTCATTAAGGTTTTTAGCAGTAAATTTCTTGGCAAAAACAACCGGAACATTATGGAAATATTGAGCCGTAATACAGGCAATCCCAATGCCCGAAGCTTCGATAGTTAAGATTTTGGAGATTTTTTCATCGGCAAACCTTTTTTGAAATTCTCGGCCAATTTCCTGAAATAAGCCAATATCGAGCTGATGATTCAGAAAACTGTCAACTTTAAGGATATCATTCCCTCTAACCCTGCCGCTATGAGCAATACGATTCTTAAGCAGTTCCATTTGCCTGTGTTCCTTTTGCATTACTTCTTTTTTTGTTCGGCTGTCGCTGAATACATACCTATTATAGTAAGTCCTGAAGTAAATTTCAATGAAAATGTCGAACGAATTTAATAATTTTTTATTAATCATTCGGATTTTGGCCCCAGCTCCAAGTTAGTTCCCGAAAAACAATGCATTATCCTGCCCACCAATGCTATAATTATAAAAAGTTGCCTCTTACTAACCGCTTTTCTATCTGAAAGATCCTTTCTTAATAAAATACAGAATTAAATACAGGATTTTGAAAGTCGAGACTCCTTTGCTGTTTTAAAGATACTTTAAATTCCGGATATTCTAAATTTCTTGAAAGGTAAAATATGATGACATGCTTGCCTTTAGCCTAACTCTTAACCAAAAAAAATTCATTCTGCGGACTATTCTTATGCTGATTACGTTTATTTTTGCCCTCTATGACCAAAGTTTATTAGAGGACTTATTGCAGCTAACCCTTTGGGGCAGGGTCCGCATCTACCATCTTATCTGGCTGTTACTGCTTTTAGAACTGGTGCTGGTTTTTATTCCCCGTTTGGGCTCTTCTCTCGGCTGTGGAAAAATTTATGCCCGCAACTATTGGGCAGTAGAATATAAGGAAGAAGCTCTCCGCAAGTATATCAAAAAATTCAACCTACGTGCGCTCCAAGCTTTAATCGTTTGGTTGCTGGTGTTGGCCGGAATTGGTCTTCTCTACTTTAAAGCCTTAATCACCAAGACTATTATCTTGCTGATAGTTGTCTTCTTTTATTTTGCCGACCAGTTTTGCATTAATGTCTGGTGCCCTTTCCGGGCTTGGATTGTCCGCAATAAATGCTGCCATGCTTGCCGGATATATAACTGGGGACAAAGTATGTATCTTTCCCCGCTGATTTTTATTCCTTCTTTCTGGACTTACAGCTTAATTTTCGTTGCTCTGGCAGTACTCCTGCAGTGGGAATATCTGCATTACCGCTACCCGGAACGTTTCTCGGAAATATCCAATCTCTACCTGCGCTGCTCACACTGCCTGAACAAGTGCAAAAAACGCTCAGGTCAAACAGCCAAATCAAATAAAACCTACCTGTCTAACTAAGCCTGGCCTGTTGGCCTTCCACCCGGACAAGGTTTTTGCAGCTTAATGTTCACTGCTATTATTTGTGAGTCAGGCTGCTTTGATGCATGAGTTTCCCGTATTCTCTTAGAAACTAATAGGAAAGGATAAAGCTATGCCTGAAGAAAATTCCGCCCTAATAAATCACCTGAAAAAATTAGCCGCTGAAGGAGAAACACTGCTTAATTCTGGCAAGGAAATAACCCTCGACCCCGCGGCACCCGTCGAGCAGGAGGTTTTAGACTGGCTTTTAAGATGCAACAGCCTGCTGGCGGCTAACTACGGCAAAGCTTCGGCTGTCTACGAAAACTTCAGCCGGGCTTACACCCTCCGTCTGAGTGTAAATTTTCTGGTGGCTTTAGCTGCCGCTGCCGGCGAGGTCCAGAAAACGCTTGCTCCCGCCCAAACTACAATCCGGCAGAGTGTAGCAGGAAAAGCACCCGGAAACACGGAAAGAATAATGGCCGTCCTGGAACAGACTGTGCTGATTCCGAAGAAAGCCGAAGCCACTACCTTAGTTGCACGCTTAGAGCAAGAGCTTGCCGAACCTCAGCCTGACTGGGAAAAAGTGACTAATCTTTTAAAATCATCTTTTGATTATAGCCTGGCTTTGGGGTGTGAGCTCGCCGCATTGGTTCATTCCAAGTTTGTATCTCGGTAAAAAGAGGACTTGCCTGTTCATAAGAAGCCAGAAAAATACTGTAATTATAATTAATGCCGGACTAATTCGTGATACATACCCCACTCTCCGTAGGGAAAAGATCATACCAGAAAATTATTTGGCCGCTCTCTAAAACCCCGAGGATATGCGGCTGTGTCGCCGTAACAGTTACTATTTCCGGTTCAACAGTCAAGGTCTTTAGGTTAATCCGGCTAAGGAAATATTGGCTGTTGGCATTATCCCGGTTGTCTGTTTGACTGGTAACAAAGGCAGCATAATCCTGACCTACATAAGACATATCTTCAAACCTAATATATCCCGTGTCTCTGGGGTTTTCCAGCTCCAGCACACTTACAACACCACTCTGGAAATCCAGGTAAAGGGTTTGATAGATGCCCTCTTGCGCCTCTTCATCATAACTCCAATTATTGACTTCCAATAAACCACTGTCAGAGCGAATGCGGCCGGTTGTCTGGTAGCTGCCAATGTCCAGCTTCGTAGCCGTCCCTTTGACCAGGTCACAGATAGTATATCCCAAATTAAACTCATAACCGGACATAGTAGTTATCACTTTTTGCTCATGGGCCACAAATTTTGGCTGCCAATGATAGGAGTTGTTCAAAAGCTCACTGTCCGGTATCGGTACGGTCTGCGCCAGGAGTGTTTCCCGTTCAGTCTTAAGATCGAGCAATTTCAGGCCAATTTCATCGGCATAAACAATGCGGCTTAAATCAGCACTGATGTCATACCCTCCAAAAAAAACTTCGGGAAAGTGCTGTTGGCTGTAGGTGACTTCCCTATTAATTTTAGCCGTCAGGAATTGGGGGAGGGCGAGCTCTGCTAAGGGTTCAAGTTCTGGGGTAAAGGCAAGAACTTTATCCTTAGTGCAGATAATTATTTTATCCCCGGTAAATTTAAGGTCACCGGAGGAGAAACCTGGAGCTATCTCTCTTTCCTTCACTATGGTCATGGTTTTAAAGTCCAGATGCATCAGCTTGCGCTGCTCCTCCTCAGCGTAGGGCACATGGGCAAGAAGCACCTGCTCCCCTGCCTGCCCGAGCATGTAGAGCTCCTGCGGATTGCCTTCAAAACCGTTAATCTTTTCGAAAACGGTATATTCCCCGCTTATTGTTACAAGGTGATTATCGATATATTCTTTCTTGCCGCTGACAAAGTATTTGCTGCCGTCGCTGCGCTGTTTTAAAGTAAATGTCAGAGTGCATTCCAGACGTTTATTTTTCAGATAATTATTGTACCTTAAGAGCGTAGCTGTAATTGTCCCGTCAGGGTTTCTAACCACTTTCTCCAGCTCCATGCCCCAAGAATTCCTCTCCCTGCGGTGGGGTTTGGGTCTTTTTGACCCCTCACCAAAAGTAAAGGCCTGCCTTTCGGCGTCGTAGTCATAATCCGGGATCTCCTCAACTTTTAGATTATCCGTATTAAAATAACGTTGCGCATACTGCAAGGCGGTCTCTAAGGGAAAAAGCAGAAGTGTGCTTTCCTCACTCACAGTCTGCAGCCCGGCAGTGCCATTTTCCTCGACATACTTCAGCCAGCAGAACTTAGCAATAGCTCCCTGGTCAATTTCCTCCGGGGAACTAAACTCCCGAGTGTTGCCTATGGTCGGGATGGCATCGTAAATATATTCCTGCCAAAGCTTTTCCAGCTCCAGCGGGTCGGTAAGTTCCATGGCCTGGTTTTGGTTTTGGTTGTGGTTTTGATTATTGTTATGGCCTTGGTTTTGCTCACCGCCCGGAGGCAGAACAGATGCCGAGTTTGCAGAACAGCCCGTTAAGATTAATCCGAGTATTAGGAGTAAGACCAGCGTTACCTTTTTGGGTATCTTTGGCAGATAAATCCGTCTTGGCATTTACCATCCTCCCCCTCGCCTTAAATATTCTTATTGCCGGCTTATGCCCTTGCTATTAAAACGCCTCGTATCATAAAGGATGTGAGGCTTGCTTGTAGAGGAAGTATTAATTAGTTTTATCTGTACTTTCCGTCATGTTTTCTAGTTTTTGCTCTAGACTAAGCACTTGTTTCTTAAGCTCTGCCAACTGTGCAAGAGCGCTGATCCCAAAAACAAACCCAATGGTTCCAAGCGGCATAGCAATTAACCCAAAAACATCCATACTGTCCTTTCACCTCTTCTCTCCCATTCGCTAATTTCTTTAATTTCCCTGCTGACTTCTTCATTAATTTTATTTCCTTTTCTCTCCTCCAGTAAACATTATTATTCGGGTAGCAGACCCTCATGATAGGCTTTTATATCCAGCACAGGTGTGCCGTCCAACATATCCACGCCGGCAAATTCCAGGATATTTCCCTTAATGCCCAGCAGGCGGACAATGCTCATCCCAAGAGCATTCGGCCGGTGGGGGCTGCGGCTGGCAAAAACGCCGCAAGCTGCCACTCCTTCCCTCCCTTTGGGCTTGACGAGAAGCTGATATCCGTCCGACTTATGGAAATGAAAGAGAATTATAATGTACTTAAAGTCTTCCAGCCCTGTAAGGCCAGGTACATATTCTTCTTTAAGCCTGATCCGGGCTTTCTCCTCCGGCTTATGGACGCTTTGTCTGGGAATCCCCTCTAAATGATGATAATTGGACTCAATATAGCCGATAGGACAAAATTCAATTCTTGACATTGCTTAAATTCATCTCTTTTCCGTTAGCTGTTTTCCCCAGATAAACTTTGGGGTTTTTTCATTTCTCCTGACTTTAACTTCTAGAATATCTATGCAGTAACTTTTTCCCGACCTTAGCTTCTAAAATATTTGGGCCTTAACTTCTATAATAATTGGATTTTGACTTCAAACAATTATGTAGGCATTAACTTCTAAAATTAACTATTTATAATACCGGCTTTTTATACTACAATAAACTAAAAAGATGAATGCATTCATTTATGAATTAATTCTTTTTTTACTGCTAATTTTATTACTAAATAGACTCCCCAAGTAATACTCATTACTGAACCTATTTATCGAATTATACGGAGTGAAGATAATGGCCGGAGTACGCCAGAAGAAAAAAGAAGCCCTGCGCCAAAAGATCCTGCAAGCTGCTAAAGATTGCTTCTTAACAGAGGGTTTTGCCGAAACCACTATCGCCGATATCGCGGAAAGAGCCAACATCGGTGTTGGTACCCTTTATAATTATTTTCCTTCTAAAGCTTTGCTGTTTATGGAAAGCTATTACCGGGACTTAGGCAATCCCCAAGAAAAATTGACTGCCATTGTCAATGAACACGGTGACAACCCAGCTCTTACCATTGTCTATATTATCGAGGTTTATATCGAAATATACAAGACATTAGACAAAAATACCCTCAGGGAACTTTTCACCGTCTTTATCGACAGCATCAATAAGCATCAGGAGCTCGGCGAATTTTATCGTACCAGCAAGTTTATGTTTGTAGAATTTATCGCCAACGTCTTAAAGGCTTACCAGGAAAAAGGCCTGCTTAAGCCCGATTTGCCTGCCATGGACAGCGCTTTTTGCCTCTTCAGTATTGTATCTACTCAGGCGCTCTTCTTTGTTCTGGACGATAACATTACTTATGAAACAATGCATAACAATATCCTGCGGCAAATAAACCTCTTTTTTGAAGGGAAATTAACCAGGGAGGGGAGCAATGATGAATCCTGTTAAGTCAACCAAGCCACTGATTCGGGCTAAAGCTTTAAGCAAAATATACCAAATGGGAGAAGTAGAAGTCAGGGCTCTGACCAATGTGGATTTTGAGATCCGGGAGAATGAATTCATAGTAATTCTCGGGCCCAGCGGCTCCGGTAAAAGCACTTTGCTCAATATGGTGGGCGGGATGGATCAGGCTACCTCCGGTGAGCTTTATTATAAAGATCTCTCCTTGCACCAAGCTGATTCCAAACAGCTGACGCTCTACAGGCGGGATGCCGTGGGCTTTGTCTTTCAGTTTTATAACTTGATCCCCAACCTTACAGCCTGGGAGAATGTCAGTCTTTCGGCTGAGATTGCCAAACACCCCTTTGATGTCAGCACTACTCTGGCTCAGGTCGGGTTGGCGGACAGAGCGGATCATTTTCCTTCCCAATTAAGCGGCGGTGAGCAGCAAAGGGTGGCCCTAGCCCGAGCTATCGCCAAAAACCCCGATCTTCTTCTCTGTGATGAACCAACCGGGGCTCTCGACTCTCAGACTAGCATACAAGTGCTGAAAATTCTCAAGGAATTTCATGAAAACTATCGGAAAACGGTAGTTATTATTACTCATAATGCCGGAGTAGCCGCCATAGCCGACCGGGTCTTTTATATTAAAGACGGCGGTATTTCACGGATCGTAACCAATGACCAGCCTATTTCTCCAGAGAAGGTGACGTGGTGATGCTCTTCCGCAAAATGGTCCGGGATCTCAAAGAACAAAAAGGTGCTTATGCCGCCTGTGTCGTGGTTATTGCCATAGGCCTGATGGTCTATACCGCTTTATCTATGGTCATGGATAATCTGCTGCTCTCCCAGCAAACCTTTTATGAAAATCAAAATTTTGCCGACGGCTTTGTGGAGGTTCAAGCCTATCCCTCTAATCAAGTCGCAAAATTAGCCCAAATAGATGGTATTGCTGAGATCCAAGGCAGGCTGATTAAAGATGTCCGGGTAATTAACCCTGAAGAAAAAAGCGGTAATGCTGCCCTTCCCTTCACAAATGTCGAAGACAACATCTACCTTCGCCTGGTATCTATGGATACTTCGCAAACCTCATTAATTAATGATGTTTTGCTCCTAGAAGGCATCCCCCTGGCAGATGATTCCTTAAATCTCTGGGTCGATAACAAATTTTTCGAGGCTAACTCGCTGCAACTTAATGCTGAGCTCAGTTTGATAATTGAAGGAAAAAAGGAAACTTTCCAGGTCACAGGCATGGGGCAAAGCCCCGAATTTATCTATGCTATGCGGACAACAAGCGAACTTTTCCCCAATC
Organism: Desulfitobacteriia bacterium; assembly: GCA_050949905.1. Taxonomy (GTDB): domain Bacteria; phylum Bacillota; class Desulfitobacteriia; order Desulfitobacteriales; family Syntrophobotulaceae; genus DUML01. Next base: position 13,834 of record JBMNGP010000034.1, on the reverse strand, counting down.
CGGCTACTTTTGGCATTGGGTATGTACCGTTGGAAGTAATGCAGAGCTTATTTGCGGAAAAAACAGCAGTTAATAATCTTGTTTTTACTTTGGAACCCGGAGCCAGCTTCGAGGAAGTTAAAGCTTACTTGGAAGCGGAGCTAAAACCCTATGGCTTAAAAAGTATTTACCCCCGCAAAGACCAAACCAGTAATCTTTTGCTTTCCCAAGAACTAACCAGCCTGGAGGCTACCGCCAAATACATGCCCCTGCTCTTTTTAGCAGTGGCGGCTATGATCCTCTATATTATGCTGAAAAGAATGATTGAACTGCAGAGAACCCAATTAGGGACTCTGAAAGCTTTTGGCTACACCAATTTTGAAATTATGTTCCATTACCTGTCTTATGCTCTGCTTACCGGCCTCATCGGAGGCCTTCTCGGCGGGCTCCTGGGCTCAGCTTTAACCGAGCCTTTCTTAAGCCTTTACCGTCAGTATTTTAACATGCCCGGCCTGGAGGCGGCTTTTTCCCCTGGCTATTTTCTGATGAGCTTGCTACTCTCCACAATTTTTTCCTTAGCGGCAGGTTACCAGGGCTGCCGTAAAATCTTAAAGCTCGAACCGGCTGAAGCCATGCGGCCAGTCGCTCCTCCCCCCGGGAAAAAAATCATCCTGGAAAAGCTGGCTTTCTTTTGGCAAATGCTGACCGTCCAGGGGAAAATGGCTTTGCGCAGCATGCTGCGCAACAAACTGCGGACAGCTTTCCTTTTCCTGGGGATGATGTTCACCTTTACTCTCCTGGCTCTGCCCTGGTCTTTTAAGAACCTGGCCGATGTTATGATCTTTGAACAATTTGAAAAAATTGAAACCTACGATGTGAAAATACCTTTGGCTGTCCCCTTAAACCAGCGGGCTGCCGAGCAGGAGCTGGCCGGCTTCCCGGGAGTCAAAAATGTTGAAGCCCTGGCCGAAGTCCCTGTCAAGCTGCAAAATGCCTGGCACGAAAAAGATGTTATTCTGCTGGGAATTAAGGACGGCAGCACTTTGTACAACATTATTGACAGCAGCGGCAATGCCCTTGACCCTCCAGCCGGCGGGGTGCTGATTTCTGAACGCCTGGCCCAACTGCTGGAGGCTGAGCCGGGAACGGTACTTACGGTGGAAGGCCCACTGTTTGAAAATGCCGAGATCAAAAAAGAGCTTGCCGTCCAAGGGGTAATCCCCCAAAATGTCGGGATTAATGCTTATATGGAAATATCTTCTCTGCAAGAGTTCCTCGGGCAGGGAGAGCTAGCCACTGCTCTGCTTTTAAGCATCGAAGAAGAAAGCATTCCTCTCTTAAAAGAAAAATATAACGACAGTATGCTGATTAACAGTATCGAAAACCGCCTGAGCCTTTTAAGGCAAATGCAGGACTTAATGGCTTCTTATTCCGGAATGTATTACGCTTTGTTTCTCTTTGGCATAGTTATCGGTTTTGCCATTATCTATAATACTTCCGTGATTACTCTTTCCGAACGCAGCCGGGAGCTGGCCTCGATGATGGTCCTGGGCATGTCTCCCCAAGAAGTCTTGGATGTCATTACTTTTGAGCAATGGTTTGTCTCCTTTTTTGCCATGCTGGCCGGAATACCGCTGACCAAAGGTTTTATGGCCGCAATGGCCGAAGCAATAGGCAACGATGTCTTTGCCTTTACTCCAGAAGTGAACGCTGATGCTATTATTATCGCTTTCTTGATTACTACGGCCTCTATAGTTTTTGCTCAGCTTATGGCCGCCCGTAAGCTGCAAAGGCTCAGTCTGGTAGAAGTACTAAAATCCAGAGAATAACCGGGAGGGGATTACTGATGAAAAAAAAGTGGAAACTAATTCTGGGAATTGTCTTAGCGCTAATTATTATAGGAGCGATCATTTTTCAGGCTACACGGCCGCTTGAAGCTGAACTTTTAACTGTGCCGAAAGAGGACATTGCCAAAACCTTAAAAGAAGAAGGCTTAGTCCAGGCAGAAAAAGAAACATTAATTTACTCGGTTTATGGAGGGAAAATCACCAGCATTTCTGTTAAGGAAGGAGACAAGGTTAAAGCCGGAGATCTCTTAGTCAGTATCGACAGCCAGGAACTCAATTTCCAGATTCAACAATTGCAAGCAGAGCTGCGCAGTATTGAAGCTCAAAAAGACCTGCAGGAATTAACCATTGATTTGGAAACCAAGAAACTGCTCTATGAAGCCGGCGTCATCAGCCTCAAAGAATATGAGGAAGCTGAGAATACCATTAATTCCGATTATTATCCGGCATTGATCTCTGCCGTCCGAGCCCAGATTAACCAGCTAAATTATCAGATCTCCGCAAGGAATGCCGTTTCGCCCGTGGACGGGATTGTAGCAGAAATGCAGATTAAAGAAGGAATGGTAGTTCCCCCGGCTGCCCCGCTGCTCACTGTTTTCAGCGGCGAAAAATACAAAGTCGAAACCTATGTTTTAACTGAAGACGCTGCCAGCCTTGAACCTAAGATGGAAGTAACCTTGATTCAGGATAAGAAAAGCGGTGATATTATCTTCCCCGGGACAGTAGAACAAATTGCCCCTTCCGCGGTAGAAATGCTCTCAACCTTAGGCTTAGTGGAACAGCGCCTGAAAGTTACCATTATCCCCCAAATACCTGAAGATTTAGTCTTAAAACCCGGCTATGCCCTGGATGTTGAATTTACTCTGGCTAAGCAGGAGGATCAGCTGGTAGTTCCAAAAACAGTCCTCTTCCCTTATAATGACGGCCAAGCCCTCTGGGTGGTAGAGGGGGGCAAAGCCCAAATCCGCCCTGTAGTTAAAGGCTTCGAAAACGACCGCAAGGTCGCTATTACCGAAGGCCTGCAGAAAGGAGAGCTGGTAATTCTCAATCCCAAGCTGGAAGGCTTAAAAGAAGGGAAAAAAATTAAACAACTTTAAATTGAGTTTCAGATTAGTACTTTACCGGCTTTGGCCTCCGGCCTTCTAAGATAATCCCCTTCTCTTTGGCCAGCCTTGACAAGCCACAATTACATGTTCATATTCATGCAAATAGTCATGTTATATTCGTGTAAATATTCATTTAAACATTCATATAAATATTAATCACTTTAATAATGATTATTCTTATACGGTTTTGCATTATTATATTCACTGTTTTTTCGCGACAATCACCGGCTATAAACGTGCCCTCGCTCACTATCAGTCCTTAAGAATTTCCTGCAGAGCTTTGAGCATTCTTTGAATTTCTCCTGCTTGCCGACCAAGAATGCTGATCTGCAGCCAGTTTCTCTTTCTCAGATAAGGGCTTTCATAATGAAGCTTAAAACCTTGCCAAGCGAGCCTGTCGCCTAATTCCGCGGCCGATTGGCCGTCGGGAAACGGGATCGTAATTATATAAGGCAGAGAGAGTTCTTCGGGCACAAGAATTGGCAGCCCCAGGCTTTCGATTTCCCGGTAGAGGAAGCTTAAGTTTTTCTTCAGCGCTTGATAACCTGGCCGGGAATTTTGTTTCAAAGCCGTGTGCAAGGCCTCGAGCAAATTGGAAGAATGAGAAAAAGGGATGCTCCCGGAGTCTTGATAGAGTCCTAGATCTAAATAGCGGGGAAGAGCTGCGCTTGACCGGATAGCTTCCTGATGGAAAACAAAGGCTAAGCCTGTGTAGCTTCCTAAGCCCTTGCCGCTGACGCCGGACGCTAAATACACATCTTTTAAATCCAAAGGCAGTACTCCCAGGACACTAATGGCATCCAGGCATAAGAGAGCCTTGTGCTCTGCCGCCAACTCTTTGAGCATTTGTAAATCATTAAGCATCCCGGTTGAAGTCTCGCCGTAAACAGCCCAGAGCCACTTGGCACTCCCGGCCTGAAGATGAGCAGCTATGACTTCCCGCTCAAACGGCTTCCCCCAGGGCTGGGAATAAACGGTATACTGAAGGCCGTTTCTAGCGGCATGGTCAATTAATCTTTCCCCAAACTCGCCATTGGCCAGGATGAGCCCTTTTTCACCCTTCAGCTTTAACTGAGCCGCGATACAGTCATTAGCCAGGGTTCCCGTCCCCAGCAGGATTTGGACATGAGCCGAACCGGTTCTTGCGCGCAGCATCTCCTTAACCTCAGCCATGGTCTGCTGGAAAGCCTCGGAGCGGTGCGAGATAGCCTCACCTTGAAGCGAGGCGGCAACCTCCGGGCTGATCGGCACCGGGCCGGGAAGAAAGGATAGTTGCCGGAGCCGGAGGCGGCCGGCCAAAGAAGCCAGAAAGGTTTCTCTCGTCAGGTACATAGGTTGATACATAGCATCTTCACTACCCACAAGCCTGGCGAAAGGCACAAATCCCATGTGGCGGTACAGTTTGAGCTGACGAACTGTGCCGGACATGATCACCAGATCATAGCCCTGCTGAAGGCAGTAATTAGCAATGAACTGCGCCAAGCCAAAAAAGACCTTGCTTTGCCGGTACTCTTTTTCAACAGCCAGCAGCCTTATTTCACAGACAGCCCGGTGTGCGGGAAGGTACTGACCCAAATCCTCCAGTTTTTCATCCAGGGAAAACGGCCTTTGGTCCCGTACAGCCGCCATACCCACTACTTTGCCGGCAGCACAGGCTATCAGATAGGTATTTTGGGCATGAAAGCGGTCGATCAGCTTTTCCTCCTTATTGGGACTATGCTGGGGGATTTCCTGAACAAAGGTCTGATAGTTTAAGCGGTGAATTTGCTCAAACTCCTCGGCAGTTGAAGCTAGCTTATAAGTTATGGTCATTTCTATCACCCACTCCTGCAGTGTTTTTCCCGTAATATTTTTGATAGTAGCTCCTAATGTTGCGACGATGAGCCCAAATAATAATGGCAGCCGGCACTACTGACAGGCCCAGCAAGCCCCAATCCATCTGGCTCTTCGCTACTAAAAAGTAAAAAAAAGGCCAGGTTAAAACAGCCAGCAGTCCGGCCGCTGTAAATTCTTTTAATACTAACCAGCCGAGAGCCGTCACCACCAAGAGAAAAAGAAGGCTGGGAGGATGGTAGATTAAGAGTCCTCCGAGAAAAGTCGCAACCCCTTTTCCACCCCTAAACTTAAAGGGCAGTGGCCAGATATGGCCGGCGATTATTGCTGTTAAGCCCAGGAGAACCACTTCCTGAGAAAATCCCAGCTTAAAACCTAAAGCTACAGCCACCGCACCCTTACCCGCATCACCAAGCAAAGTCAGGATAAAACCTTTAACACCTAAAATCCTGCCGGAATTTAAAGCTCCGGGGTTGCCGCTTCCCTCCCGGCGGATATCTTTTTGGCATAAGAAGCGCACAACAAAATAGCCGCTTAAGACCCAGCCTAAGATGTAACATAATACCCAATAACAAAAGCTCGATAAATAGTTATAGTCCAACGGCTAACCTTTCCCCCCGCTTCGCCGGCGCTCGCCTGCTCTAATTTTCAGTACTGTGCATTTTTTATATTCTAATTCGGCAAGCTGTGTTCAATCTCCTTTTCAGCCTATTTTACTCCGCCAACCTGGAAAACCCGCCCGTACTGAATTGGCTGTTATACAGCTCGGCATAAAAGCCGCCCCTGGCTAAAAGCTCCTGGTGTTTACCCTGCTCAACGATTTTGCCCTTATTCATAACCAAGATAGTGTCGGCATCCCGGATTGTCGACAAACGATGAGCGATCACAAAGCTGGTTCTTCCTTCCATTAGCCTCATCATGGCTTTTTGGATCAAGGTTTCCGTTCTGGTGTCAACGCTGCTGGTAGCCTCGTCCAAAATTAAGATGGCCGGATCAGCCAGGATGGCTCTGGCAATCGTTAATAACTGCTTTTGCCCCTGGGACAGGTTGGAAGCTTCTTCATTTAGTATTGTTTCATAGCCTTCCGGAAGAGTACGGATAAAATGGTCGGCATGAGCTGCCCGGGCGGCCTGAATTATCTCTTCCCGGTCGGCACCTTCCCGCCCGTAAGCAATATTCTCTCTGATTGTCCCATTAAAGAGCCAAGTGTCTTGCAACACCATGCCAAACATTTTACGCAAGTCGCTGCGACTTAACTCCCGAATATCCACACCGTCGACAGTGATTCTTCCTGCCTGCACTTCATAAAAACGCATTAAAAGGTTAACCAGTGTAGTCTTGCCGGCTCCTGTCGGCCCCACAATGGCAACAGTTTCTCCCTGGCGGACTGTGATATTGAGCTTAGTAAAGAGAACTTCGCCTTCCTGATAGCCAAAGGAAATATCCTCAAATCTTACCTCTCCCCGCGGGTTGGCGAGAGTTTTAGGCTTTTCGGGTTCAGATACTTCTTCAACCTCGTCCAGCACCTCAAAAACTCTTTCCGCGGCGGCAATCGTGGACTGTAAGATATTAGCGATATTGGCGGTCTGAACAATGGGGTGGCTAAATTGCCTGGAGTACTGCAAAAAGGCCTGGATATCACCGATCTCAATACTTCTTTTGGCGACCATAATGCCGCCGATAACACAGATCAATACATAAGTAAGGTTATTGACAAAAGAGAGCAAGGGCATGATAATGCCTGAAACAAACTGGGCTTTCCAACCGGAGGCATAGAGCCGGTCATTTATCTCGCCAAATTTACGCAGAGATTCCTTTTCCCGGCCAAAAGCCTTAATAACTTCGTGCCCCGTGTACATTTCTTCCACATGGCCGTTTAATTCCCCCAGAGCTTTTTGCTGGTCGGCAAAATGTTTTTGGGAATGTTTGGCCACCTGCACCGTAATTAAAAAGGAAAGCGGCAGGGTAACGGCGGTAATTAAAGTCAAAAGAGGGCTGATAACCAGCATCATCAGCACAATTCCCAGCAAAGTAACCAAAGAAGTGATCAGCTGGGTTAAACTTTGCTGCAAAGTAGTACTGACCGTATCAACGTCATTGGTTACCCGGCTCAGAATCTCCCCGTGCGGGCGGGAGTCAAAATAGCTTAAAGGCAATTTGTTCAATTTCTCATTTAAATCTTGGCGCATTTTAAATACTGTCTTTTGGGCGATCCCGACCATCAGGTACTGCTGCCAATAGCTAAAAAGAGAACTGAAAAAATAGAGCCCGATTAGGAAGCCGGCTATCCTGCCCAGGTAGTGGAAGTCAACGCCTGCCCCAGGGACACCCTGCAGTTTCAGCAGAAACCCTTCAAAGATCTTCGTCGTGGCCTTGCCCATAATTAGCGGGCTGAAAATGCTGAAAACCGTGCTTAAGACTGCAATTACCAAGACAAAGGCAATCCTGGCTTTGTAAGGAGCCAGATACTGAAGCAGGCGACGCAAAGTCCCCTTGAAATCTTTGACTTTTTCTTTGGGCTTACCTAAATGCAGTCCGCCATGCAGCTGTCTCCTGCCCGGCCGGCCAGGCGGATCCCTTCTCTGACCGTTCTTCATGCCAGTTCCTCCTCACTAAGCTGTGAAGCTACTATTTCCCTGTAAACTCCACAACTCTGCAGCAAATCCTGATGCCGCCCCAGGCCGGCAATTCGGCCTTGGTCCAGGACAATTATCTGATCGGCATCCCAAACTGTGCTGACCCGCTGGGCAACAATTATTACTGTGGCCTCCTGAGTGACCTCCCGTAAAGCAGCCCGGAGTCTGGCATCGGTTTTATAATCTAAAGCGGAAAAACTATCGTCAAATAAATAAATCTCCGGCCTGCGGACTAAAGCCCGGGCAATGGCCAGGCGTTGTTTCTGGCCTCCGGAAAGATTTTGGCCGCCCTGAGCAATAACTGTTGCATAACCTTCCTCCAGCTCGCCGATAAAATCGGAGGCTTGAGCGAGTTCAGCCGCTCGCCGGACTTCCTGAGCACCGGCTTCCAGCTTGCCGTAACGGATATTTTCGGCAATCGTCCCGGTAAAGAGGAAGGCTTTTTGGGGAACATAGCCAATTCTTTGTCTTAAATCTTTAAGCGGCACTGTCCGGATATCCTGGCCCCCGATTTTTATTTGCCCTTGGCTGGGCTCATAAAAGCGCAGGATAAGCTTTAGTAACGTAGATTTGCCCGAACCTGTCCCCCCGATAATTGCCGTTGTCTTACCCGGCCCGGCAACAAAGGAGATCTCTCTCACAGCCGGCAATTCGGCGTCGGGATAGCTAAAAGTAACTTTCCGGAATTCAAGGGGCGGTACTTGACTTAGGATTTCTTTTTTCGTTAGAATTGGCGTTTCCGTCTGTCCTCGTATTTCTGTCTGTCTTTGCGTTTCAGTCTGTATTCGTGTTTCCGCCTGGGCTCCCGTTTCCGTTTCCATTGCCAGAACTTCATTGATCCGTGCCGCTGATACTGCTGCCCGGGGAATCATCACGAACATCATGGAAAGCATCACCAGTGAAAACATGATCAGCAGGGCATACTGGATGAAGGCCATCAAATCCCCGACCTCCATCTCTCCTTGGTTAATTCTGATTCCGCCAAACCAAATAATCGAGACTGTAGTGAGATTCATAACCAGTATCATGCTGGGCATCATGGCTGCCATTATGCGGTGAACTTTCACCGTGGCCGCAGTTAAATCCACATTGGCCTCCTTATAACGATTCTGTTCATGCTCCAGCCTGTTAAAAGCTCGAATGACCCGGATACCGGTTAAATTTTCTCTTAAGACCAGGTTCAGCTTATCCAGTTTTTCCTGAATAGCCTTAAATAAAGGCATCCCCCTGCTGGCTATTAAATAAATTGTCAGCCCGATAAGCGGCAGGGCAAAAACCAGGATCAGAGAGAGCTGAGCGTCCTTGGACACAGCCAGGATAATCCCGCCAATAAGCATCAGGGGAGCGCTGACGACCATCCTTAATAGCATAATAAGAACTTGCTGAATTTGCGTAATATCATTTGTTGTTCTGGTAATAAGTGTTGCGGTGCCCAGTTGATTAATTTCTTGTAAAGAAAGGCTTTCTACCTGGGAAAAGACTTTACTGCGGAGGTTTTTGCCGAAACCGGTGGCGGTTTTCGCTGCCAAATAACTTCCCCAGATAGAGCAAAGAGTTCCCAGGGTCGTAATAATCAACATGAAAACTCCCATCCTCAGAATAAAAGGAATGTCTCCCTGGACAATTCCCATATCCACTATCTCAGCCATAATCGTCGGTAAAAATAACTCCGACAAAGATTGAAAAAACACCAGGGCCAAGATTAAGACCACTGATGTAGTATAAGGGGCTAAATAACTCCTTAATTTGAGCATAAGTCACACTCCGTAAGTTTAGATAAACCATTACTCAACCAGCAGGCCTATAGGTCTTGGTAGACCGAGCCCTCGTGCCCAGCAAGTCGGTTCTTTTTAAGCACCATTGGCAATATAATAATCGCTAAGCGCGAATCCTTAAGCAGAAATCCTTTAAGCTGGAATTCTGATTCTTGTTCTGACCAAGCCCGCAAATTCCCCATTTTTCTTGTAACTGCTATAAGTAATAACCATGCCGTTGGCGATTTTCGTATATTCTTTTAATTGTCCTCTTTTAAATTCCTGCAGAAAGTTATTAATTTTTTCACGGTTGGCTTCTTGATGGCAGTTAACAACCCATAAGCCTTGGAGTTCAGCCAAAGACTTACCGTAGTAATCTTCTTCAAATTTGTTGGCCCAGATAATCCTAAAGTCGGCATCAGTAACCAAAAGCCCTGCGGAACTATCCTGTAAAATTGGTTGTAAATCCATCGCTTATTAGACCTCCCTTTTTGCACTTTGGGAACCAAAATTAATTTATCTCTTATTTATAACTATTTCTACCCTAATCTTATTCTACAATTATCTTCATTTCAAATAATTCTTGCGCCTTTTATTTTTTCTTTCTCCCTTTTTTGCCTTTATCCCCTTGAAGATTTTTTGCCTTATTTTTAGGGGACTTAGGACCTGTAACTCTAGATCGGCCGTCTTTAGGCCGTTCTTTGGTTCTATCAGACGAAGCCTGCCTTGCTGAACCCGTTCTTCCGGAATTTGTCTTGCCCGAGGCTTTCTTTTTACTGCGGGTTTTGGCCAGAGGCCTGGGCGGTATCAGGCACTTGGGGCCAAAGCCAATCAAGTCGCTGCGCCGCGCCCTGATTAAAGCTTCCTTAACTAAGTCATAGTTCTGTGGGTTGCTGTACTGGAGAAGGGCCCTCTGCATAGCTTTTTCTCTGCTGCTTTTAGGTACATAGACCTTCTCCCCGGTCAAAGGGTGCAGCCCGGTATAATACATGGCCGTCGCCATAGTACCCGGTGTGGGGTAAAAATCCTGGACTTGCTCGGGCTGATACCCCGTATCCCTCATATACTCGGCCAGTTCAATGGCACTCGCCAAAGTGCTGCCGGGATGGCTGGACATAAAATAAGGAATTAAATACTGTTCTTTCCCCAGTTCCCGGTTAAGGGCAAAAAACTTGCGCCTAAATTGTTCATAGTATTTGCCGGCCGGTTTGCCCATGAACTTTAAAACCTGCGCCGAAATATGCTCGGGAGCTACTTTCAGCTGGCCGCTGATATGATATTGGAGCAGTTCTCTTAAGAATTTATCCTTTTTATCGGCCAGAACATAATCATATCTAATCCCGGAGCGGACAAAGACTTTTTTGACTTTAGGCAGGGAACGCAGGCGGCGTAAAAGGCTTAAATATTCTTCATGATCGACTTTAATACTCTTGCAGACCTGCGGGTATAAGCATTGTTTGTCTTTGCAGACACCCGCTTTTAACTGCTTGGCGCAAGCCGGCTGCCGGAAGTTAGCCGTCGGTCCCCCCACATCATGAATATAGCCTTTAAAATCTTCCAACTTGGTTATTTCCACGGCTTCCTGCACCAGGGACTCTTCGCTGCGGCTCTGGACAATGCGGCCTTGATGAAAAGCAAGGGCACAAAAAGAACAGTCACCATAGCACCCCCGGGAACTTAAGAGGCTGAATTTTACTTCAGCTAAAGCCGGCACCCCACCTTCCTTTTCATAAAGGGGGTGGTAATTCTTTTGGAAGGGCAAAGCGTAAACCTTGTCTAATTCCTCTCTGCTTAACTGTTTTGCCGGTCTATTTTGCACCAGATACTTCTTGCCGTGCAGCTGAGCCAGAGCTTTTCCCCGGTAAGGATCCTGCTCCAGGTACTGGAGGCGGAAAGCTGCGGCGTAGCTGGCTTTATCTTCGGCCACCTGCCGGCAGGAAGGAATCTCCAGGCAATCGCCCACCTCCTCCAGGCTGTCTGTCAAATAGCATGTCCCCGGTAAGTGCCGGATATCTTTTACCGGCACTCCTTCCTTTAAGCGATTGGGCAATAGCCGCAATTTGCTTTTCCCCCATACCGTAAACCAGCAAGTCTGCACCGCTGTCCACAAGTATGGAGTTGCGGACCTTATCGCTCCAGTAATCATAATGGGCAAAGCGACGCAAGCTCGCCTCGATGCCGCCGATGATCAGCGGTATATTTCGGTAAGCTTCTCTGATTCTATTACAGTAGACAATTGTAGCCCGATCCGGCCTTAAGCCCATTTTCCCGCCAGGGGAGAAATAGTCTTTGCTGCGGCGCTTTTTATTTACCGTATAGTGATTAACCAGGGAATCCATGTTGCCGGCGGTTACTAAAAAGGCCAGCCTAGGCCTGCCCAGCTTTTGAAAATCCTTACTGTCCAGCCAATCCGGCTGGGCGATTATACCTACTTTAAACCCTTCACTTTCTAAAACCCTGCCAATAATAGCCGGGCCAAAGCTGGGATGATCAACATAGGCATCACCTGAAATAAGCACAAAATCAAGCTGCTCCCAACCTTTGGCAGCCAGATCTTGGTGGCTGACCGGCAGAAAATGCTGTCTTGAATTTGCGGACGGTTTGCTTCTCATTTTTTATCTCCTGGCAGGAAAGCGAATATGTTTAATATCTTCTTTCTTAATCGGACTATACTTTATTATAGAGTATACCTTTAATAGCTATACCTTTTATTGCTATACCTTTTATAACTACACTTTTTTGAATATACCTCTTTCATTATAGCATAGGAAAAATGCCAAAATTGCCACTAAGCAGCAGCTCAGCAATCCTGCCGGGAAGAGCCTTGGCCCGCCAATAACAAAGGCGCCACCCAGGCGCCTATTTATGATACGGTTCATTCTTATTAATTTTACAAGCCCGATAAATCTGTTCCAGGAGAACCAAACGAATCAGCTGGTGCGGGAAGGTCAAGCGGGAAAAAGACCAGCGAAAATCCGCTCGTTGGCGAACTTCTGGCGCAACCCCTAAGGAGCCGCCAAGAACAAAAACAATACTGCTTCGGCCGGTTAAAAGCCCGTTCGGCTAACAGCCCCGCCAGTTCAGGCGAAGAAATATTGCGGCCGCCAATATCCAGCAAGACAACATAATCCTGAGCCGTGAGAGCGTTAAGGAGCCGCACCCCTTCTTTTTGCCGGATTTTATCCCCTTCGGCCGCTGAAGCTTTCTCAGGGCAGGGCTCATCCTGCACTTCCCTAATTTCCAGGCGGACATAAGCACCCAAGCGTTTGCGATATTCTTCAATTCCTGCTTGGAGGTACTTTTCTTTAATCTTACCCACGGCTAAAATTTTGATCTGCAGCATTTCAGGCCACCGGCTTTATAATCATTCTAAAGGTTAAAGTCACCCGCAGCTTCAGGCTGAAAAATAATTTTATCAACGCGGAACTTAGCAACACCGCCCGGTACCTGCCACTCAATAATATCACCGACTTCATACCCCAAAATGGCCGTCCCGATCGGAGCAAATATGGAGATTTTGTTATTTAATAGATCGGCCTGATCCGGAAAAACTAAGGTATATATCATCTCTTCCCCGCTCTCCAGATCAACTAAAGAGACCTGGGAATTCATGGTGATCACATTGCTGGGGATTTCCTCCGGTATAACAACATTAGCCCTTTTAAGCTCTTGTTCCAGCTTGCTTAAATTTTCTTTTTTGGCCAGGTTATACTCCCGGGCATCTTTAATCAATTTTTCCAATTTGGTTTTGTCTGTAGCAGTAATATAAATTTTTTTCTCCACCTTTTCACGTCCTTCCCTCAAAAAAAAAATACAACAAGCGACTATCTCAACGGATAATCGCCTTGCTTAGCCTATTTTTCTAGAAGTGGTAAATATTGCTTTTATTATAGCTAAGAAAAATTCGTTTGTAAAGCCATCTGCGCATTCCAGGGACAAATATATCAATTGATGAATTATTTTCAAGGAGAACTATTTATCATTTTGTTAATAATACTTAATGGAGGTGAAAAATTTATGGCCAGAACAAGTGCGAGTAAAAAGAAGCTGCTCCAACAGCTTAAAATGGAAGCTGCTGCCGAAATAGGCCACCTTGATTTTGTCCGCGAAAACAACGACCATTATAAAGGAAATGTTTCTGCGCGGCAAAATGGCTTGGAAGGGGGTCCTATCGGCGGCCAAATGGTTAAAAAAATGGTTGCTTTTGCCCAGCAGCAGCTCAAGCAAAACGGTGGTACCTTATAATATAGCTTTCACCAACTTCAACCTGCACTTATGATTCCGGCGTGAACCGATTTTTTGCCAAAACCTGTTCACGCCGTATTATTTTATATGTAACGAACCTGAATTATCCCGCTTATCCTTTTTTCATAAACTTAATAACCCCTGGTATTATTTTACTTAATATTCATAAAATATTGCCAAAAAAAAATATTAATGTTTTTGAAAATTTGCCAAATATGCTAAAATGTTTTTGCGCACCAAGAAGCTCTTTTTTCAGAAAGGTAGGCTATTCATGGTCAAAAATTTATTGAGTATACTCCTGTTAATACTTATTATAAGCAGTTGCGCCACAGAGAAGTCACCACAGGCCGGGGATAAGCCTCAGCCTAATACCCCCTCTCCAACTGCGCCGCTTGCTGAAAATAAAACTCCCAGTATCGGCGGCATTTTCCCTC
>JBMNGP010000033.1:0-7643 GCA_050949905.1 Desulfitobacteriia bacterium | reverse complement strand
GAGGCCGGACTGGATGTGGCTATTCCCTGTGCTGCTTGTTATGCCCGCAGTAAAGCGGTGGAAGTGGCTGTTTCCTCTTCTGAGGAGACCAGAGAAGAAATCGAAGAAATAATTGAAAGAAAATACAGCGGCAAGTCGAGAGCCAAAGCCTTGTTGGATATTATGGCTAACGATATTGAGCAGTCTTTAATCGCTCAGCAAGTTGTTAATCCCTTAAAGGGAATTAAAGCCGCTTGCTATTATGGCTGCCTTTTAGTCCGGCCTTTAAGTCTTGGTTTTGATGATCCGGAGGATCCGCAGTCCATGGATAAATTAATTAAAAATCTAGGCGGGGAAACTGTGGACTGGGCCTTTAAAACAGAGTGCTGCGGAGCTTCCCATCCTACGACCAAAAAGGAAGTGGGACTTCAGATGCTGGAGAGGATTTTGGCTAATGCCAAAGAAGCCGGAGCTAATTGCCTGGTTACGGCCTGCCCGATGTGTTTAAATAACCTGGATATGCGCCAAGGTCAAGTTGAAAAGGCTTACCAAAAGAAATACGGCCTGCCTGTTTATTATTTTACCGAGCTTATGGGTCTGGCCTTTGGAATTGAACCGACTAAATTGGGACTCAATAAACATTTTGTGGATGCCATGCCCCTTGTACAGGAAGTTCTTAAACTGAAGAGCGGGAGGGAATCGGCATGAAACGAGTAGGAGTTTTTGTTTGCCATTGCGGCACAAATATCGGGGCGGTTGTGGATTGCCCCCGGGTAGCTGAAAAAGCCAAGGATTTTCCGGGAGTAGTCTATTCTGTGGATTATAAGTATATGTGTTCCGAGCCCGGTCAAGAAATGATTAAAAAAGCGGTTCAAGAACACCGCCTGGACAGGGTGGTAGTAGCTTCCTGCTCACCCCGAATGCATGAAAGGACTTTCCAGCGCTGTGTGGAAGGTGCCGGTCTTAATCCCTATTTTGTGGAAATGGCTAATATTCGCGAACATTGTTCCTGGGTGCATGCGGGTGAACCGGAGAAGGCTACGGAGAAAGCCATAGATTTGGTGAAAATGGCTGTGGCCAAAGTTGTTAAGAATAAACCTTTGCAAAAAGCTACTATCCCGGTTACCGACAGGGCTCTGGTGATAGGCGGCGGAATTGCCGGTATCCAGGCTGCTCTGGATATTGCTAATGCCGGTCATATCGTGGATATTGTGGAGAAGGAACCGTCCATTGGCGGTAAAATGGCCCAGATTGATAAAACTTTCCCGACCTTGGACTGCTCGGCTTGTATTCTGACTCCGAAAATGGTGGAAGCAGCCAGCCATCCTAAGATCAATCTTTTGACTTATTCCGAAGTGGAGAAAGTGGAAGGATTTGTGGGTAATTTTGATGTCACCATTAAGAAAAAAGCCCGCTCCATCAATATGGATGTTTGTACGGGCTGCGGCCTTTGTATGGAAAAATGCCCGAAAAAAGTTGACAGTGAATTTGAACTTAAGATGTCCAAACGGCGAGCGATTTACACTCCTTTCCCGCAGGCTATTCCTAATAAGCCGGTTATCGACAGGAATAACTGCACGTATTTTAAAAACGGCAAATGCGGGATTTGTTCCAGGGTCTGCCCCGCCGGCGCCGTTGACTATACCCAAGAAGACGAATATCTCACCAGGCGTTATGGAGCTATTGTCGTGGCGACAGGTTTTGAGCTCTTTGATTATTCGGCTATCGGGGAATATGGCTATGGCAAATATCCGGATGTTATTACCGGTCTGCACTTTGAGAGGCTAGTCAATGCTTCCGGCCCGACCCTGGGCAAAATTAAAAGGCCTTCCGATCAGAAGGAACCCAAAAATGTTGTTTTCATTAAGTGTGTGGGTTCCCGGGATCTGGCTAAAGGTAAAAGCTACTGCTCCAAGGCCTGCTGTATGTACACAGCCAAACATGCTACTTTGGTTCGGGAGAAAATCAAAGACTCCAATGTTTATATTTTCTATATGGATGTCCGGACCCCGGGAAAGGTTATGACGAGTTCTATAATCGAACCCGGGAGCAGTACGGTGCCAATTATATCCGCGGCAGGGTCTCTAAGATTTATCCAAGTGGCGAGCAGCTTATAGTCCGCGGGGAAGATACCTTGCTTGGCCGTCCGGTGGAAATCGAGGCCGACCTGGTAGTTTTGGCTACGGCTATGATTGCCCAGCCGGATGCCGCTCAAATGGCGCAGAAGCTGGGAATTGGTTACGATAAAGACCAATTCTTTACTGAAGCACATCCGAAGCTGGCTCCGGTCGAAACCCATACTCAAGGTGTTTATCTGGCAGGGGCTTGCCAGGGACCTAAAGACATCCCGGAATCGGTAGCCCAGGCCAGTGCGGCAGCGGCTAAAGTCTGCGGCCTTTTATCCAAAAGGGAAATGCTCACCGAGCCGATTGTTTCCGAAGTGAATGAAAGCATTTGTGCCGGCTGCGGTATGTGTGTGGCTATATGCCCTTATAAAGCGATTGAACTGAAAACCATCAGCGAGCGGCTGAACGGCCAAACTGTGGATAGACAGGTTGCCAGTGTGAACGGCGGCTTGTGCCAAGGCTGCGGAGCTTGTACGGTGGCTTGCCGTTCGGCTGCTCTGAATCTGAAGCACTTTACGGATCAACAAATCTTGGCGGAGGTGAATGCTTTGTGTCTGTAAATGAAGTAACTGCGAAAGAAGGATCTGCCCAAGCCGTTCAAGATTGGCAGCCAAAGATTTTAGTCTTTGCTTGCAACTGGTGCACTTACGCCGGCGCAGATTTGACCGGTTTAAGCCGGCTGCAGTATCCTGCGACGGTCAGAATCCTCAGGGTGCCCTGTTCCGGCAGGGTTAATCCGCAATTTGTGCTCAAAGCTTTTCAAAAAGGTGTTGACGCCGTGCTCGTAGCCGGCTGTCACCCCGGGGATTGTCATTATACCACAGGCAATTATTTTACCAGGCGCAGGTTTTTAATTATGAGGCGCTTGATGGAATACGTCGGCTTGGAACCGGAAAGGCTCCAGGCTCGCTGGGTATCGGCTGCCGAAGCCCCCAAATTCCAGCAGGTTATCACGGAAATCAGCGATCAAATCAGAGCTTTAGGGCCAAACAGGAAGTTGAGGGATGAAGAGTGGAAGAATTAACCTTACAGCTAAGGCGTACGGCCAAGGAAATCCTGGAGAAGGGCGAGGCTCAATTGGTAATTGGCTGGGAAAAGGGTGCTTTCTGGTATTCCTCTACCCCTGCCTTTATTTCCAAACCTGAAGATACGGAGCGTCTGATCTGGGACGAATACTGTGTTCATAACTTAGCCAAGTATTTATTGGATTACCGTCATAAGGAAGGTAAAACAGCAGTTTTCGTTAAAGGCTGTGATGCCCGGGCTTTAAATGTCCTTTTGCAAGATAAGCAATTAATCCGGGAAAAGATCCTCATAATCGGCCTGGCCTGCCCGGGAATGAAAGACGAAGCTGAGGCCAGAAAGCTGGGTCAGGACGCTTCGATCCCCCTTTATAAAAAGTGCCGGGAGTGCCGCTATCCTAATGCCATAAATTACGACCTTTTTATCGGGGAAGATAAAGTTATTAAAGAAGTCCCTGCTCAGGAGGACTTTTCTGAGGTGCAGGCTCTGGAAAGCTTAAGCCCGGACGAGAAGTATAATAAATTTGCTGCCAATTATGATAGATGTTTGCGTTGCTATGCTTGCCGCAATATTTGCCCGGCCTGCAATTGCCGGGAATGTATTTTTGACCAGACGGCTGCGGGCTGGTCGGCTAAAGCCAATAATGTTTCCGAAAATATGTTTTTTGCTTTAACCCGGGCTTTGCACGTTGCCGGCAGGTGCGTGGGCTGCGGCGAATGTGAAAGGGCTTGTCCGGTTAATATCCCCATCATGCTTTTGAATAAAAAAATTATTCAGGATATCAACGGGCTCTTCGGGGAATACGAAGCCGGGACAGATGTTACGGCTAAGCTTCCCCTAGGGGGTTTTGAGTTTACCGATCCTGAAGAATTTATGTAAGGGGGGGTGGAAAAATGCTTGTTGCCCACAAAGCCAAGTTAAGAGATATCCTTAATACTTTAACTACAGAATACCAAGTTGCGGTTCCCGTTCAGCAAGCGGGAACTTCCGCCTTTGAATTTTACCGAGATAATACCGAAGTAATGCTTAACGGGAATACCCGTATCTCACCAAAGGGGATGTTTTTTCCCCAGACGGAAAAAATGTACGGTTTTAAAACCGTGAAGAATACTACGGAAATTGTCCCTCTGCCGGTCGAACAGGGAAAAAGACTGCTTTTCGGGGTTCGGTCCTGTGACCTGAAAAGCTTAGACTGCCTGGATCAGGTTTTCTTAACCAAAGGTTATATCGATGAATTCTATAAGCACAAAAGAGAGCGGACGGTTATTGTTGCTTTAGCTTGCAACGAGCCTGGAGAGACTTGTTTTTGCGCTTCGCTGGGCCTTGACCCCCAGAAAGCAGTTGGAGCGGATGTTCAAGCTTATGATTTGGGGGAGGTTATTGGGTTTGAGGCCGTAACAGAGGCCGGTCAAAAAGTTATCGACTTGCTGAAAAATCACTTAAGCGAGCAGCAGGTTACTCTTCCCCCGGTTGGCGAGTTTTACCTGAAGCCTGAGGTGGCGGGCGTACCGGAGAAGCTGCAAGGCATGTTTGAAAGCCCACTCTGGGAAGAAATAGCGCGCAAGTGTTTAAACTGCGGGGCTTGCACCTATGTTTGCCCAACTTGCCACTGTTTTGACATCTCTCAGGATGTCCGGGGTGAAAACGGCACCAAGTACCGGTGTTGGGATTCCTGTATGTTCGGTGAGTATACCCAAATGGCCGGCGGGCATAATCCCAGGCCTACCAAGAAAGAGAGAGTCCGCAACAGGTTTATGCATAAGCTGAATTATTTTCCGGAAAGGTACAATATGCTGCTTTGTACGGGTTGCGGCAGATGTCTGGATGTTTGTCCGGTGAAGATGGATATTACCTCCATTATTCAGCAAATAAAGGAGGCGGAGTAAGATGGCTAATTGTAACTGTGATTGCAACCACGATCATGATCATGACCATAACAGCCATGATTGTACCTGCCATAAGGAAACCCTGAACAAACCAAGGAGGTTTCTTCAACAGCGGCTTCTAACCCTTTGATTCCTATGCGGGCTAAAGTAATAATATTGTTCAGGAAACCATTGATACCAAGACTTTTCATATCAGTACCTTAGACGGTGAGAAGCCCTTTGACCCCCAGCCCGGCCAATTAGGCATGCTTTCCTTACCGGATATCGGGGAGGCTATGTTTTCGGTCACCAATAAGGGCGAAAAGCATATCGAGATGGCGATTAAGGCAGTTGGCGAGCTGACCAATGCTTTACACGAAATCGAAGTCGGTCAGGAAGTAGGAATCAGAGGGCCATATGGCAACGGTTTTCCGTTGGATTATTGCCGGGGTAAAGATTTGCTCTTTATCGGCGGCGGTATTGGCTTGGCACCGGTGCGCAGCTTGATTATGCACTGCATCCGCAACCGGGAAGATTACGGTAAACTGACCGTAGTTTATGGCGCCAGATCAAAAGGAGATCTCTGCTTTAAGGAAGATCTCTTTGCAAACTGGCCGAAAGTTCCCAATATGGAATTATTTGTGACCATCGACAGGGAAGAAGAAGGCTGGGACGGCCATGTGGGCTTTGTGCCTTCCTATGTGGAAGAGTTGGCCTTTAAACCCCAGGTTACTGTTCTTTGCGGGCCGCCGGTGATGATAAAATTCACTTTGCCTGCACTCCAAAAAATGGGCTTTGCCGATAAGGATATTATCACTACTTTGGAAATGCGCATGAAGTGCGGTGTCGGCAAATGCGGCCGCTGCAACATCGGCTCCAAATATGTCTGCTTGGACGGCCCGGTCTTTACCATGGAAGAATTAAAAGACCTCCCGCCGGAATACTAAGTGAGACAGTGGGACAGAGGGACGGTTCTCTTGTCCCACGCTCTTAGATCTCTTGGATTATGGGGATAATCATTGGGCGGCGGCCGGTTTTGGTGTAGAGCAGGTTGCCGACTGAATCTTTTACGCGGCTCTTAATCGCCGACCACTGGCTGATATCTTCCTGCCGGCAGCGGTACAGTCGTATCTTTGATGACGTTTTTAACCTCGGCGATGATTTCTTCGGAATCCCGGACATAGACAAAGCCTCTGGTGACTACATCCGGGCCTACCGCAATGGCTCTAGTCTCTTTTTTTATGGTTATGACCGCAATTAAAATTCCTTCCTGGGACAGCTGTTTGCGGTCTCTTAAAACAGTGGTGCCGACATCTCCCACGCCTAAGCCGTCAATCAGAATCCTCCCTCCGGCCACGGTTTCCACCATCTTGGCCCTATTATTGGAATACTCTATCACACTGCCGATTTCGGCGACAAAGATATTTTCCGATGGTATCCCTAGATCCTGCGCCAGCTGAGCATGCTTGACCAGCATTCGGTATTCGCCGTGAACAGGAATAAAGTATTTAGGCCGAACCATGCTCAGCATTAACTTCAGCTCTTCTTCGCTGGCATGGCCGGAAACGTGCATTCCGGAAATAGTATCATAAATAACGTTAGCACCTAGTTTCAGCAGCAAGTCAATATTGCGGGAGATAGCCCTTTCATTACCCGGGATTGGGCTGGCTGAGATTACTACGGTATCTCCGGAGTTAATGGCAATTTGGCGGTGATCGCCTTTAGCAATTCTGCTTAAAGCCGACATTGGTTCTCCCTGGCTGCCGGTAGTAAGGATACAGATTTCATTGTCGGGGTAATTAACAATGTCTTCGATCTCAATTAAACTTCCCTCCGGTATGTAGAGGTAGCCCAGTTCGGCAGCTATACTGATGACATTAACGATACTCCTGCCGGCAGCGGCGACCTTGCGGCGGTATTTAACAGCAGCGGTGATAGCTTGCTGTAAGCGGTGAATATTAGAAGCAAAAGTCGCAAAAATTATTCTTCCTTTAGCATTGAAAAAGACTTGGTCAATATTTTCCCCGACAGTGCGTTCCGACTTGGTAAAACCGGGGCGTTCCACATTGGTGCTGTCGGAGAGCAGGAAAAGGACTCCCTTATAACCCAGCTCCGAATATTTATGAATATCAAGGATTTCTCCGCTGACCGGTGTATGATCGAGTTTGAAATCTCCGGTATGGACAATAGTACCAAGCGGTGTATGGATTGCTAAACCAAGAGAACCGGGGATGCTGTGGCTGCCATTAATAAATTCAACTTTCAAAGTTCTGAGTTTGATGCTGTCACCGGCCTTAATTTCATTTAAGGAAGCCTTCTTGACATTTGCTTCTTCCAGCCTGGCTTTGATGATCCCGATGGTCAGCTTGGTACCGAAGACCGGGACATTCAGATCTTTCAGCAAGTAAGGCAAAGCCCCGATATGATCCTCGTGCCCGTGAGTAATAAGTATACCGCCGACCATTTCTTTGTTCTCCAAAAGATAAGAATAGTCGGGCAAAACGAGGTCAATACCCAGCATTTCTTCGTCAGGAAAAGAAAGACCGGCATCAATAACCAAGATTTCATTATTATAGCGGATGACAGTCATATTTTTCCCGATTTCCCCGAGTCCTCCCAAAGGAATTATTTGTAGTTTTTTTGTTCTGCT
>JBMNGP010000032.1:0-88988 GCA_050949905.1 Desulfitobacteriia bacterium | reverse complement strand
CAAGGTAGAACGCTTGATTTCACCAGGTTTTGCTTTGCCTTCCCATTCCAAGATTTGAATGATTTGGGCAACGCTACGGCTGGGTACTTCCCGGCGTAAGAGTATAGCTTGTTCCAATAATTCCGCAGAAATTGCTTTGGACTCACATCTTCCTTTACCTTTAGGCTTTAAACCCATAAATCCTTTTTCCCGGTACTCGGCTAAGTATCGTCTGAGCGTTCTTTCAGATATCCCGTATTCTTGACAAATACGTACTTTTCTTTCCCGGGCTAAAGCCGAATCTAGGCCCTTTTCCAGTAAGGGCAGGATAAGCTCTACACGTTTTTCGGCAATTTCCTCCGCTTTCTTTTGATCTTTCACTGTAAAACACTTCCTCTCTAGACTTTTCTTCCAAGTCTAGCTTAAGTGTCTGCGGACAAGAAGACAGAACGGGTATGTACCCATAAATTTGCATTAACGACAGGTCGGACAATTCTCTTTAGCCAACCGGGCTCACTTCCCACATAATGTCCGATTTTCTGGTGCACAGACTGATTCAGGACGGACGGCTCTTTCACAGGTTCCTGTCCCAAACGGATAGCTATTGATCTTAAAGATCCCAGGAGATGAGGCAGCAGGCTATGAAACCATCTCTTTAAGCGATACAACGTGACTTCATCTGCGGCTAAATCCGGCGGCAACGGCGTTTCAGTAAGAACCTGCTCAATGCTTAAGGAAGAGTAGCGTTTGTAAGGAACCAAACAGTCTGGCAGTTCATGATGGATTCTTTTGCACGCTTTACAACGAAGCCTTCGAATAATTAAGATTCTCGTCTCTTCACCGGTAACCTTAAACTTACGCTTACGGCTTCCAATGACCTTAAGATCGCTGTCGCAACAAGGACAAGGAATTAATTCTGTACACCGAACATAAAAAAACCGGTTTGAGGATTTTCAATTAACTCGTAATTTGTTACAATGACCATACAATGACCAAGGGATGTCTTTGGTGGTCTGCTGGTAACAGATCACGCTGAGCAGAGACATCCTTTTTCCTTTACTTTAATATGGTCATTATATCCAGCAAGTTTCGGACAGGCAATACCGTCAGCTTTCGGTTATTTTGGGCTAGCAGAAACAGCTCATATTTAAAACAGTAAGAAATAGTTCACTCATAGCTACACTTCCTTATGCTCATCAATTAATCTTTTCAACTCTTCAGCCTGCTGTTTGCTTAATTTTTTTCCACTGATAAAAGCTGTCAGAAATTTCGGCAAAGACCCTCCAAAGGTATCCTCAACGAAACGTATACTTTGCTTTGAGTAATATTCATCCCTTGTGATTAAAGATGAAACTACGGCATTTTCATTTTGGAAGATTCCCTTTTCACATAACTTTTTCAGTACTGTATATGTTGTAGACTTTTTCCAGTTCATTTCTTTTTCACAAAGCTTCACGAGATCGCCGGAACCGATTGGTTCGTTCTGCCAGATTAATTCAGCAAACTTTTCTTCACATTCTGCAAGTCTATATTCTTTCATGCTAAACCCCCTTGGTCTATTCAGTATAGACTTTATGATGTAAGTCTACACTGAATAGACCTATTTGTCAATGAATATCTAAATCAGCCATTATCGTAGATTTATAATTACCTGTTTATTTCTCTTAATGCCAAAGACTCGTAATTGGTATAATGCTGCTGCAACCTATCCTCAAAGGTATAAGCACCACTTAGAATCAAGTCCTCGGTCCTTGTATATGGAATGTGTAGTGGGCTTAAAAGGTGTACGTAACTAAAGGTAGCATGAGTAACATAAATATCATTGTCAGCTCTGACCGTATAACGATAAAGTACATATCCCCCCTGATCTTCAGAGCCAAATGGATAACTTAGAGCCCCCGTTATCAGTACGGGGTAGGAGGTGCCGAACATCGTATTTCGTGCCATCTGATCACATACAAGGCGAGGAAAATCCGCAGTATACTCTGTATCTCCTTTGCTGTAGAACAGGCCGCTGCTGACTATCTGCTTGTCATCCGCTTCGGTTTCTCCTGAAATCAAGATGCCGTCCTGCCAGACCGGCCACCCGCCTTTCCAGGTGAAATATTGCATGACATATACCACATTTTCCGGCATCTCGACGTAGACCGTAGTGGCCTCGATATTTTTTTTACCCGGTTCATAAGTATGGCTGATTTGTATGTGCCCTTCAAAGCTTTCCCGATGTTCAACTCTCTTGGCATCAAACATCAGCAATTTGCTAAATGATTCCACATTCACAGCAGCACTTAGCATTGCCACATCCTCATTGCTGAGATATCGCAGGGCTTCAGCCGGAAACTCCATGTCGAGCAGATGTTGCCTTGCTTCAGTGCTTTCCGGTAGAGAATACTCTTGTGGTTCCAGTTGCAAGTGGTTGTAAAAGGCACTGCATATTATCACAGTTGTTAGTGCAACAAGAAAATACGTCCATCTGAAGGTTCGATTGCTGATCCTGACCGGTGCGTTTCTCAGAACGTATCCCGTATCATCCAATTGAATATTTTACTTTAAGTTAAATAAAAAAGGGTACTGTCTCTTAAAATCATTCAAAGACAATACCCCTACTTAAGCCTTGGTACACAAGTCTTTAAAATTATTAATCAACCGTTCACCATAACCATTTTTAGTAATAAAACTTGGCTCGTCGGATGCCTGGCACATTTGGGAAATCCCCTGTTTCATACTCTGTGTCAGTCAATCTTGGGAATTTCATTTACCTCTACAATAGATGTGCTTTTAGTATCACTATGCCATCTAATATGTTTGATATACAGTTCATATAATTCATCAGATGTAGCAATAACCGTATGGTCTGTAAGCATGATAGCAAATTTCGTCATACTATCATTGATTAGCAAATAAGGAACAATCCCCATATCCTCTGCTAATTTAATGCTGCCTTTGTAAAAATAACTTATACGCTGTGTGTTATCTTCACCATTCCATGTAATATATGTTTGTAGGTCACTTCTATCCGTTTTCTCGGCATAAGGAATCAAAAATTCTCCAATAAATCCTTCTTTTTTTCTAAATAGATAGTTACTCTTTTCACCATTCATCACCAACGTCGTCTGACCAACTGCAACACCGTTCTCATAGATATTAGCAGTTATCTGCTGATTTATATTTTTATTAAAAGGGATTTTATCAATAATCCATATAACTATCACTAGCATAATGGAAATAGCAATAATAGTTTTTAACTTCTGTTTCATTTACGCCCCCACGATAAGATATAAATAATCTTTGTTTCGTATTTATCTACTTATATTAGCTTTACATAATCTTGTGCCGCGTAGAAAAGGCGCAAAATATTGACGGTCTTGGAGATCTCATTAATTTTATACACAAGCACATAATTCTTAATCGATACCTTACGATAACCCTCTCTTTCCAACCGTTTATCTTGACATTTTGCATACATAAAAGGATTGCTCTTTAGATAACCATAACATTTATCCACTTCATCAAGGAAATCACCTGCTGCCTTTGGATTGGCTAATTGTACAACAATATAAGAAACAATCTTATCCAAATCTTGATGCGCTAGCTCAGAAATCTTTAACTTATACATTGTATTTTTCTCTGATTCCCCTCAAAGAAGTATCACCGTCGAGTACTTTACCTTCCGCGAATTGTTCCTCCGCCGAAATAAGCTTACTGTATACATCAAGCATAAACATTTTTTCTTCATATAATTTCATACTCATAATAACCATATCACCATAACCATTCTTAGTAATAAAAATTGGCTCGTCGGACTCCTGACACATTTTGGAAATATCACTTGTATTTTTTAAATCCCGAATTGGAATTATTTGAGGCATAACCTTCAGCTCCTTTCCGTGGCACTATTATACCATAATTATACCCTTTAATAAATTATTCTATTCGTTATTTTATCCATTCAGTTTTATCCCATCTACAATTCAAGACTATTTTAATAAATGTGATTACACAGAAAAGAAAAGGTCACTTAAGCTTTTGTCATCAATTCTTCAAGATCAAGATATGGCAACTGCGGAAAAAGCTTTTGCTGAATCTTTAAGGCGGAATCTAATAAATACTGACAGTTTACAAGCTATTTATAACCATCAAAATTCTAACCTTCCGGAAAATAACTTTTTCAAGCTGCCTAGTAACCTTCCGGAAGTTCAGAAGTATAACCCAGACTTACATGTCTATGATCTCCTGATTAAGGAAGGTGATCAGGCATGCAAGCATTGATTAAAGAATACTGTAAGACCTTAAAGATCGGCCGCACATTCTACCTGGATTACAAAGATATTGAGGCTGTTTCCAACGAAGAGTTTCTTCTTAAGCTTTTAAAGCGGGAACTTGCTCAAAGGGAAATCTCCCGCAAAAAAAGACTCCTTAAAAGTGCCGGATTTGATGTTGTTAAAACCTTTCAGGATTATAGCTTTGAGTATATAGACATTCCGAAAACAATAAGTCTGGAAGACCTTAAAAATGCTCACTTTATTAAAAACAAGGAGAATCTTATCCTGTATGGCCCTGTAGGAACCGGCAAAACTCACCTAGCAACGGCTATTGGAGTTGAAGCCTGCAACCAAGGTAAAACCGTCAAATTCTTTCGTACAGCAGCTCTTGTTAACCAACTATCCGAGGCCAAAGCTTCCGGCACATTAAACAAATATATGCGTCAGATCCAAAAGTGCGATCTTTTGATCTGTGATGAATGGGGCTATGTACCTTTTGAAAAAGGAGGTGCCCAATTACTTTTCCAAGTAATCTCAGAGTGTTACGAGAAACGCAGCGTCATTATTACCACTAACCTTGAGTTCAGCCGTTGGAACGGCATATTCTTCGATGAGAAAATGACCAGTGCTATAATAGACCGTCTTATTCATCACAGCCACCTGCTCGTATTTAACGGTCCAAGCTACCGACTAACCCATTCAACCATTAATTTCTAAATATGGAAACAGGGGTGCTACATATTTAACTTCCGGAATGCTATATTTTTTACTTGCCAAAAACAGAGAAGCTGGGCAACAAATCGCCCTTTGATATGTTCGGCTTCATCTACGGATACGATGTCCTTCAAAAGCTGGGGCTCAGCAGTATCCACCCTAATGAAATCCTGCTGAAGCCTTCGCTTTTGAAAAAGTAATCCGAGCGTTCTCTAACTCGCAGAGCACATTAATAGAAACCTTAGTCAGGGGGACGCATTAACTCTGTCCGAAAAAACAGCTTTTGGGTACCCCTTGTATTCCTATGCCTATTTTTAGTGCTCAGCGGCCAAATTTCGCTCGCTATTAATATAAATCGGCTATTTTTGCTGAAAGTATACCCTGTTATTCCCAAATCTTGACTAACTTAATGCTACTTTTCAATATTTACTCTGTCAAAGGTTGCATTTACTTTGACCGCCCACCATTTAGTTTTATCCAGTTTCATAACCCTGTTTCAGCTTCTTCATGTCAGGTGAGACATTCCAACTACTATTTCCGATATAGCCTGAGGAAAAAATAATGCTGCACAAAGTAAGAAATATGTGCAGCAAGTTAGTTGGTTTTCGTTTCTTTTCCACAGCATAGGCCAAATGCGATTAGATTAAGTATGAGTGTCATTACAGCAAGTATTACGGCAACCCATATTAACGTGCCTACGGTGTCCATAAGTGCCGACCAATCTTGAATTTGTACTCTATGATTAATTTCAAATAACTGCAAACACAGCGCTGCTGCACAAGCACTAAAACTAACAATAATGTAACGCAAGCAGTTTTTCACTGTAACTCTCCCCGGGTGTTTAATAGCTAAAATAGGAACAATCCATGCTATAAGTCCAAGCAAGAAGCTTCCCAAATTTAATATGGCTGAAGTTGACATTAACCTTCTCCTTTCAAATAAAGTTGTTAATTACAAGAAGGTTGATAAGTGCCTATTATTTTGATAAGAGCCTGTTATTAATATTTATAAGTTTAAAATAATTGGATTAAAGCAAATCCAAATATTGATACTACAAGCATTACGGCAACCATGATTCCGATACTTTTGCCCGTATTTTTTAGCCATTGTTTAACATCTTCATTCATAGGGAATCACCTCATAAAAAAGCAGTACCGTTAAAAGATACTGCAAAATATTTTTATGTTAATTGCAAAATTGCCATAACAATAATGAATAGTGCTATACCTACAGCGTATCCAATACCTATTGTTTTAGCAGTACCTTTAACCCACTGTCTATCGAAGAGATTCATACCAATCGCCTCCACCTAAATCATAACAAAAACAAATGTAAGTCTCAACAAGTGGGGGATTATGTATAAAAATCACCTTCGCCTGCGGCCAAACATCTCCAGAGCCAGGGCGAACTCTTCCATTTTAAGGACCCTGGTGATAACAGCAAAAATGATTGCCCCCAGCAGGGTTCCGCTTAAGAGCACAATTACCGAACCAATCTTACCTACTCCAACCAAGGGAGTCAGAAAATCTGCCCAGACCGTTACCGCCGCTCCCATCAGCACGGCTGCTGCTAGAGTCCGAAATAGCGCGCCGATTATCCTGCGGCCGTCTATCATTCCCAGCCTGTGCCGCAGAGTAATAAACAGCAGCACCATCTGGGTCAAAGCCCCTAGGGTGATAGCCAGAGCCAGCCCTCCGTGAGCCAGAGGCTCGACCAGAATAAACATCCAGGCAATACTCATGACCATGGCAATAACCCCCAGCCCTACCGGCAGCCAAGTGTTCTGCATGGCATAAAAAGCGCGGGGCAGAATTTGGATTAAAGCTTGGGCTGTGATCCCCAAAGTAAAATAAAACAGCGGGACAGCAGTAGCTTCGGTATCTGTGGCAGTAAATTCCCCATGCTCAAAAAGTACCCTGATTAATGGAAAACGCAGGGTCATCATCCCGACGGCAACCGGAATGGTAATAAAAATTATCAGGCGGACGGAGCTGGAAATAGTCTGGAGAAAATCCTTAAACTTCTTTAAAGCGGCTTGCTCGGACAAAGTGGGGAAAACGGCCACTCCTAAGGCTAAAGCAAAAATGCCCACCGGTAATTGGAAAAGGCGGTAGGAATACCAGACAGCGGTAATGCTGCCGGGCACCAACGCCGACCCCAGGTGGGAATTGACGATTAATTGCAGTTCATTTAAAGTGTGAAAAATAATAATAGGTAAAGAAAGCAGGATAATTTTTCGTACCCCGGGATGTTTAAAATCAATCAGCGGGTAGTAGCGCAGCCCGACTCTTCTTAATGCTGGCACCTGCACCAAAAAATTAACCGCCGCCCCTATTACTACCCCCAGGGCAAAACCGGAAATACTCGCAGCATCACCGGCATCCGCCCAAAGAGCGCCAAAAAAGATTACACAGGCATTATAGAGAACCGTGCCGATTGCCGACGGCCAGAATATTTTATAAGAATTAAGGATAGCCATGGTAATTCCGCTTAAGGCCAGGACTATCGGCTGAAGTAAAAGAATCCGGGTTAAATAAACCGCTAGGTCTTTATTTTCCGGACTAAACCCGGGAACTTGGAGAGCAATGAATTTGGGAGCCAGAAGCATAGCGGTAATTACTAAGGTACAAAGAGCCAGGAAAATAAAATTGGTCACCGAGCTGACAACTTTCCAGCCTTCTTTTTCCTGACCTTTAGCTATATACTCCGATAAAACCGGAATAAAGGCAGCACTTAAAACCCCTCCGACCAAAAACCAATATAAGAGATCCGGCAGGATAAAAGCTACGTTATAAGCATCGGTCGCCGCAGTCTTGCCAAAAAGACCCGCCATCAAAGATTCTCTGATAAAACCGAGAAACCTCGATACCAGGTTGGCAGCCATCAAGAAGCCGGCTGCTTTAATCATTTTTTGGGTG
Source organism: Desulfitobacteriia bacterium (assembly GCA_050949905.1). GTDB lineage: Bacteria > Bacillota > Desulfitobacteriia > Desulfitobacteriales > Syntrophobotulaceae > DUML01. Next base: position 81,115 of record JBMNGP010000032.1, on the reverse strand, counting down.
GTGGTCATCTTTCGCAGTATCCTTTAAGTATTGATTTTAGTCTTACTGCGAATTATATCACTTTTCCAGATAAGCCTTCAATACTTTAGCCAAAGGTTGAACCGCCCCCTTAGCTTCCTCCAGGGTATTTAATTGGCTGCCAATTTCCAGGAGCAGGGCACCATTGGTCAGATGTTGATTATAACGGGCTTCCGAAGCATATCTTATCTTGGCGAAAAAAAGCCCTGGGTACAGCTCTTCAGCCAATTTTATCAATTCCTGGGCAATTTCATTATTCTTTTCCCAATTAGGATTCATCTGGCCAAGGACAATCATTATCTTGGCAACTTCTTTATTATCTATGGAAACTGTGGATTTTCCCACTTGCGTCGGGATTCCATCCCTATGAATATCCAGCAGAATCCGGATAGTAGGATTTTCCTCCAGCATTTGAACTGCCGTCTGATAAGAATGGTCATAAGATTTATCATAGACTTCGTCGTGGACCACAGCGGAATGAACAGCATTGATACCTTCTTGCTTTAAAGCTTCAAGCAATAATTTTCCTACTTCCACAACTTCCCCGCTTTGCCCCCCTTTGACCCGGTCTACTCCTCCGTCACCGGCATAGGCCTCGGCATTATGCGTATGATAAATTCCTAGCAAAACATCCTGGTCACTGGTAGCCGGTGCCGGTTCATTATAGAAAGGATCTGTCAGCGGTTCCAGGATTGGCCCTTCCATTTCCGGGTCATTGGGGTGATAAGCCCAACCCAGCCAGGGGAGGCCTGCCACAGGCGGAGCATAAAAACTTAAAAAATAAGTACGGGCATCGGAAATATTGACACCTGTCATCAAATAGAGCCCTAAACCGGCCGCATTATTGCGGATTCCGGCCATGTACTCCCGCTCAGGCTGGGACAGTCCCGGAGCACCCTCCAGCAGCACCATCTCAAAAGGGAAGCTCCTCTCGCTTAAAAGATTAATCAAATGCTGGGAGCTGTCATTAGTAACGCTGGAAAATAAGAGCACAATGAATAGAGCCAACAAGATAATAACAGAGACCGTTCGCAACCAAGAATGCACATAAAACAAAGGTTGTCCCTCCTTCCATATTTTAGAAATATGAAGGACAACCCTCTTTTAGAACAAGGATCTGCTTTGCCGGTAAATTCTGAACATCATTTTAAATACTTGATCCTGCGGGCAATGCCCTCAAGCATGCCAAAATTATGAGGTTTTCAGAGCAGTGACAGGTTGTTAGAGGGAAAATGCCAGGCTGTTAGATAAACTTTGTTTAGTTTAGTTTAGTTCAATTTAATTCAAATAAAAGAAAGATGCCCCTTCCCTTTAATCATCTTTAAACGGGATTTCTCAATACTAGCGTGCAAATCATTATTCGTTTGCCTCACCTGGCGAAAAGAATTGGCAGAAAAAATCAGCAGTGTTTCACATTGGAGGGCTCTGCTTCTTTGCAGATGGTCAATTTTCTCATAGTCTTTCATCATTTGCAGGTAAAAAGCATTGACTTTATGGTTCCAAACCTTGCTGCTAAGCTTACGCCTACTGATTTTGGCCCAGTCCTTAAGCATTGGTATAAGAGCCCCTAGCCTCAAGCAAAATTTATCCCGGTTAAATAATTTATACACCGCCCGAAAAAGGGCAGTGTTACATATTCTTATCCACCAAGGCAGGTAGATCATAGTTTCTAATAAATAAAGCTTGGTTACTTTATCCTGGTTGCGGATCGCATAATCCAAGGCAAAAATCCCGCCCAAACAAAAGCCGCATAATTCAAAACGGCTTAAGCCAATCTCCCTGGCCAAGGCAGTAATAACCTTACTGATTTCACTCATATCCGCCTGCGGCAAAAAATCCGAACGGCCGTAACCGGGCAAATCTAAAGCGATGAGCTTTTTGTCCCCTAAAAAGGTCTTTATTTTTTTACCGGCAAACATCCTTCTGTCTAAATTTAAGCCATGCAGGCAAATCACCGGCTCACCTTTTCCGTAGACGGAATAGTAAAGCTTTAAGCCTTGATAATCAAAATAATTGGAACTAAAACTCATTCCAGATCACCTGCTAACAGCCGGTAAAATTTAGGTAGCCTTTGCTCACTCTGAGCGGGTTTTTTGGCTAAACAAGCGCATCTGGGCCTGCCCAGCTCCGTATGCATTTTTTGCCACAAATCTTGGATATTCTCGCTCAAAATATTCCCATAGCGCCGGCCTAAAAAATCACAAGGGCCGAAATTCCCATACTGATCCACATAACTGTGCTGGCAAGCAGCACCGCAGCCAAATTGCTCAGCCGATTCAAAGTAGGGGAAGACCGAAGCCTTGGGATATTGTTGGTCATGATTTAAAGTAAGGTGCAAATTCTTAAGTTCGCTTTGTTCTTCCGGGGAAAGCACAGCCTCCGGCTGCCTGGACAATTTACCGCAGGGAAGGGGCTCAATTATCCTCATTTCGTCTACCCCTTCCTGCTTTAACATTTTAGCCAATTGGAAGATTTCGCCGCCGGCCAACAATTCTCGTCTGCCTACTGTCTGGCTCATGGTATAAAGGCCTGCTTTTTTGGCATTTCTTATAGCCTGGATGGCCTGTTGGTAAGCTCCCTGATAACCCCGCAGCCGGTCATGCTTCTCTTCGCTGACGGAATCCAGGCTAATGGCGATGCCCAAAAGCCCGGCGGTCTTCAAGCTTTCCGCCCTTTTCAGAGTCAGATTATAACCCGTGGAAAAGACCAAAGATACACTTTTCTCATTAATTGAAGCAATAAGCTGTTCCAAATCAGCTCTTAAGAGGGGCTCACCGCCGGTAAAACCGATAATTCCCACCCCTAATTCCTGGAGTTTACCCACAATTTCCAGCATATCCTCTGTATCTAATTCCTCTTGACGGTTGGCCGCACTGGCACTGCAATGCCAGCAATTATACTTGCACCGGCCTGTCACGGCTATATAGGCGGAAATCGGCGCCAAACGTTTACCTTGACAATGATTTTCAAAAAAATCCGCACCCTCTCCCGGGACATGAAGGGCTATATTAAGAAAAGCAGGAGAATTTAATGGCGGGATAAAGGAGTTCAGGATATATTGTCCTTCATGCTTGACAAGCCGGTCATGCCGGATCACATGCAGGCCGCATTTGATCATATTCTTAAGCTTATATTTTTTTGATCGGGAAAACCGGCGGTGCAATTCCCAAAAGTTAGCTAGGGCTTGTTTATCCAAGCACATTTGGGCGATCAGGCTTTTATTCATTATCTTTCCTCTCCTTGGTTTAAGCATTTTTGATAGATACCGTAAAGAAACTTATGGGTAGCCTTGGTCAGATTATATTTTTGAAATAAATGCGTCATCGTGGCCTGAACCTCCGCATCCCGCAAATCAAGCATGACATCAAAACCTGCCAGGGCTCCTGTGGAGGTGACAAACTCCGTTAATTCTGCAGAAGTCTGAAATGTGAAGTCATGGAAGCCTTCTTTACTCGTAATTTTAGCGAATGAACTATTTAGAAACCAATGGTCAAATGTCTTAAGATTTTTAGGATTAGGAAGCTTCAGCATTAATTTTTGAATTTTAGCCGGATAGCTGGCCAGTAGCTGCGGGTACACCAGTTCCACCTGAGGCAATGTACCTTTTCTATTAACCAGCACTGCCAAATAACCGCCCGGCTTTAAAACCCTATGGCATTGCCTGATTATTTTAAGCGGGGGCTGATACTTGATAGCCCAGCAGCATAAGACAACATCAAAGGCCTCAGCCTCACAGCTTTCTAAATAATCAAGCATATCAGCGGTAACAAAAGAAGCGTTCTCCCTGAGGTTTTTTTGCGCTTCCTTTAGCATTCCCGTGGAAATGTCAACCAAGGTTGTTGAAGCACCAGGGAACATTTTCTGCATCCGGGCGGAATTATAACCCGTTCCGGCGGCCAGATCCAAGATCCGCAGATCCTTCTTAAACTCCAGATGTTTGCTTAGCTCCCGGAGCATTTCGTCGTTATAGAGATGCATAGCGCTTAAAAACTTCTGCTCATACTTTGGGCTCACCAGGCTGTATGATTTACCAATATCCTCTTTGGTCACTATTTTCTTCCTGAGATACAGGTAAGCTACTTTTAAATATAATTGAAGTTTGCTCATCCCAACTCTTTGCTCCTATTCCCTAAACTTTGCTTCCATATCTCTTATCCCTTTATTCCTAAGTTCTTAACTCTCAATTTCCATATCTCTTATCTTTATTCCCAAGTTCTTAATTCATAATATTTATGTTCTTATTTCCTATGCTCTTAACTCCGGCCCTCTCGTCCTTTGACCCCAATCATAAGATAATCACGCCGGTTGATTTTAACTAACTCACTTTTAAAACCTGCTTGCGCCATCAGTCTGGCAATTTCCTCCTCATAAACGGGGTAGATCTTTTCCAAAGAGCAGCGTTCCAGAAAAAACAAAAGCCTGGCACTTAGGCTGCGGGGTGAGAATTCCTGAATAATCACCATGCCGCCCTCTTTTAGCCAGCGGAATACTTTAGCGAGAACCGCCGGGTGATCCGGCAGATGATGCAAACAATCCCTCATGATAATGAGATCATAGGAGTGTTTGAGGCTTGATTTTTCAAACGCCTCGTTGATAATAATCACTTGGGAATTTCTCTGCTTGGCAATATTAGTCATATTCTTGCTGGGGTCAATAATGGTTACCTGATGTCCAAGCCTAATCAAGGTATCGGCCAATAAGCCCGTACCCCCGCCTATATCGGCGATGTTAAGCGGCCGGTTTAGGGTCTCAACCCTTTGCAGAATAGCTTGGTTATTATCCAGTTTAAACATCTTCATAAAAGCATCGTAAGCCCGAAAGTAATAGTCAAAGAGAATACTCATCTTGCCAGCCTCATTTCGGAAAGCCGCTTCTCAATATACTCCAAATCCATCGAGCTGCAAATTCTGCGGTTCTCCCAGTCTAGAAGGCGATAATGCTGCGAAATGACGTTTTGCTGAATTTTAAAACCGTCCCGCTCGGCAATGAGCCTCCACCAAATCTTGCCCCCCATGGTTTTCGGCAGGTTTTCATTATAACTGGTAAAAGCAATTGTCTTAATAGTATCCAGCACATCATCGCCAAAAAGCATTTGGATAATTTCGCTGTCGTTAAACAAGGCCGCAACAGAAACGGCTCCACTCCAGTTAAAAGAACTTCTGCCTTTTTCAATTTCAACCAGAGTCTTTTTGGAGATTCCTAATATCTCAGCCATTTTATCCTGGGAATAATTCTTTTCGGTCCGGATCAGCTTAATCTTTTCATTAATGTTTTGAATAAAGTCGTTTTTGGTCATAGGCGAACCTCCCTTATAGTGTAATTTTACACTATAAGGGAGGTTCTAGCAAGCGGTGTTTAAGCTGTACAGAACGAGGCCGCACAAAACAATAACACTGTTTTGGCAAAATAAGTTGCATTAACTTCACGGAATGTGATAAAATATCATTTGCGTAAAAAAACGTACGGTAGTTCGTTTTGAAGGGGGTGACTAACATGCCAAATATTAAATCTGCAATTAAGAGAGTCCAGCTGAGCAGGTTACAAAATGCTAAAAATACAGCTGCCAAATCTGCCTTGAAAACCGCTATCCGTCGTTTTGAGGAAGCTGTTAATAATAATGCGGAAACCGCCGCCGAAGCTCTGCAAAAGGCTTCCCGTGCCCTTGATAAAGCAGCCGCTAAAGGTTTAATTCATAAAAACAAAGCTGCCCGCAAAAAATCCAGAATGGCTAAAAAATTATCTCAAGCAAATAAAGCCAGCTAAACATAGCCGACTAGTGGGACAAGGGGACGGTTCTCCTGTCCCACTCATTATTTTAGCGGGCTCAAAAAATTCATACTTAAATTTTAATGCAGCCACTCCTCGACAAGAGAAAGGCTGCATTTTATTATTCTCCTGCTAAGCTGTTGTCATCCGGAATATAGCGTAGGTTCTCAATTTTGGCAAAAACGGATAACCATCATTTCTAACAATAAATGGGGGTTACCCCCGCTGTTTTTTAAAGCCAACTCGGTCTGCAGGCAATCCTCCAGGGCTTCAGCCAGCTTCTGTGGAGCGAAGTGGGCTGCTTGCCGGTAAATTTTATTGCCTTCAAAAGGTGTCCTAATACCGGCAATTTTCATGAATTCGCCCACTCTTTCTCCCCTGCGGCGCACAAGACTGGCCGCGAGAAGCAGCCGCACCTGGCGGACAATCATGGTATAGACCTTCAGGTGGTACTTCTCCTGGCTTAAAACTTCTTTTAGCTTTAGAAGGGCATCTCCGGTTTTACCGGCTGCTATGGCATCCAGCATATCAAAAATTTTTGTTTCAATCAGAGGCACGCAGACAGCTTCAATATCCTCTTTGCGGATTTCTTTTTTCTCCCCGCCATATAAAACCAACTTATCCAGTTCCCTGTTTAAAATCCCGGTATGATGGCCCACCCATTCCAGGAGAAATGAAGCCGCAGCGGGATTAATTTTTTTCCCTCTGGCCTGAACTTCTTTTTGAATCCACTTGAGCCACTCAGCCTGTCCTTGGGGATAAGAGAATTGCAGGACCTGACCTGCTTTGGCCATAGCTTTATATAATTTCCTGCCCTTATTGACCTTTTCCGAAATCAGGAGCAGGCAGGAAGCCGGATTAGGATTTTCTAAATAAGCCAAAAAGGCTTCGATATCTTCATTTTGCTTTCCTGTTCCGGGAGATTCGGCCTCCGGTTGCTCTTCTTCGCTGCCGTCATTTTCGCCTTTAACCTGTTTAAAATAGGGCAGGTCATCGACAATGACCAAGCGTCGGGCAAAAAAAGAGGAAGTGTTCGCTGCCTCAATAACTTTGGCGGCAACAAGGTTTTCGCCTGGAAAGATTTCAATTCCGCTGCCGGAAGGATCTTCCGCCCGGAAAAAATCTTTTAAAAGTTTTAATGCCTCCGCCAGGGAATACCGATCTTCGCCATACCAGAGGTAAGCGGGCGGAATTTGCTTGTTAGCGAGGTCTTTTTTCAGAATCTCCAGAGACAATTTTATCACCAACGCTCATGATTATAGACCAAAGATAATAATAGTCAAAAAAGCAGTTAAAAACGTACTAGCTTTTCCTTAAGCCGGAACCCTGATTTAGTAATTCTGCAAACAAGGAGCGAGTTCCTTCCAGCGTGAGCTAAGAATTTCTTAAAGCCAAGAATTTCTCGAAACCGTGATTTTCTCAATGCTATGAATCTCACGAAGGCGCGAATTTCTTAATAGCCGCCAATTTCCAAGGTTCAAAAATCCCGCGGCAAAATGGCAAAATTTCCTAGCCGGTTAAATGGCGAACAAATAAAAAAAAGTCCCCCTAAGCATAGTTAAGGGGGAAAGAAAGAGGAGGAGAAAAGAGATGTTCATTGGTATTATTTCCATGCCCTTCCTCTTTTTATTCATATTGCGCATAATTTTCTTGATAATTATTCATTTCTCCCGCCTTACCTTCAGACCTTCTCCGGTTCTTCATAAGTACCGCCTTTGGTATCGACAGTTACTTTCTGCATTACTTGTTCCTCAAAAGGCCGATCCTGGAAGTTCCGCTTAACAGACACTATTTCATCGACGGCCTCCATACCTTCCACAACTTTGCCGAAAGCAGCATACTCTCCGTCCAGATGAGGTGCATCCGCTACCATAATAAAGAACTGAGAACCTGCCGAATCAGGCCTCCTGGAACGAGCCATGGATAAAACTCCCCGCGTATGTGCCAGGCTGTTCGGGAAACCGTTGGCTGAAAATTCCCCTTTAATGGCATATCCGGGGCCGCCTACGCCTGATCCTTCAGGGTCGCCGCCCTGAATCATAAACCCGGGAATAACCCTGTGAAAAATTGTCCCGTCATAAAACCCTTTTTGAATTAAAGAGATATAATTCTTAACTGTGTTGGGAGCAATCTCGGGATATAGTTCGGCTTTAATAACATCCCCATTTTTCATTTCAATTTTGACAACCGGGTTTTCCATAAGTATTAATACTCCTTTTTTATTTTTTCAGGCTCTTACTCAATTTTATTGATTATAGCATAAAGTTTCCGGAAGGAGAAATTGACGCTTCTTGTCCCGGGGAGAGCGGCTCCCGTCAATTCCTGCCGGTGATAACTTGAAAGCCTTGTTTATCGATTTGCAAACGGATTGTACCCTGAAGGTCGGTTCTATAGACCGGAATTCCCCTCCCCTGCCAATAGCTGATTACTTCGGCGGCCGGGTGGCCAAAGCTGTTCCTCCCGACCTGGATAAAAACAGCCCGGGGGTTGGTCCGGTCAAACCAGGACGGATCAAATGATCCTTTGCTGCCGTGATGGGGAATCTTAATAAAATCAGCGGCATAGCCTGCTCCCCTGTCGCTGATCTGCTGCATTTCTTCCTGCCCCATATCCCCGGTTAGCAGCAGCTGCCATCCCTAGGTATTCGAGCAGCAACACCAGGGAGTTATTATTAGAATCACCGCCGGTTCCGCTGAGAACCGTGACCGGTGCCAGAACTTCCAAGCTCAAACCCGAAGCATACTCCATCTTGTCGCCTGCCTTCAGTCCCTGGTCAGTCCCGCCGGACGAACTCCGGCCTGCCTGGGGCAAGCCCTCCCGCCAGGCTTCGTTGGTGAAGTCTGTCTCACCTACCTCCGGTACGGCTATCTTGCCCACAGGAATGTTAGCCAGCAGGTATCTCATGCCTCCCAGGTGGTCGCTGTCCTCATGGGTGATAAATACCGTATCTAAATAAGCAATCCTTCGCTGCATGAGATAAGGCACAACGATTCGTTCCCCGGCATCAAAACTTGCACTGCGCGGGCCGGCATCCACCATTATTTTTTCCCGGGAGGTCTCCAGCAAGATGCAATCCCCTTGGCCGACATCCAGAAAAGTAATCTCCAAATGTTCCCTGCTCCAAGCCGGAAACCAAAGGAGAAGAATCAGCAAAAAAGGGATCAGATAAAGGGCTAACCTCCTGAAACGTGCCGAATTTCCCTTCAGGCCAAAGAAATCCTTGCTCTTAGCTATAAACCTGAAAAACCCTTGCCGCTTATCCCCTGCTTCTTCATTCGCTTTACCGCCCAAGGCTTGCCGGCCAGGCAAATGCGCTGCTAATATCTTTATCTTTCTAACCTGAACCCTGATAACAAACCAGACTTTTTCCTTACCCACGAGCCAAACCCCTAAAGCTCCATACCACCCAACCCAAAAAAGAATCCCAGGGTTTAGAACCCAAAAATAAGCCCAGGGGAAGGAGGCCACAACCTTTAAAATTGAATCGGTAAACTGCAGCAGCCAAAAAGCTGATTGAAAAAAAGCCAGAGGTAAAACGGGGCAAAGAATTAATGCTGTCCCGATCAGACCCAGCTGTAAAACAGCTCCTAAGATAAAAAGGATAAAGACATTGGTAATAAAGCCGGCTAAAGATACCCTGTCAAAGGCAATGATTAGGAGCGGGATGGCCGCAATTTGAGCAGCTAAAGAAATCTCTATTGCCGGTCTTAAAAGCTTTGGCAGTTTCTTTAGCCAGGCTGTTTCCTTCAACCTCGGTACGAGAACAATCATCCCCCAGGTAGCGGCAAAAGAGAGCTGAAAACTAACATCCTTAAGATACAAGGGTTTGGCGATAAATAAAAGTAAAGCCGCCAGCAGCAGCCAGCGCAAAGGAGCCAGCTTGCCTCTGCCCAGCATGCCGGTGAGGACAGCCAATCCCAGGATTGTTGCCCTGAGAATGGGAGGGTTTCCCTGGCATAAGGCGGCATAAAGGATGAGCGCACCCATGGCAGCGAGAATCCTGGCCTTACGCGGCATAAAGAAAAAAAATCCCCCAGACCAGGGCCAGAACAAAAGCGACGTTAGCCCCGGAGGCAGCGAAAACATGCATAACCCCGGCAGCTTTATATCTCTCAAGGGTCTCGCCGGGTATCCGGCCGGTATCGCCAAACAGGATTCCCTCTAAAATCACCTGCCTCATGCGGCCAGTAGTCATCCAGGACATTACGAACCTCTTGCCGAATCAGCCAGGCTATACCCGGGTTCCCCCCGGCCAGGATCTGCACTTCCCCCCGGGCGGTAAGCGTGCCGCTTAATCCCCGCACCGCGTTGTACGACGTTGGTAATCGAACTCACCCTTGAGTCCCCGGCGGCTTGGGGGTGTTCCAGCCTGCCTGTTATTCTTATTAGGTCTCCCGGCTTAACTGTCTCCCAGCCCTCAGGAAAAAAACCGCTCTTATCCCGGTAAACGCGCAGAGCATACTTAGCACCCAATCCGCCCTGCTGCTCTTGCCCTTCTTGCGCATCTCCCAATCCTTGCTGTTTCTGCACTTCTCGTAGTTCTTGCGGCTCGCGCTTTTCTTGCAGTTCCAGGGTTCTTTTTAATCACTTCAGCCTTCCGGATCAGTAAAATTCCCTGGCCACTGCTTTCGTTTTGTACCCAATCCTTAAGGCGGCCTTCGATTTGTACTTCTTCGATAACCAGAGCTTCGGCCAAGGACTTTTCCGCACTTAAGCCATAGACATAGCCAACCGCAAGACTGCAAACCAGCAGAAGGATTTCCGGACGGCTTAACCGGCCCACAAAATCCTTTGGTTTCCACCAGAACCAGAGTCGGAAGAGCAGCAGCAGAAAAAAAGCCAGAAATATTATCCTGACTTCCTGGGGGCTGTAAACAGCCAAAAAGCCTCCTATTAATAATGCCGCTATAAACGGCTAAGTTTATCTTTCATCTTGACCCAAGCTCGCTTCTCTTTGGTAACTTCTTTTACTATCAGCTGGTTAATAAGCCGAACTTTTTCTAGCTGCCATAGACAATACCTACAGCCATTTTTTATAATGCGGACTTCTTAAGGCCCTACCCTAATGTAAGCAGCCATCTTCTCATAAGTCTTGGGGCCAATTCCGGAAACAGCCTGAATTTCTTCCGGACTGGAGAATAAGCCGTGTTCTTCCCGGTAATCTATTATCCTCTGGGCGAGAGCCGGTCCAATGCCGGGAATGGTATCTAATTCTCCCAAGCCGGCAGTATTAATATTCACCTTGGCACTTGAGCTGAGAGCCGTACCGGAGGCAGCGGCTGTTGCTCCGCCGGCTTCCGCTCCCGCTAAAGAGCCTGCATTGGTAGACTCGCCGGCCGGCTGTTGCCGATACGGAACGATAATCTTTTGCCCATCTTTTAATTTTTGCGCAGGGTTAAGTGCATCCAAATCGGCAGTGGAACTTAACCCGGCCGCTTGTAAAGCATCATCCAGCCTGGCATCAAGAGGCAGGTGCAGCAAGCCAGGTTTATCTACTGCCCCGGTAATATAAACTACTATTTCCCTATTGTCTGCAGCCTGCTCGATTGTAACCGGGTTTCTGACTGGCAGCAGAAATTTAGCGAAGGCCATAATTAAGAGTATCCCCAAAACACCCCACCAGAGAAGGCGAATATTCTTATCCGGCAAACTCCTCCCCCCAATGATAGCCAAACCTGCATTTTAAAGTACTTCTTGGGATTATTCTCCAATATTCCTATAAAATCCTTTCACTTTTACTTAATTTTTCAAATGAAGATTAACTGCCCTATTTTTCTCAGAACGATGAGAGAATTAACAGAGCCCGAAACTAAAGCGGCTTTTTTTCTTTATTCTGTTACCTTTTTATTCCATAAACATAAGTTATAATAGCCTGTTTTAACCGGCGAAATATTATTAAAGGAGGTACTCCAAGCAGAAATGACCTTGTTTAAAGATAATCACCTTAATTATGGGGCTCTGGCACCTTACAGCGGGAGACACGCTACGGTCAGTCTCTTTGACGGGAAAACCTATACCGGTCAAATAGTAGAAGTCCATCCCCATGGCATCTTATTTCATTCCAATAATCCCGGATTTCTCTTTTTCCCCTTCTTAGCTATCGCCGCCCTGGCCTTAACCGTTCCTTTTGCTTACGGGGCAGGCTACGCAGCGGGTTCTAGGTTCGGCGCCTATCCTTACGGTTGGTATTTTTAAAAATCATTCTGGTTTAAAAAGCTTCACTTAAATCATTTTTCTAATGTTTTCAAGTTATGCTCTATTGAACAGCGAATTTTAAGGGGATGTCACGTTTCCGGCGACATCCCCTTAACATTCTACTTCATCCAACTGTCAACAGCATCCTGATTGTCCTGTATCCATTGCTTAGCGGCGTCTATAGGTTCCATACCTTCAGTGATTAAGGCTTCGAGGCTTCCAATTTGAGCATCGCTCATTTTAAACTTCTTAAGCATAGCGGCTACATCCGGCTCTTTAGTACTGAAGTCCTTATTGGCTAAAATATGGATTTCTTCCGCTTCCCCAAAGTCGCCTTTCGGATCTTCGAGGTATTTAAGATCATATTTGGCAAACATCCAGTGAGGACTCCAGCCGGTAATAGCAATCCAGTCTTTTTTGGCATAGGCCTTTTCCAGCGCAGCCATCATAGCCATTTCACTGCCTTGAACCACTTCAAAACCAAGCTCATAACTCTCGTTAGCTCTGGCTGCAGCTTTCATAATTCCCGCTCCGGGGTCGATACCAATAATTTGGTTATTAAACTTCTCAGCTTCATCTTTCAACTGCTCAATAGAATCAATCGTCACATAAGTCGGTACGGTTACCCCTATTTTAGCCGGCTCTTGATACCAAATACCATAGTCCTCCAGGCCGTCCTTGAATTCTGCCCAGTAAGTTTCGTGCGTAATCGGCAGCCAGGCATCCATGAAGAGGTCAAGATCTCCTTTGCTTAAGCCCGTAAAAAGCGGAGCGACGTCAAGCTGCTTAAGATTTACTTCATAACCCCGCTCTTCCAGCAGTACTTTCCAGAGATTGCTGACAGCAATACATTCGGCCCAGTTAACATAGCCGATGTTAATTGTCGCTTTCTCTTCACCTTGAGGGGCGGGTTCTTGTCCTGAACTGGCGCAACCCGCCGTAAAGACCAAAACAAGTACAACAACTAAAGCAAAAACAATGAATTTCTGCCATCCTCTTTTTTTCGTATTGTTCATTTCTTTTCCTCCCTTTAAATTATTTTCTATCTTCAGTTCTTAAAGAACGTCCGATCCCTTGAGAAAGCCTATCCAGAATAATAGCCATGATTACGACGGCAACGCCGTATTCAAAGCCCATCCCGATCTTAAGCTGGCCAATGGCCTCTAAGACTCCTGCTCCCAGCCCGCCGGCGCCAATCATGGAGGCGATGACAACCATGGATAAAGAAAGCATCATAGTCTGATTGATACCGGCCATCAGGGTGGGCAGAGCAACCGGCAGTTGAATTTTCCAGAGAAGCTGCCAGGGAGTGGAACCAAAGGCTGTCCCTACTTCCACCAGATCAACCGGAACCTGGCGGATCCCCAGATCAGTCAAGCGGATGACCGGAGGCATAGCAAAGATTACGGTAGCAAAAACTGCCGGTACCTTGCCGATCCCAAATAAAAGCAAGGCCGGAATCAAATAAACAAATGAGGGCATGGTCTGCATAAAATCTAAAATTGGAGAGATAAACCAGTGAAATCTGTCACTCCTGCCGGCAATAATCCCCAGCGGTATCCCAATCACAATGGATACACACGCAGATATCAAGACCAGAACTAAAGTAGATAAAAAGGCCGGCCATAATCTTAGGTTATAGATAAAGAACAAGCCAAGTACTGTACCTAGAGTTAATTTCCAGCCCCCGGCCTTCCAGGCCAGGGCAGCAAAGAACAGGATTAAAAGCCACCAGGGCACGAGATTAAGATAACCTTCCAACCCCTTAATCAAATCGCCGAAGGTATCGGAAAAAGCATCCAGGGCAGGCCCGAAATGTTTTACCAGCCATTTAACGGTTTGATCAATCATTGCAGCCAAAGGGAACTTAGTCATTATTCTCACCCCCTTGATCTGCCGAACCGTTATCGGCACTGCCGGCAGCCAGTGCTGCCAAAATCGAGCCGCGAACAATAATCCCTGTTATTTTTCCTTCAGCATCAATAACTGCCATTGGCATTTTGCTCTCGGCCATAACGCTTAAAGTATCCAGAACAGGCGTGTCTGCGCTGACAATTGGCCCCTTCTCCAGCTTTACATCAGCCAGGCTTTGAATCCCGGCATTTCTGGCTTCAACGGCCATATCAGCAGTGATAATGCCTTGGAGATGCCTTTCGCGATCCACCACGAACACACTGGAGATACCCTCTTCTTTCATTATCCTTAGAGCTACGCTGGGGCCATCCCGCAGAGTAATAAGAGGATTAGGTTTTTTCATGACATCCCCGGCGGTTAGGATCTTGCTGCGATCCACACCGCGTACAAACTTAGCAACATAATCATCGGCGGGATTATTAGTTATTTCTTCCGGAGTGCCGATTTGTACTAAAGCACCGTCCCGGAGAAAGGCAATGCGGTCGCCAAGCTTTAAAGCCTCATTTAAGTCATGTGTAATAAAAACAATCGTTTTATTCATCTTTTGCTGCAGGCTTAATAGTTCATCCTGCATCTCTTCCCTAATCAAAGGATCAAGAGCACTGAAAGCCTCGTCCATTAACAAAATGTCGGCCTCATTAGTCAAAGCTCGAGCTAAGCCGACCCGCTGCTTCATTCCCCCACTGAGCTGAGAAGGATACTTTTTCTCCCAGCCTTTAAGGCCTACCATTTCCAGAGTTTTGTAAGCCTTTTCTTCTCTTTCTTTTTTGCCGACACCCTGAACTTCTAAGCCATAGACGGTATTATCCAAAACAGTACGGTGGGGCAATAAAGCAAATTGCTGGAAAACCATAGCTGTTTTCTCCTGGCGGAACTTGCGTAAATCCTTGTCATTCAGCTTGACAATATCCTGGCCATCCACGAAAATTTCTCCGGCGCTGGGCTCGATTAAACGGTTCAGACAGCGGAGAATAGTGGATTTCCCACTGCCGGAAAGGCCCATGACCACAAAGATTTCACCCTGCCTAACCGAGAAACTGATGTTATTAATTCCAACTGTTAAACCTGTTTCCTTGAGAATCTCACCCTTGCCTCTTCCTTCCTGCAACATAGTTAAGGCCTTTTGCGGATGAGCCCCGAATATTTTAATTAAATCTTTGACAACTATTTTATCTGACATTAAGTCACCTCTTTCTATAGTTTTAAACACAAAACAAGATTTTAAACATAATAAAAGCCCTCCCTTGGCAGCCAAAAGAAGGGCGTCTATTTATTATAAGTATAGTAATAATTTAAGAAAAAATAATAGATGCAGTAATTGCCCTAACTTTAAAACAGCCTCCAGCATTAAAAGAATGTTAATAAAGCAAGTTTCCATGGAATTAATGATTTGTAATTTTTACTTTGCTATTATAACACTTTGAGTCTTATATGACAACCTATATTTTTTAATAAGTTGTCAGATAAAAGAACTGGTTTAACCTTAAGTCCTTAAAAATAGCGGGATGCGCGGGTCTTAAGGCTATTAAAATTTTTCCAAAAAAACCTAGGGGTAAAGACCGTAAAAGAAAATAACCAGGCAAAACACCTGGCAAAAGAGGATAAGCAAGTGGATTACGTTATGAAAAATAAAATATGCCTCCGGAACTGTTGAATGCCTCCGGAACTGTTGAATAAAGCTTAGGCATGGAAACAATTAAAGCTAAAGAGCAGGTTATTGCTGTAACACTACTCTTTGGCGAATTTTAAACAAATTCAGCTTATCGGTAAATGTCAAAGTTCAATGCAAACCAGCCCATCGTTTACTTGAACTACTTCACTACAATATTAACCAGTTTGCCCGGCACGGGAATAACTTTGACCACGGTCTTGCCCTCCAGGTGGTGCTGCACCTTCTCGGAGTTAAGGATCACTTTCTCCAATTCCTCCTTGGTAATATCAGCCGGAACCTGGACTTTATCCCGGACTTTGCCGTTAACCTGCAGGATAATGGTGATCTCTTCTTCCACCAAAGCGTTTTCGTCCGCTTTCGGCCAAGGTTCTTGATGAATACTTCCGGTATAGCCGATTGCACTCCACAGTTCTTCGGTAATATGAGGAGCAAAGGGAGCCAAGAGCTTTAGAACGGTTTCAATTCCTTCCCGGGCCACAGCCAGATTAAAATCTTTTTGTTCCTTATAAAGATATAGAGCATTAACTAATTCCATAACAGTGCTGATAGCCGTGTTAAAATTAAACCTATTGCCAACATCATGCGTAACCTTCTTAATGGCACTATGGGTCTGAAAACGCATTTTTTTAGCGTTAGAGTTAAGATCCGCGAATAAGCCCTTCCTGTCTGCGTTATCACCGGAAATGCTATTCCCCTGGGCATTTTCCCCTTTGAAAACCTCTTCATACTGGGCTACTAAGCGCCAGACGCGGTTTAAGAAACGATAGCAGCCTTCGACACCCTGGTCGCTCCATTCCAAATCTCTCTCCGGCGGAGCGGCAAAAAGAATGAACATCCGGGCGGTATCCGCTCCGTATTTGCCGATAATCTCTTCGGGGCTGACCACATTGCCTTTAGATTTGGACATTTTGGAGCCATCCATACAGACCATCCCTTGGGTTAAAAGATTGGCAAAGGGCTCATCCACCGTCAGATAACCAAAATCTCTCAAGGCTTTGGTAAAGAAACGGGCATACAGCAGATGAAGGATAGCATGCTCCACACCGCCGACATACTGGTCAACATTCATCCATAGTTTAGCCTTTTCTTCCTCAAAAGCTTTAGCTTCATTACGTGGGTCTAAATATCTTAAGAAATACCAAGAAGAACACATAAAGGTGTCCATGGTGTCGGTTTCCCGGCGAGCCTTGCCGCCGCACTGCGGGCAGGTGGTATGGACAAAGCTTTCCGAAGTAGTAAGCGGGTTCTCCCCAGCTTTAAAGACAACATCGTCGGGTAAAAGAACGGGCAAATCTTTCTCCGGAACAGGAACTATTCCGCATTTTTCACAATAAATCATCGGGATTGGTGCTCCCCAGTAACGCTGGCGGGAAATTAACCAGTCTCTTAACCGGTAATTAACTTTGCGTTCCCCTAATTGGAATTTCGCCAGCTTATTGGCCATTTTATCCCAGGCCGCCCGGTTGTCCAGCCCGTCAAAATCAGCGGAATTAACCATAAGCCCATCGCCGGTATAGGCTTCAACCATCGGGGCATCCTTATCTTCCTCAGCCATTTGCGGGTCGAGAATAACGCGGGTGATAGGCAGACCGTATTTCTTGGCAAAAGCAAAGTCTCTTTCATCATGGCCGGGTACACCCATTACCGCTCCTGTCCCGTATTCCAGCAGCACATAATTGGCAATCCAAATGGGCACCAATTGGCCGCTTAAAGGATTAATACAGTACCGGCCAATAAATAACCCTTCTTTTTCCGCTTCGGCCGAAGTACGGGCTATTTCGCTTAAGCCTTTCATTTTGTCAATAAAATTATGGACATCTTTTTCATATTCGGTACCCTGGACAAGTTTGGTTACTAAGGGATGCTCCGGCGCCAAGACTAAATAGCTGACCCCAAAAATCGTATCTACCCTGGTAGTAAATACAGAGATCATATCCATACTGTCCACAACTTTAAACTTGGCCTCCGCTCCTTCCGAACGGCCAATCCAGTTACGCTGCATGATTTTCACTTTTTCCGGCCAACCGGTCAGCTTTTCAATATCATCGAGAAGTTCTTCGGAATAATCCGTTATTTTAAAGAACCATTGTTCCAAATCTTTCTTAGTTACCAAGGTCTCGCAGCGTTCACAAGCCCCGTCCACTACCTGCTCATTAGCTAAAACCGTGGCACAGGACGGGCACCAGTTCACCGCAGCTTTCTTTTTGTAAGCCAGCCCGTGCTTATAAAGCTCCAGGAAAATCCACTGGGTCCATTTATAGTACCCGGGATGACAGGTGGCCACTTCCCGGTCCCAATCATAAGAAATACCCATCTCTTGAAGCTGGCGTTTCATATTGGCAATATTTTTCCAAGTCCACTCTGCCGGCGGGGTTTGATTTTTAATGGCGGCATTTTCGGCCGGCAGGCCAAAAGCATCCCAGCCAATCGGATGAAGCACATTATAGCCTTGCATCCTCTTAAAGCGGGCAATTACATCGACAATGGAATAATTGCGGACATGCCCCATATGCAAATTTCCGGAAGGGTAGGGGAACATGGCCAAAGCATAGAATTTTTCTTTCTGAGAATTATCTTCGGCTTTGCCGGCTTTTTGTTCCAGCCATTTTTTTTGCCATTTAGGTTCAATCTCGTGGAAAAGGTATCTTTCCTGCATTTTATCCTGACCTCCCTGTTAATAATCTTGTCCAAAAAATTGCTGGAAAAAACACTACAGAAAAAACCCATCCTGGCGAGGACGAGATAGAATTATATCCAGCTAGGTTAGAGCCCCACTTCCTGAGCATCACCCCAGAGCCTTTCCAAACTGTAAAAAGCGCGTGTTTCCGGAGTCATAACATGAATTACCAGATCCCCACAGTCCAGCAAAATCCATTCTGCTTCCGGTAATCCTTCGATGCGCAGGACAGGAATTCCCAGTTCCGGGAGCTTTTCTGCCAGGTGGTCAGTAATCGCTTTCGTTTGGGTTTTGTTATTCCCCGTTACGATTAAAAAATAATCCGTGATGATGGAAACCTTTTTGAGATCCAAAATGGTAATATTGCTGCCTTTTTTGTCTTCAATAAAGTCAACCACTTTACTCAATTGGTTATGACCTATTTCCAACTCCGAGCCTCCTTTAATCTTGGGCGGGTTTTTTTAAATCTTCATAAGTAAGAAAAGTCAAAGGGTGAACAGACTTATTAGTGCTAACAAGATAATCTATAGTATGTGCAACACAAGCCAGTGTTCCTGCTTTAAGGTCATAATACAACTTCTCGCGTAACTTGTCCACTCCGGGGAAGTTGCGGCCAGGTTCAGTTAAATCCGCACTGTAGATAAGCATTTCCAAAGGCGACATCCCCGGCCTGCCCAAGGTATGATTGGCTACGGCATTAAGGATATCTTCGTCGGTGATCCCATATTCGTGCTCTAAGAGATAGGCGGCAATTCTGCCGTGAATTACCTGGGGGTTTTCCAGGTCTTCCTGGTAAGTAAGCAGGTTCCAATCCCTGGCTAATCTTAGCTGCTCCTGCTGGGAATAGATTTTGGCTAAATCATGGGTCAAAGCTGCCAGAGTGGCCTTTTCAGTATTGATACCAAATTTTTTAGCGAGTTCAGTAGCCCACACTTCTACCCCGATAGTATGCTGAAAGCGCTCAAATTCAAAGTTTTTGGCGGCAAAAACACGGAAATAACCAAGTGAATAAGCCATAAGTATTCTCCCTACCTTAACCAGGGACAAATTTCTTAAGATTTAATTTACCCTAAGAATAATAATATTTCCATACTTTAGGGCGATTACTCTTATGCAGAGCAAAGACTCCTCAAATTAGGAAAAAGAATACGGCACAGCTTTCTGCACCGTATTCTTTCGGGCCAGGGTCCGGATGCTTAAGATAAACCAGGAATTCGCAACACCAGCTTTATCCAATAGCTAACTGCCGCTCAAGACCTTCACTTCTGAAGTGGAGATAAGCGGTCCTAAGCTCCAGGATAACATCTTCCTAATTCAGATGGTGTTAAACCTCACCTGAATAAAGAAAATTGTTTATATTAACGGTATCCTTAAATCGCAAAATTTATCTTAAATAAAACCCCTAACCAACTACTCTTAGACAGTTTGGCGAGGTCTTGCTTCGTTAACTGTCAGTGCACGGCCGTTAAAATCTTTACCATTAAGTTCTTCGGCCAGACGCTCGGCATCTTCGGAAGCTACTTCAACGAAGCCAAAGCCTCTGGAACGACCGGTCTCTCTGTCGGTAATGATTCTGCTGCCGACTACATTGCCATATTGAGCAAAGAAATCCGTCAGTTCCTCAGAAGAAGTACTCCAAGGAAGATTGCCCACATACAGGGTTTTTGTCATCTGATTCACCTCTAAAAATAGTTTTGCTAATAGTATAAGCACCTTATACTATAGTATACAACAAGGCCTGAAGTCAAATTTTATTTCTATTGCCAGGCATTAAAGATTTTGGTAAAGTTTGTTTTCCTTAATAAAGAGACGGACTTCATCCGGCAACAAATAGCGGATTGATCTTTTCTTATGTACTCTCGACCTAATATCCGTAGAAGAAATAGCCAAGGCCGGAATCTCCAGCTGGGATATTTTATTCATAGTAAACGGATACTTGCGGTAAATGCTCTTTAAGAGGCCGTGCGATTCATAGCCCGGCCGGGAGGCTCCGATTATTCTCGCTAATTTGATGATTTCTTCAGGTTCACGCCAGGTAAAGAGTTCTCTTAAAGCATCGGTACCGGTAATAAAATGCAATTCCTGTTCAGGGAAAAGAGAATGCAGGATCCTTAAGGTATCGATGGTGTAAGTAGGGCCTGCCCTTTCAATCTCCAACCTCGATACTTTAAAATATTTATTATTTCTGATAGACATTTCCACCATGGCAAAGCGCAAGTTGGCATCGGTAACCCGGCGGTTTATTTTATGCGGAGGTATCCCGGTAGGGATAAAGAGCACGTTATCCAGGCCCAGCTCATCTCTCGCCGTCTCTGCAGCAACCAAGTGCCCATAATGTATGGGGTCAAAGGTTCCCCCCATAATACCTAAGCGTCTACCGTCCTTTAAGGCTTCGATAATCTTAGCTTCCATCTTAATCTCCCCGGTTTCTAAATACTATTTTTTATACCTTGTACGCTGTCCCTAAAACTGACAACACATATTCGTCCGAGGTGCTACGCCTTGGTCATTATTGTAGTGTAGCACATTTAGTCATTCATGTAGGGCAACGCTGTTTTCATCCTAAGTGCAGCTCAGACATGTCCTGCGCGGAGCGATAGACCTCAAGGCAGCTCAATCTTGGGTTTTTCCTGGTTTCTTTTATAAAGCAAAAAATTACGTCCTATGACCTGGACTAATTCGGCCTGTACTGCCTCTGCCAGCCGGGAAGCAATATTTTGTGGAACATCGGCACAGTTCTGCAGCACCCGACCCTTGATAAGCTCTCTGGCTTCCAGGGCATCAGCTGCCTGTTTTAAAACATTATCCGTTACTTCTTCTTTACCAATAAGCAGGATTGGTTCCATTTCATTGCCCAAAGACCTTAAAAATCTTTTTTGTTTACCGCTGAGCATCTAGCTTCCTCCTTCGGACCATTCTAATTCCAACTTACCGATAATAACCTGATCGCCTTCTTGTATTCCCTCAGCTTTTAAGGCTTCGTCTACTCCCATGACCTTAAGGATATTTTGAAAACGCATCAGCCCGTCTTCTGTATCCAGGTAAGCCATCGCCGCATGCTTCTCGATTTCTTTGCCTTTAAGGACAAATTCACCGTCATCCTGGCGTTCAATGACAAAACGTTCCTCTCTCTCCGCCCGGACAACCCTATGTTCATCCGGGCTGGCGGAGAATTCGATTGGCGGAACCTGGGGCAAGACTTGAATTATCCTGTGTAAGAGAGCTTCAATTCCTTCCCCGGTAACAGCCGAAATGGGAAAAATCTCATATTGCTCCTTAAGGAATTCTCTGAGTCTCTGCAAGTTTTCTGCGGCCCCTTGCACATCCATTTTATTGGGAACGACCAGCATTGTTCTCTCGGCTAGAGCCGGGCTGTATGCTTTAAGCTCCCGGCTTATAATCTCAAAATCCTGCAGGGGATCCCGCCCTTCGGAACCGGAGATATCCAGGACGTGAAGCAGTAATCTGGTTCTTTCAATATGGCGTAAAAACTCATGCCCTAAGCCTGCCCCGGTATGCGCCCCTTCGATAATTCCGGGAATATCGGCCATGACGAAGCTTTCATCTTCAACCTTGACTACCCCGAGATTAGGTACAAGTGTCGTAAAATGATAATCGGCAATTTTCGGCCGAGCCGCCGAGACCCTGGAAATAAGCGTGGATTTGCCAACATTGGGGAACCCGACTAAGCCGACATCAGCCAAGAGTTTGAGCTCCAAAAGAAGCCAACGTTCTTCCCCGGGTTCACCCTTTTCGGCAACAGTAGGGGCTTTATTGGTATTGCTTATAAAGCGGGCATTACCCCGGCCACCGCGTCCTCCTTTGGCGATGACCACTTTCTGTCCATGTTTGGTCAGGTCTGCCAATATTTCCCCGCTCGCATCATCCTTAACAATCGTACCAACAGGGATACTTAAAGTTAAATCTTCGGCGCCTTTGCCGTGCCTATCCTTGCCTTGCCCATGTTCGCCCCGCTCCGCTTTATAATGCCGCCTGTAGCGGAAATCAACCAAAGTCCTTAAGCCTTCGTCGGCTACCAGGATAATATTCCCTCCGCGGCCACCGTCTCCCCCGTTCGGTCCGCCTAAAGGTACATACTTTTCCCGGCGGAAAGAAACGGCACCGGCACCTCCGTCGCCTGCTTTAACATAGATTTTAGCACGATCATAAAACATTACCCTTCTTACTCCCATCCTGAATATTAATTGGTTATCCTTGAAGGAGGAACAACTGAAGGATCCTTTTTAAAAATATGTATTTGTCCTTTGTATTGTCATACTCAAGGAAGTGAAGGAGTGGCAAAACTTTTTTCCAGGAGTATTTCTTCAATTTTAATTACCCGAAATTTGCACTGAAACCCATCCGGGAAAGCCTCTAAGGAAATCCTAGCCAACAGGTCTTCCGGATCTTCGTTTGCAGGGATACTAGCTGCACATTCTTTAGTGTAACCATAAAACTCTCCCGCATATTCTTCCTGCCACCTTCCCTGCCAAAACTCTTCCGCTTTCATTTCCGGCGGAAAGTCAACGGCCATTTCCACTCCACGGAGGCGCAAGCTAAAATACCAGCTCAGAAGAATAGCCAGCAGGGTTTTTTGTCCGAGTTTATAGATTTCCTGTTGGGGTAATAATTCTACGATAATTTCATCTAAGTATTCCAAGGCTCTCTCCGGCATATTCAATTGCAGGTAACCTCTGATCACCTGGAAGCTATTTAAGAAATCATGGCGCTGGATTTGGAAATTAGCCAATTGCTCAGCGAGCAAAATCTTATCAAGATTAAACATTTTTCCTCCCCCAGAAAATAAAAATTCACTCCGGCCGAGACAACGAGGCAAAGAGACGTGGAACAAGTGGGACAAGGGGACGGTTCTCCTGTCCCACCAGCTCCCTCAAATCGGCCTAAAGACAGCAAACCCCCGGGTTAAACCCAGGGGTAAGATTAAGCCTTAAGTTATTGGGCTTGAGCAACACCTTTTTCCGCGTATACACTTACTTGTTTACGATATTTATCTTTACGTTCAAATTTAACGTAACCGTCAATCAAGGCAAACAAGGTGTCATCACTGCCAATCCCGCAGTTTTTGCCAGGATGGAGTTTGGTGCCGCGCTGGCGAACCAGGATGTTACCTGCTGCAACAAACTGGCCGTCCGCCCTTTTAACCCCCAGCCGCTGGGCATTACTGTCTCTGCCGTTTCGGGTACTACCTACACCTTTCTTATGAGCCATGAAAGTTCACCTCCTCAAAGGATAGATATGTTATACAGAATGTAAGCAAAATTAACTGTTTAAAACTAAATGGTTCTAAAGCTCGCCTGTTGCTTCAAAATTATATATAGTTATCATAATCAATATATAATTAACAGGTTTTGCTTATGCTTTAATGGTTTCAATGACCAGCTTGGTATAAGGCTGCCGATGGCCTTTTTTGACCCGCACATGCTTTTTGGGCTTATAGCGAAAAGCAATTACTTTATCAGCTTTGCCATGTTCGACAACTTTAGCCGCGACAGAAGCTCCGGCCACATATGGAGTGCCGACAGTAACATTCCCGTCTTTTTCAACCAAAAGTACCTTAGCGATTTCCAGGGTCTCGCCTTCTGTTGCAGCAATTTTCTCAACATTAATGGCATCGCCTTCTTGTACTCTATACTGTTTGCCGCCGGTTTCAATTATTGCATACATTATTTCTACACCTCCCATACCCAGACTCGCCTTTGAAGGTCAATTTGCTAAAAAACTTCAACAAATCAGTTATATCACCCGGTAAGTGCGGTTGTGGCAAGAAGTTACCACGTTTAAATATTTTAGCATCATACCTGAAGTTAGTCAATTATTTTCAGAAATACGTAAAAGACCCTAACGTATCTTCAGCTTTTATTATAGAAAACTAGACCAAATACGAAAATGAGCGTTAACAGAGAGCCTTAAAAACACAGAAACGGAAGCGGCATTTTCCAGGGGAGAAAATTGTGCTTCCGTTTAATATTCTTGGTCGTGATCATCAGCTGATCTTTGAGGATAATAATTGAAAACGTAAATTAGAAGACGATACCCATTGCAATTAAGAGTAGAATAATTACTACTACAATTGCAATCCCGCAAGCACAGTTGCCACCGAATGCACCGCCGAATGCGCCACCACCTAATGCCATCTTTTTCACCTCCAAAAGCCAGTAATTTGGCAATTAAATTAGAAGATTACGCCCAGGGCGATTAAAATTAAAACTGCAATAGCAATAATGCCAGCTCCTACACCGCTGCCACCATAACCGTAGCCACCGCCATATCCGTAAGCGTGCATTTTTTCCCCTCCTTTTAATACTTGGTTAAAACTACTCTCAGAATATAGTATTCTCCAGAGAGGGAAATGTTTGTATTTTTTTACCATTAATGCTAATTTTTTATCTTCTAATGGGGTTATCATCCTGAGTAAAACGAAGGCATGTTCTGAGCGTAGCAAAGGAACTTACAAGCTACCTGTCATCCCGTGAAGGCTTTCAAACGCCTTCATGCGTAGCAAAGGATCTTCTGCTGAAAACACATCCTTCACAGTCGGAATGTTTTTCTTGCCGTTATGCTGTATAACAAAGGGATGATCACCAGCGAAAGAAAAGTAGAGGCTAAGAGGCCGGCCATTAAGGCTACCGCCATAGGGGTAAAGAGGGTACTGCCGGAAAGAGCCAAGGGTACAAGACCGAAAATAGTAGTTACGGAACTGGTAATGATCGGCCGGTAACGCCTTTTTAAAGCATTTATACAAGAGTCCTCAAGATTCTCGCCTCTTTCTCGAGCCTTATTCATGTATTCAATCAGAAGAATGCCGTTTTTTATCACCAGTCCCATTAAGGAAACACTGCCGATTAAAGCTGTAAAAGACAAGGGCTGACGGCAAAGGAAAAGCCCCAGAAAAACCCCTATAAAGGACAAGGGAATGGCAGCAAATATAATTAAAGGCTGCAGGAAAGAACCAAATTTGAGCATTAAAATTATATAGATGGCAAATATCCCAAATAAGGCTCCCAGCCCTAAGTCGCTGAAGTTATCCACGATATCTTTAGTTTCTCCTTGATAGAGGATTTCGAGGCCTTCCAAACTTATAGCGGCATCGGCCGACTGCTGAGCGACTTTGCCTTTAAGCTGCCGTTCGGCAGAAACCGCGCTATAACCGGGTTTCAGGTTAGAAGTTACCGTAATGCACTGCCTGCCGTCATATTTTTTAATGCTGGGAAACGAGCTTTCCAGCTGCACTTGGGCAAACTGTTTCAAAAGCACCTTGGAGCCTGTGACGGAAGACTTAATGCCCAGATTTTCCAGTTCTCCCTTGGATTTAATGTCACTTTTGACCACAATTCCGTATTCATTCCCTGCCTTGCGGTAAACAGAGGCTTCACTGCCTTTTAAAGCTATGTTGATTTGCCGCTGAATATCGTATTTCGTGATTCCCAAATTTGTTGCCCGGTCATTATCCACTGCGATCCTGAATTCATATACGGACGGATCGGAGTCTTTTTCCACATTAATGGTTCCCGGCATCTCTTGTAGGGTTTGGGAAAAGAGCTCTGCTGCTTCTTCCAACTTTTCTCTGTCCTCTCCCAGGATTTTTATTTCCAGGGGTGAACCCGGGTAGGCCTTCTCCAGGAGATTGACCGTCGCTTTTCCGCCGACTAAGAGCTTATCCAGCTCTTCCTGGTAATAAACAGCCAGCTCCTCCAAATTAGCAAAACGGCCTGAATCCAAGTCAAGCTTCATCATCACCTGAGCATAATCCTGAGATGGAGTGCCCCGGGGCAAGGTTATGTAAAATTTGGGCAGCCCGTCGCCGATGCTTAAAGTGTAATTAACTACTTCCGGCTGCTGGCTCAAAAAATCCTCGACTTGAGCAGCCAAGGCTTCAGTTTTAGCCAAGTCGGCGGCCTGTTCGGAGCGCAGATCAATATAAGCCAGGTCCTTATCGGCGAGAGGGAAAAATTGCAGCGGAATTAGTTTCAAGAGGCCAAAGCTGGCCAGAAATACCAGCAAAACCAAAGCTAAAGCTTTTTTCTTGTTCCGGAGGCTTTTCTCCAGAAACCCGGCAAAATAGTTCCGCAGTTTACTGTCCTTTTCCAAAGGGGCGGCAGGAAATTTCTCGTAAAAAATGTAAAGCATCACAGGCGTAACCAGAATCGCTACGGCGAAAGAGGCAAATAAGGAAAAGCCAACAGTAAAGGGTATAGTACTTAAATAATCCCCGGCCGGTCCGGGAACGACCAAAATAGGAATAAAAGCTACGGAAGTAACCAGGGTAGCAGTAAAAACCGGACGGATGGACTCCTTAATTCCTTCCAGGCAAGCAATTAGTTTGTCAACACCTTGATCAATGTAAGCTTGAATTGCATCAATAATGACAATAGCATCATCGACCAAAACCCCCAAAGCCACAATGAGAGCTGCTATCGAGATTTCGTTTACTTTCTGCCCCGTTAAGTACATGGCGATAAAAGCAATCAATATTGATAAAGGTATCGCAACCGAAGCGGCTAAAGCATTCTTGATACCCATCCCGACAAAGACAACAATAATAACTAAGACCATCCCCAATAACAGGCTGAAAAAGAAATCATTAACCGCTTGGCTGATATCTTCAGGTTGAAAGGTAACTTCACAGACTTCCAGATCTTCAGGAATAGACTTGGTTAATTGCGCCAATTTCTGGTGGATTTCTTTCCCTACAAGGACGATATTGTTACTGTCCTGAAAATAGCCGACCAAAAGGATAGCATTTTTTCCGTTATTTTTTATTTTAGAGGCTGATTCTTCCAATCCCCACTCGATTGAGGCAATATCTTTCAAGCGCACCAAAGCTCCCGTTTCCGGGGAGACAGTGACAATGGTATTTTCGATATCGCTAATGCTGCTAAAGATTCCGGGGGTCCGCACGTTTATTTTCATTTCTTCGGTATTAAGAGCTCCGGACGGAATCTCCATGTTTTGGATCTGGAGGATATTATAGATATCTTCCAAAGAAATATTATACTGATTTAGTTTTGCAGTTCGGACTATAACCTGGATCTCTTTCTCCTGCCGGCCATGTATCTCAAAGCGCGCAACTCCCGGAACCCGAACCAACTCTCTTTTGAGATTCTCGGCAAAAGCGTTAAGTTGGTCAAAGTCGTAATTCTCACCGGCCAAAGCAAAAATCATCCCGGCAGTCTCGTCCAGCTGAGTATTGATCTCCGGAGGGTAACACTCCCGAGGCAGCTTATTTTGCAAGTCATCTATCCTCTGCCTGAGATCAGTCCAGGCCTTCTCCACATCGGCCCGATTATCAAGCTCAATAACCACAATGGAAATACTATTGCGGGAATAGGAAAGGCTTTCTTTATAACCACTGGTTTCTAAAACCACATCTTCAATAGGACGGGTAACCAATTTCTCCACATCTTCCGGGGAGGCTCCGGGGTAAACGGTGGTTATAAGGGCGAAGGGCGCAGTAACATCAGGGCTGTCTTGCTTGGGAATAAGATAATAAGCATAACAGCCCAGGATGACAGTGAGGATCACAAAGAAAACCACGAAAGCCCGGCGTTCTATGATCTTATTCATCCTTTTCTTCTCCCTCTGCAACCAGACAGCCCTCAAGGAGGTTCTTCATCCCGGACTTGACCAGGATGTCCCCGCTTTTTAGCCCTGCCACCCTAACTTGGGTATCTTGAACATCTAATAACTCAATATTTTGGCGCCAAGCTCTGTGCTCGCGTACCACATATACATAGTCTTCGCCGTCATTTTGAATGGCTGACAGCGGAATCCAAATTCCCCGAACAGTCCCTGCCTCCAGCAAAACCCGGCAAGTTGACCCCAGATATAAGCCATAAGCCGCCGGGGTCTCGGTAATAAAAACTTCGGCATTATAAGTACGACTCGCCGGATCGGGTATCTGCTCAATCAGGCTGACCTCTCCCTTTAGCTCTTGCTTGTCGTCCCCGACCGGAAGCAAAACCGCCTTCGTCCCTTTTTTAACTTTCTGAACATCTTCCTCACTTAAGCCCACATTTACAACCTGCTCTTGACTGCGAACCACTACTACCGGGTACCCGGCTGCGGTTATTTCCCCCTCCCGGCATAGGATGTCTATAATGTAACCGCTTATATCGGCAAAGAGGTTGGCATCCTTAAGCATACTGGCCTTGTATTCATAATCTACTTGAGCCTGCCGATAATCTGCTTCTTTTACTTCCCAGTCCAGCTGGGCAAGCTCAAGCTCTTGCAGGGAGGCTGCACCGTTTTCCTGCAAAACTTTGACTCTTTCGTAGAAATTCTGGGCGTTTAAGGCAGCACTTGCTGCTTTGGCTCTGGTGTATTCCGCAGCTTTTAAGGCATATTGCAAATCCGTTTTGTCCAGCTCAACTAAGAGCTGGCCGCTCTCTATCTTTTGGCCTTCAGTGATGTGTATCTTAGCAATCTTGCCGGCAACCTTAAAACTGTATTTTTTAGTTTCCTGAGAATCGGTGATGCCAAAATACTCCAGTCTTAGGGGTTGTTCTTTTTCTTCAACCAGCATAGTTCGCACAGGTTTGGGCTTTTCGGAGGTAACCGTCTCGGCAGAACAGCCAACCAAACCCAGGGCACAGCTTAATAAAACACTTAAGAACAACAGCTTTAATTGTACTTTTGTTCTTAGCATTTTTCCCTCTCCCCTCTTTTACTTGCCGGCAGTGACATCAAATATTTCCCATTATATCTAACTTATATTGCTTTTCTTTTAAATATAGTCGTTTCTATGCTCTAGGTTTTTATTTGCTTAAGTCCTCTCTATTTTCTTGAGTTACGCTCCAGCCAGCCTTTTCCTCCGCAATGGGGGCAGTGCTCCGCGTAGCGGGCTTTTAAAGTTTGCCCTTCTTTTTTGCGGGTTACTTCCACCAGCCCTAAATTAGTAATTCCCATAACTTTGCCTTTGACCTTATATTGAAGGAAATATTTCTCTAAGCCGGCTAATAACTCCTCCCAATCTTCTCTATTTTCCATATCAATAAAATCCAGGACAATGATACCGCTTAAATTACGCAGCTTGATTTGGCGGGCAATCTCCTCAGCGGCTTCCAAGTTTAATCGGAGAAGCGTATCCTGTAACGATTTCTTTCCTATGTACTTGCCGGAATTAACATCGACCACATGCAAGGCTTCCGTCTGTTCAATAACCAGATAGCCGCCGCTGGCTAAAGGAACTTTAGGTAAGAGGGCCTTTTTGATTTCAGCGGTAATATGGTAACGTTCAAAAAGGTCTCCTTTAAAATCTGTCCATACCCTGCCCGCCGCTGCCGATTTTATTTCGCGCAGTTTTTCTCTTAAGAGTTCTGCCATTTCCCCGCTGTCTATAATTATTTTTTCGACTTGCTCATCAATGGTTTCCCTTAAGAGCCGGGAAAAAGGATCACTGCTGCTGTAAAGCAGCCCTGCAAAGGCTGGGTCGCGGCTTTGTAATTGCAGCTTTTCGTTAATGGTCTCTAATCTTGCTACATCAGCTTGGAATTCCGACTCCTCGACACCCTCAGCCAAGGTTCTAACAATCAGCCCGGCATTCTCCGGCTTATACCTAAGAGCTAATTCTAAAAGGCGCATCCTTTCTTGTTCCATGCTAATTTGCCGGGATATTCCCACATAAGGCTTATTTCCGGGCAGGAGAACTGCATACCGCCCGGGCAAAGAAAGCTTGGTGGTAACTCTGGCTCCTTTGCCTCCTACCGGCTCTCTGCTGATTTGGACAACTACTCCCTGCCCTTCATGCAAAAGGTTCTCGATGGAAGCCTTCACTGCCACTTTTCCGGCTTCCCCCTCCCAGGGATTTTGGACATCGCCGGCATAAAGAAAAGCATTTTTGCCTAGGCCAATATCTACAAAAGCGGCCTGGATACCCGGAACAATATTCATAACCTTGCCCTTATAGATATTCCCGGCCAGACGTTCTTCCTTCAGCTCATCATCGAGCACCTCGATTAGTCTGCCCTCTTCCAGGACAGCTGCTCTAAGATAGGTGTTTTCAGAGGTAACGATAATTTGCTTCAAAACGCTCAACTTCCTTTTTCCTAAGCCACAGCACGCTCATAGGGAGTTTTGTTTGCCACCTTAATGTTTGCCACCGTAACGAAGCCACAGGGACGTTTTGTTTGCACCTTAATAATACCGTGGAGCCGGAGAGTATTTTACCACCTAAATAATAGTATTCCGGGGTTTATTTGCTTATCTTATTACTTCCAACGGATCTGCCAAATCCCCGTTTTCCCGCTCCAAATACAGCCCCATCCGGGTAATCTGGGCTCCGGAAAGATCCAGGGGCAAGCCTTCCTGCTCTTTAAGGCTTGCCAGTACTTCCGCCGGCCGGACCGAACCGGTGTTCCCAGTTATGATATCAAACAGGAAGGTAGCCCGACGCCCTCCTTCGCCCCATATAATATCTATCCTTTTTACCAAAGGCCGGATATTTTTTTCGCTTTGTTTACCCTTTTGGAGGCGGATGACCAGAACTTCCTCTTTAGCCAGCCAGTTTTGACAGGCTTCCTCAAGCCTCCCTGGAGTGATTTCTTCCAGAAAAGGTACTTCAGTTTTATATCTCGCCAGGTTGACGAGCGCCGTAATCGCCTTACTGCCCTGAGGCTTAAGGGCATAACCCCGGATAGCAATACCCCTGGGCAACTGTTTTTGTAGTTTATGGACAACTTCCGCCAAATACTTTTGTTCCTCCGGATTCTGAGTCCAAGCCCTTTTTTCGCGTATTTTATTCTCTTTTTGACCACCGGCTTGCAGGTTATTCCCAGTTCTCTCTTTCCCAAAGTTTAAGGGCTTAAGTTCAATATCGACATACTCTTTTTCTCCTTCCACACCCACCGGCAGAGGTGGGCCGAAAGCAATCTTGGGATGGGGATTAAAACCTTCGGAAAAAGCCACGGCAATGTCAGCCCGCCGTAAGGCTCTGGCAAAAACCCGGGCTAAATCCAAATGAGCTATGTATTTGGCTTGATCTTTTTTGGTATAAGCCAGCCTAATTTTCATTCTGACAGCCTCTTTCCATCAAAATTATTGACTTTTATCTTATATTATTTTGCACAATGGCATCTTTGAGCAGATTCATAATATATATCTTTGGTAAGGAGGGATATGGAGATGCAATTCTCTTACAGTGAACAAGCGCCTCTCAGACTGCTGGATGAAGCAAATTTCTGGAAACGCCAGGAGCAGGAACACACCGTGGTTATCAGAGAAATTGTGCCGAATTTAGAAAGAAAATTCGTCGAAGAACTAAAAGATTGGGAAACAGTCTTAACCAAAACCCACAGTCAAATAGTCCAGCTCACGGAGACTGTCGTCCGTTCCGGTTATGTTGTCCCACCGGCTCTGGCAGACGAGGTTTTACGCTTAATTAGCTTTTGCCTGGAACAAAGCGGCCGCTTTGTGAAACACTTATTCGAGATCTTAAATTTAAGTCCGGCAACAAAGCAGAATCCGGTAGCCGTAACCGTAATTCGCCACATCATCCGGGAATCGGAATATTTCATAGGCATCGCCCAGACTATTTGCAATACCTGACAGCCTGTTTAATTGTGAAAGCGCTTTTCCCGATACATAACTGTCTTAGCGACATCAGGACAAACCCCGCATTTTCCGCATCTGCCCCGGCAATCGGGTGTTACCACCCCTGCCAGGGCTTTTTTATATTCTTCCCAGAGAAATTCCTTGCTCACCCCGGGGCTTAAATGATCCCAAGCCAGAATTTCATCCTCGGAAAATTTACGGTTAGCATAAAAATGGGGATCAATCCCTGTCTCAGCCAAAGCCTGCTGCCAGAGATCATAACGGAAGTGTTCACTCCAGCCGTCAAACTTACAGCCTGTTAAAACGGCCTTTTCTAGAAGTTCAGCCAGCCTCCGGTCCCCACGGGCGAGGACTGCCTCCATAAAACTGGTACTGACATCATGATACAGAAATTTAATGCGCTGATCTTTCAACCGCCGGCGGAGATATTCCTGTTTTTCTTTTAAAACTTCAGCCTGATCCTGGCCTTCCCACTGAAAAGGAGTATGCGGCTTGGGGACAAAAGAGCTGGCGGATACGGTTACCCTAGCTCCCCTTTTTCCTGTTTTTCTAGCCAGATCCAATACTTTCTTCGCCTGGTCAACTATCCCGTCCAAGTCTTCATAAGTCTCCGTGGGGAGTCCTATCATATAGTAAAGCTTAATATTGCTCCAACCGGCCTGAAAAGCAGCTTCTGTAGTTCTGAGCAAGTCCTCCTCCGTAACCCCTTTATTAATCACATCTCTTAAACGCTGGGTTCCGGCCTCCGGGGCAAAAGTCAGGCCGGATTTCCGAACCTTCTGCACTTGTTCGGCAATTTGGACATCAAAAGAATCCAACCTTAAGGAAGGCAAAGAAACACTGACCCCTTTTTGCTGCATTTTAGCCATCAGCTCTTCTAAAACCCTATTGACACAGGAATAATCACTGGTAGATAAAGAGACCAGGGAAATTTCTTCATAGCCTGTAGCTTCAATCGCCTTCTCAGCTTGTTCCAGGAGCTTCTCCGGCGAACGCTCCCTTAAGGGCCGGTAGATCATCCCCGCCTGGCAAAAACGGCAGCCGCGGGTACAACCCCGCATCACTTCCAGCATAACCCGGTCATGCACAGCTTCCGTATAAGGAACAATTACTTTTTCCGGAAAATAAGCAGCATCAAAATCTTTGACCACCGCTTTCTGGACAACCTTGGGTATTCCTTCTCTGACTTTGAGCTCTCCAATAGTACCATCAGGTTGATAAGCAAACTCATAAAACTCCGGTACATAAATTCCCGGCAGCTTTGCAAGCTTTAAGAGGAGCTCATCTTTGCCAGCCTTCCTGTCTTTGCCTTCCTTAATAATCTTTAAAACTTCGGGATACTGCTCTTCTCCTTCCCCCAGCAAAAAGAAATCAATAAAAGGAGCAATAGGTTCCGGATTATAGGCACAGGGACCCCCGGCAATAATCCAGGGAAAATCGCTGGCAGATTCACCGTCCTGAGAATTTACGTTCGGAAAAGCTGCACCCTTTTTACGGTCCGCAGACCTTAAAGGTATGCCGCTCAACCTCAAAATATTTAAGATATTGGTATAACTTAATTCGTACTGGAGAGTAAAGGCCAGGACATCGAAGTCTTTTAAGGGA
Source organism: Desulfitobacteriia bacterium (assembly GCA_050949905.1). Classification (GTDB taxonomy): domain Bacteria; phylum Bacillota; class Desulfitobacteriia; order Desulfitobacteriales; family Syntrophobotulaceae; genus DUML01. The sequence continues at coordinate 47,699 of JBMNGP010000032.1, read as the reverse complement.
CGGAAGGACTCCAAGGCATAAAGAGGAATTTCCTCCTCTTGAAGCTTCTCTTCCATATCCGGCCAAGGAGCAAAAGCTCTCTCACATAAATATTCATCATAAGAATTGATTAATCCATAAATAATCCGCAAAGCCAGATTGGACATCCCGACTTCGTATACATCAGGAAAGATAAAGGCCGTGTGGACATTTGTTTTATCCCAGTCTTTATGTATTACATTCCATTCCCCGCCAACATAGCGACCGGGTTTCATTACCTTAGGAAGAAGGCGCTCGACTTTTTCGCGGATCCAAGCACTGTTTTTCTCGCTCATATTAAGTGTCATTCCTTTCTGAGGCACTAAAGGGCATTAAGGACTATTACGTTTCATTCCACCTAGCTACCTCTTAGTCCGGCTTTGGTAAATAATTATAGCATAGGAAAATCGGGCAAGGCAAAAGGAGCTATATAGCCTTCCAAAATAGCAAGAAAACTCATAAAATTCTCTCTAAAAGGCAATAGCTGTACTCTAATCGGAGTGCAGCTAAAATTTTCCCCTCTCCCGCTGGATTTCGCTCCTTGGGAAATTTACCCATATAGTGGTATAATTGGAATAACAATTACGCTGCAAAGATAAAAGAATTTCTACGCAACAAGTCACTCCAATAAATCATCTCTTAAAGAAAGAGAGGGGTAAGTATGAAAAAACCAAATCTCATCACCATGACAGTTGTACTCTGTTTTCTGGTATTAGCCGCCTTTATTCCCAGTAATGCTTCAGCCTTAGCTCCGTCAGCCCCAAGCGGCTTAACTGCCACCTGTGTCCAGTGCGGGCAAATTGACCTGTCCTGGAACCCTTGCAGTGACACCTGCCTTTACTATGTTTTCCGTTCCAACTCCCATGACGGCTCCTATTCTCTTCTTAGTGCGACAAAAACCCCAGGCTATAGGGATACTAACTTATGTCCTACGAACCTGACTTACTTTTACAAAGTAGTGGCCATCGGTAACAATTATCGTTTTAGCCCCTCTTCTCTTCCAGCAGCCGCCTTAAATATTTAGGGAAAAGGCACTCGCAAGGAGCTCCCGCATTTTTCCTAACTAAGTAAGTCCGGTTAACCTCCTCTTTGTCCTCTTAATATAATACAAGAGGATTACTCACAGAGGAGGGTAAAGTTATGTTTAAATATGCCAACGGCCTGTTGTATCCGGTCGAAGTCCAAAGACCCGACCCCAACTTTGGTCAAATAATGTTGGAACACTACGGCGGTAAAGACAGCGAATTTTCAGCGGCTACCCAATATTTAAACCATAGTTACAACATGCCCAATCCCTATGTCCGAGAACTTTTAGGCCTGATTGCCGCGGAAGAACATAGCCATATGGAAATGGTTGCTGTCGCCATTAAGAAACTGGGAGGACCTCCCCTTTGTTATGTCAACTCCCAAGGAATCCCCTGGGATCTAAGCTATGTTGACCAAAGCCTTGACCCCGTCGCCATGCTCCAGGCTGATGCTGAAGCCGAAATCAGAGCCCGCCAGCTTTATAACCTGCATTTTACCATGACTAATGACCCCGGCTTGCAGGACATGATCAGCTTCCTTGGAGCCAGGGAAGATGTTCACAAGCATCTTTTTGAAAAAGCCCAAGGTATGATTATCCAGGGAGCACCACCGGAACATTTCCGAGGCTTAATCAGAGAGTATAGAATGAGTTTTCCCCCAAGCTAGAAATAATAAACGGGAGTATCACAGCCTCTATAAAAGTTGTGATGCTCCCTTTTTCATGGTGCTCCCTTTTTAAATCCGGATACCCCTGCTTCTCACTCCTTTTATAGTTTGCCAACCTTCCAATCTAGCCCCTTCTCCAGCATACCCTGAACAATCTCTGTCTCGCTCAGGGTTTTTTCGATCCTGTCTTTTTCCCCCAAGACACTAACCAGGCAATAGCGATCCGCGGAAAACTCATCAATTATCTTACCCAACCGGGTACTCTTACTTACAGTCAGAGAGCTGCCGGGCATCAGACCTTGCTTTAAGAGCTGCTCCTTCTTTCGGCAGAGCTGTTTGAGAAAAACAATCCGGGCATTGGCCAATTCCTTACCGCTGCCCAGCCAGAAGAATATCCCTAGAACTATAAACAGACCCGGTTCGTAAAAAAAACTGCCGTAAGCCAACAAGAAGAAACCCAAAACAACGAATATACCACCCAGCCACTTGCCTGCCGCAGCCAGAAACTTAGTTGTCCTGACAAAACCGCAGCTCCGGGCAAAAAAAGCCCTGACAATCCGGCCGCCATCCAAAGGAAGAATAGGAATTAAATTAAAACAAGCCAGCCAAAAATTTATCTTGACTAATTCTAAAGCCCAAGTATTGTCCAGCAATCCTTCCCACCGTAAAAACTGAACCAAGAATAAAAGAACAAAATTAAAGGCCGGACCAGCCAAGGCTATTACCGCTTCATCTTTCCTTTTGCCTTCAAAAGTATCTTCTAAGACGGCTGCTCCGCCGTAAGGATATAGTTCAATACTCCGAACTTTTACCCCATACCCCCTGGCTGCCAGGATATGGGCTAATTCGTGGAAAACTACCAGGGCAAAAACAAGAAAAGCCCTGGCTATCTGACCCCAAAGGGCACAAAGCAGCAAGAGCATGAGAAATGTGGGATGAATCTTTAATTTAATTCCTTTAATCTGCATCTCCTCAATCCCGCCTAACTTGTACTTCTGTACAACTTATGCCGGAAGTAAGCAGATTATTTATGCTGGATTAAATAATTCAGCGGATTAACTGCTGACCCGTTTTTTAACAGTTCAAAATACAGCCAAGCCTTCTGGTGTCCGGCTTTGATTCCTACTGTTCCCAGCTTAGTACCCATCGCAACCGGAGTTCCTTGGTCAACGGCAACTTCACCAAAATTCCCCAGGATACCTTCCCAGCCATCTCCAAAATTAATCCTGACCGTTGTTCCCTGGAATTCGTTCTCACTCACCTCCAGAACAACACCTTCTGCCGGACAAAGTATCGGAGTACCCAAAGAGCTTTCAATTTCGATGCCTTTACTTATTCCCCCAAAATAATTTTTACCTTCAAAGCCAACTTTGACTGCCCCTGCTACAGGCGGATAAAATATTTCTTCCACCACTGCATTAACGGGCATCCCTTCTGTTTGCGGAATACCCATGGCTTCTTTAGCCAGCGAATTAAGAGCAGTATACAAGCTACCGCCGTCCATTCCAGTGCGGTAAAAAGAATATACACTTTGGGAAACAATATCATCCCCCTTGGAACTGAAGACAATCGTTAGAAATAGCAGCGCCGCTAAGACTACCCTTTTTTGACTACCGGTGAAACGGTCTAATAAATCTCCTGACGGTTCACTGCGGTAGTAATAACGCCTGTCCTCTCTGCCGTCGCGCTCATCCCTGTAACGGTACCTATAATCCCGCCCAAGCTCCTGGGCAGCCTTTTCCCATTCCCAGTCATCCCAACGTTCAAAGGGATTCATTTTAGCCACCACCTTTTAAGGGGTTTTTCTCTGTTAGACAACCCTTGCTTAAAAATATGAGCAAGACTATAAAAAAAGAACACTATTTAACAGTGTTCTGAAAAATACTAACACAACTTCAGCTTTCCTCATCATATAAACTTGACCAAATACAGAAACGAGCGTTAAGGGATCGTAGCGTAAGCAAACAAAAAACGCAGCGTTAGGACATGCCAAGGGTTGACGGTCACGGAGGACGTAATGTCGCGGTGCCATGGAGGGCCTTTAAAACATCGGCCTCTCCCCGCGCAGGTTGACACTTAATACTAACCCCACCGCCAGCATATTAGCCCACATGGAACTGCCGCCGGAGGTAATAAAAGGCAGGGGCAGTCCGGTGACCGGCATAATTCCGGAAGCCATGCCGACATTTACTAAGATATGAAAAGCCAGCATGGAAACAACCCCGGCGGTAATCAACAGGCCAAAATTATCCCTGGCTTTCATCCCCACGCTGATAATCCTGAGCAGGAATAGGCAAAAGATAAAGAGCAGAATAGAAGTGCCAATGAAACCGAACTCTTCACCTACTACCGAAAAAATAAAGTCGGTATGATGCTCCGGCAGGAAATTCAACTGTCCCTGGGTTCCTTCCCGGAATCCTTTACCCCAAAGGCCTCCTGAACCTATAGCCCAAACGGATTGGATGACATGATAACCGTCTCCCGAAGTATCGGCTGCCGGATTCATAAACACCAACAAGCGATTTAGCTGATAGTCCTCCAGGGGAAGCGGCAAGCCCTCCAAATATTTTAAGGGGCCGGGTAAATTTTCCGCAAAATGTAAATAAACAGCTGTAATGGCGGTAGTAATCGTTCCCACAATAATCGCCCCAAACTTTAAGGGGTGAGCGCCGGCTACAAACATCATGCCGACAAAAATTGCGCCAAAGACCAGGGCTGTTCCCAAGTCCGGCTGGAGAAACACCAGCAAGGTAGGAGGCAGCACAAATAAGAGCGGCACAATAAAATCTTTGACATTATTAAGCTTACCCTTACGGTTAGAAAGAAAATTGGCAAAAGTAAGAATCAAGAGAACCTTGGCAAATTCCGAAGGCTGGATTTTAAAGCCGCCAACAACAGGAATCCAGCGCTGGGCTCCTTTAGCGGCATCCCCTATAACAAAGACAAGGATGAGTATTAAAATATTAAGACCATAAATCCACCAGTTAATTTTGCGCCAATGATCATAATCTATAGCTGCGGCTACAACTGCTATCAGCAGCCCTGTTACAATCCAGACAGCTTGATTCTTAACGTAATGATAGGGATCAGATGGCAAAACATTAATTGAAGCCGTGCTTAAGATAAGCAAGCTGGCTCCTAGGAGCAGGATCAGAGCCAGTACCATTCCAAAGTCTAAGCCTTGTAGTATCCTTTTATCGGATTTCTTGACCATTTGCGTTTTTTCCTCATTTAAATAGTTATTATAACAAAATTATAACATAGGAGAAATCCGAAAAAAAGCATAAGACAGGGGCATGGTTCTCTGCACATGGGACAGGGGGACGGTTCTCCTGTCCCAAAAAAAACTAAGTGGGACAGGAGAACCGTCCCCTTGTCCCACCACCCTTGTCCCACTGGCTCACTATTGGGCTCTTTCCAGATAATCTCTTCTGATCTTCTTAATAGGAATACTGGCTACCAGCGCTACTTCCTGTTCATCCTGATCGAGATGTACCTCCATTCCCTCTTCATCAATAATCATATAATTGGAAATTGTTCTTATAAGGTCTTCCTTCAGCCTGTTCATCAGATAAGGCGATATACTGGCCCGGTCATGCACCAGCACTAAGCGCAGACGTTCTTTAGCATGAATTCGGCTTCTGGAATTATCCCTGCCCAGCACGCGATATAACAGTTCCCACAACATTATTATCTCCCCTTCCGCGCAGTGTGGGGCTATCTCCTGCCGACTATTTTCTTAAGTTTCTCAAAAATGCTGTTAGAAACATCGAGATTCATCAAAGGAATTTCTTCCCCTCGGATCCGCTGGGCTATTCTTCGGTAAGCTTCACCGGCTTGGGAAACAGCATCCATAACTGCCGGCTCTCCTCGGTTGGTAGAGACAATTATTTTTTCGTCTTCAGGCACAATGCCAAGAAGATCAATAGCCAGGATATCTACTATATCATCAATATCCATCATATCTCCTTGTTTCACCATGCGAGGGCGAATCCTATTTATAATGAGTTTCGGGCTGCGCAGCTCGGAGCTTTCCAACAAACCGATAATCCGGTCAGCATCACGGACAGCGCCAACTTCGGGCGTGGTAATGACAATAGCTTTATCCGCCCCGGCAATAGCATTGTAAAAGCCTCTTTCAATACCGGCAGGGCAATCTATCAGGATATAATCATAATCATCTTTTAATTCATCACAAAGAGCTTCCATTTCATCCGGCCTGACCGAAGTTTTATCTTTGGTTTGGGCAGCCGGCAATAAATAGAGGCTGTCAAAACGCTTGTCTCTAATCAAAGCTTGCCGCAAGCGGCAGTTGCCGCTAGTGACATCTACTATATCGTACACTATTCTGTTTTCCAATCCCATGACTACATCCAGATTCCTGAGGCCAATATCCGTGTCGATCAGGACGACTTTATACCCGGCAAAGGCCAGTGCTGTTCCCAGGTTTGCCGTAGTCGTAGTCTTCCCTACGCCCCCTTTTCCGGAAGTGACTACAATTGTTTCACCCATATCCAAGCCTACCTTTCATCTAAATATCATAGCACTAACCATTTAATTACATTCCAGGCATTATTTAACACCTACTTATGCAAAAAAATAAGAGCACCAACCTGGAAATTATCCTAAGATTGCAAAAATCTCAGGCTTTTGAAATAATTTATTCTACAATACCTACATTTTTTCCTTTAGAAAAAGGAAAAAACCGGAGGTAAAATTCTCCGGTATTTCTTAAGTTTTTGCCTATTTCCAACCGAAATAATGCTTAAAGGCCTCTTTGGCGACATAACCTGCCGTATCTCCGCCATGTCCCCCATATTCTACTACTCCGGCAAAAGCAATTTGGGGATCATCATAGGGAGCAAAGGCTACAAACATCCCGTTATAGCTTTCCCCTTTCGCAGTACCCTTGGAGCCCAGCTGGGCAGTACCTGTTTTGCCGCCTCCGGAAAACTCCGGCACATCCCAAAACAACCAGTTTGCTGTTCCTTCGCCGCTGGTCACCCCAGCCATAGCTTTCTTCACAACCTCCAGATTCTCTTGGGAGACAGAAACCTCATTTAGAACTTGAGGTTTATTTTCCATGACGACTTCGTTAGTCGCCGGATCAATGACCTTATCTACCAGATAAGGTCTATAACGTTTGCCGCCGTTGACAATAGTCGCTACATAGTTGGCCAGCTGAATCAAGGAATAGGAATTATAGCCCTGGCCGATGGAGTTATTGTAACTGTCAAAAAGCCGCCAGTTAACATAGAAATCAATTTTCTCCTTATAGTCTTGTTCCACAAGGGCAATCTCGCCTTGCTTTTGTCTCTTAAGCTTCTCCTTCTCCTTTTCATCCTTGGCCTCAGCCAGCAAAGCCTTGTATTTTTCATCAATGTCTTTAAGCTGTTTCTCTCTACGTTCGTCATAGTAAGGCTTAAAATATTCTTTCTTCCAAGCCGGAGAAGGAGCTATCCCAATTCCTTCTCCCGGGATATCAATACCGCTTTTGACACCCAGGCCAAATTCATGGGCAATTTTCCGTAATAACTCAGGTTCTTTATCAAAAGCTTTGCGGCCGATAATCTGGAAATAAATATTGGATGATTTCGCCAGGCCCCGGTAAAGATTAACCATCCCAAAGTTATTGCCGCCCCATTCGGCTATCCCTCCCGAGCCGAGAGAGGAGTAAGAACCGGAAAAAGAATCTTCCGGCCTGATTACTTTGGCTTCCAAAGCGGTCATAGCCGTAATCATTTTAAAAGTTGAACCCGGGGGATACAGCCCGCTTAAAGCCCGGTTAAAAGAAGCCGCATCTTCGCTGCTGAAGTATTTCTTCGCCGTTTCATCGGAGATAACACCGATTAAATCGTTAGGGTTCATAAAAGGCCTGGAGGCCATGGCCAGGATCTTTCCGGTCTTGACATCAATAACCACGGCAGCGCCGGCCTGAGCATCAGGGTGTTTTTTTTCGATTCCCTTAATTATCTCATCGAGCTTGTTCTCCACAACGCGCTGCAGCTCACTGTCAATTGTCAGCTTAATGGTATACCCCGGCTTAGCCTCCTTCACGGTTACTTTGTCGACAGGCCTGCCTTCAATATCAATCCCCACCCGGTCTATCCCGTGCTCTCCTCTCAGCCAGATGTCATAGCTTTTTTCCACACCCATTTTACCGACAAGGTCGCCCTGAATATAGCGGTAATCATCCCCGCGTTCCTCAGCCTGCTTATTAAACTCTTGAATCTCCTGCTCACTGATTTCCCGGACATAGCCTAAAACCTGCCCCAGTAAAGTATTTTGCAGGTAAACCCTTACGGGCTGAGGGTCAATACTTACTCCCGGCAGCTCATTGCTGTGTTCGGCAATCACAGCCTGCAGTTCAGGAGGGACATCTTCCAGAACCACTACCGGCCGGAAGCTTTTCCACTGCTGATTGCGGATCATGACAAAAATATCCTCGGTAATAAGTTCTACCGACTGGTTCTCATAAGGCCAATAGGGCTTAATGTATTCCGCCAGCTTAAAAACTACTTCTTTCCAGTCTTTATTCACTTTTTGCAGATCGGTCCAGTCCAGCACCAAGGCAAATTTGGGTTCACTGCGAACCAGGACCCTGCCCTTAGCATCAACAATTTCCCCTCGGACGGCAGGTGTAACAATATCCTTCATAACATTGCCTGCCGCCTTTTCAGCATAATAAGCAGCACCCGCAATCTGCAGCCGCCAAAGATTGAACCCTAGAACTAAAAAAATTATCACAACAGCAACAGCAAGTCCTGTCAATCTCCGATGATAAGGCTGACGATCTCTCTTTTCCATCCATCTTCACTCCCGTTAGATCACTGCTGCTCAAATTTGGCTTTTTGGTATAAAACGCCTCTGGTAAAAGACCTGTGGATTAAAGGATAAGTAATAGGTACAAGCAGAGAATTATAAAGGGCAATACCGATAATTACTTGCAGAGCCTCGCCGAAGAACCAATGAAGCCCGGCGATTTTGGCTATTAAGACCATTAGCGTTTGTCCAAGGAATGTAGCCATAAAAACAAGCACCATAGTCAAAGGAATATTCTCCTTATACCAGCGCTGCTGCAAAAAGCCGATCAGCAGAGCCACAAGGGCAAAGGTGATTGTATTCAAGCCTACATACCTGCCAAGATACAAATCAGTCAGAAGTCCGGCCGCAAAGCCATAGCCAATGCCCTGGCCCGGACGGTGGTGCAGAGCGAGATAAATTACCCAGAGCATAGGAAGATCCGGTTTGATTCCCGCCCAGGACAAATAGTGGAATAGTGTCCCGGGCAGAATAAAGCAGATGAATAAAATAAGCAGCAAGAGCAAATTGCGTTTCATCAGCTACCCTCCGGGATACTCACAAGATAGACTTCTTCCAGAGAATCAAAATCAACAACCGGATCGATTACAGCTGTTTTCAAAAGCCCGCTGGAGTCCAGCTTTGTCCCGACAACCACGCCTATCGGGATATCCTTGGGATAAATCCCTCCTAAGCCGGAAGTAAAGACCAGATCACCGACATTAACTTCGTCATCGTGCCGGAAGTCCATTTCCAAACTGCCGGAAGAAGACAATCTGCCCGTTCTTTCATAGGTGCCGTTTAAAATCCCGTAAATGGCTTTACCCTTATTATCCCTGATTAAAGCCCCTACCTGGCCTTCCCCGTCTAAAATAAGCAGGATATCACAAGAAGTGGCCGAAACAGAGACCACTTTCCCGACCAGGCCTAAATTAGCCACAACCGGATCATCGAGCTTTACCCCATGTTTACTGCCTTTGTTGACCGTAATCGTCTGGTACCAGGCAGTGGGATTGCGATTAATGACCACTGCCCCGATTTTCTCATACTTGGCCAGAGTTGGGCTTTGGAAAATACCCTTATCTAACTCCTCATAACGCAAAGCGGCCAGAACCTGCTGCTTAAGCTGGAGGTTATCGCCTTTCAGCTGTTCAACCTGGCGCCGCAGCTCCTCATTCTCAGCTTTGACAGTTCGAAAACTGAAGATAGCCCTGATATTATCCTTAACCCCGTCCCCTATATTCCAGATTACTTTTTCCAAAGGCACTAGAATTCTGTCCAAAGCTTGGCCTACAGGGTTCGGGAATTCGTTGCCCATGCCCGTTAGGCGGATAGCAGTCATGGTAATCAGCACCAAGGCAAATATCAAAACCGCTATTCCCATCGGGTTAATCTTTTTCCCCACCTAATTCTCCTCGCTTCTTAACTCTTCTGCAAAGAGGCCAACTTCCTTAAAATTTCTTCGTTTTCTAAAACTTTCGCTGTTCCTAAAGCTACACAGGAAATCGGGTCTTCGGCAATATGCACAGGAATACCGGTTTGGTCGGCGATCAGCCTGTCCAGGTTTTTGAGCAAAGATCCCCCTCCGGCCATGATAATTCCCCGATCCATAATATCAGCGGCGAGCTCGGGCGGAGTCCTCTCCAGGCAGGTTTTAACGGCATCCACAATGGCCGATACCGGTTCACTCAAAGCCTCGACAATTTCTTCGGAAGAAATCTCTACGGTTTTGGGGAGCCCTGTTAAAAGATCCCGGCCTTTAACGGCATAGGTGGCTCCTTTGGTAGGCAGGTAAGCCGCCCCTATTTCCTTCTTAATATTTTCGGAAGTCTGGTAGCCTATGGACAAATTATAAGTCTTTTTAACATAGGCGATTATAGCCTCATCCATTTCGTCTCCCGCTACCCGGATGGAACCGGCGGTAACAATTCCGCCCATGGATAATACCGCTACCTCAGTCGTCCCCCCGCCGATGTCCACAATCATATTGCCGGTCGGTTCACTGACCGGGAGCCCGGCTCCGATCGCAGCTGCCATCGGCTCTTCCATAATAATAGGATCCTTGGCTCCAGCCGCCAGAGCTGCTTCTTTCACAGCCCGTTCTTCGACCGCCGTAACCCCGGACGGAACACAGATCACAACCCGCGGGCGGGCTAATTGAAACTTACTACCGGTGGCTCTATTTATAAAATACTTCAGCATTTTTTGGGTAACGTTAAAATCCGAGATGACCCCATCTTTAAGCGGCCTAATGGCCACAATATTACCGGGTGTCCGCCCAATCATCTCTTTGGCTCTGTCCCCGACAGCCAGCGGTTCATTCTTTTCTATATCCATCGCTACTACGGACGGTTCACTGACTATGATTCCTTTACCCTTCATATGCACAAGTGTATTGGCTGTTCCGAGATCAATTCCTAAATCTTTAGAAAAAAACATGCCTAGTATGCTCCCTTCAATGGTCAAATTACCCAAACTTAACTTAGTTTACCACTATATACAATTTTAATGCTTTGATCGAGAAGAGTTCTAACAATTTTAAGCTTCAGGGGATAACCCCTTGCTCCTTAAGGCTTACATAGCGCTTGTCCCCGATTATAACATGGTCCAAAATGTCAATGCCTAGGATCTTACCGCCTTCCATCAGTCTTTTGGTTATCTCCAGGTCTTCCTTGCTGGGAGCAGGATCACCGCTGGGATGATTATGCAGGAGGATAATGGTATTGGCATTGCGGCGAATAGCCTCTTTAAAACACTCCCTGGGATGGACAATGGAAGAATTTAAGGAACCAATGGAAACCGGGCTGATCCCTAAAACATTATTGCGGGTACTTAAATGCATAATCCGAAAATGTTCCCGGTCAAGAACTCTCATCTCTTCCATAACCAGGTCGGCAACATCGGCCGGGGAGTTGATCACCGGCCGGGCAGCAGGGTCAATACAAACACTCCGCTTGCCCAGTTCCAGAGCAGCCAGAACCTGCGCAGCTTTAGCCGGTCCTACACCTCGGACTTGTTCCAGTTCGGGCAGGGATAATCTGGCCAGGCCTCGAATCCCGCCGCACTCGGTCAAAATTCTTTCGGCCAGTTCCAGCACATTTTCCCCTTTAACACCTATCCTTAATAGAATAGCCAGTAATTCTTTATTGGATAGTACCTCCGGACCAAGCTGATGCATTCGTTCGCGGGGTTGAAGATCCTCGGGCAAATCCTTAAGTCGCCGATAATTCATCTTTTTCTCCGCTCTCCTGCCGAACTTACCTTGAGCCTAATTGTTTACTGCTGATTCTAGTAATTGCCAAACTCAAAAAACTGAAGTAAATTTTAATCTTTCTGCGGTGCAGGAAAAACTCCTCTCTCTTTAAGTTTTGCAGTTAGAAGTTCCATGGGAAGCCCTATGACGTTTGTCAGAGATCCCTTGATACTGACGGCAAAATCCCCCGCTTTACCTTGGATGGCGTAGGCTGCAGCCTTATCCATAGGTTCCCCTGTGGCAATATAATCCCTAATCTCCCGAAGGCTTAAGTCCCTAAAAGTCACTGCAGTAATATCTACGGCTGTTTCTATATTTAGATCCTTTTCAGTTTCCCCCTTCGCCAGAGCGATAGCAGTCATGACCTGGTGGGTTTTACCGCTTAAAGACTTTAGCATTTGTTCGGCGTCTTCGGCATCTCTTGGTTTCCCAAGTATTCTATCTTTTAAGACAACGATGGTATCAGCGCCTAAAATCAGATCCCGGCCGATCCCCTTTTGCTTCTGCCGGACTTGATAGCCGGCAAGAGCCTTCCGCCTGGCCAGATCCTGTACCGCTTCTTCCGGTAAAATTTCTTCATCCAGTTCTTCAGAAACCGGCGCGGACACTAAGCTGAACTCATATCCCCATTCCCGTAGAAGTTCACTCCTCCTAGGGGAAGATGAAGCTAATACCAGCATCTCTTAATCACTTCCCGTATGAAATTGCAGTATTTTACTTTTTCCTTGATTTAAGTACCTTATTCCATATTCTTCGCATTATACACCCCGCTTTGGGTATGTTAAGCCCCAACTTATTTTAAGTTCAGAATCTATATTATTTTCGACATAACATTGCTTAATCCTTTACCATTATAGCATTTTTTTCTGTTTCTTTCCGGTGAATTTTGCCCTGTTCATTGATAATAACTAAATACAAAGCCTCTAAGAGGGCCCGGGCACTGGCCCGTAAAATATTGGTGGACACGCCGATTGTACCCCAGCTCTTCAGGCCATGCCTGGTTTCCACCACCACCCTGACCACCGCTCCGGTGCCATGGGAACCATCTAAAACCCTGACCTTATAGTCAATCAGTTCACTTTCCTCAATTACCGGGAAAAAAGAACTTAGAGTCCTGCGCAAGGCTTTATCCAGAGCATGAACCGGCCCATCTCCTTCTGCGGCGATATGGACGGATTTTTCGCCCACTCTGACCTTGGTCACGGCTACCGAGTCAAGCTCGCCCCTTAACGGATCACTCCACACATGGTAATCTTCCAGGCGGAAAGGCGGCACAAATTCTCCCAGAATGTCCAAGAGCAAAAGGTCTAAACTGCCCTCCGCGGTATCATACTGAAAACCTTCCAGCTCAGCTTGCTTGATCCTGGCCATGGCTTCTTCCACTAAGGGATCGTCCTTGGCTATCTCCGGCTTAAAGCGGCGCATCCGCTCGCAAATATTAGCCTTTCCTGCCTGGTCGGAAATCAAGATCCGCCTTTCATTGCCAACCATGGCAGGATCGATATGCTCAAAAGTCCTCTTATTCTTTAAGACGGCATCCACATGCATTCCTGCCTTATGGGCAAAAGCGCTCCGACCCACAAAAGGCTGTTTCTCGTCAAAGGGGTAGTTGGCCAGCTCCGCAACGTAACGCGTCAGGTGAGTTAAATTGGCCAGTACGTCCGGCTCCAGCAGTCTGTAGCCCATTTTCAGCTGCAGCCAAGGAATAAGAGTACTGAGATTGGCATTGCCGCAGCGTTCCCCGAAGCCGTTCCAACTGCCTTGGATTTGATTGGCTCCGGCTTCGACTGCCGCCAGGGTATTAGCCACAGCTAAACCGCCGTCATTATGAACATGAATTCCCAAAACAGGCGGAGCATAAAGCTCCCCAACACTTTGAACCCCCTGGGCCACTTGCCTGGGACAAGCGCCGCCATTAGTATCGCACAGTATTAAGCCCCGTGCTCCCCCTTCCAGGGCAGCCTCCAGGCAGCGGCAGGCAAATTGCGCATCATCCAGCCAGCCGTCAAAAAAGTGCTCGGCATCAAAGAAAACCTCTTTACCGGATGCGACCAGGTATTGAACCGACTCTCTTATTAGCCTAAGGTTTTCAGCGGGAGTCGTGCACAAAACTTCTGTCACATGCAGCTTCCAGGCCTTGCCAAAGATAGTTATGGTCTTGACTCCGGAGGCTATCAGCCCGGCCAGAATCTCGCTCTTTTCCGGAGATTCATTGACTCGGCAGGTGCTGCCAAAAGCAACGACCCTGGTAAATGGTTGGGAACCGATAGCCGGCAGTAAGGGAGTTTGCTTGCCGGCCAGTATCCGGAAGAATTCATCATCTTTAGGGTTGGAACCCGGCCAGCCTGCTTCGACGTAATCTATCCTGGCTTCAATCATTTTCTCCAAATAGAGCAGTTTATCTTTAACCGAAAAATGAACACCCTCACCCTGAGCTCCATCTCTTAAGGTTGTGTCGTAGATACTAATCTTGGAATTTAGCATGCGCTTCCCTCCTTAAAAGAAATCGCCATACGCCAAGAGATAAGCAGTCGCCAAAGATATCGCCATTCTATATGATATGAAATCCTAAGCAAATGCCCACAAAAAAACGTTATTCTATCTATATTACTTAGAATAACGTTAAAAATAAAGACTTATTATCATCCAAAGAATAATTGTCATCCTGACAAAGTGAAGAATCCATTTCGTGGCACCCAGATCCTTCGCTATTGTTCAGGATGACAGCTATGGCTTGGGATATTAGCTATGGCTTAAGATGACAGAAGAGGCACCTATTTTTAAGCCATTTTTCCTCCTAAGTTAAAGGTTAGCACTTCTAAATTGACAGATAAGTCAACATTACGCAATTCTACTTCCGGAGGAACATTTAAAACAACGGGGGCAAAATTAAGAATAGCTTTGATGTTTGCTTTTACTAATTTATCAGCAATGTTTTGAGCTGCAGCTGCCGGTACGGTAATTGCACCAATCTGGGTATGCCTCTCGGCAACAACCTCTTCGATCATTTCGACCGGCATTACTTCCACTCCATCGATAACCATGCCAATTTTAGCAGGATCATTATCAAAAATACTGGTGATAACAAATCCCCGCTCCCTAAATCCCCGATAAGTAGTTAAGGCTAAACCCAAGTTACCAAGCCCCACTAAGCAAACACTCCATTCGCTGCTTAGGCCAAGGATTTTTAGGATATTCCTATGGAGATCTTTGACATTGTAGCCGACGCCTCTAATCCCAAATTCTCCAAAATAAGCCAGATCCTTACGAACCTGAGCCGGGCTGACCCCTACCCCTTCGGCAATATCGCCTGAAGAAATCGTTATTATACCCCTGCGGTCAACCTCCGTCAGATAGCGGGAATACACCGAAAGCCTCATAATAGTTGCCTCAGGAATCTTTAAAGTTTTCAAATAAATCCCCCATTTCGCAAAACAATCACTGTTAACAAGTTAATTATATCACGACCTAAAGAAAAAGCAAGTAAACAAGAGATAATGCAAGATTGTTTGCCTTATTCTCAGAATACAAGGTCATTATTTAGTTAATTATCGTAGTTTTTTAAGAATTTTGTCGTAATAAGTCTATATTCCTGGTATAGGCCTAGCAAATCCTGACAATAGAGGTTTTTTGATTCTGTTTCAAGATATTCAGTATCAAAAATATCAACTAAGGTGCTTTGCAGTTTTTGAAAATCTGCTGGGAAATCGGCGTTTAAAAAGACATCCTTATCTCCAGCCAATTCAGCTTTAATCTCCTTGATACTTTTCCCTCCAATTAAGGAATTAGCTGTCTGTAAAATAAAAGTTGCTCTCTCAATATTTTTACCTTTGACTTTATAACTTAAGGCAGGATAGGTTTCTTTCCTGACCCATACTTCCATACCATCCTGCAGTATTATTTCGCCTTGCGCCACAGCCTCCTCTTTAGTGTTATAAACACCTATCGCTACTGTATACGGGTCTTCTTTAATCATTCCGGCTTTCCAGCCCTTGTCTTTCAGGTTTTCCAGCAACAAATCAGCATTTTTCCTATCGTTATAAATTCCTACTTGACAGGTCCAAAACGATATTTGAGGCAAATCTAGGATCACACTGCCGCTTGGGGCTTCTTGAGTCCTACCGGATTCAGCAGCGGAAACCAACCCTATAAAAATCTTGCCGAGGTGCCAGGTGAACCAGCCTATGCCACTAATACCTAGTATTACCACTAGAACTGTAATCAAAACTCTTAAGTAATTTTTTTTTCTCATGGGCCCAACCCCTCTGCCATTAACTGAAAAAGCTTCAAGCTTATTCAATTCCAGCATATGAGTTGTTGGAAATATTTAGTACTCAATCCAAATCATTAATCTTAACTCTTTTTAAGTTGACCTCAAAAACTTCTTTGCCATTATCTATCTTAAACTGCACGACAGATCCCGGTTGACCGATCAATCTATAAGGAATTTCCTCAGCACCATATTTCATATCTTTTAGTTCGGTACCATTTATTGACAAGATGATGTCCCCAACCCGAATCGCTTCAAAAGCGGCCGGGGATTTGGGCATTACCTTGGTAACTACAATTTTCCCGTCTTTAACTTCAGCCTCCAGTCCGGTAGTACCGGAAGATACCTGCTCAATCAAATCTACCGATTCCTTAAGATGCTTGATTTCCCATTCCACGATTTTACCGTCCTGAACCTCAAATCTCTCCAAGGTTTTCACTACATCCACCCCTGCTAATTGAAAAAGGGGTATCCTATTATCAATAGTGAGCGAGATTTTGCTGTTATCAATTTTCTTCTTTCCAGCTATTTCCATCTTATTTTCTTTATCGATATTAATTTGCAGCATTTCGGAAATAGTGGCTTTGCCTTTCATTTGGCCGCTATCAGTGGAAAGAACACATTCTTCGGCCACATGCTCCATAGCCTTAGCCAATTCACCCTGCATATAAGCATCCATAAAGCTTAAAGCAACTTGCTCCGTAATATTAAAATCGGGCTTAGTCTTATATTTACCGGAAGAACAACCGGACAGAGCCAGGCTTAGTACCAGAATGGCTATAAAAAACAGCTTTGCTTTTCCAATCTTTTTATCCATTATACTCACCCTTCCATTTTGCTGAAATTTAGTTTTATTTTACAATAACTTGCCCGCTAAAATCTACCTGAGAAATAAAAAGATGATCCTTCGGGTATAGCCCTCTGGATGACATAGGAGAATCTATTTTCTTAAACGTGGTAGAACGTTTTTCAGGAGATATTGACGAAGCGGAGCAATAAGGTATAAAGACCCTGCCACTAAGAGCATGTCTTTGGGTCCTACCCTCGCAAGCATCTTCTCCAAAGCCTCCAACGGGTCTTCAACCTTGAAGATCTTATCCTTCGGCAGGTACTTTTGAGCAAGCAGAGCAACTTCCTGCCAGTTTTGGGCTCGGGGTGAGTCCGGCTTGGTGACAACGATTTCCACAGCCAGCGGAGCAATTACCTCCACCGCTTCAGTTATTTCTTTATCCTGGAGCATGCCCAGACAAAGAAAAAGTCTCTCTCTTTGCAGCAGGCTGCCGGCGTAATCCTTGAGAGCCTGAGCTAAGGATCTCATACCGTCAACATTATGGGCGCCGTCCAGCAGGATTTTCGGTTCCCGGCAAATCAGTTCCAGTCTCCCCGGCCAGCGGACTTTTCTTAAGCCTTCTCTAATGGCTTTTTCCGATATCTCAGTATGATAGTCCGACTTAAGAAGTTCGCAAACCGCCAAGGCCGTGCAGGCATTGCTCAACTGATGTTTTCCTATAAGAGATAGTTCCAGATCCTCATAATTTTGTCCAAGGCCGTAGTAATTAAAGATATTAGCGGCCCTAGGGTCTCCTGAAACGTTCTGCGAATCTAAGTCCTTAAGAGGATTTCCCTCAATCTTCTTCCTTTGCCAGTAAATATTCTGACCAACCTTCTTCTTACTTTGCCAGCGGACATCCTGACCTACCTTAATTAATCCGGCCTTTTTCCGGAAAGCCTCTTCTTCAATCACCTGAAGGGCAGCCGGCTTCTCGGCTGAAGTCACTACCGGAACCCCTTCCTTAATAATCCCGGCTTTTACCCGGGCAATTTCTTCTAAAGTATTGCCTAAATAATCCATATGATCCATGCCAATACTGGTTAAGACCGTGATCAGCGGAGTAACGACATTAGTCGAATCTATTGCTCCGCCTAAACCTACTTCTAAAATAACAAAATCCGGTTTTACCCTGGCAAAATAGTACAAAGCAAGAGCCGTACTAACTTCAAATTCCGTCGGGTGTTCCACCCCTTCGGCCACCAGAGCCTCAAGCACCGGCCGCATCTCCTGCAGACAGCGGACAACTTCGGCTTTAGAGATTAGTTCCCCGTTAATCCTGATCCTCTCTCTGTAGCTATGTAAATGGGGAGAAGTAAAAAGGCCAACCTTAAAGCCTGCCTCCTGCAGAATGCTTTGCAGCATAGCCGCCGTCGAACCTTTGCCGTTAGTTCCGCCAATATGGATTATTTTTAAGCTGTCCTCCGGATTGCCCAATCTCCCAAGCAAAGTTTGAATCCGGCTTAAACCCAAATTGATGCCGAATTTAGTCAGGTTTTTTAAAAATTGGAGAGCAGCCTGATAGGCCTCTTCTTCAGGGTTAGCTTGGTTAGCTAGGCCGTTTTTTTCCCCCCTGTGGTCTTGCATGTCCCCGCGGTCTTGCGTATCCCTGCGGTCTTGCGCGTCCAAACTGTCTTGTGCATCCAAACTGTCTTGCATATCTCCAGTAGTCTCCTTTCTTTGGCCGGCCTGTTTATCCCCAGTGAGTTGCTCAGCTTGGCCGCATTCTTAGATAGAATAACAGCCGGGAAGACAAACTTTTCCCGGCCTATTTTGGCATTTTCAGAATTACCAAGGGTTCCATCATCGCCCCAGCCGCTGCGCCTTTTTCGGCGTCAGTACGGTCTGCTGAAGCCTCGCTTCCATCAAGGCTAAACTTCCAGCGAGGTTTAGCCTTTGCTGGCAAGTGGCCGTCCAAGGCGTTTACTCCAGATCCTCGCTCAAATCCGAAAGCCTAATCTTTAAGGACTGCAACCTGCTTAAAAGAGCTTCCAGCTTTTCTTTTTCTTTAGCGACAACCTCTACCGGTGCTTTGCTGATAAAGCCCGGGTTATTAAGCTTACCTTCCAGCCTCTTTTGTTCTTGCAAAGCGGTGTTAATCTCTTTGCGAATTTTAGCAATCTCCTTGTCTAAATCCAGCAAACCTTTAAGGGGCAAATAAACGGTAACCTCATCTAAGACCGCACTGGCGGACTGGGGAGGTTTCTTATCCATTTTGGCAAGGATAGTGATTTTCTCACCCGAAGCTAACTGCTTGATATCTTCCAGCCCTTTTTCCAGGACAAGAGCAGTTTTCTCCTGAGGAGCCACTAAAAGAAGATCTGCTTTGCGACCGGGGGCAACATTTACTTCCGCCCGAATATTACGCACGGCTCTAATTACATCCATCAAAACAAGCATATCTTTTTCAGCCTGTTCATCGCGGTAGCCATTAACTTCCGGCCAAGAGCTCAACATAATACTCTCACCTTCGACAGGCAGGTGCTGCCAAATCTCTTCAGTCAGGAAAGGCATAAAGGGATGGAGAAGCCTGAGAGTACCTTCCAGTACTTCCATAAGAACACTCTGGGCAGTGTGGCGCTCTTCCGGTTTTTCCTTGTTATAAAGCCTTTTCTTGGTAAGCTCAATATACCAGTCGCAGTATTCGTTCCAGATAAACTCATAGAGAAGTCTTCCGGCCTCCCCAAGGTCATAGCGTTCCAAGGCTGCTGTTACTTTCTGCGCAGTATCCTCATAACGGGACAGAATCCATTTATCAGCCGGCTGAAGCTCTCCCCGCGGTTTGGCGGTAAAATCCTCCAGATTCATAAGCACAAAGCGGGAAGCGTTCCAAATCTTATTTAGGAAGTTCCTGGTTGCTTCCAGCTTCTCGAAATGGAAGCGGAGGTCATTGCCGGGCGTATTGCCTGTGATCAGCATAAACCTTAAAGTATCCGCACCGAACTGATTAATAACTTCGATGGGATCAACGCCATTGCCTAAGGATTTACTCATCTTCCGGCCTTGGGAATCCAGGATTAAGCCGTGAATCATGACCTCATGGAAAGGCACTTCCTTCTGGAATTCCAGCCCCATAAAGATCATCCGCGCCACCCAGAAGAAGATAATATCCCGTCCGGTAACTAAGACACTGGTAGGATAAAACTGCTTAAGCTCCGCAGTCTCTTCCGGCCAACCCAAGGTAGAAAACGGCCAGAGAGCCGAAGAGAACCAGGTATCCAAAACATCAGGATCCTGCTCTAATTGAGTGCTCCCGCACTTCGGGCATTTCGTCGGATCTTCTAGGGTACAGATTTCCGCTCCGCAGTCTTGGCAATACCAAACAGGAATGCGGTGACCCCACCAGAGCTGGCGGGAAATACACCAGTCCCGGATATTCTCCAGCCAGCCGATATAAATCCTGGCAAACCGTTCCGGCACAAATTCCAGTAAACCATCCAAGACTACTTTGATC
The DNA here is from genome assembly GCA_050949905.1 of Desulfitobacteriia bacterium. Lineage (GTDB taxonomy): Bacteria > Bacillota > Desulfitobacteriia > Desulfitobacteriales > Syntrophobotulaceae > DUML01. Next base: position 27,382 of record JBMNGP010000032.1, on the reverse strand, counting down.
GCAGGCTCAGCCAGGGGTTTCATTTTCACAAACCACTGCTTGCTGACTCTGGGTTCAATAACCGTGGAGCAACGGTAGCATTCCCCTAAGGCATGGGTGTGCGGCTCCACTTTAACTAAATAGCCTAAAGCCTCTAAGTCTTTAACAACCTGCTTGCGAGCCTCATAGCGGTCCAAGCCCTGGTATTTCCCGCCGTTTTCGTTAATAGTGGCATCACTATTTAAGATATTGATTTGTTCCAGGTTGTGCCTTAAGCCCATTTCAAAGTCATTAACGTCATGAGCTGGTGTAATTTTGACCGCTCCGGTGCCGAATTCCCGCTCAACATAGTCATCGGCTATGATCGGGATTTCCCTATCCATTAACGGCAAGATAACAGTTTTCCCAATAAGCTCCCGGTATCTCTCGTCCTCCGGATGGACGGCTACAGCCACATCCCCCAGCATGGTCTCCGGCCTGGTGGTAGCGACAATTACCCCCTCGCCGCCGTCTTTGGCCGGATAGCGGATATGCCACAGCTGGCCTTCACGCTCATTATGCTCGACTTCAATATCGGAAATAGTGGTATGGCATTTGGAACACCAGTTAACAATATAATTGCCGCGATAAATAAGGCCCTTTTCATAAAGCTTGACAAAAACTTCGCGCACCGCCCGGGAACAGCCCTCATCCATGGTAAACCTTTCCCGCGACCAGTCACAGGAAGCTCCCAGTTTGCGCAGCTGGCGGGTGATAGTTCCCCCGTATTCTTCTTTCCAGGCCCAAACCCGTTCCAGAAACTTTTCCCTTCCCAGTTCGTGCTTGCTCGTTCCTTCTTTAGCCAGTTGTTCTTCTACTTTGGCCTGGGTCGCGATCCCGGCGTGGTCTGTACCCGGAACCCAAAGCGTATTGTACCCTTGCATTCTTTTAAAACGGGTCAAAATATCCTGCAAAGTATTATCCATAGCATGACCAAGATGAAGAGAGCCGGTCACATTCGGCGGAGGCATAACAATACTGAAAGGTTTTAGACCCGGCTCTACCTTGGGGGTAAAGAACCCATTTTCCTCCCAAAACTTATACCACTTCTCCTCAACCTCGCTGGGATCGTATACTTTTGCCATTTGTTTTTCCTGGGTCATCTTTAAAAGGCTCCTTTCTACTTTAAAACCTAAAATATAAATCTAATATGGAATATTTTTTCTACAGCATGTCATTGTTAGCAAAGTATAGCGAAGAATCGATTAATAGGATTCTGCGCAAGGATAATTACTGCTTCAAATGACATGTGTTTATTGCTTAACTGTTTAAACCTATGTTAAACCAATTAAGATAAAAAAAGCCTTTAAGCCCAAAAGGACGAAAAGACTCGCGGTACCACCTTTTTTCCGGAATTATCAAACACTATTGCCCTCAAAAGAAGTGCACCCTAAAGAAGGCTTATACTATCCGGCACTTGAAGCTGCTGTAACGGGCTAACCCGTCAGGAAGTACTAACTTTACTTGCAGTACAACTTTTCCTTCCTGCCCCTCCTGTGCGACCCTGATCCCTTGCCGGGAAATCTCGCAGCACCCCTTTAAGCCGGACTCTGCTGGCTAATAGGGGGATTTCCTCTCTTAAACGGCCGGCTAATCATTCCTCACAATCTAAGGGTTATCATATACTGAAATTTATTAAATCCAAAGGTGATGAATAATACCTAAGATTTGTTAATAGCCAAGAATTATTAAAACTCGGCAGCAGTCAATTCCGATATATTATTATACTTTAAACCCAGACTAAAAGTCAAAAAAAGTCTGCCCACCCCCCAACCTCCCTGTGTTACAGGGCAAATTAGGGCAATTCACCTTACAGCCCATGGTAATCACTACATTAACCGGCGGGATAGCAGCTAAGAGTTTGGATTTCTGAGTTTTTTTCATGAAAATAATGATCTTTTTCCTAGAGAAGAATTGCCCTATCTACTTGTAATTTTATTCTTTTTATCTTTAAACATATAAAAGCTTCCGCCGATCATCATTAAGGTATTGGCCCAAAAGATAGGCAAAGCTCCTACCAGTGTACCTACCGATCCAAATATAATCGGCACAAAAAATTGGACTGTTTTATTAACAGTAAGCCTTACGCCCAATACTTCGCCTGTTCTCCCTAACGGAGAAGCACTATAAGCCATTACCATGGACAAAGGCTGCCCACAACCTAAACTCAAGCCTACGATAAAGGAACCAAAAGCAAGAGTTGGTATACTTCCAAAAAGAGGTAAAATAAAAAAGGCACAAGCAGACACTAAGAGGCAGCTTATAAAAACCGTATTTTCTCCAAATTTGCTTACCAGCCAAGGCATGCCAAAACGAACCAGGAAAAAAGCTGCGGCATTAATGCTCAAAAGGAAACCGATAATTGAGGCTGAGAAGCCTAACCTTTCTCCGTAAATTGGAAAATAGAATTCATAGATACCGACCCCTATTAAAATTATGCCGCTCGTAATAAAGATTTTCCGCAGCGATTTAGAAGCCAATAGCTCGCCAACGTTGTTTTTATGTTCCTGCTCCTGAAGCTTGGGAAGGGGTAGCTTTATTACATTTATGAGCATCAACAGACCGGCGGTTGCTGCCAAAATCGCCAGGATTAAATAAGTTTTATTATAGCCTATATAATCAATGGTAAATCCCGTTACTAAAGGGCCAAAAAAATTAGCGATAGAAACACCTAAGCTATAAATAGCATAATTTTGGGAACGGGTTTCCGCTGTGCTCAGACCCCCTACGAGGTTTTGCATATTTACTAACAGGAAAATAAAAGATAATCCATAGATCAATTGAGAAATATAGAGAATAAAAATTTTTCCTTTGACCAGATAAGGTAGCAAAAGGGCTAAACAAATCCCGAAGCTTCCCAACACGAAAGGGTACCTATAGCCATATCTATCCGATACTCTTCCTGCATAAACGGCAAAGATCATGGGAAAAAGAGCCACTAATCCTTGCATCATGCCTATTTCAAAGGTGCTGGCTTGTAGATTTATGGCATACAAAGTAGTAAGCAGGGAATTACTCCGACAGGTAAGATAACTAATTATATAGACAGCAACAACTATATAAATCATGGTTACGCAGCTCCCTTAGAGATTGAATTCGGCCCTTTTATTGAATAAAAACATTAAATACCAGGCAAAAAAATTGCCCAGTATTCTCAAATAATCAATTGAATATGAAAAAAATAATCGCCGGCAATTATTCACTTTCAAGTAATTTCTCTGCTCTCTTCGGATTAAAAATTCCACAATAACACGGCTTGGCTAAAATATGGGAAGCTTCTTTAGGAGTCATCCTGCCCTCGGTTACAGCCTTTTGGATCTGCTTGACCAGACCCACTGCTATCATCCCATGGCCACACATTGTAGTGTGACATAAAACTTTTTCCTCAGGGAGCAAATCCACTTTACCAAAAACTCCGAGTGATATACCTACAGAATGAGGAGTTAGGCCTACCTCTTTGCAGATATCTTCAACTTCGTCTCTTAGTCCCGTGACAACAACCGATATCCCTAAATCTTCTTCTTTTAGCTTTTTAAGAACGTTAACAAGTTTTTCCCGTTCATGGAAACAACACATGACCGGAGAGTTGTCTTCAGTTTTGGCCATCAAGGTTTTAGGGTCAAAACCCATCGCCATATTTTCCTGGGTAGTCAAAGAGCCCAAATTTGTTGGCCCATGTTCAAAAACAATTTCCAAAATACGTTGTATTTTTGGAGTACAACCTACGTGATTATAACCCATTGCCGGCCTGGCAATAAAAACATAGTCTTCCAAAAAAGTATCCTCAGGTCCCACCCTGTGTAAGGAATGAGTCATCTTTCTATTCCTCCTTTAAAGGTCGTCCTAACCCAACATTAACTTTCATATTTCTCGGCACTTCAATCCCTATCTTTTCTAGCCTTTGAACGACCGGAAGGGTGCCGTCAGGCTCATAGCGGGCAACAATACCCCAAGAAAATATACAATTAGCTTGTTGGGCAACTTCAAGTATTTTATAGCAAATTCTTTCTAAATCAACCTGAGGGATTACAAATTCAACAATTGCCGAAAGCACTTTTTCGTTGCGAACATCTTCTTTGATTACCCCGGTATGTACATCCTCCATCAGAAATGTCAAAGGATTACATGGTTCAAACTCAATACCTTCTTCAGCTAATGCTTTAGTAATGACTTCAACATCGCCTAAGCGAGTGCCTACTCCCGGCCGACCAAATTCTAAAGCCATCCCATAAAACCCTCGTTTAAATCGTGCTGTCACATCATTCGTTTTTACTTCTTCAGTACCACGCCCTCTTACTCCGGTATTCTCATGTTTAGCAGTAGGATCGCTAAACACTTTACGCACTGAACGTGGCCACTGATTGGTCTCTTCCGGCTCATAAAAAGCTTCCACCGGACAATCTATCTGACGCACACAAATACCGCATTCCACGCATTCTTCCCAATTAATTTGCGCAACATCTGTTTTTAACTCTATTGCTCCCATGGGGCAATACGGCAGGCATTCTCCGCAGCCAATACAAATTTCTTCGTTTATTTTCAAATCTCACCTCTCCTTTCATTAACGCAATACTATTTAAATACTGACTTATACTTCTTCCATCCTTAAAAAAATCGGCGTACAGGAAATTATTTAGTCCTAATAAATATCGCTCTAAAAAATCTAGAAATAAATGGCCAAAGAATAGCTAGTATAGCAATAGTCAGAATGACGCAAGAAATCGGTCTGGTAAAGAAAATCATTAGGCTTCCATTGGAAATTATCATAGATTGTCTTAAAGAAGTTTCTAACAACCGGCCTAGAACTAAGGCTAAAACCATAGGAGCAGCCGGGAAGGATAGTTTTTTCATGAAAAACCCTAGCACGCCAAAGAGAATAGTTAGCATAACATGAAACATGCTATTACTTAAACTATAGGCACCAACCAAAATAAAGGCCATAACTATTGGATTTAAAATGCGAGTGGGGACTCTTAAAACTCTTACAAAGATAGGTAGAGCCGACAGAGCTAAAATCAAGAGGAATAAGTTGCCAATATACATGCTGCTGATTAAACCCCAAATAAAATCAGGGTTATACTCAAATAATAACGGCCCGGGTGTTAAGCCAAACATCATAAGGGCGCCCAACATTACCGCTGTGCTCCCCGACCCCGGGACACCCAAGGTTAGCAAAGGGACCATAGCGCCAATAGAGGCTGAGTTATTCGCCGACTCCGGAGCCGCAACTCCTTCGATAACTCCGGTGCCAAATTGATCTCCCCGTTTAGAAAACTTTCTGGCCGTTCCATAAGAGATGAAGGAAGCAATAGTAGCCCCGGCCCCCGGAAGCATTCCGATAAAAAAACCCAGGGGAATACTTCTGCCTAAGTGTGGAATAGAAAATTTCCAATCTTCCTTATTAGGAAGTAATCTTTTGAAAGTAATATCTTTCCTATTTACTTTCAAACTGGTTAAATCATCTTCCGCAGTGGCTGTTAGAATCTCTGCAATCCCGAAAAGACCCATAGCTACAGGAATAAAATCAATTCCTTCATACAGATTCCAATTACCAAAAGTGAAGCGGGGGATACCTTGAACCAAATCTAAACCCACAGTGGCCAAAAAAAGACCAACCAGTGCTGACAAATATCCCTTGGAAGGATACTTGCCGGTCATGCCGGCAATTGTCGTTAGACCTAAAAACATTAAAGCAAAATATTCCGGTGGTCCGAAAGTTAAAGCAAATTCGGCCAAGGCAGGCGCCAGAAACATAAACAGAATTACACAAACGGTACCTCCAATAATTGAAGCAAAAGCTGCCATACCTAAAGCTTGACCGGTCCGTCCTTTTTTACTTAGGGGGTAGCCATCAAAAGTAGTGGCCACTGAAGACGGATCTCCGGGAACATTGATTAAAATCGAGGTAATCGAACCCCCATACATCGAACCATAATAAATTCCGGCCATCATAATTATCCCGGCTACTGGGTTCATACCAAAAGTTATAGGGAGAATAATAGCCAAACCGGCGGAAGGCCCGAGGCCTGGTAAAGCTCCGATTATAACCCCGAAAATAACTCCAACTAAGCAATAGAGAAGGTATATTGGCTCACCAAATACTACGGAAAAGCCAAAGACGAGATTCTGCAATACTTCCACAACATCACCTCCTAAAATCCGAGAAAGCCCTTGGGTAATGGAACTCCAAGAATATAGTCAAAAAGAGCAAATGTAATCAACGGAGTCAAGATGACAAGCAAAGCAAGAGTTTTAACACTTTTCGTACCCATCATCCAAGAAGTGAAGCCAACAAATAAACCTAGCGGAATAAGCAACCCAAAAACTGAGGTGAGTAACACTAATATTACTCCACTTCCTATATAAATTAGAAAAGGTTTAAAATCTCCCAATTTTAGCGGACTTTCCTCTTTGCTGGCAAACTTAGTAAAGGTTTGGACAAGGGGAATTAGAGCTACTAAAATTATAGCAACCCCAATAAATAGCGGTAAAAAACCTGGCCCAGGTGTACCATCATCAAAGAAATCAAAGGTTGTTGCTTCTTTCACAATCAGAATGCCAGCAATTATTAATACAATACTAACAATACGATCAGCTATACGCACTGGCTAACTCACCTCCTTCTAGCCGGTTGAATAATAACCAATTCCAGGTTTTTGCTAGCTTTTATCTCTCGGAACGTATTTTTGGAGTAATTCTTCCGCCCTTACAGGGTTATATATCCCACAGACACAAGGGTGTCCAATTTTTTCCGCTGCTTTTTTCGGGGTCATTTTACCCTTTTTTACTTTATCAATAATTTCTTCAATCAAGTATTTGGATATTAAACCGTGACCGCACATCGTAAGAAGCTCCAGCACTTCCTCCGAAGGCAGCTTTTCTTTTTTGCCCCATATATCCAAAGATAAGTTAATAGAATGAGGTTTAATAGCAAGTTCACGGCACATACTCAAAATATCACCGGTCGGCCCACTAACGGTTACCGACATCCCTGTATCCAGCTCTTTCAATTTTTTTATACAGGCAAATGCTTTTTGCTTACTCGCATAATTACAACGCACCCGCGGAACATCTGTAAAACTAGCCCTAATTTCTTCTACTGTAACTCCGGAGAGTATTGTTCCCGATTCATTAGAACCAATATTATCCGGTCCTATCTCCCAGACTACATCAAGCACTTTACTCATGAGTTCTTTGGAACCCACATGGTTTATCCCCGATGCTGCCGTAATCAACATTACATAATCATTCTCAAGTGATTCATTCGTACCTCTCCGATGTAATGAGTGAGTCATAATTTGTCCTCCTACGCTTCACGAATTATTTTATATGGTCTACCCATCCCTAAGTTCACTTTAGCATTTTGTCTGGGATTCATTCCTAGTTTCTGGAGGGTAGGTAGCACTGGGATCCTACCGTCTTCATCAAAACAGCACATAAGATCCAGCGAAAAAACAGTATCTAATTCTTCAGCTATTTTTTTAATAGCCCATAAAATCTCTTCAGTTTGTTCGATCCTGGCACCAAACTCTACAATTACAGATAAAACTCGTTCCTTTTTATATTCTTCTTTAAATGTGCCTTTAGCCGGATCAGCCATAAGATGAGTAAGAGGGTTGCATTCCTCATATTGAATATCATACTTAGCCAAAGCCATTGTTACTTTTTCCACTTCAGCAAAGCTAGTACCCAAACAGGGACGGCCCATTTCAATAGCGATCCCGATTTCGCCACGACAAACCCTACCCGTTACATCATTCGTTTTGACTTCTTCTGTTCCCCTTCCAGGCACACCTGTAACACCGTGAGAAGTAGCCGGATCACTGAAAAAGCGCCGAATCTCTCTGGGAGTTCCCACAATTTGTTCCCTAGGTTCATAAATAGCATTTTTAGGGCATTTAACTACTCGAGAACGGATACAGGTTCCACATTCCACACAAAGCTCCTGGTCGATAACCGCTATCCCATCTACAAGACTAATAGCTCCGTAGGGGCAAAATGGTATACATATACCACAACCACTGCACTTTTCCTTATCTATTAACATCTTTTACTCTCCTACTACCAAATTTAAACTTTTCAGACTTTAACCTTTACAGAAATTGTTATAAAGTGTACCATAAAATAAACACATATTTTTCCAACGATCATCTGATTGTTGGGGAGAGGAGGCATTGGGGGCCTCCTCCTCTTTAATTCCAGAATTCCAGTTATTTAGCTTTTTCAATCTCGGTAAGGTATTTCTCAAACATTTTGCTGGTTTCCTCACTATGCTTGGTGAATTCTTCAGCACCCAAGAGTCTTTCTTCCATGAAATTTTTAGCTAGAAAATCTTGCCACTCCGGTGTTTGGGCTGCTTTTCTAAACATATCTTCCAAATACTCAACGGCCTCGGCAGGTATATCCAAAGGTGCGACAACTCCACGTCCTTGAGCTATGACTACATCATAGCCACATTCTTTAACTGTAGGAACATCAGCCATGTTACCACCCATACGTTCAGCGGTGGTAACAGCGAGAGCCTTTACTCTGCCTGCTTCAATTTGAGGACCGGCTTCACTTGGTGATAAGTAACCGAAAGTAACATGGCCTCCCATGATAGCAGTTAAAACATCGCCGCCGCCTTCAAAAGGAACATATTTCATATCTACTCCAGCAGCATCTCTCATGGTATAGAAAGCAATGGCGTCAACCGAAAGACCACTGGAACCCGCAGCACTCACTGCACCAGGATTAGCTTTGGCACCTTCCAATAATTCTTCGAAGGGTCTGATATTCGGAATCCGCAGGTACTAAGATAAGATTAGGATCCTCACACAATTGAATAATGTGAGTAAAGTCCTTATAGGATACCGGCGATTGTCCGGCCAACGGTCCTGTGTAAAAACTGGAGCTGGTTGTACTTAACTCATAAGGATTGCCCCTATGGTCTTTTGCTACATAAGTCCACCCAATTGAACCTGAACCACCTGGCTTATTTACGACTACTATTGGTTGGGGACATAGATTATTATCCTCGATAACCTTTACCAGGTTGCGGGCAAAAACATCACTACCTCCGCCGGCACCCATGGGAATTAGCAATTCGAAAGGCTTTTCAGGAACCCAACCCTGCTGCTCGGCAGGTTCTTGCCCAGATTGGGGCGCAGCTGCAGGCTGGCTACAACCAACAACTGTAGCTAAGATAAACAGACAAGAAATAACAATCGTTATCCACTTTGTGCTTCTTTTCATTTTTCTTTCCTCCTTATAAAATCGGTAATCAAATAAAGTCCCTCCCTATGGTGCATTCCGTGGAGCCTACAGATTCTTCTGCAGATCTCCAAAAAGAACAAATCCTAGCCCTCCTTCCTAACATTTATTAATGTGAAATAGTATTAAACTATTTACATTAATCAAATATGAAGACATTAAAAGTTAACTCTGCATAAATAAACTTGTTTATTGCTTTATTTGCTTTCTCAATTGTTAGACTTATTTTTATTTTATAAATATTACGAATACTTACTCGACACTCCTTGCAAATTTTATGGGCTTACCCCTTATTTTCCAAAACGGCACCCCTATGCGCTTGACCGACATTGCGACTATAGATTCCCAGATACCCCCTATCAACAGGAAGCTTCCTCGGTACCATTGCCGATAAGCGCTTTTGAATTTCTTCTTCACTAAGCATAATATTTAACTTTTTGTTGCAAATATCGATTTCAATTAAGTCGCCATCTTGAACAATAGCTATCGGTCCGCCTATTTGGGCCTCAGGCGAAACATGTCCGATACAAAAGCCCCTGGTAGCTCCGGAAAAACGTCCGTCCGTGATCATAGCGACACTATCTCCTAAACCCATCCCTGTTAGTAAAGCGGCAGGAATAGACATTTCTCTCATCCCGGGTCCTCCTGCCGGTCCCTCATAACGAATCACCAAGATATCACCCGGTTTTACTTCTTTGTGCACAATATGTTCCATCAGGTCCTCTTCGGATTCGAAAACTTTAGCCGGACCCACTTGCTTTGTACGGGCATCTTTGAGCCCACTTACTTTAAGGACAGCACCGTCAGGAGCTAAATTACCTTTAAGAACAACTATCCCGCCTTTAGGCTGCCAAGGATTTTCCAAAGTCCTAATAGTTTCCCATTTACGAACATCCCTGAGATAAGTTTTTATTGGTTGGCCTGTTACCGTTAAAACATCAAGATTAAGCAAGGATTCGATTACTTTATAGATTGCTCCCACTCCACCTGCTTCATAAAAGTCCCAAAGAGTATACTTGCTGGAAGGCTTATACTTAGCAACACAAGGGGTCTTTTCCGATAAGTGGTCAATTTGTTCAAGAGTTAGTTCTACACCCGCCTCGTTGGCTATAGCCGCTAAATGAAGGACAGCATTTGTCGAACCACCGATGGCCATTAAAAAGCGCACAGCATTTTCAAAGCCGGCCGGGGTTAAAATTTGTAAAGGGCGCAAATTTTCTCGTACCATCTCCACAATCCGTTCCCCTGTTTGCTTAGCTTGACGCCTTTTTTCGGCATAAACCGAAGGAGTGGTAGAGGTGCCTGGCAAACTCATTCCCAAGGCTTCGATTAGGCAACCCATTGTATTACCGGTACCCATCATGCCGCAAACGCCTACCGTCGTACAAGTATCAGATTCAATTGCTTCGAAGAGTTTTTCATCGATAAATCCTTTTTGGTAAGCACCCATGGCCTCTTTAATATCAGACATTATTCTTTGCTTACCGTTTTCATCATAATAAGAAAGCATAGGGCCGGGTGGCAGGAAAATAGTCGGAATATTAAGGCGAGCGGCTGCCATGAGCATGCCCCCAGGGGATTTATCGCAGGATGGCAAAAATACCAGTCCATCAAAACCACCGGAACCGACCATTACTTCAATCTCGGCAGCAACAACCTCTCTGCTGGGGAGCGAATAGTGCATACCTACTCCCTGGGCAATAGCATCACATACGGCTACTGTATAAAACTCAACCGGAGTTCCGCCGGCTGCCCAAATACCGCTCTTTACGAACTGTGCTAACTCCTTATTGGGATAACTTCCCGGATGCATTTCCGACCATGAACAGACTACCCCTATTAACGGCTTGCTTAATTCTTTTTGGGTATAACCCACAGACTTAAACATAGCACGCGGATAAGCTCCTTTAATTCCGGCAAATAGTTCTTGAGAGTTACATAACATTTTTTTCATTTTTTATATAACCTCACTTCAATCCTCTGCAAATAGGTCTAACTCATGCTCACTTGCAAATTTCTTAGCTCATGCAATCTTTGTTTCCGGTCCTTGCCTCATTGTTGTTCTCGATAACTAATTCCTAGCAAATCCTCGAATACTTTAATCATTCCTCCTTTGTCGTCATTTCCAAAGCCTTTAAGCAAAGCCATCTGGTAGGTAGCAGTGGCTGCTGCTAATACCGGCATTGGAATACAAAGGTTTGCCGAAATTTCAGCCGCACTTACCAAATCTTTATAGGCATTACGCATGGAATAGCCCTCAGCAAAATTATCCTTAACAATCCGGGGAATAAAGAATTCCGAAGCATAACTTCTCCCGGTTCCACTGTTGACCACTTCGCCAACTTTTACCGGATCCAGGCCCATTTTTACCGCCATGGGCAAGATTTCAGCCAGTGCCGCTACGTTTATATCGAACAAAAGCTGATTAATGAGCTTGGCTAGTTGGCCACTTCCGGTAGCACCCATGAAAACAATCTTCTTACCCACATATTGCAAATAAGGTAAGACCTTAGCAAATACTTGCTTCTTACCTCCACACATAATTGTTAAGGTACCTTCGCGAGAACGTGCTTCCATACCTGAGATAGGAGCATCAAGAAAATCAACGCCTCGAGTCTCCAGGGCTTTAGCAATCTCTAAAGTGGTCGAATACTTTATCGTGCTAAAATCAACTACAGTTTGCCCAGGTACTAAATGAGGAAACATTCCCTTTTCGCCTAAAATAACACTTTGCACAATTTCGCTATTAGGAAGGCAAAGAAATATTATCTCAGCCTGCCCGACTTCCAATAAATCGGTAGTGGCTCGCGCCCCTTTACTAGTAAATTCCGGGAAACTATCTTTTCTCGTATCACAAACAATAAGTTCTGCTCCACTTTTAAGCAGGTTGACTGCCATATGTTTACCCATTTGCCCTAGACCAACAAAACCAATCTTCAAATCAACTATCTCTCCTTATTGCGTCCAAGTATTCCCATGACATCCGAGCTGCGGTTAAGCTGTCGGGTTTCTGAGCAATCTCTACAGAAAGGTAGCCAGAGTAGCCAAAATCCTTCAGTGTTTTAATTATTTCACCAATATTAATACTGCCTTGACCAGGAATTCCACGTTCGCTGTCTGCTATATGCATATGGTTTATATAATCTTTGGCTTCCAATAAGCCTTCCAGAAGCGAATCGTCTTCTGCTGCCATATGGTAAGTATCCAGCATGAGGAACAAATTACTAATCCCCATCTTTTTAATCCAGGCCAGTCCTTCCTGCGTAGTATTAATGTTATTTAAATTATTTTTGTTCTGGGGTTCCAGTGATACTGAAATACCTTTGGTGGCAGCATGCTCACATATTTCTTCGATACCTTGCCGTAGCCATTGCCAGGCCTCCTCCGCTTGATTCGCCGGAAAATTTCCGCGAAACTTACCGATGTTGACATTACACCCAAAGATCGCAGCAAAATCCACGAGTTCTTTGGCCCTTTGGATAGCCGCTTGACGGATATGCGGAGAACAATCTGTCAAGGTAAGTTTATCTTCTGTCCCGATTGGAGCCGTACCTACCGCAGCTACTTCTAATCCTGTTTTTTCTAACAATCGGTGGAAGGAAGCTAAATCAATAATCTTGGGGTCTCGAATAAAAGGCTCGATTCCATCGTAACCAATAGCTTTGAGCTTCTCTAAAATTTCTTGAAGATCGCCCTGGTAAGCAAACATCGGCCCCTTGGTACCGGGCATTCCTACCGTATAAGCAATTTTCACTTTGCTCACTCCTTCCAATGGAATAAATTAATAGTTTTCTTCGCCATTTAAATTTCTTGTTCCCTTTGGGCTAACCGATCACAGTTAGCCATTTTGGTAGCTAAAATATAAGCATTCTCCCAAGCCCCGGAATTAGCGATTCCTTTTCCGGCCACATCAAAGGCTGTACCATGAGAACAGGTTGTAACCGGATATGGCAAACCGGCCATAACAGTTACACCCTGATCAAAGCCCTTAAGCTTCATGGCGATTTGTCCTTGATCATGAAACATGGTTACGGCAACATCATATTCGCCATTAAAAAGTTTTAGGAACAGAGTATCGGCCGGGAAAGGGCCATCAACATGAATACCCTTAAGCCTGGCTTGTTGAATAGCGGGTTCGATAATTTCGATTTCTTCTAAGCCACAAGTTCCTCCCTCACCGGCATGAGGATTTAAAGCGGCAACAGCAATTCGAGGATTAGCTATTGCGGCACGTTTTAAAGTAGCATTAACCAAATCAATTGAATTCAAAATCCCCTGGACAGTTAATTTACTACTGACATCTTTAAGGGGAATATGGCTGGTAACCCTTGATGTCCAAACAGAGTTTAAGACATTAAGCTCTCCACGGTTGCCCTGGTATTGAAAGAAATGGGCAAAGAGGTCTATAGCCCCCTGAAGTTTAAAGCCGGCTAACTTCATAGCTTTTTTGTTGTTGGGAGCGAAACAAATTCCGTCTAGAAAGCCCTGTTGGCAATAATCTACCGCCAGCTTAATATTGTTTGCCGAATCTCTTCCACAAGCTACATCGATTTCGCCCAATTGGACTCGATAAGCATCTATACTTTTTGTATCTAAAATTACCAAGCCACAAAACTGGACAGCCTCTTCGATTGTGGACGCAACTTGATATTCCAAGCTGACTCCGGCGATTTCCATCCCTCTTTTTAAAAGACGCTCATCCCCAATGATTATTGGTTGCCCATATCTGGTAAGAATACCTTTAGCAGCAGCTCGAGCAACAATTTCAGAGCCGATACCGGCAGGATCGCCCAAAGTTACTCCAATTACAGGTTTGGAATGCAAATACTTCTTAGTCATGCTTAATCTCTATACCTCCATTATCTTGATAACCGATAATCTTAAGAAATTACATAGAAAATAAAGCAATAAATGTGCCAACCTTTAAAACCTGTACCGTCAAAAAATAACTTTTGGGCAAAACAAAAGAATTGTAAACTATTAAAAACTAATGACTTCAAGCTCTCAGACTATTTGTTAACGTAAAAAAAATAATTGTTTTGCAAAAATATCTTCAATATAATTCAGAATATTTGAACACAGTGAAACATTATAATCTGACTTGGAACACACCATTTGTTCCAATCGTTTCAGAAAAAAGAAAAACATTTTGCTGAGTAAAAATATGCTATGTCAACAAAATGTTTATAAACTACAATTTCTTATGTTTCTTAAACTTTGCGAGATCCTTGGCGTTCGTCCGTCGATTTAATTATTTAACATTTCTTTGTCTGGTTTTACGCCAAAGGGTGGTACGACTTATCCCCAACATTTCGGCTATTTCCCTCTGGGTCATTTTTTTATTCCCTGCTATGTCAATTGCTGCGCTTTTCGTGGCTATTTTGCTCAAAGTTTTTAATTAAATTCTGCTCAAAGATGTCTCGGACATCCTGTCCGGTTATTTCGTTATTCGTAGATAATACCGTTAATCTTTCACAGATATTTTTAAGTTCTCTAATATTTCCGGGCCAATCATACTTCACAAGTTCGATAATAGCCTCCTCTGTAAGCCGTACATCCCCCTTGTCATCAGCAAAATTAGAAACAAATAGTTGAGCTATTTCCTTAATATCCTCTTTGCGCTGGCGCAAGGGAGGAATTGCAAGCCTTAAAATATCAAGCCGATAAAGAAGATCCTGGCGAAATTTATGTTCTTTAACCTTTTGCAGAAGATCAACGTTGGAAGCAGAAATTATCCGGATGTCAATAGGTATAATCTTATCGTCGCCAAGTCTGCGTATTTCCTTTTCTTGAAGAACGCGGAGCAATTTAGCCTGTAAGCCGAGTGGGAGTTCAGATATTTCATCCAATAATAGCGTACCTTTATGTGCCAGTTCAAAGAGCCCAGTCTTACCCCCTCGGGCTGCACCGGTAAAAGCCCCCTCTACATAACCAAAAAGTTCACTTTCCAGCAAATGCTCCGGTAGAGCAGCGCAGTTAATAGCCACAAACGGTTGAGAACTTCTCTTGCTGCTATTATGTATGCTTTGAGCAAAAAGCTCTTTTCCTGTTCCGGTTTCCCCTATAATAAGAACGTTGGAACTGGCCTCAGCATACTTTTTTGCTACCAAAATAGTTTTACGAATAGCCACACTATTGCCAATTATACTGCTGAAATTATATCTGGCGATCAAACCCTTTTTACTTAATTTCTGACGAATATCAATCTCTGTTTTTTGTAAAACATCAATGTTCTGAATAAACAAAACAGTACCTAGTGTTTTGTTATCAACAATAATTGGCTTAGTATTAATAACAACCATTTTATTATTAACTCTTTTAATGATATTTGCTTCTTGATATTCGAGCAAAGAGTATTGAATTTGCTCCAGCTTAGGCAACACCGAAGAGATTGTTTTTCCTTTCAGAACAGTTTTTTTAGGTATATTCAAAATGCTAAAAAAAGCCTCATTGTAAGCAGTGATTACTCCTAAATTATCTACGGCAATAATCCCGTCGTTTGTATTTTCTAAAATGATTTTTATTAGTTCATTCCTTTTGCGTTCTTCAATAATAGCCTTGGCAATATTAAAAGCCTCGCCAATTACCATTTTGTTTGTTTCATAACTGTTGGAAATTGCTACACAGCGAAGATTATCTTTCTCAGCCAAGCGAGACACGGTCAGACCGGCTAAGATAACATCGATATCCATACTTTTTACCTTATTGTAAACATCAACTACATGAGTATGATCGCGAACGGGAAAAACAGAAACTTCAACATCCATAATCCGATCAATGAACTCTTTCTCGATAACAATACTTTCCGAAAGGATAACAGCAATTTTTTTAGCTTTATACTTGTTCTTGCATTCTTCAATGCCTCGCATTATGTCATAGCCGGTAACAGTTAATTCTAGAACACGAGCATGTTTGAAAGTTTTTCTTATGGTTAAATAGCTAATTCCTCTAGCAATGATAATCGTATTTTCGGTATCCCATCCTTCCTCCAAAATATTAATCACATTCATATCTATTTCGCCGACTGCTTTAAACACAACATCCTTATTGGCGATACTCTGGGCGATTTTTTCTACAATATTAATATTTTCGGGAACAGCATATACGATGTTAATCATAAGTTAAAGGCCTCCAGAAGACAGTAAATATGCCCCTTTCGCAAAATATTAAATATCGCCGTTTATTTTGTAATCCCTTTAACAATTATTGATAAAAATCTAACTGTGAATAAAAGGTAATACCAACTGAAATTTATATCTAAAGTTTCGCACCCCGAAAACGTAGTTTTCTAGGGGAAATCTTAAGAAACAATTTTGTGATTATTGCTGGTTAGCAGGCTTTTTCAAGAACTTGAAGCTGCTTATTCAAGAAAGACTGCTTAAATAATTCTTTAATGTATAGATATTCAACGGAACTTTTAAATTCCAGAATGTCTACAAAACCGTGGTTTGCTATACCATCAATGATCACTTGCAATAATTCTTCAAACAAATTCCAGAGTCTTTCTGCCAGATTTTTTTCTACTAATTCATCTTTAATCACCTGGAATACACCGCCCAATGATTCATAATCGTTTACCCGACGAAAATAGGCAAGGAAAATGTAGAGAATATAGCAGGTTGTAACGTGAGCTATCTGAGCATCAAAATCCCTGGACTGACAAGTTCCTAATTTGAGCTGTTGTTTTACTTCTTTAAAGAATACTTCTATTGTCCAGCGGACGGAGTAAATCTCCATCATGCTTAAAAATGAAAGGGTGGTATCGGTTGAAAGAAATAATCTCCATTCTTTTTGGTAAGGGAAACGACAAAAATATAGCTTGACTTCTCCTATGCCCTCGTAAGTTACGGCAACCTCAAAGTAGCGGGTATTTCGTTTCCTGCAGCGTTTTTCTTTTCCTTCTTTATGGAGAGTCTTAAGCAACTGTTTAGCATTTAAAACCTTCTCTTCGTAAACATAATTTCTTTTATCTTTGCGAATCCCACAGATAACGTGCATTGATTCTTGAGCTAGATGCTGAGTCGTTAGAATAAGCTCTTTGCTGCTAAACCAGCTATCAACCAGAACATATTTGGCCCGAAATCCATGTTTGATGGCACGCTTAAGCATATTCAGACCATTTGAGATTTTATCCATCTTACATTCATGAACTCGTTTTGCTCCTGCTGTTTTAGGAGCACGCTCTTTTCGATACTGCTCCTTACGATGTCTTCTCTTTTTTAAACGTTTTTCAGAATGTAGGCTGAAATCCAAGGGGGTGAAGCTTTTACCGTCGAATAAACCTAATGTTAAGTTTTTGAATCCTAATTTGTTTCCTGCTTTACCTGCAACATGGTCATGAATTATGGAGATCTGCTCAATCCTTCTGCCGGTTTTCGCTTGCGTGGTATCATCCAGAATGAAAGCTGAATTGTCGGCGATCTTTTTCTCAGGATTCACCAGTTTTTGAAACTGCTTAGCGACAGCCCATAACAAAGATCTCCAAGGCATCCTTTCGTTATTTTTCAAACGGTAAATAGAATCTTTTTTCATTGCGGTAACCTTTTGATATTCACTTTTGTACAGAGCATTGACACTTTTTAAGAGCATCAGGGGTAGCACCAACATGATTGTGATGATTTCAGAAGCACTGTAACCATCGTGTTTTTGAAAACCCACCCGGCAGCAGAGTGATTTTAACTTGAATGTTTTCATCACTTCGAATATGATGTTGTTAATAGAATAACTGTGTGTGTTCAGTACTTTTTGAATTTCTTGGATAGGTTTCCGCATGATAGCACCTCATTTTGGTTAGTTTTGGTTGGCACTTAAATTATACCAAAAATGCAGTGTTCATGCGGTTTTTCATTGTTTTTTTACTCAAATAAATCCTAATATCTAGATGTTTAATAGGGTGCGAAACTTAAGTTATATATATTTATTTTAAGCTTTGGCACGTTTCTTTAATGTTTTTAAAACCATTAGTTAAGACAACTATATCGGATTCCATCATAATTAAGGTCAAACCTTTAATAAACTTTTCCAGAAGCTTAGGTCCGGCATGCATACCAAAGGCTTTTTGATATTTTTGGCAGGCTGCGCCAACATGGGCAATCGCCTCTAATTCTGTCGGATTGAATAAATCTCCAGGTATACCTAGGGAAAGGGAAAGATCGTTTGGCCCGATCAACAGGGCATCAATTCCTGGAGTAGCTGCAATAGCTTCGGCATTATCCACTGCAAGTTTAGTTTCGATTTGAGCTATAGAAATTATAGCCTTATTCGCATCTTCCATTATTTGAGAATGCTTGCCGCCAAGCACATAATTATCGTGGGCAATTCCACCGGCAAAACCTCTTCCGCCAATTGGCTGATATTTGGAGTATTTAACCAAATCTATTGCCATTTCAGCGGTCTCCAGCATAGGAACCATCACCCCACGAGCACCTTGGTCCAGTGCCCGGGAAATATACTCTTTGGACAAATTAGGTACACGCAAAAAGCTTTCCAACCCCAAAGCATTGCCGGTAATAAACAAGGTATGCAGAGTTTCCATACTGTAACTGGTATGTTCGCAATCATACATCACAAAATCTAAGCCGCTGTTTTTAGCTAAATAACAAACGGCAGGATTCTGAACAATTCTTAACATTGTTCCGTAAATTTTTTGGCCCGCTAACAACTTTTCCTTGAGCAACATCACCCAAATACCTCCTCTTACTAGAAATTCCTATTATATAGAAATATAACATTTTTTTCAAAATATTTCATCAAATTTCTTGAATATACATGAAGAGATCAACTTATAGATATTTGTATTGAGCTAATCTTTTAACCGCTCGTTAGTTTTACAGCCTAAATAAAAACAGAAACCCTGAATCCCTTGCGGCATATGGCTTCAAGGGAAAAATTTTATTGATTTTTAATCATATTTATGTAGCATAATATGGCACAATATGGTATAATTAAGGTATTACTGGCGAAACGAGGTTTGCATTATGTATCTGAAAAAAACGTATCGCAAGGAATCAGGTAGAACCTATCTTGTTATTGCCCAGAAATACAGAAATCCAAAAACAAATATTTCTACTGATCGGACTGTTAAGTCCCTTGGTTACTTAGACGAACTCGAGAAAGAATACGATGATCCTATCGCTCATTTCAAAGAAGTAGCTCGCAAGATGACCGAAGAAGAAAAATCTGAGAAAAAGGTATCCTTGTCAATCAATATGGATGAAAAGCTTTCTGTCGGTACCGATAACAGAAAAAACTTCGGGTATGCCGCAATACTTAAGATTTACCACGAACTTGGTCTGGATGTGTTTTTCAAAAATAAATCCAGGCATGAAAATTTTGAGTACAATACAAATTCCATCATGCTTTTGCTTATTGTATCCAGATTCCTTTCCCCCGGCTCCAAGAAGAAGGCTTTCGAGGAAAAAAATCGGTATTTCGAGCGCTTTAAATTTTCTTTGGCGGATGTTTATCGCTCTCTTACCCACTTTTCTAAGATTTCTAAGGAATTTCAAAGATATTTGAACGCTCAGATTGCTGCCAAATATGGGCGCAATACTAAGACTATCTATTACGATGTGACGAATTTTTATTTTGAGATTGATCAAGCGGACGAGTTTCGCAAACATGGATTATCCAAGGAAAAGCGACGCGATCCAATTGTGCAGATGGGGCTGGCTATGGATGCCGATGGTATTCCGCTCCATTATGAATTATTTCCAGGCAATACGGTAGATAAAGAGACATTTAGGCCAGTCATTGGTGAAGTGAGAAGAAACTATGATACCGGCAGGGTTATTGTTGTTGCTGACATGGGGATTATAACGGGAGATAATATTTTTTATCTTCAAGGCAAGGACAAAGGAAAAAATTTTAATGGCTATGTTTTTAGTTTTTCGGTTAGAGGCGGTACTAAGGAGTTTAAAGAGTTTGTCCTCTCTGCTAAAGGCTATGTAGGCAAAGATGGCAAGCCTGTTGATGAGGACACTGATTTTAAGATTAAAAGCAGGATAATTGCCCGGGATATCAATGTGACGCTCTCTAGCGGAAAAAAAGTTAAGAAAACGGTGTATGAAAAGCAGGTAGTTTTCTGGGCAAGAAAATATGCTTTGAAGGCTCAGGCAGAGCGTGAAGAAGTTTTGAAAAAGGCTTATGATCTCGCTTCTAATCCTCAAAAATATACGAAGGCCACTTCTTACGGCGCGGCCAAGTATGTGAAGAATCTGAAGTTTGATGAAAAGACTGGGGAAATTCTTAAAGTTAAAGAGCGTCCTGTCCTTGATTACGCAAAAGTCGCTGAAGAAGCAAAGTATGATGGCTACTACGCTATTGTCACCAGTGAATTGGATATGTCTGATATTGAAGTGATTGAGACTTACCGCGGTCTGTGGGAGATTGAAGAGACTTTTCGCGTGACTAAAGGGGTACTGGAAACGCGACCGGTTTATGTGTCACTTCAGGATCATATTAATGCTCACTTTCTGACTTGTTTCATAGCCCTTACTATTATGCGAATTATGCAAAAGAAAACCGACAAGCTTTACTCTGCCGAAAAGATTATTGAATGTCTAAATAAAATCTCCTGTTCCAATGAGTATGAAAATATCTATTTGTTTGATTATAGAAGTGAGATTTCTGATGCGATTGGCGATGCTCTGGGAATTGATTTTACGAATAAGAGGCTTCGACTTGGTGATATTAAAAAAATTTTGGCGCAGGCCAAAAAATGAGGTATTACACTACATATTTATGACAAAATCAAAAGACCGCTATCCCGCTTGTATCAAGGGATTGCGGCCGTTTTTTTGTAGATTTGCTGCAAAAGTCAGGTTATATAGAAATATAACATTTTTTTCAAAATATTTCATCAAATTTCTTGAATATACATGAAGAGATCAACTTATAGATATTTGTATTGAGCTAATCTTTTAACCGCTTGAGGCGAGAATTGAACATAGCAATTAGTGACAAACTAATAAGCAGTAAATGGTAGTAAAGCTTATAATCTTTTCAAAATTACCTTAATATTTAAACATTAAACAAATCTAAAAAAGGGATAGATTCCTGAAACTTACCTAATGGAGGTTTATAGATTGAGCAGAACAAAAAAACTACAAATAATTCCTTTGGGAGGACTCGGGGAAATCGGGAAAAATATGACTGTCATCCGCTATAATAATGAAATCTTGGTTATTGATGCCGGTCTTTCTTTTCCTGACGAAGAAATGCTGGGTATTGACCTCGTTTTGCCCGACTATTCTTATCTTTTGGAGAACAAAGAAATGGTCGGCGGTATACTTATTACTCACGGGCACGAGGATCATATCGGGGCTTTGCCTTACTTGCTGAAAGATCTGAATGTCCCGGTCTTCGGTACCAAGCTGACCATCGGGATCATCAAAGCCAGGCTGGAAGAAGCAAATGTCAAGAAGGCTTCCTTAAATGAAATTAAGGCCGGTGACAGCATCAAACTCAGAACTTTGAAAGTTGAATTTATTAATGGCAGCCACAGCATCCCCGGTTCTCTTGGTTTAGCAATCCATACACCGCTTGGTACTATTGTCCATACCGGAGATTTCAAACTCGATCATACACCGGTCAGCGGAGAAATCCTTGATATTCATAAATATTCGGAGCTGGGTTATAAGGGAGTCCTTTTCCTGCTCTCCGACAGCACCAATGTGGAACGCCCCGGTTTTACCAAGTCGGAACGCACTGTCGGGGAAAATATTGACCAAGTCTTTTTCAATGCTAAAGGAAGAATAATTTTTGCGACTTTTGCTTCTAATATTCACCGCTTACAGCAAGCTATCACCGCTGCTGTTAAATACCGCCGCAAGGTCGCCGCTGCCGGCAGGAGTATCGTTAATGTCATCAGTATAGCTGCCGAACTGGGCTACCTCTACATACCGGAGGGAAGTTTAATTGAGATCGAAGACATTGTTAATTACCCCGACAATGAAATCTGTATCCTTACTACCGGCAGCCAGGGAGAACCAATGTCGGCTTTAAGCAGAATTGCTAAAGGCGATCACCGCCAAATTGCCATTAACTCCGGAGATACCGTAGTAATCTCAGCCAGCCCAATCCCGGGTAATGAAAGGGCTATCTCCCGCAATATTGACTTGCTGCTGAAACTAGGTGCTAACGTTATTTATGATACTATTTCCGGAATGCACGTTTCCGGCCATGCCAGCGAAGAAGAGCTGAAGTTAATGCTGAGCATGGTTCGGCCTAAATACTTTATTCCTGTTCACGGCGAATACCGAATGCTGGTCAAGCATGCTCAGCTGGCGCAGGATCTAGGGATACCATCGGAAAATATCTTTGTCGCCGAAATCGGCAGTGTGATAGAGTATTCCAATAATAGGGCCAAGATGGTGGAAACCGTGGCCGGAGGGAGGATTCTGATTGACGGCTTAGGCGTGGGAGATGTCGGCACCACTGTTTTAAGAGACCGCAAACAGCTGTCCCAGGAAGGAATTTTAATTGCGGTCATAACCATAAAAAAAGAGACTAGAGCCATTGCGGTAGGCCCGGATGTAGTCACCAGAGGCTTTGTCTATGTCCGGGATTCCGAAGAAATCATCGCCGAGGTTAAAAATGTCATCAAAGATACGATGTACCGCTGTCAGCAGGAAGATATCAGCCAGTGGTCGGCGATTAAGAGCCGCGTAAAAGATTCAGTCGGCAACCTGCTCTACACCAAAACCGGCCGCCGCCCAATGATTATCCCCATAATCCAAGAGATCTAAGAGCGTGGGACAAGAGAACCGTCCCTCTGTCCCACTGTCTCACTTAGTATTCCGGCGGGAGGTCTTTTAATTCTTCCATGGTAAAGACCGGGCCGTCCAAGCAGACATATTTGGAGCCGATGTTGCAGCGGCCGCATTTGCCGACACCGCACTTCATGCGCATTTCCAAAGTAGTGATAATATCCTTATCGGCAAAGCCCATTTTCTGCAGAGCAGGCAAGGTGAATTTTATCATCACCGGCGGCCCGCAAAGAACAGTAACCTGGGGTTTAAAAGCCAACTCTTCCACATAGGAAGGCACAAAGCCCACATGGCCGTCCCAGCCTTCTTCTTCCCTGTCGATGGTCACAAATAATTCCATATTGGGAACTTTCGGCCAGTTTGCAAAGAGATCTTCCTTAAAGCAGAGATCTCCTTTTGATCTGGCGCCATAAACTACGGTCAGTTTACCGTAATCTTCCCGGTTGCGGATGCAGTGCATAATCAAGCTGCGCACCGGTGCCAAGCCAATACCGCCGCCGATAAAGAGCAAATCTTTACCCCGGCAATAATCCAACGGAAAACCGTTGCCATATGGCCCTCTGATTCCTACTTCCTGACCGACTTCGATTTCGTGTAAAGCATTGGTCAGCTCGCCAACTGCCTTAATCGCCATCTCGATATGCTTTTCGCCCTTATTGGTGACCGAAAACATAGCCTCCCCGATATCCGGTAAGGAAAGCATGCCTAATTGGCCGGGCTGGGGGTCAAAGGGCTTCTCACCGTCTAAGGTACTGATATGAAAAGTCTTGGTATCAATGGTTTCCTGAACAATATTAATTACTTTAGCCCGCATAGGAATCAAAGGGTTAGAAGCCGCTGTTGAAGAAACCTCCTTGGTTTGTTCAGGGTTTCCCTTATGGCAGGTACAATCATGGCTGTTATGGTCATGATCATGATCGTGGTTGCAATCACAGTTACAATTAGCCATCTTACTCCGCCTCCTTTATTTGCTGAATAATGGAGGTAATATCCATCTTCACCGGACAAACATCCAGACATCTGCCGCAACCCGTACAAAGCAGCATATTGTACCTTTCCGGAAAATAATTCAGCTTATGCATAAACCTGTTGCGGACTCTCTCTTTCTTGGTAGGCCTGGGATTATGCCCGCCGGCCATTTGGGTATACTCACCGAACATACAGGAATCCCAACACCGGTACTTGGTGCCGTTTTCACCCCGGACATCCTGAGAGATGTCAAAACAGTGGCAAGTTGGGCAAACATAGGTGCAAGCCCCGCAGTTTAAACACTTGCGGGCTATTTCTTCCCAGAGTGGGCTTTCAAACATGCCTTGCAGCTTCTCCGGTACCCCCGCCACCTCAGGCTTCAGGTAAAACTCGCCAACCGGGGGAAGAGTAACCTGCTGCTCGCTTAACTGATTTTTCAGCAAACCCAGAACTTTTTGGCCTGCCTCTGTTACGGCCTCAAACCCAATAACCTCCCCCAAATCATAAGCTTGAACATCCGCTCCAACTGCTTTCTGGGGGTCAAGGCCCAGCGAAGCGCAAAAACAGGTCTCTCCGGGCTCGTTGCAACCTAAAGCAATAATAACCGTCCGCTCTCTTTTGTGCTTATAGAAATCATCAATATAACCTTTGGTTAAGAAAACCTGATCCAGGCAGTCTAAGCTTTTCAGGTCACAGGACCGAACCCCGAAAAGCAGTCTTTTTCCCTGTTCGACCGGCAGAGGGACAATTTCCGTAGTATTCTTCACGGTTTTAAAGCCGTACATTTTTTCCGTCTGCGGGAAAAAACATCCCCTTTGGTGAGATACGGGTATTCCCGCTAAGCATTACTTCGGTATTATCTCGGTATAATTCAAAGGCGGAAGTTCCCGCTTGCTGAACGGGAACCGCAACCTGGTATTCTGTAGTCAAAGTATTAAGGATATCTCTTAACTTGGCTTTGTGGGCAACAAGCATTTTTCCACCCCCCCTTACATAAATTCTTCAGGATCGGTAAACTCAAAACCCCCTAGGGGAAGCTTAGCCGTAACATCTGTCCCGGCTTCGTATTCCCCGAAGAGCCCGTTGATATCCTGAATGATTTTTTTATTCAAAAGCATGATGGGGATATTAACCGGACAAGCCCTTTCACATTCGCCGCAGCCCACGCACCTGCCGGCAACGTGCAAAGCACGGGTTAAAGCAAAAAACATATTTTCGGAAACATTATTGGCTTTAGCCGACCAGCCCGCAGCCGTCTGGTCAAAAATGCATTCCCGGCAGTTGCAGGCCGGGCAAATATTGCGGCAGGCATAGCAACGCAAACATCTTTCATAATTGGCAGCAAATTTATTATACTTCTCGTCGGGGCTTAAGCTTTCCAGAGCCTGCACCTCGGAAAAATCGTCCTGAGCAGGGACTTCTTTAATAACTTTATCTTCCCCGATAAAAAGGTCGTAATTTATGGCATTAGGATAGCGGCACTCCCGGCACTTTTTATAAAGGGGGATCGAAGCGTCCTGACCCAGCTTTCTGGCCTCAGCTTCGTCTTTCATTCCTGGGCAGGCCAGACCGATTATGAGGATCTTTTCCCGCTTCAATTGCTTATCTTGCAAAAGAACATTTAAAGCCCGGGCATCACAGCCTTTAACGAAAACTGCTGTTTTACCTTCCTTATGACGGTAATCCAATAAATACTTGGCTAAATTATTAACACAATATTCGTCCCAGATAAGACGCTCCGTATCTTCAGGTTTGGAAATAAAGGCAGGGGTAGAGGAATACCAGAAAGCACCCTTTTCCCAGCCAATTACCAGTTGAGCCTCGCCCTTCTCCAGGATTTCCTTGGCCGTACGCCTTAGCTGTAAGGTTAATTCTTCCACTCTTCATCCCTCAACTTCCTGTTTGGCCCTAAAGCTCTGATTTGATCGCTGATTTCCGTGATAACCTGCTGGAATTTGGGGGCTTCGGCAGCCGATACCCAGCGAGCGTGGAGCCTTTCCGGTTCCAAGCCGACGTATTCCATCAAGCGCCTCATTATTAAAAACCTGCGCCTGGTAAAATAATTGCCTGTAGTATAATGACAATCCCCGGGATGACAGCCGGCTACGAGCACGGCGTCAACACCTTTTTGAAAAGCTTTGAGCACAAATTGCGGATTAACCCTGCCGGAGCAGGGCACCCTGAGGATTCTGACCGTCGGGGGATACTGCAGCCGGCTTAAAACCGGTCAAGTCTGCGCCGGCGTAAGTGCACCAGTTGCAAGCAAAGACTAAAATCTTTGGCTGCCAATCTTGAGCGGCTTGGGCAGTTCCTTCTTTCGCAGTTACTTCATTTACAGACACAAAGCATTCACCTCCGCCAAGATTTGTTGATCCGTAAAGTGCTTCAGATTCAGAGCAGCCGAGCGGCAAGCCACCGTGCAGGCTCCGCAGCCTTGGCACAGGCCGCCGTTCACACCGGCAACCTGTCTCTCCACAGTCTGGCCGTTCAGCCGCTCGCTGATGGTTTTCAGCTCGATCGCTTTATAAGGGCATATAGCCACACACATGCCGCAGCCGGCACAAATGCTTTCATTCACTTCGGAAACAATCGGCTCGGTGAGCATCTCCGCTTTTGGATAAGAGGCCGCAGACTTTAGCCGCTGCCGCACTGGCCTGGGCTACCGATTCCGGGATGTCTTTCGGTCCCTGGCAAGCCCCTGCCAGATAAACACCTTGAGTATGGGTTTCGACCGGAGCCAGCTTCGGATGGGCTTCGGTAAAGAATTGGTCTTTATCGTAACCAATTCCCAGCTTCTGCGCCACTTGGGCGGCATCCGGCTGGGCAATCATAGCCGTGGCCAAAACTACCAGGTCGGCCTCGATTTCCACCGGACGGCCCAGCAAGGTATCTTCCCCGCGGACTATAAGCTGCTCGCCTCTTGGATAAATCTTAGAGACCCTGCCGCGGATATAATTGGCGCCGTACTGCTCCCGGGTTCGATTATAGAACTCGTCATAACCCTTGCCCGGGTGTGCGGACATCCATATAGAAAACATAAACATTGGGAGTCCTTGATTTTCTCCCGAACCAAAGTAGCATGTTTGGCTGTGTACATACAGCAGGCCTTGGAGCAGTAGCTTTTACCTTTAGCCAGATCCCGGGAACCCACACACTTAATGAAAACAACATTTTTGGGTTCCTTCTGATCGGAAGGCCTTTTAATTTTGCCCAGGGTCGGGCCGGAAGCATTGACTAGCCTCTCAAAGTGCAGACCGGTAATAACATCCGGATATTTGCCATAGCCATATTCCCCGATAGCCGAATAATCAAAGAGCTCAAAACCTGTCGCCACGACAATAGCTCCATAACGCCTGGTGAGATATTCGTCTTCT
>JBMNGP010000031.1:0-4189 GCA_050949905.1 Desulfitobacteriia bacterium | reverse complement strand
GAATACATACATAATGTTTTCCACCGTGGCAAACCCTAAAGCAGCAAATACGGCATAAATGATCCCGTCCAGTTTCTCATTAAAAGCCTTATTTAAATAGACCCCTCTTAAGACAACCTCTCTTTTAAAGAACTCTTCCGTCAGCCCCGCTACCACAAAGGCGGTAAAAGCACTGGCCCCTATGCCGGTCAGGAAATTTACCGCCAGTAAAGCCCTTTCCGCCAAAATAGTAGGAATGACGCTTAAAAGACCCCAGACAAAAACCTTTATGAGCAGGCGCAGGGGCTCCCGGTCAAACCGGTCGGTAAAAATAAGCAGCCAGCCCTAAAGCCAGAGCCGGGGTAACCGCAATCACCAAAAGCCGTAAATCCAAAAAAATATGCCACCTTTCCCGTGACAAAAGGTCGTTTCCCAGTGACAAAAAGTTATCAAGGGACAATCCACTATCACGTTAAAAAATAATCTTCTCAATTCTCTAGTTTCTTCTTCTTTTCTAATAAATATGAGCTAAATATGAGCGTCCCTAAGATTCTTCTCCGGTGAAATTAATTTGAATTTGCACAATCTCGGAGCGGGAATTGGTTCTAACCGGCGGACCCCAGTAACCTAAGCCTGTAGAGACAATCAGATTAAAACCGTCTTTTTGCCAAAGGCCGCGGTCAATGAGGAAAAGAGACCTGGTCACTAAATCGGCAGGGAAAAGCTGGCCGCCGTGGGTGTGGCCGGAAAGCATCAAATCTACACCTGCTTCCTGCGCTTCGCTCACTGCCTGGGGCTGATGATCAAGCAGGATGATCGGCTTAGTGGTATCAAGGCCGGAGAGAATCTCCGCCAACGGTTTGCGCTTTTCCTTATTAACATGGCGGGCGCCATAATCGTTGCGTCCGGCTATATAGACCTTATCTTCTATGCTTGGAGTAACCTCGTCCCGCAAAACTATTAGCCCGAGACTTTGGAGATAGCCGGTTATCTCATCTGCCTGACTTCCGTAATACTCGTGATTGCCTAAAGAGACATAGATACCATATTTGGCCTTTAGTCTATTAATTACGCTCTGCAATTTATCTGCCGTTAGCGGGTCGATAGTTCCTTCCATTAAGTCTCCGGCGATCATGATTAAATCGGGTTTTAAAGCAGTAATAGTGTCCGCTGCCTTTTCCAGATAATTAGTGTTTAAATTGGGTTCGATATGTAAGTCGGAGATGAGGACAATTTGTAAATTTTCCAGCCCGGCAGGCTGTTTAGCAATTTCCAGATTATAGGAAACGATATGGGGAGAGCGTGCCCAGTAGCTTCCGACTAAGATGATGACTGCTGTTAAACATAAGCCCAGAAGATAAATAAATTTATTTTGCCAAAACTTACCCCAGGAAGGTGTTGTCTTCCAAGCGGAAAGCAAAAGACCCGCGCAGTCTATAGCCAGATAGATAACTAAGAGATAAAAGAAGGCTGCCAGCCAATAAGAGCCGATAAGCTGGAGCAGCGGAGAGTTCCACCTGAAGATCCGGTCGGCAAGGTAAGATAAGGCCAAGATGAGCAGGAGCGGCCAGAAGACAAAGCCGCTTAAGGAAGGGAAAAAGCAGCGTAAAGCCTGCAGGCTGCGCAAGCCGACATAGCAGTTAAGCAAAAGATAAACAAAAACAAAAAAAGCTCCCAACAATTTTAAGGCGGTACTCATTGCTTTGCCAACACCTCAATTCAATATTTTACTATGGAAAAGGCTTGGAAACAAAGTAAAAAAATATCCTTAACAAAAAGAAAATGGTGTGCTATACTTTTATTTGTCTTTTATGCCGATGTGGCTCAGGGGTAGAGCAGCTCACTCGTAATGAGCAGGTCGTCGGTTCGAATCCGACCATCGGCTCCAAGGCTTTCAATGTTTTTAAACTTCATATAAAGTCCAAATTATTGCATAATTAATGCAATCAGCCTGTTTTTGGGCAAAAAGAAAGACTATGCTTTGAGAAATCATTCATAGTCTTTATTGTTTTTTTAGTTCCGGCTGAACGTGTCAATATCTTTGAGGGTATCAGTGAAGTTTAGGTTCCTCAATTTCTATCCCCGCCATCCGCATCAAATAGACCGCATTTCTGGTCTTAGAAACCCCCGGCCTTAGCTTATAATCAAAGCAGATGCGGTTATCTTTGTAATACTCCTGAAAATGATAGTTTTTAATCTTCTTGTTCTCGTTCTCAATATTCCCCAGCTCCAGGTCATGGGTGGATATGAGGCCTAGTACTTTTGCCCGGCTTAACTTGGTGATCAGGGCTTTCGCTCCGGTATGTCTGTCTATGGAATTGGTCCCTTTGAATATCTCATCCAACAGGAAGAAGACTGTCTTTCCCTCTTCTACTGCTTGTACCAGCATTTTGATTCTAAGCAGTTCCGCATAGAAGGATGAGATATTCTTCTCCAGATTGTCGTTGACCCGCATACAGGTATAGATATCCATGATGGGACATTGAAAGGTTCTGGCACAGACCGCTGTTCCGGCATAGGCCAGCACTAAGTTCATTCCGATGCTCCTTAGGAGGGTACTCTTCCCCGACATATTCGAACCTGTGATGAGCAGAATATTTTCGGGCTGTCCGAACTGCAGATCGTTTTTCACAGGAGAAATTAGCAAAGGATGCCCCATCTCCGAAGTTTTGAAGTTTAAGTTTGCTCCTGTTATTTCCGGTATAGCCCATTCCGGATAGTCATGCGGTAAAACCGACAGGCTGGCCAGGGCTTCAAACTCGGTGACAATATCAAGCCATTCTTGCAGACGGCTACCGGACTGCCTCTTCCACTTCTCCAACATGAACATAAATTGATAGTCCAGCAAAAAGGGAATATTGAAAAAGATATAAAACTGGCTGTGCCTGTTGGCGATAAGATCCACGATACCGGCCAGCTTGCCGATCTGTGCGCAGGCAGTCTGCCCTTTTTTATCTTTAAGTTTTGCCTTAAGCTTTTCGAGGTGCTTGGAATTAAAGGGCTCACTTTCGATTAGACCCAGCATCTGCTCATAAGCTTTGAGATCTTCCAAATATTTATAAGCAACTTCTAATACCCTGCTTCGTGCCTTACCCTTAACCTTAAGCAGTAAGAATTGAAGCAGAAGAGCAGTAATTAAGGCATAGTATTGTCTGTCAGGGCTAAGGTAGGTTAAGAGGCCGATAGTGATGGTAATAATGGGAAACAAACGGCAGGCATAAATCACCGGCGGCTTCAGATGAAATTCTTCCACTGTTTTACCCCAGCGGATAAGGTCTTTGGGGTCCTGAATCTTGGACCGTATCCTGCCGTAAGCCATAAATCTCTGCCGCCACTCAAGCTTCGGGGCAAGGTCTGTAACGGCTTCTTGCCTGCCGGCTATTACGTCAGGACTCTTATGCGGTGGTGTCAGTAGGTCCCTTAAGCGCAGTCTCCCCAGATAAGTGGTGGCCGAGTTGATGAACTGAAAGATTGACCCCTTCCCGAAGATGTCTAAATCCTGGGAGTATTGATGGTTGTCATCGCAGAATTCCCTGCCGTCATCTTCAAAGGCATGCCATTCTCCCCTAATCCGCCTAAGGGAGTCTTCATTGATCTTTTGCAGGGCGGCGGTAAACGTCCTTTTCTGGAAGTAACTTTCATGAATCTGCATTAAAGCGACAAACAGGATCAGAAATACAGCCAGGTCTATTCCGAATAGAAGATAATACTTTTTAAGAAAATAATAAATTCCTAAGGCAGTACCGGTCAGGAAGACGATTATTCTTAAATTACTGATCAGGTTGATAGTCTCATTGTGTTTCGTGATTTGTTCCTGACATTGTTTTCTTAGTACTTCGTATTTTCTTTCTACTTTTTCCAATTGATATACTTCTTTCTTAGTTTAATATAAGGTATATTCTATTTATTTCCTTTATTACCTTTCTTAATAATAATTATCCTACCCTGTATTGTCCGTCATTTCTTTTGAGGCCATTTTTAGTGTACAATATCATTAACCTTGCATAAATAAATTTTCAAGTTGTCAAAAATTATTTGGATAAGAAAACCCTCACATATGCCAGACAGCATTACCCGCAAAAGACGCTGTTAAGACCAGTTTATGTACTGGTGGAGAGGTGATGGATATGAAGCAGGCGAAACGGTTGAATTTTAATGGTTTCACCATTGCTGTATTCGTCGGTAACCTCTGAGTAGCAGATTGTGCAGG
>JBMNGP010000030.1:0-7711 GCA_050949905.1 Desulfitobacteriia bacterium | reverse complement strand
ATCGGTATCTCTCCCGATGAGAAGAAACTGATCTTCCGGCGGGGTTTTGGAAAGAATTAAGTCATTGCGGCTTTTTTAAGTGTTTTTTCATATATACTTTTATATACTTTTTCATATAAAACGCAAACCACACTTTACAAAGTGACAAATATGCCTATCAATATGCAAAGTATACATTACATATATCTGTTTTTATGATACGATTTTACCAAGGGGGTGTTAGTTTGGATGATATTCAACTAAAAAGCCGTTTAAAAGTTGCCCGGGCTGAGAAAAACCTTTCTCAGGAACAGCTGGCCATTCTGGCCGGGGTAACTAGACAAACCATTAGCTCTATTGAAACAGGTAAATACTGCCCTTCGGCCAAACTGGCATTGATCCTGTGCAAGGTGCTCAATAAAAAATTTGAAGACTTATTCTATTTTGAGGAGGCCATTGATAATGAAAAACAACCTGGTTGAGAAAGATGAAAGAACAATATTTGTGGAAAATACCAGTTATAAATTCGGCTATAGGTTTGTTACATTTGCTTTGCTTTTTGATATCCTTTATCGATCAATCAGCTTTAATGACGCCTGCTGGGATTTATTCGGCATCATCATTTGCAGCGGTTTAATTGTTTCCATATATCAATACCGGCAAAAGATCTTAGGCAAGTCCTGGTTAAGAACATTTCTTCTTACCTTCATCAGTGCCGCACTTATTGCCGGAATAATAGCAATAACCATAAAATTCTTGTAATCAACGCCCGTACAAACAATGAGATTGCGGAGGGACTTTATATTATATCCGAAGTAATAGTCTTAAAACCGATTTTGTAAAACAGCTGCAAAAATATTCAATTTTTAGAGGAATGAGTTGAAAAGAATAGAATATATTTACAACTTATAAGCCTTCGGGATACTGAGAACTAATGTTCAAAAAGATATGAGGTGACTTAAGGATGCTCAAGAATGAACTCGAGCAAAGAATCAGCTTACTTCAGGAAAGAATTGAAAAACACTCTCTGGAAGCCTATATTGTGACAGCGGAAGAAGATATCTGGTATTTGACCGGTATTACCTACAGACCTGAGGAAAGACCTTTTTTCATTGTAGTGTTACCTAAGCGCAAACCAATCTTGGTGGTTCCTAAGCTGGAAGAGGCTCATGTCCATAAGGGGATTATTGATTGCGAGATTTTAGCCTATTGGGAGTACCCCTCGCCCCCGGGCCAGAATTGGTATGATATTTTAAACGGAATTCTGGCCAGGTTTAGCAGAGTCGGCATCGAAGCCAATGTCAAGTCAGATGTATTTTTCGACATTCAGGCCAATGAATTAGTCCGGGCCGGTCTTGTTGCCCAGCAGAGGCAAGTTAAAAGCCCGCTGGAGTTAAAGATGATTCGTTCCAGTGCCAGGATCTGCGACCAAACCATGGCAACGCTTTTTAACTCTGTCTACCCGGGTGTCAGTGTTGTCGAAACCTTCGCCATTTCCAAAAGTGTGCAGAATAGTCTCATTCGGGCAGGGGATTTCGATCCGATTACTACCACCCTTTTGACTGTGGCTTGGCCCGCGCCTTTAAGTGCCATGCCTCATAGTATCCCAGGCCTCAATGATCGGTTGGGGCAGGGACCGAACCTTGCCATGTGTTATTTTCGGATCAACGGTTATGCTTCGGAATGCGAGAGAACTTTCTTCCTGAAACCTCCTTCCCGGGATGAGCGGGAATTATTCCAGCATATGATGAACGCTCGGGATAAGGCTTTAAGCAAGCTGAGAGCCGGAGTAAGGGCAGCTGAGATCGATGCCGAAGCAAGGGAGTATTTAATAGGGAAGGGCTTAAAGGAAAGGTTATTACACCGGACGGGACATGGAATCGGACTGGGCAATCATGAGCCGCCTTATATCGCCGAAGGCAGCCAGGATATTCTGCAAGAAAATATGGTGATCAGTATTGAGCCCGGAATCTATGTGGAAGGCCTTGGCGGTTTCAGGCACTCTGACACGGTGCTGATTACCAAAGACGGTTATGAATTGTTAACCGCCTTTCCCCGGAACATAGAAGATGTAACCATTAAGAAGTCCAATTGGGGTTCGAGAATAAAAGGGAGTTTTATTCGTAAGGCTTTAAAATTATGATTTTCACAGTTTTCATCGATCTAAACAACACTTCCCACTTTAGTGCGCTTTATCTTTAAGTCCACTTTAGTCGGGAAGTGTTTTATTTATCAACTAACAACATTAAGTTATCGAAATACAATAAAATAATATTGACAGACAATAATTATCTTCTTACAATTATATCAGATTCTAAAAAATAACAAAGCTAAAGCTATTCGCTTTTCCACCCTGAAGAGATCTGCAAGGTCTTGAGCTGCCGGCCCGGAGATATTCTGGAGTATATAGAAGGAGAACGGGAAAATGAATAACCTCATTGATAAAACAGCTGATAAACAAAATGCGATTTACTCAGAAAATTCAATTGGCAAAGAAAATGGGATTGGCACGCCAACTTACTTAAATAATGATATCATTTTCGCTCTGGCCACACTGGTCTGCGGTTTCCTATACTGGAATCTGCTTCGGCTGCCGGGCCTAGGCGCAGGGGTTACTTTATTTGCCGCCATACTCTGCCTCTGTACTGCCATCTATCTGAAGACCGGAGGAGTTTCACAGACCAGAGCAAGCCTCGTGTCCTTCGCGGTAATTGTCTTGTCCTCCTTGGTATTCCTACTTTTTGATAATATACCAATTAAGTTATTGAATTTTCTCTTTCTTACTGTTGCTTATATTTATTGGATCAGCATCTCAACGGGAAGAACTCTGGAAAAACAAATCTCTACTTATATCCTCGGAGATTTTTTTAATCAGGTTTTTATCATTCCGCTGGGCAATTTCGCCTGCTGCTTTGGCGCAGTCAGAACAATGATTGCCGGTAGCCAAAGGGGTAAATCCCTGGTGGCCGCCGTCCTCGGTCTTCTATTGATGATTCCGGTTCTGGCCGCAGTCATTAATCTCTTGATTAAAGCCGATGCCGCATTTGCCGGTATGATAGCCAACCTGCGATTTACCATATCACTGGATATACTCTTCCAGATAATTTTGGGGATTCCTGTAGCCTGTTATCTGTACGGACTTGTATATGGTGATCGTTACGGAAAGAATACCGGTTTGGTTAGCATCCAGTCCGTGGATAAGGTGGCCTCCGCTTTCCGGTTTGCCCCCGGGGTGACCGTATATTCCGCTTTGACTGCTCTGAATCTCGTCTATATTGTCTTCTTCCTTTCCCAGCTTACCTATCTCTTTTCGGCGTTCAACAACCATCTGCCGGAACTTATGACCTATGCCGAGTATGCACGGAGAGGCTTTTTTGAACTGTGTACAGTCGCCGCGATTAACCTGGCCGTCATTACGGCAGCCCATCTGATCGTCAGGAGGGATAAGATCCACGTCCTAAGGATTGAAACAACCGCTCTTTGTCTTTTTACCCTGATGCTGATTATCACAGCCATCAGCAAGATGGTAATGTACATCAATACCTACGGTTTGACCCAATTGCGTGTCCTTACCACCTGGTTCATGGTTCTGTTGTTCTTTATCTTTGCAGTGACTGCCGCCCGGCAGTTTAAAAAATTTAATGCTGCCAGGATAATGCTCCTAGGGTTTGTGGGTTTCTTTCTTGCCTTAAGCTATGGCAATATTGACGGTCGCATAGCCGCCTATAATATCGACAGATACCATAGCGGAACCCTGGAAAGTCTTGATGTCAAGGCCTTATCCGAACTATCCGACGCAGCAGTCCCGTACATGTATGATTTATATCAGAAAACAACTGATCAGGGCCTCAAAGCCGAACTGAAAGCGGCCATTGAGAAAAAACCCAGAGAGGAAAATATGCTGCCGGCACCAGAGACCTTTCGGAATTTCAATTTGCAGAGCTATACCGCGAAAAACATTCGAAAACTGCTATTGTCATTCTCATGATCGGGGTGCTCTTTACCATGCAAGGCAGCTTTACCGTGGGTATGATCCTGGCCTTTCAGGGCTTTATGTCCTCCTTTCGCTCCCCGGGTTAATTTCCAAGAGCTTGTACCAGGAAGCAAAATTATTAAAGAAAATGGCAGATGGTATAAAGACAAAGGCATTTTAGGTGCCGATGATCGGGCCGGTATTGCTTTGATTCTAGAATTGCTGGATGAGTTAAGGGTTAATAAATTCAATGGGGCAATAAAAGTAATTTTTACCGTAGAGGAAGAAAAGAACCATACAATAAAACCAGGAAAGCATATAAAGAATTAATTTATGTAAAATGTACAATCTCCTAACTGATATACTTTCTGAATTTTAGAGATGGTTGCAGAAGTTTATCCAGAAGCAAGATACTTAAATACATACCCCCAATATCAATACTGGCAAAAAGCAAGAACCAGCCTTCTTTGATGTACAGCAGATTTAAAGTACCGGCAAGATAAATAA
The DNA here is from genome assembly GCA_050949905.1 of Desulfitobacteriia bacterium. GTDB lineage: Bacteria > Bacillota > Desulfitobacteriia > Desulfitobacteriales > Syntrophobotulaceae > DUML01. The sequence goes on along the minus strand of JBMNGP010000030.1, from coordinate 3,252 downwards.
CACCGTAAAGAACCAGAGTAATTAGCAGTTTCCAGAACCATTTGAGCTTGGCGTAATAAACGAACATACAGACGATGGAAAGCAGAAACAAATTGACCAGGGATATGAGTGCATAACTATTCATCGGGTCAGCGAGAAAAGTTGTACTGGGCCTTATAATACCGGTTAGGATTTGAATCCAGAAAAAAATGGGCATATGGATGCTATACAAATCCCAAGGCCATAAATAAGTAGCGCGGCATGCTGGGGCGATATATGGCAGTGCTATGATACATTTTATTAAAAAGTAAGAATAAAAAAGGCAAACCAATGATTGTCAGCCAGGTTCGGTACCAATGATGTTCATAGATACCAAGTTTTAAGAATAGTTCTTCCACAATCCCGTACATTCCGCTGAAGATAAAAAGCCAGTAAGAGCTTAGCTTAAAGACCGGGAAAAACAAGGCTGTTGTTGTTATTGAATACTGGGAAAAAAGATTGCCTGCCAGTTTATCATCGATTGAAGATTGCGGGATTAACAGCGGGTAATAGCTGTAGGCCTTTAGAAAACAACAGATTACAGCCTCAATGCAAAAAGTCAAACCCGATATAATGAAGAAAAACGCGAGCACTTGTTTGCGGTTTTTTGTTTTTTTCAGAAGAACAAATAATTGTACAACAGTAACAATTCCTAAAATGAGATACCAAATAGTATTACTCCAAAAAAGCTGCCGGCATTTTTGCAATCCTCATATTTTTTAGTGATAGAGTTTAGTATCTCCGAAGTAATAGTCTTAAAACCGATTTTGTAAAACAGCTGCAAAAATATTCAATTTCAAGAGGAATGAGTTGAAAAAAATAGAATATATTTACAACTGACCTTATTATCGGGAAGGTGGCGGGATTTGCAAAAGAGTGAGCGCCAAAAACTCTTAGTAAAAAAAGTTGCTACTGCCCCTTATACTTATACGGCTGAAAGCCTTGCCGCCGACTTAAAGACCAGCGTTAAGAGCATTTATCGGGATCTTGCCGAACTGGCGGCCAAGAATTATCTGATCGTCAGGGATGAAAAAAACCGTCTTTTTCTCCGAAGTCCCGACTGGGATGTGGCGGGACCGCTTACGCCGGTGGTATCTGGCCGTTATGGTTGAAAATACCATCAAAACCTATAGCTTCGCCAGGGTCCAAAATATCCGGGAAGAACCAGAATCTTTCACCTATCCGCCGGACTTTTCCCTACGAGGAGTGGCTTGCTCCCCAGTGGGGGATGGAATTCGGGGAGCCGCTGAAAGTAAAAGTTCGCTTCAGCAACCGGGCCCAGACCATGGCCAAAGTTCGCAAAGACACGGCCCACCGCAAGTGCCGGCTGACTGAGGAAGAAGGCGGGCAAACCCTGCTCTATGAAGATACGGGCATCGGCAAGAATGAGTTTATCGCCTGGATTTTAGGCTTCGGCTCGGCCGCGGAAGTCTTGGAGCCCCTATGAGCTGCGCCAGGAGCTTGGGGCAAGAATCAAAGAGACCTTGGCCAGATACCGGTAAGTTGACTCTCAAATTACTGTCCGGCTCGCCTGCTATCATAAAGGCTGATAGTTAAATCAAGGGGGCGGGCATCTTTATGGGAGAAAGTACTACTTCATCACAATTACCGGTACAACACATTATTACGGAATGAAGCCATTTGAAATAAACCGTATCCTACTGCTGGTTAAAGAACCGGACAATGAATATGATGCGGAAGCGATCCGGGCAGAGCTTCCTTATATCGGCAAAGTGGGCTATGTGGCCAACAGTCCAAGCACTATGGCCAAAGGGACTATGAGCGCCGGCAGGCTCTATGACAGAATTGGGAACTATGCTTATGCTCAGTTTTATTTGTAACCCAAACAAAGCAATCTGTCTTGTTATCCTTCCTGAAGAGCTGGAAATGGTGAAAGAAGGAAGCCTGGAAGGGCAAGTGGATAAAGAACAGGCAGATCTAAGAAAAGAGAATATACTAGCTCAGTTTAGAAGTTTGTTAAAATACTAGTACCGTGTAACATCTAAAACTTGTATAAAATATTAACTAATGCTATGATATCCTTATAATGGGGATGTATGGGGGGGGATATCATATGCCAAAGAGAAAATATGTTATAGAGCTTAGTAACAAAGAACGCATGCTGCTTACTAAGATTGTTAAAACTGGGAAATCGCCAGCGAGGGTAATTCTAAGAGCTAATATTCTGCTACATTCAGATTCAACAGTAGCAAAACCGTTGTCTGTTGCTGCGACAGCTGATTTATTCCAGACAACACCGACTACCGTACAGAATGTACGAACAAGTTACGCAGAATCGGGTCTCGATGGTGCTTTGTACAGGAAAAAGCGTACTGTTCCTCCTGTGAAGCCTAAGGTAGATGGGAGCGTGGAAGCACATATAATCGCACTATGTTGTAGTAATCCCCCTGAGGGCTATGAACGTTGGACTGTCCGCCTTCTTGCTGATAAATGCGTTGAGCTTGGATACGTTGATTCCATTTCCCACATGACCGTAAGCAGGACCCTAAAAAAAACGAATTTAAGCCTCACCTGAAAAAATGCTGGTGCGTACCCCCGCAACACAATGCAGCATTTGTCGCAGCAATGGAAGATGTACTTGAGGTATATAGCCGACCCTATGATGAAACCCATCCAGTTGTTTGCATGGATGAAAAACCTCTCCAGTTGCTTGCCGATGCACGCCGCAAAATTAAAATGGTTTCAGGAAAAGCCGAACGTGTTGACAACGAATACATCCGTAAAGGCACCTGTAGTATTTTCCTTTTCACTGAGCCCTTGAGCGGATGGCGTCGCGCTGAAGCAAATGAACACCGCACCAGAATTGACTGGGCCTTAGAAATCAAATGGCTGCTGACAGAACAGTATCCATTAGCTGAAAAGGTTGTTCTTGTAATGGATAATCTTAATACACACAACATCGCCTCTTTATACGAAACATTTAGTCCAAAAGAAGCTCTATCACTAGCCAAACGCCTTGAAATTCACTATACCCCCAAGCATGGCAGTTGGCTGAACATTGCAGAAATCGAGTTATCTGCACTTGGCCGCCAATGCCTTGGTAATAGACGTATTGGCAACCTACAAGAACTAAACCAAGAGTTGACCTCCTGGTATGTTGACCGTAACCTGAGGCAAAAGGGGGTCGATTGGCAGTTTACTACAGATGATGCTCGTATAAAATTGAAAAGGTTATATCCTATTATTAAATAAAACTTTTTGATGTTACATAGT
>JBMNGP010000029.1:0-14804 GCA_050949905.1 Desulfitobacteriia bacterium | reverse complement strand
GTTAACTGTCAATAATCAGCAAAAATGTCACCCCTAAAGCAATATAACTAGTCAGCAGAAATGTCATCCCCCCTTGAAGGATTCGGAGCAAGGAAACCGTCCCTCGCCGGGTGGCAGAAGGCCATTTGTAATGGCCTTTGGGCAATAGGGTTTTGGGCTATACATGCTGTCAAGGGTCTACGGCTTCGCCTCCGATGAACTTCGCTTCGCTTGCCCTTGACAGCTGCCACAAGAGAAGATCCAATACAGTAATTCACTAAACATTGCTTTAGAACAGCTATTCTAAACGAAAACTGGATAGCTTGCTTTTAGAATAGAACATCTCAGTATAGTTAAACCAAGGCGATTTATTTTTAGGTTTGCACTGGGGTTGAAGAGGCTGTTTGCATTGAGATTTGAGTTGAGGGGGCATTTGTACTATACTTTCCTTAGGCTGAGTTTTAAGCGGTTCGGGTTTAATAACGAAGCCTTTGAGAAGTACCTGTATCCCGATGTGCTTACTAATTGCTACAGTAATCGTGTCATGAGGAGATGCAGGTACTCTCTTACTATTGACATAAACCGGGAGACGATATTTCTGGCCTTCAAAAGAAAAGGATAATCCCGAATCAAGCTTTCTTGTAACCTGTTTAGAAAAAATAAGTTGAATTTGGGCTAAATCTACTTTAGGCAAATAAGCTTTCTCTGGTTTAGCAGCTTGGACGGCGAATTTGCGGTTGTAATAAGGAATATAGTGTTTGAGGAATTCATTAGCCTGCTCAGTAGTAGTAATGCCTTTACGTTTCATATCTTTAACCAAGCGATCCTGCAAGGTCTCCCAGAGTCTTTCAATACCACCTTTAGCTTGAGCAGACTTAGCAATAATCAATAATATATTTAGCTCTTTTAGAGCTCTGGCGAAGTGAGGTTGTTTTTCTGTTTTACCGGCCAATTCCTCGGCAATTGACAGTTTCTTTTTCTTCTTACTGTCATAAGCAAAGATACTTCTTCCATCGGTGTAGATTTCTCTTGGTAAGTGACCATCTCGATTCATCTGGAATATCAATTCACAGTAACCTTCAAAAGTTTCCTCTTTTTCGAAATGAAGAGCCAGGATGCGACCGGTAGCATCGTCAATGGCACCATGCAAGTGTAGATAAGAGCCATTGCAAAGCCAATCGAAGCTGGAAGCATCCATTAAGACCAATTCTCCTTCTCTTTCTCTAGCATTCCTGGAGCGATGTTTCTTAGGTCTGCGTTTAGCCTTAGGGGAGCGAATCCCCTTAGCTTTAAGGTATCTGGAGACAGTGCTGACAGACACAAATATACCATTTTCTTCAGCAAGAACATCAGTAGCATGACAGAAGTTATAGCCATTTAATTCTGTCTCATAAATATGACAGATCGCGCTAGCAACTTCAGGATCGATTGCATTAGCAGGTTTACGCCCTCTATTCTTATGCAGTATACTCAAAACCCCATTGTTGGATGCCTCCTTTTTCATCCGTTGCACTTGTCTGACACTGAGGTCTAAGAGTTCTGCTGCCTGACGATTTGTGAACCTTCCTGCTAAAAGCTCTTCGATAATAGTTATTTTTCTAGCTTCTTCTTTACTCATTTCTAATTTCATCCTCCCATTATATACCTTTCCATGGGGGATGACATTTTACCTGATGAGTTATACCATGACATTATCACAGATTAACAACAAGGTGCAACGAGTTAACTTGCAAAACTTTATATTCCGTGATATTATTATTTTTTTATGAGAGGAGGTGTGCATTTGAGCAAGAAACAAATTAATATCATTGAAGAAATCCTCGTTTCAGTTGGGCTGGAATCTTTAAAAACTACTGAACCGAAGAGTATCCTCAAAAAAATCTCCTAAAAAGGGCGTGATGAAAAATGATGCTAATTTCATATTGCCAAACCTTAAGTGAGTGAAAACGAGTTCCTTGATAAAAATTAAGGAACTCGTTTTTTGTTATATTACCCGCACAATTGTCTGAAGCCAGTTTGTAACCTCTTTGGCAGCAGTATTATAGTCAAAGGAATAATTCCTCTCCGGAATCAATTCTCTTAAAGTACCACCGGTCTGTTTGGCTATTTCCAAGGCTAAATCTTTGGTGTTTTGGAATAGAGAATAATAGACAATCAGAGAATTGTTCATATGTTATCACCTATCTGCATTTCGCTTAATAAGAATATGGATAAAGAATACTCTGCTGTATCCATTTAGTTAATTGGGGTTAAAGCAAGAAATAGCGGACTGCCAAGCCAATAATTATCCCAATAAGCACAGAAGGCAAAAATCTCTTGGTAAGCAAATTTGCCGCGGCAGTAAAAAAGCCGCCGATAAGAACCGGCAGGGAAATAGTTAGCTCTCCATCGACAGGAATTAAGACCTGTTTAACAATAATTGCGGTGATAACTGCTATGGGAACATAATTAAAATATAACCGGAGCGAAGGACTCATTTTTCTTCCGGCCATAATCTCAATACCGATAATCCGGGAGCCATAAGTAACAAGGAAAAGTAAACCGATTAAAAGCCAAGGATTAAGCATCTTTGGACCTCCCTCTGACATAAAGACCCACTAAGGGCGCTAAAACCCCTGCGGCGATAATCGTCAATTCATTGCCCGGCATTAAGTATTCAAGCCCTATCCCTATCGCTGCAGCGGCAAAAGCAGTCGCAATGGCCGGATTTGTCTTGAGGCCGGGAAGCAGCAGGGCTATAAAAGTAAGCGGAAAAGCTAAGTCCAATCCCCATTTTTGCGGATCAACCTGGTTGCCGATTAACGTGCCCATCAGGCCGGATAATACCCAGGCGAGATAAAAGGTAGCGGTAATAACTCCAAAATATAAAGGATCCGGTCCATATTTTTTAAACCTGGCAATACCTAAAACAAAAGGTTCATCTGTTACGCCATAGGCCAACAGCCATCTCCACTTCTTAGCCGGAAGGATGCTTTCGGCAAGGGCTGCCCCGTATAACAAATTACGCAAATTCAACAAAACAGTGGTCAAAAGAATGCTGGTCAGACTTGCCCCCACTGTTAACATGGCAACAACTACCATTTGGACAGAGCCGGAAAAAACCAAGATAGACATTAGCACTATAACCGCTATGCCCAGCTCAGCTTGGGCAGCCAGAACACCATAGGATAATCCGTAGGTGGCGATGGCGATTGCCAAAGGTAAGGCTTCGATAAAAGCAGTTTTTATTGTTTGTTTTGCTGCAGTCAACTAACGCCAACTCCTTAATTTTATGACCCTAACCTGTTATTTAATTTTCGCTCCGAAAGGAACCAGCAATTAAGTTCATGATTGCCTCCGGAAAAAGTTAATTGCTTTTTACCTTCTCTATATTCTAACTATTTTTTATTTTTCCTGGTTTTTCGTCAAAGTTTTTAAGCAACTGTCAACTAGGGTTGGGTATTGACGTCAGAGAAAAATGCAGAGATTCATAGGGGCCGAATTCTCTCCCCATTTTATACACCATTATCCCAAGCTGGTTATGGGCATAGCTTTTGAAAGCGTATGCTTCATCGCTCCTTAATTCACTGCCGCCGTAAAGACCGAGATATGTTTCATACCGTTCCAGAACAGCCAAGGCTTTTATCTTCCAAGCGGAACTTGATGCTGGCATTAACTAACAACGGCTGCATTGTATCGACGATATTCTGCAAAAGCTCATCTGCCGGCAGTTCTTCCAGAACAAAATCCTGCCGGTTTAAAACAATTAGATCCATCAGTTTAAGAGAAAGTGCCTCCAGGCGGAGGCCTTCGTCTAAGATGTAGGCTGCGGCGTTCTTGGTATCCTCCCGGGACAGCGGTTCATAACCATTGATTTTGGGGAGCATGATGTCCAGTAAAATCAGGTCATAGTTATTGTTTTCAATGAGGTCGGCCGCCTCCTTCCCGTCATAAGCCCGCGAGCAGCAGTATCCTTCATTGCTTAAGTTGGTACAGATTAACTCATTGATAGCGTTTTCGTCTTCAACGATTAAAATGTTCAGCAAAGTGATTCACCAACCTCTTTATGCTCCAAAACAATTTACTAAAATATAACACTCAGTTGTCTCAAAGATGTTAAATAATCCGCTTATATCTCTTATATCTTTTTAGATCTTATCTCTTATATAGTTGAATCCTTTATTACCAAAGCGCTTTCCTTTATAATTATAACCCGTTGCCCTTTAGTTATTAATTGCCTCCCGGAATTTAGATTTAAATTAAGCAGAAATTTTAACAACTTGGACACAACTATTGGACAAAATAATTACATCTCCCTGTTATAGTAAATGTGCGGGCAGGAGATATTTCCATATCGACGGAATAGAGAGGACTGAAAGAAATGATTAATCTCGTTAATTTTACAGCTTAAATATAAACGTAAACCCTGAATCCCTTGCGGCCCAATGCTTTAAGGGTATATTTTTTTCATTTTAATGCATTATTATGTATAGTAATATATAGGATTATATGCTATAATATAACTGTGTATTTCACTGCCTACGGAGGTGTTTATTTTGAACCTTAAGCAATCTCGCCGAAAGGATGGTAGAGTCTATCTTTCTATTGAAAAAGCTTATCGTGACAAGACTACAGGCAAGTCCAGAGCTAAAACTGTTAAGTCCCTTGGTTACTTAGACGAACTTGCGAAAGAATACGATGATCCTATCGCCCATTTCAAAGAAGTAGCTCGCAAGATGACCGAAGAAGAAAAATCTGAGAAAAAGGTATCCTTGTCAATCAATATGGATGAAAAGCTTTCTGTCGGTACCGATAACAGAAAAAACTTCGGGTATGCCGCAATACTTAAGATTTACCACGAACTTGGTCTGGATGTGTTTTTCAAAAATAAATCCAGGCATGAAAATTTTGAGTACAATACAAATTCCATCATACTTATGCTTATTGTCTCCAGATTCCTTTCCCCCGGCTCCAAGAAGAAGGCTTTCGAGGAAAAAACTCGGTATTTCGAGCGCTTCAACTTTTCTTTAGCGGATGTTTACCGCTCTCTTACCCACTTTTCTAAGATTTCTAAAGAATTTCAAAGATATTTGAACGCTCAGATTGCTGCTAAATATGGGCGCAATACTAAGACTATCTATTACGATGTGACGAATTTTTATTTTGAGATTGATCAAGCGGACGAGTTTCGCAAACATGGATTATCCAAGGAAAAGCGACGCGATCCAATTGTGCAGATGGGGCTGGCTATGGATGCCGATGGTATTCCGCTCCATTATGAATTATTTCCAGGCAATACGGTAGATAAAGAGACATTTAGGCCAGTCATTGGTGAAGTGAGAAGAAACTATGATACCGGCAGGGTTATTGTTGTTGCTGACATGGGGATTATAACGGGAGATAATATTTTTTATCTTCAAGGCAAGGACAAAGGAAAAAATTTTAATGGCTATGTTTTTAGTTTTTCGGTTAGAGGCGGTACTAAGGAGTTTAAAGAGTTTGTCCTCTCTGCTAAAGGCTATGTAGGCAAAGATGGCAAGCCTGTTGATGAGGACACTGATTTTAAGATTAAAAGCAGGATAATTGCCCGGGATATCAATGTGACGCTCTCTAGCGGAAAAAAAGTTAAGAAAACGGTGTATGAAAAGCAGGTAGTTTTCTGGGCAAGAAAATATGCTTTGAAGGCTCAGGCAGAGCGTGAAGAAGTTTTGAAAAAGGCTTATGATCTCGCTTCTAATCCTCAAAAATATACGAAGGCCACTTCTTACGGCGCGGCCAAGTATGTGAAGAATCTGAAGTTTGATGAAAAGACTGGGGAAATTCTTAAAGTTAAAGAGCGTCCTGTCCTTGATTACGCAAAAGTCGCTGAAGAAGCAAAGTATGATGGCTACTACGCTATTGTCACCAGTGAATTGGATATGTCTGATATTGAAGTGATTGAGACTTACCGCGGTCTGTGGGAGATTGAAGAGACTTTTCGCGTGACTAAAGGGGTACTGGAAACGCGACCGGTTTATGTGTCACTTCAGGATCATATTAATGCTCACTTTCTGACTTGTTTCATAGCCCTTACTATTATGCGAATTATGCAAAAGAAAACCGACAAGCTTTACTCTGCCGAAAAGATTATTGAATGTCTAAATAAAATCTCCTGTTCCAATGAGTATGAAAATATCTATTTGTTTGATTATAGAAGTGAGATTTCTGATGCGATTGGCGATGCTCTGGGAATTGATTTTACGAATAAGAGGCTTCGTCTTGGTGATATTAAAAAAATTTTGGCGCAGGCCAAAAAATGAGGTATTACACTACATATTTATGACAAAATCAAAAGACCGCTATCCCGCTTGTATCAAGGGATTGCGGCCGTTTTTTTGTAGATTTGCTGCAAAAGTCAGGATTAATTGCCTCCCGGAATTTAGATTTAAATTAAGCAGAAATTTTAACAACTTGGACACAACTATTGGACAAAATAATTACATCTCCCTGTTATAGTAAATGTGCGGGCAGGAGATATTTCCATATCGACGGAATAGAGAGGACTGAAAGAAATGATTAATCTAGTTAAACAGCAACGGCTAAAACGCAAAAGACGCTGGTTTATCCTGCGTTTGTCTCTATATTGCATCCTGGTGGGATTCGCTTTTTTCTCAATTGCTAAGTTTGCATCAGGAGTATTCTTTACCTCCGACAACGGGCATGCCGTCCCCGAGACAGTGCCCACGTCCAAGGGCTATATCGTACTTGATCCGGGGCATGGCGGTGAAGAAAGTCCAGGCTGCGAATATGGCGGCATTCTCGAGCGGGACGTTACCCTGGAGATGTCGCTTCTCATAAGGGATGAGTTGGTAATGCGCGGTTACACAGTCATGATGACACGCGAGCAGGACGAACACGTCACCCTGGCACAACGGACAGAAATGGCCAATAACAGTGGCGCTGATCTTCTCCTGAGCATTCATCTGAACGCCTTCGAAGATTTCAGCGTCTCCGGCATTGAAACATGGTTCAACCCGAATACCAATCCCCGGAGCAGCACGCTGGCCGAATATGTACAGCAGTCGTTTGTCGCCTCTGTCAAAGGAAAGGATCGGGGAACCTACTCCGATACATCTCTCTTTTTAACCCGGGAAGTTCTAATTCCCTCGTGCCTGGTCGAAGTGGGTTACCTCTCTAATGCTGAGGAAAGAGAAAAAATGACTACCGCCGCCTACCGCGAGAAGATTGCTCAGGGAATCGCCGATGGTATAGAGCAATACTTTCAAAAATTCCCCAGCTCACAATCACAAGCTCACGCCATTACAAAAGTTGGCCGATATTACAAATAACCTGCAATCCGCATAAGAGCTGCCGTTTAAGAATCGAAAATAACAAAAACAGGGTACTGTTTCTTAAAAAATTAAGTAACAGTACCCTTCTACCATCCTTATTTGATAATTCGTATTTTTTCCGGCTTGTTTATTGCCTCATTTTTCCGGCTTGGATATTGATGCCGGTGGGAGGATGAGAGGTCTTCTTAACGCCTGGGTTGTTTTTACTTCTTGCGAACCGGAATCCAGATTTCACTATAAGCATAATCTTGTTTCTGTTTATCCATTTTCGTAAAAGAAAAAGCAGGGACATTAACTACTTCGTAATTAGCTGAAGGAAGCCATTCTGAATAAATCCTAGCCATTGTGTTTTGTAAAGTGGCAGGAAATGGCCCTTCATTTGGGAATACCGCCCAAGTACAGGCTGGAACCGGAACTTTATCTAAGAGATCACTTACTTGATCTTCAGTCGTTAGGACACCTATCAAGTGAGTTAAATCCCCTTCTTCTTTTAAGAAATTAGCGTCGGCATCATAAGAAGCATTGATAATTTCATAAGGCTCAATATTTTGCAGGGCATGCATTTCTTTCCTTTGTTCCTCCGTGATACTTTGAGCAAGCTTGACAATCTCCATATTCACACCTTCAAATTGCATAGGAACACGCTTGCTTACACCTACTAAATTAAAGGCCGGTTTTTCTTCGATTCTAAATTCCATACTAACTCCTCCTTTGACAGTTATGATGAATGAAAGTTTGGGAAAGGATTTGCTTATACCCTTTTTGATTACATCTGAGGGTAAAAACCCGCTCCACTTTTTAAAAGCTCGGGTAAAGCCGTCCAGTGATTGATAACCATATTTAAAAGCAACATCCGTTACTTTCTCCCCCTGTAATAAATCCTTATTGGCTTCAGCCAGTTTTCTGTTTTTGATATATTCGCTAAGCGTCATCCCCGCAAGATAAAAGAATATCATTCTCAAGTGATAGTCGGAAACCCCGGCATACTGAGAAATTGCTTCCAGAGAGAGGTTAGCGGTTAAATGCTCTTCAATATAGTCAATAACTCTATTTAATTCTTTTAACATTGTCTCCCTCCTTTCCTGTCTTCATAATACCAAAGCTACTATTATCATGCTCGACTTTTTAACATAAATAAAATCGGATCGTTATATTGCGGTATCAAAGATATTACGGCGACAAGAGATTGCGGTGATAAGAGATTGCGGTGAAATACGGATAGCGGCGACAAAGGGATGGGGTTATCGTCACCTTGGTGTCAATAACCCCATCCCTTACATTCCGTGGGAAAATCCCTTATTTCCGTAAAATCTTTTCCATTGCTTTTCCTTTGGCTAATTCATCGATCAGCTTATCCAAATAGCGAATTTCCCGCATAAGTGGTTCTTCGATATCTTCCACCCGGACACCGCAAACCACCCCTTTGATTAAAGCCCGGTTAGGATTCAAGTGAGGGGCTTCCGCAAAGAAGGTCTCCAAATCTGTCTGTTTTTCCAGCTGTACTGCCAACTCTTCCTGGCTATATCCTGTCAGCCAACGAATGATTTCATCGACTTCTGCTTTCGTCCGGCCTTTTTTCTCCGCCTTGGCAACATAAAGGGGATAGACTCTGGCGAAGCTCATGGTATAGATTTGATGTTTGGTCATGCTACTTCCTCCTTTTACCCTAAAAGCAAAATTGCCTGTTCAGGAATTTTCAAGTGCAAATTTTCCTTATTTTTTCTGTTGTCCCATTGTTCTTTTCTGACTTTATATAAGAGATCCGAATTGCCATTCTCTTCTTCTGATTCTTCGTTTCTAAAATAGACGTTGTATTCCAGTTCCCCTTCAATTATTTTATTAATTTTACACTTAATGACGTTATTTTGTTCTTTTCCCAAAGCATCATCAGGTGCAACATCAAGCAAATGAAAATCATGGGCTTGGATGCCAAGATATTTTGTATTTTCCGGGACCGGCCTCCCCATTTCTAGAATAAATCCCCAATCAACTGCCCGCACTGAGTGTGAGGATATAATTTCACATCTGGAAATATTTTTGCAGCCGACTATTCTGGCTGCCGCATGTAATCTCGGCTGTCTGAAAATATCTTTAGTCTCTCCGCACAAAATAGATTCTCCCTGATCTATCACCACAAGTTTTTTGCAGAACCTATATATTTCATCTCTGCTGTGACTGACCAGCAAAACTTCTCCCTCATAGAGTTTCAGCAGTTCGAAGATTTCAATCTGCAGCTGGTCTTTTAAGTGTGAATCCAGGGCAGAAAAAGGTTCATCCAGCATCAACACATCCGGTTTATAGACAATACACCTGGCCAAGGCAACTCTCTGCTGCTGTCCACCCGAGATTTGATTTGGATATTTGGTTTCCAACCCCTGCAAATGAAAGGCCTTGATCATTTCCTTAACTTTCTGCTTTTTTTCTTCCTGGGGAAGTTTTAAGCCTAGGCCAATGTTTTCTTCGACCGTCATATGGGGAAAAAGGGCATAGTTTTGGAACAGATAGCCAATATTTCTCTCCTGTGGTTTAAGATTAATTTTTTTCTCAGAATCAAATAGAACTTTGCCATTGAGCACAATAAGGCCTTCATCAGGGGTTTCAACTCCGGCGATACATTTCAGGGTCATACTTTTCCCACTACCGGAAGCACCCAAAATACCCAGATATTCATCATCTATGGAAAACGCAACATCAAGAGAAAACCCTTTTAACTTTTTCTTGATATCAACCAGCAGCCCCATGAGCTTCCCCTTTACTTTAAGTACTTTCTTTCCTTCATGGAAAAATAGTTGGTTAAGGCCACAACAATAAAAGAGATTAACATAACAATGATAACATAGTAAGAAGCCAGCTGCATATTTCCGGCTGCAACCTCGGCATAAATTGCTAAGGGAAGGGTTCTCGTCTCATTGGCAATATTGCCGGCGATCATGGCGGTGGCTCCAAACTCACCAAGCCCCCTGGCAAAGGCCAAAATCCCTCCTCCGGCAACCCCTGGCAGGGCAAGGGGCATAATGACACGCCAAAAAATTCTTCTTTCGGACATGCCCAAGGTCTTGGCTGCCATAACCAAATTCTGATCTACCTGTTCAAAAGCCCCTCGGGCCGAACGATACATCAGAGGAAAGGAAATTGCGACAGCGGCTATTACGGTGGCGGTCCAGGAGAAAACTATTTTTACGCCTAAGAATTCCAGTAAAAACTTTCCTATTGGCCTATTGACGCCAAAGACAATCAGCAACAGGAAACCCATTACTGTCGGGGGCAAAACCAGAGGTAAGGTCAAGATACCATCTAAAACCATCTTGGCTTTTTCCGACTTCATTTTTACTATCCACCTGGCAACAAAAAGCCCTAACAGAAAGGTTACGGCTATAGCTGCAGAGGCAGTTTTCAGGGAAATTATTATTGGCGATATATCTATATTTATTGGCAATATATCCATATTATGTTGTATTCTCCTTCTACTTTGTGGCAAAGCCAAAGGATGCAAATACTTTCTTAGCTTCCTCAGTTTGTAAAAACTCTATGAATTTCTTCGCTGCTGCTTCGTTTTTGCCGGCTTTAACTATCCCTACCGGATAAATAACTTTGGCAACAGATCCTTCCGGGGCTTCGGCCACCACTTTTACTTTTTCGTTCGCAGCAGCATCGGTCGAGTAGACGATGCCGGCATCAGCGCTTCCCTCTGCAACCCAGCTTAATACTTCCGTAACATTTGTTCCCAGGCTTGCTTTCCCCGCTACTTCGTCCCAAATATTAAGGCTTGTCAAGACTTCTTGGGCATATTGACCGGCCGGTACGCTCGCCGGATCGCCAATGGCAATCTTATCAGCCTTTAGAATATCCTCAAACTTGCTTATTTCCTTAGTATTATTTTCGGGAACAATCAGCACAATTTTGTTTACTAGAAGCTGGACAATGGAATCTTTGGCGATTAAGCCTTTTTGATCTAAGGCATTCATTTGTTTCATGGCTGCTGACATAAATATATCTACCTCAGCACCTTCTTCAATTTGCGTTTGCAGTTTCCCGGAGCTGTCATAAGTCGCTTTAACTTTGATATTTGAATATTTTTCTTCAAACATTGGTACCAATTTACCATCTAGACAATTTTTCAGGCTTGCAGCAGCTGCGATAGTTATAGTTGATTCGTCATGGGATGTCTTGTTGTCAGTAGCCGTATTATTGCTGCAACCCACTGAGGAAAGCACTAGAAAAAATATCAAACAAAAAAACATTAAAAAACTAATCCCTTTTTTCATTATTACCCACCCTATACTTCTATTATTAAACCCTACACTTCTATATATCAAATTTTAAAAAAACCTTAATAAAACCATTCTTAAACTTACTTGGGCTAAACTGCACACTTTTTTTCTTGATTAAATCCCACGTTCCAACAGGTTTTCACTTGAGAAAAATTAAAATCTCACTAAACGAAGTGAGATTCTTGGGCAACCTCCACCTGGTTGCCAATCCACCTCCTTTTCAAACGGAAGGCATATTCATTTCTGAACATACCCGAGAGCCTAAGCTCTGGCTGACCCCCATAGAATAATCTTTAGGCTGAGTCAGCTCGGGGTGAAAGTATGAAGTTCTAAAAACCAGTAAAATAAGCAAATAATATTGCTTATATTCTGTGTATATTTATTGTATATCAACTTTTATTAGGTTTCAAGACTTTTTGTTATTTTTAGTTAGGTTTAGTTAGGTTATTTTATAATCAGTTTGTTTGTCCAATTGCTAAAATAACATGTAACCTTAGGTTAATCCTCAAAGTTTGTTATTTATGGTAAAATGTGATCAATAAATACCAAAGCAGGTGGGTAAATTGAATGAAGATATCTTATATACGCCAGAGGAGATAGCCCAAAAATTAAAGATCACCAAAGGTACTGTCTATGAAATGATTAAACGGGGAGAACTTGAGGCTCACCGAATCGGGAAGCATCTCCGCATATCCCGTACTCAATTTGATAAATACCTTATGAAATCCAGAGGCTATGACAATACTTATGAGGCAACCATAATTAAAACAAACGATGAAACCTTCGCCAGTATCGGAACAGTCAGATTACATGTTAATACTGAACTTGAAGGGCAGGTTAAGGTTGCTATCCGGCCGGAGAATATAATCTTAAGCAAGGGCACTTTTATAAGCAGTGCCAGAAATGTTCATAAAGGAAAGGTAACCGACATTATCAATGTTGGCTCTAATGCAATCGTCGTTGTCGACATAGGGATTCCCATCAGAGCACTTATCACTAAAAAATCTTTCGCTGAAATGGATATTGAGAAAGGGGCAGAACTCTATGTTGTTTTCAAAACCATGTCGGTAACGGTTTATAAATAATTACTTATTCTTCCAGTAGATGCACTGCACTATTTTTTACGTTCGAACAGTAATTAGGGAAAACTCTTTTAGCTTCTATTTTTAATCGCACTGCCCAATAAGCCCAAGAGGGCAAAAATTGTATAATACCCTGCCTTACTAATTACCTTCCCGGTTAATTCAAAAACACCTTGAATAATAAGGGTATCCCCACCGAAAAGTGAAATAAACCAAGCGATTATTAAACCAAAGATTAATCCAACTAAAAGCATTGCAGTATACCCCCCCCAATAGTTTTTCTATGGCTTATGATATTTCCCTATGGTTTAAAATATTTTCACACTCTCTCCTATCTGAAAAAACAGATAAAACGAGTCAATTTCCCTTAGGGTATCTTTTTTTTCGACTAAAGTTTTCCGTGATAACGCCGGAGAAAATCAGTCCAAAAGCAATGGAACCTGCTATCAGAAGGGTAATGGTGCCTAAACGCACTCCTTCCGAGTAATCATTCTCGATAAAATGCCGGATGGTTTCATAAGCCATTCCTCCGGGAACTAAAGGGATGACTCCGGAGATGCTAAAAACCGTAACCGGCATTTTGTAATACCTGGCCAAGATTTGACTGGCGGTAGCAACAGTGAAGGAGGCTACTAAAGTGGCAGGAATAAGGTTTATATTAATATTTGCAGTCAGGGTTACATAAACAGTCCAACCCAGCATCCCTACGAAACCGCAGGCGATCAGGCTTTTACGGGGGATATTAAACAACACCCCAAACCCCATAGTAGCAAAAAAACTGGCATAAAGTGCAGTCCAACTCATAATTTTTCCTCCTACAATAACACAGCTAAAGCCACCGCCACTCCACTGCCAATGGCAAAAGAGGTTAAAAAGGCTTCAGTCCCTCGGGCAAGTCCGGCAACAAGATCTCCGGCCATCAGGTCACGTATGCTATTCATGATGAGTACACCGGGAACTAAAGGCATAACCGAGCCAATAATAACCTTATCGATATGTATATCTATGTTGAGATAATAACTGCCGAGATAGTAAAAAAGGTAAGCAATACAGCCAATGGTAAAGGCGGCAAAAATCTCGGAGAAGAATTTAACAATAATACGCCGGGTAGATATAGTATAGAGTAAAAATCCCAACCCCCCAGCCGCTACCGAGGGCAAAAAGTCAATAATAGTCCCGCCAAAGGCCAAGCTAAAGAAACCACTGGTCAAAGCTGCTGCTATAATTTGCAGCCAAAGGGGATAAAGGGGGCTGGATTTTTCTATGGTTAAAAGGGACTCCTTGGCCTGCTGAAGGGTAATCTCACCCTCGCTTAATTTGCGGGAGATCTCATTGACACCGACAATTTTGTTCAGATCGATTTGCCGGTTATTGATTCGTAAAAACTTAGTCTGTTGCTGGTTTTGTTCCGAGCCCTGAAGAGTTAAGAAAATTCCTGTAGGTGTAACATAGCTCTGTGCTTCAGGAATTGCACAAGCACGGGCAATCCGATTCATCGTATCTTCAATCCGATAAATCTCCGCTCCGCTTTGCAGCATGATTTTACCGGCTAGGAGACAAACCTCCATGACTTCTCCAATAGCTGAATTCATTTAAGTTCCCCCTAAATTGGCCAGAGTGGGACAGAGGAACGGTTCTTGTGTTCCATCCAGGTGAGACAGCATCACTGTCTCCTTACACACTGTGTTTCCAGATTATCATATTTGTGCCAAAAAACAAGCGGTTCGGGGAGTCACATCATCTCGCGAAAGCATTATTGTTGCTGCCTGTAAATCGTTTTTCGCATCGCCTTACGCGCTGTGTGTCCAGATTATCATATCATAATTTTCGGAGTATCTGATTTTTTCAATATTCAGTTCTAATTCCTCTCCGGTTCCCTCAAATCTCATGGTTCTGGTGTAATAAATTATAGCGTTGGTCTTATCGTCAGCTATAATTTTTTCTGATTCTCCAGGAATGGTTTCTTGGAGATTTTTTCTTTCTCCGTCGATATTTAGATATACCTTACTCAATAGCACATTTTCTTTGGTAGTAAATGTGATATAGGTGCTGCCGTCAGATTCATAGACATTTTCAATTTCTATCTCCTGACCCAAAACCTCAAATTGGTTAGTTTCACCTTTTTCCAACTTAACTGACTCATCCGTATCATGATCTCCTTC
>JBMNGP010000028.1:0-44408 GCA_050949905.1 Desulfitobacteriia bacterium | reverse complement strand
TCCTGCTGGAATTGCTGCAAAAACTGGATGCTTTTTTTACAACCAAGTACTCATTTAACAATAATTAAAAAATAATTCTGATTGTTATATGAAGGTTTGTCCGATTGCTTTGAGGCGTCATATTTTATAAGTAATACAAATCAAGTAATACAAGCCAAGTAATACAAACCCGTTAGTTCTGACTGAAAAACATTTATTTAATGTCCAACATGGACTGACTGCTGACCATTTATTATGATGTTCAAAACCCTGCAAGCTTAGAAGATGTAGCCTCTCGTATCCTGGAATCTAAACTGAGAAATATTTTTAATGTTTAAACCCTTGCAGCCGTAAAAATGCAGGTTGATCTTACAAAGACCAAAATTCTCAGAGTATAGAAATTTAGAAGTTATAGAAATTTAGAAAAGGAAATTGCCAAATGTACAATGTTGAAATTATCGGAACCGGACGTTACCTGCCTGACCATCGGGTTAGAAACGACGATATTGCTCAATTTGTTGACACCAGTGATGCTTGGATTTCCGAAAGAACCGGGATTAAGGAGCGGCGGATCTCCACAGGTGAGAATACCACGGACCTGGCTGTGGAAGCTGCCCGCCGGGCTTTGGAGGATGCAGGGCTTCGGGCCGAAGAACTCGATCTGATCATCGTAGCCACAGTAACCCCGGATAACTTTTTCCCTTCAACAGCCTGTCTGGTACAAGCCCGTTTAGGTGCAACCCAGGCGGTAGCTTTTGATATCAGTGCCGCTTGTACAGGTTTTATTTTTGCCTTAAACATTGCCAGCCAGTTTATTAAAACCGGACAGTGTCGGAAAGCACTGGTTATCGGCTCCGAGGTTCTCTCCAAAATAACAGATTGGGCAGACCGCAATACCTGTGTTTTATTTGCCGACGGTGCCGGAGCGGCGGTGCTGCAGAGAGGGGAACAGGGTATTATTTCCGAACTGACCGGTTCGGATGGAAGCGGCGGAGAAAAATTAACCTGCCGGGCAGTCCCCCTGAAGAATAAATTTATTGGTAACGACTATAAGCCGGAGAACAGTTCTGAGCCGGAGAACTTTGCGGGAGATTTTATCTCGATGAACGGCCGGGAAATTTTTAAGTTTGCGGTGAAAATTATGCCGGAATGTATCCGCAAAGTTTTGGAGAACACCGGGTATTCCCTGCAGGATATTAAACAAATTATCCCGCACCAAGCCAATATCAGAATCCTGGAAGCGGCAGCCAAAAAACTGGATGTTGACATCGATAAGTTCTACGTCAATCTTCAGCACTACGGCAATACCTCAGGAGCCAGTATTCCCATAGCCCTGGATGAAATGGCCAAGAACGGGCTGCTTCATCCCGGAGATCTTCTGATTATAGTCGGCTTTGGGGGAGGCTTGACTTATGGGGCCCAGCTTCTGAGGTGGACCAAAAAGGAGGAAAAACAAAATGCCTAGCGCCAAGATAAGCCAAATTATTGCCGGCCACATTGGGATGGCCGCTGAACAAATCAGTAAAGAATCTCGCTTTAAGGAAGACCTGGGAATCGATTCTCTGGATATTTTTGAAATAATTATGGAAATCGAAGATGAATTCGGGCTGGAGATTCCTACCGAAGATCTGGAAGGAATGGTTAAAGTAGCTGATTTAACAGATTATATCTCCAATAGAACAGCAGAATAATAAGCCTTGAGCATTTACGGGCTCATCCTGAAGGAGGAACGACTGAAGGATCTTCTCCCGGATGCACGGGATGACCAGTAGTCAAAACAAGAATTAAAGAAGGAGTGCGGTATGAATAACTTTGGATTTTTTCATAAACTAGGGTTAAAGTATCCCCTAATACAGGGCGGAATGGCCTGGATATCGGATAGTTCCCTGGCGGCGGCTGTTTCCGAGGCAGGCGGCTTGGGCATGATTGCCGCTGCCAATACTCCGGTAGACATTGTCAAACAGGAGATTAAAAAAGCCAAAGAATTAACTTCCAAGCCTTTTGGGGTAAATATCATGCTCTTAAGTGAAAATGCCGAAGCCATAGCCAGGTTGGTTTGTGAAGAAGGCATAAAAGTTATTACCACCGGAGCCGGCAGCCCCGGGAAATATCTCAAGATGTGGAAAGAATCAGGCATCACGGTTATCCCGGTAGTGCCTTCCGTTGCCCTGGCCCGCAGGATGGAGAAGGAGGGCGCCGATGCCGTAATTGCCGAAGGCGGAGAATCGGGCGGCCACGTCGGCGAGCTTACTACCATGGCCTTGCTGCCCCAGGTAATTGATGCTGTGGATATTCCGGTTATTGCGGCCGGCGGAATTGGCGACGGCCGGGGAGTTGCCGCAGCCTTTATGCTGGGAGCCAGCGGAGTTCAGCTGGGGACCAGGTTCCTGGTGGCTAAAGAATGTACGGTTCACCAGAAATATAAAGAAAGGGTCATCAAAGCCAAAGATATTGACTCCGTCGTAACCGGCAGGTCAACCGGCCATCCGGTAAGAGTCTTAAGAAACAAACTCACCAGGCAGTTTGAAGAATTAGAAAGAGCCGGGGCAGCGCTGGAAGAGCTGGAAGCTTTAGGGGCCGGGGCCTTAAGGAGAGCCGCCCGGGAAGGGGATATCGATAATGGTTCGGTAATGGCGGGGCAAATAGCCGGGTTGGTTAAGAAAGAACAGACTTGCCGGGAAATTATCGAAGAATTATTTACTGAGGCCGAAGCACGCCTGAGCAGGTTTGATGTTAAAAGTATTATTAGGCGTGAATAATTCCTTTTGCTGTCATCCTAAACGCAGTGAAGAATAATTTATTCTTCTATACCGGCTGGCCTCTAAACTAGCCGGCATCCTTCGATTCACTTCAGGATGACAAATTCCGTCAGAAATAAACGGAGGAAAATATGAGAAAGATTGCTTTTCTTTTTGCAGGTCAAGGCTCCCAGTATGTGGGGATGGGTAAGGATCTTTATGAACACAGCCCTGATGCCCGCAGGATTTTTCAATTAGCCGACCGGGAATTAGGATATTCTTTAAGCAGTTTATGCTTTCAAGGACCCAAAGAGGAATTGGCTAAGACGGAGAACACCCAGCCGGCTGTTTTGGCAGTCAGTGTGGCAGCTTACCAAGCCCTAAAGGCTGAAGGCATAGTTCCTTCAGTTGTAGCCGGCCTAAGTCTGGGCGAATATTCGGCTTTGGTTAGCAGCCAAGTTTTAAGTTTTGCGGAAGCAGTAAAACTAGTGCAAAAAAGAGGCCGTTTCATGCAGGAGGCTGTTCCAGGGGGGATGGCCGCAGTCCTTGGCCTGGAGACCGCCAAAGTTGAAGAGGCTTGTGAGGCGGCAAAGGAGGTAGGAGTTGTCCGGGTAGCCAATTATAATTGCCCGGGTCAAGTAGTGATCTCCGGCGAGAAAAAAGCGTTGGAGCTGGCCGGCGCCAAGGCCAAAGAATTAGGTGCCAAAAGGGTAATTCCTTTAGATGTAAGCGGCCCGTTCCATACGGAACTCCTCAGGCCCGCTGCCGCAAGGCTTGCTCAGGAATTAGCACCGCTGGAATTGCAGGAACCGCAAATCCCCGTAATAGCTAATGTCACTGCCGATTACCTTAAGGACACTGCCGAAATCCGTGACCTCCTACCCAGACAGGTTATGAGCCCGGTTAAGTGGGAAATGACCATCCGCCAAATGCTGGCGGCAGGTGTGGATACTTTTATTGAAATTGGTCCGGGCAGTGCTTTGAGGGGATTTGTGAAAAAGATTGAACGCCAGGCCAACCTTCTTAATGTGGAGGATAGGGAGTCGCTGGCTAAGACTATAGACTTTTTGTCATCCCGTGAAGGCTTTTAATCGGACTGTCGCCAACAGAGACTATTTCGGTCAGCTGAGCAAGGAATGACACTTCGCTGTCGCAAACTGGCTTTAAATGCTCATTTCCGCTTCAAAGAAACAGATCCTTCGCCATAGCTCAGGATGACCGGTATCATAGGATTCTTCGCAATGGTTCAGCAGACAACAGCAGCGATATTTTTGTAGTGGTTCGGTATGACGGATTCTTGGAATATTAAATATTTTTTGCCGGGGAGGTTATCATGCTTAAAGGAAAAACGGCCTTAATCACAGGAGCCAGCAGAGGAATCGGCAAAGCCATCGCTTTAAAGCTTGCGGCGGAAGGAGCCGGGATTGTCTTAAACTATATTCACAATGAAGCCGCTGCCGCCGAGTTAGTACAGCAGATTGAAACTTCCGGCGGTCGGGCTCTGGCTGTCCGGGCCGATGTCAGTCTTTTTGAGGAAGCCAGGGAACTGGTGGCTAAGGCTAAGACTAAGTTCGGGGCGGTGGATATTCTGGTTAATAATGCCGGGATCACCCGGGACGGCCTTTTAATGAGAATGACGGAGGAAGATTTTGACCGGGTTTTGGAAGTTAACCTGAAAGGCGCTTTCAATTGCTGCCGCCAGGTTGTCCCTTTAATGGTCAAACAACGTTCCGGCCGGATAATCAACATCACTTCTGTTGTCGGGTTGGTAGGCAATGCCGGGCAGGTTAACTATGCCGCTTCCAAGGCAGGACTTGTAGGACTAACGAAATCTTTGGCCAAAGAAATCGGCAGCCGTTCGATTACTGTTAATGCCATTGCTCCCGGATTTATTGAGACCGATATGACTTCAGCCCTTTCGGCCGAAGTTATCAAGGTGGCTCAAGATAGCACAGCTTTAAAAAGGCTGGGCAAGCCGGAAGATGTTGCTGAGGCCGTCTGTTTCCTGGCGTCTGCCGGCGCCGGCTACATTACCGGCCAGGTCTTAAGCGTTGACGGCGGAATGGCTTTTTAGCAAATTGTTGGTAAGGCCTTGGCTCTGAGGTTGCTTAAGGGTCTTAATTAGGAGGAATAGGAAATGAAAAAAAGAGTAGTAATTACCGGGCTGGGAGCTGTGACCCCTCTCGGTAATGATGTGCAAAAGTTTTGGCAGGGAATTAAGGAAGGAAAAAACGGCATTGCTCAGATTACCGCTTTTGATACCACAGGGTTTAAGGCATCTTTAGCGGCTGAGGTTAAAGACTTTGTGCCGGAGAACTACCTGGACAAAAAAGATGCCAAGCGCATGGATCGCTATTGCCAGTTTGCCCTGGCGGCAGCGGAAGAAGCTTATCGAGACGCCGGGCTGGATGCTGCCGAATTTGACAGGGACAGGTTTGGTGTTATGGTCGGTTCCGGAATCGGTGGTCTTTTAACGATTGAAGAGCAGCATGCGCGGCTTTTAGAAAAAGGGCCAGGGAGGGTTTCCCCTTTCTTTATTCCTATGGCCATCAGTAATATGGCCGCCGGAAATATTGCCATTAAACTTCAGGCCAGAGGCATCTGTACCTCTCTGGTCACAGCCTGTGCTACCGGCACCCACTCCATAGGTGAAGCGTTTCATAAGATTAGGGACGGGCAAGCAGATATCATTATCGGCGGGGGAGCGGAAGCCCCCATCACCCCTCTGGGGGTAGCGGGCTTTACCTCTATGACGGCTTTAAGCAGCAGCGCTAATCCCTTAAGGGCTTCTATTCCTTTTGATAAGGATAGGGATGGTTTTGTGATGGGCGAAGGGGCAGGAATACTGGTGCTGGAATCCTTGGAACACGCTCTCAGGCGCGGCGCTAGAATTTATGGTGAACTGGCAGGCTACGGCGCAACTTGCGATGCTTATCATATGACGGCACCCGCTCCCAGCGGGGAAGGCGGAGCCAGGGCCATGAAGCAGGCTTTAGTGGATGCCGGCTTGGAGCCGCAGGAGATATCTTACATTAATGCTCACGGCACCAGCACACCTTATAACGACAAATTTGAGACTGAGGCCATTAAGACCATTTTTGGCCAAGCTGCATATAATATTCCCGTAAGTTCAACTAAATCCATGACCGGCCACCTGCTGGGGGCAGCAGGTGCAGTGGAAGCCATAATCTGTGTCAAGGCAGCCGCAGAAGATTTTGTGCCGCCGACTATCGGTTACGAGTGCCCGGATGAAGAATGCGACCTGGATTATGTTCCGAATGCCGGGCGTCCGCAGCAGGTAAACTATGCCTTATCTAACTCTCTGGGTTTTGGCGGGCATAATGCTACTATTATCGTCAAGAAATGGGTAGAGGAAAATTAAGATGGATTTTAAAGAGATTCAGGATCTAATTAAAATATTGGATGAATCAAACTTAACTTACCTGGAACTGGAGCAGGATAAATTAAGAATAGTACTCAAGAAAGAGGCGGCTAAACAGGTCTTGCAGGAGGCAATTCCTGTAATTCCTTCTTCTTACCAGGCTCCAAGCACTGCCCCCGGGCCGGTTGGTGCTCCATCTCCCACAACAGAGCAGCAGGCCGAGGTTGGGCAGCCGGCCGGAGAAGTTATTAAGTCACCGATTGTCGGAACTTTTTATGCTGCGGCTTCTCCTGAAGCCGAGCCTTTTGTCAAGGTTGGCAGCACGGTTCAAAAAGGTGATACCTTGTGCATTATCGAGGCCATGAAGCTGATGAACGAAATCGAAGCTGAGGAAGACTTGGTGATCCTGGATATCTTAGTCCAAGACGGGCAGATGGTCGAATACGGCCAACCCCTCTTCCGCATTCGCCCGGCCTAAGCGGGACAAGGGCGGGACAAGGGGACGGTTCTCCTGTCCCACTTCAAAGAGAATATAAGGCGGGACAAGGGGACGGTTCTCCTGTCCCACTTCAAAGAGAATATAAGGTAAAAAGATGGGTTCTCCTGTTCCACATTGAAAAGAATATTAAAGTAACGAAAGATATGGCAAAGATATGGCGAGGAAATGAACTGAGTTTAGATAAGAAAACCTACCATGACTCTGGCGCTGCCCTGGAGTTTACTAAAAGGAGTTAATTATAATGTTGGGAATCAAAGAAATCCAAGAGATAATACCGCATCGCTATCCTTTCCTACTGATCGATAAAATCGAAGAATTAGTCGAAGGCCAGAGGGTAGTGGCTTATAAAAACGTCACCATGAATGAGTACTTCTTTCAGGGTCATTTTCCCCAGGAGCCGGTCATGCCGGGAGTACTGATTATCGAGGCTTTGGCACAGGCCGGAGCGGTTGCAATTTTAAAAATGGAAAAACATAAAGGCAAAACCGCCTATTTTACTGCTATAGATAAAGCAAGGTTCAGAAGAAAAGTAGTTCCCGGCGATGTTCTCAAGCTGGAAGTAGAGATAATTAAACTGAAAGGCCCGGCGGGAATCGGCAAGGCTAAGGCTACCGTCGACGGACAAACTGCGGTGGAAGCGGAACTAATGTTTTTTATCGGTTAAATATCGCGGATCGAGTAAAGTATAGGTGGATTAAGTAGGTGAAATCTTGTTCAATAAAATCCTTATAGCCAACAGAGGTGAGATAGCGGTTCGCATCATCAGAGCCTGCCGGGAATTGGGTATTCAGACCGTTGCTGTTTATTCCGAAGCCGACCGGGAGGCTTTGCATGTAGATTTGGCAGACCAGGCCGTGTGCATAGGCCCGGCCAGAGCCAAGGAAAGTTATCTTAATACTGAAAATATCATCAGCGCAACCGTCCTGACCGGAGCGGAAGCTATTCATCCCGGGTTTGGCTTTCTGGCGGAGAATAGTAAATTTGCCGAAATGTGCCGGGAATGTAATATTACATTTATTGGCCCTACCCCGGAAGTAATTGAAAGTATGGGCAACAAAGCCAAAGCCAGGCAAATGATGAGCGCAGCGGGAGTACCGATCATACCGGGGGTCGAAGGGATTCTGCAGGACTTTAAGCATACGGTTAAAGTTGCCAAAAGCCTCGGCTATCCTGTTATGCTCAAAGCTTCTGCCGGCGGCGGGGGCAAAGGCATTAGGATAGTCAGAAGTGCCGAAGAGCTGAAAAAGGCTTACGACACGGCCAGATCCGAGGCCAAGGCAGCTTTTAATAACGACGCTCTATATCTGGAAAAACTAATTGAGGAGCCAAGGCATATTGAGTTTCAGATCTTGGGGGATAATTACGGTCAGGTTATTCACCTAGGCGAAAGGGATTGTTCGATTCAGCGCCTTAACCAAAAAGTGATTGAAGAAGCCCCATCCACGGCCTTAACTCCTAAGCAAAGAGAGAAAATGGGGGAAGCGGCAATTCGCGCCGCTAAAGCAGTCGGCTATCAGAGCGCCGGTACGGTGGAATTTTTAGTGGACAAAAACGGCTCCTTCTACTTCATGGAAATGAATACCCGGATCCAGGTCGAGCATCCGGTAACGGAACTTGTTACGGGTATCGATATAGTCCAGGAGCAAATCAAAATTGCCGCCGGAGAAAAGCTGGGCATTAAACAAGAGGATGTTAGAATTAAGGGGCATGCGGTGGAATGCCGTATCAATGCCGAAAATCCTTCTTTGGGGTTCAGGCCCTCTCCCGGGAAAGCCGATATCCTGCTTTGGCCGGGAGGGAGCGGGGTGCGCCTTGACAGTGCTCTTTATAACGGATATACTATCCCCCCAAATTACGATTCCATGATTGCCAAGCTTATTACCTACGGAAGAGATCGCCATGAAGCCCTGAGCAAAATGCGGCGGGCACTGGCTGAATTCATTATCGAAGGGATCGACACCAATATCGAGTTTCTTTTCCAAATTCTTAATAACGAAAATTTTATCAACGGACAAATTGATACTTCATTTCTTTCCAAGGAATTTAACTTCAGGTAATACTCCCAGAAATGGTTGGTGCCAATGTTTAAAATCAATCAGATTTTTAAAAAACCACGGTATTTAGTTATACAACAAAATAAACCCCAGGAAGCCACAGGGGAGAAAAATAGCCTGCCGGCTATCCCCAATGGGCTTTGGTTGAAATGTGCCAAGTGCGGAGAGACCGTTTATAATAAAGATCTTTGCCAGAATAACAAGGTCTGCCACAATTGCGGCTACCACTATCGCCTTACGGCCAGGGAAAGAATTGACTTAATAATGGATACCGGAACTTTTAAAGAGACTAATGCCGAGCTTACCAGCGTTAACCCTCTGGCTTTTCCGGGATATGAAGAAAAGATGCAAGACAGCCAGGAAAAAACGGAACTCGCGGAAGCAGTACTAACCGGCTACGGTAAAATCCATGGGCATGATACGGTGGTAATTGTCATGGACGGCAGGTTTATGATGGGGAGCATGGGCTCTGTCGTTGGCGAAAAAGTCACCCGAGCTTTTGAACTGGCTACGGCCAAAAAAATACCGATAATTGTTTTTACCGCTTCCGGCGGTGCCAGGATGCAGGAAGGCATGTTCTCCCTGATGCAAATGGCCAAAACCTCTGCCGCAGCAGCCAGGCATAACCAGGCCGGCGGCCTTTATATCACTGTGCTTACGGACCCGACGACCGGAGGAGTAACAGCCAGTTTTGCGATGTTAGGGGATATCATCCTCGCGGAGCCAGGTGCCCTGATCGGGTTTGCCGGCAAAAGAGTGAGTGAGCAAACCATTGGCCAAAAGCTGCCGGAAGGTTTTCAGACTGCCGAGTTTTTGCTGGAGCATGGTTTTATTGATAAGATAGTAGCCAGGGAGCATTTGAAATTAACTTTGTCCCGGTTACTAAAAATGCATCTTTACTAAAAAATTAATTGGAGTGTACCATGCTGGAGCGGGAGAAAGATATAATGGAATTAAGTAAAAAGATTGAGGACTTACGCCAGTTTGCCGAGGAAAAACAAGCCGATTTAGCCGCTGAAATCCAAGTGCTGGAGTCTAAATTGGAGCAAATGAAAACAGAAGCGGCTGAGAACTTAAGCCCTATGGATAAACTTACTCTTTCCAGGATGATCGAAAGGCCTACAGCCCTTGACTATATTGAGAAAGTCTTCAGCGGCTTTATTGAACTCCACGGTGACCGGAAATTCCGGGACGATCCCAGTATAGTCGGCGGACTGGCCAGGCTGGGTGACCAGCCGGTCACTGTTATTGGCCAGCAAAAAGGGAGAAATACCAAGGAAAACGTCAGAAGGAACTTTGGCATGTCCAGCCCGGAAGGTTTCCGCAAAGCCTTAAGGCTGATGAAACAAGCCGAAAAATTCCAACGGCCTGTGATTTGTTTTATCGATACTCCGGGGGCAGATCCGGGAGTAGGCGCCGAGGAAAGGGGCCAGGGTGAAGCAATTGCCAGGAATCTCATGGAAATGGCTGCTTTGCGCACCCCGGTAATTTCCATTGTTATCGGGGAAGGCGGCAGCGGCGGAGCTCTTGCTCTCTCTGTGGCAGACGAAATCTGGATGCTGGAGCATTCTGTCTATTCCGTTCTCTCCCCGGAGGGTTTTGCCAGCATCCTCTGGAAAGATGCTTCCCGGGCTAAAGAAGCCGCCCAGCTGATGAAGATTACAGCCCAGGATTTAAAAGAACTGGGGATCATAGATAAGATCTTGCCCGAACCTCCCGGGGGTGCCCATAATGATTTGGAGCGGATGGCTAAAGTGATCAAGGAAAACCTCCTGCAGGTTCCGTTTCGGAGTTTAAGGGACGGAATCGAGGAAGTAATAGGGCAAAGGTATGCTAAATACCGCAGGATAGGAGCCTATCTGGAATGAGGCAGGAAGTTATCGCCGGCTTAACTCGGACAAAACTTATTGGCAGGAAAATAATCTATCACCAAAGCATTGATTCCACAAACAATGAAGCTAAACGCCGGGCTCCGGACCTAGAAGAAGGGACTGTTATTCTAAGTGAACTCCAGACCGCAGGCCGGGGTCGATTTGGCAGGGAGTGGGCTTCCCCTGCCGGTAAAGGTATTTGGCTGACAATCCTCTTAAAGCCTAACCTGCCCCCGCCACAGGTTCCTCAGCTTACCCTGGTGGCTGCGGCTGCTGTTTGTCTGGCCTTAGAAAAAACGGATGCCAATCTACGGGAGAGCCTCAGGATAAAATGGCCCAATGATCTTTACCTTGGGGAGAAAAAAGCCGGAGGAATACTTACCGAAATGCAGGCCGGTGCAGACCAGGTCCAATCGGTAGCGGTGGGTATAGGTTTAAATGTGAATTTTGAAGAGACTGATTTCCCGGAAGAGCTAAGGGGGAAAGCCACTTCTCTCAGCCTGGAAACAGGAGCGGTTTATGACCGCAATATAATAACTGCCGAAATCTTTAAAGCCTTTGAGTCGCTCTATCTGCAATTTCTCGAAACGGGTGAGTTGGGAAATTCCTTAGAGATCTGCCGGCAACGTTCGGCGGTTTTGGGGCGGAAAGTGATCTTAAACCGGAGAGGGCGGGAAGAGGAGGCTCAAGCCTTAGACCTTGGTTCGCAAGGGGAATTAATAGTCCGGCTGGCTGATGGCGGTATCTCTGCTGTCATCTCCGGCGAGGTTTCTCTGAAAGTATCCGACTAGCCTAAGGCCTTGGCGAAGAAAAAGTTACTTCGTTACGCTCAGGACTGGCTTTTTCCATGTCATCCTGAAGGAGGAACGACTGAAGGATCTTTTCCCTCGGCTGCATAAGATCCTTCACTGCGTTCAGGTTGACTAAGTCCGAACCGTACCTGATAGTCGAGCCTTCTACTAGGGTTAAAGACGAATAACAAATAGGACGGAGGATCGTCAATGAGGCTCGTACCTGGTCGTCAGGCCTTCTGCTTGTAACAAATACCTATTAAAAGGAATATTAGCGACCAGATTTCTATTAATTATTGGAGGTATCTAACTTATGGAACAAGCACTAAAACTGCTGGATATTTATCGCCGGAAAAAACTGTCTTATTATCAATGGCGCACCCAAGCAACTTTTCTGGCCAAAATTGCTCTGGCCATATGTCTGGCCTGTTTGACAGGCTTGCTGGCTCAAGTTAAAGTCTATCTGCCTTGGACCCCTGTCCCGCTTGTTGCTTCGCAATTGGGGATAATCCTGGCAGCAGTGCTGCTGGGCAGGCGCTGGGGCGGAATAAGCATGCTCTTTTACGCTTTAGGCGGGGCGGCAGGGATACCCTGGTTTGCCGGTTTCCAAGGCGGGTTAACGGCTTTGGCCGGCCCGACAGGGGGTTATATCCTGGGCTTTATTCTGGCCGCTTTATTTATGGGAAGTCTCTTCGACAACGTGCTGGAGTCCCGCCGCTTGGTACCGTTAACCGCCGCTATCCTTTTTGCCCAGTTAGTCCTGGTCTATATTCCGGGTTTAATTCATCTATCCTTATGGTTAGCCCTAGTCAAAGGCCAAGCCCTAACTTTGTCCAGTGTACTTTGGCTGGGCTATATTCCGTTTATTGCCGGGGATATCCTTAAATCCTTAATAGGCGCCGGCTTAGCCAAAGCTGTCATAACGATGGACAAATATTGAGTTGACGGCTACTCAAATAAAAACGCGAATAAAGAAAAAGTGCGTTTCACAAAAGTTTCCTGAGTGGATACTTTAAACTGATTCAACTTCTAAACATTAGGCTAAGTTCATCTCCAGGCAGGAGAAGCTTAGCCTTATTTACTATACTGTTACTTATTTAACTTTTGCCTAAAATAGGATATTAGGTTGAAGAAAGCAGATGGAATCAAATATCGCTCCCAGAATGTTTTTTACATCGGCCTTATGAAATATTATCTTCTGAAGTATTATCCTCGAGAAAGATTATCTCGACAGAGGTTAGGATTATAAATAAGAATTAAGTGCAAAAAAAAATCAAAAGATTAGCCCTAGAATGAAGAGTAAGAGAAAAATAACCGTCAGTATCGCGCTAGTTAGGCTGTAATGGAAATTATAAGCATACATTGTCCATGTCCCCCTCGGATAGGTTTAAATTAGACACTTCCTCTTATTCCCACTAACTTTCAATATACCCTGCATACTCTACATTTGCTTCTAGTAACTAAAAACATAGCTTAAGTATGTTAATATTCAATTTATTGAAAGGTAGCTACAACAACATGTAGAGTTGCAACTATTTCTATAACTTATGCAGCCTCCTTGGCCAGGGTTCTCTAAGAAGGCTATCAGGTCTAAAGGAAAGCCTTATACAGTAAAATTTTAATCGACAAGAAAAGGGGAAAGATATAAAAAGAATCAAAATTCGAGCTAGAAAACAGAATAAAGACGACTTTATTACATATTTACTAAAATACTTTAATAATCTTGCATAATACTATTTTTTAGTACATCTAATTCTATTATAATGAAGCTAATAGGCATGAAGGAGTAACGTATGTTTAAAGATAGAATCTCAAACAATTCTGAATTAGCCAAAGCTAAGATGCCGAATAACTGCTGCCAACAAATAGAGGATCTAAAAAAATTACTCTATTTAACGGCCGATCTCTTTTTTCAAACAGATCTTAACGGCAGCCTTAAATGGATTAATCAGGCTATGGAGAAATATCTCGGTCAAAATCAGAATAATATCCTGAACAAAGAAATCTTTGCTTTCATTCATCCTGAAGATAGATCCTCTGTCTGGGATCAAATGCAAAGCATTTTGCCATATGAAAAGAGTCCTGCTTTGGAGTTGAGGCTCTTGGGCTCGGATGGCGATTATGGCTTTTTTGAATGCCATCTGTATTTAGATGCCCAAAGAGAAATCTATTTCTTTGCTGCTTCTGATATCAGTGAAAGAAAAACTTACCAGGATGAACTATTGAGGTTGGATGCGATTATCGAAGCGTCCTTGGACGGTATATATGCTATTGATCGCGAGGGCCGCATCCAGAGCTGGAATAATGCCGCCGAGAAAATCTTTGGTTTCAGTAAGGAAGAAATCATAGGCCAAACTATTCATATCCTCGCATTCCCGGATCAGCAGGAGGAGATGGATAATCTCATCAACATTATCCGCAGGGGTGAGACTTACAGCTATGAAACCATTAGGCAAAAAAGAGACGGCGAGACTGTAGCTGTCTTTATTACTTTAGTCCCTATCAAGGACTTGGCGGGAGAAGTACTGGGCAGTTCCGCCGTAGCTAGGGATATTACCAGACATCGCCGGCTGGAAAAAGAAATTGCCCAGCTGGATAAACTCAATACTATTGTGGAACTGGCTTCGGTTATCAGCCACGAAGTTCGTAATCCCATGACCACCGTCAAAGGTTTTCTTCAACTGCTGTACCATAAGATTAAGGACAAAGATTTTAAAGAATACTTCGAAATAATGATTGAGGAAATGGAGCGGGTCAACTGCATCCTGCAAGAGTTCAATACCATCGGCAAAAATAAAGAAAGCATCAGGAGCAGGCATAATTTGAAGACAATCATTAAAAGCCTGGCACCGCTCTTGGAAGCTGATGCCGTTTCCCAAAGTAAGACTATTAAGTTTCTTTTGCGGGAAACTCCAGACCTAAAGGTTGATGGCAATGAGATTCGCCAAATGATCTTGAATTTAACCCGCAATGCCTTAGAAGCCATGGACGCCAACGGCAGTGTGCTGCTCAAAACCTTCGTCGAAAACGGGCAGGTTATTTTGGCAGTTCAAGATCATGGTAAAGGCATAGCAGAGGAAAATCTGGATAAACTCGGAACACCCTTCTTCAGTACGAAAGAAGGCGGCACCGGGCTGGGACTCTATGTTTGCTATGAAATCGCCGAGCGGCATGACGCCCAAATCAAAGTAAATACCGGTCCGAAAGGAACTACCTTCTCGGTAATCTTTCCCCAGCATGCTATTTTACCATAAAATGGGGCAAGTGGGACAAGGGGACGGTTCTTCTGTCCCACTTTTTCTGCTGTTCCACTTTGTTCATTTATTCCTTGGCATTCTTGTTGGGACAAGGGGACGGTTCTTCTGTCCCACTTTTTCTGCTGTTCCACTTTGTTCATTTATTCCTTGGCATTCTTGTTATTCCTTAAGATTCCTGCTATCCGGAGTATGATTTTAAATCTCGTAGAAGTTAGCAAATGCCTCCACACGAATGAAGACGAGTACTAAGACGAGATCGAGCGGTCTTTTTTACCTTAAATACCCATCGGAAAAATGGCACAGTATCCCCCCTCCTTAAATATTGTGTTTGAGGAGGGATGCAAGTGGAATTTAATTTAGCTTTTTGGAGTTCTCTCTTCGAAATTTTTGTGATCAATCTTATCTTGAGCGGAGATAATGCCGTAGTGATTGCTTTAGCAACCCGAGACTTGGAAGAGAAGGATCGGCGGAAAGGTATCTTCTGGGGAACTTTTGGCGCAGTCAGCTTAAGGATTATTTTAACTGCCGGAGCCGCCTTAGTTCTAACAATCCCCTATTTGCAAGCTTTAGGGGCAATTCTTTTACTCGGGATTGCTGTCAACCTGTTAAACGGGGAAGATCAGCAGAGCGAGCGTGGAATGCAGACTCCTGCTAATCTAACCAAAGCTATTCCGATCATAATTACGGCCGACCTCCTAATGAGCCTGGATAACGTTTTGGCCGTAGCGGGAGCCGCCGGTGGTAACCTTATCTTACTGGTCATAGGCTTGGCTGTCAGTATCCCTATTGTCATTTTTGGCAGCTCATTTTTGTCAAATCTAATGCGCAAATGGCCTTGGATTATTACGGTGGGTTCCGGGCTTCTGGGCTATACGGCCGGGGAGATGATTTTAAAGGATCAAGCCTTGGCTTTTCTCAGGGAAATAGAGCCCTTGGAGCAGGTCTTACCCTGGCTGCTCGCTCTAGCAATTATTCTGGCCGGAAAGCTATTCCTACAATTGAATCTTCTTAGGCAAAAGCCAAAGTTTTTGAACCCCCAAAGCACTATTTTGAACCCCAAAAGTACTATGCTTAAAAAGGGTGCTAACCCTCCGCAACAAATGAAAAGACGTAAGGAAGATTTACTGCAGGAAAGCTTCGTTCAGGCTTTGGCCGGGAAAGACCGGGCCAGGTTCCAGAGATCGGGGAAGGTATAGAACTTTTTCAAACAAAATGATTATTGGATTATATCATGTTAATATTAATAGCTATCTTAAACCTCGACGCTTGGGGGTAAATAGCAAATAGGTAAAAATTTAGATACTCAGTTCTAATAGAATTGGAATAACGGGCACTGCGCAGCCCGTTATTTTTTGCATAGACTGCTGAAAAAAGTATTAACTGCAGAGAGTACTTGATTTTTCTAAAGGCTCTGTTCAGAAAGGGACATAAAAAAAAGCCCCCGAGGTTTATAATAATTCTAAAACTAATTTTGAGGAGGTCGAAAGGAATGACCGAGATATTTCACGAGCGTTTCAAATCGCCAATTCCGACAGCCGAATTGCAAAGGCGCTGGCAAAAAACGCAGAAAGCTATGAAAGAAGCCGGGATCGACTGCATTTTGACCCAAAATACAACCCAATATATGGGAGGATACAATCGGTGGCTTACGGATACTACTGCCGAAAATGCCTATCCTCAGTCGGTGATAATACCTGCGGAAGGGGAGATGGCTCTGATAGCTTACGGAGCCCCGCCGCAAAACTATTATCCTCCGAAGTATGTTGTCCGTGGGGCAAAGGTAATGCCGAACGTCCCTTACTTTGCACCTTTTAATTTTACCCATGACTGGGAAGGCAAAATTGCTATGGATTGGATTCGGGAGCATGATATCAAGTGCATTGGCATAGCAGGCATGGGACTTATCCATTCGGCTTACTATGATTACCTAGTGAAAAACCTACCGGGAGTTAAATTTGTTGACGCCTCCGATCTTCTTGACCAAATAAAGTGTATAAAAAGTGAGGCTGAAATCGAATTCATCAGGAGATCGGCCGCTATCCAGGACAAAGCGTTCGGTTACGTCGGTGCTATAACCCAGCCGGGAGTAAGGGAATATGAAATTCGGGGCAAACTGATGGAGATCCTTACTGACCTGGGTGGAGAAGAGCAAATTGTAGTAATTGGCTCTGCGCCCCAAGGTGAGACTTTTACTCCTTATCCCAGTTTTCTGCAAAATAGGACGCTGGAAGATGGTGATCAGGTCTATATTGGAATTTCTTCCAGTGGTCCGGGCGGATTCTTTACAGCTATCGGCAGGATGGTTTCTCTTGGTCGGCCTTCGGTGGAGATGAAAGAGAACTTTGAGCTTGCTCTCCGAGCCCAAAAGAAAGTTACCGCTCAATTGGAGATCCGAGCTGACCCAGGGATTATTTATGCTGAATATAATCGGTTTTTAGAAGCGAACAATTGTGAACCGGAGCATGCACTCTTTGCTTATGGCCAAGGGTATGACTATATTGAAAGACCCAGTATCCAACCGGGTGAGACTATGAGAATTCAGAAAGATATGTGCCTAGCTGTTAACACTAGTATCGTAGCAGCTCGCCGCACAAGCTATTTGTGCGACAGCTTTTTAATTACAGCTGAGGGACCGGCAAGGCTTCATAAAACAGCTCAAAATATTATCGTGGCTTAAAGTCTTGAAGAATAACCGTTAAAATCTAATAATAACCATAAAGCCGAAAGGATAGGTGAAAAAATGAAGGCCAAGGAGAGAATCAGAAGACCCATATCCGATGGGGAATTAAAAAGAAGGTGGTCTCTGGTCAAAAACCTTCTGAAAGAAAGAAATCTGGACTGTCTAATTGTCCAGAATACCAATATGCATTTAGGCGGTTATGTCCGTTGGCTTACCGATATACCTGCAGAGTACAATTTACCTATGACTGTTATTTTCCCAGTAGATGAGGAAATGACCTTGATTCGCAGTAGATTAGCCCCTATGTACGCATACCCACCTTTATGGGCAGTACGGGGAGTTAAGCAAATCCTCACTGAGCGTTACAGCCCTTCTTTGTACTATACCGGAGAAACAGAAGTAGGTCTAACTATTGATTATCTGCGTAAAAGAAATTTTAGAGGAATGGGCTATGCCGGGAGAGCTTTCTTTTCAGCTGAGTTTATGACTAAAATGAAAGCAGCTTTCCCTAAAACCGAATTTGTCGGCCTAACTGAAGAAATAGATTTAATGAAAGCTATTAAGAGCGAGGAAGAAATGGAGCTTGTACGTGAGACATGCCGAATTCATGATTTAATCTGGGCGGCCTTGCCCGCTATTATCAAACCTGGCATGTACGAGTACCAAATTCGCTCTGAAGTGCAACAATTAGCAATCAACCTTGGAAGTGAAGAACAACTGATATTCTTAGGCACAGCCCAGCCTGGGCTACCCTGTGGGATGAATATGTTTAACTTTGCAAATCGCAGGGTACAAGAAGGCGATTACGGAACCCTGCTCTTGGAAGTATCAGGTCCTGGTGGCTATTATTGTGAGTCGGCACGCAATTTTTGCTTTGGAGAGCCAAATAAGGAACATGCCGAAGCTTGGGAAGTTGCAGTTAAAGCCCAGAAACTTACCCAAGATCTCCTGACACCAAGTCGGGATTCCAGAGAAATCGTCCGGGAGTATAATAAATACGTCTCAGCTTTGGGTTACTGCGAAGAAGGACGTCTTTATGGACACTCTCAGGGTTATGACCTTATTGAAAGGCCGGCTTTTATGGCTGATTCGGAGGACGGGGTTGAAACTATGAGGATTCAGGCAGGGATGAATTGCTCTTTACATCCTTATTTTACTAGTGAAACCTTGACCGTTTATATTAACGACAATTATTACGTTACCGAGCACGGGGCGGAAAAGATTCATCAAACTCCTCCCGAGATTATTCTTCTCTAAGGGAAATCTCTTATTAAAATACCGGCATTTATCGTAGCTGGCCGCAGTAGTGGCCATCTTGTACGGAAT
The DNA here is from genome assembly GCA_050949905.1 of Desulfitobacteriia bacterium. Classification (GTDB taxonomy): domain Bacteria; phylum Bacillota; class Desulfitobacteriia; order Desulfitobacteriales; family Syntrophobotulaceae; genus DUML01. The sequence continues at coordinate 25,831 of JBMNGP010000028.1, read as the reverse complement.
CTTTGTTTCGATTTTCATCTACAAAGAAATCAAGTTTAAAGACCTTTATAAGATTTTCCTTAGCAGTATTTCTACCTCAGCCAAAATCATGTTCATTATGGCCAATGCTGCTATCCTTGGATGGGTAATGGCTGCCGAACAAATACCACAGCAGGCGTTTACGTTGATGACAGCCTTATCCAGTGATCCGATTATATTGATGATAATTATTAATATTATTTTGTTGATAGCGGGTTGTTTTATGGAGACGGGAGCCCTGTTGATAATTATCACCCCGGTGCTTATGCCAATTGCTTTAGCCATGGACTGGAATCCAATTCACTTTGGCATGATAATGATTCTCAACCTTTCGATCGGCAATTTAACACCACCATTAGGGGTATGTCTGTATACAGCTGCTATGGTGGCTAAATGTAGGTTTGAAGATGTAGCTATCAAGTCGCTACCATACTTAGCGGCTTTGTTAATCGTACTTCTGCTGGTATCCTATATACCGGATATTACGATGTTCCTTCCAAAATTAACGATGCCACAGTTCCTCTAGGATATTAAGAGAAAATATCCAGAATATTATGCTCGTTCATAATTGGGCTGGATATTTCTCACAGCCTTTCAAAGGTAGTTCTTTCTGCCTTAAATATCCATCGCAAAACGAGACATTTACCCCCCTTAAATTATCTAGTTTGGGGGAGTGCAAGAAGAATTTAATTATGTGAGCCATATTGCCCCTTTAATGGGGTGATATGGCTTATTGTTATTACTCGTAAGTTTTAGTTAGGGCTTTGATCGATATAGCACATTCTAAACCTGGTGACAGCAGATAAATTGTAAAAAAATTAAAGTATCTGTTATAAGAAGTATTATGTAAGAATTTAAAGCATTACAGATGCTCTTGAATTATTTGTAATTATTTTAATATTTAACTTCACTTAGGCAGGTGATACAATTAGGTATAAATTTGAATAGCTGAAAGTATTTAATTACCAGATAGCCTCAACCAGAGAGGATAGGGATGTGAGCCCAATGTCTAAAGACAAAGCTATGGATTACAATAAACTACTTAGGGCAAATATTGACCAAAGAGCTTGGGAAACCCTGATTAGTGCGGGGAACTTCAAGACTTATGGACCGGGAGAAGCTATCTATGTTCAGAATCAACCTGGCATTGGCCTGGTCTGTATATTAAAGGGCAAAGCAAAAACTTCAATCCTGTTTACCGATGGTACGGAGAAAATCTTTAATATTTTAGAAGCACCGGCGATAATCGGCGAGACGGCAACTTTTGACGGCGGGCTGGGCATTTGTTCGGCAACTGCCCTGACTAAAGTAGAAATCGTCGCTGTACCTCCTGATAAAGCCAAAGAAGTTTTGTTAAAGCACCCGATAGTAGCCTTGTCTCTCCTGGAGACGGTTGGTAAGAAGCTTCGGTGCATGGCTCTGCAGGCTGAGGATTTATCCTTGCATAATATTTCCACCAGATTGGCTAGGATGATCTTAAACTTTGAACAGTATGGCGTTTTCACCCGTCAGGATGAAGAACATTGTCTGCAGATAACCCATGAAGAGCTAGCCAGCTTTGTTGGTACTACTCGTCCTAACGTTACCTCTTTTCTCAATGACTTTGCCCGCAAAGGATTAATAAAGATTAAAAGAGGCAAAATAATAATTCTTGATTATGATGGTCTTTGTCGGCATGCAGAGTCTGAGATAATGTAAAAGTCGGAAATATCTATAGCCCTATAGCCCTTCAAAAGCCTTTCACAGGCCTTTTTGTCTTTTTTTAAGCACTTTTCTATTATGAGAAGCGCTTTTTTTATTTTTCCGCTGTCTAAAACCAGACATAAAGAATAAGGAAGATAATTTAGTATAGTATCAATTGTAACCCTATTTGCCCAAACCCCCACTTTTTAGCCATTCAAATACAACTCAAATTGGCAAGGGCAATAGGTACTGTAAATCTGAAAAAGGGAATAGTCGGGCGTTGGAAAGAGAATCATGGCGTCACTTTTTATAACTATCTCGCCAAAAGTTTTATCCGAGTAATGTCTAAATCTGAACATAATTTACAAAAAAGAATATATAAAATTAAAAGTGTAATAGTTGTGATATATTGCACAAAGTTATTAGCAAAAGTATAAGGGGGGACAGTAGAATGCAGTATATTAATCGGGTCATAGACTTCATCATCAATCTAATGGCCGGGATTGCAGCAGTGATCATGGGTGCTCTCTTGGTCGGTATCTGCTATGCGACGTTTTCACGGTTTGTGTTTAATGCGCCGCTGGCCAGAACAGTAGAGCTGGCAGCTTACAGCCTGATCTATATTACTTTTTTGGCAGCACCTTGGCTGTTAAGGCAAAGAGGGCATATTAACGTCGATTTAATTCTTTTGGCTTTGAAGGGAAGAGCAAAGAGAGGATTGATTCTTTTTACTGACATTATAGGTACCATCCTTTCCATAGTACTCTTTTATTTCAGTTATCTTATCACTTTAAGCAATTATACAGATAATGTCAGGATTATGGACTCTTCCAATACTCCCCAATACCTGCTGTTAATTGCCATACCAATCAGCAGTTTGTTTCTGGCAATTCAGTTTGTTCGTTTTATCTGGGAAGACATTGCAGCACTTAAAGAAGGGAAGGAAGGTGATCTGTAATGGAGTGGTATATGGTACTTCTGCTTATATTTGTAGGCTTAATTGCCTTGATGTTTACCGGACTTCCTATTGCTTTTAGCTTTCTTGGTTTATCCTCGATAGTCATGTTTCTGCTTATGGGTGAGTTTGGCATCAGACAGCTTGTCCTGGGGATGTACGACAGCCTGAACAGCTTTCCGTTTACAGCCATACCGTTTTTTATGATTCTGGGTGAAGTTTTCTACCAATCGGGGATTGTTACTAAAACCTTGGATACCCTGTCCCTTTTCGTCCGCAGAATCCCTGGGCGTCTTAGTGTTATCACTTTATTAGCCGGCGGGGTCTTTGCCGCCTTAAGCGGCTCGGTCGTGGCCAATGTGGCCATGTTTGGGGCGCTGATGTTGCCGGAGATGATGAGGAGGGGTTATAACAAATCGTTGATTTCAGGCTCGATTATGGCTTCCGGGGCCTTGGCTATGGTTATTCCCCCCAGTGCCATTGCGGTGCTGTTAGGAGGCATAGCCCAGATCTCAGTCGGTAAAATTCTCATTGGTTCAATCCTGCCCGGTGTCTGTTTAGTAACATTCTATATAGGCTATGTTATAATTTCCTGCTTACGCAAACCTTCTTTGGCGCCTGCTTACGAAGTGGGCCAAGTTTCGACTAAAGAAATGTTTAAAGCGGCAGCAGTCGATATTCTGCCCTTGCTCTTTATCTTCTTGCTGGTTATGGGGCTAATCTTTTTCGGAGTAGCCACACCGACAGAAGCGGCGGCTCTCGGGGCACTTGGCGCCTTTGTTTTAACCGCATTCTACCGGAAGTTTTCCCTGAAATTAGTCTACGTTTCACTTTTGAACTCTTTGAAAGTCACGGCGATGATCCTGATGATCATTGCCGGCTCGGCAGGCTTCAGCCAGATCCTGGCTCTTACCGGCGCCAGCAGGGAAGCAGTGGCGGCAATACTCGCCCTCCCCGTATCGCCGATGATTATTCTGTGGTTAATGCTTGGGATTACCATCCTCCTGGGTTTCTTCATGGAACAAACAGCCATTATGATGATTACGCTGCCGTTATTTATGCCGATCGTCAACGCTTTGGGCTTTGATAATGTCTGGTTTGCAGTCCTAATTTTGATCTGTCTGCAGATTGGCCAGCTGACCCCGCCTGTAGGCCTGGCGCTCTTTACCATGAAAGGTGTTGCGCCACCCGAAGTTACCATGGGGGATATTTATAGAGGTGCAATACCTTATGTTATTCTAGATATTGCACTCCTAGCTCTCTTGATGTTGGTCCCTGCAATTGTTACCTTCCTGCCCAATCTCTTGTAATTAGAAATGGCTATGCTATGAACAATGGCTGGATTAGGGGATTGCTACGAATACTTGGGCAGGATAAGAAAATTTGAATTCAGTGAAAGAGGTGATATAGCAAAGGGATTATAAGCAAAGAAGGTTTTGTCAATGTCATTAAAGAGTAAGGGAAATTAAAAAGGGGGATTTACATTTATGACTAAAGTGAAAAAGATTCTTATTGTCTTCTTCAGTGTACTCCTCGTACTCTCTCTGGCAGCTTGCAGTGGTGGAGGCACCCAAACCCCTCCTGCCGGAGATGAAGGAAAAGTAACTAAATTAAAGGTTTACAGTGCTTGGGCCGAAAATAACGCCATGAACGTTCATCTGCAGCCTTTTATGGAAAAAGTAAAGGAGAAATCCAACGGTACTCTTGAAATCGTCTGGGGCGGCGGACCGGAAGCAATCCCGACTCAACAGCTGGCTGAAGCCGTTAAAAACGGCATGGTAGATGTCGCCTGGACAGCACATACCTATAATATTTCCCATATCCCCGTCTTGGAAGGCGTTAAATTGGCAACCTATGATTTCGATGAACTGAGAACTAGCGGCGGCTTCGAATTTCTTGATAAATTGTATCAGGAAAAAATGAATAACCATTTAATCGGCCATTCCATGGGCGGGTTGACCTACAATCTTTACAGCACCCAGAAAGAAATCAAATCTATTGCAGACTTTAAAGGGATGACCATCCGTGCTACTCCTGCTTATCAGGCCTTCGTCGAAGGGCTTGGAGCTGCTGTTGTCAATACGGCTCCTGGCGAAGTATATCAGGCTCTGGAGCGTAATGTTGTTCAGGGTTATGGTTGGCCTAGTGTAGGAATCATTGACTTTGGTTGGCATGAAGTTACCAGCTATCGGATCGAGCCTGCTTTCTATCAGGTAGACGGTGCAGTTTTGGTCAGTGATAAAGTCTGGCAGACCTTAGATGATACTCAAAAAGCAGCTTTAACCGAGGCTATGAAGGAAATCGAAATTGAAACCAAAGAATACTATGCAGGCAAAATCGCTGAAGAACGCGGAATTATTGAAGAAGCCGGCGTGCAGACTATTACATTGGCTGATGATGCTGCCGAAGAGTATCTGAAAATTGCTTATGAGAGTGCCTGGAACAATGTCATTAAGAATGCACCTGAAGATGGACCTAAACTTCGTGATCTGATTACCAAGAAATAAAGTTAAGTCGGCGTCGGCATTTCCGCTTTAACAGAGTTTCCCCTGGAAAGTAACGGCTTGAAGGTTCTTCTCAGGGGATTCTCTATAAATCATCGGAAAATGGAGATAGTAACAGATAGAACAAGCAAAACTGACCAAATTATAAGGAATGATGAACATGAAAATTGCAATCATTGGTTCAGGAGCCATGGGAAGTCTTTTCGGAGGATTGCTTGCCGGAGTTACTGAAACCTGCCTTTATGATGTTAACAAAACGCATATTGAGGCCATTAACCGGAATGGCCTGATCATGACCCAAGGAGATAAGAAGAACATTGTCAGGGTTAGAGCAACCACCAACCCTGCTGAAATAGGCGGGATGGATGCCGTCATTATCTTCGTTAAATATCCATTTACCCGAAAAGCTATGATGGACGCCATGGTATCCGCTATTGGTCCTGACACCCTGGTTCTCACAGTTCAAAACGGCATAGGCAATGTAGAGATTATAAGGGAGTTTGTTCCTGAATCACAGATCGTTTATGGGCTCAGCACCTTAACCAGTGATATGGAAGGTCCCGGTCATATTGAGATGACTACCACGAGGAAAGTACCGACCTGTATCTGGCCTCTAAACGGGGAAGTTACAGATAAACTAAGGAAGTTATGTGATTTGATGAATCAGGCCGGACTTAATACGGAAATCACTAAAGACGTGGACAGACAGATCTGGCAGAAACTGATGGTCAACGCTTCCGAGAATACCCTTTGTGCTCTTCTTAGGCAAAATGTCACAAGTATCATCGATACACCTTCGTCTTTCGAAATAGCCAAGAAGATTATCTTTGAAGTCGCGGACGTCGCTCAGGCCAAAGGCATTGACATCAGCAGGGAAGAAGGGCTGGAACATGTCATCAAGGTGACCCGTTCCGTTCCGCAGCACGTACCGTCGATGGCGATAGACCTTAAAAATAAAAGACCAACTGAGATCGCCTGTTTGAATGAGGCTATTGCTGCTGAGGGAAAACGGCTTGGTATCCCGACCCCGATGACGGAAACCGTAGCTAGAATGATCAAAGCCATCGAGTCCAATTACGAAAAACTTGTTTATTAATATATCCCGCCCATTGAGGCTGTTCAGAAATGTAGCGAATACGGGGATTAGTCACACTTAGGGATTTTTTCTGAAAAATTACTCACAATATAAGCGGGGGTTAATGAATTAAAAGATAGCAGTTTAAATCTCAAAAAACTACTTGGTGACCAACCAAAATAAAGGAGGATAATAAATGGCGGAAGTATTTCATGAAAGACTGAAAGCCCCAATTCCGACAAGGGAATTGGAAAGACGTTCCCGTGAACTGAAATTAGCCATGAAGCGGGAACAAATCGACGTTATTTTGGCTCAAAATATTTCCCAATATATGGGCGGGGCGAACCGTTGGCTAACTGATACAACGGCAGAAATCAATTACCCCCAATCATCCTTCATTCCTCTCGAAGGTGAAATTGGCTACATCGCCTGCAGCGGACCGCCGCTCGATCTTTATCCCCCCTCTCACTTACTGAGAATCGGTAAGCCTTGGGACGCTAATCCTTACTTTTCCCCCTTTAACTTCACCTGGGATTGGGAAGGTAAGATGTTCGTTAGGTGGTGCGAAGAAAACAAACCCAAAAAAATCGGTATTGCCGGTACAGAAATGATGATGTGGAACTACTACGATTACATTAAAAAGAATCTGCCCGGTGTTGAAATCATTGACGCTTCCCCCATTATTGATGAAATCCGCGCTCTTAAGAGTGAAGATGAAATTGTGGCAATTGAAAACGCAGTTAAATTGCAAGATAAAGTAATGGGATATATTCCTGCCTTTGCTCAACCAGGAGTTCGCGAGTACGAGCTTCGTAACAAAATCATGCGCTTGATCATGGAACTTGGTGGCGAAGAATTTGTTGTTAACATGGGAAGTGCTCCTCGTGGTGAAAAACTCGATGTGTATCCAAGTTTCTTCCAGAACAGAACACTCCAAAAAGGCGATGTACTCTACGTTCGTGTGGAATGCAGCGGCCCAGGAGGAATGTTTACCACAGTAGGTAGAATGTTCTCTATTGGCTGTGAACCTTCTGCATCCTTGCTCAAAGACTGGGAAGAAGCTGTTGCTGCTCAAGAAAAATTAGCAGGAATGCTGCAAGTGGGAATGGATCCCCAAGTGATCTTTGCTCAATACAATGAGTATTTAGCAAGCAAAGGCTATGTTCAAGAAGAAGGACTCTTCGCTTATGGACAAGGCTATGACTGGATCGAAAGACCTAGCATTCAACCGGGTGAAAGCATGAAGCTGGCTAAAGATATGTGCATGGCAGTCAACACCAACCTTATTTCTGCGGAAAAATCTGTTTACGCTGCTGATAGCTATTTGATCAAACCAAATGGCGCCCAAAAATTACACAAAACCCCACTAATCGTATTCCGCACTTAATATAGGAAAGGAGTGAACATAATGAGTGTAGCTGAAAGAATTAGAATACCTATTTCTGATAGAGAATTAAATAGAAGATGGAATGCCACTAGAGATTTAATGAAAGAGCAGAATATCGATCTCGTTTTAACCCAAGGCAGCAACATGCACTTAGGTGGATATGTTCGCTGGTTTACAGACATCCCTGCTGAATATAACCTGCATATGACGGTGTTGTTCCCTATGGATGATCAAATGACATTGATCAGAAGCTCTATTTCAAGAATTCCTGAATGGGCTTTAAGAGGGGTAAAAGAAGTGCTTTATGCTCCTTTTGCGCCAACTCTTCACTATACAGGCGATTCCGAAGGCGGATTTGCCGTTGACTATATCCGTAAGAAAAATCCTAAGCGGATTGGCTGGATTGGTAAGGCTCACATCAATGCCGGCTTCATGGAAAGAGTAATCGCTGCTTTCCCGAATGTTGAATTCGTTGATATTACTGACGAGTTTGACCTGATCAAAGCTCTGAAAAGCGATGAGGAAATGGAACTGATTCGTGAAACTGCAAGAGTACACGACTTGGTATGGGCTGCTTTTCCTGCCATCGTTAAACCCAATATGAAGGAATACCAAATCCGTGCTGAAGTTGCCGATCTTCTGGGTAATCTGGGTACCGAAGAACACTTGCTCTTCATGGGAACTGCAGAACCCGGCAAACCCTGCGGAATGTCCACCATGCAATATACTAACCGTACCGTTAAAGAAGGGGACTATGGCATACTCTTGCTCGAAGTAAACGGTCCTGGTGGATATTATTGTGAGTCAGCTCGTAACTTCTGTTTCGGTGAGCCTTATAAGGAACTCCAAGACGCCTGGGATGTAGCCGTAGAAGCACAACAACTTACTGCTGACCTGTTAACACCCGGCAGACCGTCTACAGAAATAGTTGCTAAATATAATGAATTCGTTAGTGAAAAGGGCTATAGCCGAGAAGGACGTCTGTATGGACACTCCCAAGGTTATGACCTGATCGAACGTCCTGCCTTTATGGCTTCCCATAAATATGGGAATGAAACCATGATAATCGAGGCTGGTATGAATATCTCCTTACACCCCTACTTTATTGACGAAGTTCAGACAGTCTATATCAATGACAATTACTATGTTACTGAACAGGGTGCGGAAAAAATTCATAAAACTCCGCCGAAGATTATTATTATCTAAACCTTTTGCAACGGGAGATTGTAACATTAAGTAATTGATTTAAGCAGCAATCCAAGGTAAATATCAATTATCGTAATATCAAAGATCGAAAATATCATATAAAATCCTAAATAACAAATTTTTAAGGGCTAATTGTGGTTAATTCACATTAGCCCTTCATTAATGTCTATTTTTAATCTACTAACTAACAAAAATTACATACTTGCTTGTTTGCATAGGTTAGAGCTAAAACTGACCATACTGATAATGCAAAATCAAAAAATATTAGTGGACAAAAAGAAGACGCTTCCATAGCGATGACAAACGTTTGGATGTTTAAAAGGGTGCTAGTCTTAAAGCATTGAGCAAGCAACCTAAAGTATAAAGTAGTTAAGGGAGGAAAGTAATAGATATGGAAATCGTTAACCGTATCATAGATTTCCTGATAAATATCCTAGCCGGGATTGCGGCAGTGATCATGGGTCTATTGCTGATAGGCATCTGCTATGCTACTTTTTCCCGTTTTGTCTTCAATGATCCATTGGCCAGAACTGTTGAACTGGCAGCCTACAGCTTGATTTACATTACCTTCCTCTCCGCTCCTTGGCTGTTAAGGCAGAGAGGACATATCAATGTGGATTTAATTCTTCTGGCTTTAAAAGACAGAGCCCAAAGGGCACTCTTGCTCTTCAACGACATTATAGGAGTCATTATTTCTTCCGTCTTTTGCTATTTCAGCTATCTGGTAACCATGAGCAACATCAAAGAAGATGTCAGAGTTATGGATTCTTCCAATACCCCGCAATGGCTGCTCTTATTTGTTATACCGATTAGTTTTCTCTTTCTGGCCATTCAATTTCTGCGCTTTATCCGCGAAGACATTGCTCTGCTTAAAGAAGGGAAAGAAGGTGAACTGTAATGGAATGGTATATGGTGCTTTTATTTATATTTGTGGGTCTCATCGCTATTATGTTTACCGGACTTCCCATCGCTTTTAGTTTTCTTCTAGTATCCTCCATTGTGATGTTTCTCCTCATGGGGGAATTTGGTATCAGACAGCTTGTTTTAGGAATGTACGACAGCCTAAACAGCTTTCCCTTTACGACAATTCCCTTTTTTATGATTATGGGGGAAGTATTTTACCAATCCGGAATAGTTACAAAAACCTTGGATACCCTTTCCCTATTTGTGCGCCGGATCCCCGGTCGCCTGAGTGTCATAACCCTCATAGCAGGCGGGGTTTTCGCCGCCTTAAGCGGCTCGGTGGTAGCTAATGTGGCTATGTTCGGAGCTCTGATGCTGCCGGAAATGATGCGCAGAGGTTATGACAAATCTCTAATTTCCGGTTCGATCATGGCTTCCGGTGCCTTGGCCATGGTTATCCCTCCCAGCGCGATAGCCGTTTTGCTGGGGGGAATAGCGCAGATTTCGGTAGGTAAGATTCTTATCGGCTCCATCCTTCCGGGAATTGTGTTAGTAGTTTTTTATATTGGTTATGTAGTGATTTCCACTGTGCGTAAGCCCTCTTTGGCTCCGACCTATGAAGTAGGGCATGTCTCCAAGAGTGAGATGTTTAGAGCAGCTCTGGTTGATATCCTGCCCCTGTCATTCATCTTTTTGTTGGTTATGGGCTTAATCTTTTTAGGTGTGGCTACCCCGACCGAAGCCTCTGCCCTGGGTGCCTTGGGTGCCATAATCTTGACGGTGTTTTACAGGAAGTTTTCTCTTAAACTTTTATATAAATCTCTTTTGAACTCCCTAAAAGTAACAGCCATGATCTTAATGATCATAGCCGGCTCTGCCGGATTCAGCCAGATTCTCGCCCTGACAGGCGCGAGCCGGGAAGCGGTGGCGGCTATTCTGGCCTTGCCTGTATCACCTATGATCATTCTCTGGCTGATGCTCTGTATTACCATCCTGCTGGGTTTCTTCATGGAACAGACTGCAATTATGATGATTACTTTACCCTTATTCATGCCGATCGTCACCGCGCTGGGGTTCGACCATGTCTGGTTTGCTGTTCTGATCCTGATCTGTCTGCAGATTGGCCAGCTCACCCCGCCGGTTGGCTTAGCCCTCTTTACCATGAAAGGTGTTGCACCGCCTGAAGTTACCATGGGCGACATTTACCGCGGAGCTATCCCCTATGTAATCTTGGATATTATAATCCTAGCCCTATTAATCTTGGTTCCGTCTATTATTACATTCCTTCCTAATTTAGGGTAGCAAGAAACGGCTAAGTTGCACTGCCTTCCCCGTGGCCAGGCTATCCAAAAGTCAAGAGGGAAGAGCCAAGGGATGTTTTATTTAGCAGATTTCTCAACTAGAAGCCAAAGGGCAAGTCAAAGGGACTTTATGTTTAGCAAATTTTTCAACTATAAACTCTAAGGGGTTTAAAAAAAATATCGATAGGAGGATTGGAGCATATGAACAAAGTGAAAAAGTTTTTGGTTATTTCTTTAAGTTTACTTGTTGCCCTGGTTCTCGCCGGCTGCGGTGGCGGTACTAAAGGTCCGGCGGGTGAAGGGGAAACAGTTACCTTGAAAATCTACAGTGCCTGGGCTGAGAATAATGCTATGAACGTCCACTTGAAGCCTTTTGTAGATAAAGTAAATCAAAAGTCGGGCGGTACCCTGAAAATTGAATGGGCAGGCGGGCCGGAAGCCATCCCAACTCAACAATTAGCCGAAGCTGTCAAAAACGGAATGGTTGATGTTGCCTGGACAGCTCATACCTATAATATTTCGCATATCCCTGTTTTGGAAGGGGCTAAGCTAGCTACCTATGATTTTGATGAGCTGCGGACCAGCGGGGGCTTTGACTATCTCGATAAACTATACCAGGAAAAAATGAATAACCGTTTATTAGGGCATACCATGGGCGGTTTGGAATACAATCTTTATACGACTCAGAAAGAAATTAAAGCAATTGCGGACTTTAAAGGCATGACCATCCGGGCAACTCCTGCTTATCAAGCCTTCGTAGAAGGGTTAGGGGCCGCTGTGGTAAATACCGCTCCCGGTGAAGTCTACCAAGCCTTGGAGCGTAATGTTGTGCAAGGGTACGGCTGGCCTAGTGTCGGAATTGTCGATTTTGGCTGGCATGAAGTAACCGCTTATATGATTGAACCATCTTTTTATAAAGTTGACGGTGCCGTTTTAGTTAGTAACAAAGCCTGGAATAAATTAAACGATACCCAAAAAACAGCTTTAACCGAAGCAGCTAAAGAGATTGAATTGGAAACCAAAGAGTATTACAAAAATAAAATTGCAGAAGAACGTCAGGTAATTAAGGACGCAGGGGTTAAAACAACGACCTTAAGCGGCGCCGTAGCCGATCAATATTTAAAAATTGCTTATGACAGTGCCTGGGAAAATGTCATAAAAAATGCGCCGGCCGAAGCACCCAAACTACGCGACCTCATTACCAAAAAGTAATAGCAAGTGGAACAAGTTGGATAGAGGGACAAGGGTGGGACAAGGGGACGGTTCTCCTGTCCCACTTCTTTCCACAATAATGCCATCCTGAAAATTGTTGGGATGGGACAAGGGGACGGTTCTTCTGTCCCACATCTTTCTTCAATAATGTCAGCCTCATTATTGCCATCGCGGGCAGTTTTAGAAATCACTGTTTTAGTGTGTTTCTGAAAATGTGTTCTGGAAAAGTGGTTAAAGATATAATACTTTGCCGGAGTGAAAAGAAGGAAGACATTCAGTATAGTACTATCGGAGTTAAATAAAGTAAGAAGAATACCGCATTATCGGAGTAAAAAAGAAAACAGCAAAAAGGATTGGTGGGTATGAAGATTGCCATAATCGGATCAGGTGCTATGGGAAGCCTCTTTGGGGGATTGCTGGCCAGGGTGGCCGAAACTTGCCTGTATGATGTCAATACCGACCATATAGATACCATTAATCAACAGGGCTTGGTTATGAGTCAGGGTGATATCAGGAACGTAGTTAAGGTAAGAGCCACAACTAATCCGGCAGAGATAGGGCTGATGGATGTTGTGATTATCTTTGTAAAATATCTGTTTACTAGGTCAGCCATGAAGGACGCCATGGTATCTGCTATTGGCCCCGAGACCATAGTATTAACCGTGCAAAATGGTTTAGGTAATGTGGATATTATCAAGGAATTCGTTCCCGCTTCGCAAATTGTTTACGGCTTCACTACGCTAACCAGTGATAAGAAAGGACCCGGTCATATAGAAATGACTACTACCCAAAAGGTACCAACTTGTATCTGGCCTTTAAACGGGGTAGTAACGGATAAATTAAGAAAGCTCTGTGAACTGATGAACCAGGCTGATCTCAATACGGAAATTACCAAAGATGTAGATAGACAGATTTGGGAGAAGCTGATGGTCAATACTTCGCTCAATACTCTTTGTGCCTTGCTTCGGCAGAATGTGACCGGAATTATTGATACACCGTCATCTTATGAAATAGCTAAGCAAATAATTTTTGAAGTTGCCGATGTTGCTCAGGCCAAAGGAATCAATCTCAATAGGCAAGAGGGGTTGGAACATGTCATCAAAGTTACCCGCTCAGTGCCGGAGCATGTTCCATCGATGGCGATTGACCTGAAGAATAAAAAAAAGACGGAAATTGCTGTCCTGAACGAAGCGGTAGCAGCTGAAGGTAAACGCTTAGGAATTCCAACGCCTATGCTCGAAACAGTAGCCAGAATGATTAGAGCAATTGAAATAAATTACGATAGACTGGTCTATTGAAAATCTCCTTTGACTATGGTAGCCTTAAAGTAAGATTTTCCAGGAATAACAGGAATAATAAGGAGGAAACACAATATGGAAAACAGATTTTTCTACGTTAAAGATTACACCAATCCTGCCCCGGAAAAAGCTACCAAGAATTTACTTTATGAAAATGAGCGCAGCAACGGTGTGATTTGGGTTATCCCCCCCGGTGAAGAACTTCCTGCCCACTATCATCCGGATACTGATGATGTCTGGATTATTCTCCAAGGTAAAGGCGAATACTTCTTAGGCCAAGGCAAAACACAAACTATTGAAGCCGGTATGGTCATTCCGGCCGAAAAAAACGATATTCACGGCGTCAAAAATACCGGTGATGAACTGTTAGTATTTGCAGCTGTTTCTGCTCCAATGCCGTCAGTAATGATTAAAGAATAAGAGCGAGAAAATTAAACTAGGATTAGGATAACCAGGGCAAGGCCTTAACCTACCCTGGTTTTTTTCATACCTATGGTATCCGGACCAAGCGCGACATACGCTATTAGCCTAATTCCGCTATAATAGTTTGCGTAAATTTCCCTGAAAAACTAATAAGACCCCATATTCCCATAAAAAAATGAAAGCCGAACTCCTGCAACTTGTACAGAAGTGCGGCCTAAATTTTTAACTTAAATCAAGATAGTATTTTCTAATATGATTTTATAATTTTACTGTATAATTTTGTTTCTTAGAGGTTAATCCTTTAACCCGGCACCGATTTGTTCTACAGTTTCCCGGCAGAAGCGAATCCTTTCCAAATCCTTTTCTTGCAGCAGCGGGAATTTTTCCGGGGAACTCAGGGCTTCTTCGACTGGTATCACTTCATAGAAAAAACGGTTACCGCTAATTTTTTTATTAACCCAGGTGGGCAGGGCTTCGGCTTTGAGCACTTCCTTGGCTAGAACCCTCTGTCCTGCATTTTTCTCGCTCGCAGCCTCTGTTGGGACAGGGGGACTTGGGACAGGGGGGACAGGGGGACGGTTCTTCTGTCCCACTTGTCCCACGTCCCCTTGTCCCAGCTGGATGCGGAAGGTTACTTTGGCTATGATGCCTTGTTCGGTGTAAATATCGTCAACAGTTTCCAGGCGCTGGTCGGAGATAAAATTTCCCTGGGAATAAAAGACCGGTACCTTTTGACTTTCAGGGGAGAGGAGATAAACTGCGGGCTGCAGCACATGAGGATGGCCGCCGAAAATAGCATCTACTCCCAAAGCGGTGAGCTTGGAAGCCAGTTCTTTTTGAAAGTCATTGGGCTGGCGCTGGTATTCATCACCCCAGTGCAGGAACATAATTATAAGCTCAGCGCCGTCAGCGCGGGCTTTCTTAATTTTTCCCTCCATATTAAGCAGGGATTTCTCCACATCCTGGGGATCAAAGTTGTCCAGCAAACCGGTCATATCCACAGGCAGGATCAGGCCATTGATATCTAAACTGCCGTCCCAGCGGGGATAAGAATAGCCAAAATTTAAAAAAGCAACCTTGACGCCCTTAATATCTTTTATGACATAGGTTTTGTCCTTTTCTTCCGCCTTGACGCCAATAATATCCAGCCCCTCGTTTCTGACTGCTCTAATGGTACGGTAAAAACCGGAAACCCCTTGATCCATCCGGTGGTTATTAGCTGCTGTCAGGATATCTACTCCGGCATCTTTGAGAGCAGTAACAACAGAGTCAGGGGTATTGAACCGAGGATAGCTGGCATAGCCTACTTCTGGGCCAGCTAGAACAGTTTCCAAGTTAGCTATTGTAATATCGGCATCTGCCAAATAAGGTTTAACATGTTGGAATTGATCTTTAAAATCGTAGGTACCGGTTGCCGGATCATAAGCTGCAAAATATAAAGTATTATGTATTAAGACATCACCCACTGAGGCGATGGTAATATCTACAAACTCCGGCTGGGATGGAGGCGGGTTTTCCGGCAGGTTACCTGTTTGATCCGGGAGACGGCCTTCGTCTGCTATCCCGGCCGGCAGAAGCAAATATCCGGCCAGAAATAAGAAGAAAATAAAGATTACCGCTAAAAATGGTCTTTTCCTACGCTTGGGTCTTGCCATCTTTCATTTCACCCCTAAGCCTTAACTAAAGCTTTCATTTCAAATCATAGCTTTCGCTTCAAATCAAAAGTGGGACAGAAGAACCGTCCCCTTGTCCCAGAAGAACCGTCCCCTTGTCCCACTTGTCCCAACTTAGGCTGTTCACACTAACTGGACGTTTTTTTCCCGGGAAAGTTTGTGGTTGAAAATCAGCCGGTCGGTTAATTGAATAATCGAATCCGGAGACAATTCCCGGGAAAGTTCTTTCGCTCTTTGGCGCATATTTAAGAGGAGGTTGGGATTTTCCACAAAGCGGTCAATAAGCTGATTCAGTTCTTTAGTATCACTGACTCGCACCGCTAAACCGGCCCTGACTAAGATTTCGGTATTTTCTTCTTCCTGTCCGGGAATAAAGAAAGGAATAATGATCGGTATATTTTTATTAATAGCCTCGGTAACCGTCAGCCCTCCGGGTTTAGTGACTATAACATCGGATTCATCCATCAAATCCGCGATATTGGGCGTAAAGCCGTAGATTTTTATCTCTTTGCCGCCTGTAGTTAACCCAGCCAGCTTATTCTCCAGGGAGGTTTTCAGCTTTTGATTATTGCCGCAGACAACCAAAAGTCGAAAATTATGCTTATTTATTAGAAGTTTCTCTAGGCATTTGCGCATATAAGGGACGCCCATGCCCCCACCCATTAATAAGATAGTGAAAGTATTATCCTTATGTTCCCTGCGCGGCTGACGAAATTCCTTGCGAATAGGTATGCCATAAGCATAAATTTTATCGGCGGAAACACCCTTCTCGGTTAAGGTGTCTTTAGTATACCGCGAGCCGACAATATAAGCATCCACGTATTTGTTAACGTAAAACAGATGTGCCATGTAATCGGTGACAATAGCGATAAAGGGTAAGTCGATTTTCCCATCAGCCTTAAGCAAGGAGACAACATTCACAAACAGAGGATGGGTCACAATAAGCAAATCGGGGGTATGTTCCTGGATAAGCTGGAAAATAGTAGTGCTTAGGGTTAAGTTTAAGAAAGTTACGACGCCTTTGTTGACATACTTATGATAAGTAATTTTATAAAGCTTGCCGTACATTTTGGGCAGTCTGCTGGCCAGGAGCTGGTAACCGTCGTCTACCAGTTTTTCCATGAACTTGCTTTCTTCTTTGACAGGTTCAACAATACTAACCGTATAGCCGGAAGCTTCCAGTTCGCTTTTTAAGCACTTGGCAGCCTGATTATGCCCATGCCCTGTTGAAGCTGAAAGAATTAATACCTTTGCCATGGCTTTCCCCTCCTTTAACTGTTATCTCTGTTTGGTAAGTTATGCTAAATCTGCTTTGCCCGCAACCAAAATGCTGTTAGGTTCAATGGAGCAATTCTTTAAAGAAATGTTGCGGCCAATGACAGCATTATGTCCGACTAAAGTCCCCCCTCTGATAACGGCATTGACACCAATTTGGCAGCCTGCTGCAATAATAGCATTTTCGACTACGGCATTCTCTAAAATAATACAGTTATCCCAGATAACACAGTTATCCAAATAGACATTGCTGCCAATACAGCAATTCCTTCCGATAAAAACATTATTACCCAGAATAGTGCTAAGATCCAGTGTTGAATTAACCCCGGTCAGGCAGCTGCTTTTGAGTAAATACAGGCCACTCTCCGCCGCGCTTTCTCTTAAGCTAGGGCGGTTAAGGGCTTCGACCTGAGCTTGCTGGTAAACAGCGGGGGAGCCAATATCGCACCAGTAATCATTGGTAACATAACCGTAAAAAGCGAGCTGCAATTCCAGCAGTTTCGGAAAAAGCTCCCGCCCAAAGTCATAAAAACCATCAGGTATAAGCTCGAATATTTCCGGTTCCATAAGATAGATTCCTGTATTAACAACATTGCTTAAAGCTTCTTGCGGTTTGGGTTTCTCCTGAAAGGCGACGATCCTGCCGTTTTCCCTAGTCACTACCACTCCGTAAAGGGATACTTCGTCGACTGCCTTTAAGGCAATTGTAACCAGTGCTTTTCTTTCTTTATGAAATCTATACATAGAGGTAAGATCTATATCTGTTAAAGCATCACCGCTTAAGACAAAGAAGGTCTCATCGAGAAAATGACGGTTATTTTTTACCCCACCTGCAGTTCCCAGTAATTTTGGTTCATAGGAATACTGCATCTTGACCCCAAAAGCTTCGCCCTGGCGGAAGTAGTTTTGAATATAATGGGGATTATAATGAGTGTTGGCAATAATCTCGCGAATGCCGTGCTTTTGGAGAAGTTTTACGGAGTATTCCATAACAGGAGTATTTAAAACGGGCACCATGGGTTTAGGGAGCGGATTTGTCAAGGGCCGAAGCCTTGTGCCGATTCCCGCGGCCATGATCATTGCTTTCATCGATTCACCAACTTTGCTTTAAGCTTGGAACAAAAACAGATTCTATTCTATAGTATGATCTTACATCCCAAAAAATCTAAAGTCATTATAACAGGTTTTCTGGCTTTTAGGGTAATTTGTCCTATTAAGTTTGTCTTCTTATCCTGATAATTAAGACCCTTAATTATTCTTTTTCACTTCAGCTAATTAATGCCTCTTGTGCCTATTAGCTTTATAAAGGTGCTTCTTATTTTTGGCCAGAGCTGAAAACCAGAAGCTTTGTGAAAAATATTATATGGTAACCCCATTATAAACCAGAAACAGATCCTGGTAAAACAATATATTTTAATTAAGGATAATTCCCTAAGCCCATATTTAAAGATTAAACTCCCGGAGAGCTTTTAAGTCAATGATAGTCAATCCGATTTCATCGAGCATTCCGGTATAAGGCTTTTTGCTGGGGATCACAGCATAGCTAAGGTCAGGAGACAGCTTAATTCCCGGAAGGAAAGCCTCATTATCTTGAGCTTTATGAAGAATCTGGGTGCTGTTGCCGGCTCGCAGATAAATCCCGCTTGCAGTTATATAAAGAATCTTCTCACCTACCCAGCCTGCGCTAAGCACGGGCTCGGCAACCGTTATCTTTTGCCAGGCCAGAGCCGCAAGATCCAGGATCAAGAGAGAATCTTCGTCCGGAAGCAAAAGCAGCTGCTCCTGAGCGGAGTTAAAATGCTCTCCAAGGAAAATTGCCCGGCTTTCCGGTCTGACCCAGAGAGGCTCCAGAAAGACTACCTCTTTTGTTGTAAGGTCAACCCGGCCAAATAAGGCATAAGCCCGGACGTTGTTTAAGGTAGCAGCTTTGCCCTTCAGGAAAAGGTATTTATCCTCTACTTTCAGCAAATCAAAGAAAAGGGTATGAATCGTCTCTAACTCCAAGCCGCATTTGACCAGGGCAGGCTTAAGATCAAGCGTGAACTCGGTTTCACCTTCCTTGGTCAGAAAACGCAGACCGGTAGCGAGATACCCCGCTCCGCTGTCCAAACGGTAAGCCCGGAATTCTTCCTGTTCCTGTTGCCAAAGGGGATCAAAGACTTCGATTTCCTCGGCTAAGGAAGGGTTAAGCACTAATTTACCGGCACTGTTCCAGCTAAAATCATAAGAGGTACTGAATTTTTCCTTGTGAGCCACCGCAAAAATTTTGGGGGAGCGCAAATCAAGCAAATCCCATTGCCCGCGGAAATCAGTGCTAAAAGGTTTGAAGATCTCTGTTACTACTACCTGGTTGCCGTCCGGAGACCAGACCGGGTCGGCGAAGGAATGGGTAAGGCGGGCGTTAAAGGCATTAATTCGGCCGGTTTGCAGGTCTAGCGCCCAAAGCTTAGCCAGGTAATGGTTATAATAGGCAAAGTTGGAGCCCAGGATAAATCTGCCGTTGGGCGACCAGGACAGGAGCTCGGTAGAGCAGGTGGCCAAGGTTTGCTCGGCGGGATTGCGAGTCAAAGGCCATTTTTGGCGCTGCGCAGTTTGCAGGTCATGAACAACCAAATAACCTTGCTCGATATAGGCCACCTTAAGGCCATCCGGGGCTACCGTGAAGCTTGTCTCATTATGAAAATTGAAAATAGGCTGAGGAAGATCTTCCGGGCTATCAAGACCGATCAATTTAACCCCTTGAGGGCGGGAATAGCACCATAGGGCTTCAGCACTCGCCCAATCATAAAGACTGCTGCCGTCATTGTTGTCATCGCGTCCGCAAATAAAGGGGCCTATTTGCCGGATAGCCTCGGAGACCGGCCGGGCAGTTATTTTTTTCTCTTTCATTGTTAAGGCTAAAGCCCCAAGGTCAATAGGTTGAGAAAGGTCAAAGTCCCGGAAAAAGAATTCTTGGGGTTCAAAAAAAGGGCTAATCAACCAAAAGCCGTCAGGGAGAAAAGCATTCTTACCCAAGACCTCGCTGAGACGAACAGTGTCCTCTCGTCCGGACAACAGCTCAAAGCCGCGAGAGTTTTGAGCTTTCAGGGTTTTGCCGCCAACGACAATTTCGAACATCCGGGGAAGGTCCTTGGTAGAAAAACAAATTTCTGACAGCTTTGGTTCGGGGGAGCCGGAGTTAGGCCGGGCTTCCCCTTGCCCAGGAGAGGTGCTTTTAAGAGTGGTTGAATGGTGTTGAGTACAGCCGGGGATAAAGAGCGTTAAACCCAGCATTAATAGGGCAATAAGAAAAAAGGACAGTAATTTTTTGTACATGCTAAGTAACCTCTCAAAACCTAGAATACCCCAAGCAGGAGACAAACCAGACAAGCTAATATATTTCTATGCACTCTAATTTGCAGAAAGAACAGGCCTTAAGACTTAGCAAAGCCTAAGCTCGAGCCAATAGCCTCAAGAGCGAAGCTGCTGAACAAATTTTGTCCTTGAAATAAAATTATGTTTATATTTTTTGCGCCAAAAAATAGTAAAAAGTAATGAGCAAATTTTGCTCTTAAATTAAAGTTATCTCTCTATTTTTTTATGCCAAATAAATAGCAAAAAGTAATAGACAAATATCTCAAATTTTTTAAGGAAAAAAATAGAAGGCGCCGTAAGCCATGGCGCCTTAAATAATCCGGAGTCAGAGTCGAGCCGCTTGTTAGGTTCAACGGTTTTTTAATGCTGTTAGGTTCTATTGCTCTGTTAGACTCAAATGCTTTGTTAGGCTCAAATGCTTTGTTAGGCTCTAATTCTCCGTTAGGCTCTTAATGCTCGAATTCGATATTAACGGATTTTTTGGCTGGGGAGCTTTCTTTGGGCAGGAAAATATTTAAGACTCCATTCTTATAAATAGCCCGAACTTTTTCGGCGGAAACCCGGGTTGGCAGTGTCATGGAACGCCGGAACTGCCCGGTGTACCTTTCTTTTTTATGCATTCTGTCTTCTTGAATAACATGCTGTTCGCGGTTTAAAGTTCCGCTGATGGTTAAGACATTGTCATCGATATCAATGGAAACATCATCTTTTTTCTGAAGTCCGGGCAAATCACAGGAGACTATAACCTGCTCATCTGTTTCATAAATATCTGTAAAAGGCAAAGTCATTTTCGGGGAGAACTCTTCTTCAAAGAAGGAAAAGGGGAAGCGGTAAACCCGGTCAATCTCTCTTCTCAGGTTATCAATGTTGCGCATCGTATGATAAGGAATCAAATTCATAAATATGACCTCCTTTAAGTATTTGAGTCGGCCTCATAGATATATTTGACAAGTATATTTTTCCCTTGGAGCAAAAATATATGTAGCTTAGGGATTGATGTTAAATGTAGCTTAAGGATTGATGTTTATTTGCATCCAGGAATGGCAAAATAATACTAGAAAATATTTTTAAACAGGCATTTGACCTTTATTGACCTTTATACTAAAATAAAAATGGATCTTAAATTGAGAAACAAGTATTGGGGGGTAAAAATATGAGCTATCTAATTCCAATGGTAGTTGAACAAACCAATCGCGGGGAGCGCTCCTATGATATCTATTCTCGGCTGTTAAAGGACCGCATCATTTTCCTGGGAGGCCCGATTGATTCCAATGTGGCCAACCTGGTAGTCGCTCAGCTTCTTTTCCTGGATGCCGAAGATCCGGAAAAAGATGTCTCTCTCTATATAAATAGCCCTGGAGGCTCAATCACAGCCGGCATGGCGATTTACGACACCATGCAGTACATTAAATCGGATGTCCAGACCATATGCATCGGCACAGCAGCCAGTATGGGAGCATTTCTCCTGGCAGCCGGAACTAAAGGCAAACGGATTGCCCTGCCTAATTCCGAAATTCTGATTCATCAGCCTCTGATAGCCGGTTCTGGCCTTTCCGGCCAAGCTACCGAAATCGAGATTCACGCTCGCCAGCTGCTTAAGATTAAGGAGAAGCTGAATAAGATTCTCTCCGAAAGAACTGGCCAACCGCTGGAGAAGGTACAGCGCGATACCGACCGTGATTATTATATGTCGGCCGAAGAAGCCAAAGAGTACGGCATCGTGGATCACATCTTGGAAAAAGCCGTCAGCCTTGATGCTAAGAAGAAACACCCGCTTAAGTAAAAGCTTTCAGAGGTTGGCGCTCGGACTGATAACTGAGTCGTCAGAACCTTTATGGCCTTCGCGGCCTGATAGCCTAGGATTACGTTTTTGAGACGCAGGTTAAGACCTGCGTTATCTTTTTGCAGAAAATCATAAAAAATGTATTATTTGCCATACTAATTAAAGTAGCTATAGGCAGGTCAAGACTTTTACGAATAATTATTAACAAAGGAGGAAGTATCCTTGAGCAAAATTCGCAAGGCAGTGATTCCTGCTGCCGGCCTGGGTACAAGATTTCTTCCTGCCACCAAGGCTCAACCCAAAGAAATGCTCCCCATAGTTGATAAACCGACCATTCAATACATTATCGAAGAAGCGGTCCAATCCGGGATTGAGGATGTCATTATTGTCACCGGGCGCAATAAAAGGGCTATTGAGGACCATTTTGACCGGTCGGTCGAGCTGGAAGTTTATCTGGAGAAAAGCGACAAATCTGAGCTCTTGGATCCCTGGTCAGGAGCATCGGCGAGATGGTCGATATCCATTATGTCCGGCAAAAGGAAGCTTTGGGCTTAGGACATGCCGTGTACAGTGCCCGGAGGTTTATCGGCAGCGAACCGTTTGCGGTACTCCTAGGGAGATGATGTTATCCATTCCACCGAGCCCTGCCTGAAGCAAATGATCAGGCATTATGAGCTGTATGGCAGTAATATCATCGGTGTCCAGGAGGTACCGCTTCAGGATGTAGCCAAATATGGGATCGTGAGCGGCCGTAAAATAGGGGCAAGATTATTCAAAGCGGAAAACATGGTGGAAAAGCCGCGGCCGGAGGAGGCTCCGGCGAGTTCCCTTAGCCATCATGGGGCGCTACATCCTTAATCCGGAGATTTTTGACATTCTCGGCGAGCTGCCTCCGGGAAGAGGGGGCGAGATTCAGCTGACCGACGGGCTGCTGGGGTTAAGCAATCTGCAGGATGTCTTAGCCTATAATTTTGAGGGCAAAAGGTACGACGTCGGGGATAAGCTAGGGTTTGTCAGAGCTACGATTGAATTTGCCTTAAGGCACGAAGAAATCGCCGAGCCGCTCATGGATTACTTGGAAGAATTGGTAACCAGATACCAGCAGGAAGGTCAAAGCCTGCGCCTGATAGCCAAGGGAAGTGAAGCTCTCCAGGGGCTCCCTCTGGCTAATAAAACTGTTTTCCCGGGAAAAGTAGCCGATAGGCTAAAATGAAGGAAGAATTAAATTTCGGCTGGAAAAGAATAGAGAAAAAAGAAGAATGTGAGGCTTAAGACGCTGACTAATAGCTTGTACATGGAGATGTTGACGGATAATAACGTACCTTCACTGAAAATAGACTGTGGGACATCCCCAATGTGACAAGCTTTTCTCCTGATTATTGGTAACCTTATACAGAAAATACCTATAGTTAGGAGGGAAAAAGATGATTTTTAGCCGCAAAAGCATATTTACCCTGGTGGGGGCTATTGTCCTGGCCGGGGTAATAATTGTCGGCGGTATTTATGGGCCTACAGCCTGGAAAGTATTCCGCGGTCAGGCAGAGAACCCGGAGGATCAGGTAGTAATTCAATCCCCGCCAGTCAATTACGATGAACCGGCGGGAGGGGAGAATGAGGGAACTCCAGCGGAGGGAGATAATCAAGGTACTTCCTCCGGAGGAGAAGTGGCAGCACCTTCTACCGGATCGGAGCAAACCCCTAGCACGGGAACCGATGCTAACGGGATTAAAAAATACCGGGAGCCTGACCTGAGTTTACTGAATCTTGCCCCCTCACTTGAGGGTTATTTCGAGGAAGGGGTGTTAAGTGATGCTGCCAGGACTCTTGCATTCGGAGCTGCCTGGAATATTCACCAGTACACAGATGGCTACTTATTCGGGATCACGGCCGGACCCCAAATGAATGAGCCTGACATCAAGAAGTACATTGTTTTCCATAAGACCTTATGGGAAAAACAAATGGAAAACGAAGTGAATTCCAACAAAGCTGCCACTTTTGATGTTTATTTCCGCAATCTGCTGAACAGAGGGATTGATGCCTTTGATGCCAAGGATAAAATCCGGATAGAGCAGTTCCATCAGGAAATTCACGATCTTGATACTCATCTCTTTAGAGATGACCTGGGTTCTAAGGTCTATGGAGCCACACCTTTTGCAACCAAACGGTCGGAGTAAAGGGTGACAAAGGAATGTTTCCGCCGTCAAGCTCCCTAATATGTTTGGTTAAAGTTGGGTTTTGGGTTTTGGCCTAAGAAAGGCGGGAAAATGGAAGGTAAGCCGGAAGGGCAGCCGGTCTAGCAAAGAATGAAGGCCGGCAAAAAGATAGGTGGTTAGTGAATAGAAACTGAGGAACTGAAAGGCTAAGGCCAAAATGAAGAGGCAGGGAGATCTCGAAAAGGAATCCAGAAAGAGAAATCTAGAAAGAGAAATCTAGAAAAAGTGATCCAGATAAAAATGTTATTCTTCCTCGGCACCTCCCCGAGGGCAAGAATAACATTTTTATTTGCACAAACTATCGTCTTATTTGCGGCAAATATAATCATATTTATGCCGAGATATCGCAGTATTTGCACCAAATAAAATCTTATTTGTGTCTAACTATAATCTTATTTGCACCGTAGTATCATCTTATTTGCCTCAAGCTATTATCTTATATGCATCACAATTTTCGTCTTATTAGCGTAAAATGTCGTTTTAAAGAAAGCTCCCTTGACAGCTGAAAAAGTATAAATCATAATATAATTAAAGTATTAGAACATTATCTAAATATTTAATTTAGCAAGGCAGGAGAATTTCCAGAGAATACTATAGCTAATCTCATAATCTCAGAAAGGAAGTGCCTGACATGGTAAGCACAGCAACAATTGCAGCTATCATCTTTACATTAAACGTTTGTTTTCTGGTGCCTATTGGCTTAGCCGTTTATTTTTATAAAAAACACAAGATTTATTTGCCGGCTATCCTGGTAGGGGCTTTGGCCTTTGCTGTTACGCAGCCTTTAAGCAGAATTCCGCTTTTGCAGGTGTTATCAGCCCAGGACTGGTATAGCCAAATGGCTCAAAATACTATCCTGCTGGCCTTATTTCTTAGCCTTACGGCCGGCTTATTCGAAGAAACGGGCAGGTTCATATGTTTTAAATATATTCTTAAAAATAAGCTGGCTTGGAAAAATGGCCTGGCTTACGGTATTGGCCATGGCGGGTTTGAAGCAATTGCCATTGTTGGTTTATCCAGTATCAATAACCTGGTCTTCACGAAAATAATAAATTCCGGACAAATTGACTCCCTGGCCGCTGCCTTGCCTCCGGAAACCCTTAATTATCTGGTTGAGCAGCTTACTACTGCCTCACCGCTGGTTTTCATGCTGGGAGGAATAGAGAGGATTATGGTCATAACTATCCACCTGGCGCTTTCCCTGGTGGTTCTCTATGGTGTGAGGCAGGGAAAAAATATTTATTGGCTGTATGCGGTACTCCTGCATACTTTAGTAAATTTCCCGGCCGTTATCTTGCAGAGATATGGGCTTTGGGTTACGGAAGGCCTAATTTTTATCATGTTTAGCGCAGCACTGGTCTTTATTGTCAAGTCGAGGAGGTGGTTCACTGATGTCACCATATAATGATACCTTTAAAGCCCTGGCTGATCCCAGCAGGAGGGAGATAATCCGCTACCTGAAGGAACGAAGCATGACAGCCGGAGAAATAGCCGACAAATTTGCTATTTCCAAACCGAGCATTTCCCATCATCTGAATATCCTTAAACAAGCCGGTTTAATCGATGAT
>JBMNGP010000027.1:0-31896 GCA_050949905.1 Desulfitobacteriia bacterium | reverse complement strand
CGGGACTCCCCTGAAACGTTAGATTACATGCACTTGAAGGCAATACTTATTAGAAGAGGAGTTTATGATGGAAAAACTTAGCGATGATAGCTTTCGGAAGTTGTATGCTCAATTAGGAATGATTGATAGAGTGGACTGAGCCTTCCTTTACACCTGTCATGTATTAATCGTCAAGGATGTTGGTTATCGGCTGAAGACAGATTTCCACCTGATGATGATCAGTGGGCGCATCTTTCTAGACCGTGGATTGGCAATGCTTATCATGAGCTTCGATTATTAGCGATTGGTGAAAATTTAAACGAATGCGGTGGGTTTGATGCTGTTCAAGTGTTAACTCAATTAGCTAAGAATGAGATATTGAGTGGACGTAGGAGAGTTCGCTTTGGAAATGACTTCAAAAGATATCCTGGTAGCTTTTTGTGGCATCGATTAGGATGTTATGCAGTAGTCTTTGCTCAAACAAAGGGATTTTTGAATCCATTATGGGGGGCCGATTTGTATCCATCAAAAGAGGATGTTTCTCGTGCTTACGACTATATTTCTTATACTAATCACATAAAATGTTCTCCCAAAGGGGGAAAAAGTGAACAAACCAAGCAAATGTGGGATAACTGCGGCAAGCACATTCTACGGAAGGAAATAGAACTCTTACAACCGGATTATATCTTAATTTTGGGTAAATCAGATAACCAGTGGTACTTTAATAATCGAGTTTTAGACGAACCTACTGAGTGGGCTTATCATCAATCTGTTGGAATGGGTCTTGGGAAGGTAGGAGGTCGAGAAGTTAGTGTATTTATTCTCCCTCACCCTCAAGCTAAAGGTGGTAATAGCTTATCTATCTTAAATGATTTACGCCATGTATTAAGATAGTCAAACGGCTAGGTAATAAAGAAAGGTGCACGTCATCTAACCCAGAATTCCCGCAAGGGTGCCAGAAGCGGGAACATCTTGGGAAGGTTCAGGCACCACATCCCCCCGCCTAAGATAAGAGCTATCTAAGGCGGGGGGACGTCGGGAATTCCTATCCGTTATACACAATTGTGCAAAAAGGAGTATAGAAATGCAGAACCGGTACGTTGGTGATATTGGCGATTTCGGCAAATACCACTTGCTGAAATCATTGTGCAAAGGAAGTTATAGCGAACAAGATATGGCATTAGGTGTGATTTGGTATCTCGTACCAGACGAAACGCATAATGATGACGGTAAGCATATTCGTTATTTGCAACAGACAAATTCTAATCAAACACGGTTCAGAATTGGTGATCCAGCTCTTTATGATTCACTTGCTGAGATAATAAAGGGGAGTAGGAGAGATATTTCGCTGATTCGAGAAAATAAAGTATTACCAGAAGCTACCGTGTTTTATGAAGCCCCACTTAGTTTTGAAGGAATGCCGAATAATACTCCTGCTGCTCGAAATCGCCGAATTGATTTTAGGAAGAATTGGATAAATAAAGCTCTTGAAATGACGGAGGGTTGTGATCTGATTTTTGTCGATCCTGATAACGGATTAGAAGTAAATTCAGTTAAATCATATCAAAACAAAGGCCCTAAATATACATACTTTGAAGAATTGATTCCCTTCGTAAAGCGTGGGCAAAGTTTAGTTATTTATCACCATCTATGCCGAAGTGGCTCCGCTGAAGAACAGGTAAAGAAAAGATTGGATCAGTTAAAGGAAAGACTTGGAGTAGATGACATCTACCCATTGCTTTATAAAAGGGGTACTTTAAGGACATTTTTCATTGTTCCTTCATTAAGACATACTGAATCGCTAAAAGAGAGGGCAATTCGCTTAACTCAAATAGCACCTTGGAAAGAACATTTTTCGATGTTGCCTGCTGTGTTCAAAGAGTCTAGGTAGCATTTCAGGTGCACAACTGTGTATAACAGAGGAGTCCCGCAACTAGAGGATGATGCATGTGGTTGGGGCGCTGCGGGACTCCTCAGAACGTTAGACGACACATTAGGTCTTAATAAATTAATGTCTTGGTAGTGCTTTAAAGGGGATGTTTATATTGAAGAAGACTTGGTTAGTATCCATTATTGCATTAGTTATATTTTTTGGCATCACTTATTCAATGGATGTACTTATGGCCTATTTTGGTTTATACGTCCAAAGAACATTTAGTTATTTTTATTTGGGAGTTTTCCTAAAGACACTGATTTTACTTATTTTTGGATTATTCTTAGGGTTGTTTCACTTTGTTCAGGAACGTAAGAAGGTTGGTTTTTGGGAAATTAACAAGAGCAAGATTTGTTTTTGGGGAATACCTTCTTTTATTGTAACTTTATTTGTAAATATAGTTTACATGGGGCTCCAAATCCCAATTATATTACCTTCACAATCTGTCTATATTACGAATACAAGGGGATTCGTTTTTCAATTCTCAGCGATACTTTTAGGTTTTATTATTATGACTTCATTCTATAAAGAAACCGAGAAGACAAAAGAAACTTCTTTAGAGGTTATTAATCAGGAAACTATTAGTGAATGATATTGATAAGGTATCATTAATTTCGCAAATTCATAAATAAGTGTTTATGAATAAAGACATAAACGCAACTGCTTGGTAAGATAAGGTTACCACACCAATCAAAACCAGGAGGAGCTGCGAATATGTCTGATAAAATTATACACTTAAATGAAGGAGCAATAAAGCAAGAGCTTAAAGAATTGGTACGTCAAAGTGTGGAGGAAACACTAAATAACCTTTTGGATCAGGAAGCAGCAGAGCTCACAAATGCCGGTAGGTATGAACGTACAAAAGAACGAAAAGGATATCGTTCCGGCCACTATGAGAGGAAGTTAACGACCACTTCCGGAGAGGTGAAGCTGAAAGTGCCTAAACTGAAAGGTGTCGCCTTTGAAACTGCAATCATAGAGCGCTACCGGCGGCGTGAAAGCTCTGTAGAAGAAGCTCTAATCGAAATGTATTTAGCTGGTGTTTCAGTCCGGCGAGTAGAAGATATAACTGAGGCACTCTGGGGCACAAAAGTATCGGCCGGAACGGTCAGCAAGTTAAACCAGAAAGTCTATGGCCACATCGATACTTGGCGCAATCGCCCTCTACAAAGAAAATATCCCTATGTCTATCTCGATGGGATTTACCTTAAACGTAATTGGGGTGGAGAATACGAAAACGTTGCGATCCTAATTGCTATGGCTGTCAATGAAGATGGTTACAGAGAAGTAATAGGCGCTTCTGAAGGAATGAAGGAAGATAAAACAAGCTGGCTGGAATTCATGAAAAGCTTAAAGGAACGTGGCTTATCCGGAACCCAGTTATTTATCGGGGATAAATGTCTGGGCTTATTGGAAGCAGTGAACGAAACATTTCCGGAAGCCAAATTCCAACGCTGTACTGTTCATTTTTACCGGAATGTCTTCTCAGTAACACCTCGCTCCAAGATGAAAGAAGTAGCGGCAATGCTAAAAGCGATCCATGCCCAGGAGGATAAAGAAGCAGCTAAAGAGAAGGCAACAGCGGTTGTAGCTAAGCTTCGGGACATGAAACTGAAAGAAGCAGCGAAAAAAGTTGAAGACAGCATTCTCGAAACACTGACATATATGGACTTTCCACAAGCACACTGGACTAAACTTCGCAGCAATAACGTCATCGAAAGATTAAACCGGGAAATCCGCAGAAGAACCAGGGTAGTTGGCACTTTTCCTGATGGGCATTCAGCATTAATGCTTGTCTGCGCTCGGTTGCGGTATGTAGCCAGTAAAGCCTGGGGCACAAAAATGTATATGAGTATGAGACACCTTGAGGAAATGAACAAAGAAAACAGTATTATAGCAGGTTAATGTGCGACCCTCTCTTAGTAGACTGGCCATGGGGCCCCATGGCCAGTCTACTAAGAGATAAAGATATACAAGAAAAATTACCAAGCAGAAAAACAAATTTGCGAAAGATTATTGACAGTACCATGATATTTTAATCCATGCGTCGTCTAACACGGCCTTCCCGCAACTTTGTCAATATGCATGTGGTTGGGACGCTGCGGGAATCCCTGAACGTTCTACGACATATCGTGCAAAGGCCGCGCCGTCCTGGCGCGGACGAAATGGGATTGAAGTATTTCTTCGCAGTAGTAGAATAATGCGAACCATAAATAGGAACTTAAGATATAAAAAGGATAACATGAAAGGGGAGAATATTCTTGCCACTGAAAACTGGCCGATTCTATGAATGTGCAAAAGTCGAAATAAACAGAGGCAGGTGTACTGTCTGTGGTCTATGTGCAAAAGTATGCAAGGGAGCACCACTATTTATTGATGATAATATGGTTAAGGTAGATCATAATAGGGTATTTGGGTGCATTGCTGTTAATGCTGCCGCATAATGACCAAACACAGCTAGTGTATGCTGTCCAATCTTTGACGGATAAACTGACCTAATATCGAGTCCGTCAGCTTACCGGTTTGAAAATATTAAGAGAGAAGCCGGTCGCCCCTTTAGCAAACCGGCAGGATATCATCGAAATCACTTCTGTGATTGTAGGTAAAGAAGATCCCCCCGGGCTTCATACAGTTTCTCCTTAAAAACCAGCGCGAACCAAGCTGTTCTATTTCGAGTAGGCGGATAGCGGCAGAACTTATCATAGACTTTACAAACTGCTTCGCTCATCTCTTCCTGGCTAAACCTAAGATTTTCAGCTATTTGGGTTGCCAATGGCAGCAGATCGTAGAAGCCCGTTCGGATAAAATATTCTTCAAGACTTAAATTTTTAGGATTCATGATAGTTCCCCCTCGATGACCCGTTTAACCATCCGGTCGTCAATAATGCGGTGACCGTTTTGCGCACCATACATTAGAGCATGGGTACATACTTTATTAACGAGTCTTGCTGTTCCGCTGGAAAAACGGTAGATGTCATCAATAGCTGAATCCGAAAAAATATCCTGGGTGGCTCCGGCATAAGTCAAATGTTGTTTAATATAGGCTCCTACTTCAGAGCGGTCATAATAGTTCAGTTTGCACTGCAGATCAATTCGCTGGCGAATAGCAGCGTAAGATTGCATCTGCAGCCGATCCCAAAGCTCTGTTTGCCCTACCAGAATAAGAGCCATCGGACTTTGGGCATCCATGTTCATGTTTAAGAGAAACCGGACTTCCTCCAGCATTTCTTTATCCAGAAGATGAGCTTCATCCACAACCACAACCGGTTGCTGATGGTGAACCATTTGCATCAGTTCGACTTCCCGGTGCAGCTGCCGTTTGGCATCACCCCGGTAAAACTTAGCTTCATGCCCCAATTGTTCTAAAAGCCCTTTGTAGAAATGGCGCGGGGTCAGCTTGGAATCGGAAATATACAAAACTTTAAACTTAGATGGGTTTAAAGTTTGAGCATAACAGCGGATTGTTGTGGTTTTGCCTGTCCCGCAGTCTCCGGTAATAACTGCAAACCATTTACGTTCAGCTGCGTACTCAAGCCTCCCGAGGGTTTCTTCTAAAGCGGTTGATTTATATAAATCGGTAGTGGGAATATCCCTGGAAAAGGGAACTTTCTTTAAGTTGTAAAAAGATTCAAACACGGCTTTAATCCTCCTTTCCTACGCTGCGAAAGGAGATAGCAGGGTTTTGCCGGATTTGTCTTTCTTTATTTCTCAATGCGGCTGCACTTAGCAGTCTGGACGAATCTGCGGGACTAATTGCCAGGTGAACTGGTAATCCCGGACGTTTGCCGACACGCTGGCCAATTACCAGTTCATGTGCTTTCCAGGGAGTATAGCCTGCGTATTCAATCGTAATCTCTGTAATATTTGCCGGGTCATAGATAACATCTACGGTGCAGCCGATGAAATTTATGCCCACTTCATATTTTTTGCTCATAAAGCTAATGCAACCGGACTTATCCACTTTGCGGGCTTCACAATGTAAGAAGGCATTGGCTAAAACATTCGGTTCAATAAAGCGCAAAGGTTGGCTGTCGCTTTTAAATGCGGCTTCCGGACTCATGTTATCTTTTAAAGCAGTGTGCGGTCTATTTTGGTAACATTCGCTAAGCCAGATCTGGAATAACTCATTGAGTTTTTCTAAGGTTTTGGGTTTTTCCAAAGCTGATTCCCTTAAGAAAGAATCAACTGTTTGGTTAAACTTTTCAACCTTGCCGGTCGCTTCGGGCGAGTAAGGCCTAGAATAAAGAAGTCTTATCCCTAGTTTGGAACAGGTCCGGGCCATCCATTTAGTTCGATACTGCTTGCCGTTGTCGAAATAAACAGCCTCCGGGGCACCCCATTTTTGGATGACATTACGGAAACAATCCTCAACGATTGCTTGATCTAAGGTAGGATAAAACTCACTATGCAAAACGAACCTGGTCGCATCGTCCAAAAAGGTGACCAGAAAAACTTGTTTCTTGGTGCCGCCCGGGCCAATCGGCAGATATGGACCGTATTTTATGTCTGAATGGATCAGTTGATTGCGGTAGCGTTGCTGAAATCTTCTGGCTGCAACACCATTATCCGTATACATCCGCATTTGCCGGCTACTGTAACCCCGCCCAGAGAGTTTCTCCTGCAAGGTAGAACGCTTGATTTCACCAGGTTTTGCTTTGCCTTCCCATTCCAAGATTTGGATGATTTGGGCAACGCTACGGCTGGGTACTTCCCGGCGTAAGAGTATAGCTTGTTCCAATAATTCCGCAGAAATTGCTTTGGACTCACATCTTCCTTTACCTTTAGGCTTTAAACCCATAAATCCTTTTTCCCGGTACTCGGCTAAGTATCGTCTGAGCGTTCTTTCAGATATCCCGTATTCTTGACAAATACGTACTTTTCTTTCCCGGGCTAAAGCCGAATCTAGGCCCTTTTCCAGTAAGGGCAGGATAAGCTCTACACGTTTTTCGGCAATTTCCTCCGCTTTCTTTTGATCTTTCACTGTAAAACACTTCCTCTCTAGACTTTTCTTCCAAGTCTAGCTTAAGTGTCTGCGGACAAGAAGACAGAACGGGTATGTACCCATAAATTTGCATTAACGACAGGTCGGACAATTCTCTTTAGCCAACCGGGCTCACTTCCCACATAATGTCCGATTTTCTGGTGCACAGACTGATTCAGGACGGACGGCTCTTTCACAGGTTCCTGTCCCAAACGGATAGCTATTGATCTTAAAGATCCCAGGAGATGAGGCAGCAGGCTATGAAACCATCTCTTTAAGCGATACAACGTGACTTCATCTGCGGCTAAATCCGGCGGCAACGGCGTTTCAGTAAGAACCTGCTCAATGCTTAAGGAAGAGTAGCGTTTGTAAGGAACCAAACAGTCTGGCAGTTCATGATGGATTCTTTTGCACGCTTTACAACGAAGCCTTCGAATAATTAAGATTCTCGTCTCTTCACCGGTAACCTTAAACTTACGCTTACGGCTTCCGATGACCTTAAGATCGCTGTCGCAACAAGGACAAGGAATTAATTCTGTACACCGAACATAAAAAAACCGGTTTGAGGATTTTCAATTAACTCGTAATTTGTTACAATGACCATACAATGACCAAGGGATGTCTTTGGTGGTCTGCTGGTAACAGATCACGCTGAGCAGAGACATCCTTTTTCCTTTACTTTAATATGGTCATTATATCCAGCAAGTTCAGGACAGGCAATACCGTCAGCTTTCGGTTATTTTGGGCTAGCAGAAACACATTGCATGCGGACAATGCATGGCGGTTTGCCCTAATAATGCAATAAAAATTTATGGAAGAGATATGTGTGAATGTCAATTAAGTTTTTACAGTTTTCGATAAATAATTTTTTACACCTAATTTTTGACATAAATGGATATTGGAAAGAGCTTTGGAGCTCTTTTTATTTATTTCTAGAGCCTATCTTTATTGTCATAAAGTCTTTTGTAGCGATGTGAATCGGAAGGAGGGCGTAGCCCGACTGGAGATTCACATCGCTGCGGCGGGGCTTTGCATACTGCTAATCCTTGAATATTTTTTGTCTATGTTTTATGCGATAGCTATCTATATCATGGATGTTAATTATTTCGCATTTGTGTATAAGTCGGTCCAATATTGCCGTTGTGATGGCGGGGTCTCCGAGAAGTTCCCCCCAGTCTTCCGGACCTTTGTTTGACGTTATAATTATGGAGGTTTGTCCATAGAGCTTGTTTACTAACTGGAAAAAGAGGTTGGCTTCATTTTTCTCCATAGCCATGAACATCAGATCGTCAATGATGATCAGGTCAGAATCGAGAATCCGTTTGATGATGTTTCGGGAGACACTTGAAATTTCTTGGGTTTTCAAGGTATGGATTAGATCGGCCATAGTTATAAACTTTACTTTGTAACCATTGTTTAAAGCTTCTATTCCTAAGCCCACAGAAATATGCGACTTCCCAACTCCGGGAGCCCCTAAAAAAATTAGATTAAAGCCTTTTTCCAGCCAGGACAGTTCTTTGAGTTGATTAAATTGGCGCTGACTAAGGGTTTGTTGTTCGTCCAGGTTAAACTCATCTAAGGTCTTATATTCTGGAAAGCTGGCTTGTTTCAACCTTTTTTCGAATTTCCTTTTCTCTCGGCCGTCAATCTCTGTATGAAGGACTGTTTCTAAGAACTTTTCGCAGGTTTGGGATTCTTCGACGGATTTTTCTATAAGTTCATTGAATGCTTGGGCAGCATGATGCATATTCACGGTTTTTAACAGACCTATCGTGTTTTCTATGTAACTCTCCAATTAATTATCCTCCATGGTTTTCGCTCATAATCTTGACGTATTCGGATATGTCCCGTATCCTGGGCTTTATCCCTATTTTGGATGAAGCAGCCTCTGTCAGCCCAGTGATGGGGGGATTTGAATTGTTTTGGGGCTGCCCTTTTTCTTCTGTAAAGACGGCGTAGTGTTTGACTGCATCTTTAAAATCGACGGCACTGATCAGTTTATGACTCATACAATAGTCCAGTGCTTTCCCTATGGACATTGAATTTATAGATTCTATCGATGTTTCGATCAGCGTCAGTTGATCTCGGATATAACGAGGTTTTTCTTTCTGAATTTCCTCGAAAAAAGCCTGGGCTTTTTCGCTATCCGGAAACTTCTCGGCAACCCGTTTCATTAGGGGGATGATCCTTTGGCTATTATCCCGTTTGTGGTTGTTATTTCTGACGAGATTCCCTTTCGTATCCGGTATTTCAAATTGAGCTAATTCTTTATTGGTCTCAATATCGTAAATTACAAGGTGCTTATTGCCTATTTTATTGACTCCTACGTAAGTGTGAGGGCCTTTGTAAGTGCCTCGTGGCACGGTGTACCGGTTTCCTTGGATGGGAACGGTGTTGTCTTTTCTAACCTGGTACGTTATACTGAGCGTGCGTGAATTGGAAATTAACTTTTCCGTGACCGGCTTTAAGTATTTTTTCTCTTCAAGAAATACTTCAGCCGGTATTTTTCTTGTGGTAGCATGAACTTTACCATTTCCTCTCCTTTTCAGCCATTTCAGGCAATCTTCGTTCCATCGGCCAATTCCATAGAATACTCTGTGGCTGGCAAAGTTGTCTTTGACAAAATCCACCACCTTTTCAATGCGTCCTTTGCTTTCCGGATCGGCTTTACGACACATATACACTGAGAATTTGCGTTTTTGCAGATATGAGGCAAATTCCTTGGTGTAGATCAACTCGCCGTGGTTTTCGCTTA
The DNA here is from genome assembly GCA_050949905.1 of Desulfitobacteriia bacterium. GTDB lineage: Bacteria > Bacillota > Desulfitobacteriia > Desulfitobacteriales > Syntrophobotulaceae > DUML01. Next base: position 22,248 of record JBMNGP010000027.1, on the reverse strand, counting down.
CAAGGATGAGATGATCTTGGTCATACACTGCTTCTTGAGGATATCCTCCGAAATACTCAAAGGCATTTTCATGAATGACGATAATATCGGCGGTGTTAAAAGGACGCGCTTGCCATTCACAATATTTATACCTGGAGTTCGAGAGGACAAAACACATGACATAGAGTGTCACCACGTTTCCCTCAGAATTTATGACTTTTTTCTCTCCGAAATCTACTTGCATCTGCTTGCCTAGGGGCGGGTCATCAGCTGCTTCATATTGTCTGAGGATAGGCTCTTTAGGTATGTTGTATTCTTCTCTGATGGATCGAACATAATTTCGTAATGTGACTTCATTAAAGGCTAATTTATGGTACTTTTCCTCAAGCCAATCAAAAACCTGAGCCGCTGTCATGGAAGGGTATTGTTTGATCCAGCCAATAATTTCTTCACGATAAATATCCGGTTTTTTGGTTCGATGCTGCTCTAAGAGCATTTTCCTTTCGAATTCATCAGAATTCATCTTAAGATATTTGCTGACTGTAGGTCTGCTGATACCAAGCATCTTTGCAATTTTGGTATTGCTGAATCCTTTTTGCTTTAACCGTTTAATGTCGATATACATTTTCCAACCTTCTTCAGTTTTCAAAGATCAATTCCCCCTTTTGCACTCTCAGGATTGATTATACAAAAGAGAATTTGGTGTTTGCTATTTAAAATTTAAGCGTTAGAATTTCCAGTTGATTTGAGACCTCCTTTACATTTATTAGGAGAAACCTGTAAAATCTTATTTATCGTTTTCTGCTAAATTCAGTTTATCATCTACACCTGCTCGCCAAATAGAGTAATGACTGTATCATCAATGTCAATCCAGACTAAACGTTTAGCTTCCAACTTTGCTTTTCTGTGGAGGAGTTCTTTATTGATAGAAATAAGTTGAATAAGATGACTCCAGTTTAGTTTCTTCAGGAAAGTGCGGAAGGTGCTTTCATCTGGAAAACGTGTGAGCTCCTTAACAGTCAGATAACCTGGATCAAATTTGAGAGCATCCATATGGGAGAAACGGGTATGGCCGAGGATGGAACAGTCAATGAGATAATCAATAAGCTTCCTAGCATTGTACAAGGTATTTTCCTTTTGTTCCATAAAAATCCTATTACTAATTATGTCATCAAGGTTAATAAGATCTTTAAAAATCTCTATAAATTGAAAGTTCGCAGCTTCAGTTACCGAGTTATTGTCGAAGGTAACAGTACGCATTTTCTTCATAACTTTTTTAATGCGTTTGCGTTCCTGTAAAATTTTAGGTCTGCGTTCTCTTCTTGTTTTTCTTGTTTTTTGTTCTGGCACTTGGTGGTGGTTTTGTGCTACCATAATGTTGGGACACTTCCTCTCATGGTTGTTGTTTGGTCACTATAACCATTTTGACAGGAGGAGCTAAGTGTCCTGTTTTTTTAATAAAAATTTTTATGCTTTTTTTATTTTGGAAAGCCTTGGTACTGTTGGATAAGAGCTATTTTTTAAAGGCTACTTTCCGAATCCATGTTTAATATTAAGCTTGCCTGAAAAAAGTGGGTATGAGAGTTTGCCAGATAAGAAGAAATTACATGACATTTATTCTAAGACGTTTAAGGGCAATAATATTTCATTTATTAATTGGTTCAAAAAAGAGTATCCAGACTTATATTTAGAAATTTTTTGAGGTTAGGTATGAGTAATATGCAAGAGGGGTACGTCAGCTAACCCAGAATTCCCGCAAGGGTGCCAGAAGCGGAAGCATCTTAGGCAGGTTCAGGCACCACATCCCCCCGCCTAAGATAAGAGCTATCTAAGGCGGGGGGACGTCGGGAATTCCTATCCGTTATACACAATTGTGCAAAAAGGAGTATAGAAATGCAGAACCGGTACGTTGGTGATATTGGCGATTTCGGCAAATACCACTTGCTGAAATCATTGTGCAAAGGAAGTTATAGCGAACAAGATATGGCATTAGGTGTGATTTGGTATCTCGTACCAGACGAAACGCATAATGATGACGGTAAGCATATTCGTTATTTGCAACAGACAAATTCTAATCAAACACGGTTCAGAATTGGTGATCCAGCTCTTTATGATTCACTTGCTGAGATAATAAAGGGGAGTAGGAGAGATATTTCGCTGATTCGAGAAAATAAAGTATTACCAGAAGCTACCGTGTTTTATGAAGCCCCACTTAGTTTTGAAGGAATGCCGAATAATACTCCTGCTGCTCGAAATCGCCGAATTGATTTTAGGAAGAATTGGATAAATAAAGCTCTTGAAATGACGGAGGGTTGTGATCTGATTTTTGTCGATCCTGATAACGGATTAGAAGTAAATTCAGTTAAATCATATCAAAACAAAGGCCCTAAATATACATACTTTGAAGAATTGATTCCCTTCGTAAAGCGTGGGCAAAGTTTAGTTATTTATCACCATCTATGCCGAAGTGGCTCCGCTGAAGAACAGGTAAAGAAAAGATTGGATCAGTTAAAGGAAAGACTTGGAGTAGATGACATCTACCCATTGCTTTATAAAAGGGGTACTTTAAGGACATTTTTCATTGTTCCTTCATTAAGACATACTGAATCGCTAAAAGAGAGGGCAATTCGCTTAACTCAAATAGCACCTTGGAAAGAACATTTTTCGATGTTGCCTGCTGTGTTCAAAGAGTCTAGGTAGCATTTCAGGTGCACAACTGTGTATAACAGAGGAGTCCCGCAACTAGAGGATGATGCATGTGGTTGGGGCGCTGCGGGACTCCTCAGAACGTTAACTGACATAGGACGCGAGTGAAGCGCATCCATGCGCTTTGACGGAAAGAACATTTTTGGGGATGATTTTATAAGATGACATTATATTCTGAGTTTATGGTAGAATAAGGTTAGAATTCCTATATGGAGAGTGAATTAACTATGACTTATAAAGTGACCGTCATCGTTCAGAGAGATGATGATTGGTATGTCGCAAAATGTTTAGAAAACAGCGTGGCTTCGCAGGGAAAGACTGTTGAAGAAGCGATTGACAATCTTAAGGAAGCCCTGGAATTATATTATGAAGATACACCTGCTGAGCAAGATAGACAGAAACAGATGTTTGTTACTACGCTGGAGGTTTCTGTATAATGGGTTCAAAGTATCCGGTATTAAAGCCCAGTGAGATTATTTCTGCATTAAATCAATTTGGTTTTAAAGTTATTTCCCAGAAGGGAAGCCATATAAAACTTCGCAAGGAAGGTTCTATTGTTAAGACAGTTATAGTTCCAAACCATTATGAGATAGCGAAGGGTACGCTCCAGAGCATACTTGAGCAGGCGGGAATAACTTTAGAGGAATTTACAACAAAGCTCTAGTCGAGGGGCCGCCATCCGTGGCGGCCTCTGAATATAGGGGCGTCCTACGTCAGTTAACACGGGAGTCCCGCAACTTAGAATATATGAATGTAATAAGACGCTGCGGGACTCCCTGAACGTTAACTGACATAGGACGCGAGTGAAGCGCATCCATGCGTTTTAACGGAAGACAACATTTTTGGGAATGGTTTTATAAGATGACATTATATTCTGAATTTATGGTAGAATAAGGTTAGAATTCCTATATGGAGAGTGAATTAACTATGACTTATAAAGTGACCGTCATCGTTCAGAGAGATGATGATTGGTATGTCGCAAAATGTTTAGAAAACAGCGTGGCTTCGCAGGGGAAGACTGTTGAAGAAGCGATTGACAATCTTAAGGAAGCCCTGGAATTATATTATGAAGATACACCTGCTGAGCAAGATAGACAGAAACAGATGTTTGTTACTACGCTGGAGGTTTCTGTATAATGGGTTCAAAGTATCCGGTATTAAAGCCCAGTGAGATTATTTCTGCATTAAATCAATTTGGTTTTAAAGTTATTTCCCAGAAGGGAAGCCATATAAAACTTCGCAAGGAAGGTTCTATTGTTAAGACAGTTATAGTACCAAACCATTATGAGATAGCGAAGGGTACGCTCCAGAGCATACTTGAGCAGGCGGGAATAATTTTAGAGGAATTTACAACAAAGCTCTAGTCAAGGGGCCGCCATCCGTGGCGGCCTCTGAATATAGGGGCGTCCCACGTCAGTTAACACGGGAGTCCCGCAACTTAGAATATATGAATGTAATAAGACGCTGCGGGACTCCCTGAACGTTAACTGACATAGGACGCGAGTGAAGCGCATCCATGCGCTTTGACGGAAAGAACATTTTTGGGGATGATTTTATAAGATGACATTATATTCTGAGTTTATGGTAGAATAAGGTTAGAATTCCTATATGGAGAGTGAATTAACTATGACTTATAAAGTGACCGTCATCGTTCAGAGAGATGATGATTGGTATGTCGCAAAATGTTTAGAAAACAGCGTGGCTTCGCAGGGAAAGACTGTTGAAGAAGCGATTGACAATCTTAAGGAAGCCCTGGAATTATATTATGAAGATACACCTGCTGAGCAAGATAGACAGAAACAGATGTTTGTTACTACGCTGGAGGTTTCTGTATAATGGGTTCAAAGTATCCGGTATTAAAGCCCAGTGAGATTATTTCTGCATTAAATCAATTTGGTTTTAAAGTTATTTCCCAGAAGGGAAGCCATATAAAACTTCGCAAGGAAGGTTCTATTGTTAAGACAGTTATAGTTCCAAACCATTATGAGATAGCGAAGGGTACGCTCCAGAGCATACTTGAGCAGGCGGGAATAACTTTAGAGGAATTTACAACAAAGCTCTAGTCGAGGGGCCGCCATCCGTGGCGGCCTCTGAATATAGGGGCGTCCTACGTCAGTTAACACGGGAGTCCCGCAACTTAGAATATATGAATGTAATAAGACGCTGCGGGACTCCCTGAACGTTATATGACATGCTGGGAATCAAAAAAATAAATTAGGGGTGTTATTATTATGAAAAGTAAAATTGCTGATTCGATAAAGTTAAAAACTCAACCAGTTGCAGTATTGCGCTCAAATGTTAAACCTGAGGGTGCCATGCAGTTTCAGGAAGGAAAACGGGGTTGTGTTATTTCGATGTTAAATGCTTCAGCTAAAGGACGAGTGGCGGTATTTGAAGATAAGACTACGAATTGTCCGGGTGGTAAAGTTGGACTTGGCTTCAATCGTTTTCAATTAGGTTTTATTGAACATTTCTTGTCAACTGGTGTTCCGGGTGGCAGAGAAGGGGAATTTTATAAGAAGAATCCGGAGTTAGCAGCGAAATTCGCAACTGGTTTACCTGAAGTTGAACCCGCAAAGTATATAATTTTTAAACCGTTATCTCAATTGACTGAAGATGAAACACCAGAAATTATTATCTTCCTGGCGAATGCAGATCAACTTTCAGCACTAATGTGGTTCGCTAATTACGATAAATCAACTCAAGACAACGTTAAAGTAGACTTTGGTTCTGGCTGTCAGCAGTCTATACTGTATGCTCTAGAGCAAGCTGAGAAGGAGGACCCAAAGTGTATTATCGGACTAACGGACCCTTCTGCACGCAATTATATCGACAAAGATATTCTTTCATTCAGCATTCCATATAAACGCTTTTTGGAATTAGAAGAACAAGTTGAAGAGAGTTTTTTAACCAAAGAAACATGGCTCAAGATTATGTCAAGGATAGAATAGATTTGAATGATTAGATTTGCCGCACGTCATATAACAGTAAGCGATTTATGATGTTCAGCACAAAAGAAAACAGCCAAAGAACAGAATCTCTGGCGTTGTTGAAAAGTACATAATAAACCGAAAAACCGGAACATCATGAATCGTGTGTTGTACTAAACCGTCTGCCGACGGAACACAAAAACTATGGAAATTCAATCTTTTTTAGTCCCTGCCGTTAAACAGAAAACAAAGCAAACCACCAACAAAAAGACAGCAATAATGCAAAACGGCCTAAATAGAACTCAAAAATAGACATACCTTCCCCCTCCCCAAAAACGGGCATTGCAAAAACTATTCAATTAATAAAACTTAAGTGACGACAGAAGGAAAGGATTGCCACACAAAAGTAACCTTGGAACTACCGCAGTAAGGACAATACCTTGATTTTGGCCGGGGTGAAAAATCCGGCATTTTACCTTTCGCCAACCGGCGGCAACGGAGCAGTTTGCTACCGATATTCCTGCTGCATAAAATCCCATAATGCCGGATCTTAACGAAACCATCAGGCAAGATATGCTGAAGAAACCTGCGGGTAAACTCAGCGGACTGAAGCGTCATCAACTTAGGCTTACCCTTATCTTTATAATCCTTCCAGAAAAAACTGACCGACTTTCCATCAAAAGACTTAATTCTCGAATTACTAATAGCCACCCTATGCGTATATCTACCAAGATAGCGAACCACATGCTCCGGAGACTTAAAGGGTTTCTTACAAAAAACAACCCATTTCTTTGCATAAAGGCTATCTACAAAAGAAGCAAAATTACCGGGTATGGCAAGTAAGGTGGTCTCATGAAAAAACTTCAGCTCACCCCGGGTATAGGCCTTCTTCAAAAAATAAAGGAACTTACCCCTAAACTTATTGGAGACAACCTTAACCGGAATAAAAAACTTTTTGCGGGATCGGACAAAGCGAAGACCATCGCTACTAAGCCCGCCTCCAGGGACAATGGCATGAACATGAGGATGAAATGATAAATTCCGGCCCCAGGTATGCAAAACCGAAGTAAGGCCGATGGTTGCACCTAGATACTTAGGGTCCCTTGCCAGCTCCATCAATGTATGACCGGCCGCACGAAGCAAAAGGGAATAAAGCAGCTTTTGGTTGTGCAAAACGAGGGAGTTCAGCTCATGGGGAATCGTAAACACCACATGGAAATAACCTACCGGCAATAACTTCTTTAACTGAGCTTGAACCCAACTCTCCTGCACAGCCAGCTGACACTTGGGACAATGCCGATTACGACAGGAATTGTAGGAAACCGTTGAAGTTCCGCACTCAGAACAAACCATCGAATGCGCCCCTAGCTTGGCGCTACGGCAATGGCGGATCATATGAAAAGCCTTCGCCTGCTGGGGAGACATAGAGATAGCGGTATCCTTAGAAGCATAGACCTGATCAAAAATCTCCTTCAGCTCAGGCATTAGTATCACCGCCATCCAGCGGACTTTGCACCGCAGCAATCCGCTTAACCGAAAGATGGAGATAAAGCGCCGTCGTAGAAATATCGCTGTGCCCTAAGAGAACTTGAATCGTGCGTAAATCGGTACCCCTATCCAGTAAATGAGTGGCAAAACTATGGCGCAGAGAATGCACCGTAGCCGGTTTCAAAATTCCGGCCTTAGCCTTGGCTTCCTGAAAGATTTGCTGGATATGCCTGGCCGAAAGCGGTTTACCTTTGATATATCCGGGGAAAAGAAAATCATCAGGGCGGAAAAGTTTCCAGTATTCCCGCAAAACCCGGAGATTTTCTTGAGAAAGAATAGAAAAACGGTCTTTGCCTCCTTTCCCTTGAACAACCCTGATCAGCATTTGCTTGGAATCAATATCCGAGACCCTAAGGTTAAGCGTTTCACTAATACGAAGCCCGGAAGAATAAGTGGTCAGAAGAATCGCCTTATGCTTCAGATAGCCGACTTGATCAATAATCGCTAGAATCTCCTGTCTGGAAAGAACACAGGGAAACTTCTTTAAGCGTTTGGGGCGTATAATGACATCATCGGACCAATTACACTGAAGAACCTTATTAAAAAAGAGCTTGAAAGCGTTGCAGGAAATATTGATATTGCTGTAACTGATCCCGGACTTAACGCGGTAATGGAGATATTCTTTGAGCTCCTCCGCAGAGATCAAAGGAGCCGGTTTGGCATAATGTTTCTCCAAAAGCCTCAAGTGGGTCAGGTAATGCCGCATCGTTTGAGGAGAGAACCCGCGAAGTTCCATTTCCGATTTCATTTGCAGAAAATGCTCAGATAGGGTATAACGGTTTTGAGTCATGATTTAATCATCCTTTCGAATTAAATAGGGATAGATTCAAAAAGATGATATCATGACTCAAATTACATAAGGGTATCCTGTATTTGATAAGCCACCGCGCAGCGGTTTAGTACAACACGGCCTTCCCGCAACTTCGTCAATATGAATGTGGTTGGGACGCTGCGGGAATCCCTGAACGTTCTACGACATATCGTGCAAAGGCCGCGCCGTCCTGGCGCGGACGAAAAGAATTTATGATATGTAAGGAGCATGTTAATGGCGAATCATTCATTTTGCAACCAAAGGTTGACATAAAAGTGGTGGACTAAAACTGCGATAATCTATACAATTGCCCCGAGGTGATTATATGACGATTGGAGAGCAAATTCAAAAGTTAAGAAAGCAGAATAATCTTTCTCAAGAAGCTATAGCTGAAAAGCTGAATGTAAGTAGGCAAGCTATTTCAAAATGGGAAACAGGTTTGTCAAATCCAGACACTGAGAATCTTATTCGTTTATCAGAATTGTTTGGAATATCAGTCGAAGAACTGACAAGTGGGCGGTCTCAGACTAATTTTTCCAACAAAGTGAGTACAGAAAAGAAACCCCATAAATTTCGAAAGAAAATTATTACTCGGATAGCCGGAATTTCCGTATTATTGATAATATTTGTTGGAACGATTTTCATTCATTTCGCAGCTGTGAAATGGGATGCTCTGGCTTGTTCGGGCGGTTATGCTACTGCAATATTTGACAAGTACAATGACTCTCTGGTTAAGAAATATATTGATGGTTCAGATCGAAGTGAGTATATATTATCCGCTGAAGCAGTACGTGGTACGCAGGAAGCTGAATGGGACGGTAGGTGGATAACGCTGTATTTTGATATATCATATAAGGATAATGAATTAGGTGAAATCACAGAGCGAATACATTTTATGGGCAAACGCATTTGGATTGATACATTCCAATGGGGTGGTGCAATAATTGGAAGTAGCGAATAATTGGGTTTCTTAGAAATTGAGAATTATTATTAATCGCATTATATATTTATGCCATAATAGTTTCATTAGAATTATTTAAGGCAGCGCCGTCCGTGGCGCTGCTGAGTCAGGGGGCACGTACGTCGTAGAACAGCGGGTTCCCAAAATCTGAGAGGTATGCAGGTAGTAACCAGACTTCGGGAACCCGCAGGACGTTCTACGAAATCATACGCAAAAGGCCGCGCCTCCATGCGCGGTTTAAGGAGGACGATATGAGGATTCTTCTAAATGAACCTAAAGATGAGAATTACAAAAGTCTTATTAAATTTGCGTTTGATACATGTGACACTTTTCTCTTTATCAAACATAGTCAGCTTGCATATAATCAATCTTTTGATAGATTGGTAAAGGAATTAGAGCCAGATTTCATTTGTTGTAGGGAGCAGAACGAATGGCCTGGAACAATTTCTGTTCCAACGGCAATGGTATATTATTATCAGACTTCGGAGAGAAGTAAAAAGATAGTTAAAGACATAACAGATTCACTTTTTAACTGGCGTGCTCCAAACCTACCAGATGATTTATGTTTTTTGAAAGGGAATAACGAATGGCTTGTTAATACATCTCACGTGTGTTTCTGTGATATTATTACGGAAAGTGAATTGGAACTGAGGCAACTTAAAAGAATAAATGGATTAATATATAGGATTGATAATCAGTAAGTATTAGGGGCCGACGTCCTGTCGGCCTCTGAGTCTGGGGGCGTATGACTTCGCAGAACAGCCGGTTCCCGCCACTTGGAGGATGATGCATGCGGTTAGGGCGCGGCGGGAACCGGCGAGACGTTAGTGCGCCAAGCAAAGCTTGGTACTTCTTGCAAGGTGAAAGTCCTTGCTGGGTAAGGTCTAGCCAACCACCCATATCGAGTGTTGCTCCGAAACTGGCAACAGCAAGGCGAAGCGTACACAGAGAATTATATAGGCCATAAGGAGGACCGTAACTCCTGAAGCACATTCAGCCCCGTAAGTGTGGTACCGGAAACGGACAAGAGCAGACGGCGACATGTTTAACGTCATGGAAGCCAACACGGAAGAATCGACGAATGGCAAGATTCCAGAAGGTCTGTCGGGGTCAGAGAACGTGGCATGTATAAAGAGAAGTATCAGGAACTTGGGAGGCTCCTGTTGCTCCTGCCAGAAAGCAGGTAGGCTAATCCAATCGAAAAAGAGGACAGCCAATGCACACAGGAATTCGGATTAACCCATAGTACTCTGAGGACGGGAGAGCCGGCTACACGGGGAAGGGGTTAACAGGCATATGCAGCCCGCAAAGGAAACATTGTCCGGACTGCAGGACTGGAGGAAACAATGCAAACCTCACTGCGGGGAATAGCAACAAAAGCAAAACAAGACAAAAAGCACAGATTCGGAAACCTCTACGGACTCATTAACCGTCAGGCATTGTATCAAGCATGGGCTGATATCAACAAAAAAGCAGCCGCCGGTGTGGATAAAGAGACGGCCAAAGAATTTACCAAAAACCTTGACCACAACCTAAACGAACTGCTGACAACCCTAAAAGAAAAGAAATACAAAGCCAAGTTGGTCAGAAGAGTCCACATACCAAAAGGGGATGGCAAAACCAGACCGCTAGGGATCCCGGCAGTCAAAGACAAAGTACTGCAACGAGCGGCAGCTCGGATATTGGAAGCCATCTACGAACAGGACTTTCAAAAATGCAGCTATGGTTACAGACCGGGAACAGGCCCGCAAAAAGCCGTACAGGAACTCACCAAAGAAATTCAGGGAAAATACAGCTACATTGTAGAAGCTGACATCAAAGGTTTTTTTGACAACATCGACCACGGGTGGCTGATGGAAATGCTCAAACAAAGAATCAAAGATACAGCATTTCTGAGACTCATCAACAAATGGCTCAAAGCAGGGATACTGGAAACAGACGGAAAAGTAATCCATCCCATAACCGGATGTCCGCAAGGTGCAATCATAAGCCCGGTACTGGCCAACATCTATTTGCACTACACACTGGATATATGGTTCGAGAAAATTGTAAAACCAAGATGCCAGGCAGAAGCTTACCTCTGCCGTTTCGCTGATGATTTTATCTGCGCCTTCAGGTATAAACGGGACGCTGAACGATTTTACAAAGCGCTGGCCGGACGGCTCAACAAGTTTGGGTTGGAGATGGCTAAGGAAAAAACCAAAATCATCAGTTTCTCCCGGTTTAGGAAGCATGAAAACACCAGCTTTGAATTCTTGGGATTCGAATACCGGTGGAAAGTATCCCACAAAGGGAAAGACATCATTGCCAGAAGAACAAGCCGGAACAAACTCAGAAAATCAATAAAAGCATTTACAGCGTGGTGCAAAGAGAACCGGAACAACCGGCTGAGGAAGATCGTAGGCATGTTAAATACTAAGCTAAGAGGATACTTTAACTATTATGGCGTAATAGGAAACAGCAAAGGAATCACTGAGTTCTATAATATCGCCCTGAAAATCCTGTACAAATGGCTGAACCGCAGAAGCCAGCGAAAAAGCTTCAACTGGAAAGAGTTCGAAGCAAAAATGAAATGGTATGGATTGGTAAAGCCGAGAATAACCGAAAACCCAAATAAACAGTTACAAATAGAATGGATAGAAGATTGTTTTGCTTGAATACGGAGGCGAATATGCTTGAAGAGCCCGGTGCGGTAGTTCCGCACGCCGGGATTCTGTGCGGGGGGTGTCGGGTAACCGGCATCTCTACCGTGACTCCGAAACCGTACGCAGGAGCCGCACCTCCATGCGCGGATTATGGAGTGTGATTGCTAGTGCACACTTTTAGAAAAATGCGTTGTAAAAGAAAAAATAGTTTATAATGATTTCAGAAGGAAAAACAAAAATAAATAGTCATGTTTACGAGGTGGAAATCAATGATAAAATCTGTTCTTATAGCAGTATTAATAATAATCACAATTACAATGGGTTATATATTGAGAATGTTACTAAGAATATATAGGGTACTTGTTTGTGTTGGCTCACCTACTGATATCGAAAAGTTTAATAATATCGCAGTGTATCAGAATATAATTTGAATACTAATAACAACTATAATTTTTGGATTGATTGGACTGTTATTTTATGAGAATAAAAATAAAATCCTGAAATTTATCAAGAACTTTTAGAAGCTATCTGTTAATGCTGCCGCATAACGTCCAAATAGACGGTGTAAGTTGTCCGCACCTCCCTTTTTTTCGGTCATTTTAGGCTAGCGAAAACAGCTATCTTCTTATTAATAAACAAGGGCGGAATTACACAGCCCTTGTTGCACATTTCAGCTATATAGCGCACTAAAAACTGCGTAGGTTCAAGTGGCCGCCCTCCTTGGCGGCCTCTGATCTGGGGGCGTACGGCATCGGCTAACAGTAAGCGATTTATGATGTTCAGCACAAAAGAAAACAGCCAAAGAACAGAATCTCTGGCGTTGTTGAAAAGTACATAATAAACCGAAAAACCGGAACATCATGAATCGTGTGTTGTACTAAACCGTCTGCCGACGGAACACAAAAACTATGGAAATTCAATCTTTTTTAGTCCCTGCCGTTAAACAGAAAACAAAGCAAACCACCAACAAAAAGACAGCAATAATGCAAAACGGCCTAAATAGAACTCAAAAATAGACATACCTTCCCCCTCCCCAAAAACGGGCATTGCAAAAACTATTCAATTAATAAAACTTAAGTGACGACAGAAGGAAAGGATTGCCACACAAAAGTAACCTTGGAACTACCGCAGTAAGGACAATACCTTGATTTTGGCCGGGGTGAAAAATCCGGCATTTTACCTTTCGCCAACCGGCGGCAACGGAGCAGTTTGCTACCGATATTCCTGCTGCATAAAATCCCATAATGCCGGATCTTAACGAAACCATCAGGCAAGATATGCTGAAGAAACCTGCGGGTAAACTCAGCGGACTGAAGCGTCATCAACTTAGGCTTACCCTTATCTTTATAATCCTTCCAGAAAAAACTGACCGACTTTCCATCAAAAGACTTAATTCTCGAATTACTAATAGCCACCCTATGCGTATATCTACCAAGATAGCGAACCACATGCTCCGGAGACTTAAAGGGTTTCTTACAAAAAACAACCCATTTCTTTGCATAAAGGCTATCTACAAAAGAAGCAAAATTACCGGGTATGGCAAGTAAGGTGGTCTCATGAAAAAACTTCAGCTCACCCCGGGTATAGGCCTTCTTCAAAAAATAAAGGAACTTACCCCTAAACTTATTGGAGACAACCTTAACCGGAATAAAAAACTTTTTGCGGGATCGGACAAAGCGAAGACCATCGCTACTAAGCCCGCCTCCAGGGACAATGGCATGAACATGAGGATGAAATGATAAATTCCGGCCCCAGGTATGCAAAACCGAAGTAAGGCCGATGGTTGCACCTAGATACTTAGGGTCCCTTGCCAGCTCCATCAATGTATGACCGGCCGCACGAAGCAAAAGGGAATAAAGCAGCTTTTGGTTGTGCAAAACGAGGGAGTTCAGCTCATGGGGAATCGTAAACACCACATGGAAATAACCTACCGGCAATAACTTCTTTAACTGAGCTTGAACCCAACTCTCCTGCACAGCCAGCTGACACTTGGGACAATGCCGATTACGACAGGAATTGTAGGAAACCGTTGAAGTTCCGCACTCAGAACAAACCATCGAATGCGCCCCTAGCTTGGCGCTACGGCAATGGCGGATCATATGAAAAGCCTTCGCCTGCTGGGGAGACATAGAGATAGCGGTATCCTTAGAAGCATAGACCTGATCAAAAATCTCCTTCAGCTCAGGCATTAGTATCACCGCCATCCAGCGGACTTTGCACCGCAGCAATCCGCTTAACCGAAAGATGGAGATAAAGCGCCGTCGTAGAAATATCGCTGTGCCCTAAGAGAACTTGAATCGTGCGTAAATCGGTACCCCTATCCAGTAAATGAGTGGCAAAACTATGGCGCAGAGAATGCACCGTAGCCGGTTTCAAAATTCCGGCCTTAGCCTTGGCTTCCTGAAAGATTTGCTGGATATGCCTGGCCGAAAGCGGTTTACCTTTGATATATCCGGGGAAAAGAAAATCATCAGGGCGGAAAAGTTTCCAGTATTCCCGCAAAACCCGGAGATTTTCTTGAGAAAGAATAGAAAAACGGTCTTTGCCTCCTTTCCCTTGAACAACCCTGATCAGCATTTGCTTGGAATCAATATCCGAGACCCTAAGGTTAAGCGTTTCACTAATACGAAGCCCGGAAGAATAAGTGGTCAGAAGAATCGCCTTATGCTTCAGATAGCCGACTTGATCAATAATCGCTAGAATCTCCTGTCTGGAAAGAACACAGGGAAACTTCTTTAAGCGTTTGGGGCGTATAATGACATCATCGGACCAATTACACTGAAGAACCTTATTAAAAAAGAGATTGAAAGCGTTGCAGGAAATATTGATATTGCTGTAACTGATCCCGGACTTAACGCGGTAATGGAGATATTCTTTGAGCTCCTCCGCAGAGATCAAAGGAGCCGGTTTGGCATAATGTTTCTCCAAAAGCCTCAAGTGGGTCAGGTAATGCCGCATCGTTTGAGGAGAGAACCCGCGAAGTTCCATTTCCGATTTCATTTGCAGAAAATGCTCAGATAGGGTATAACGGTTTTGAGTCATGATTTAATCATCCTTTCGAATTAAATAGGGATAGATTCAAAAAGATGATATCATGACTCAAATTACATAAGGGTATCCTGTATTTGATAAGCCACCGCGCAGCGGTTTAGTACAACAGCACGTTCCCTCAACTTAGCTATATGAATATAGTATGACGCTGCGGGAACCTGCGGGACGTTAGTGCGCCAAGCAAAGCTTGGTACTTCTTGCAAGGTGAAAGTCCTTGCTGGGTAAGGTCTAGCCAACCACCCATATCGAGTGTTGCGCCGAAACTGGCAACAGCAAGGCGAAGCGTACACAGAGAATTATATAGGCCATAAGGAGAACCGTAACTCCGGAAGCACATTCAGCCCCGTAAGTGAGGTACCGGAAACGGACAAGAGCAGACGGCGACATGTTTAACGTCATGGAAGCCAACACGGAAGAATCGACGAATGGCAAGATTCCAGAAGGTCTGTCGGGGTCAGAGAACGTGGCATGTATAAAGAGAAGTATCAGGAACTTGGGAGGCTCCTGTTGCTCCTGCCAGAAAGCAGGTAGGCTAATCCAATCGAAAAAGAGGACAGCCAATGCACACAGGAATTCGGATTAACCCATAGTACTCTGAGGACGGGAGAGCCGGCTACACGGGGAAGGGGTTAACAGGCATATGCAGCCCGCAAAGGAAACATTGTCCGGACTGCAGGACTGGAGGAAACAATGCAAACCTCACTGCGGGGAATAGCAACAAAAGCAAAACAAGACAAAAAGCACAGATTCGGAAACCTCTACGGACTCATTAACCGTCAGGCATTGTATCAAGCATGGGCTGATATCAACAAAAAAGCAGCCGCCGGTGTGGATAAAGAGACGGCCAAAGAATTTACCAAAAACCTTGACCACAACCTAAACGAACTGCTGACAACCCTAAAAGAAAAGAAATACAAAGCCAAGTTGGTCAGAAGAGTCCACATACCAAAAGGGGATGGCAAAACCAGACCGCTAGGGATCCCGGCAGTCAAAGACAAAGTACTGCAACGAGCGGCAGCTCGGATATTGGAAGCCATCTACGAACAGGACTTTCAAAAATGCAGCTATGGTTACAGACCGGGAACAGGCCCGCAAAAAGCCGTACAGGAACTCACCAAAGAAATTCAGGGAAAATACAGCTACATTGTAGAAGCTGACATCAAAGGTTTTTTTGACAACATCGACCACGGGTGGCTGATGGAAATGCTCAAACAAAGAATCAAAGATACAGCATTTCTGAGACTCATCAACAAATGGCTCAAAGCAGGGATACTGGAAACAGACGGAAAAGTAATCCATCCCATAACCGGATGTCCGCAAGGTGCAATCATAAGCCCGGTACTGGCCAACATCTATTTGCACTACACACTGGATATATGGTTCGAGAAAATTGTAAAACCAAGATGCCAGGCAGAAGCTTACCTCTGCCGTTTCGCTGATGATTTTATCTGCGCCTTCAGGTATAAACGGGACGCTGAACGATTTTACAAAGCGCTGGCCGGACGGCTCAACAAGTTTGGGTTGGAGATGGCTAAGGAAAAAACCAAAATCATCAGTTTCTCCCGGTTTAGGAAGCATGAAAACACCAGCTTTGAATTCTTGGGATTCGAATACCGGTGGAAAGTATCCCACAAAGGGAAAGACATCATTGCCAGAAGAACAAGCCGGAACAAACTCAGAAAATCAATAAAAGCATTTACAGCGTGGTGCAAAGAGAACCGGAACAACCGGCTGAGGAAGATCGTAGGCATGTTAAATACCAAGCTAAGAGGATACTTTAACTATTATGGCGTAATAGGAAACAGCAAAGGAATCACTGAGTTCTATAATATCGCCCTGAAAATCCTGTACAAATGGCTGAACCGCAGAAGCCAGCGAAAAAGCTTCAACTGGAAAGAGTTCGAAGCAAAAATGAAATGGTATGGATTGGTAAAGCCGAGAATAACCGAAAACCCAAATAAACAGTTACAAATAGAATGGATAGAAGATTGTTTTGCTTGAATACGGAGGCGAATATGCTTGAAGAGCCCGGTGCGGTAGTTCCGCACGCCGGGATTCTGTGCGGGGGGTGTCGGGTAACCGGCATCTCTACCGTGACGGCGTAATGTCCGCTTGCATGTATTTTTTAAACCTCTTGTTGCTTATGACAGCTAGTCTCTGCAGATAAGAAAAGACCTCGTCTGAGGTCTAGTTGAATAAATCAATTTTCTCGATTATGTTAATAAATTCATCATCATCCATAATTCCTATCTTCTTAAAGAGTCTAGATATTTCTATGTTGTGTATATTTTTACATTTAATAAATGAAGGATTTGCTAATCCACATTGGTTCCATTTTATTATAGGTTCTTTGAATTTATCATAGTGGGATGGGGGCTGTTTTGGAGGTACTGATGTAATTTCAACGATAGTAACCCAGCCATTGCCAAGATTATTAAGGATAAGAACAGGTCTTGATTTAAAGGCCCCTGAATGTCCTTTGTAATAAATCCGAACTAAATATATATCTTTTGAATCTGGCATAGGGCATTAATTCCCTTTACATTTATCATCTTCGAACCATTCTTTGTGCTGGGGGTTTTTGGGATCAAGTTCAATCATATTGTCATTTCCGGTTAAGACAGAAGCTTTCGCACTAATTCTGTCTAATTTTTCTTTTATCGTTTCTTCCTTTTTGCTTAGAGGTGTAGCCATGGCCTCCCCCTCCTTAGAATGTTTATTCTTGTTTTCTTTGTCCATATCATAACACCTTCCAAATAGTTGTTCAATAATATTATGCCCATAAATATCCATTTAGAAGGTAGAAGTAGTAATGGTGTGGAATAATGTAAATATTTAGAAGTGATTGTTGCATGTGATTCTTAAAAGAGCGAACACTACGCCTAACCACAGATTACCGCCACTTTGTCTAGATGTATGCGGTATGGCGCGGCGGTAATCCGCCATCGTTAGTGCGCCAAGCAAAGCTTGGTACTTCTTGCAAGGTGAAAGTCCTTGCTGGGTAAGGTCTAGCCAACCACCCATATCGAGTGTTGCGCCGAAACTGGCAACAGCAAGGCGAAGCGTACACAGAGAATTATATAGGCCATAAGGAGAACCGTAACTCCGGAAGCACATTCAGCCCCGTAAGTGAGGTACCGGAAACGGACAAGAGCAGACGGCGACATGTTTAACGTCATGGAAGCCAACACGGAAGAATCGACGAATGGCAAGATTCCAGAAGGTCTGTCGGGGTCAGAGAACGTGGCATGTATAAAGAGAAGTATCAGGAACTTGGGAGGCTCCTGTTGCTCCTGCCAGAAAGCAGGTAGGCTAATCCAATCGAAAAAGAGGACAGCCAATGCACACAGGAATTCGGATTAACCCATAGTACTCTGAGGACGGGAGAGCCGGCTACACGGGGAAGGGGTTAACAGGCATATGCAGCCCGCAAAGGAAACATTGTCCGGACTGCAGGACTGGAGGAAACAATGCAAACCTCACTGCGGGGAATAGCAACAAAAGCAAAACAAGACAAAAAGCACAGATTCGGAAACCTCTACGGACTCATTAACCGTCAGGCATTGTATCAAGCATGGGCTGATATCAACAAAAAAGCAGCCGCCGGTGTGGATAAAGAGACGGCCAAAGAATTTACCAAAAACCTTGACCACAACCTAAACGAACTGCTGACAACCCTAAAAGAAAAGAAATACAAAGCCAAGTTGGTCAGAAGAGTCCACATACCAAAAGGGGATGGCAAAACCAGACCGCTAGGGATCCCGGCAGTCAAAGACAAAGTACTGCAACGAGCGGCAGCTCGGATATTGGAAGCCATCTACGAACAGGACTTTCAAAAATGCAGCTATGGTTACAGACCGGGAACAGGCCCGCAAAAAGCCGTACAGGAACTCACCAAAGAAATTCAGGGAAAATACAGCTACATTGTAGAAGCTGACATCAAAGGTTTTTTTGACAACATCGACCACGGGTGGCTGATGGAAATGCTCAAACAAAGAATCAAAGATACAGCATTTTCTGAGACTCATCAACAAATGGCTCAAAGCAGGGATACTGGAAACAGACGGAAAAGTAATCCATCCCATAACCGGATGTCCGCAAGGTGCAATCATAAGCCCGGTACTGGCCAACATCTATTTGCACTACACACTGGATATATGGTTCGAGAAAATTGTAAAACCAAGATGCCAGGCAGAAGCTTACCTCTGCCGATTCGCTGATGATTTTATCTGCGCCTTCAGGTATAAACGGGACGCTGAACGATTTTACAAAGCGCTGGCCGGACGGCTCAACAAGTTTGGGTTGGAGATGGCTAAGGAAAAAACCAAAATCATCAGTTTCTCCCGGTTTAGGAAGCATGAAAACACCAGCTTTGAATTCTTGGGATTCGAATACCGGTGGAAAGTATCCCACAAAGGGAAAGACATCATTGCCAGAAGAACAAGCCGGAACAAACTCAGAAAATCAATAAAAGCATTTACAGCGTGGTGCAAAGAGAACCGGAACAACCGGCTGAGGAAGATCGTAGGCATGTTAAATACTAAGCTAAGAGGATACTTTAACTATTATGGCGTAATAGGAAACAGCAAAGGAATCACTGAGTTCTATAATATCGCCCTGAAAATCCTGTACAAATGGCTGAACCGCAGAAGCCAGCGAAAAAGCTTCAACTGGAAAGAGTTCGAAGCAAAAATGAAATGGTATGGATTGGTAAAGCCGAGAATAACCGAAAACCCAAATAAACAGTTACAAATAGAATGGATAGAAGATTGTTTTGCTTGAATACGGAGGCGAATATGCTTGAAGAGCCCGGTGCGGTAGTTCCGCACGCCGGGAACTGTGCGGGGGGTGTCGGGTAACCAGCATCTCTACCGTGACTAAAAAATCGCGCGGCGTGGCCGCTACATCGTGTGGCGGATATATCTGTTTGGATGATATTAAGATAAAGGGACTATTCACTAATGGAGATTAAATACCCAGAAATGGGGATATGTGGTCTTTCGTGTCAGTTGTGTCCGATGTATCATACGGATGGTAATAGTAGATGTGGAGGATGTAAGAGTAAATCACGCATGACTCTTGGCTGTCCATTTATTACATGTGCTATTAATAAAAGGGGATTGAGTTTTGCTGGGAATGCAGGGAAAGTTATGATTGTGAAAAGTGGCGGAAACATCGGGAAGCGGGAGCAGAATATGATTCATTCAAGTGTTATCAAAAGCTAGAGGAAGATATTATTTTTATCCAGGAAAATGGATTTATAGAATATAAAAGATTGCAGAACATAAGAGAAGAACTGCTAAAGGATATGTTAGATAATTTTAACGAAGGTCGATCTAAGAGCTACTATTGTGTAGTAGCAACCGTTATGAAGATTGAAGATATAAAAGAAGCATCAGAAAAAGCAAAGAAATCTTCATATGGGTTAGATGTTAAAAGTAGATCTAAAGTTCTACACTCTATACTTGACGAGCTTGCACAACAGAAACGATATTATCTAGGATTACGTAAAAGAAGTAAATTATAAAAGTCAAATTGAAGAGGCTGATGTCCTGTCAGCCTCTGAATCTTGGGCTTCTTCATTGAAATCCTGGGAGAACTTCTACAAAGAATGGAAGAGTGCGGGGTGCGCCGGGTAACTTTGGTTTATCTCGGCTGAAAATAGCATTCTCTTTTTCAGAGAGACCAATTTATTTAATTGTTGAAATGAATGTTGCTTTTTAAAAAGTTAAAGCTGATAACCCAGAATTCCCGCAAGGGTGCAGAAGCGGAAGCATCTTGGGCGGGTTCAGGCACCACATCCCCCAGCCTAAGATAAGAGCTATCTAAGGCGGGGGGACGGCGGGAATTCTGAAGAGGCAGAAACTATTCTAGCGATAGCTATCTGCTTGTTCGGAGTTTCAGTTCTCATAATTGATTCATATAGGGTAATGTGTAGGAAAGTTTTCTTACTTAACATATAAGACCTAAAGTTTCGCACCCCGAAAACGTAGTTTTCTAGGGGAAATCTTAAGAAACAATTTTGTGATTATTGCTGGTTAGCAGGCTTTTTCAAGAACTTGAAGCTGCTTATTCAAGAAAGACTGCTTAAATAATTCTTTAATGTATAGATATTCAACGGAACTTTTAAATTCCAGAATGTCTACAAAACCGTGGTTTGCTATACCATCAATGATCACTTGCAATAATTCTTCAAACAAATTCCAGAGTCTTTCTGCCAGATTTTTTTCTACTAATTCATCTTTAATCACCTGGAATACACCGCCCAATGATTCATAATCGTTTACCCGACGAAAATAGGCAAGGAAAATGTAGAGAATATAGCAGGTTGTAACGTGAGCTATCTGAGCATCAAAATCCCTGGACTGACAAGTTCCTAATTTGAGCTGTTGTTTTACTTCTTTAAAGAATACTTCTATTGTCCAGCGGACGGAGTAAATCTCCATCATGCTTAAAAATGAAAGGGTGGTATCGGTTGAAAGAAATAATCTCCATTCTTTTTGGTAAGGGAAACGACAAAAATATAGCTTGACTTCTCCTATGCCCTCGTAAGTTACGGCAACCTCAAAGTAGCGGGTATTTCGTTTCCTGCAGCGTTTTTCTTTTCCTTCTTTATGGAGAGTCTTAAGCAACTGTTTAGCATTTAAAACCTTCTCTTCGTAAACATAATTTCTTTTATCTTTGCGAATCCCACAGATAACGTGCATTGATTCTTGAGCTAGATGCTGAGTCGTTAGAATAAGCTCTTTGCTGCTAAACCAGCTATCAACCAGAACATATTTGGCCCGAAATCCATGTTTGATGGCACGCTTAAGCATATTCAGACCATTTGAGATTTTATCCATCTTACATTCATGAACTCGTTTTGCTCCTGCTGTTTTAGGAGCACGCTCTTTTCGATACTGCTCCTTACGATGTCTTCTCTTTTTTAAACGTTTTTCAGAATGTAGGCTGAAATCCAAGGGGGTGAAGCTTTTACCGTCGAATAAACCTAATGTTAAGTTTTTGAATCCTAATTTGTTTCCTGCTTTACCTGCAACATGGTCATGAATTATGGAGATCTGCTCAATCCTTCTGCCGGTTTTCGCTTGCGTGGTATCATCCAGAATGAAAGCTGAATTGTCGGCGATCTTTTTCTCAGGATTCACCAGTTTTTGAAACTGCTTAGCGACAGCCCATAACAAAGATCTCCAAGGCATCCTTTCGTTATTTTTCAAACGGTAAATAGAATCTTTTTTCATTGCGGTAACCTTTTGATATTCACTTTTGTACAGAGCATTGACACTTTTTAAGAGCATCAGGGGTAGCACCAACATGATTGTGATGATTTCAGAAGCACTGTAACCATCGTGTTTTTGAAAACCCACCCGCAGCAGAGTGATTTTAACTTGAATGTTTTCATCACTTCGAATATGATGTTGTTAATAGAATAACTGTGTGTGTTCAGTACTTTTTGAATTTCTTGGATAGGTTTCCGCATGATAGCACCTCATTTTGGTTAGTTTTGGTTGGCACTTAAATTATACCAAAAATGCAGTGTTCATGCGGTTTTTCATTGTTTTTTTACTCAAATAAATCCTAATATCTAGATGTTTAATAGGGTGCGAAACTTAAGTA
>JBMNGP010000026.1:0-99876 GCA_050949905.1 Desulfitobacteriia bacterium | reverse complement strand
ACTGCTTGCAGCAGGCTTTACTTTGGGGTTATTGTTAATCCTGGAAAGGGAGCCGTTGAGTCCGACTGTGCTGATCGAAAGAGTGATAAACTTAGTTTTGGGGATTGGTTTATGATTAAAGATATTAAGATTTCCGGCTTTCAATTAGCTTTATTGATCATGGGGTTCCTCTTTGGCAGCACTGCAGTTTTAAATCCGACTACTATAGCCGGCCAGGATGCCTGGTTAGCTTATATCTTCGGCTGGCTGGGAGGTTTTTTGCTGATCTGGCTTTATGTCCGAATCGCGTTAATTAATCCTTCCCTGACCCTGGTCGAAATTCTGAAAAAGGTTTTTGGCAAATATTTCGGCACTGTCCTGGCTTTATTATATATTTGGTACTTTCTGCACCTCGCTGCCATCGTTCTCCGCGATTTCGGCGAGCATATGAATGTTACGGTTTACTTTAAAACCCCTATGGTGTTCACCATGGGCTGTTTTGCCTTGCTTATTGCCTATTGCCTGCGGAAGGGGCTGGAAGTAACGGGGAGAGCAGCCGAAATTCTCATGCCTTATTTGTTTGTTTTTCTCTTAGTTATTTTCTGTTTGCTCCTTCCCGAATATGATACAGATAACTTATTTCCTTTCTTAGAAAAGGGCCTGGCACCGGTAATTAAAGCTTCCCTGGGGGTTTTTACCTTTCCTTTTGGGGAAAGCGTCGCGTTCTTAATGATTTTCCCAGCGCTTTATTCGGCGCGCCAGTTAAAGAAAGTGTCCTTTACAGCTTTTTTAGTGATGGGGTTTATTATTTTCGGTGTTATTATCCGGGACCTTTTGAGTTTGGGGCCAGATCTTTTAACCAGATTAGTCTTCCCGCCAAGCCTCAGTACGGAGTTAACGCCGGAGCTCCAATTGGAGCCTTTAATTTCTGTCAACCTTTTATTAGGTGGGTGGGTTAAGATCACTATCTGCTTGTATGCCGCAGTTGTCGGGATTGCCCAGCTTTTAAACCTGGATGACTATAAGCCCTTGGTTTTCCCTTTAGTTTTATTTACCGTGGTCTTGGCACGCTGGCTCTATGATGATATTTTCAAGATGCTAGACTGGGCACTTAATGTCTATCCCTATTATGCTCTTCCTTTGCAGGTTGGGATTCCCTTACTTATTCTGCTGATTGCCAAGGTTAGAAAGCTATAGCCCAACGATCCTGAGGTTTCGGCAGGAGAAAATTTGAGATTAAGATTAAGGGAGAATCTAAGAATATGAGGAAACGCCGCTCTAAAATTCGTTTAAGATCTGGGATCCTTCTTTTATTGGGAGGATTGGCCGGGATCAAATATCTGGGAAGAGCCTTAATCGCCAGGGTTTTTCGCAGGGCAACCAAAATTATCATGACTGACGAATACCACGCGAATCTCTGGGAATTTGTTTCCGCTGCTTCCCGGGTTACTCCCCAGAAAATTGTAGAGCTTAACTTAAGGGCGGAATCAGGCAAGGCCATTGAGAGGCCGCTGGGAAGCCCTAAAAAATTTCCCTCCATTGACAGCCTAATGTTTCCTTTTGCCCAGATTGACACCCTGCCAATTCAGGAATTCGCCGAGATTGATACTACTGTTATCATCGGCAAGCAAGCCCGCCGGCCGCTCATTTTAGAAACTCCCATTATGGTAGGCGGGATGGGCTATGGCTTTGCGGTCAGCGAGCGGATCAGGATTGCCCTGGCCAAGGGTTGTACTATGGCAGGCACTGCCGTTAACACCGGTCAAGGAGGCCTTTTAGCCAAGGAGCGCCAAGCGGCTGAGCAGCTAATCCTCCAGTATAACCGCGGACCTTGGAGCAAGGAAGCGGAAATCTTAAGACAAGCCGATGCTTTGGAATTGCATTTTGGTCAAGGAGCGGTGGGCGGATCTTATGGCATTCTGCCGGCTCAGAAAATATCCCGCAAGATGCGTAAAATGTTTGGTAACAAGAGGGGGGAAAGTGTGGTTTACCCTTCCCGTATTCCCGGTATAAACAGTCCCCAGGATTTATGCAAAAAAGTTAAAGAGTTGCGGAGGATTACCGATGGTATTCCCATTGGCGCCAAAATAGCAAGCGGCGATATGCTGGAAAAAGACCTGGCTTGGTGCCTGGAAGCCGGCTTGGATTTTGTGGCAGTAAGCTGCACTGAGGGAGCTTCCAAGGGTTCGCCGCCCACTCTTTTGGATGATCATGGTCTGCCGACAATTTTTGCTTTGGCCAGAGCTGTTAAATATCTGGAGAAAGAAGGAGCGAAAAAGGATATTGACTTAATAATCGACGGTAAGCTTATTACTCCCGGTGATTTCTTAAAAGTACTGGCTTTAGGAGCCGATGCCGTATATATTGGGACAGCCGCCATATTTGCCGTCTCCCATACCCAGGTGCTGAAGGCCATGCCTTTTGAGCCTCCTACGGCAATTGCCTGGCAGGTAGGTAAATATGCCCGCCGCTTTAATATTAATAAAGGAGCTAAAAGCCTGTATCTTTACTTAAAATCCTGCACCGACGAAATGAAGATGTCACTCAGTGCTATGGGCAAGGCCTCTTTACAGGAGCTAAGCAAAGATGACCTGGTGGCTATTGATCCTTTTATTGCCGAAATTACCGGAGTCCGGCTCGCCCATATTCCCCCTGAGTGAAAGGATGTTTGCACAGCTATAAAACTGCTTTAAGGGTAGGTGCCGCAGTGAATTTAGCAGTGGATGCTTTCATAATCTATGCTGTCTGGCGTTGGGCCGATTGGAAAAACTGGCGCAAATACCACGCTTCCATGGTCTTTGCGGGAGCGATGGGTTTGCTGTATAATGTTATGGTCTTGACTCATAACTTCTTTCTGTGGAAGATGACCCCGGCCGTCTTTACGTATACAGTAGAAGAAATCATTCATTGTTTTATCCTTCTGCCAGGGACAGCCCTGCTTTTTTTGTCCAAGTGGCCCTCAAAACTAAGCCGTCAATTAAAATACCTTTTGAAATTTATTGTTATTTATTTTGCGGTGGAAGTAGTTTGGCATTATTTCGGAGGAATTGTGTATTTTAACGGCTGGTGTACTTTGTTTTCTCTGCTTTTTTATTGTATTATGTTTCCGGGAATATTACTGCATTATAAAAAACCAGGCTTAGCCTACGCGTTGTTTCTGCTTTGTACGGTTTTAGGTGTTTGGGTTTTTAAAATTCCTTTTTAATGAACAACTTTCAGTACGGGGGTAAAGGATGGGTAAAAAAGTAATTGTGGCGATGAGCGGCGGTGTGGACAGTGCGGTGGCAGCCTTGCTCCTGCAAAAAGAGGGTTATGAAGTGATTGGGGTCACAATGCAAATCTGGCCTCAAGCAGACGATAACGCCCGGGCTTGCTGCAGCCTGGAAGCGGTCGGCGACGCGCAAAGAGTAGCCTGGAAATTGGGTATTCCCCATTATGTTATGAATTTCCGGCAGGAATTTGAGGAGAAGGTTATTAAAGAGTTTTGTGATGAATATCTGGCAGGGAGAACTCCCAATCCTTGTATTTCCTGCAACAAGCTTATTAAATTTGAATCTTTATTGAGAAAGGCTAAAGCTTTGCAGGCAGATTACATCGCCACCGGCCATTATGCC
Organism: Desulfitobacteriia bacterium; assembly: GCA_050949905.1. Lineage (GTDB taxonomy): Bacteria > Bacillota > Desulfitobacteriia > Desulfitobacteriales > Syntrophobotulaceae > DUML01. The sequence continues at coordinate 96,283 of JBMNGP010000026.1, read as the reverse complement.
CGCCGCGAATATGATCCTAACTCTCGCAAGTGGGTTCTCAAGGTGGGCCTTGATGGTACTAAAGACCAAAGCTATGCTCTTTATAACCTGACACAGGAACAGCTGGAGGCAGTGCTTTTTCCTTTGGGAACTTATCGCAAAACGGAGATCCGCGCCCTAGCTAGGGAAGAAGGATTAATTGTAGCCAATAAAGCCGAAAGCCAGGAGATTTGCTTTGTGGAAGGATCATATGGCGATTTTGTGGAGCAGTATCGCAGCCTGGCTGAAGCTCCCGGGGATATTGTCGATTCGCAGGGCAGAAAACTGGGCGAACACCGCGGCATTTACCGTTACACCATAGGTCAGCATAAAGGCTTAGGCTTAGCTCTAGGCTACCCGGTTTATGTAACCAGGATTGATCCGCAGCGCAATATTATTCAGGTCGGACCGCGAGAAGAACTGTACCATACCGCTTTGCTTGGCGAAAATTATAATTTTATCTCCGGTGATCCCCCGGCGGGGGCTTTGCAAGTTAAAGTTAAGATTAGGTATAATGCTCCTCAAGTGCCTGCCGAGATCAACACCCTCGATGAGAAAATGATTAGGGTTGACTTTGCGGAGGCCCAGCGGGCTATCACGCCGGGGCAGGCCGTTGTTTTTTACCAAGGGGAGATAGTCTTAGGCGGAGCCACTATTAAAACAGTTTTATAGGAGACAAACCGCGTCTAGATGCGATTTGCAAAATATTTTTGCCGCAAGGCTTATTTTTTTGTCATCAGAGAGGATTATTTTTATATAATGTCGAAATATTTAATAAATAAATCACAATCTTTTACTTCCCCATTAATGCTACTCCTCGGAGGGCTTACACCTACATCATTGCGGAGTAGAGTTTTTTATGAACATTATCAGCAAAGCAAGAAGAATCAAATGAACTAAAAACGCCTAAGAAAGGGAAATTAAGACGAAGAACAGAGAGAATATTTGAAAACAAAGGAAATAATCGAGGGGGAAAAGATGGCTACATTTAAAGGAGCACCTGAACCAGAGGCGGAGATAAATACAAATCTCCTCAGGATCTTTGATGAACTCGAGGCAATCGTCTATGCAATTGATCTGGAAACTTACGAAATACTTTATATGAATAAACATGGCAAGGCTCTTTGGGGGGATACCCTAGGCAAGAAATGTTGGGAAACAGTTCGCCTGGGGCAGACAGGGCCATGCCCGAACTGTAATAATCACAAGGCTTTGGCCTTAAAAGATCAGTACTTTTACCGGGAAGTTTATCAAGACCCTATTAATAACAAATGGTTGGATTTACGGGGGCATATTGTTCGCTGGCCGGGAGGGCGCGAAGCTAAGCTGGGTATCGGCATGGATGTAACCAAGCAAATTCTCCTGGAAAAAGAACTGGAACAAAGGGAATTAGCGCTTAGGATGTCGGAAGATGCTTTGTTGGAAAGCGAGCAAATGTTTAAGAGTATCGTCAATAATGCCCCGTCGATTATTTATACCATGACTTTAGAAGGTTATTATTCCTTTGTTTCTCCCAGTTGGAAAGAGGCCTTAGGGCATGATCCGACGGAAATAGAAGGGCGCCATTACCGGGAATATGTTCATCCGGAAGACCTCCGGCTTTTTGAGAAATTCCTGGCCCAAATAAAGGCTGCCCCGGGTGTTGGCAATAAAATATCCTGCCGAATGAAACACCAAAATGGCGAATGGCATTGGCATCGCTTAAGCGGTTCGGCTATTGCCGATAAAAACCATAATATTCTCTTTTACATCGGAGTTGCCAGCGATATTACCGAACAGATTGAATACCAGGATGAAATCTTAAAAGCCAATCAAAAGCTGGAAGCCGCCTTGGAGGAGATTATTTCCATTGAAGAAGAGCTGAGAATGCAGTATGACCAGTTGGAAGCCCAAGAAAAAGAATTACGTAATTCTAAACAGTTGTTAGAGAATATTATCGGTTTTTTACCTGATGCTACTTTGGTTATTGACCGGGAGGGCAGGGTTCTTTTCTGGAACAAGGCGCTGGCAAACCTGACTGGGGTTAGGGCTGAAGATGTCCTTGGCCGCGAAGATTATAAAGAAGCTCTGCCCTTTGCGGATAAAAACCATCCTTTGCTGGCTGAACTTGTGCTGGACTTTGATATCGAGAAGGCTCGGGCTTATGGTTCCGACCTCAAATATGAAGGCGAAGATACGGTATTTGTGGGTGATTATTTTGTGCCCGGCCCTAGCGGCGGCAAGCATTACGCCCTAAAGGCAACTCCTCTATATAACACCGAGGGAGAAGTTGTCGGGGCTATTCAGTCTTTCCGGGATATTACCGTTCGCAAGGAAGCTGACCGCAAGCTTCAATACATTGCCGACCATGACAGCCTAACGGGACTTTACAACCGCAGCTGTTTTGAGAAAGAATTAGCAAACGGACAGAGCAAGCCTGGAGAAATCACAGCAATTATGATATGTGATATTGACGGTTTGAAATTAGTTAATGATACCCTCGGTCATCCGGCAGGAGATAAATTATTAATTACATGCGCGGAGATTTTGCGAAAAGCAGTTGCAGCTTCCGGGTTTATTGCCCGTATCGGCGGGGACGAATTCTGCGTGATCTTAAGAAGTTCTTCGGAAAAAGAAGTCTCTTTAATTCCGGAAAAAATGCTTCGGGCTGTGGAGGATTTTAATAATAATAATCCTCTCCTGCCCTTAAGCATCTCCTACGGAATAACCTTCAGTAAAAATGAGCAGGTTGATATGCTAAAACTGTTAAAAGAAGCAGAAAATAAAATGAACTACGATAAGCTCCTGCATAACCAAAGCGCCAAGAGCAATGTAGTTGGGGTGATGATGAAAGCCTTGGAGGCCAGGGATTATATCACTGAAGGGCATGCGGACAGATTGTCCGAGATAATTGAGAAAATCGCCGAGTATCTGAAAATGCCTACAGATAAAATTAATAGCTTGCGGCTCTTTGCCCGCTTCCATGACATTGGTAAAGTAGGAATATCCGATACTCTTCTTTTTAAACCTGGCAAATTAAGTGCTAAGGAATTTCAAGAAATGCAAAAGCATAGCGAGATTGGCTTTAGAATTGCCCAATCCAGTCCGGATTTAGCGCCTATTGCCGATTGGATTTTGAAACATCATGAATGGTGGAACGGTAAAGGCTACCCCTTCGGCCTGGCCGGAGAGGACATTCCTTTGGAATGCCGGATTTTGGCAGTAGCTGATGCCTACGACAGTATGAGTAATGACAGGCCTTACCGTAAAGCCCTCGATTTTCAAGCAAGGGTGGAGGAATTGAAGAAATCTGCCGGGACCCAATTCGATCCTGCCATAGTAGAAATTTTTCTGACTATTCTCGAAAGGGAACATCCTAACTTCAGTGATCAACAATAATTATTAAGCCTTAAATTTAAGACTTACTGTTTCCCGCCTGTTTCTTGAGCAGCTTCGTTTAGTTCTGTAATATTGGCAAGGGTTAACTGGCCTTTAATAGCCACCAGCTCTGCATTTTGCTCTTTAATTACTTTCTCCAATTCATAGATGGAGAGATCCAGCTTAGCCGTACTATCCATTTGCTCTTCAGAGACGGTATTCTTGACTATTGACCAGCTTGATTTAATTTCTTCCATATCTTTTGAGGCTAGACCCCAATCAGCGATCTTCGAGGCCAAAACGGAATTTCTCGTGTAATAAATCATTCTTTTCAATTCCGGCGATGTTTTGGCCTGATACAAGGAATAAAGATCGGGTACATAATAATAAAGCCTGTTGGCAGCCAAAAGAGCTTTAGGGGAGTCTTTTTCGGCAGTAATCTTGGTAAGGTTATTAAGGGCACTGCTGAAGCCGTTCAGTGTGTCTTTTTTACCCCCTTTTTTGGTTGCCTCCGGTAAATAGTCGTTCCAAGCGGAATGCAGATTTTTAATCTCCTGGCTGATTTGTTGCCAGGGGTCTTTATTTGAGGGCTGCCCCTTTTGCTCTTGTTGGCCAGGTTGCTTAGACTGGTCAGTACCGGATTGTGCTTCTTCTTGCCCTTGGCTGCCGGCTTCAGGCTTTTCTTGCCCTTGGTTTTGCGGGGGCTTTTCCTGGCCTTGCTGAGTTTGCTGCGTCCCCTCTTCTTGAGGCTTGCCGACAGGGCCGTCGAGAGCCAGGAAGATATTTTCAATATTTGCTTCAATCGCTTCCAACTGCTTGGGGATTTTTTCGCTTTGCTTCTCCTGGTTTGATTCCTGGCCCGAATTCTGTTTAAACAGCCCACAACCTAAAAGTGCGGCTGCAATCAGCAAGAGCAGGCATACAAACAGGACTGTTTTAATAAGATATTTTCGGTTGAGACGGGTGGTTCTCATGTTGATCTTCCTTTGTCCAATATTCTTAGTATTTAATCTCGACTATTGGCATTTTTAAGCATTCGTCAACTATTCTCAAATATTTATTAGCGTTTTCCATGTTTGTTATCCTTCTTAAGTATTTGTTATCTTCAGCCTTAAAATACCACTTTCCATATTTTTTGCAGAAAGCAGACTAGGTACTTTTAAGCTTCGGCAGTATGCTTTTCCCGTTGAGGAAGCCATGAATCCCAAAGTAACCACAAGGGGAGTAATCGGCTGGGACTTAAGAACTATAGAATTCCTTGGCGAGAAGTGTTCTGCAAAAAAAGCCCTTATGTGCTGACGTTTAGATAGTTCGGGGTTATAATAGAATTGTCGAAAAATTATTCTATATCTGATTATTATTTATTGATATTCGACACTTTACATCTTTTATTTTGGTAAAAATTTCATTAAAATAAGATATATGTTAAAGAGAAATATCTTTGCAGTGGAGTGGGTAGGGGATTGGCAAGTAATAAGTCCGTGATTCAATCCACAATGATGAAAATTACCGTCTTGATCTTTGGCATTTTACTAATTCTTTATTTTTTTCTGGCTAGAATTTACTGGGATAAAGAGGTCTTAACGAGAGAATTAGAGTTGTTAAAAGTTGCTTCCGTTATGGAAATGAAAGTAGAGTCCAAATATCAAAGTGTTTTAGGAATCAAAGACAATAAATATTTCGATAACCTGGAGAAATTCGAGCAAATTAATTATTTATTTGAAGATTTTTTAGCCAAGCTTTCGCAGGAGAACAAAAATATTATGATTGGTTATTATGATCGGGATGTTTACATGGAACAATGTCCTATCCTCCTGTTAAAGACGGTAATATGATTCATGATCTTGAGCAGAAGCTTAAGTTGTTGCTGCAACAAGACGTTGGGGAGCCTTCGTTTGTTTCCGATGCGAAAGTACTTAATGGGGATAGTAAGAGAATTATTGCCGCAGTTGTTCCGGTTCATTACGAGGGTGAAACTGTGGGCTATACCTGGGCAATGCTCAAATCAGACGGGATTCTTTATGATTCTTACCTTGGTTACTCGAAATACTTTATTCCCAGTCTTTTAATCTGGATCTTAGTTATATTGCTGATCAAGAGAAATCTGGTTGCCATTCAATCCGCCTTAGACGAGTTCACCACCATGATTATAAAAGATAGTCTTACCAGCAGGGCCGAGCTTAATTTACCTGAGCTGAGGCCGGTCTATGAAAAAATTCGCAATCATTTGGCCAGCCTGGAATTGTTGAATAATCGCTTAGAGGAGTCCAATACTAAGCTGATTACAATCATGCAGGGAATTTCCGACGGTTTCTTTTCCCTGGATAGGAGGTGGTGCTTTACATTTGTTAATGAAGAAACCCAGAAAATGTTAGGAAGGGAACAGACTCACTTAATCGGCAAAAGTATCTGGGAAGAACTGCCTGATTTCTTTGGGAAGTGTTCCCTCAATAACCTTCATAAAGTGATGGAAGAGAATATTTCTTTGCACTGGGAGGAACAGCTTCCCTCTGAGGGTAGATATTATGAGTTTCATGCCTATCCTTTTGCCCAGGGCTTGAATGTTTTTTTTCGGGATATAACTGAACTGAAACAAAAAGAACAGGAACTCTCCAGACTGGAAAGGCTGAATCTGATTGGCCAGATGGCGGCCGGGATCAGTCATGAGGTTCGTAATCCCCTGACTACGGTCAGAGGATTCCTGCAGATGCTGAAAGAAAAAACAGACTCTGCCCAGAAAAAAGAATATATGGAGATAATGATTTCAGAAATAGATCGGGCTAACGGAATTATTACTGATTTCTTATCCCTAGCCAAAGCTAATTCGGACAGTACCAAAATGGAGGATATTAATGAAATAATCACCCGTATTTATCCTATGTTGCAGGCCGATGCTTTTAATGACAATAAAGATGTTCTTACTAATTTGGGTGTAGTTCCTGTTTTGGAGTTAAATGAATCCGAGATCAGGCAGTTAATTTTAAATCTGGTGCGTAACGGCCTGGAGGAAACACCGCCCGGAGGCAAAGTAGAGATTAGCACTTATTTGGAAACAGACAGGGTTGTTTTAGCTATTAGTGATGAGGGGAAGGGGATACCTGAAGAAGTTCAAGGGAAAATTGGCACACCTTTTATGACAACCAAAGAAACCGGAACAGGTTTAGGACTGGCTATTTCCGTAGGGATTGCCCGGCGACACCAAGCCAAATTTGAATTCAACACTGGCCAGAGCGGTACAACATTCTATATTAAATTTCCGATCCCTGGTAAGAAGAATGCAGAATAAAAATTTTTTAGGACAAAAGTATTATTTTTGCTCATTACCAAGGAGAATTAAAAAAATATAGAATACTTGTTAAAAATGTAATAATAGCGGAGGAAAATAATGAAGATACCGTTTTTAGCCTTTATTTTTCAAGGTATTCCGGAAAGTATCGCCATGGTTACCCTTGCTTTTGTCATAGCCCGCATTCCTTTACAGTGGAAAAAGATTGTTTTCATTGGTTTAATAATAGCCACAACATCTTATGTTTTAAGACTGTTGCCAATTACCTTTGGCATTCATACTGTTTTGTTAATAGTGCTATTTTTTATCCTATTGCTATGGCTTGGTAGTAATAATGTAAATACGGTATTAATTGCTTGCTTAATCAGTAATTTGGCGACGATTATTTCTGAAACCTTGTGTTTAGGATTACTCATGCCGCTCTTTGGTTTAACCTTTGATATGCTTTATGAAAATACTTTGTTAAGAATTCTTATGACATTGCCACAGGTTATTGTTGTATTTATAGCAGCCTACATAGTTTTGCAAATCCAAATTAAAAAGACAACAAAAAAAGTTTGATAAAAATTTTTTATTTCATGGAAGGAGAAAAATGGAGATCCCATTGCTGGCTTTTATTTTCCAGGGCATTCCGGAGCATATTGCTTTTGTAACCTTCAGCTTTGCTCTTGCAAAGATTACTTTAAAATGGTCTAAGATAATAAGCTTTGGTGTAATCTTAGCCTTTATTACTTATTTCATCAGGATGCTTTCGCCAACCTTCGGGGTTCATACCATTATTGTCATGGGAATGTTGTTCATTTTTTTGGTTCAAACTTGTGATGTAACAATTATAACAGCATTGAGAACCGCATTATTGGCGGTACTTACCCTTATCATAACCGAAACAACATCTTTATACTTATTAACTCGGCTTTTCGATAAATCGTATGAGATGCTTAATGAGAATATAGTCGAGAGAATTGTTCTTACCTGGCCACAGATTCTTATCTTATTTTTATTATCTTTTATCATTATTACATGGCAAAGGAGAAAGGAAAAAGCAAATGAATCTTTCCGAAATAAGTCAGCGCATCTCAGATAGTCTAACGCAAGAATTAGAGTGTAGTGAAGAGAAGAAGGAAATTGTTGCTTACGGTATTGAGACCGCACTGCTGACTGTCTTGGGTTTCTTGGCTATAGTTGTTTTGGCCTTCTTCTTGCAAGCTGTTGTTCCGGCAATTATCGCTGCTTTATCAGGCGGCTTGTTACGGCGTTTATCCGGAGGTGCTCATTTTGATACACCTTTCAAATGTTTAACTTTCGGTGCTGTAATCTACGCTTTCATTGGAGTAGCAGCCAAAGAAGTTGTCAAGTATGAATTATACAGCACTACCTTGGCTTTAGGTATTTTGCTTCTATCCTTAATAATCACAGCTATCCTTGCCCCGGTAGATTGTGAGGCCAAACCTATTCATTCCCAGACTTTAAGAAGAAATTTAAAAATAGCTTCTGTAAGTTATATTATTCTTACTATGGCTTTAATTATTTTTAACAATAACATTGTTGTGAATACCAGTGCAGTACTGGGAGTATTCTACCAGACTATGACCTTGCTGCCGGTATTTAATATTAAAAAAAAGGAGGGCTAAGGATGAAAAGGATTGTCTACACTCTTATTACATCCGCAATTGTACTCTTAGCTACAGCAAGTTCCGTATTTGCCTGTTTTTACTGGGCTTACCAACCCAAAGCACCTAAGTCTTTACAAAAATAAGAATAAGGTGGGGTATCCCCACCTTATTCTATTGAGAGGAATAATATGCTGCATAATGATAAACAAAAACAAGAAAAATATATCTTAGCTTCCCAGGTAATCTCTTTCTGTTTGCTGGCCATGCTTATCCTGGTTGCTGTTAGTTTTAAAGACCAACTGACCTATCAGATTGGTTATTATCATTCGACGGTGATGTTTTTTGTCGTCTTGCCTCTAATTGTCTTAGTAAGGCTTTTAAGTATTCACTATAATAATATACCGATAGACTATGGCGTGAATCTTTTCTACTATCTGGTGTCGGCTATTTTTCTAATATATTTGAACAATAATGCTTTTCAAATCTTGCTTATAATGCCAATTATTATTATGGCTTTAAAATATGGCACCAAACATTCGCTGTATACCTGTCTTTGTTCTCTGGTCGTGTTATTTTTCGTCAGCTTTAAAAGAAGTTTTACCTCTATCGACAGTGATCTCATGTACTGTATAGTATATATCCTCGTAGCCTGGCTCCTCGGAAATATGCGGGAAGCAGAAATGGATATTGAGAAGAAGCTGGAGAGATTAGCTCATAACGATGGTTTGACGGATCTTCTCAATCATCGCTCCTTTCAGAGGATCCTGGATCAAGAGCTGCAGAAAGCCGAAAAAACTAAAGAGAATTTAAGCCTGATTATGCTGGATTTAGATTATTTTAAAGTATACAATGACTCTTTCGGCCACCAAAAAGGAGACCAGGTCTTAAAACAAATGGCAGAGATCTTGGAAAACGCTACACCTGAAAAATGTTATTGCGCCAGATACGGAGGGGAAGAGTTTGCGCTGATCCTTCCGGGGATTAAGATAGAGCAAGCCAAGGTTTTGGGTGAGAATATCAGGAGTAAGATTGAAGAGACTCCTTTTCCAGGCAGGGAGCTTTTACCCAAAGGTAAGCTTACTGTGTCCGTAGGCATTGCTGAATACCCTGCCATGGCTAATAATAAAGAAAAGCTCATTCAAAAAGCGGATGAGGCCTTATACAAGGCTAAATTCGTCAGCAAAAACAAAGTGGAGACCTATTATTCGGTCTTTGATGAATTAAGCCTCGGTTTAATTGAAGAGGAAAGGGATATCTTTAATTCCATCCGGACCTTAACTATGGTGATTAATGCCAAGGATAAGTATACTTACGGCCATTCTGAAAGGACTATGCAATTAGCCCAAAAGCTCGGTAAGAGAATAGGTCTGGAGCAAGAGAGCCTGCAAGAGCTAGTCTACAGCGCTTTGCTGCATGATATCGGCAAAATTGAAGTGGCTAGGGAGATATTGAACAAACCGAGCAAACTTAGCCAAGAAGAGTGGGCAGTGCTTAAACAGCACCCTCAATGGGGAGCAGACATTATCAGGCCCTTAAAATCCTTAAAGGGTACGGCCGACATTGTCCGTTTCCATCATGAAAATTTTGACGGCAGCGGCTATCCGCTGGGTCTAAAAGGGGAGGAAATCCCTCTGGGAGCCCGGATTTTAAGAATCATTGACAGCTTTGATGCTATGACTACCATCCGCAATTATAAAGATGGTATGACTAAAGAACAGGCTCTGGAAGACCTTAATACTTTCTCCGGGCGGCACTATGATCCGGATTTGCTGGCTGAATTTATTCGGATGATGAGGGAATGAGCTGCCGGAGCTTCTCTTTAAGAATAGCTCCGGTTTTTTTATAGAGCTCAATATCGATATTATTAAGTACTTCCAAGTATTTTTTGAAGGACCACTGAGCCATGGCCAAATCATTATTGTTTAAAAAATCTATAGTTTCACTGAGCCAGAGGACGGCGTAATTAGATTCGTTTTCCAGGCTAACCCTGGTGCAGTCCAATTTCTCAAGCAGTTCTTCAAGGTTAGGATCCACCGGTATTACCTCCTTGGAGAGTAGTTCTTACTTTTTTCCATCCGCGAGTGTTTGATTTCTTAGAGATATTCCTCCCAATAGCTACAGGTTCCGCAGTACATAAAAGCCCGGTACCGATATGGGCTTTTATAGCCAATATATTTTAAGTTAAGATTACAGGCAGGACAGAGTTCACTGGTTATCGCCTCTTCATGGAGGGAGTTATAAAAGGGCTTATAGTTATTGGATCTTAATTGCCTCTCTCGTTGAGGGAAACTTGTCCACTGATGCATAAATACCTCCGCTAAAGCTTTTTACTAGTTTCTTATAGTACTATTTCTTAGCGCCGGAAAAATATACCCTCATTCCAGCAAAGAATTAAGCTTTAATCTCAGAAAATAAGTATATTTTTTGCATTACTTAGCGAACCGCTAAAGCAGAGAAGCGTCGTGAGCGCAGCTGATACAGCGTTAAACCGCACCGTGGTTCACATCGGGTAGAGTACCCAAAGGTTTAGGTGCAGTAGCTGTAGCAGCAAGGCGTGGTGAGCGGGTAATGCAAAAGGAGCCATTGCTTAGCAAATTTTTTCGTTTTGCAACGGCCCCTTTAATCAAGTATCTCTAGACGATATTCCGGTTTATTTATACAAAAGCTCTACTGCCTTTTTCATGTCAGCTCCGCTCATTAAGCCTTCTTTTTTCTCAACGACAATACCTTCTTTATTTATAAAAAATGATACTGGGATATTGGAAGTATTATAGAGGCGAGCCACAGTTAAGTCCGAATCCAATAAAACCTGGAAGGTATAACCGTTTTCCTCTATGAATTTTTTAACAGTATCCTGGTCTTCACCCGTATTGACGGTCAGTACAACCAAATCTTGTTCTTCGTATTCCTGTTGGATTTGCACTAGATCCGGCATTTCATCTTTACAGGGGTCACACCAGGAAGTCCAGAATTTAAGGAAGACATTCTTGCCACGCAAGTCGCTTAAAGTTACTCTTTTGCCTTCTAAGTCAGTTAGTGTAAAGTCCGGAGCCTCATTTCCTTTACCCACACCGGAACAGCCGCTTAAGATCAGCAGCAGGGTGAGCAAAGCAAGGTAAAAGATGAAAATTGTTTTGCCAGAATTCCTCTTAAGCATAGTGTTCCTCCCGAAATTGATTAATCATCTAATAATACCACTGCCCCGAACCCTATAGTAAGTCAGCTCCTAGCTCTTGTCAGCTCCTAGCTCATAACTGCTGTTTTCCATAAGCCGTGCAGGTTGCAGTATTCCCTGACTTCCAAAACCTTTTCCGGATTAACGGCAAAAAAGGCTTCTGCTTTTTTGCCGGGATCGAGTTCGCCCCGGAGAACTTTACAGCGGGTTATTACTTCAATGAATTTAATATAGTGGTTTTCCTCCATGGGGTGGGCAACACTTCCTACGATAACTCTGATTCCGTCATCCACCTTTTCAACTACCGGGACATGCTTTTCTCCGCCGGTATCTTCTGTTTTGGCAATTAGTTTTTCCATAGGCTGGCCGCAGCAGACCAGGGCAGGTGCGCCTGGATGGACTATTTCCACTACATTACCACAGATGTTGCATTTGAACAAGTCATGAAGTTTAGTCATGTATTTACCCCTCCAATTATTTAGTTTTCTTCAACCCGATAGTATTAAACTATAAAGATTAGGTTCTAATTTTTGGCTATGTATTCTGGCATTTCAGGGCTAGGGTTGATTGCTTAAATCATACAATAAACCGGCTGAGGATTCAATACTATTTAGAGAAGTTATTAGATAGAAACTGGTCGAAAATATCCCTTGGCAGGCACCGGCATCTATTCTATTAATTATTTCAAGAGGTAATTATTATTGTTAACATGAGATAGTGAATACTAGCTTAAAGCTATAATTAATTTCGATAGACTACAAAATACCCTAATTTTCTCACCTAAATTGTATTATCATTGAAATAAGCTCAGAAAGGAGGAGACAATCCACGAAGGGGAAAGACGTTACACGAAGGGGGTATTGCTTATGTCGAAAGCTCTGGTTAGTGAATTACTGAAGAGACTCGACTGGGAGATTCGGACAAACAGGTTGCTCGCTGAATTAAACAATTATCTCAACCTTAAAGATTCCCTGCGGACAGTTCTGAAACATTTAAGAGAGATTACAGACTGTGAGGCTCTTGGAATCCGGCTGTACGACGGTAAGAATTATCCGTATTATGCTTATGAAGGTTTAGAAGGTGTCTATGTAATTAAAGAACCGGATCTTTGCTTTTTTAAACCTACACTTCAAACTATAAGATTCCCTAATAATAAAACTTGGCAGGTAGGATGTTTATGCCGGGAGGTTATGGAGGGAAAGGTAGATCAGGATCTGCCCTTTTTCACAGCTCGCGGCAGTTTTTGGGCAAATAATATATCCTCTTTTTTAAGTTCCCCGAATCCGAATTGTTTATACTATGGCTATGACTCTGTGGCATTAATACCAATTAAAGACGATAAAAACTGTATAGGGTTAATTAAACTTTTAAGCAATAGAACATACTTTAACCTGGAATTAGTCCACTATTTAGAGATGATAGGGGTTCACATTAGCCAGGCGGTTCTGAACAGCCTTACTTATTCCCGTATGCAGCAAGCCTGTGAATCGCTTCAGAAGCTAACTCCTATTTGTTCCCATTGTAAAAACATCAACACTTGCGATGACAATTGGCAGTCTATTGAGAATTACCTTTATGAACATGCCGGCGTCGAATTTACCCATACTATTTGTCCGGACTGCATGGACAAGCTTTATCCGGAGATAGCCGTAAAAATAAAAGCAAAAGATCATCAGTCGGCTAGTTGAATTGGAGACTTGATTTAAGAAGCATCAGGAAGAAGCATCAGGAAACTCGTACTTAGAATTCCGACAATGGCTAAAAAGCTCGCTAACCGTTAGTTATTAACGGATTAGGGAGCTTTTTTTCATGATAAATATACCTGGGGTAAAAACTTTGTTTCCCTTTTTATTTTACTGCCGTACAAGAGCGTGCTTAAAGTTATTAGTAATTATAGGCTGCAACTTCGAAGTATGCTTTGGGGTGGGCGCAAACCGGGCAAATTTCCGGGGCACTGTTGCCTACATGAGTATGTCCGCAGTTTCGGCATTTCCAGTTGACACTTTCGTTTTTGGCAAATGTTTGATTGGCCTGCAGGTTTTCTAAGAGTTTACGGTATCTTTCTTCATGCTCTTTCTCAATTTTGGCTACCCCTGCAAAGAGCTCAGCTATTTCCAGGAAGCCTTCTTCTCTTGCTTCCTCAGCCATTCTGGCATACATAGACGTCCACTCTTCATTTTCGCCGGCAGCGGCTGCAGCCAGGTTTTCCGGGGTAGCGCCAATACCTTGGAGTTGTTTAAACCAGAGCTTAGCATGTTCTTTTTCGTTCTCGGCAGTTTCCAAGAAGATGGCTGCAATCTGTTCATAGCCTTCTTTTTTAGCAGTAGAAGCAAAGTAAGTATATTTGTTCCTGGCTTGAGATTCACCTGCGAATGCTTCCCAGAGATTCTTTTCAGTTTTGGTTCCTTTAAGGTCTGCCATTTTCATCAATCCTTCCTACTCTTTTCTTTAAGCCTTTTCCTTATTGATAATTCCTAGAAGAATAACTTGCTCAAAAGAATTGTATAGCATTTCCTAATTTATTTCAATAGCATAATTTAAAATCCATATAAAATGATATTAAATTAAAATTGCCTGCTATAACCATCTACTATTTCCGCAGATCCCGGCATAAACATTAAGGGAGCTTGAACAGATTCCTTAAGTTTATGGAGGTAAAAATATGATTGATAGAATTGCCGAAGCCATGTTGACTTTTAGTTCTTTGACCACTGACAAGCTGCAGAAGTTATGTTATTTTGCCTATGCCTGGTATCTTACCTTTTATGGAGAGAGACTTTTTAGCGAGCGGTTTGAAGCCGGAGAGCATGGGCCGGTATGTCCTGAGCTTGCCAAAAAATACCTGAAGTACGGCCAAGGTTTGATTCCCAAGTCCGACAAGAAATTAGCGGGCATTATTAATGATGAAGAGCTGCGGGAATACCTAATAGTACTTTATGATGCCCATGGTCGTCTAAGCAGCGAACAGCTAACAGAGCTGGCTTGTTCCGAAGAACCTTGGCTAAACGCCCGGGAACGCTCGGCTGCCGGAGGCAGTCCGGTATATCAGGACGACGAGATTGTCAACTGGAATACCAGGAAAGTATTAAGAGAACTTAGCCGGGAAAACATCTGCTTTATGTACAGCAGCCGGCTTAAGGTGTGATTATTCCCAAGTTGTGATTATTCCCAGGAATTTAAAATAATAATCAATAGCGGTAAAGACAATGAGACCTAAGATCAAAGAATAGGAAGCTATATTGGAAGCATAATCAGTATCTTTAGCATATTCCGAGGAAAAAACAAGGCTTAAAATACCGATCGGAGCTGCGGCACCCATTAATACCGTAAGCTTGTCCATGGGATTAGCAAAGAAAAAGGAAACTCCAAAGCCTATGAGGAGTCCAAAGATGGAACGGGCAAGAATTGTAAACATAACTAAACGGATTTTGGCCAAGGCTGGCCGGAAATAAAAACCCAGGGCAAACATAGGCAGGAAAACATTCACTTCCTGCATTATCTGCAATGGTTCCTGGATGGCTTGAGGCACAGTAAGGTCTAAACCGGCGCAAAGCAATCCTAAAGCAAAAGCCCACAGAGGAATAGAAGTTAGGATAGTCTTAATGCTGTTTCCAAAATTAAATTTGTCAGATCCGGAAAACCTGAAAATTGTCTGAGCCACAAAATAGATTGTGACAGCATTGCCGATATCGTAAAGGATTACTCTGGTTACGCCCTGTTCACCATATGCCAAGTAGAAAAACGGGATCATAAAAAGAAGGGTATTAGTTATTAGGGGTGCGGTGATAAAAACGCATTCCATTGCACTGGGCAGTTTCAGTTTGCGCGAGATCAGGAGGAAAAGCGCAAACAGAGAGAGCTGAATCAGAAGAGCCGCGATTGGCAGAAGAAAGGCTTGCGAGAAGTCGCCCGCTTTGCTGCTGGCTAGGAAAATTGTCGCCGGCAGTGTAACATTGAGGATTAGCCTGTTAAGTATTTGCCCGTTTTGTTCAGGATAAGCGAAGCAAGCCTTAAATAGATAGCCCATGGCAAAGAAGAGAATGAGCGGCAGAATAATCATAAACTTATACCTACTCCTCGAAGACCCCGGAAGGGTATATCTCTCCTCATTATACCTGTAACTCAGTTATTTTGCATTCATGGGGAAGATCTTTAGTCGTGCCTCCTATCAATTCCCTGTGCTGATTCTTGTCTAATGAAAATTCCTTTGATAAGATTGAGACAGTTATTTTTCAGATTAGTAAAAATTGAGATAGGAGCAACACAAAATGAAATATGCCGCTCGCTTAAATCCCAGGAACGATAATAATGCTGTTAGCAATAAGTTAATAATTTGCCTAATGATAATAACTGTCCTCATCTCGCTGTTCGCCTCCCCCTTGCGGCTTATTGCCCAGGAAGAGGAGCAGCTTCCCCTGGAAGAACCACAAACCGTCAGGGGCAAGGTTCTGGAAATTACCGAAGATAACAGCTTTGCCCAGGAATTCCCGGATGGGATGGGCGACGATTATGACATTATTTATTACCAGGTAAAGCTCAAAGTCCTCTCGGGGCTGCACCGAGGAGAAGTTATCACAGCCCAGCATGTTGAGGACGAAAGAATGGTCTATAACCTACATATCGAAGAAGGGGATGAGGTATTAATCTACCTGGAAGAAGATGAAGAGGGCCAGATCTTAAATGCCTATATAGCCGAAATATATCGCCAAAAGTACCTTGCTTATCTAGTGCTTCTTTTCTTAATAACACTTCTGGCTGTAGGCAGTTTCAAAGGCCTTAAAACAATTATTACTTTAGTGATAACAGGCCTGGCGGTAATCAAACTATTGCTGCCGGGCTTACTGGCCGGGTATAGCCCAATTCCTTTAACTGTTGCTATCTGTGCCGGTGTTACCGCCTTAACCTTGTTCATTATCAGCGGTGTCAATAAAAAAACGTTTGCGGCAATTATTGGAACAACCGGTGGTGTAATCGTTGCCGGGATCATAGCCTTCATTTTCGGCTCTTTAGCAAAAATTACCGGTTTGGGCGAACAAGAAGCCCAAATGCTAACATTTATCCCCCAAAACACCGGTTTTGATTTTGAGGGGTTGCTCTTTGCCGGTATAATTCTCGGCGCTCTGGGAGCTGTCATGGATGTGGGCATGTCAGTTGCTTCAGCCATGAATGAAATAGCGATTGTCAAGCCGGATATATCAACCAAAGAATTAATCAGGGCCGGGATGAATGTCGGCCGGGATATGATGGGGACAATGTCCAATACCTTAATCTTAGCTTACACAGGCGCCTCCATGCCCTTGCTTTTGCTGTTTTTAGCCCATGAAATACCCTTCGGGGAATTCATTAATTGGGATATGATTTCTTCCGAAGTAGTCAGGACTTTCGCCGGCAGTATCGGCTTAATTTTAACCATCCCTCTGACAGTTCTGACTTCAATAGCTTTTAGGAATGGAAAAAGCTGCGAGTAATTAAGCTCTGCTGCGATTACTAAAGGAAATTTTGGAGAATGGCTTGCAGCCTAATTCAGCAGGAAGATTATACTGGAAATAGTGATTGTGCTTAAAAGGGTTGTGATGAAGACTATCCGGGCGGCATATTCGGGTTCATTATCAAATTCTTTAGCAATGATTGCCGTGGTCACCGACGAAGGGGTCGCAACCCCGAGAATCATAGTTTTAGCCAGGATACCATCGATCCCCATTAGTCTAACTAGAAACAACCCAATTATAGGTGCCAGAACCAAACGGATAAAGGTCGGAGGAAAAACATCCCGTAAATTGAAGTTTAATTTTACTTCAGCTAACTGGATTCCTAATGACATCAGGGCTACAGCCACAAAACCATCAGAAATATTTCGGATTGGGATCATTATTATTTCCGGAACAGTGATCCCTAATACTTTAATCAGGGTTACCAGCAGGAGCACATATAATGAGGGCATCACCAGGACATTTTTCAGAGCTTCTTTATAGTCTTTTTTGCCGCTGGAAGCGCTGAAAACTCCAATGGTATTAGCGGTGATGTTTTGAATCAGCAAAATAAAGATTTGAACCGTAATGGCCAGAGGGTTATGGGGAAAAGCCAGTTCCACCACAGCCAGACCATAATTGCCGCTGTTAAAGAAGAGCAGGGAGTTAATAAAGGCTCTTTTAATTCCTCTGGGGTATTTGAGAATCTTGGCCAAGAATTCCCCTAACAAAAACATGCTTAAGCAGACTATTGCAATGTAAACAGCAATCGTGCTGAATAATTCCCAGGTAGCGTTAGTCTCATAAAGATTGTTAAAAAGCAGGGACGGGATAAAAATATAGATATTTATTTTGACGATTGTCCTTAGATCCATCCGAAGGGCTTTTTGGGCTATAAAGCCTGTAGCTATTAACAGAAAGATAGGGATAATAATATTAAGAATAATGTTAATAAAAACCCACATTTAAATAATTCACCTTTATTTTTTGCTATATTTAATGCTCAAAATTTGCTTCGATTTGAATGCGAAATACTTTTTAATTGTAATCGCAGTTAGATTCCGATGCAACCATAAAACTTATTATTACTCGAAAAGAACAAATCCGAAATATCATAATCATCGAGATTTAAGGCCTTTACACTTGCGGTGTTTTTACCTGCGGGTATTTTTTATTGCTTTTTGGTGCAAATTAATTACATAATCAAAAAATTTAAAAAAGTATAAAAGTTTAGCAGGATTTTTGAAAAGAGTGTCGAAATTAAAATATGATCCCACAATGAGGCATGCCATCCCACATAGGGGAATAAATAAGGAGGTTGGTTTTAGAGATGAAGATTTATGTTTTTGAATAAGCATGAGCATGGGTGTAGTGCTTTTACCATGAACGGAAAAATGCTGGAAGTAATCAAAAACTCAAAGGAACTGGGAATGTCGGCCATAAAGGCCAAAAGAGTTAAAGAATTATTGGAAGAGTATGGCAATTGGTAATTCAAAGAATAATCAGATTATTCGCAGGAATCTTCAAAAGTATGTCGAATAAGTAAATTACATTCCACATTAAGACATCGCATCCCGCGTTGGGGAAAAGATATAACTCATTTTACGTTATTCTAAATTATGTTGAAGGAGGTTGGTTTAAGAGATGAAGATTTATGAGGAGTTATGTATAGGCTGCGGCAACTGTATACCTTACTGCCCGGTAGGAGCTATCAGCCTTAATGACAATGACGTAGCTGAAGTAGATTTTGACGAATGCGTAGATTGCAGCATTTGCTTAAGGATGTCCGATTGTCCGGTGGAAGCCATTTATGAACCGGAAGAAACCCATCAGTGGCCGCGTTCGGTGCGCAAAGTATTCAGTGACCCGACATCCAAACACGAAGGAACCGGTGTAAGAGGCAGAGGTACGGAAGAAGTAAAAACTAACGATGTCACAGCCCGTTTCAAAAGGGGCTTCTATGGTTTTGCTTTGGAATTTGGCCGTCCGGGAGTTGGTACCCGGCTTGGGGATGTGGAAGTAGTAACCGAAGCTCTGGCTAAAGAAGGCATCGAATTTGAAAAAGCCAATCCCATCACTTCCTTGATGGAAGATATCCATACCGGCAAAATTAAAGAAGATGTTAAAAACGAAAAAGTAATGTCGGCGATTATTGAGTTTGTTATTCCGGAAAAAGATCTGGAGAGGATCTCGGAGATTATCAAAGAGGCAGCGCAAAAGACCCAGACAGTATTTTCCTGGGGAATAGTAGCCCGCTTCGATCAAGATGGGAATCTCCCGGTAATCGAAAGACTGGCTAAGATGGGGATTTCAGTACCAAAGAACATGAAAGTAAACGTAGGACTTGGACGTCCTTTAAGGGAGGATTAAAGCATGTCACATTCACTGCATAGAGAAGGTCCGGAAAATACTTTCCGCAACGGCGATTATGTTTTCATATCTCGTCCCGCCATGGGATTCAATGATAAAGGGGCAGCTCCGAAGATTAAACGTACTTTCGAGATCATCTTTGAAGCCGGCCCAACAAACTTTGGTTCTTTAACCAGCCAGGAAAACATGAGCATGGGTGTAGACCCCCAGAAGCTCATAGCCCGAGTGGAAGATAACTCCCCGGTAATGTGCTGCTTCCATGACCGCGACAAAATGCTGGAAGTAGTTAAAAAGCTCAAAGAAGAAGAA
The DNA here is from genome assembly GCA_050949905.1 of Desulfitobacteriia bacterium. Classification (GTDB taxonomy): domain Bacteria; phylum Bacillota; class Desulfitobacteriia; order Desulfitobacteriales; family Syntrophobotulaceae; genus DUML01. The sequence goes on along the minus strand of JBMNGP010000026.1, from coordinate 76,687 downwards.
CTGGGCATGTCGGTAATTGTCACCGGGTTAGTAGATGATGTTGTGGAGATGTGTAAAGAAGCCGGCTTAACCCCGCACTCTGTAGACATTTCCTTAGGGATTTTTGGCAATACTGATCTTCTGCCGGATGAAAGCATACGTTGTTTCACCACCATGTGCGGGCACGGCATGATAGCTGCCAGCCTGGTTAAACAGATGAAAAAAGCTTATGAAGAAGGCAAAGTATCCAAAGAAGAAGCAGCTAAAGTCATGAGTGCTCCTTGCCTGTGCGGTATCTTTAACACCAAAAGGGCTGAAAAATTGTTGGAAAGTCAGAAGAAGTAGGTGATTGGATGTTAAAGCTTGGACTTCTTGGCTTTGGCGAGGTTGGTTATACCTTCGCCAAGGGTATCCTGGAAAAAGGTTCAGCTTGTCAGGTCTATACCCATGATCTTAGTCAAAATGACGGCTGGAAAGGTGAGCAAATTAGGGCTAGGGCCGTTGAAACCAAAGCAGTACTGGTGGACAGTGTGGAAGATTTAGTAAAGAAGTCGGAAATTATCCTGGGAATTGTCCCTTCCAAAGCCTCAGGCAGTGCTGCTCAGACCATGGCCCAGTATCTAACTGCTGGCCAAGCCTACTGTGATTTAAGCTCAGCCTCTCCTGCCGTTAAAAAAGAAGCAGCTCGTATCCTGGAGAGCTGTAAAGGTACTTTTATCGACGGGGCAATTATGGGCGCGATGGCTACTTACGGTTTTAAAGTGCCGATTTTTGTAGCGGGAGAGAAGGCCGAGGGGGTTGCCGAAAAACTTAAAGAAGTCGGCTTTAACCTTACTTATGTTGGGCCGGAACCGGGAAACGCTTCGGCGGTAAAAATGCTGAGAGCCAGTTTTACTAAAGGGATCGAAGCCTTAATCGTCGAGACATTCTACGCTGCCAGCCGCTATGGCAGCCAGGAAATGCTCCTGGAAGTATTGGCAGACACATTTGACAAGGAGTCCTTTCGAGAGACTGTCAACCGCTATATCACCAGCGATGCTATTCATGCCGGCCGCCGGGCAGATGAAGTAAGCGGTGTTATAGAGTTTCTTAAGCAGAGTAAAATAGATCCTTTTGTGGCCAACGGCACTTATCAAAGGCTGAAGTGGTCGGAAGGCCTGGGATTACGAGAAAAATTAAAAGGAGTAACCCCTAAAGATTTTCGCGAAGTGTTGCCACTCTATCCTCCAAAAGATGAAAGCAGGTGATTTCTGTGATCAAGGGTATATTTAACCCTATTCCCACTCCCTTTGTCAATGATGAGATTAGTTTTGAACATTTAAAGGCCAATGTCAAAAAGTATGCGGAAACAGATTTGTCCGGAATCGTAGTTCTGGGCAGTAACGGCGAATTCCCATATCTTACCTTCGAAGAAAAGGTCCAAATGATTGCCGCAGTCCGGGCTGAACTTCCTTCTGGCAAAAAAGTAATTGCCGGCACAGGTTGCGAGTCCACTAAAGAGACCATTCAGCTAACTAAAGAAGCGGCTCAAGCCGGAGCCGATGCCGTTTTAGTTATCACACCCTGTTATTTTAAAGGGAGCATGAATGAAGCAGCTTTAACCCAGCACTATTTAACTGTGGCCGAAAATTCGCCTATTCCTGTTTTGCTTTATAATATGCCCGGCAATTCAGGAATTAACATGTCTTCTAAGCTGGTAGTCAAACTCTCGGCACATGAAAACATTACCGGGGTCAAAGACAGTTCCGGCAATATTGTGCAGATTGCTGAAATTTTAGCTGGAGTACCCGCTGATTTCTCCGTGTTTGCCGGTTCTGGCAGCTTCCTCTTGCCCTCCTTGATGTTGGGAGCAGTAGGGGGAACTTTGGCCGTAGCCAATGTTATGCCTAATGAATGTGCTAGAATTCAAAAATTATTCGAACAGGGAAATCTGGAAGCAGCCAAAGCAGAACAATTCCGTGTCTTGCCGGTTAATGCAGCCGTAACTGCAAAATACGGAGTTGGCGGCTTAAAGGCTGCTATGGATATGCTTGGTTACTTTGGCGGAGAGCCGCGTAAGCCTATGCTTCCTTTAACAGATTCAGCCGCATTGGCTGATCTGAGAAGCATTCTGCAGAAAGCAGGACTGATCGCCTAGATTCATTTTTCCTGTTAAAGGAGGTGAAGAGTATAAAAAAATCAGAGTTATTTGCAGCTTTGGGCTTTATGCTTGTTTCTGTTCTAGCTATCCAACAGGGATTAAAGACGGATTTTATAACTCGGGGTATTCCCGGCCCAGGTTTTTTGCCGGTTATTATTGGAATAGCTATGCTGCTTTTAAGTATTAGTCTTATCATAACGGCTGTTAGGAAAGCGCAGCGCAATAAAGCTCCCGATAGTACCGCCAAAAAGTTGATTAACTTAAAAATGGCTGCAACTGTTTTAGGCTTAGCTCTTTACATTTTCTTAACGAAACCATTGGGATATATTTTTAGTACTTTCATCTTTTGTGTGATCCAGTTCCATTTCTGGGGAGATTATAAATGGTATAAGACTTTGCTTTTATCTTTGGTTTTCACTTTAGCAATGTACTTTATCTTTGTACACTGGATAGGAATACCTTTGAAGGCTGGCTTAGGCTTCTAGACTTGGAAAGGAAAGGGGGGAGAAAATGGAATTACTAAGCAATTTAGGAACCGGTTTAAGTGTAGCATTATCCTTTACGAATCTTTTCTTCCTATTTATAGGGGTTATAGTAGGTACTGTAGTCGGTGTCTTACCTGGCCTTGGTCCAACCGCAGGTATGGCTATGTTGATTCCCTTAACTTCCGGTCTGGAGCCAGTTACAGCGATTATTATGCTGGCAGGTATTTATTACGGCTCTATGTATGGCGGTTCCACTACAGCGATCCTGATTAACAGTCCGGGAGAAGCGGCTTCAGTTATTACCGCAGTTGACGGCTATCAGCTTGCTAAACAAGGTAAAGCCGGAAAAGCCTTAGGTATGGCGGCAATCTCCTCATTTATTGCCGGAACCGTTGGTGTTGTTGGTCTAATGCTTTTGGCTCCGCCCCTCTCAGAAATTGCCTTGAGCTTCGGGCCACCGGAATATTTTGCTCTGATGTTTTTAGGTATGACGATTATCATGAGCCTTTCCGGGGTGTCTTTGACTAAAGGTCTAATGATGGGTGCTTTTGGGATGATTCTAGCTATGATAGGTCTTGATCCTATTACCGGTGCTTCCCGCCTGACTCTAGGCACGGTAACTTTATTAAATGGAATTGACTTTATTAGTGTTGTCGTAGGTATGTTCGCTGTTTCGGAAGTCATTAGTAACTCCGAAAGAGCCTTAGCAACTGTTTATGAAAAAAGGATTGGCAAGCTATTACCAACGATTCAAGACTGGATTAAATGTAAGGGTGCCTTGGCGCGCGGATCTTTAATGGGTTTTTTCGTAGGTATCTTACCTGGAGCCAGTGCTGCCGTAGCTGCATTCTTAGCCTATGACACTGAGAAAAAGTTCTCTAAAAATCCGGAAGAGTTTGGTAAGGGTGCTCTTGAAGGGGTTGCTGCGGCTGAAGGAGCCAATAACTCAGCAGCCAGCGGAGGTATGATTCCTCTCTTAACTTTAGGAATACCCTGTTCGCCGCCAATGGCTATCCTTTTAGGAGCCTTTATGATCCATGGGCTTCGTCCTGGTCCGCTCTTGTTTACGGATAATCCGGACTTTGTTTGGGGAGTTATTGTCAGCATGTATCTGGGTAACGTAGCCCTGTTAATTCTTAATCTGCCATTGGTAAGGTTATGGGTTAAAATTGCTGAAATCCCTTACCCGATCTTAGGACCGACAATTTTGCTTTTATCCTTTGTCGGAACTTATAGTGTGCGCAACAGCATGTTTGACGTCTGGGTATGCCTGATCTTTGGGATAATTGGTTACGTCTTGCAGAAAATGGAGTTTCCCTCGGCACCACTTGTCTTGGCCTTGATTTTAACACCCATGATGGAAAGTGCTTTCCGGCAAGCTTTGGCTATGTCCAGAGGTGATTATGCTATCTTTTTCTCCCGGCCGATTGCTGTTGTTCTCTTGGCAGTCGCTGCAATTTCTTTAATCTATTCCATTTATGGCAGGATTAACACTAACAGCAAAGCAGCGCAAATGATTGCATCCAATGATAATGAATAAATATGGTGTTCCATTTTTAAAAAATTTAAATAAAAAACTAAGGAGGAAATCAAATGAAAACTAAGGGAAGATTTTCAAAATGTTTCAGGCTGATCACCATTCTAGTCATCATGCTGACTATGGTTTTAGCGGGTTGTTCCCAGCAGGCTCCCGCAGGTGACGAAAATAGCACTGAGACTCCTGCCTTTCCCACTAAAACGGTAGAAATCATTGTTCCTTTTAGCCCTGGCGGTATGACTGACTTAGTTGCCCGTTCCGTAGCCTCAGCACTGCAGAGACATTGGGATCAAACAGTCAATGTCATCAACCAAGAAGGTGGTTCAGGCGCCATTGCCATGGTTGATCTTCAAAAAGCTGCTCCCGATGGCTACACAGTGATAATGGGAGCTGCCAGCTCCGGTTCCTTAAACGCCGCTGTTCAAACAGACATTCCTTATCAATGGGATAACTATGCTTTCCCTGGCAGAATTGCCGTAAGTCCTTTGGCCTTTGTAGTTAAGGGCGATTCCAAATGGAACACTTTGGAAGATGTTATCAATGATGTAAAAGCTGATCCCACTAAATACAGCTATGGTTCTTCCGGCCCTGGTGGACCGTCCACTTTCGCCATTGCTCAAATATTAAATGGCGTTGGTGTTGATCCCAGCAAGCTTGAAGCAGTTGTCTTTGGTGGCGGTGCCAAAACAGTAACAGCTGTAGCCGGTGGTAATGTAGACTTCTGTGTGCAGATGGTCAGTGAAGCTTTGACCCTGGCTGAAGCCGGTAAAGTTAAAATTTTGGCTGTGAGCGGTGATAAAAGATTTGAAAACCTGCCGGATGTTCCTACCTGTAAAGAAGCTGGGTTTGAAGGAATGACTTTGGATGGTTGGAGTGGAATCACTGCACCTAAAGATACTCCGGCCGAAGCTATTAAAGCTTGGGAAGACGCTTTAAAAGCTATTAGTACCGACGAAACCCTAATCGAAGAGCTAAAGAACATCAATGTTGTTGTAGCTTATCAGAATTCTAGTGACTTCACCGCTTGGCTTCACGATTACTTTAATGAAGCCTTGGAGATTGCTGAACAAGTTGGTCTTAGAAAATAAGGGGCATTAAGTTTAAAAGGGTTTTTACTCCCCAATTCATAACTTTATTAACTAAGTATCTTCTGAAATATAATAAATATCTATGAAGCATTGGAAAACTATAGCAAAGGAGTTTTAGTACTATGACTATGTGGAGTTCTTTGTATGGAAGAAATGCTCGCCGGATTGCTGAGATTTGTGCAGCAGTAAAAAAAGGCGAAAAGGTTGTTGTTGTTACTGACTATAAAAAAGCTCATATCGGCGAAGCGATTGCCGCTGCTTGTGAAGGTTTGGAAGCTGATGTAACAATGACAGTTATGGCTCCTAAGAAAATGCACAATGAAGAATTATCAGCACCTGTTTCTGCCGCTATGGCCGAAGCCGATGTTATTATCGCTCCTACTACCTTCTCCATCGCCCACACCCTGGGCAGAGTAAACGCTTGCAAGAGAGGTGCCAGAGTTGTTAACCTTCCGGCCTATGCTGATGACACCATGATTTCCGGCGCAATTGATGTTGACTACCAAGCCGTAGCTCCTTCTGTCAGAAGAATGGCTGACGCTTTGACTAAAGCTAAAGTCGCCCATGTTTACACTGATCTGGGAACGGATATGGTTCTTGAACTCGAAGGCCGCGACGGTGCAGCTCTTGTCGGTATGTCCCATAATCCCGGCGAATTCTGTACAGTTCCTGACGTTGAAGCTAGGATTACTCCCTTAGAGGGCAAATCCAACGGTATTATCATCGTTGACGGTGCCATTCCTCTTCCTCAAATCAATCTCGTCCGCAATCCTTTCAAGGTTACCGTTAAAGACGGTTATGTTGTCGATATTGAAGGCGGTTCTGAAGCTGAAATTTTTGCCGAAGTTTTAAGAGAATGCAATGATCCCCTTGTTTACAATATTGCTGAATTAGGAATTGGCATGAATCCTAACGCTAAAATGGTTGGCGTTATGACTGAAGATGAGGGCTGTCTGGGTACTGTGCATATAGCCGTTGGCACCAACGCCGCTTTCGGTGGAACAGTCCGCACCGCTCTCCATGTTGACATGATGTTCCGCAATGCCGTTGTAGAATTAGACGGTGTTAAAGTTCTGGACAAAGGTAAAATCTTAGTTTAATCTAATCAGTACTGCTTAACAATAATTTTAAATATTAAGATCTATAACAAGGAATTTTCTAGCATTCGCAGTATTAATCTAACTACGTTAGTAGCCTAAGAACTTAAAGCTTTCCAGCAAAAGATCCAGTAATGTAAACAGCAACAAATCCCTAAGATCTAACGTAATAAATCAAGCTTAATGGTCGTGTGCGTCTACAACTATTTGCGGCATCAACTAGGAAATATTCATAGCACAAAACATAGCATATGCGGAGCAAAACATGATACTTCTATGGGGCAGGATTCTTAATAAGAAATGTAGTCAGATCCCGAGCACCAACCCGACTAGTTATTTTAATACAGACTATGGCTTTAGCTAAGCCGGATAAAAGGGAGTGTTTCCAGCAAATACTCCCTTTTATACTAAAATTCTCATTGTAATTCACTCCGATCTGCCCCGCTTTCTGGTACCTACTTAATAAGTTTTGCTGTGAGTTCAACTATCCGTGCCCAAAACTGTTTCCTGGAAAGGCCCTTTGCAAAAGAGAGGGGGAGATTAGCATTCGCGATAATTCCCAGTTAAAAAGTATTAAAAATGTAGTGGATGTGCTGGATGTTTTTAGTATTGAGAATCCGGAACTGGGAGTTCTGGAAATAAGCCGCAGGCTTAACTTGGGAACCAGTACAGTATATAGGGTTCTCAACAGTCTCAAAAAGGCCGGCTTAGTGAGGCAAGCAGATAACCAAAAGTATTCTTTAGGTTACAAAATGCTGAAATACGCCAGGATTATCCAGTTACAATTACGCTACCAAGAATTGATAATTCCGATTTTTCGCCGGATGCGGGAACAGTGCAATGAAACAATGGCTTTTCATTTATTTGACGGTAACTCCCGGATTTGTCTGTTTCAGCTGGAGAGCAATCATCAACTTAGGCGAACTTATACCGATGTTGGAGAACCACTCCCTCTTTATCCCGGTTCCCCCGGCAAAGTTATCCTTGCTTCCCTGCTTGAGGAAGTAAGGGAAAAACATATTCGAAGTTTTAACCTTAGCCAGGAGCAAGAAAAAAAACTGCGCGCAGAAATTGCAGACTATCAAAGGCTAGGTTATGCAACATCACATAGTGAAAGGACAGAGGGAATATCTTCCCTAGCCGCTCCGGTTTTTGACGGCAATAAGAATATTGTTGGGGTTGTCAATATTTCCGGCCCCACCACACGGATGGGCTCAGAGGAAATCCAAGCCTACAGTCCTTTGCTGCTAGCAATGACCAGAGAAATTTCCGTGGAATTAGGTTATCGGGAATAATTGGTTAACTCCCTTGTAAGCTAGATGATTATTTCAGATTTTCTACTACAAGGGAGTTTTTATAAGTCCATATTTTTTAGTGTGTACTTCAGGACAACGCAGATTTTTACCAAAAAGCATGAGGCGGCTAGCTAAAGATTTTTGAAATGTAAAATTTTTCAGAAAAAACTTTTTTTCTAGCAGGATTTTCTTGGTTTGGGTAGAAATATCTAATATCCCGTAAATGAGGAAGGCTTCCCACAATGAGGAAACCAACAGCACGGGATTATTCCATAAAAAAGTCTATTCGAGGAAAGGGGGAAAATGGGTTCGTAAAGACCGAAAGAGGTAATGCCGGTTATCTAAGGATAGGGAAAGGAACTTTTGACGAAATTATAAGGAGGAGGGGAGTCGTACTTTATGGCTATTCTACGAACTACTACGTTTTCTATTACCTACAACAAAGCTGAAAACCTGGCGAAGATTGTGGATTGCGTGGAGAAGGCCGGCAAAGATAAAGTTGATTTGATAGTTTTTCCGGAAGGAAGCCTCCAGGGTTATTTCCCTAAACGCAGTGTTGATGAAGAGAGTATTGCTTACCATTTGGAGAATGCGGAAACCCTGGATGGGGAAGCAGTTAGTACTCTAAAGAAAGTCGCTAAATCCCAGCAAATCAATATTGTATTTGGAATGATGGAAAGAAGCAGTGGCCGCTATTCCGATTTGTATAATACTGCGGTTTTAATCAGACCGGATGGTTTCGTTGGTGCTTTTAGAAAGGTTCACTTAGCTCTGCACGAGAAATTTCTATTTCTTCCGGGCAAGGATTGGCCGGTATTTGAAACCGGTATCGGCCGGTTGGGACTATTAATCTGCCGGGACAAGCTTTTTCCGGAGTCAACTCGCAGTCTGGCTTTAAATGGCGCCGATATTCTAGTAATGCCTACAGCATGGCCTTTAAGTTCGATTGGTAGTGATCCAGAAACGGATATGAGAGGAGATATGTATGATCTGTTGGACCGGGTTCGGGCTTTGGAAAACCAGTGTTATTTTATCTCTTCCAATCTGGTCGGGGTAGCCGGTGAATTTGATTATTACGGCCACAGCCGGATTGTTTCCCCTTTGGGAGAAACAATCACTGAAATCGGCTATGAAGAAGGCTGGACAACTGCCGAAATAGATGTTGTTAAAGAACTGGCTCGACACCGGCTGGACCGCCGCTTGAACAATTTAATAAATGACCGGGTGAAAAGCACATATATTTCTTAGTTCATTTCTTACTGTTAATTGTTGTTTATTTTATCCCTTAGTTACATTGATTTTTTAAGTTCATTTCTTTGCTATGTTTTAAACTGGACAGTAATTCTTTACTGATAGTGAATGAGGAGGATTGCAATGAAAAAATTCAATAGATTATTTGGTTTGGTTCTGGTTGTCCTTCTAAGCTTAACTTTGGTTGTTACCGGGTGCGGCAGCAATAACACCGGCGACGCCGGCAAGAACGGGGACGATTCCGGCAAACCCGAATATACCATTCGTTTTGCCGGTACTTTAGGTGTTGAAAATACCGCTACTAAAGCTCAGTATGCTTTTAAAGAATATGTGGAAGAGAAAAGTCAGGGAAGAATTGCCGTAGAAGTATACCACAGCGGTCAGATGGGTGGTCAGACCGAATTAAACGAATCGGTTAAAAACGGCAGTATTACTATGACCATGGGTTCACCTTCCTATATGGGTGCTAATTACGAGCCAATGTTTAACGTTCTGGCGCTGCCCTTTATTATTACTCCGGATAACCTGGAAAAAGCTTATGCTGCTGTAGACGGTGAAATCGGGAAAAAGCTCGATGCAGCCCTCCAAGACAGTGGTTTTGTAACTTTAGGCTGGATGCAGATCGGTTTCCGTCATGTCACCAACAGCAAACGTGCTGTTGAAACTCCCGAAGATTTAAGCGGCATTCAGATTCGCTTGCAGCCCAATGAAATTCATATGCAAACATTCAAAGCCTTAGGTGCCAACCCTCAGACTTTAGATTTCGCTGAGCTTTATTCAGCCTTACAGCAGGGTGTTATTGATGCCCAAGAGAACTCTTTAGATAACATTTATTCCAATAAGTTCTATGAAGCTCAGAAATATTTGTCCACCACAGGTCATTTCTTTGACTTCCAGCCCATTTGGATTAATAAAGATTTCTTTGACAAACTGCCTGCCGATTTACAGCAAATCTTAAGAGATGCCGGGAAAAAAGCCGGTCAAGAGCAACGGGAAGCTGCCAATGCCGCTGAAGCCGACCTGAAAGCGAAGTTGGGTGAATCCTTGGAGATTACCGAACTGACTAAAGATCAGCTGGCTCTTTTCCAGGAAAAGGTTACCCCCATCTGGGATGAATATTATGCATCCACTGCTGATAAAGAATTTGTGAAAGAAGTCTTTGCTGCTTTAGATATTGAACACGAATTCAAATAGGCCTTAGTCAAGAAACTAAGCAGAAAATAGCGGTAAGTTCGAAGCAAAATATGGCATTTAGGTTTAATATTTGAGAAGCCATTGAATGGGTAAGTAATTGTTTTAATTAAAAAGAGATTCAGGTATTCTGGTGGGGGCTTAAACCCCCACCAAGCATATAAGAACTTCGCAAGATAGAACTGGGAACGTCCCAGACTTCATATCTTAGGGGGAAAGTTAATGAAATCTATTATCAACGCAGTAACAAAGATAACTGAATATATTGTCATAGCTCTGGTTTTTGTCATGGTCGTTTTGGTTTTCGGCCAGGTCATAATGCGCCATGTTACGCATAGCACTCCTTTTTATGCCGAGGAATTATCTCGTTATTTATTAATTTGGATTGGCTTTCTGGGTTCTAGCCTGGGTGTCAAATATGGCTCCCATACGGCTGTGTCCCTGTTTAAAGATCACCTGCCGCTGAAAGCCAAGGGTGTGGTGGAAAAAATAGCTTCACTACTTGTTTTTCTTTTTCTGGCTGTCTTTTTCATTGCCTCAGTGCGCTATTGCCTGCAGCAAGCCGAGCAAATCTCCTCAACCTTAAAGATTAGCATGTTCTGGCCTACCCTGGCGGCACCTTTAGGCTCTTTACTTATGCTTGTCCAGTTGGTGGGTGTCTGGCTTGTTAAGATTAATTCCTCCTCCGGGCAGGAAGAGATCAAGGAGGTTATTTAATGGATATTGCTCTAGCCTTAATTGTAACATTTCTTCTTGCTATGGTAATTGGTATTCCCATCTCTTTTAGTTTGGGGATCAGCTCCTTAGTTGCTTTGCTTATCTGGGGTCAGGTTAATGCTTTGGACGTTATCGTCGCCAGGACATTTCGGGGCATGGACTCCTATCCCTTAATGGCTATCCCCCTTTTTATGCTAGCCGGAGAACTGATGGGTATTTCCATTACTAATAAGCTGATTAACCTTGCTCAAGCCTTAATTGGTTTTGTCCGCGGTGGTTTATCTTTAGTCACAGTTCTGACGGCCATGTTCTTTGGCGGTATTACAGGTGTAGGGGTTGCTGAAAATGTCGCTCTTGGTTCGATCCTTGTTCCGGCTATGAAAGAAAAAGGTTATAAGCCGGAGTTTGCGGCGGCTTTAATCGGTGCTTCTTCCACCATGGGGCCGATTATTCCTCCTTCCGTACCGATGGTAATTTATTGTCTGGCAGTTGGCGGCAGTGTCTCTGTTGCCGGTTTATTTTTATCCGGTATCGTTCCTGGAATTATGTTAGGTCTTTCCTTTATGGCTGTGGCTATAATTGTTATGAAAGTCAAAAAGTATCCCATGGATAGCATCAAATTCAGCTTCAAAAATATATTAACCTCCCTGCGGGAAGCTATTTGGGCCTTAGGAATGCCATTGATAATCGTTGGCGGAATGCTCCTAGGCTATTTTACCGCAACCGAATCAGCGGCAGTAGCTGTAGCTTATGCGGCTTTTGTCGGCTTTTTCATTCACCGGGATTTAAAAGTTAAAGATTTGCCTAAATTTCTTCTGCGCAGCAGCATCGTCACCGCAGTTGTTATTTTCCTGATTGCTATTTCCCGAGTTGTTTCCTGGATTTTAACTGTCCAGCAGTTCCCGGATATTCTGGCTGCTTTTCTTTTGTCCATTACCCAAAGCCCGGTAATCTTTATGCTGATCATCACCGGTATGCTCCTAGTTGTGGGCTGTTTTATTGACCCGGGAGCAGCAATTATTATGCTAGCGCCTATCTTGGCTCCTATTGCCCTGAAATTTGGTGTTGATCCTATTCACTTTGCCCTGGCTATGATTCTTAACCTGCAAATCGGTATGATCACTCCTCCTGTCGGGGTTATTCTCTTTGTTTCTTCCTCCATCGCGGAAATCAGTTTTGAGCGGGTCGTAAGTGCGATCTGGCCGTTTGTAGTGGGAGCCTTTATCGTTCTATTTTTAGTTGTTCTGTTCCCAGCCTTTAGTACTTTTATCCCGCACGCCTTTGGATATTAAGAGCAGTGCATAAAACTACCGTCCGGAGATTGCTCAGTTTCTCCTTCTCTGGTGCTTGATTAAAGGTGAACCATGGACTTGACCGATATAAAATATTTAGAGTAAGTAATATTTTGGTAATTAGCAAAATTAGCTTCTTGATCATAAGCCAATTTAAGAGTTAAGATGCTAATTACCTTTTCGCCGGTTTTGTGAAATTATTTACACAGGTGCTGTTAAGAAGCAACAAAAAATGTTATATTAATACTTGAAGAAATAAATGTTGCTAGAACTTAAGGCACAGGAGAGGGGAGAATTGCAATAGGCGATAATTCTCAATTAAAAAGCATCAAGAATGTTGCTGATGTCCTCGATCTCTTTAGTATCGAGCATCCGGAGCTGGGAGTAACCGAAATAAGCCGCAAGCTTAATTTGGGTACCAGTACGGTACATCGGGTTCTTAATAGTCTGAAAAATGCCGGGCTGGTTAAGCAGTCAGCGAATCAGAAGTATTCTCTTGGCTACAAGATGTTGAAATATGCCCGAATAATACAATTACAATTGAGGTACCAAGAGATAGTCATTCCCATCTTCCGCCAGATGCGCGATGAATGCGAGGAAACCATGGCTTTTCATCTTTATGACGGAAAGTCGCGTATTTGCCTCTTTCAACTAGAAAGCAATAATCAATTAAGAAGAACCTATACTGACGTTGGTGTGCCTTTACCTATCTTTCCGGGTTCTCCCGGTAAGGCCATTTTGGCTTTTCTCCCGGAAAAGGAGCAGGAAGAGCATCTTAGAAACCTAAAACTTGAAACTAATAAAAAAGAAGCTTTGCGGGCTGAGCTTAAGTTAATTCGTATAGCTGGGTACGCTACCTCCCAAGGGGAAAGGACTCAGGGGATCTCATCCCTGGCCGCTCCGGTTTATAATGATAATGGCAATATTGTAGGGTCGGTGAACATTTCCGGCCCAAGCACGCGGCTGACTCCTGTAAAAATGGAGGAATTCGCGCCCCTCCTGTTAAGAATGACCGGGGAGATATCTGAGGAGCTAGGTTACTATAAATAGACAGATTTAGCCTGTTTTATTATTTTACTTTGTGACCAAATAGAATATCAGAAAAAGACCGAACCATTAAGGGGTTCAGTCTTTTTTTTACCTGTGTCATCTTTTTGTTCAATAGCTTTTTGATTCTTATTATGCGCAATTATTTTCAGTAATAACGATAGGCTATTGATTGTGGTTTACTTTTGGCTTTTAACATTTCATATCTTATTTTAAAATATCCAGCCCTAACAGCGGCCAATAGAAAAAGGCAAAAAGCAAACTGAAAGTAATGAGCGAAACAGTGAGAAATATGCCGACTACAAAGTAATCTCTAACTGAGAAATAGCCTTTATTTAACGTAATCATATTAGCTACTGTCTGGGATGGAAAGAGGTAACCGGCATTGCTGGCCAGGACGGCTATCATGCCCAGCCATAAGGGATTAAAGGGCGAGACTTTGGCAAAGGCCAGGATGACCGGCAGGAGGGAAGCGACCATAGCCGTATAGTTGGTAAAAATAATGCGAATGAGAAGCAGCAAAATCATAATGCTTAAGGCCATGACAAAGGGCGAAAAATCTTGAAGATAATTGCCGGCCAGTACTGCCATCCAATCAACAATCCCCGCTTTTTCCAAGGTATCGGCAATCGTAAAACCGGCCGAGAAAACTATGGGAACACCCCAATCCAGTTCCCGCCGAACAACATTCCATTTTACCAAGTCGATCAAAGGCAAAAAACAGACGACAGCAACACAGAGGGCGGAAAGTGATAGGGAAAGGTGGTGCAGCGGTTCGGTAATCCAGAGTATTATGAGGATTATGTATAAGGCTAATAACTTAATCTCGCCTTTGGATATTTGGCCTAACTTCTTTTTTTCTTCTAGAATATATTCCTTGCCGCCCGGGATGACTTTTACTTCCGAAGGGAAGAGTCTGGGAGCAATTAACCAGTAAGTGGCCACTACGCAGACAATGATAGGCATCATTAGGCTGAACCAGTAAAGATAGCTGAAATTAAAACCAAGGCTGGAACTAAATAAACCCGCAGCATAAATGGAGCCGCTGGCACCGGTTAAAAGCCCGGAAGCGGTAATTATGGGGATAAAGCTGATGGTAAGCATAATAAGTTTGGCGCTATTACTGTCTTTGCCGGCAGCCATAGCTTCGATTAAGCCCAGGCTGATCGGCAGGAGGATTACCACGCGGGCCACAGCGTTAGGGACGAAAAAATTAAGCGTAAAAGCAAAAATAATGAGAAAAAAGATCGTGGATTTAAAATTTCCTTTAGCCCAGCTTAACATGGTGAAGACTATTCGCTTGTCCAATCCCGTTTTTTCAATGGCGATGCCCATTACTAGAAGGGCTATCAAAAGCCAGATAACCTCCCGGCCAAAACTGGAAGCAGCTTCCTCAAACGTCAGTATTCCGGTTAGAGCAGGAAGAGCAATAACCAGCATACTGGTGACCGCTCTGGGGATTACATTAGTGAGCCAAAGAATAACTGCTACAGCAAGGATAGCTAAGGCTGTCCAACCCTTAGCAGTCATACCGTTGGCCGGAGGGATAAGCGGTGATAGGACTAAAAAGACAAGTGAAAGGACGAGTAAAACTTTTTTTAAGATGTTCATAGTTTCTCCTAGGACGATAATTGCTGTTGATTAGATGTGAATAGAGTAATAATTTGTTTTACTTATTAATTGAATCTGGCACAAATATTTAAGACCTTAACCGAGGAGGTTAAGGTCTTGCTGACAACAAGTTGCTCACAAAACCGGGCTTGATCCATATTGACGATTTTGTGATTTACAGCTACTCCTCTTAGACAATGATCTTGATAAAATAATTATACCACTGGCTAGACGAGTTTACAAATCTAACAATCTAATATAATTACCATCCTTTGTTCCCTGGAAATAAATCAGTGAGAATCCGGGTTTTAAATAGGGTATTTACCTACATCTTTAGATCAAAAAGTTTGCAAATACCCAAGCCCGGTAATCACAGGCACTGTCTCCCTCTTAAATTGGGGTTCGCCGCATAAAAAAGGAAGTAGGGGAATTCCCCAACTTCCTTGAGGTTTAACATTAAATGCCATCAGGTGTTAATATAGCCATTCTCCAGGGCATAACGCACCATTTCCGATCGCTTCTGACAATTAATTTTCTCCATAATTTTAGTCTTATGGCTTTCCACGGTTTTAACGCTGATCATTAAAGTTTCAGCGATCTCTTTATTGGTATGACCTAAAGCAATAAGCGTCAAGACCTCTTTTTCCCGGTCGGTCAGGTTAGAATCATAGTCACTTCTTTGTTTTGATGAGGGATGGTACATTGATTTTACCAGGTTTTGAGCCAGGCCGGAGTCGACATAGACCTGGCCCTTAGCCACTTCCTTGATGGCCTGAATAAGCTCCGTATCAGCAGCCTGCTTAAGGACATAGCCGCTCACGCCGAATTCCATCGCTTCTTTCAAGTATTCTTCATCGGCATGCATAGTGAGCATCAAGACTTTAGCCCCGGAGATTTCTTTGATTTTCTGCAGAGCAGTCATTCCTCCCATTCCGGGCATGGAAATATCTAAGAGAACAATATCAGGCTTAAGTTCTTTAACTTTTTCCAGGGCATCCTCCCCTGACTCGGCTTCCCCCACAACTATCATGTCTTCATGAGAGTTTAAGAGCATCCTTAAGCCGCTTCTTAAGACTGTATGATCGTCAACAAGGAGAAGCCTAATCGGTGATTTCATTAATATCTCTCCTTTGCAAAGGTATGCAGGCATAGATTGTTGTCCCCTGTCCCTGGCCGGATTCAATTGTAAAGGTACCGTTTAAGAGCAGGGTGCGCTCTTTCATCCCGGCAATGCCCAAATGCCTGTCTTCAGAGTACTCAACTTTGTCGGCTTCAAAACCGACGCCGTCATCTTCAACTATCAGTTTGACGCCGGAATCTTTGATGTCCAATAGTACACTGACATTTTTGGCCTTGGCATATTTGACAATATTAGTCAAGCCTTCCTGGACAATCCGGTAAAGTGCCGTTTCCACTTCACCGGACAGTCTCTCTTTGTTTTTATTCTGGACATGAAAATCAATATCAATATTATAATTGCGGGCATAGGTTTGGACAAAGCGCTCAATGGCAGGGATGAGCCCGATATCGTCTAAGACGGTGGGGCGGAGCTCGACAGCCAGGCGATGGACTTCTTTCAGAGTGGTTGAGGCCAGGTTGCGCATTTCGGAAATAGCCTGCACTTGTTTAGGATCATTAATTTCATCCTCTAAAAGTTTAAGTCCAATAGTTAAAGAGGTCAGGCTCTGGCCGGTTTCATCATGGAGTTCTCTGGAAATCCGGATCCTCTCGTCTTCCTGAGCGGTGATAACTTTTTTCAAAAGCTCCTGCCGAGTTTGTTCATTGCGCATTAATTCCCGCACTAGAGCTTCCCGTTCCGCCGTATATTTTTCGATACTGTCCGCCATTTGGTTAAAAGTCTGGCCCAGCCTAGCGAGCTCATCATGCCCCCAGGTAGTCACCCTGGCCGACAGGTCCCCTTGGGCTATCTTTTTGCTGGCCTCGGACAAATCCCTAATCGGTTTGGTCACAAAGTATGCCACCAGGAGAGGCCCCGTTTACCCCGATTATAGTTAAGACAATGGTTGTTATGACCAGCTGCTGGGAAAAAACCGCAATACTGGAGTCAATTATCTCCTTGGGGATGTTTAAGGAAGCTCATTACTTCCTGGAAGTGCCCGGTTAATTCCAGCATGACAATAAAACAGGAAACAGCGGCAAAGGCAATTACGGTTATAACTACTTTAACCGCAAAAGGATTGGAATTAATGGACATGAGTATTTTTAAGGAGCGTCTCATTTTTTACCTCACAAAAGCCTTCTTAGAAACCAATTATACTATATGAACAGCCCCTGGAGTAGCGGGTTTGCCGTAATCATATTCTGGGGACATCTTTGGTGGCGATTACATCTGCTCCTAACTCTAAGACATTAGGAATAATTACGTCCCCCAGTGAGACGGGAGCCTGAAGAACCACCTTTTTGATCTCGGCCATAACTTCCAAGATTTTTTCTTTGGGAATAGCCTTGGTTAGCCTTACACTTACTAAAGGGAGCTCTCCGCCTATGACTTTGACGGAGGTAGCAATATTTCTCCGGGGGTTATAGATTTCCTGTTGGACATATACGGTGCCTTTTTGGCAGGAAGATCCTTCAATGCTCCGGATGATGCCGTCTTCATCCAGCGTGGCGTTAATTTCACAGCCATTAGGACAAAGGATGCAAATTAAGTTTTTATGCAATTCTTTTTCCATCTGGCTTCCATCTACCTTTAGTATTAATATTTATTTAAAAATTGATATCATTTAATAATTGATATTATTAGGTGATTGATGATAAATAATTTATTTCTAACAAACCAATTTATCCGCTAACTCATTTCGGGAATTAGCACCCGGATCTTTAAGCTGCTCGTATTAATATCCTGCTGATGGGGAAGAGGGCTCGGGTCAACTTTTAGCTTAAGTTCTTCCTTTTTTACAGGAATTTTAATCATTTCTGCAGGCAAGGCTTTGCGCAATTTCTTGGATTTAAGCAATTGATTGTTCTGCGTAATTTGGAGGGTGCAATTGGGCAGAGGTTTTTTAACCCTGAGAGAGAGCTGGAAGTCTTTTTTTCCGCTGATTTTTTGGGGAACGGTGTAACCAATAAGGGAATCGGTTTCAATTCTAAGAGGACAGGGAGGGAGAGCGCCGCGCTCAAGATACTCAGCCACTGCCTGAGCCACATTCTCGGCTTCCAGAGAGACATAGTCTACCAGATCATGGACATGGAGGGCATTGCCGGCGGCAAAGATACCTTCAATATTGGTCTGGAAATTTTCGTCTACAACAGCGCCTTTTGTGCGTGTGTCCAGCTCCACTCCGGCCATTAAAGCCAGCTCATTTTCCGGAATCAGCCCGACAGATAAGATCAGGGTATCACAAGCGTAATCTCTTTCCGTACCGGGAATCGGTTGTAAGTTCTCGTCCACCCGGCTGACGGTCACACCTTCCAGGCGGGTTTTGCCGTGAATTTTCGTAACGGTGTGACTAAGGAAAAGAGGAATATCATAGTCTTGCAAACACTGCTGGATATTGCGCGGCAAGCCGCTGGCGTAAGGGAGGATTTCCAAAACAGCTGCGACTTCGGCGCCTTCCAGGGTCAATCTCCTGGCCATTATGAGGCCGATATCGCCGGAGCCCAGGATAATAATCTTCCTGCCGACCATGATATTTTTTAAATTTATATAGGCCTGGGCTACCCCGGCGGTATAGACTCCGGCCGGCCTGGTTCCCGGAATGCTGATGGCTCCCCGGGTTCTTTCCCGGCAGCCGGTGGTCAGAATGATTGCCTTGGCTTGGTATTCCTGGAGACCTTTTTGGGACACAGTGGTAACTTTTTTCTCGGCAGTTATCTCTAAGACCGTAGTTGCCGTCTGATAAGCTATATCCAGGGCCTGGACTTCAGCTACAAATCTGGCCGCATATTCCGGGCCGCTTAAGGCCTCGTCGAAACGGGTCAGACCAAAACCGTCATGGATACACTGCCTTAGAATTCCTCCCAGGTGGTTTTCCCTTTCCAGGATGAGAATACTCTCTACACCCAGCTTTTTTAATTTGACGGCTGCAGCCAGCCCGGCCGGACCGCCGCCAATAATAAGAACATCCTTCTTAATTACTCCGGAACTAAGTGTATCCTTAGCCATTAGTTTAGCCATTAGTCTCTAACCCTCCCCCTAAACATGTTTCCACCCTGGCGAGCATAAATAACTTCTTGGGGTTCTTTACCTTTTTCCTGCATGATGAGCTCGGTAATTCTGGTCTGGCAGTAGCCTCCCTGACAGCGGCCCATCATGGCTCTGGTTCTGTTTTTGACCCCGACTACGGTCTCTACTCCCAGAGGGTTATGAATGGCCTGTAAAATCTCGGCTTTAGTGATGGTCTCACAGCGGCAGATGATTTCTCCGTAATTGGGATCCTGCTCTATTAATTCCTTTTTTCTCTCCGGGGTCTGCTCGCTAAAGCATAAGATGCCTTGGCGGTAAGGGTTAAAATCGTGTCTTTCTTTTAAGTTTTCTTTTTCCCCGACCATGGCCACTACTCTCCGGGCAAGAGGCAAAGCGCTGGTTAGGCCAGGGGACTCGATGCCGATAAGGTTAATGGCCCGAGGCATTTCTTCTCTTTCCTCAATTACAAAGTCGGCATAGCCGCCCTGCTCTTTACTGACTAGCTTAGGCCTGATTCCGGCAAAGTTGCGGATAAAGAATTCCCGGCGGATATAGGGGAAAATTCGGGAGCCATCCTTAAGCAGCAAATCCATGATTTCTTGGGTAGCGGCATAGTTATCTCTTTCTTCGATATATTCCGAACTGGGGCCGATGAGGATATTGCCGTCAATTGTCGGGGTAAGGTGAATCCCCAGACCTCCTTCTTTCGGATTAGGGACGGGGTAGGCCGGAATCTTTAGATAATCTCCGGCTTTCTTATCCAGGATAAAATACTCCCCGCGGCAGGGATATATGGTATAGTCGTCAATACCCAGCATCCGGGCAATTTTATCGGCATTTAGCCCGGCACAGTTAATCAGCCAGCTGCCTGTATAAGTTGCTTTCTTGGTTGTAACTTGATAACAGGCGGGCTGGTTTTCTTGGTTAGCCAGGCCAGCATGTATTGTGCTCTTAGCGCCGGGTGCTTTATCCAGGTGGTTAATTGCCAGAACTTCGTTATCAAAATAAAAATCCACGCCGTTCTGCCGGGCATTCTCGGCCAGGGCAATAGTATAGATAAAGGGGTTTAAGACTCCGGTAACCGGGGAATAGAGCGCAAATTCCCCGTCGACATAGGGGGCCAGCTCTTTTATTTTCTCCCGACCGATGATTTCCAGGCCGGGGACACCGTTTTGTTCTCCCTGTTCTTTAAGTTGGCAGAGCTTTGCTTTATCGTCTTCCGTAAAACCAACGACAATTTTGCCGGTTCTTTTAAAGGGGATATCCAGCTCCTTAGCAACTTGGTCAAACTCCAGGCAGCCTTCAACACAATATTTAGCCATCAGTGTTCCGGGCCTGTTATTGAAACCGGCATGGAGCACGCCTGAGTTGCGGCCGCTGGTCTCCATACCCACATCAAGTTCCTTCTCTAAAACGGCAATCTTCAGATCGTAGCGGGAGAGTTCCCTGGCTACAGCGCAACCAACTACTCCGGCTCCAATGATCAGGACATCGTAGGGGGAAGACCTTTTATCCTGGGAAACAGGAATTCTATTGGCGATTATATTTTCATTTGAGGATATACTTTCATTTGTAGTCATTCTTTCGTTTGTAGTCATTCTTACGGCCCTCACCTTAAAGAATTAATTCACATGCATAAATTTTATTATAACAAATAAATCAGATTCAATAAGGTCTTAGAGGCAAAAATATTGTATTATTTTTATTATGACAGTTAAAGAACATATCGTGGGACAGTAAAGGAACATATTGCGGCAAGAAAGGAAAAAGTATTGGCACGTAGAATACTTGAAGTAAGTGCAGAGGGCGAAAGGAGAAATATCTGATGCAAGTCACAACCCTTTTAGAAAACACTAAGGTAGAGAAGGCAAACCTGATTAACAAACATGGGCTCAGCCTTTATATCAAGACTGGAGGTCAAAAAATCCTTTTTGATACCGGTCCGGATGACTCCTTATTGCATAATGCTGCAGAATTGGGGATAGATTTAGCCGAGGTTAATATTCTCGTTATTTCTCACATCCACCGTGACCATGGAGGAGGACTGGGAGTATTTTTGAAAAATAACAGCAAAGCTAAGGTTTATTTAAATACCAACACGCAAAGAGAATATTATGTGCAGAGAAGCGCAACAGAATTTGAGTATATCGGGCTCGATCAGGCTGTCTTAAAGACTTATCACGACAGGTTAAATTATGTCTGGGAGAAGACTTCCATCGCTCCGGGTATCACCCTCTTAAGGAATACCGAGTATTCCGGCTTCCGAGCTAAGACGATAAATATCCGGTTGGAGGACGGCAGTATAGGGCAGGATTCCTTTGACCATGAACTAATCATGGTCCTTGAAGAGCAAGGTGTCCTGCATGTCTTTACCGGCTGCTCCCACAATGGGATTACCAATATGGTGGAATCGGTCAAAAAAGAATTTCCCGGTCAGAAAATTCAGAGCTTGACTGGGGGATTTCATCTGATGAATCCTCATACCGGGGTTATAGCTGAGGACGAAGATACAGTCAAGGGCTTGGCCCGCAAACTCTTGGAACAGGACATTCCTTATATTTATACCGGACATTGCACCGGGCCGGAGGCCTTTAAGATAATGCAAGGCATCTTAAGGGAGAGGCTCGGAGGCCTTAGTACCGGCAAGAGGATCACTGTTCCACAACGATAACCGACGTATGCATTAATAATAACTCTATTGCTTTCAATTAACGATGTAACAAAATTTTTCTGCCCGAAAGGAAATTATGAAAAAATAGAGAAAGAGTAGAGAAAGAGAATAAGAAAATGTAAATAATGTCTTGTTTTTCAGGTCATCCTTTTATATAATTCTATTGTCATACGGGCGAATAGCTCAGCTGGGAGAGCGCCGCGTTCGCAACGCGGAGGCCGAGGGTTCGATCCCCTTTTCGTCCACCAAAACAAAAAATAATATTTGAGATAACGAAAAGGGGATCGAACGGGCGGATAAAAAAAGCCGACCTATGGAAGGCTTTTTCCGCCCCGGCATGATAGCGAAGCGGAGTGATCCCCTTTTCGTCCACCAAAACAAAAAATAATATTTGAGATAACGAAAAGGGGATCGAACGGGCGGATAAAAAAAGCCGACCTATGGAAGGCTTTTTCCGCCCCGGCATGATAGCGAAGCGGAGTGATCCCCTTTTCGTCCACCAAAACAAAAAATAATATATGAGATAACGAAAAGGGGATCGAACGGGCGGATAAAAAAAGCCGACCTATGGAAGGCTTTTTCCGCCCCGGCATGATAGCGAAGCGGAGTGATCCCCTTTTCGTCCACCAAAATAAAAAATAATATTAAATAATATTTAGATAACAGCTCCATATGATGATATGGAGCTTTTCAAAGCCCTTTTCGGGGCTGCGAATTAAAGGAAGTGAACTGCTTGTACCAGCCGGACCTGAGCAAAAATGAAAAAGTGAACATAGTAATTATCCTGCTGCTCCTTTTGGGAGCTATCTTACTGCTTATTTTCAACAGGCTTCTAGTGATTCCCTATTTGCTGCTTTACTACATAGCCAGCTCATCTGCCTATCTTCTTAGGAGGAGGCTTTTGGGCAAAGAACTCCTGGTCATCCACGATGAAGAGCCGGGATATTATAAAAATATGTACCGGGTAGGGCTGATAATTTACGGGCTGGTCGTGATTCTCCTAATCTTCCTGGCTGTAGTACAGAAAGATCCGGTTATCAGAATATCCCTTCTGCTGGGGTTAATTGCTCTGGCCTTGATGGCTATTTCCTACCGCACCTTCCGCCGGCGGGTGATCTGTGCCAAGGGAATTTCCAGCAGGGAAACCGGTAATCTTAAATGGCAGGATATTGATTCGCTTTACTGGAGTGAAACTAAAGACCATATTGTGATTTTCTTAACCAAAACCGATAAGGATCAATTCCTGCGCCGCCATATCATTAACATAGATGAGCCGGCTAGGAATGAGGCGGAGATTGTTTTAAGGAAATTAATAATGGAACATAAGATTAAGGAAAAAATCAGTTAATATCTTAGGAAGTAAGGGCAGGAATCCTGAGCATGTATAAACCATAGAATTCGAAGCCTTAGAACAGTCAACGGTTAAATTCTAAGGCTTCTATTTATTTCCATGGAGTATATCTACCGGTAATTCATTAAAAATTAACCACATTGGCTAATGATATGCTATACTCATAAAATGACTTAAATAATCTGCTAGACTTAAGGAGAAAAAGATGACAAAAAGAACTAGCCAAGGCCTGGGTGTCTTCCAGGTATTTCTGGCTGCTTTACTATGGGGAACGGCGGGGACTTTTGCTAAGCACCTGTTTAACAGCCACATTTCACCCTTTGATCTTGCTCAGGCCAGGATTACTCTTTCCTTCGCAGTCTTGCTGCTGACTTTAGCTTTGGTGGATAAAAAGCTGCTGCGCATTCGGCTTAAGGATTTACCTTATTTTATGATCTATGGAATATTGGGGCTGGCCTTTAATCAATTTGCCTATCTCTTCACGATTAGCCTGACCAATGTAGCGACCGCAATATTCTTACAGTACTTAGGCCCCGCTTTAATGCTGGTTTACGGCCTGGCAGTTAAGGTGGAAAAGCCAAGTCCTCTGAAATTTCTAGCTGTGGGTGCTTCGGTTCTGGGGGGATATCTTATTGTCTTAGGGACGTCTACCGGATTGGGCTTGAGTACTTTGGGGCTTATTTCCGGATTATTAAGCGCCGTACTGTTTGCTTTTTATTCTATTTTCGGAAAATACGGACTCGCCAAATACAATTCCTGGACTCTTTTAACCTGGGGTTTTGGTTTCGGCAGCCTGGCTTGGTCTTTTTATCAACTGCCTTGGATGCCGCTTATCAATAATCCCCAGAGTATAGGCCAATTTTTATATATTGCTGTCTTCGCCTCGGTAATCCCCTTTGGGCTTTACCTTAAAGGCTTACAAAGATTAAGTGCCTTCAAAGCCGGATTAATTGCCACGCTGGAGCCGGTCACCGCTGCTTTTTCAGCTTTTATATTCCTCAATGAAGTACTTAACGGGATGCAAATCCTTGGCTGTGCTTTCATTCTAATCGGGATTGTCCTGGTACAGGTCAAGAATATACCTAAGAAAAAACATAAAAGGTGAGGGCTTAGTAAATAGCCGGGGGACTGTAAATATAGCGGTCAACAAAGTTGGTTACAATTTTTTCGTAAAGAGGCTGATTGGCATAAAAAGCCATACCATGACCGGCATTTTCGGCTAAATAGAGTTCCTTTTCCGCATTACAAGCATCATATAACTTAAGAGCCATTTCCGTGGGTACAATTGTATCCAGAACTCCGTGTATAAATAACATCGGAGTTTTATTTTTGGCAACCTGTTTAAGCGAGGATGCTTCGGAGAAATGATAGCCGGCCCTGATGTCGGTCAATAAACTGGTAGCAGGGATAAGGGGAAAAGCCGGTAGTTTGTATATGCGTTTTAATTGGTAGGCAAATTCGTCATACACTGAGGTGTAGCCGCTGTCTTCCACGATTACTTTGACCTGCTCGGGCAAAGTTTCTCCACTGGCCATCATCACTGTTGCCCCGCCCATGGAAAGGCCATGCAGCGCAATTTGGGAGTCATACCCGACCCAGTCGATGATCTTCTGGATCCAAAGCAAATAATCTTTCCGATCCGGCCAGCCGAACCCGATATAAGCGCCCTCGCTGGCACCGTGTCCCCTGGCATCCGGCAGTAAGACATTATAGCCAAGTTTTTCCCAGTAGAATTTTGCAAATTGGCCCATCTCCATTCCCCGGCCGCCGTAGCCGTGGGCCAGAATAACTGTCTTAGTGGTTGGCATCCTGGCAGGGATATAATAACCTACCAGTGCGAGCCCATCCCCAGAAGTTATTGTCCAGGTATCGTAGGGCTGGCTTTCAACCCAACCGGGGCCGCTAAGCTCAACATGGTCAGAATCGCTGGTCCCAAATAGGCCCGAATTGTTGGTCTCAATAAGGTCGGAATCGCTGTCCTCAAAAAGTTCTGAATTGCTGATCTCAAGGTGTTCAGCAGCAGGAAGTTCAGGTGCCGCTAAAACGCTGACAGCTTGTCCCTCAAATGTTTGAGCCAGTTTGAGGTTTTGGGAGAGTAAATCCGGGGTTTTCCTTTCAATACTTATGTGATATAAATAAAAGCTGCTTGCTGTTAAAACACATAAAAAAGTAGCGGAGGCGCTTGCTATTAAAGCGAGAAAAAACCTTTTTCCAGTCATAAAAAATCCCTCCTTGTTCCTATTTTAGCAACTGGCGACTGCCTGCTTCAATGGAAGTTGTAGGTAAATCAAGGAAACCTCTTTGCGTGACTGGCTTGCGGTTTGCAATAGGGCATGTGGGTAGGGCCAGAGGGTAGGGCGGTAGATTGCGTATATCAATAAATAAATAACGATATATAATAAAAACATATTGAAAAACGATGAAAAGAGTATTATAATTATTACGATCAAACTTAACCTACAAACATATTACAATCTACTAACAATGAGTTAGGGACAATTAAAATGGAGGTGCTTTTATTGAAAAAAGAAACACTCTTTTTAAAAGTGGTTATTTTTCTAATCGGAATCCCTATTCTCGCCTTGTGTTTATTTGGCCTGCCTTTTGTAGTTAAAGAAGCGGCAGACGCTTATTGGATGATAAAACCTATTTTAATCGTTATGTACGTTACGGCGATACCTTTTTTTGCCGCTCTGTACCAGGCATTGAAGCTCCTGAGCTATATAGATCAAAACATAGCTTTCTCGGAATTATCGGTCCAAGCTTTAAAGATTATAAAATACTGTGCAAGCAGTATCAGTGTTTTGTATGCGGCAGTTATGCCATTCGTGTATCTCCTGGCGGAAACTGGACGATGCTCCGGGGGCCATAGCAATAGGGCTGGTTATTATCTTTGCTTCAATTGTGCTCGCTGTCTTTGCTGCTGTTCTGGAAAAGCTGTTAAGAGCCGCCATTGATATCAAATCCGAAAATGATTTAACGATCTGAGGTGAACAGTATGGCGATTATAGTAAATCTTGATGTTATGCTGGCCAAAAGAAAAATGAGCCTCACAGAGCTTTCGGAGAGAGTCGGAATTACAATGGCAAATCTCTCTATTCTGAAAAACGGAAAGGCCAAAGCAATTCGGTTTTCAACTTTAGAAGAGATTTGCAAGGCCTTACAATGTCAACCGGGAGATATTTTAGAATACAAAAGCGATCTACACGTCTAAAGGTAAGAATGTATCATCTAAAATAATGGATCATTTATATTTTGAACATTGGAGCAAAAATATGGAGATTAAGCTGATCCAGCCTAGAATGAGTCTTAGGCCAATGGATTCCAAATTCAAGCGGATTATGTCGCCTTCTGTTGCTTTGCTGGTTCTGGCAGCACTGACCCCCAGCAAGCATCAGGTGGTGCTGGAAGACGAAAACGTCAAAAGAATAAATCTTAATGACCAACCCGATTTGGTTGGTATCACCGTCAACGTTGATACCTCCCAAAGAGCCTATGAAATTGCCTCATATTACCGGGCGCAGGGTATACCGGTGCTGCTGGGAGGGATTCATATCAGCGCCAACCCCGAAGAAGCCTTGCAGTATGCCGATTCCGTATGTATTGGTGAAGCTGAAGATTTGTGGGGGGAGATTCTGGCCGACGTAGAAAAAGGACAGCTTCAAAAGAAGTACTATAATCCTTACCCAACGGATCTGGGGAAGACTCCTGTTCCTAAATGGGAGATTCTGAACCAGCGTAACTACCTGTATACCAATACGGTTTTAACCAGCAGGGGTTGTCCTTTCCGTTGCGAATTTTGTTACAATAGTTGTGATTATGTACACAAGCTCTTTCGTAATAAACCTATACAAAATGTCATCCGGGAAATTGAGATGCTGCCCACTAAACAAGTCATGTTTATTGACGATAATTTTATCGGAAATGTTGCCTGGACCAGGGATTTTATCAGGACAATTAAACCTATGGGGTTAAAATGGCATGCTGCCGTATCAGCCAACCTGGTCAATTATCCCAAGCTTATTGAGGAAATGAGAGAATCCGGCTGTCAAAGCTTATTTATTGGGTTTGAGACCATTAATCAGGAATCAGTCCAAGGGGTTAATAAATCTCAGAATAATGTTGCCCGGTATGAAGAGTTAATCCGCCTTTTGCACCAAAACGAGATCATGGTCAATGCCAGCCTGGTGTTTGGCTTTGATGAGCACAGGCCTGAAGTATTCCGGGATACCTTGAAATGGCTGGTCGAAAATAAGATTGAAACCATGACGGCTCACATCCTGACCCCTTACCCCGGAACTCTGCTTTATAAAAAGCTCTTGGAGCAGAACCGGATCATCGATTCTGATACCACCCATTACAATACCTCCCACGTTGTTTTCAGGCCGCTTAATATGACTGCGAAGGAACTGTACCAAGGTTACCTCAATATTTATAAAGAATTTTATTCCATGTCCAATATTATCAAACGCCTGCCGGATAGTCCCAACCAAAGGATAGCGTATCTTTTATTTAACCTGTGCTACCGGAAATTCGGCAAGGCGCTCTCTACACTCTTACCCATAAAATGGATGAACTCGTTGGGAAAAACGGTTCGGCATTTTTCCTACGGTATTGAATGAGCATATAATAATGATAACTGAATGGAATACTATCTATGGAACGGGAGGAATATTAATGAGCCATACAGAGAAGGTTAGCGGTTTCATACAAAAGAATTTGGCGAAAACAGCATTCTACATAGATGAAGACATGAGAAAACATACCTCATTCAAGACTGGGGGAAGCGCGGATCTGCTTATTGAACCGGGGAGCATTGCGGAACTGCAGGTGCTTCTTAAATATCTCCTAAGTGAAAACATACCCTATCTTATTTTGGGACAGGGCAGCAATACCATTGTCAGTGACCGGGGTATCAGGCAAGCAGTAATCAAAATAAGTCGGAAATTAAGCCAATGTAGGGTTGAAGAAGAGATGTTGACTGCGGAAGCCGGGGCTTTACTCTCAGATGTCTGTCTAAAAGCGCAGGAAAACGGCTTGGCGGGAATGGAATTTGCTTGCGGCATCCCGGGTTCAATCGGCGGCGCAGTCTTTATGAATGCCGGTGCCTACGGCGGGGAAATCAAAGACATTTTAGAGGAGATCCTGGTCCTTAATAAAGAAGGAGAATTAGTAACCCGGCAAAGTGAGGAGCTGGAGCTTAGCTACCGGAAGAGCATTATGCAAAGAAATGGGGATATTATCTTAAGCGCCAAGTTTCGCCTGGTCAAAGGCAATAAAGAAGAGATAAAAAATAAAATGGCCGAATTAAAGAGCAGGAGGGAACAAGCTCAACCGCTGGAATATCCCAGTGCTGGCAGTATTTTTAAAAGACCGGAGGGTTATTTTACCGGGAAACTCATTCAGGATGCCGGCCTAAAAGGGTTTCAGATCGGGGGAGCGCAAGTGTCGGTGAAACACGCCGGTTTTATTATCAATGCCGGTAGCGCTTCAACGGCTGATATTATTAACTTAATTAAACATATTCAGCAAGCAGTAAAAGAAAAATTCGGAGTTGAGCTGGAAACCGAAGTGAGATTTGTCGGGGAGTTTAATACTTCGCAATAGATAAACAGACACCACCAAGAACTGGGATGTCTGTTTATATTAACGGACTTTATTCACTGCATTTTTGTTCTTTTTCTTTAACTTTTTCTACGATATCGGGGACCATTTCCAGCAATTTTTCCAGGCCGCCGCCTTTTTTAATGGGAAGAAGCTCAACCTGGCCTTCTTTGATGACCAGAACTGCCGTTGGTGAAATTCTGCCGCCGCTGCCTGCCCCGCCGCCGGAACCTTTATTGCCTTTCTCTTCTATGCCTGAGCCGCCGCCTGTTCCCAATCCGAAGGAAATATCTACGAAGGGAACAATTGTAATTGCACCGATTTGCAGGGGTTCACCGACCACAGTTTTGGTTTTTAAGAAGCTCTCCAGTTTGTCAAAGATGTTATTGATGTTTTCACTAATGCTAAAATTATCGCACATAAGTAGGACCTCCTTTAATTTTTTCTTCATTTTCTTGAAAATACTATATTTCTAATTGGCTTGGTGATAAGGAACCCGAGGATGACTACGCTGAGATAGGGCAGCCAGATCTTTCCGCCAATTGAAAACCTACCTACGAGGACTTCCTCGTCGAATACCGGTTCCAAGGTAAGATCATAACGGCTTAATAAAGCCTGGAATTGGCTGAGGAAGGCACACATTAGACCGGTATGCATGGGGTCAGCGAAACCTATCCTGGCATTTACAGTGAAATACCTAGGACCGCAATGCTTGAGTATTTTGCCCAGGGTAGAGAATGTCTTTTTTAAAACATCACCTTGAAGAAAAGCACTAAGCTTAAGTTTAGATTTTTGGGGATCTTTCTTGGGTTTAGCGCGTTTGCCCTGGCGCTTTTTATCTTGGGCTTTAATGTTTAACTGCTTACGGATACCCAGCAATTGCAAGGTCAATTCTTTTTTTTGCCGGGCATATTTAGAGAAGCTGATCTTGATGCCGCCGAACAGCCAGGAGAGGGAGCCTTGAAGCCGAAGATTAGCCTCACTGTCCCCGCAAACCTCATAATGATAAGGTATAAGGAGAAAGGCTGCCAGGAGTATCGCCAGGACGATTAGGATAAAGCAGAGGATAGATAACAGGATCATGAAAGCCTCCCAAGTGAAAGTTTATTTTGCCAGTAAAGATCTCGTGGTTTTCACTAGAGCCTTGGATACTTTTCCTAAAGCCGCCGGAGCTGCTGCCGCTGATTTTTTCAGAATTTTATTGCCGGTCCTGGCACCCGGTACATAGTTGAGAAACATTCGGGCAGCCCGGATATTGCGGCGGGTTACATCCCTAATAATTTCCGGAGTTTTTTTGGCAGGGCTATGTTCCGCAAACCTTTGCAGCAAGTTTTCTTTAACTGTATCCAACTCCGCGGGGAGGTTAACCTCATAATTATTTTTATCATTAAGATCCCAAAAAAGAAGCTTAAGCTCGGCTGATTCTTTGCGGCATTTGCGGCAGGTTTTAAGATGTTCCTCCAGGATTATTCTAGCCAGCGGATCGAGAATGCCATCCAGCTGATCCTGGAGCAAAGCCTGCATAAAATTGCAATCGCTTTCACTAATCATATTTAAGCCTCCCATACACCGTCTTCTGTCATGCTTTTTTTAAGGCTTTTTCTTGCTTTATGCAAGTAAGTTTTCACTGTTCCCAGGGGAAGGTTCATAACCTTGGCAATTTCTTCGTATTTCATATTCTTCATATGCCTAAGGATAATCGCCAGCCGTTCATTGGCAGGCAGTTTATTAATCGCTCTGATAAGGGATTCTCTGGTATCACGGTAAAAAACGCCGCTTTCCGTATTTTCACGGGAACTGGGCAAATCTAATTCTTCTTCTTCAAGAGGAACGGCTACTTTCTTGTCCCTGTTAAAGTTCAGGCATTTATTAATTGTTATTCTTTTCACCCAGGGAAGTAACGAAAAGCTTTCTTTAAAAGTATCCAAGGATTTAAAAATGGCAATAAAAACTTCCTGGGTCAAATCCAGGGCGTCTTCCTGATTGCCGGTATAATGGAAAGCGATTGTATAGACATATTTTTTATACCGCTCATAAAGTAATTCCAGACCCTGATGCTTATTTCTTTTATAGAGTTTGAGGATACCGCCGTCTGTAGAATCCAAGACTTTTGACCATCCCTCTGAAAATCTCTCTCATAAAATAATACACAAAAAAAAGAAAAAAGTTTTAATAAGGTTTTAAAAATTTTTATTTACTGTCTCTCAACTTCCAGTCCGTTGACCGCAATTTCCGGTTTGCCGAAAAGGGTTGCCTTTACCAGATAAAGATTTTCTTTCTCACCCGGTTTGTAGCACGATACAAAACGATTAACAAAGGAGGCAAGCCGGTTTTCATCCATGGCTTTCGCCTTTTCTCGCAGGTATTGAGCCGCAGCTTTGTCATAAAATCTTTCTAAGAGCTTACAGGCAAAGTCCGGGCAATAACCATAGCTCAGGCTGCGAAGCATCATTTCGGTGAGGGTGGGAATCGCTTATTCCAAATCAATGCCTGTGCCGTCCGGCTGGACGGACCAAAGGTGTTTAAGAAGCCTGCAGGCTGCGGCCATGACTTGATTGTTCATCCGGCGGAAGTGGAAAACAGCGTAATCCAGCATCTTTAGTGCGGCTTTCGTATCAAAGCATAAGTACCGTTCCCAAGCGGCCAGGCGTCTCCCGGTGGCCGTCAGATAGTCGTAATTATATTTTTCGCCGATAGCGATAATTTCTGCGATCAGGGAGGGCAAGCGATCTTTATTATTTTTCAGGGAAAGGACAATGGCCAAAAAGAGCAGGGTAAAGCCCCTGGCCGGTTCACTATTTTTATATGTGCGTAAGACGAGCGCGGCTTCCATACAGTGTTCCGCCTCGTCCAGCTTGCCAAGACAATGATAAATGATCGCCGAAGGACTAAATATAGCCCTTGGCTGTCCCCAGGCAAAAGCTCATATGGGACGCTTTCACTTTGGGCTGCCGCTACCGGAAACCGCTCTCTGGCTATTGACTGCACCATGCCCAGGATGGCCAGGGTGTTTTTCAGTTCTTGGCAAGACATTTCCAACTGCCAGGAAAGGCTGCTGGTCATCTGGTTAAGTCCATTCATATTGTTGCCGCAGATATAGATATAGATCAGGACTGTCGCCACATGGAAATACATCCCGGGCTTATGGTCTTTGTGAAAAATCCTCAGCAGTTTCTTCAAGGGTTCCAGCATTTCTTCCTGCCTGTCGGTGGGCAAGAGCCGGGCTCTATATATGTGGAGAAGCGGATTGTCTTCAAGCGTATCCTTAGATATTGCTCCGTTGCCATATTTTAACAGGTGATCGGCGGCACGGTCGTAGGCTTCTGTTCCGAGATAATAAGCGGCAGCTTTCAAGTGAAGCTCGGCAAGCTGCTCAGCTGAGCAGCGCTGTGTCAGAATTTGGAATAAAAATTCCCGAAATAAGGAATTATAACGATAAACGACCGGATCGCCGTTAATTCTCCGGATGAAAACCCCTAGCCCCATGCTTCGAACTAGCAATTCCTGAATGTTCATGATTCCAAAGATTTGCACAGCCTCCGTCTCGGTAAAGTCCTGGAGCAGTGCCAGCCGGGCCAGGGCAGCCTGAGTATCGCTGTCAATAGTTTGGAGTACTTCCAGGGATAAATACTTGAACAAAACATCTTCGTGACCCGGCAATCCCTGTTTAAGGGCGGTTATATCCGAACCTTGGATTTTAATTGCCTGGCCTAAGATAACAACCCCTGCTATCCAGCCTTCGGTTTTCTTTTGAATATAAGCAGCAAGCGCTTGATCTGCAGGCGATTGCCCGCTCTGAGACAGATATGCGTTAACTTCCGGCAGGCTGAAGGAGAGGTCCTCGGAGCCAACCTCCAGCACCGCTTGTTCTAATCTTTGCTTTTCGCTAAAGACCTGATAATTTGTCCGGTTTAAGATCAAAAACCTACAGCAAGGAGGAAGGTTATCCAGCAGGAAGCTTACAATATGTCTTATTTCCGGCGTTTGGCTCACATTTTGGAAATCGTCCAGGACAATAAAGGTGCGGGTAGCGGAGCGATTGTGATGGAACCACATTTCCTGACAGATCATCGCGACGGCCTGCTGGGGCAGTAACTTCCCATCAGCATATTCCTGCAGAACCTGCCTTGATTCGACAAAAAGGGCAGTGTCCGGGGGAAATAACGTCTCCGTGAGGTGGGCGATGAAGACAGAAAGGTTTCTGTCCTCCTGATTAGTACGATACCAGCAAATACGCCAGGGCATGGTGGTTCTGCGGTTAAAATACGAGACTGCCAGGGTGGTTTTTCCATACCCGGCAGGTGCGCAGACACTAACTACCCGGGAAGCATCCATAGCGGCATGGAGTTTTTCCAGCCGTTCCGTCAACAAAAAGTTTGCGGGTAATTCCGGCATAGTGAGCTTGCTCTTTAGCACGGGAATGTAATTCATACCCTCCACTCCCTATGTAAAATATCAAATATTATTCACGTTTTTTGTCTGAGAAAAGCTTGGTTTTTATTCTAGCATGAAAAAATCTAAGATAGAACAGTTTAGGCAGAATTTACCATTTCACGCTTTTTTCATACTTCTTTTGTAAGATACTTCCCCGGACGGGAGAAACTGGGAAGTTGCGTATACCCATAACACTTATACTTTATGGGATGTAACCTATGGGGGAGGAGTAATTGCGGCTGTAGGCGGAAGATCCGACACCTCCGGCAGTGCTCATTCTTTATCCAATATCCCGGTCAGCAGGGGATCATGAAAGGCTATAACATCACCTTCACCCAGCAAAACAGCAGCGGTACTTCTGAGGAAATCACACAGCTGGACGGAGAAATCACCCTGACTTTCCAGCTGACACCGCAAGAGCTGGAGGGAATTGATCCCAGCACCCTGGTGGTTTATAAACGGGCGGCTGACGGCAGCATCAGCCAATTCAGTGCTGAATTTGACTGGGCTACTAATTCTTTAAGCATCACAACCAGCCATCTCTGTGAATTCTTCATCATGGGCAAACAGGGAATTCCCACTCAGCGCCTGGCTGGCAGCAGTCGTTACGCTACGGCAGCGGCTATTAGCGGTGAAGGGTTTTCGACTTCGGATTACGTCGTCCTGGCAAGCGGGGAAAACTACCCGGATGCCCTGGCCGGAACGGTTCTGGCCGCAGTGAAATCCGCCCCTGTCCTGTTGGCAGCTCAAGAAGCTCTTAGCAGTGAGACCCTGGCAGAGATCAAACGCCTGCAAGCCAAGCACATCTATCTTTTAGGCGGTACCGGAGTGATTGGCCAAGGGGTAGAAGATCTCCTGGCCAAAGATTATACCGTGACCCGCATTTCCGGCAGCAACAGGTATGAAACCGCAGTCAGAATCGGGGAACTGGTTATAAACACTGGAAGCGATACGGCCATTATCGCTACCGGCTCCGATTATCCCGATGCCTTAAGTGTAGCTTCTTTTGCTGGACAGAAAGGGCTTCCCATCCTCTTTACGGAAAAAGACGGCTTAAACGCCCAGACTAAACAGGCTCTAAGCAAGTGGGGTATTAAGGAAGTCATCCTAATCGGCGGCACCGGTGTAATCTCAGCCCAAACAGAAGCCATCCTTCGGGATGAAATGAAACTGACCGTTAACCGTTTAAGCGGGACAGACCGCTATCAGACCGGTCTGGAAATCGCCAAATATTTTGTCGGCAGCCAGCCCGAAGCCTTCCAATATGCAGCTCTGGCAACGGGAAATAACTTCCCCGACGCCCTGGCGGGCGCATCTCTGGCAGCCAAGCTCAAGATGCCCATCTTCCTGACAGGCAAAGAAAAGGTCGGTACCGAGCTAAAAGCTTACTTGAAAGGTCTGAACCTGAAAAAAATCTATGTCTTCGGCGGGCAGGGAGCAGTTCCCGATAGCGTGAAAGAAGAGCTCAGCAGTAAGAAGTGAACAGAAGTGAACAGAAGTAAACAAAATCAGAATAATCTTCTTACATGAAAATACTCTTTGTTTAACTTTTTAGCTATATGTAAAGACTTAAGGTGGCAAACCTTTTTCAAGAAATTCTTGAAGCAGCAGTTTGCCGCCTTTTTTGATTACAAAGGTCTGATTACAAGCCCACCTTCTATATTAACAGGCAAGCAGTAAAAAATTGTTATTTTTAGTGATAAGTGATATCATATATATGATGATGAGTTCAACTTACTCAGAAATCTCAAAAAAAGAGCGGGAAAACGTAATCAATTATAAGTTGTTTGCGTTTTTATATTTTTATAACGAAAAGAGGGCATTATGGACAACAATTTACGAAAATTAATCAAAAAAGCCGGCGATTTGGCGGCGAATAACAATTGGGGCCTATAAACAATAAGCGGCCAGCTGTGATTAGCTATAATTATATTGACATTATAGCTAATTTTATTTAAAATAATACCTAAAATAAGACTTCAGAATGAAGGTGAGCTTATGCGTATTAACACCACCGATTTGCAGAATGCCTTTGGTAAATATCTTGCCCTCGTAGAGAAGGAAGATATTATTATTACCAAAAACGGCAAGAGTGTAGCCAAACTCAGCCGCTATAACGAACCGGATTATTATCTGGTGCATGAAGAAGCCCAAAAGTATCAAACGACCAAAAAAGTGAGCTATGAAGAATATATGGAGCTGGTTGAATCCTCTGATCAAAGGTATGAACTGATCGACGGTGAGATTTATCTGTTGGCTTCACCCTCATTTTCCCATCAGGTGGTTGTTAACGAAATTGCATGGCATTTTAATAACTATTTTCGAGGAAAGACTTGCCGGTCTTTAACCGCTCCTTTGGATATACGGCTTTTTGGTTATGCCACCAAGTTCGAAGAAGATCCCAATGTTGTCCAGCCGGATGTAGTCGTGATCTGCGATCAGGACAAAGTTAATGAGAAGGGCAAATATGAAGGCATCCCGACCCTGGTGGTGGAAGTCTTGTCACCGTCTACCAAAGCCAAAGATTTGCTAGCCAAACTGAACCTCTATGCGAAAAGCGGCATCAAGGAATACTGGGTCGTCAACCCGGAAACAAAAAGCATACTTCAATATTCCTTCTCGGAAGAAAGAGAACCTGATTACCCACAAAATTATCTACTTGAAGATACAATTCAATCCACAGTCTTTTCGGATTTAAGGATAGCTTTGGCTGATATTTTTGGAGGATAAGTGGAATGAAATTAACCATAATGGGATAAATATTTACTTTGATAATTCTTTCCCCAAAGTACATGAAGCTGTCATGCCGGCTCTCAGTTCCCCCTGCTCATTATTTATGGTAATTTCCACAGGAAACATCTGACCGGAGGAAACGGCCACAGGACTAATATAAGTTACAGTGCCCTCATAGGTCTTGTTTAAGGTGTCAATGTAGATATTAACCTTTGCTTTAGGCTCTAAGCAGCTCAGCCAGCTTTCAAAAACATTACCCTTCAGGATAACTTGAGAAGTATCGGTGATAGTGGCGATGGGCGTACCGGCGCCTGCATAATCACCGACTTGAATATTTAATGAGGTTACAACTCCCTGGCCAGGGCTCTTGAGGATGGTTTTACCGGTTTGTTCCATAATATACTTTGCGGTTCCTTCATATTGCAGTCTGGCATTTTCCATTTGCACCGCAGATTGATCCAGGTTTGTTTGAGCAAGAGCACCTGCTTCAAAAAGAACCTCATTTTTTTCATGGGCATCTTTGGCTGTGTCGTAAGCATTTTTCAGTCTTTGCAGCAGTTCATCCGTTGTACTGCCTTGCCCCGAAGCCAGTTTGACATCGGTGGGATCCTGTCTGGCCAGCACGGTGTTGGCCTGGACATGCTCTCCTTTAGTCACAGAAACTTCAGTGATTTGGCCTGCAACCTTAGTAGCTATGTTGTAGGTGTGAACTGGAGACAGTATACCGGTAATCACGAATATTCCGGAATCTTCCGCAGTTTGTGGTCCCTTGGCCAAGGCAGCCTGCAGGGATTCTTTTATTCTCGCTTCTTGGTAGGTGTGATAACCAGCGCCGAGGATAAGTAAAATTAACAGGCCGATGCCCAGAAACATCAAGTGTTTTCGGGGTCTTGGCTTCTTGGGTAAATCGGTTGGGGGCTGTACCTGCGTTTGTATCTGTTCTTGCATGTAATCTCCCTCCTATTTCAAGTGTATCTTTATTTCCGCATTCATTCCCAACTTAAATTGATCATCATAATTTTCAATAAACTCAATTTTAATAGGAATAAGCTGGGTAATTTTTGTGTAGTTGCCATTAGAATTGGATGAAGACATAACTGAAAAGACGGAAGTCGCAGCCTCACCGATCTTCGTTACCCTGCCAAAATATATTTTTCCCGGAAAGGCATCCAAGCGTATCTCAACACCTTGGCCCTCGTATATTTTATTAATTTTTGTCTCTTCAATATTGGCAGTGATATAGACATTGTCCATGTCTGCAACTACCGCCACGGTCTGGCTGGCAGAAAGTATTTGGCCTTCAGTAACGCCAACCTGGACCAGCCTGCCGCTCATAGGTGCAATAATACTGCTGACTGCACTGCCTGCTTCAATGGTACCCAACTTCTCGTTCTGGAGAACATCCTGACCTTCATTACCGCTCCAGCTGATCAACCGGCCGGATTGCATGGGCAGAATGCTCACTTTTTTACAGTCAATCCTGGCATCAATGGTGGAGACGAAATGATTCTCCTGGTAATTAAAATAAGCGATAATTGCAGCGGCTCCTAAAACAATTAAAATGAGTACGGCCGCTAATTTTTTCCTGTCAATTTTCATCGGCTACAACCCCCTTTTTTAATATTACGGCAGGTAAAATTGCTACAATCGTAATAATTGAGGTAATGATAAAAATATCATTAATCGTTTGCACATAAGAAGTTTGGAACAGTCTTATCCCCAGCATGGACATTAAATCTGAAAATGGCAGATTGCTGCCGGCACTGAAAAGTTTTTCATATGTCAAGGTCCAACTGTTGATCGCGGAATGATAGGCCAGCCTTTGGGTCATGATCACAGCCAAGATCGCAATTCCAAAAGAACCTGACACCCTGGTAATAATATTATTCATAGCTGAGGCTCTGCCCACCAGAGCCTTGGGAATCTCAGACATTAACGCTGTCTGGACCGGCATCATGGCCAGTCCCATACCAATGGAACGGACGCTGTTCCAAAAGATGATAAAAGATACAGGAGTAGCCAGGTCAAGGTAAGAAAACATATATGTACTCCAGGCAAGCAAGAGCACACCGATGGCAGCAGGATACCGTGGACCGAACCGATCATAGAGTGCTCCGCTGATAGGCATGGATACAGCAGATACCAGAGCCGGGGGCAGCATCAGAAGTCCTACTTCTAAAGCACCCATCCCCCGCACAGCCTGGAGAAAGATAGGGATATAAAACAGGACTCCGTACATCCCAATGGTTATTAAGACCAGAGAGAGGTTGCCCATGGTAAAATTCAAATTTTTAAAAATCCTCAGATCCAGCAGTGGTTCAGGATTTTTTAGTTCCCACCAGATGAATAAACCCATAAAGACACAGCTGGCATAAATCAGCATAATACTCTTAAGAGATGTCCAGCCCCAGCCTGCACCTTCGGAGAGAACAAATAAAATACAAAACATACCCGCTGCGGAAAGAAGAGCGCCCCAAATGTCAAACTTGCCAGGTTTTTCACTTTTCATCTCGGGAATCAGCCATAATCCTAATAAGATTCCAATAATACCAATGGGAAGGTTAATTGTAAAGATCCAGCGCCAGCTGACATATTCAACCAAATATCCACCTACTGTCGGTCCGATGGCAGGAGCAACCACAAAGACCATGCCGTAGCCGGCCATGGCTTTACCGATTATTTTTCTAGGTGTAATCTTGAAGATCATGGCCATAGTTAAGGGCATGATCATTCCGCCCCCTAGGGCTTGAATTCCTCTGGCGAAAGTTAAGGTCGGTACATTCCAAGCCAGGGCGCAAAGACCGGAACCCACAGTAAAAATTGCCAGGGATATCAGATAGAACTTTTTTAGACCGAAATAGTCTCCCAGCCACCCTGAAGTGGGTACAGAAATACCTAACACAAGCATATAAACGGTTAGGACCCAATCAATTTCATCTGCGCCAACACCAAAAGCACTCATCATAGCAGCTAAAGCGACGTTCACAATACTGGAATCCAGCATGGACATAAAACCGCCTATGAGAATGACAACTAAGACAATGATAAAAGGTGCTTTAAGTTTTGGAGTTTCTTCTTGTTCACTCATTCTTATCCCCTATTTTTCCAGTACTTCTTTGAAGGTTTTCAGTTTTTGGGTAAAGTCGGTAAGCCATTCGGGGTCTAAATTTTTTGTTATGTCCTGCAGTGTTTTCTCCAGATCATGCATGTAATGTTCTGCTTTGGCTTTGAATTCAGGCTTTAACTTAATGATAATGACCCTGCGGTCTTCCGGGTTGTTTTCCCGAAGAACGATCCCTTTCTCTACCATTTTGTCAATCACTCCGGTCATGGTGCTCATGGGTAAATATAAAGCCATTGCCAGATCGCTTGTTTTGCATTCCCGTAATTTGTGCTGAATCAGGTAGATAATCATAATCTCGGTAGAATTGAGTCCCTCATCTTCGAAGAGGGTTTTGACCCGTTTATAGAATAGTTCTTTGATGCTAAATATGTACGTGAAGAATTCTAATTCCTTAAACATAACCAGCCTCCTGTGAACAGTTAATACTACGATATGGAAATATTCGAATACGAACTAAGCGTATACTATTCTGCTGTTATAGTCAATATATTTCTTGGTATAAAAAAGCTCCATAATTCGAGCCACGTTGAGTGCGTGGTATTGATGTCAAGGCTGTAAGTGTTTATTTAAGCGGGTTTCCGAATTTACATCCAGTTTGCCTACTCGACCTAAAGGGCTAAAATACGTACATGGAAACATATCAACGGGGTATTTTGGGGTAAAATTTGAACTCAAAAATTGGTAGGGTTGAGTTGACAGATTAGATAACGGGCATTTTTGATAGGGGTTGAGGAGACAGGATGGATGTAAAGTATATAAATATTTTTTCTCTTGTCTAGCATGTTTTATATGTTTTTAAAGCTTCAAATTATCAATATAAAAATTTAGTATTGACATACTAAAATTAAACTGATACACTACTATTAGTGGAAGATTCTCACATCTTGATAGAAAGGAGGAAAAACGTGAATACAGCAATAGATTACTTTATTAATCTGTTTACCATTCGCGGTATAACCTCCAGAGAGCAAATCTTAAATGAAATACTGCGTGTTAAACTTACAGCAAATGCAATAAAATCTCAGAAAAAATCCAATCAGGATGAAGAGCAGCTTTTTGAATTAAT
The DNA here is from genome assembly GCA_050949905.1 of Desulfitobacteriia bacterium. Classification (GTDB taxonomy): domain Bacteria; phylum Bacillota; class Desulfitobacteriia; order Desulfitobacteriales; family Syntrophobotulaceae; genus DUML01. Next base: position 36,827 of record JBMNGP010000026.1, on the reverse strand, counting down.
GAAGCAGTCTACAGAAAATACAATACTGGGATACTTTCCGGGAGACAGGGATTTTTTCTCTACTGTTTATAAAGTTGCTCATAATGTAGATCTTATTGAGTTCACTCTTAAACTTTATCAAAATGACCGTTTTGGACAGATATTTTCTCCGGCTTATTTAACGAAATATATTTGTAGCATGGCAGAGGAAGTAAATGCTCGGACGATTCTTATTACCGAAGCAGAGAAAAGCCTTTCAGGTCTTAAAAACTTTGTGGATAAACATAAGTCAAGCAACATAACATTTACCACCTCAAATGCACTAATGTTTATGTTGCTTAAGCTAGGATTTGAAGAATACAAGAATGTCAGCATACTTAATCAATCTATATACCAGGAACTTCTTATTGACACACGTTTTGACTTTATTTATTCCATGCCTGATTTTGGTGGAAAAATTGAATCTTTAAACAACAAATTCAAGTCTTCAAGACCAGATATTATAGCAACACAAAATTTACTTAGGCACTTATCGAAAAATGGTACACTCGTGACTGTGCTACCAGCAAAGATAACATTTTCAAGCGGTTCAGAAGCCAAGCTGCGCGAGCATATTATGACCAATTATCAATTGGAGGGCATTTACAGTCTTCCTGAAGGTACTTTCAGGCCATATACCAGTATAAAGACCTATATGCTCAGAATAGGTGTTGTGAAAAAAGAAAGTGTGAACGTAGGTTATTTAGGTTATGATAACGGCCTATATATCGATAAAGTGAAAGTGGTGGGGAGCAAAGAATTTTCCAATCATGAGGATTGGCGTATTGAACTCATACTTGAAGATGATGACGAGAATATCAAAAAGTATAAGTCATCAACACTTGAAAGAGTAAAACTACATGAAGTCGCTGAGGTCTTTAGGGGGAAATCAATCTTAAAAAAAGATGTGAAGCCCGGGAATATTAAGGTACTGAATATTTCAAACATTACCGATACCGGCATTGATTATTCCGATATGGACAGTATTGAAGAAGAAGAGCGAAAAATCAAACGCTATGAATTGATGGACGGAGATATAGTCCTATCTTGCAGGGGGACAGCTATTAAAACAGGTGTATTCCGCAAGCAGAAAGGATATCGTTATTGCTTCAGCTAATGTTATTGTTATAAGACCAAATCATAGAATTTTAAGTGATTATCTCAGGATATTCTTTGAAAGTCCAGTGGGAATAGCGCTCATAAAAAGCTTTCAACGGGGGACAACCATTGTAAATATAAATCATATGGACATCGCTGAAATGGAAATACCGCTACTTAGTATGGAAGAGCAAAAAGAGTTAGTAACCCATTATGAAAAGGAAAGTTCACTGTATAGGGAGACTGTTAGTAGAGCGGAAGAGCGTTTCACCGCTGAAAAGCAAAAAATATATGAAAAATTATTATAAGAAAGGAGTAGAAGCTATGGCAATTAAAGAATTCGAGTTCATGCATGGTGGAGTTATAACAAGGTTGTTAAGAAAAGACATTCCATTGCAGCTGACATTGGTAGAAACAAGTTCGAACGACAGCAAAGCAGTTTATAAAATTCTATCGCAAAACAATAATGAGTTGACATTATACATAAAATATCGATCCCGACCAGAACCGAGAAAAAAAGAAGGCAATACATGGATTTTTAATTTTACACAAAAAAATCTTAATGAATTAAGCTTGTATAAAGATGGTAACTTTATGATCGCACTAGTATGTGGCAATGATGATAAATTAAATGACAGCGAAGTATGTCTATTAGATAAGCAACAGGTAGTAAGTTGTATCAACACAGATTCCAATAGTAACCAAACTATAACTGTTAAACTTACAGGCAAGTAAAAGCTTTAGAGCTTATGGTACTATGACAACAGGAGATCCCTTAATAATACCAAGAAACAGGATAAATACAATTTCGATATAAAACGGAGGATCAAATATGTCTACTGTGAACTTAGGCTTTGAAAATAATCTATGGGAAATGGCAGATAAGTTGCGCGGCAACATTGAAGCATCGGAATATAAGCATGTGGTACTGGGACTCATTTTCCTTAAATACATCTCTGATGCTTTTGAAGAGAGATATAATGAGCTGGTTGCAGAAGGAGAAGGCTTTGAGGAAGATATAGATGCTTATACTGAGGTAAATGTTTTTTACGTACCAAAAGAGGCCCGCTGGGATTATATAAAAGCAAATGCAAAACAGCCAACAATTGGACAAATTATTGATGAAGCCATGATAGCCATTGAGAAGGAGAACGCCTCTCTTAAAGGAGTGCTTCCTAAAAACTATGCCCGCCCGGAGATAGACAAAACCAAGCTCGGTGAGCTTATAGACTTGTTTTCTTTCAAAGTTGGCGATAAAGAAGCAAGGGCACAGGATGTTCTCGGTAGGGTTTATGAATACTTCCTTGGGAAGTTTGGCTCTTCGGAAGGTGAATTCTATACTCCGCCCTCAATTGTAAAATTGCTTGTTGAAATGATAGAACCATATAAAGGCAGGGTGTATGACCCCTGTTGCGGGTCCGGTGGTATGTTTGTGCAGAGCCAGAGATTTGTTGAAGAGCATAGCGGAAGAAAGGATGATATCCATATATTTGGGCAGGAGTATACCGCTACCACATGGCGTCTATGCAAGATGAACCTTGCTATTCGAGGAATTGACGGAAATCTCGGTGAACGGGATGCAGATACATTTTCCAATGATCTTCATAAAACGCTGAAGGCGGATTATATACTTGCAAATCCACCTTTTAACATCAAGGACTGGGGAGCTAACAGGCTTGTTGATGATGTCCGTTGGAAATATGGCATGCCACCGGCAGGAAATGCTAACTATGCCTGGATACAGCATATTATTTCCAAGCTTTCACCGAACGGGGTAGCAGGCTTTGTTATGGCCAACGGTGCCATGTCCACCAATACAACCAGTGAGGCTGAAATAAGAAAGAACATTATCGAGGACAAGCTGGTGGACTGTATAATCACTCTGCCACCAAATCTTTTCTATAATGTCACCATTCCTGCTTGCCTGTGGTTCCTGACAAGAAATAAAAAATCCGATGGCCGGGATCGCAGCAACGAAATCCTTTTTATAGATGCCCGTAAGATGGGGACAATGATTGACCGCAAGCACAGGGAACTTGACTATGAAACCGAGATAAAGTATATTGCCGATACTTATCATAAGTGGAAAAAGGGCGAAGGATACGAGGATATTAAAGGATTTTGCAAATCGGCTACCCTGGATGACGTGCGCTCCCATGAATATATTCTCACTCCCGGCAGGTATGTGGGTATTGAAGATAAAGCTGATGACGGGGAGCCTTTTGATGAAAAAATGACCAGGCTTACCGGTGAACTTGCCGAAATGTTTGCAAAGCGCAAGTCTTTGGAAGACGAAATCCGCAAAAGACTGGGGGCAATCGGCTATGACTTTTAACAACAATACTGAATTATTAATGTACCAGACTGAAGATGGGAAAACGAAAATTGAAGTAAGAATGGAAGATGAAACAGTTTGGCTTTCATTGAATCAGATGGCGGAGCTGTTTCAGCGAGATAAGTCTGTAATTTCACGTCATATCAAGAATATTTTTTCTGAAGGTGAACTGGACGAAAAATCAGTTGTTGCAAATTTTGCAACAACTGCTGCAGACGGAAAAACATATAATGTGGACTATTATAACCTGGATGTCATAATCTCCGTAGGCTACCGTGTCAAGTCCCACAGAGGTACGCAATTCAGAATTTGGGCTACCCAAAGATTAAAGGAATACATAATAAAAGGTTTTACGATGAATGATGATCTGCTCAAAAGAGCAGGTGGTGGCAATTATTTTGAGGAATTATTGGAGCGCATCCGAGATATCCGCTCCAGTGAGAAAGTATTTTATCGGAAGATTTTAGACATCTATGCAACCAGCATTGACTATTCACCCGATGCGGCAATTTCACAACAGTTTTTTCAAACGGTTCAGAATAAAATGCACTGGGCAGCTCATGGACATACAGCGGCAGAAATAGTATATCTGAGAGCAGATGGCAATAAGCCTTTTATGGGAATGACCAATTTTACAGGTTCAAAGCCAACTAAATCGGAAGCACTGATTGCAAAAAACTACCTTACAGAAGATGAGCTGGCGATACTTAACCGCATTGTCAATGCTTATATCGAATTTGCCGAGCTTCAGGCAATACGCAGAAAACCCATGTACATGGCAGACTGGGTAAAAAAACTGGATGAGTTTCTCAAAATGAGTGACAATGAGATCCTAACTCATGCAGGAAGAATCAGTCACCAGCAAGCTACTCAAAAGGCGATAGAAGAGTATGAGAAATATAAGGAACGGACCAAAAACGAGCTTTCAGCGGTGGAAAGGCACTTTTTGGAGAGCATAGACAAGACGGCAAAAATGCTGACAGGGAAGAAAAAGAGCAGCGGTGGTGATGTGGTGTGAGTGTAAGTGAGTGGAGAGAAGTAACACTTGGAGATGTATGCGATAGTGTATCAAATACTCATCCTTTTGAAAAGGCAAAGCTTATATTTTTAAATACATCTGATGTTTATGATGGTTCAATTTTACATAATAACTACTCGCCTGTTGCGGAAATGCCTGGTCAAGCCAAGAAAAGTATAAAAAAAGGAGACATTCTGTATAGTGAAATAAGGCCTAAGAATAAAAGGTATGCTATGGTTAATTTTGATGCGTCAGACTATGTTGTGTCAACTAAATTCATGGTTATTAGGAGTAATGGCTTAATCGTTAATAAGTTCCTATATCTATATCTCACGTCAAATGAGGTTCTGGAAACTTTACAACAAGTCGCAGAAGCACGTTCTGGAACGTTTCCTCAAATTACGTTCAGCCAAGTTGCTGAACTGAAATTAAATCTCCCTCCAATCCCCGAACAAAAAGCTATCGTTGCCACACTGTCTGCCCTTGACGACATGATCGAGCTTAACAATCAAATCAACAAAACCCTTGAAGAAATGGCTCAGGCAATCTTCAAGTCCTGGTTTGTGGATTTTGAGCCGTTTAAAGATGGAGAGTTTGAAGAAAGCGAACTTGGGTTGATACCGAAAGGGTGGAGAGTAGGGAACTGGTGATTAGGTGAAATTGCATTCGTGGTTGTACTCCGTCAAAATCCAGAAGCTGAATACTATCATGAAATAGGAATTCCTTGGAAAATCAAAGAGACTTGATCAAGTAAATGCAATAAGATATCGTAGAGATGAAATTATATTTCAGAGTTAGGCTTTAGAAAAGTAATCCAGACTATGCTTGGTACGTGATATTTAGTGCAAGAGCAGCCGATAGGAAGTATGTTGCTATGGCAAAAAACGCAGTATACAATAATGTAGGGTTTAAATACGTATGTTACCCTTTAGAATATAGTCAGATATATATATGTACTGTAAAGGAAATGTATTACGAAATTGAAGGAGCTAGTTCAACCAAAGACATATCGGGAAGAATGAAAAATGATTATTTTACCTGATGAAAAAACATTATACGATATTTAATGAAATGCTTTCATGATCAAATACAAGAATGCTGAAACGAGAATCAGATCCTTATGTCTATTCGCGACACTCTCCTCCCCAAACTAATGAGCGGTGAAATAAGAGTACCAGTGGAAGAGGTTGTATGAGTTGGATGCGATAGAAAGGGGGAAACCTTATGCCAAGCCATAATATATATGAGGATGAATTGGAGCAGGCTGCATTGGAATGGTTTGAGGAACTTGGCTATGAAACCGCTTTTGCGCCTGATATCTCGCCTGGCGGGGATTATCCTGAGCGTTCCGATTATTCAGATGTTATTCTGGAAGAACGCCTTAAGGATGCTTTAAAGCGAATAAATCCTGATTTACCTCAGGAAGCTCTTGATGATGCCCTGCATCAAATACTTGTGCCTCTTAATCCTGCCCTGATAGACAATAATCATCTTTTTCAGAAGATGGTCACTGATGGAGTGAATGCTACCTTCAGAGCTAATGATGGCAGGATAGTCAGCAAACAGGTCAGGGTTTTTGACTTTGATGAAGTTAAAAATAATGATTTTCTGGCTGTTAACCAGTTTACTGTGATTGAAAACAGGGTTGAAAAGCGTCCTGATGTGGTGGTATTTGTAAATGGTATCCCCCTTGTAGTTATCGAGCTTAAAAACCTGGCCAATGAGGATGTGGAAATATCTGATGCATATAATCAGATCCAGAATTATATAAGTACCATTCCATCCTTATTTACTTATAATGCTTTTGCAGTTATATCCGATGGAGTTAATGCAAGAGCAGGCACAATCACTGCTGATGAAGACAGGTTCATGATGTGGCGTACAATTGATGGGGACGAAATAGCACCTTTAAGCCGCCCACAGCTTGAAGTCCTGATCAAAGGCATGTTTGAAAAGGAACGCCTGCTTGATATCATTAAGAGCTTTATACTGTTCCAGACTGACGGAAAGGACACATATAAAATTCTTGCCGGCTATCATCAATATCATGCAGTTAACAAGGCGGTTGAAAGCACAATAAGAGCTGCCATCACTGAAGGGGATCGTAAAATCGGTGTTGTTTGGCATACCCAGGGAAGCGGTAAAAGTCTTTCCATGGTCTTCTATGTTGGCAAGCTTGTTTTGTCAAAAGAACTTAACAACCCTACAATCGTAGTGATTACCGACCGTAACGACCTTGACGATCAACTGTTTTCCACCTTTGCAAAATCAAAAGATTTATTACGTCAGGAACCGGTTCAGGCTCAGGACAGGGCGGATCTTCGCAAACTCCTGACAAGGGAATCGGGAGGCATTATCTTTACAACCATACACAAATTTGCTCCTGAAGAAAAAGGAGACAGCGTACCTGTTTTAACAGACCGGGAAAATGTAATTGTTATCGCTGATGAAGCGCATCGAAGCCAATACGGGTTCAGGGCGGAAATTGTTAAGGGTGATACAGAAGCTGATGTTAAATACGGTTATGCAAAATATATGCGTGATGCCCTTCCAAATGCGTCTTTCATTGGCTTTACCGGTACACCCATATCTCTTGCTGACAAGGATACCAGAGCAGTATTTGGCGATTATATCGATATTTACGATATGACCAGGGCAGTAGAGGATGGAACAACGGTACGCATATTCTATGAAAGCCGGATAGCGAAGCTGGAACTGCCCGATGAGCTTAAGCCTGTTATTGATGATGAATACGAAGAAATCACTGAATATCAGGAATATACACAGAAGGAGAAGCTCAAGAGCAAATGGTCAAGACTTGAAGCCATCGTTGGCGCCGAGCAACGGGTTAAAGCCATTGCCAAAGACATTGTGGAGCACTTTGAAAAGCGCTTGCTGCTCAGGAAACAGAAGTGGGCAAGGGTATGATCGTGGTTATGTCACGTAGAATTGCCATTGACTTATATAAAGCCATTGTGGAATTGCGTCCCGAATGGCACTCAGACGACATTGACAAAGGTGTTATCAAGGTAGTCATGACCGGAAGTTCTTCCGATCCAAAGGAATGGCAGCCTTTCATCGGTACAAAAGCTACCAGGGAGCGTATTGCCAAACGAATGAAGGACAACAAGGATGAACTGAAGCTGGTCATCGTGCGTGACATGTGGCTGACCGGCTTTGATGTGCCCAGCATGCACACCATGTATATCGACAAGCCCATGCAGGGACACAATCTTATGCAGGCTATTGCCCGCGTTAACCGTGTATTCAGGGAGAAGCAGGGCGGATTGATTGTAGACTATATCGGCATTGCCGAAAATCTTAAGAATGCACTTAATGATTATACCGAAAGCGACAGGGAAAAGACCGGTGTTGACACTGAAGTGGCAGCGGCAGTCCTTGTTGAAAAGTATGAACTGATTAAGGAATTACTTCATGGTCATGATTATCAGAAGTTCTTTACCGGCTCTGCTTCCGAAAGAATGTCTGCCATTGTTGAAACAATCGACTACATCATCGGATTGCGCGAGGAGCGCAAAAACGATTATCTTAAGCTGGTCAGTGAGCTGTCAAGAGCTTACTCCCTTTGCGCGACTACTGATATTGCTGAGAAACTAAATCTTGAGGTAGGTTTCCATAAAGCAGTAAAATCCGGTATTATCAAGCTTATACCTGAAAATTCCAAGAAGAAAACTGCTGCGGAAATTGAAGCACAACTTAACCAACTTGTTTCCAAATCAATATCCAGCAATGAGGTTATCGATGTCTTGGATGCCGTTGGGCTAAACAAGCCGAATATTGCCATACTCTCAGATGAGTTCCTGGAAGAAGTGCGTAACATGAAACAGCGTAACCTTGCTGTCGAACTTCTTAACAGATTACTTAAGGGCAAAATTAAGACATTCTCAAAACGGAACCTCGTTCAGTCCAGAAAATTCTCAGAGCTTTTGGAGAATGCCATCAGAAAGTATCAGAATCGCACAATAGAAACCACTCAAGTTATTCTGGAGCTTATACAGCTTGCAAAGGAAATTAATGAGGCCCATAAACGTGGAGAAAACACAGGCCTTACTGAAGATGAGCTGGCATTTTATGATGCCCTCGCTGAAAATGAATCTGCAAAAGAGGTTATGGGTGACGATATCCTCAAGCAAATAGCCAGGGACTTGACTGAAGCAATACGTAAGAACTTAAGCATTGACTGGTCTATACGTGCCAGTGTGCAAGCCAAGATGAAAATGATTATAAAGAGGCTGCTTAAGCGCTATGGTTATCCTCCGGACAAAACACCAAAGGCTGTAGAAATAGTAATGGAACAGGCCAAGCTTATGTGCCAAAACGAGAGCTCCGGGGTTAGGTATCAGTACCAGCTTGAAAAAGAAGATCTGCCAAAAGTAGCGGAGGATAGTTTTGACATATAGTAATAATTATAGTTTTATGGTGAATATAAGTTAAAATTATAATTAAGAGGGGATGGTGTAAAATGTCACAGGACGATATAATCCGAATAATAGAAATTATTAAACGGTATTTTCCAAAGGATGCAACTGAAATTTCTGATGCGTTGGATTTGCTAAACCTTGCTCTGGATGGACTGATGAGCAGCACAAATAAGTCAATTGCAGAATTCCATAAGAATAAGGAATTTGACAAAGGAATGGAATTATGGGAGTTTTCTAAAACAGTGTCAACAATTCAGGAGACAATCAATGAGTATACATCTTTGCTCAACATAGATGCAGAGGCCGATGATGACGAAATTGATGAAGAACTCGACGAAATAGATGAACAGAAAACTATACCAAATTATTCGGATTATATCGTTGATTCTTCCATTCCTCATACCCTTTATGAAGATTTTACCCATAAAAAGGTGGTCGCTTTTTCATTTAATAATAATCGATATACAGCTAAAGATTGGAAGGATTTGCTGCTGCAAACATGTGATTTGTTGGCAGAGATAGATGCCACTAAGTTTAGTGAGTTTATTGATGATCCCGTTATGAAAGGAAGAAAGGTTTCTTACTTTAGCAGAAAATATGTCGATAGAAAAAATGAAAAAATGAAGAACATAGACATATATGTTTGGACTAACTTAAGTGCCAACAGTATAAGAAATCTTATCAGAAAACTTCTACGGAAATTCGATATAAAATTAACCGATTATTACGTATATCTACGAGCAGATTACACCCCTTTACATAAAAGTGATAAAGCAAATGATGAATACAATCCAGACCAAAGAGAAAACCATGACGAAACGAGAATTGGAAAATATGTTCGTCAAACCCTTAGGGAGCTATCAAACCATCAATATCGTTTTACTGATAAAGAAATAAGTGAAATGCAGTCAAAGCAATGGTCGAAAGAAGTATTGGGAATAGATTACCCGCTTCTTAAAAAGTATAAAGACAATGAAGATATTTCAGCTCAAATTAAGGATGGAATTTATGGTCGGTACTGGAAAGAAATTTTTGAGTTCAACGGGATGAAGTTTTTAGCTACGAGCCAGTGGTATGAACGACATAGAGAACCCTTTGCACGATGGATATCAAGATTGCAAAATGAAAAATAAAATTATCATTTTTTAGATTTTTTACAAGAACACCCGATGGGTGTTTTTTGTTTATATAATTAAGTCTGGTTTATAGACTCCTAACAAGGAGGTGATGCCTATGCTTGTACTAATATAGGTATTATGACTTTAATAACACAAAAACCAAAGGAGGAAATCAAAAATGATTGGAATCGAGCAATACCGAAAAATCCAGGAGTACAAAGCACTTGGACTTGCTCAGACAAAAACCGCAAAAGCACTGGGGATAACCTATTCTTCTGTCAGCAAATACTGGAATATGAGCGAAGAAGATTATGTAAGGGAAGCTGAAAAGGAAAGGTACCACATGGATAACTACCGTCAGTACATACTGGAACATTTGAAAATTTGTCCACAAATGAGGGATACAAACATCTATCTCAAATTGGTGGAGGCCTTCCCTGATCTACAAGTTAAACGAGCTACATTCTACCGCTATATGAAAGCCTTAAGGGAACAGCACGGGTATCCGCATGCCAGTAAACGTAAAACCTCACCCCGTGAAATTTCTCCACCGGGATATGAAGCGCAGGCGGATTTTGGTCAATACAAACTTAAGGATATGTACGGGCGAATTGTACGAATATATTTCTTTTGCATGGTTCTGAGTTATAGCAGAATGAAATTTGCTTATTTTTCACCGGATCCCTTTACAACCAAAACGGCCATTAAAGCTCATAACTATGCATTCCAATATTTTGGAGGAAGAACACAGACTATTCTTTATGACCTTGACCGTGTCTATGTAGTCAGCGAAAATCTGGGAAATATCATATTCGTACCCGCCTTTGAGGAATATGTTAAGCGTATAGGTTACAGTGTTTCGCTATGTAGACCAAGAGATCCTCAAAGTAAAGGTAAGGTTGAAGAGGTGATTGGATACATAAAGCAAAGTTTTCTTGAGGGCAGGATATACACCGGAATTGATTGCCTTAACAGTGCTGCCCTTGCATGGTTGGATAGGGAAGGCAACGGGCGAATACATACTGTGACCAGAAAAGTGCCGCGTGAAATGTTCATGGAAGAGCAAAAATACCTGTTTCATGTCAAACCTTATTCTGAAGTATCAAGCACTGTGGCTTCCTTTGATAAGGATGGAGTGGTAAGTTATAAAGGCAACCGTTATCTGATTAATACAGGTATGATGGATGCTCATAAACGCATTCGCATTGAAGATGATGGTGAAATGCTTTTGTTCTATGATGCTGAAACAAATGATTTATTGGCTAAATATCCAGTCACAGAAGATACCGGGCAGTTGTTCAAACCAGAAGAAAATTACAGCAGAAACAGAGTTTCTCATGCTCTTATAAAACAATATTTTGCAGAGAATGAAATCGCTCAGGAATTTATACGGCGGATGGAACAAGCAACAACCAAAATATTTTAATAGCCATTGCATTCGCTTAAATCGCATGACGAAGTTTTATTCGATGCAGCAAATGCTTGATGGGATAAGATACTGTATTGAGACTGAACGCTGCAATGCCTATGAACTTTTGGCTTACATAATGTATAAGCATGGTGAGCAGATAGCAAAGAAGTTCTTACCAAATCAGCAGTATTTTAATCATCTGACACGTAGCAAGGAGATAAGGAGGGAAATCGATGGCTGATATAACAGAAATTCGTGAATTGGCCCAAAAGCTCAACCTTTGGAATATCGCAAGGGGATACATTGATTTGAACGATGAGAAACTGTCCAACCTAGATTATCTTCAAATGATATTACAAAAAGAACTAGAGATACGAGCCAGACAAAAACAGATCAAGCTAAGAAGGGCAAGCAAACTTCCCAACAAAGTATTTGATGCATCGAATTTAAACAAAGGTTTGGAATGGCAAATTAAACAATTATCCCATCTGACGTGGCTCAATGAAGAACAAAACGTTATTCTACTTGGTAAATGCGGGACAGGCAAAACTAGTCTTGCAGTTCATCTTGGAGAAACAGCGATCGACAATGGACATAAAACTTACTATGCATCCATTGATGTTTTTATATATATTGTAGAGAACAAAGATATAAACCCAAAAGCAGGCGCAACCTTCTCCTATATGCGGGAATGCGACTTGATTATTATTGATGATGTATTTTATCTAGAACCAACCAGGTCAGAGTTGCAGGCTTTTTATCGAGCAGTTACCTTTCTTAATGAAACAAGAAGTATCATTTTTATTACCAATCGTGAAATATCTGCATGGTTAGATGCAGTGGAAGACAAACATCTTTGTCAGACTCTGTTAGATAGAATAACAGCTAATTGTCAGATCATTCGCTTGACTGACAGATAAATTAAAACACTCACCTCTTTTCTAAAAAAGGGTTAATACTCAAATTTGAAAACTATGCCGATTAACGGTTTTATATAGATGCAAAAAATCTCACGAAATCCTAAGATTAGCTTAACTTTTGAGATTTTCTGCAGTTTCTGGGGTAGGGGGGTCTAAATCTCTACCACTTTTCTCCCCAGAAACGGGCGTGGGGCTTCGTGCAAAAAGTCGCAGTTTCAAACGTGTGGCGAAATATACCGTAGAGTTCATTGGAATAATCGAGGTAAAAAATCGATTGTTTGGAGATGCATCAGTAGACTTGAGAATACAGGGTTAACTTGTCATTCCCGAACCGTGCTGGAGGATATGATAGGCCTTGCTACGATGGATGCAATTAACCGGTTGTTAGGACAAAAGGATGGGCTATTGATTACCCTAAAGGAGAATATTAAAACGGTAATGATTGAGACCAATAATAGTGCTATTGAGGAGATAGATAAACAGCTGGAGGAACTGCAAAAAGACCTTTTGAGACTAGCCAACTCCAAAGAAGATTATAACGATATAGCTGATGAAATTTATAGACTTAGGGAAGAAAGACATAGGATCTTGGCGGAAGAAGCCGGGAGGAAAGGTTCTAAGCAAAGGCTCGAAGAGATGGAGCAATTTTTAAATGAGCAATCCTGTGAGTTGGAGGAATATGATGAGCAGTTAGTAAGAAAGCTTATAGAGAAAATTACGGTGTATGATGACAGAATTGATATTGAATTTAGGTCAGGTATTAGTATTAATGTTGAAATGTAAATTGATCAGAAAATTATAACAGCACCTTGCATATAAGCAGGGTGTTTTTTATATAGTCAGTTGATTAAATTAGTTTATTAGTATTTACAAAATACAAATTATTGGTATGATTGTATTAAAGCATACTGCGGAGGTGTAAACAGTGTGAAAAAGAACGTGACTTTTGTAGTAGACGCGGATGTGTATGAGAAATTCTGCATCGCATTGAATTTGACAAATGAAACTCAAGATGCAGCAGTGGAAAGCTGTATGCGTTGGTATATTGCAAAGACTTTTGAAAAAGTATCTCAAGATTATAACCCTGAAGCAGTAACAAAAGATAATGAAGATGCAAACAAGGATTTTTACGGAAAAGCAAATCAACGTATTCCTGTATGGGCTGTTAAGCCAAATCAATATAACCATAAAATCATTCGTGCTTATTTTAAGGCAGTAGCTGCTACTGGCAGAGCTACTATAGATATGATGGAACGCTTATGCAGTGACAAAAACAATCCAGAACTGTACGTGCCGACTTTTAAGAATAATTACTCTCAAATGAAGCTCGACGGGCCTAAAAGCCATGGTAAAGTGTTTGAGGATGATGGTGAAACGGTAACAATCTGGCACGAGGTAGAAGATACATTGATGAAATACAAATCGAGTTTTTGTGATTAAATGAGCTAATTCATTCTTTAATAAGATAGGAGGATAACATAATGAGCAATCAATTAACAGAACGAGAAGTTTTACAACAATTGAATATTCCAGATTTTCGACATATTACAAAAGATAAAATTATGACTTTTGCATCTATGCTACAGAATATGGAGCCAGAAGTTGCAAAGAAAGCACTAGAGCAATTCCCTGAGTTTGCAAAAATGGCTTTAGAAGTATTGAAAGATTATAGAAGTGTTATGGAAAAAACACTGGATGTTAATTCAGCGAGTAGCAAGCAGTGTTATGACATATACAATGAAGTCATTGATGCCTTAAAGAGTTGCCTGGCAAAAGATGACTTACCTTTCGAAGAGAAGAAATATTACATTGACAAAATGATGGAAATTGCAAAAATGGCCGAAAGTAAGGATTCAGAAAACAAGGGATTTAACTGGAAGATTATTTCGTTAGGCGCATTGGCAGTCTTTACTGTTGTTGGTATAGGAGCAAGCATTCTTGGTGGCAACACTAATATTAAGTTGCCAAAACCAAAGTTATGATTATAGAAGAAGGGTAGTTAGATGTATGATTTTGACTTAAGAACTCCTGATAGTGCGTATGATTTTTTACTTACTTTCTTCAATATGTCTGGAGAAGAATATATTGAAGAGCTTATTATAAATAGTGGAAACGATTTTGAAAAGTTTTGGGATCGCAATGCAGCAAAGGTAAATGACATCAGTATAGATAATATCAGAGTATGGGGATTTCATGTTGTAGGTTCTTTAGATGAATGCGGAGAAATTCGTAGTCACGGCTTAAGGAATCTCCAAAAGGTTTTAGCTGGAGATACTCTATTTAGCAGAATGCTAAAATCCAATGGTGTATTATTTGATGTGGAAAGACGTTTGTTGTTCTATAAAGGTAAAGAGTACAATGTTGATTATGATTGGTATAGGCATAATAACTATACGATGCCTCCGGAGAAATATCTTAAGCCGATTGCACATCGAATATATTACGACTACTGTGTTAATGGGTTTATGATGAATGATGATGTTTTTTCATATGGAACTAATATTCATAAAAGGCCAGAGTTTTTAATGAAACTTTCCACTGCTTTTCCAGAGTTGAAAAAGATGGAGGATGAATGGGCTAAACGTAGCAAAAGCTATAAAGTGAATTTTTACGCAACAATAAATCAAATCCATCGCTTCAATTTTGACTTAAATGAAACACAAGAAGAACTAACGGACGAAGAAATTATGCATATAAAACGGTGGATGGTAAGCCATGCTATTGATCGAGCTTATAATAATTTGCTTTCTGAAGTGTTCTTATATGTAAAAGACGAAATAGATATTCCCCCTGAGCAAATAACCAGTTGTGAGGAAATATAATTTTTTTGGGTGTGGATGCTACTAGATTCACTACTATAGAAAGACACGGTGGTTTTAAAGTACTATTTGCGAAATGAAGGTAATAAATAATGAAAATAGGAAGAAATGATCCTTGCCCCTGTGGCAGCGGAAAAAAATATAAAAAATGTTGTCTAGGAAAGGCTGATGATGTTTACTATTCTAATCCGCTTAATCTTTTAGACACCTATAAAAAAATGCGGAAAGAATCGAGAATTAGACAATGTCTACATCCTAAATCAGACGAATGCTCCGAAAAAATTATCGGAGCGCATTCAATTCAAAACAATAAAATAATCAAGCGTTTATCTTCTAATGGTATAGTGTATATGCCTTGTCCAAAATCGGACAATCCATTTGCACCAATGACTGTGTACGGGAGAAAAGAAGCAACTGTATTTACAGGCTTTTGTGGATATCACGATAAGACAGTATTCCAACCTATCGAGGATGGAATGTTTGATAAAAGCATACAGCATATTTTCCTTTATACATATAGATGTTTTGCCGTTGAGTATCACAAAAAGCAAGAAGTTGTTAATATGGAAAGGAACATGTTTAAAATAAAACCATCATTAGCAGATATGCCAGATGAAGATAATCCATATCGTGGAATGCATATGGCAATTGATGATCTTGAGAATGTTAAAAAAATTTTTGATACAGCTTTATTAACTGGTAATTATGATGTGCTTTCTAGTGTTGTGTGGGAGTTTGATCAATCAGTTAAGTTTGCTGGTACCGGTTTTGAAGCAATGACACATGATTTAGAAGGAAACAAAATACAAGATTTATTAAATCCTAATGTTTCGGCAAAACATATTTTTGTAATGGTATTTCCAGAAGGAGAGAAAACGTATTGCATTATATCTTGGCTCAAGGAAAATGATGAATTATTTGCAAGATATAAACAGCAACTCCTGAGTTTATCAGAAGAAAAGAGAAAAATATATATCAATAATTTACTACCTATGATAAGTGAAAATATTGTCGTAAACCCTGAAGCGTGGGACAATTGGGAAGAATACAAACGTAATGAATTCTGTGCAATAGAGTTTGGAATAGCAACTTTGTTTGAAGCTGAAGGAGATTACTGGGATAGACTCGAACCACCTGTTTACGATTTGTTTGATTTATAAAGATTATTGTAATTCTATATAATGGACGGATTATAGTTAGTCGACTTGTTTCCGCCTACCGATAGTACTCAAAAGTACCGTAGACATGTTTCCGCCTACCGACAATAAAAAAAGCATCAATATCAATGGCTCGGGCCACGTTGAGTGCGTCACATTAATGTCGAGGGCGGGTAATAGGGTTATTTAAAATACGGATTAATAAAGGGTTTCCTGATATTGAGTTTTTCTATCGGTAACTTTACCGAGGAGTAATGTCGGGAACCCCTTATTTTTGTAGAAACATATCAACGACAACGGTAACCGTTACTGTGTTGACGTGCTGTCATTGCATAGATTTGTAAAGGAAACTTGACAAACAAAACGTAGGGTAGTACTCTATAGGTAAAGGAAACTTTACAAGAGGGAGATATATTTGGAAAATATAGTTGAAAAATTAAGAAAGGATAAAGGATTAAATCAAGAAGAACTTGCTAGGATACTAAAAGTATCGCGACAAACAATCAGCGCTATAGAAAACGGAAAATATAACCCTTCTTTGGAATTAGCTTTTTCAATATCCGAGTTTTTTGGATTAAGAATTGAGGAAATATTTTTTCCATCTAGAGGAGGTAAAGAAAATGAAAAAGAATAATTTGTATATTGGGTTGCTCTATATGGTATTTGGGATCGTGTGTCTCTGGTTTGCATTAAAAAATGACAACTCACTTAGCAGTCTGTTGTTCGGTTTTTCAGGTGCCGGACTGATTGGCGGTCTAAGCCTGATCTTTAAGTATTTCTACTGGTCATCATCAAAACGGAAACATGTATATGAGGCAAGGTTGGAAGAAGAACAGATTAATCTCAGGGATGAGCTCAAAGAGAGCCTGAGAAATCTCTCTGGACGAATTGCATATATCATTATTTTACTGGTTATTACGCTGTCGATTGTCGTTTTTTCGATAATTGGTTTGCTGGGAATAATGGAAACCAAGCTGTTTGTTATATATCTCGGTATTCTTTGGATTTTCATGTATGTCGTTGGGGTTTTTGTCTACAGGATTTTGCTGAAAAAATATCAGTAAAAATTGCAATTCAATAATCATTCCAGAGCAAGTAGCTGATTTTATTATTCGTAACTGTTAAATTCCAGTTTGTCTGGGAAAATATAAAAAACGAGGCCAGTTTGATTATTAAATAAGGAGGATAACTATATGGAACGAAAAGTTATTCAACAAGTTAGAGGTTATAGAACTAAGGACGGAGCCGGAGTAAGTTTGGTCAGAGTATTGGGAAACCAAACTGTTAAGGAGTATGATCCGATTTTAATGCTCGATTCCTTTGACAGCACAAATCCGGATGATTACACAGCGGGATTTCCCATGCATCCTCACAGAGGTATTGAGACAATCAGTTATGTGTATCGTGGGTATATGACTCACAGGGATAGTTTAGGAAATGAGGATACCATTGGAGATGGAGAGGTACAATGGATGACAGCTGGCTCCGGTATTATGCATGAAGAAAAATTGCCGGCGGCCGAGCGCCTGCTTGGTGTACAACTCTGGCTGAATCTTCCCGCAAAGGACAAACTGGTTCCTCCTGCATATCACAGTATCAAAAACTCAGACATTGAGGAAATCTATTTTGATTGGGGTAAGCTAAGGCTGCTTTCGGGCGAGTTCGAAGGAAGAAAAGGCTATATGGGCAAATATCTTCCTCTTAACTATTACGATTTACACCTAAACCCAAAAGCATCTGTTTTGATTAATACAGAAAGCGAGAACTCTGTCATGGTGTTCACCCTTTTAGGGGACGCATATATCGGAGGTGACCTTGTAAAAGAAAAGACAGCGGCAAAGCTTTCTTCCGGCGACCAAGTTGAGATAAAGGCTACAGATGAAAAAGCCCAGGTTTTATTTATAAGTTCAAAACGACTGGACGAACCGGTGGCTTGGGGTGGTCCTATTGTAATGAACACCAAGGAAGAATTGAATAAAGCTTTTGATGATTTGAAAAAAGGAACATTTTTACAAGATAAGATTGCATATTAAGGATAACCATTAGAGGAGTGATCACATTGAATAAAATAAAGATACTAGCTATTGTCGGTTCTTTACGAAAAGATTCCTATAATCGGCAATTAGCATTGGCAGCAAAAGAGATTATTGGTGACCGGGCTGTTTTTAACTTACTTGAGTATAAAGACATTCCTATGATGAATCAGGATATTGAATTTCCCACACCTGAGTCTGTAAAACGCGTCCGTGAGGAAGTAAAATCATCAGATGGGATATGGTTCTTCACCCCTGAATACAATCACTTTTTTCCCGGCGTCTTAAAGAATCTTATTGACTGGCTGTCCCGTCCGGTCAGCGATAAAGAGCCTCAGGTTCTTGCAGGAAAGCCCGCTGCAATAAGTGGAATTTCTCCTGGCATGTCTGGAACCGGTATAGCCCAAGATCATTTAGTAACTCTTATCAGTTTCTTGAATATGAATGTTATGAATGTGCCGCGGCTTACCATACCAAACGCAATGCAACAACTTGACCGCGATGGCAAACTAGCACTTAAAGAAAGCTATCCATATTTAGAAAGACAAGCAAATGCTTTTCTGGACTTTATTAAGAAACAAATTGAAAAATAAAAGTGGCACAGACAGGCAACTGCTCTCTTTGTCAAGGCCCAAATACATTCTCCTGTAAGAGGTTATTATAAGGTTTGTTTTAAAGAACTATATTTTCTTGCTCTCCTTTTTCCCATTTAACAATATTGTTAAATGTAATTTCGGCCCTTCTTACCAAGGCTTCCTTTGTTGCAAACCCTATATGGGGAACTATGATGGTATTGGGAGCATTTAATAAAGGGTAATCCGTAGGAATTGGGGGCTCCATGTCAACCCTATCTATACCAGCACCGGCTATTGTGCCATCTTCTAGTGCCTTTGCTAAGGCATTATTATCGACTATAGACCCAACTCCTGTGTTTATTAATAATGAAGTAGGTTTCATTAGCCCTAACCTATCTTTATTAATCATACCCTTGGTCTCATTTGTTAATGGCATATGAATTGTTACTATATCACTTATCTTTAAAACTTCTTCCAAAGGCATATATCTTACACCTTTATTTATTAGTTCTGGTTTTTCGCTTCTACTATAAGCAATCACATTACAGCCAAATGCTAAACCTAATTCAGCTACTGCACTACCTATTTCTCCAGTACCTAATATTCCTAAAGTTTTTCCTTTTAAATCAGATTGCCCATAACCTTTCCTTGTGCCTTTCTTTCTCACTACACCATCTAAAATTACAATATTACGTAAGAGTCCAATCATAAGTCCGAAAGTCAGCTCCGCTACAGAGTTAGTACTATACCCTCCAGCATTTGAGACCTTAATACCTTTCTCTTTACACTTATCTAAATCAATATGATCATAGCCAGTAAATGCTACTGAAATAAATTTTAAATTTTTGGCAGCATCTATTACTTCGCCACTAAGTGGCATATTAGCTACTACTAATATGTCTGTGTCTTTGACCCTGGTTTTAAGGGTAGCTTCATCCGTCTTCCCATCTTGGTATGAGACTATTTCATGACCACTATCGATTAGAGGTTTTGTTAATTTAGTTAATTCTTCGTCACTGATACTTAATGATTCTAAAATTACAATTTTCATTCTTTATTGCCCTCCGTTCTTATTTTTACAAATAAAAATTTACATATTATTCCTCAGTTGTTATCATATCACTCTTCAATAACTTTTCAAATTAAAACTTCAATTTATGTTCCCGTCTACAGATAGTGCTAAAAAACGCAGTGGACATGTTCTGGCAACGGACGTACTCAAAGGACATTCATTCTGTTCTCTCGGCTTTACCCCTTGATATGTGTTCATGGAAACATATCGAGGGTATATTTTTGGACAAAATTTGATCTGAAGTTTGGTTGGGCCTGGTTGTCAGCTTCATAACACTGGGAGCGATTTCCCTGATATTAAATGTTCGTTTTCTGAGCAGAATTACAATCATAGAAAGTAGTAGCGATAGATAAAAAAGATAAGGATGGAAACTTGTTGCGGTAAACTGGTGCTGGCATTACTTAAAAAGAGTTGTTGAAAAATAGCTGAAACACTGGTAAATCAGATAGGTGGCGTTATATTCAAGCATTTCTACTCGTCCTAAAAGGCCAAAATACGTACACGGGAACATGTCTTTTTTTAAAGAAGTCATAGATTTTTGGTGTTCATATATATTTATAAGAAAAAGAAACCTTGACATTAAATGTCAGGGTTTTATCGTTATATTATGATATAAATATGGGAAAGGAGTATATATTATGCAGGGTTATGAAAGCAAAAAAGCTCTTATAGCAGAGATCGCGAAAACAGCTGCTCTATTTATATTTCAATAGAGCATAAAAAAGGAACTAATTTAGAAAAGAACTGAGGGAATAGAAATGGGATTATTAGCAAAAATCGCCAAACCACGGCCGGTGGGAACTGCTCAAAATCAGCAGATTACAGACTATATTGGCTCCTATCTGGAAAGCTTAGGATATGAGACCATCAAGATACCCTTTAGCTGTAAAGTGTGGGAAGCAAAAGAATCATTTTTAGTTATCGACGGAATCAAATTAACTTTACAGGTGAACCCTTATTCAGAATCATTTGCTGGGACAAGAAAAGCTACTGTTGTAAGAAGTCTGGAAGAGCTCGAAAGAGTAGAATGCGTAGACAAGATATTATTTTTGACAGAAGAGCTGGCAAAAGAATCTCTACAGCCAAAAAATTATCCGTTCTATTATCCAAACGAGCATAAAGTAATTATTGATTGCCTGGAAGCAAAAAAACCTAGTGCAATCATAGCCATAACAGGTGGAACGCCTATCAGTGGTCTTAAGCCTTTCCCTGTAATGGAAGATGGGAATTTTTATATTCCTATAGCTAGCCTTGATAAAGATATTTTTTTGGAAATAAAAGATCAAGTATTAGAAAAAGAGCTGGAACTGTCTATTGTTTCGAAGAACGACCTTACAACAGCATATCAGCTGATTGCCTCAAAAAAGGTTACCAATCCTAAAGGCACAATTGTAATCTGCGCTCACATGGATAGCAAATATAATACCGATGGTGCGCTGGACAATGCCTCCGGAGTTGCCACAATGCTTTCTGCAGCAAAGGGTATTGAAAACCACAGGTATAACATTGATATTGTTCCGTTTAACTCTGAAGAATACTATGACCCGCAAGGAGAACTTATTTATTTAAAAGAACTTGAAGAAAACAAAAAAGAAGTATCGCTTGTGATAAATATCGATACTGTAGCACATGTTGGATCAAAAGTGGCAGTTGCAACTTTTAATTTTAATGGGAAGGAGCAACTGGAGTTAGACGGCACAACGAATAGCTGTACCAACATTGTTCGCGGTCAGCCTTGGTATGCCGGAGATCATGCAATATTCGCTTTTGGTGGAACAAAATGTATTGTAATTTATACTTCAGATTTATTTGAAGAATGTTTATCCTATACACATTGTCCGAAAGATACAATAGACCTGGTGGATGAAAAGTTAATTGAAAATGCAGCCGAGTACATATGTAAAGTAGTGAATGCTTATAAGTGAATGTTCAGCGCAGGAAGGTTACGGTTCAAAAAATCCACAAGGCTGCAAGAAAAGTGATTATTAAAAGGGAATAAAGGCTACTGAAGAATACGATCTTCGGGTAAATGGATTTTTAGAGGTTGGATAGAGAAATAGAGGAATGAAATGTGAGGAAGGTAAATCTGTGGGACATATTACAAGCAAAGACGCTTATAAGAGTTTGACTGAACGCATCAACTTATTTGCTCAAGGAGCCAAACCGACAGAAACGCTGTACTCGATTTTGCAGGTTTTATATACAGAAATGGAAGCGAAGATGGTGGCTCAATTACCCATTCGCCCCTTTACAGCCAGAAAAGCAGCAAAAATATGGGGAATCAGCGAGGGACAAGCAGAGGCGTATTTAGAGCAGCTTTGCCAGAAGGCTTTGCTTCTGGATTCTTATTATAATGAAGAGCGCCAATTTGTCATGCCACCGCCTATGGCGGGTTTTATGGAATTTGCTTTAATGCGGACGCGAGGTGATCTTGATCAAAAATACTTAAGTGAATTGTATTATCAATATATGAATGTTGAAGAAGATTTTATCAAAGATTTATTTTTTGCTACAGAAACCCGTCTTGGCCGTGCTTTTGTACAAGAGCCTGTACTAACCAGTGAGAACATGATCCATATTTTGGATTATGAACGAGCTAGCCACATTATTGAAGAAGCCTCCTATATTGGTCTGGGGCTATGTTATTGCCGACATAAAATGTCCCATCTTGATCAGCCTTGCGAAATGGATGCCCCTTGGGATGTATGTCTTTCTTTTGGCAATGTGGCTCGCTCCTTGGCTGAGCATGGTCAGCATGTTCGTTTGATTGATATAAAAGAGGCTATGGATGTGCTGGAACGTTCTTGTACTGCTAATCTAGTGCAGATGGGAGAAAATGTTCGAGAAGCTCCAGCCTTCTTATGCAATTGCTGTGGGTGCTGCTGTGAAGGCTTACAAGCAGCACGAAAATTTAGCCCCATGCAACCAGTGGCCACCACCAATTATATCCCTAAAATCATAGAAGGATGTGTGGGATGCTGTAAATGTGTGAAGGTATGTCCTGTTTTGGCTATTTCCATGTCTCAAACTCCCGAAGGTAAGAAGGTAGTTCAAGTGGATGAAGAGATTTGCTTAGGTTGTGGCATCTGTGCGAGGAACTGTCCCAAGAAAGCTATTGAGTTGTTGCGAAGACCAGCCCAAGTCATAACACCAGTAAATAGTACCCATCGCATTGTGGTGCAAGCTATAGAAAAAGGCACACTCCAGAATTTGATTTTTGACAATCAGGCGTTTGCTAACCATCGGGCCATGGCAGCAGTTTTAGGTGTAATTCTTAAACTACCGCCTTTAAAGCAGGTGCTGGCCAGCAAACAGTTTAAGTCTATTTACTTGGATAAACTGTTATCCCAAAAGAGCAGTAAGAATGAATACTCTTACCCCGCAGGAAACTCTACATTTTGAAAATTTAGTTGAGCATTTAAGAGCAAACGGTATCAAAGAGGCGATTCTTTATGATTCCTACGGCGAGATAGATTTCTCTATGATATAACAATCAATTAATTTTAGAGGTAAGATAAAATGGATATAAAATTTGATCCAAATAACGCTATTATTAAACTCTGCATGAGTGGGATGGCATTGGAGGACAGTGGAAACAGTGAGGATGCAATTACGATGTTTCATAAAGCATGGCACGAAGCAACTGATGACTATGAAAGATTTATCGCATCTTATCATTTAGCTCGTATACAAAAGAGTATATCAGACAAATTAAAATGGATGGAGACGTCTCTACAGTGTGCCCTAAAGATAAATGATGATAATGTTAAAAGTGCATACCCAACGTTATATTTAAACATTGCCAAATGTTATGAGGAGTTGGGTGATTCTGAGAATGCAAAAAGAAATTATGAATTGTCAAATTCAGCTAAGGGTGCACCTACTGATGTAGGTCCATTTTATCATGGGACAAAGGCAGATTTGAAAGTTGGTGATTTACTGGCAGCGGGTGGAACTTCAAATTACAAACCCGAACTTAAAATGAACCACATTTACTTCACTGCTAATGTCAATGTTGCAGGACTTGCAGCAACATTAGCAAAAGGAGAAGGAAGGGAACGCATTTATATAGTAGAACCAACTGGTGAATTTGAAAACGACCCTAATGTTACTGATAAAAAGTTCCCTGGTAACTTAACACGTTCATATCGCTCGAAAGAACCTTTAAAAATTATTGGTGAAGTAACAGAGTGGGACGAAATTGACAACTACTGAGCAAGGAGAATGGCGTGAAAAATTAGCCAAAAACAAAGGTGAAATTATTAACTAAATATATCACAGCTAAATATTTTATATCGCAAAGAAAAAGCAGTTTGAGCGCCCTTTTTGCGAATACCATCCTACTACACCTGATAAATGAAATTTTTTTGCCCTCAAATGTAATATATAATTTACATTGTGCAATATATATATTACTATATGCAATATAGGGAGGTAGTTTATGAAGAACAAGCGTATGAAAATGGCACGTATGGAATGTGATATGAAACAAGAAGATTTGGCAAAAAAAGTTGGCGTGACAAGGCAAACAATTGGGTTAATAGAAGCGGGCGATTATAATCCAACACTGAATCTTTGTATTGCGATTTGCAAAGCATTAGGTAAAACATTAGATGACTTATTTTGGGAGGGAAGTCAATGAAAAAGGTAAACATTCAAGATGAGAGGATAGTCTCTCAAAAAAGAAAGATAGGCAGTGATGCGTTTGGAATTATATATTTCGGGCTGATTATCTCTATCTTACTTCAACAGTTTATGTTTGACGCTCCATTTTCTCAGTATGTTGCAGAATTCGTTCTCTTTATGGTTGCTGCAGTTTATATTGTAGTAGGAAATATTATAGTGGGTAACAATCTTTTTGGTGACAGTTCTAATGGGCAAAAAATGGTTATAATAAATAGCCTTGTTTGCGGTGTTACCATTGCAGCTATCACGACAACACTAAATTCTGTTAATTTTGGCTTGGGAAAAATGGGTGGATCAACTGGTATTGCATTAATTGCTTTTATCACTTTTGCTTCCGGGGCGTTTGTCTCTTTCATAGGTTTTGAATTCCTTTATATAATCAATAAAAAGAGGCAAAAGCAAATAGATGATAGGTACAATGATGAAGATGAATAGAATGAACCTTATCTGAATAGAGGGTAAGTATAGTTGTAGCGTCTGGATGGCCTATCTTATGCTGAGAATAGTCCAGTTAACAGCTGATATTTTTGCTGACAATCCAGCTGTATGACCGGTTCCATTACTAAAATAGGGATGAACCTGAATATAGCTGATTTTTTATTATGAGGTGTTGAGCAATGAAGCATGAATTGACTTGTAAAAATTAGGGAGGTTTTACATGATTCAAACAGTAATTATTTTGATTTTAACTGTTTTATCACTTGCTTCACTTGCGGGGATTTTGCTCTTATCGGCTTATTGCATGATTGCACGCATAAGGAAAAAAACGAATCCCAAGCGGCTTATTTCCCTGAAAAAAACGGTGGTATTCTTTACCGCAATAATGATATTAAACGTGGGACTGGTTATCCTTTCGCAGCGTAATGCTTTTACTCCACCTATCGTGGATGAAAACGGAAATACCCCAAAAAACAGTATAGCTGAGCTTACGGAGCTTGAACTGAACGGCAGAAAGCAGTGGATCAGCCTGAGAGGCTGGGACAAGAACTCGCCCGTTCTGCTTTTCCTGGCAGGCGGACCCGGCGGTAGCCAGATGGCTGCAGTGAGGCATGAGCTGGAGGAGTTAGAGAAGCATTTTGTTGTTGTCAACTGGGATCAGCCCGGTTCCGGGAAGTCCTATTATGCGGAAAGGACGAAAAACATTACTGTCCAAACCTATATTCAGGATGGCTACGCTCTGACCGAGTATTTAAAGGACCGATTCTCCCGGGAAAAAATCTATCTGTTGGGGGAATCGTGGGGCAGCGCCCTGGGGATTTTCCTTGTTGACATGTACCCAGATTCCTATCATGCCTTGATTGGCACAGGGCAAATGGTGGATTTTGCAGAAACCGAGCGGATAGATTACGCAGAGGCTCTGGAAATTGCACAATCAAAAAACGATGCTACCTTAATAAAACGGCTTAAAGCAAACGGGGAACCGCCATATTATGGAAAGGATGTAACATGGAAAAGCGCGGTGTACCTGAACTATCTCAGCGCTTATATGGCGGGAAATCCCGAAATCCACAATCCCGGATACAATACCTTCCGTGACATCGCTTCCCCGGAATATGGGCTGCTTGATAAAATCAACTTTTTCCGTGGCATTGTCAACACATATAATCATGTATACCAACAGCTTTATACCATCGATATGAGAGTGGATTACGCCAAACTAGATGTGCCTGTCTATTTTTTCCTGGGACGGCATGACATCAATGCGCCTACGGTGCTGGTTGAGGAATATTACCTAGTTCTTGATGCGCCGGACAAAAAAATCGTATGGTTCGAGCATTCCGGTCATAGTCCATGGATCAACGAGCCGGAAAAGTTTGTAACGGAGGTATTGTCATGTTGCTCTGCGCAAACTTTAATGAATTTAAAAATAACTGGCAAGCGGTCAATCGGCTCTTGATGGGAGGAAAAGATAATGAATAAATTAGCCAAGGAATTATTAAAGAAAAATAGATATTATTGAACTCATTATTGATGGTCAGCAACGAGGGGGAAATATTTGGAAAATTATTAAATTGAATGGAGGAATTAGCGATGCCATTTACCATCGTCCGTCAGGACATAACCAAAATGAAAGTTGACGCTATAGTCAACGCTGCCAACACCGACCTGCAAATGGGTGGTGGGGTTTGTGGAGCTATCTTCAAAGCGGCGGGAGCGGTACAACTTCAAGCTGCCTGTGATAAACTAGCCCCGATTAAGACGGGTGAGGCGGTTATTACGCCGGGATTCGACCTGCCCGCTAAGTTTGTTATCCACGCGGCAGGCCCCGTTTATCGACATCAGAATGCCGAACAGAGTGAAAAACTCCTACGTTCCGCCTACATGGAATCGCTCCGGCTTGCCATCGAAAATAAATGTGAGAGTATTGCCTTCCCCTTGATTTCTAGCGGGATTTACGGCTACCCAAAAGACGAAGCCCTTCAAGTGGCTACTGCTGCAATTCAAGATTTTCTTATCAACCACGATATTGATATAACACTTGTAGTGTTTGATAAATCGTCATTTACTGTAAGCCGCGAGCTGCTCGGTGCAGTCGAAAGCTACATAGATGAGCATTACGTTGACACACACCAAGTAAAGCGGCGGAAGCAGCTTGATGTAGAACGGCAGGCCATATCCGAAGCTGATGAGCGTGTTAGTAAATTCAACGAGTTTCTTCATGAAGATATGCTCGCCCCTATTGGCGCACCTGCCCCGCTTGATGATTTAGTCAGCAAGCTTGATGAGCCATTCTCCCAGATGCTCCTGCGTCTGATTGATGCCAAGGGAATGACGGATGTTGAAGTATACAAACGTGCTAACCTTGACCGAAAGCTGTTCTCAAAAATAAGAACTAACAAAGGCTATATGCCAAGCAAACGTACAGCTATTGCCCTTGCTGTGGCCCTGGAATTATCACTTGATGAAACTGACGATCTGTTGGAACGAGCGGGCTATGCACTATCTCACGCCGTCAAATTCGATGTTATTGTGGAGTACTTCATCGCAAACGGTAAGTACGATATTTTTGCGATCAATGAAGTGCTGTTCGAATACGACCAGCCCTTGTTGGGAGGGTGCTGATTGGTAAACCAATTTTTAAAGGTAATTTGTCGCTTCCGAAGCGACCGTCAGTTTCAAATAAAGTAGTATTCTAAGATTACAATAAATCTTAGGGGGCTACGAAAATGAAAAAGGGATTAACTGAACTGGTTTTCATTCTCGACAAAAGCGGCTCAATGAACGGACTGGAAGCCGACACCATTGGTGGTTACAATTCAATGCTCGCAAAGCAGAAGGCAGTAGATGGCGAATGCTACATTACAACTGTATTGTTCGATAACAACTATGAGCTGCTCCATGACCGTATTGACATTAAGGCAGTCAGCCCGATTACTGACAAAGAATATCAGGTTGGCGGATCGACAGCACTTCTTGATGCAATCGGCAGGACGATTCACAAAATTGGTAATGCGCAAGAGCACACTGCCGAGGAGTACCGCGCCGAAAAGGTAATGTTCGTGATTATCACAGATGGCGAGGAAAACTCCAGCCGCGAATATACTGCCGAAAAGATCAAAGCACAGATTGAGCGGCAAAAAGAAAAGTATGGTTGGGAGTTTATCTTCCTTGGGGCTAATATCGATGCGGTTCAGACCGCCGGGAGCTATGGAATTGCTCCTGACAGGGCAATTGACTATCTTGCTGATAGCGAAGGTACGGAATTGAACTTTAAAGTAATGGCAAGCGCTGTGGCGACATTTCGTGAGTCGGGAACGGTTGACGAGGCCTGCTTTGAGGAAATCCGCAAAGATGTGAAGCGGCGGGGAGGTCGTAAATAATGCTCGGAGCAATTATAGGAGATATTGTAGGCTCGGTCTACGAATGGCATAATATTAAAGTAAAAGAATTCCCGCTGTTCCGCGACGACTGTTTTTTCACAGATGACACCGTGATGACCATTGCTACAGCAGACGCTCTAATGAACGGCGGTGAAGCCGACGATTTCATTGATGCCTACAAAAAGTGGGGGCGACTCTACCCGGATGCCGGCTACGGTGGTCGCTTTGGCAGTTGGATACATTCTGATGACCGTAAACCCTACAACTCTTGGGGTAATGGCTCGGCGATGAGAGTATCACCTTGCGCTTGGCTTATGGATTGCGGATTCTGCGCTCGAACAGGAATGTTGCCATCCAACGGCAGAAACAGGGCAAAGCTGTCTGCAGAAGTGACGCACAACCATCCAGAAGGAATAAAAGGTGCACTAGCTATAACAGACGCAATATTTATGTGCCGTTTCTACACTGGTGGTTATGGCGACGATATGGGAAACCCAATCAATGAACGCATAAACCTTAAACAATACAAGATTCAAGTTAAAGAACATATTGAGAGAGAATTTGGATATGACCTGAGCAAAACCCTTGATGAAATTCGGCCAACCTACCGTTTCAATGAAAGCTGCCAGGATACTGTGCCACAGGCGATTATAGCTTTCCTTGAAAGTACGGACTTTGAGGATGCAATCCGAAATACCATCTCCCTTGGAGGTGACAGCGACACACTTGCAGCTATTACCGGCAGCATTGCAGGGGCCGCCTATGGTGTTCCGGATTGGATAAGGGACAAGGCTTTAGGCTATCTTGACGCACCGCTGAGAGATGTTTATAATCGGTGGACAGCATACATGAAAAACAACAAAATTAAAAATACAGCCAAGACATTAAGGTGAATCTATAGTTCCATATGGAGACGTGCGTACTTTAATCCAATTTATTCAAAACATCATAAACACATGATTTAACCGGCCTCTCATACTAAAGTATGAGGGGCATTTTTCTGTTAATTCATACCTATGAACGATGCTTTTAGAGGCATCCTTCCCTAAAATTTATAGTGGAGGAGGTATGGCGCAAATGAAATCAATCCGCAAACGACGCAATGCATATGCCTTATTGTTGGCAGGCAGTATTTGTTTGGCGGTGTGGCTCGGTGCAACATTTAGGTTAGAAGCGGTATTCGCCTTTGGAGCCATCAGCGTCATCTTTCTCTCGTTATTGGTGAGACAGAGCCGTCTGCTCTATGATGCAACACTCATTTGGGATAATCGCATCCTTACGGTGCCATCTGCTCTTATCTCCATGCCAGACCGCCAATTAAAAAAAGACACCGAGGAGGAAACCGTAGTATCTACCTTTGGTATCCTCATTGGCAGTGAAATTTACCGGTGGGGTCTCGACGGGGTACATGGCGTGCGGCTGCACACCGCCCATATTGATCAGGAATGGATGTACCTGACCTTTGGCGATGTAGCTCAGACCATGCGGGTAGATTTGCAGCACGGCATGACCCAAAAGCAGGCGGTACTGGATGCCGCACAAAAGCTGCTTCGTGAAACCGGCGTAACGGCAGACATCACCGGATGGTAACCCACCAAAAGCGAGTGATTAATGAATTCGGGAGGAAGGAATGGGCCTATGAAAAAGTGATTTCACTGGATACCGTGATAATCAGAAAAAAGGATGGGGATCATTTACCGGGCAAAAGTAACGCAAAATATCGGAGGAGAGGATTCAAATGCAAAGAAAAAAGTGCAGATTCTTGGTGATCATCATGACCATTGTCTTTCTGATGTTCTCAGTCATCAGCCCCGCCATTGCTCAGCCCATAAATACGACGGGTGAAAATAAGGCTTTAAAAGCCTGGGAACGAATTTATGGGAGTGATCGTTATGAAACAGCAGTAAAGATCTCCCAAGCCGGCTTCATTTCATCAGAGTATGCGGTTTTAGGGGCGGGGATGGATCAAAACCTAGTTGATGCCTTAGCCGCAGCACCCCTGGCCAGATTAAAAAATGCCCCTATCCTATTCTCAGCCCAAGCAGGTCTATCCCTGTCTACCCAAAATGAACTGCAACGTTTAGGGATTAAAAAAGTTTATCTGGTTACCGGTAAAAGTACTTTTGAGCCAACCTTATTTGAGCAGCTTGAGAAACTCAAGATTACGGTTCTTCCTCTTGGAGGAAGCGACCGCTTCCAAACTGCAGTGAATATTGCCAGAGAGCTCGAGAAAGAGCTGGGTACACCAAATGAAGTGGTTCAAACTACTGCTTGGGAAAATGCTGATGCTCTATCCATAGCCCCCATTGCCGCGGCCAAAGGGATACCGATTCTTCTGACGGATACCGATACTCTTCCGGCTAGTGTCAGCGCCTATTTAAACGAAATCAAAGGCAGTCTCAGCCAAAGTTATATTATCGGCGGCGAACAAGCTGTAGGTAGCTCTGTTCAGAATTTACTTTCCAAGGGAGTAAGGATCGGCGGCCTTGATCGCTTTGCCACCAATATCGAAATACTGAAGTATTTCGCCGGAGATTTGCATGAGTCAAAACACCTTCCTGGTCAATGGCACGGATCAAGCATTTGGTAGATGCCCTGGCGATCGCTCCCCTGGCGGCGAAGACCTTCTCGCCGGTGGTCTTAACCGGAGCGGCAATGCCGGAAGAAAGCAAAGCATATACCAAAGAGCATCTGCCCGGCAGCATCATCCCCATTGGCGGAGAAGGCTTAATATCTCAAGCTATCCTGGATTCCCTCAGACCCAATAATCCGGTAACTGGCAGCTGCGGCAGTAGCGGCAGAGCGGGGCGGTGGCGGTGGAGGCGGATCACCTGTGGTAACAGTGAATGCCGTTAGTGTGGGAACACCACCTGTCAAAACAACCTATACCAGCGGCGCTAACTTAGACTTGACCGGCTTAGTCGTAACCTTAACCAAAACAGACAGTTCCAGCGAAAATGTGGCTTTAGCTGACTTTGGCAGCAAAGGTCTCACCACTTCACCGGCCAATGGAGCCCCCTTGACGACGGCTCACAACAAAGTAACCATTACCCATACCGCAAGTGGCAAGAATGTAGATCAGGCGATTAGCGTAGCTCCCGCAACGATCAACATCGCTGCCCTAAGCGGGGTTACCCCGCCGGTAACGGGAGAAACTCCGGTGTCGGCAATAACTGCAACTGCTCAGTATACCGGAACAGTAGCTTGGAGCCCTGCTCATAATCCCTTCCAGGCAAATACCGACTATACAGCGACCATTACGCTATCGCCAAAACCCGAATATACCTTAAGCGGAGTAGCCGCTGACTTTTTCACTGTCGCGGGTGCGACAACCGTAAATAATAGTTGCCGACTCGGGCGTTATCACTGCGGTATTCCCCCAAACGGGGCCAGCACCGGAATTCGCCGGGGGTGACGGCACGTCCGCTGATCCATATCAGGTAGGTACGCCAGAGCACTTGAATAATACCAAAAATCATCTTGGTGCTCACTTTATCCAGACAGCCGATATCGACCTGGCAACGTATCTTGCCGATGGCGGTGCGGGCTATAACGATGGCTTAGGCTGGGCGCCCATAGGAGCTACTGGTACAGGGTTTACCGGCAGCTATGATGGCAATCACAAAACAATCAGTAATTTAACAATTAATCGCCCGGCATT
Source organism: Desulfitobacteriia bacterium (assembly GCA_050949905.1). Classification (GTDB taxonomy): domain Bacteria; phylum Bacillota; class Desulfitobacteriia; order Desulfitobacteriales; family Syntrophobotulaceae; genus DUML01. The sequence continues at coordinate 4,643 of JBMNGP010000026.1, read as the reverse complement.
TGGCGCTAATTATATTGGTTTATTTGGAAAAAACAATGGATCTATCAAAAATGTATACCTTATAAATGTTGATGTAACGGGTTACGATCGTGTTGGAGGTTTGGTCGGGTCCAATGGATCCGCAGCTGAAGTGATCAACAGTTATTCTACAGGAACTGTGAGGGGTAATGGTGGGGTTGGCGGCCTTGTTGGAACAAATAGTAATTCAGTAACTAATAGCTATTCGGCATGTGAGGTCAGTGGAACTACAGATACTGTAGGAGGTTTGATTGGTTCAAACGACAATGGCACCATCACCAGCTGCTACGCCACAGGAAATGTGAGTAGTGGTTCTGGGGCTTTTTTTGGTTCACAGGTAGGAGGTTTAGTTGGTTCAAATGGAAATGGTACAATTGCCGAGAGTTACGCCACTGGTAATGTGACTGGTAATAATCATGTTGGTGGTCTGGTGGGATACAATATAAGCACTTTAGGCAATATATGTGAAGTTAGCAATTGTTACGCCACAGGAAATGTGACGAGTGCTGATCGTGCTGGGCGGTCTGATTGGCTCAAATGATAAGGCTGCAATTAAAAACAGCTATTCCACAGGAAGCGTGGTTGGAGCAAATAAGGGCGGCCTGGTGGGAATATCTGATGGTACCGTCACCGACAGCTATTGGGATACCGTGACTTCAGGTCTGGCTGCTTCTGCCGGTGGAGCAGGTGCAGTCGGCAAGTCTACTTTGGAAATGAAAGACAGTGCCACTTTCATAGGCTGGGATTTTATTACCATCTGGGATATCGACCCCGCTATAAATGATGGATATCCGTTCCTCAGATAACGGATACCGATTCCGAAGATTATGAGTTCAGAGGAGTTGGATACTGATATAAAAAGGAATCAACCAGCGGATTTATACTGCTGTTTGGTTCCTTTTTCATTCTTAAAAAATATTGAATAAAAAACAAAAGGGTGGTGCAGTCATCGAAAATGATTGTTTAAAATAAGACATTAAGTTATAAACAACTAAAGGTATACAACCTAATACTACCCAAAACACCATATAGAAATTGATATTGCCTCTCTGGGATGGTATAGTAATCCCATACATTATTGATTATGTTAATCAAAATGAGGTGGCATCTATGCCTGAAACAATGCATAACGACAGATGGATATTCCTGCAAGAAGTTTTGTTATTATCTTGGCGTTAAGCGCCACACGGTCATACGTTGGATTGAACAGCGCGGTATGCCTGCATCCAAGGTGGGAAAGCTCTGGCGTTTCAAAACCGCTGATATAGGGTTAAAAAAGGCGGAGCCTCCGATGAGCGGGAGGCTATTAAATGAACCTATTTAATGTCCGTAGGCTTTCTATTGCGGCATTTTCATTTTCCTTTGCCTATTTGCTCTCTTTTCTGTTTGAGGGACAGGTGCTGTACAGTCTACTGGGTCTGCATGGGGTAAATGCCTCTGCTTACATATTGGCTGCCATGATCGCCCATTTTGCAGGGCTTTTTACCTGCGGTCTGTTCGTCAGATCCCGGGCGGCAGCTAAAAGCATGATGTTCGGTGGTATGGGTGTATGCCTTGTTGCCACAGTCCCCTTCTTTTTTGGTCCCTCCCCTCTATGGTTGGGCGGATTGATTATCAGCGGATACTTTAGCGGCTGCGCAGTGGCAGCATGGGGACATTTTCTCTGGGCCTTTACGCCCAAAAACGAGCGCATTAAATCCTGTGCCGACGTTCTGATTTATTCCAATCTGTTGATGATTGCAGTCAACGTGGTTGCCATGAATCGCTCACCCTTTATCGGGCTAAGCCTTGCTATGCTTTGCCTTGTGATGGGTATGGTCTTTATTTGGATGTTACCGGTTAAGCAGGAGGATAGGCAGAATAAAGCATTTACAAACAAAACCCATGGCTGCATTAAAAACCCACTACTATTGCTGTGTCTTTTTGTCTTTATTATCACAATTAATTCTGGACTGATGTATCAGGTCATCAACCCTGCTTTTGAACATCTAACTGGGCTGGTGAGTTGGTATTGGGCAGTGCCTTATATTGTGGCGCTTGCTATTATGCGCAACCTACCTATGAAAGCAAAGCGTTCTAGGATTTTGTATATCGGAATGGCAATGATTATGGGAGCCTTTATCAACTTTATGCTGTTAGGGCGAAGCACTTCTGACTATCTGATTGTGGATACTCTGATGCTCGGTGCTTGCGGAATTTTTGATCTGTTTTGGTGGAGCATCCTTGGAGAAATGCTGGATTATAGCGACAATCCGGCCCAAACCTTTGGCATAGGACTTTCCGCCAATGTATTCGGCGTTCTTTGCGGAGGCGTCTTGGGCATGGCGGTTACATCAATGGGACTTCCCGGTGCAGAGATTGCGGTGATTGCCCTTACTGTGGTTTGTGTAACACTGGTTATGCTGCCGCCGCTGAACCACCAGCTTGTTTTACTGCTGAAAAGCCATGCCTACCTTGCCGTTTATGACAATATGAGCCAGTCACAGCAAAAGGACATTGTTCGTCAAATGAAAACTCTTGATCCGCTGACCGTCCGTGAGCAAGAGGTACTGCAGCTAATCCTTGCAGGCAAATCCAACCGCGAAATTGCCGGGACTTTGTTTATCAGTGAGAGTACTGTAAAAACACATGCAAGGAATATTTTTTCAAAATATGATGTAGGTAGTCGGGCAGAACTCATCAGTACCCTGCTGAAGAATCAAAGGGTTGAATGATATATAAAACCGCATAAAAACAGGATTTAACTGGCCTCTCATACTAAAGTATGAGGGGCTTTTTTCTGTTAATTCATCCCTATGAACGATGTTTTTGCAGGTATTATTCCCTAAAATTAATATTGGAAGAGGTATGGTGCAAAGCTATCAGCCTTATCTCTCTCCTGTTATTGGTAGAGAAAGCCGTCGACTCAATGATGCAACGCTCATTTGGGATAATCGCATCCTTGCGGTGCCATATGCTCTTATCTCCATGCCAGGCCGCCAAATGAAAAAAGATAACGAGGAAATAGTAGTATCTACCTTTGGAATACTCATCGGCAGCGAAATTTACCGATGGGGCCTCGACGGGGTACATGGAGTGAGGCTGCACACCGCCCAAATTGATAAGGAACGGATGCGGGTAGAGTTGCTGCACCAAAAGCCTATGCTTATTGAAAGATAAATGAAAGAAGGAGTGAGTATTATGGGGGAATTCTGCACAATTGTGGCGCGGCTCTGAACGAAGGTGCAAAATTCTGTACCGGATGCGGAGCGGCTGTTTTAGGCGACTTACTTGGGTCAAAAGCTCCGGAACAAATTAAATCAAAAATTGCAAAAGAGGCTAAAGATCTTACCGGGAAAATTTTTTCCGAAGCAAGTTCGGCTTATGGTACAGCTGGGGAAATTGTTTTACCTCAGGAGCTTACCCCTTTTCCGGCAATGGCCGAGGAGGAGGGTCTATTTTCTGTGCTCAAAGGGGGCATAAGTGGTCTCTTCAGGGGTTTTAGGGGAGCTTTGGGGGACAAGAAACGGCTGGTAGTGGTCATCGCTCTGGTGATTATTGGTTGTTGGTAAACCTCTTAGCTTCCTTAGGTATCTTTCCTTTGCCGGTTCGCTTCCTCTCCTGGCTGACTGCAGCTCAGGGAAGTCTGATTGGAGGCACGATAGGAAAAGGACTGGTAGCGGCACTGCTGGCTCAGCTAATTGCTGACCAAGCTATGCTTCAGACAGTGAAAAAAGGCCTTGGCCAACTGGGCAGTATAGCCAAAGATTTGCGAGGTGCAGCCGGGCCGCTGTTAATGGGTATAGGTGTGGCCTTGATTGCCGGCAACTTGATGATGTCTTCTAATCTACAAAACACAATGGTTTCCCTGGCCGCATTTTTATTATCAGCCAAGGCTTTGGCTCATCATGGGTTTTTGCGGAAGCTTATCAATGCCTTGCTTCCAAAGGCAAAAAACACTACCCTTACTACCCTAATGCGGGGCTGGACCCTGGGCTTTGCCCTGTTCATAATTGTAAGCCTTTTGCCCGGAGATCTGAACGGCTATTTTGTCGGCATCCTGCTTTTAATCGCCGGAGGGGTGATAAGGTTTGTCAAAAAAAGCGAAAAGGGGGCGATATCATGAAAAGAGCTGTAAGCTGTTTTATTATAGCGTTGTGCCTTTTTTTAAATATTTTTATGTATGCATCTCCTGTAAATGCCTTGACCGACGAAGAAAGAGGGTACTTTGTGAGCTATATTAAATTGTCCCCGGCACCGGTTTACGAAGAAGTGATGGAACATGCTCTGGATAGCTTTGCCTATGATGAAGAATCTCGCTATGGCAAACGATATACTGTAACTGTAGCGTATTATTGCGAAGAATGTGTCAAAGAAGAAGGCCCTCGCATCTTTGAATATTCACCCCAAGCCTATGACACCCATAACTTCAGCGGGGATAAAGAATATTTATTTACACACCGCGAAGTCAATTTAGTGTGCGGGCATAATTTCCCAAAAGGCAGTATGCCTGAAGGGACGGGCTATTGGAAACTTATTGAAACGAAGGTTTTAGAGAGCAATCTCTTGACAGAGGCAATTCCCCGTTATAAAAGCCATATATCGGGGAGGCCCCTCGAAATCTGAAAATCACATAGGATTACTTG
>JBMNGP010000025.1:20000-93374 GCA_050949905.1 Desulfitobacteriia bacterium | reverse complement strand
TAACGAACTAATACCAACTTGTCACTTGAGATACCACCGTGCTCCATCGGGTGTATCTTCAATCACTATGCCGATTTCTTTGACCCTATCCCTGATTAAATCCGCTGTAGCCCAGTCTTTCTTTTGACGGGCATTTTGCCTGATTTCCAGCAAGAGTTCCATAACCTCATTCAGTTTGCCGGATTCAGCTTGGGCATCTGCCTTTTCTTCGGCCAGGTCAAACCCCAGCACCCCGGCCAGTTCGGTTATAGTGTTCAGGGCTTCGGTCAAAGAGTAGGCTTGCTTTATCTCTTTGGTCAGGTAAGTGTTAAGCTCTTTGGCTAGTTCAAATAAAGCTGCATAGGCTTGAGCAGAATTGAAGTCATCATCCATTGCTTCTTCAAACTCTTCACGGGCTCTTTGCGCCGCTCTGACCAATTCGTCTTCAACCTGTGGTTCTTCTTCCGGGAGGACTTTGCTCAGTGCTTCCTGAGTTAGGCGCACGCTGTTTTTCAGCCTTTCCAGACCCTTGGAGGCCATAACCAATTTTTCATCATCAAAATCCAGGGGACTGCGGTAATGGGTTCCTAAGAGATAAAACCTTACAACTTCTCCCGGGAATTTTTGCACCACATCCCGGACTAAGAAGAAGTTCCCCAAAGACTTGGACATTTTCTCCTGATTAACGGTGATAAAAGCATTATGCATCCAGTACCTGGCGAGTTTCTGGCCGTCGAGTGCACCTTCGGATTGGGCAATTTCATTCTCATGGTGCGGGAAGACCAGGTCTCCGCCCCCGCCATGGATATCAAAGCCTGGGCCTAAGTATTTTAAAGACATGGCCGAACATTCAATATGCCAGCCCGGCCGTCCTTTGCCCCAGGGGCTTTCCCAGTAAGGCTCGCCTTCTTTGGCTTTCTTCCAGAGGGCAAAATCCATGGGGTTACGCTTACGTTCATCAATATCCACTCTCGCTCCGGCCTGCATATCTTCTAGTGACCTGCCGGAGAGCTTGCCGTAGCCGGGAAATTTAGCCACCGCAAAGTAGACATCCCCGTCTTCGTTGTACGCCAGCCCCTTTTCCTCCAGCTTTTTAATAATCTCGATCATTTCCGGAATATGTTCCGTCGCTTTAGGATGGACATCCGCCGGCAGAATATTTAAGGCCTGGGCATCCTTAAAATATTCGTCAATATATTTACGAGCTAGGGCCAAGGGGTCACAGCCCTCCTCAGCAGCTCTATTAATGATCTTATCGTCAACATCGGTAAAATTCTGCACATAGGTGACAGCATACCCTTTATATTGGAAATAGCGCCTAACCATATCAAAGACCACCAGCATCCGGGCATTCCCCAGGTGGAAATAATTATAGGTTGTGGGGCCGCAAGCATAGATGGCCACTTTTCCTTGCTCTCTGGGCACAAATTCTTCCTTACGGCGGGTAAGGGTATTATATAACTTCACAGCCATTACAGTTTCCTCCTTCTAATTAAACGGTAACCGGTCGAAGTACTATAATAATTTTATAGTCTGCTCCAAGCGGGCTTGGATATTAGCTTTCCCCAGAAGAGCCATGATCCGATCCAGATCCGGGCCGTGCATTTCTCCCGTTAAGGCAATGCGCACCGGCATGAAGACATCTTTACCCTTTAAGCCCAGTTCTTTGCCGATCTCTTTGAGAATCTTTTTGCCGGCTGCGGCGTCCAGGCTTCCGGCAGCAGCTACTTTCTGCCCGAACAAGTCGAGGACAGCCGGTACAGTATCCCCTTTTAAAATTGCTCTTGCTTCTTCATCAGGCTCTTTAGCTTGTGTTCCGGTAAAGTAATGGAGAAAATCTTTAATCTCACTGAGGTTATTGATCTTTTCCTGAACGGCGGCTATTAAGCCGATTATCCACTCTTTATCCTCCGCAGTAAGCTCCTTGAGGTAAAGCCCCTGCTCCCTTAAGAAAGGCAAGGTCAAATCCACCAATTCTTCAGCCGGGGTCTGTTTTAGATAATGGGCATTGATATGATTTAGTTTATTGAGATCGAAGACCGCCGGACTCTTGGACACTTTTTCCAAAGAAAATTCTTTTTTCAGCTCCTCCAGGGTGAAGAACTCCCGCTCACCGGAAGGTGACCAGCCCATAAGGGCAATGAAATTAACTACCGCTTGCGGCAGATAGCCTTTTTGAAAATAATCAATAACTGCCGTATCACCGTCTCGTTTGCTCATTTTCCGGCCTTCGTTATTCAGGATAAGGGAGATATGGGCAAAATCCGGTTCTTTCCTGCCTAAAGCCTCATAGATCAAAACCTGGCGGGGAGTGTTGGAAAGATGTTCTTCTCCCCGGATGATATGAGTAACGCCCATCAGTACATCATCAATGACCACGGCGTAATTATAGGTCGGAATCCCGTCGGACTTAACTATGATATAATCCCCGATCCCGTCACTGTCAAAGACCACTTTGCCCCGGACGAGGTCGTTAATGACAATCTGCTGCCCTGCCGGGACTTTAAACCTGACTACGGGTTTGCGGCCTTCGGCTTCATAAGCCTGGCGCTCTTTATCCGTAAGGTTGCGGCATTTCCCCAGATAACGGGGGGTTTCCCCGCGGGCGATAAGCCCCTGCCTTTCCTGCTCCAGTTCTTCTTCGGTACAGTAGCAGTAATAGGCATGGCCTTCCTGCAGGAGCTTGGCAGTGTATTCCTCATAAGTATCCAGTCTCTCGGTTTGCCTATAAGGACCGTTTTCTCCCCCTACCTCGATTCCTTCCTTCCAGCTGATTCCTAACCAGCGCAAAGCGGCGATAATACCTTCTTCCGATTCCCGGCTCGATCTTTCCAGATCGGTATCTTCAATTCTCAAGATAAAAGTACCGCCTTGGCCTTCCGCAAATAAATAATTAAATAAAGCCGATCTGGCTCCGCCAATGTGCAGCGGCCCGGTCGGGCTGGGCGCAAACCTTACTTTAACCGTCATGATTCTCTAAACCTCGCTTCTTTATTTCTTAAGTATTATTGCTTTTACTATTATAAACCTAAACGGGCCAAAGACAAACGACTGCCTGTGCGCCGATACCTTCTTCCCTGCCTGCAAAACCAAGTTTCTCGGTAGTGGTAGCCTTGACCGAGATCTGTTCAACTTCAACCTTAAGTGCTTTGGCAATATTTTGCCTCATTTCTCTTATGTAAGGAGCTAATTTAGGCTTTTGAGCAATAATAATACTATCCAGGTTACCCAGCTTATAGCCGTTACGCCGGATCAGTTCTTCAACCTGAGCCAGTAAGCGCAGGCTTGATATTCCTTGATAGCGCTCATCACTGTCGGGAAAATGCCGGCCGATATCCCCCAGGGCACAGGCCCCTAGAAGGGCATCCATAACCGCATGGAGCAAAACGTCGGCATCGGAATGTCCCAATAAACCCTTAGGATGATCGATCCGGACCCCTCCCAGAATTAAAGAACGACCCTCTACCAGGGCATGAACATCATATCCCAGCCCAATTCTCATATCCTTAGTCCCTTCTCCCGCCTACGGCAAAGGATAGCCTCTGCCAATAATAAGTCCTCAGGCGTAGTGATTTTGATATTTTCGTAAGAACCTTCCGTTGTTTTGACTTTATAGCCCTGCCATTCCATTAAAGAAGCATCATCTGTTCCTTGGTAACCTTCCTCCTTCGCCAGCTTGTGTACTTTTTCCAAAAGATCCCTGTTAAATACCTGGGGAGTTTGGATTGCCCTGAGGCTTGACCTTAAGGGGGTTTCCACAACCCAGCCCCGGTCATTGATTATCTTAATTGTATCCTTCACCGGAACAGCCGGGACGGCAGCTCTAAGATCAGCTGTCTTTTCCAGAAAAGAATTTAATTCCTCCACAGTCAAGAGAGGCCTGGCTCCGTCATGGACAACAACCCTCCGGAGAGCAGGATCTAAAGCTTGCAGAGCTCTGGCCACGGACTCTTGTCTCTCCTGCCCCCCTGTTATTACTGCCGAAACTTTGTTTAAGCCCTGGTCGGCAACAAGCTTTTCGATAACAGGAATATCCCGGGCAGCTGTCGGGATGACAATTTTTTCAATTAAAGGGCAGGCTTGAAAAGTTCTTAAAGTATAAAGCAGAATAGGGGCCCCGGCAAGTTCAAGCAATAGCTTGTTGCCTTGACCCCCCATTCGTTTGCCCTGCCCGGCGGCAGGGATGACAGCTCCAATTCTAGCAGAAAGCGTTGATCTCATGGGGAAACTCCTCTGAGGATTTTTCCAGTACTCCTTTGGGTTTGGCGAAGATCATCCGCCCGGCTGCAGTCTGCAAGACTGTGGTAACCAGGACAGTAGTATGCTGGCCAATATATTTGCGTCCCCCATCGATGACAACCATGGTGCCATCGTCTAAATAGGCTACTCCCTGACCGGATTCCTTGCCTTCTTTCATGACCTGAACGTACATCTCTTCCCCGGGCAGCACCACAGGCTTAACGGCGTTGGCTAATTCATTAATATTTAAGACTTTAATCCCCTGAAGCTCCGCCACTTTGTTCAGATTATAATCATTGGTAAGTATGGGGGCATCCAAGATGCCTGCCAAGCGAACTAATTTGCTGTCTACTTCGGCAATATCCTCAAAATCCCGCTCATAAATCTCGACTTTAATGTAGGAATCTTTAGAGATTTGATTTAAGATATCCAGGCCTCGCCGTCCCCGGTTGCGTTTCAGCATATCGGAAGAATCAGCGATATGACGCAATTCCTCCAGCACAAAGCCCGGGATTAAGAGTATTCCGTCCAGAAAGCCGGTTTTGACAATATCGGCTATGCGGCCGTCAATGATGACACTGGTATCCAGCACCTTATAGCCGAAGATAACGTTCTTATGCTTAGTCTTGCCCTCTTTGGCTTTGTCTCTTTCTTTATCGCCTTTAAGCTTGGGGATAAAGTCAAAGATGCCTAAGAAATCATCCTTGCGCTTAATGCCGATAATCAAGCCGATATAGCCGAAGAAGAAGCTGATAATCACGGAAAGAACCGGGCCGATGAAAGGGACATTGGCAAATGAACCCCTAAACAAACTGGCAATCAGTAAGCCTAAGATAACACCCAGAGAACCGCCAATTAGTTCATGGGTTGGCATGCGTGTTATCCTGCTTTCCAACCATTTCACCAGCGCCAGGAAAAACTTCATACAAACCGGGGCCAGTAAGAAACCAATAATGGCAAATAAAATAAAAGATATGATATAAGTCCAAAAAATATTAATCGATAACCCTAACGTCGCTCCAAGGTTGTCTATTTCTAAGACCCTAAAGAGCGTACTATCTAAATATAATCCTGCTGCACCAAACAGCAGGGTGATGATGCCGCGTACTATTCTGCGAATCATCAAATCACCTCCCTTTTTCTATATTTTGACTGAAAAATCGTTCAATTATACTTTATAAATAAAATTTTCCAGTATAAGAAATATTTGCACCCCATAGTTTGTCTATCTTTATTATAACAGGTAGGCTGATACAGTCAAAGTAAACGACAAATTGTCTTAGAATATAATCTTTCCAGTGCTAATTCCTCTTTCTCCTAAATTGACAAGTTAGTCAAGAGCTGTCTATAATAAAACTGGCGGAAAGGAGTGCTAATGCCGATGAGCCCAAACATTGATGAGTTCCAAGAGATAGTCGATTCTATGCTGATCCAGCATCAAAGTATTCTTGACATCCTCTCCAAAGGCCAGGAAGCTTCGGCTCGCGTTAACCGGGCAGTGGTGAAATCTGTGACTTCCTGCGGCTGTATCTCAATCGAAGCTGAGAGAAATGCTATCCCCGAAGATGCCACTCTCGCCGACCTAAAATATATTCTCTCCAATCACCTGCAAGGAGAACTCTGCCCCAATTGCCGGGATATAATAGAATCTGAGTTAGGAAAACAACTTTTTTATATCACAGCCTTAGTCAATACATTGGGGTTTTCCCTTAGCGATATCCTCAAAAGAGAAGAAGCCAATCTCAAGACCTTGACAATCTATAATCTTAGATGACTTTACTGAGAACTGGATTAGAATCCGGTTCGGAGCCGGATTCTATTTATTTCAATTATTAAATTTAATACCGAGGTTTAGGGAAATGATTTGCTTAAGAGGCAAGTCATTTCTTATTTTTTTATTCATTTTTCATTTTTTAAAAAATTATTTCCAGTACTTCATCAATTGTCCTTACCGGGTAGATTTTAAGATTTGTCGCTTCCAGCCGGGAAGCGTTTACTTCCGGCAGAACACAGTACTTAAAGCCGAATTTTTCCGCCTCGCGTACCCTTTGCTCAATCTGGGATACCCCCCTGATCTCTCCGGTTAGGCCTAACTCCCCAATGAAAGCTGTTTTGCTTAAGGGCTTCTCCTTTAAACCGGACATTACGGCGGCAATTACAGCCAGATCTGCAGCCGGCTCGCGGATTTCCAAGCCACCGGCTATATTAATAAAGACATCCCTGGTATTGAAGGAATAACCTGCCCTTTTATCCAAAACAGCCAGCAGCATAAGCAGGCGGTGATAATCCATGCCGTTCACCGTTCGCCGGGGCGGGACAAAAACCGAGGCGGTAACTAAGGCTTGGAACTCCACAAGCAGCGGCCTGGTCCCTTCCATGGTTACCGCTATGGCCGAACCGGCGGCAGGACGGGAGCTGTCCCCCATAAACAACAAGGAAGGATTAGGCACCTCAACCAAACCATCACCGCGCATTTCGAATACCCCTATCTCATTAGCCGGGCCAAAGCGGTTTTTAACCGCTCTTAAGAGGCGGTAAATGTGGTGCCCGTCCCCTTCAAAGTATAAAACGGTATCAACCATGTGCTCTAAAACCCTTGGTCCGGCAATAGCCCCCTCTTTGGTCACATGCCCGGCCAAAAAAACGGTAATTTCGTTTTCTTTAGCCAGCTTTAGCAAAAAGGCCGCACCTTCCCTGACCTGGCTAACACTGCCCGGAGCGGACTGCAGCTCATCTAAAACCATAGTCTGGATGGAATCAATAAATAAAACCCGGTAATTCTTGTTCAGGACTTCCGAACGTACTGCTTCTAAAGAATTCTCAGTAAGAATATGTACGCGGGGCGAAGCAATATGCAGGCGTTCCGCCCTTAATTTGATTTGCCTGGCGGATTCTTCGCCTGAGACATAAAGCACTTCAGTCTGGCGGGAAAAGTTGCCGGCCATTTGCAAAAGCAGAGTTGATTTGCCGATCCCCGGCTCACCGCTTAAAAGGACAAAACCTCCGGCCACTGCTCCGCCTCCTAACACCCTGTTCAGCTCAGAGCTGCCGGTATCAAGCCTCTGTCCTTCTACGGTTTCGATATCAGGCAAAGGGGTCGCCTGAGCGGCCCCTTTGCTTTTGGGAGTAACGGACTTTTCAATCCGTTCTTCGATAAAAGTATTCCATTCTCCACATCCCGGACAGCGTCCCAGCCAACGGGTACTTTCCTGCCCGCATTCCCGGCAATAAAATTTTGTTCTAGTCTTAGCCAAGGAACTCTTCCTCCATCCTTCAGGGCTTATAAGCCCTTATTCTTTGATGGTAACCGTGGTCATCCTGAGGTCAGCGAAGGATCTTAAAGCTATTCCTTGCTTGTCTTGCGTTTGCGGGGTGCTTTAGCCGGTTTTTTCGGATCTGCTTGGTTAAAGACCATGTTATGGTCGGCATCTAAGTCAACCAAAATGTGGCCCCCTGCCTTGAATTTTCCTTCCAAAATCTTCTCGGAAAGGGGGTCTTCGATTAATTTCTGAATAGCGCGGCGTAAAGGACGCGCCCCAAAAGTCGGATCATTGCCTTCCTCGGCTAAGTGCTGCAAAGCCTGGTCAGTAACAGTTAACTCAAATTGTTGTTCCTTAAGCCTTTTAGCGATATCTTTAAGCAGGATTTTAGTAATCTCGATCAGTTCATCGGCCCCAAGCTGGTGGAAGACCACCATTTCATCCACCCTGTTTAAGAATTCCGGACGGAATGTTTTTTTCAATTCGTCCATGATCCTGGAGCTCATTGCTTTATGCTCGCTTTCGGCATTGCGGGCGGAGATAAAGCCAAGAGATTCTCTTTTCAGGTAAGATGCACCGACATTGGAAGTCATAATGAGAACAGTGTTGCGAAAATCAACCACTCTTCCTTTGGAATCGGTTAATCTCCCATCTTCTAAAACCTGCAAGAGGATATTAAATACTTCCGGATGAGCTTTCTCTATCTCATCAAAAAGGACGACACTGAAAGGTTTCCTTCTAACCAGTTCGGTAAGCTGGCCTCCCTCATCATGGCCGACATAACCCGGAGGAGAGCCTACCATCCGGGAGACGGCGTGTTTTTCCATATATTCGGACATATCTATCCTGATCAGGGAATTCTCATCGCCGAATAAGGCTTCGGCCAAAGTCCGGGCCAGCTGGGTTTTGCCGACTCCGGTCGGTCCTAAGAAAATAAAGGAACCTATGGGGCGCTTAGGGTCTTTTAAACCCGCCCTAGCCCGGCGGACAGAACGAGCCACGGCACTGACCGCTTCTTTTTGGCCGACGACTTTTTCATGGAGGATTTGTTCTAATCTGAGAAGCCTTTCACTTTCTTCCTCCGCCAGCTTATTCACAGGTATTCCTGTCCAGCTGGATACTATTCGGGCAATATCTTCCGGGCCAACGATACTAACATTTTTCTCGCGTTTGGCTTCCCATTTGCCGCGGATTTGTATTACTTCCTGCCTTTTTTGCTGTTCGGCATCCCTGATCTCAGCTGCTTTTTCAAAGTCCTGCCTTTTTACTGCTTCTTCCTTTTCTTTTTTTAGGTTTTCTACTTCTTCTTCCAGTTTTTTAAGATCCGGCGGGGCCGTAAAGCTGTGCAGGCGAACCCGGGAAGCGGCTTCATCCACAAGATCTATAGCTTTATCCGGCAGGAAGCGGTCCGAAATGTAGCGGTCAGAAAGTTTGACTGCCGCTTCGATGGCTTCATCGGTGATTTTAACCCGGTGATGGGCTTCATACCTGTCCCTTAAGCCTTTAAGGATGGCTATCGCTTCCTCAGGGCTGGGCTGGCCGACCTGAATGGGTTGAAAACGCCTTTCCAAAGCCGGATCTCTTTCGATGTACTTGCGGTATTCATCCAGGGTAGTAGCGCCAATGCACTGCATTTCGCCCCTGGCTAAAGCCGGTTTTAAGATATTGGCGGCATCGATAGCTCCTTCGGCAGCTCCTGCGCCAATCAGGGTATGCAGTTCGTCAATGAAGACTATGACATTACCCGCCAGTCTAATTTCTTCCATGACTTTCTTCATTCTCTCTTCAAACTCGCCGCGGTATTTGGTCCCGGCTACCATTGAAGAGAGATCAAGGGTTACGACCCGTTTTCCCAGCAGTATTTCCGGAACTTTGTTCTGGATAATCCTCTGGGCCAGCCCTTCGGCTATGGCAGTCTTACCGACTCCCGGTTCCCCAATCAACACCGGGTTATTTTTTGTTCGCCGGCTTAGAACCTGAATTACCCTTTCAATCTCATTCTCCCGGCCAATCACCGGGTCTAATTGGCCTTCGGTAGCCATAACGGTCAAGTCCCGCCCAAACTCATTTAATGTCGGAGTGTTGCTCTGCTGGCCTGTTTTGCCAACATTGCCGGCAGCACTCCCCGGCATGGGGGTTCCTTCTACTTCGCCCCCTAAGAGAGTTATAACTTGTTCCCAGATTTTTTCAGGGCTGACTTTTAAGTCGGCCAGCACCCGGGCGGCAATACCTTCCCCTTCGATAATCAGCCCCAGTAAAATATGCTCGGTGCCGACATAGTTCACCCCTTGCCGGTTGGCTTCCTCCGTAGCTAACTGGATAACCCGCTTGACACGCGGAGAAAGACCAACTTCTCCCTGAATAGGCTGTTTGATCCCCGTGATCTGAACTATTTTGGCACTGATTTTTTCAGGCTCCAAGCCAATCTCCTTCAGGGCTTTGGCTGCAATTCCCTCTCCCTCTTCAATTAAAGCTAAGAGGAGATGCTCTGTCCCAATTATTTGATGGCCCATCCGTCTGGCAATATTTTCAGCTAAGAGAAAAACTTTTTCTGCCCTTTGTGTAAATCTTCCGGCCATTTCTTGATCATTCCTTTCTTTCCAAGTCCCATGGATTTATTTCCACAGGTGTTATTTGATTATTATCTTATGCGCAAATCATACAGAAATTTGTGAACACATAGTGGCATTTAATGATAGCAATGCTTGTGAAATTGAATATTTAGAATCAAAAAAAATTGCCATGCAAATTCTTCTTGGCTTTTATTTATCGCTTCCCGGTGAAGCATAAACCTGCCGTAAATAGTTGGCTCGTTCAAAATTTAAAAAATGACCGTCTAAGGCTCTTTTTGCTTTATATTGTAAGCACCCTTGCAGGGAATTAATCAGTAAAGAGACAAAATCGGCCTTAACTTTAGGCAGAATCTCCATATCAATTCCCAGGCGGTCTTCGGAAAGCAGGCTAAAGGTTTCCTCGGCAGTAAGCAGCCGGGCTTTTTCCAGGATTCCCCGGGCGCGCCAAACTTTATCCTGCGTAATAAGCGGGGCGTCACTTTTCAAGACTTCCCGGGCTTTTAATTCATGTTCCGTCAATTGGCGCACTACCGCTTCTAAATGAGTGAGCGTATCTTCTTCACTTTTTCCTAGGGTAATCTGATTAGATATCTGAAAGATATTGCCGGAAGCCCTAGAGCCTTCGCCATACAAGCCCCGCACGGTCAACCCTAAGGGAGGCAGAGCCCCCAGCACCTTTTGCGCCTGATTGGTCATGACCAGAGCCGGTAAATGAACCATAACCGAAATTCTGAGTCCTGTCCCTACATTGGTCGGGCAGGAAGTAAGGTAGCCGAATTTTTTATTATAGGCAATATCCAAGCGGTCTTCCAGGTAATCGTCAATTATGCCTGCTAACTTTTGGGCTTCCCAGAGGCTGGAACCCGGCATCAGCACTTGAATCCGCAGGTGATCTTCCTCGTTAATCATGATCGAGAACTTATGGCTGTCGGAAACCGCTACCCCCCGGCCGGAGCCAAGCTCAGCAAAAGGCGGGCTAATGAGGTGTTTTTCAATTAGAACTCTTTTCTCAATGGCTGATAAATCTCGCAGAGCAAGGTAAGTCAGCCCTTCACCCTCGAGATTAAATTCTCTCAGGGGTGCAGCGATTTTTTCTTCAATTTTAGCTGCTTCTGCTCCCTTCATATCGGGAGGAAAAGTGCAGTCTGCCAAGTTGCGCGCCAGCCTGACCCTGGTGCTTAAAACAATGGGGACGGCACCGTCCTTCATCCAGTAACTGTCCTTCGAGAGAAGTTCCTTGGTATTCATGTCTCTTCACCCCCAGCTGTCTTCTCCAGTTCTCTGATTCTATCCCGGACCTTGGCAGCTTCTTCAAATTCTTCCCTGGCGACAAGTTCCTGAAGTTTCTTCTTAAGCCTTGTTTTCTCCTGCTCACTCCGGAAGGCCGCCCCACATCTTAAGGGAGTTTTACCGACATGGGCTCCGCCGCCGTGAATCCGGCGCAAGAGCTGTTCCATTTGCGGCTCGAACTTCTCATAACACTGCCGGCAGCCCATACGCCCCGTTTGCTGGATCTGAGCAAAGGTTTTTCCGCAGCCTGGACACTTTTCCTGCTGCAGGATATTTACGGTCTGCCCGGCATGGCCGGCAGGATTTACACCGAACAAAGCTTGCAAAAAATCTGATACCATTGCCGGGTTAAGGCTGAAGCCAAAGCTAAACCCCTGGACTTTTTGGGCACATTCGGAGCAAAGATGCATTTGGGTTGCCTGGCCGTTAATAATCTTAGTAAAGTGGACTGTTGATTCCCGGGCGTGACAATTCTGGCATAACATTGGAATCCCTCCTTAAAGAGATACAGGTTAAACTAACTCCAAAAAAGACTAGATATTGATGTCGTCCCGGCACATATTAGCCAGGATTTCCTTCATCATCCGGGCTCTTAAGACTGAGGCACGAGGTACAAGATCCGCTAACAGCCGGTCAGCAAAAATGCTCTTAATGATGATTGCTTCTTTTTTGGTGAAGATTTCTTCTTCCTCCAGCCTGTCAATTAAATTATTCGCTCTTTCTTGGGAAAGTTCATCCCCAATCAGTTCAGCCATTAATCTCTGAAACTTGCCCTCCGGATCAAGTCCGAGTTTTATAATCCTTAGATAGCCTCCGCCGCCCCGCCTGCTTTCTACCAGGTAACCTCTTTCGGCCGTAAATCTGGTAGTTAGGACATAATTGATCTGGGAAGGAGCACAAGAGAAGTAATCAGCCAGAAATCCTCTTTGAAGAACTATAAATCCTTCCTCAGCTTCGCCCAAGATTCTTTTTAGATAAGCTTCAATTCGATCTGCTAAATTACTCATGTTTCTCATCCCTTATCATTTTATTGACTATGTTTGACCTTGTGACCTTTTTTGACCTTTACTCTATTCTAACCTTTTTTGACCTTTTTGAAAACTACTTTTGTTCATTTATTAATAAAAAATTTCAAAGAAAAACGGCTTGCCTCGCATTTTGCACGGCAGCCGCCCTTGTAAACCAACGATTACTTTAGGCAAATTCTTTTTTTGTTCCTTAGAAAATAAAGTTTATCTGTTGAGGAAATAAAACCAGAACCCGAAGGTTAAGGCTGCAACAACTAACAGCAGGAGAACCAGCTTCAAACCCCCAAAGGGAGTGCGCTGTTCCTCTTCCTCCTCTTCCGCATCGCTTAAGATTATTTGTTTTAGTTCATTATCGGTTGTTGGTGAAATAGGCTCAGTTATTGTTGATTTGGAAAATACCGAAGAATCCTGGCCAGTAAGAGCTTCCTGCAAGGCAGGCTCATCGGAGCTATAGAGTTTTGTTTCACTTCCCTCTTGGAAGGAAGCGGGTGCTTGCGCCCGAGCATTCTCTTCTTCCCGTAAAGGGTTTTCCCCAAGCAGTATGGCTCTGACATCCTGTTCAGGAGCATTTTCCTCAGCTGCGGCAGTAGTTTTGACCATTTCTTCCAATCCTGGCGCCTCAGTAACAGCAATGTGCCTTTTATAAGAGTCCGCATTCTCAGGCGACAATTTGGGTTCTATGTCTTCCCAGTATAAGCCGCCTTCTAATAATTGCTGTATTTCCTCCGGATCAAGCCAGATCTCTTTGTCTTTTTTCATCTAATACTTCCCCCATTAGGCTCTTTGGCTGCAAATTTTTTTAAAACCACAAAATCTTCCCTGAATAAAAAGATAATTCCAAGGAGCATCATAATCCTATTGCGAATATCAGAATACTTATTAGTTCTACAAAGAAATATAGAATCCTTTTATATAGTTTAGCCAATTATTGAAATCTTCTGCATGCTGTCCTTTTGAAGGGCTGACTCATCCTGTTTAAGCTGCCCTTGCCCGTTATACTGCTCTATTATACCGGTTTTTATGTTATTATAGGAGAGGTTGAGGCCATTCCCGTACTAGGGATTATTTGCTCAAAATAATAAGAAAGAAGGAATAAGCCATGCCGCCAACCTATAATGAATTTAAATTTTGCCCGCTCTGCGGCTCTGAATTAGAAATAACCATGATTGAAACCAAACCCCGGCAAGCCTGCCCTTCTTGTACTTTTGTCCATTGGGGGGAATACTCTTTAGGCGTAGGCGGAGTCCTGCTCCAGGGAGAGCGCGGCCTGCTGGTGCAGAGGGCTCACAATCCCGGAAAAGGCAGGTGGACCATCCCCGGGGGTTATGTTGAGCAGAATGAAAAGATGGAAAAAGCGGTTGTCCGGGAAATCTTAGAAGAAACGGGCCTCATAACCGAACCCGTCAGTGTCTTGGCCGTGAGAGACCGCCCGGAAGATGTTCCCGGGATGAAGCATGACATCTATATTGTTTTCCTCCTCCGTCTTTTAGGCGGGGAATTAAAGTCTGATCCCGGCGAAGTGATGCAAGCAGGCTTTTATTCCCTGGAAGATTGTCAAAAATTAAGTAATGTTGCCCCTTTAAGCCTGGAGATGCTTACCAAAGCCCTCCAATACACCCGAGAAGGAAACCTGACCCCAGGGTTTGTCCGCAGAGAAGGAATTAAGGTTGTAGGAGCGTTATCTGAGCTTTATACCCTACCCTAAATGATTTAGTTCATTTAATTGCAAATTCAAAATACAACCCTTTCCATGTGAACTGAAGCATCGTAGTAAACTGAATTTATAGATACCAGGTGGTTGCATCCTGGGTTCCAAAAGATTGGTGGTGAACCAATCTTTTGGTATTACTGCTTATTGATATATTTAATGACCTTGAAAATCAAACCTGCATGTGGGTTACAAAAACAGCATTTCTTTTTCAAAACATGCATTTCGGATACAAAAACTGCGTTTCAATTTACAAAATGGCATCTCACCTTTCAATTAAGTTCCTAAACAGGCTTTTGTAAATTATATTTGGCATTATGCAATATATACTTGACATAATGCAAATTATATATTACATTGGTCTTAGATAAGTAATTGCTTCGTGCCATCAACGTGCAATGAGTGCAATGCTTGGAATATTGAATTTTACTCGAAAGATTGCTGTGAAGGGTCAAACGCAAAGAACTAAATTAAAGGAGGGGTCAACCAAGAAAATGAATAATGAGCCTTTGGTTCATAACAGGGTAAAACTTGCCCGGGTAGAAAAAGGTTATACCCAGCAAGAGCTGGCCGACCTGGTAGGGGTTACCCGCCAAACAATTGGCTTAATTGAAGGTGAAAAATATAACCCCACCATTACCTTATGCCTTAATTTGGCTCGGATTTTGGAGAAAAAACTGGATGACCTTTTTTGGTTGGAAGGAGGAACAAAAAATGGCTGGAAAACAAATTGATGAAAGAATTCTCGCTACTAAGAGGAGAGTGACAGCAAGCGGTTTTCAGATTTTTTTCTTTGGGCTCCTCATTATTCTGCTTTATCGTCAATTTTATCTTGGCCAGGAATTTAAGGATTACGGGGATATTTTTGTCTTATGGCTGATAGGCAGCTTTTATGTCACTATCCGGGGTAGTCTTTCTGGGTTGAACCTTTTCACGGAAAGGAAATACAACTTTTTAATAACTCCCCTGGTTATCGCCGGCAGCGTTTTAGGGGTAAATATTTATCGGGGCAGTGTTAATTCCCTCTGGGAAGGGTTCTTGGCTTTCACTACCGCCTTAGTGGGTGCCGGAATTGTCTTTTATCTCTTTACAACTCTTTACAGAAATTGGGAACGGAAGAACCTCGATCAATAACCATAACAATACTCAATCCATAACGAAACAATAACCGTAATACTCAAGAACCATACCCAAATAATAACCATTAACCAATTTCAT
Source organism: Desulfitobacteriia bacterium (assembly GCA_050949905.1). Lineage (GTDB taxonomy): Bacteria > Bacillota > Desulfitobacteriia > Desulfitobacteriales > Syntrophobotulaceae > DUML01. The sequence goes on along the minus strand of JBMNGP010000025.1, from coordinate 78,079 downwards.
ATTAATATTCAAAAAAACCTTGTCGGAAACATTTCTCCGGGAAGTCAATACTTAAGGAAGCATCCTTTTTCTTGCTTCCGCTTTTTGTTCCGTCAGGAGCAGATCGACCATCCTTCCGTAACTTTGCACCCCTTCCTCCTGACGGTTGCTTTTGAGGTAGGCATCATTAATATCCGAGGCAACTTCCTCCACTTTTCCTTCGTACTTCTCCCAGTACTCGGATATATACTTTAAGTCCCTGGCCACCTGCGGCGAATACTGCTGCTGTAATTCACGGGCTTTTTCCGGAGCATGCTCATAAAGGGCATTCATCGAGTAAATCAAAGCCAGTTGGACTCCCGAATACTGAAAAGCAGGCTCCTCACTCAAATTACAAGCCACCCAGGCGATATAATTGGCTTCGTCCTCCCGGGCAATTCCTCTTTGATGTGCGAGTTCATGACAGGTTGTGGCCGGCAGCAGACTCTCCGGAATATCCACATTGACATTGGCCTCACCGGTAAAAGGAAAATAGATTCCGGAGATGCCGGTATAAGACATTAGCTTGGATAAAAATACCGGTTTCGGCCGGCCAAAGTTTCCGGCCAGTTCCGGGTAAATCTCCCCGGCCTTGGCCAAAGCTTTGGGAGCCAGGGCCCTTACCGTCGGGAATCCGCCTTCAAGCTGAAAGACCCCCCGGCTGTCTTCGGGCAAGCTTAAACGCAGCTCATTAGCTCTGGCGATTAGCCTCCCGCTTAGTTCTGCCAATTCTTCCACTGAGGATTCCTGAAGCTCTAAACCGGCAATTTCCGCAAAAGACAAGCGATTATAGTTAAGCCCCCAAAGGATAATAAAAGAAAAATAGATTATACCTAAGAGGACAATAATTCTATAAAGACAAGAAAGTAGCCCACCTGTCTTTGGCTGGGAGCGAAATCTTGCTTTTTTCAAGCTTGGTTTAATTCTTAGCAATATAGCTTTCAGCAAAAGGAAAAGAAATCTGACCAGTCCGAGTATTAATCCTGCCCCAAGGAATATCATGATTACCTCTGCTAGGGAAAAAGGGAAAACCCCGCTGGCCAAGCTTAAGGCACCTGCTGCCGGCTTGGCTAATCTTAAGGTATAGAAGTTTTCTATCACTGCCGGGATAGCTGCTGTTCCCCAGGCAAGAGCCAGGCCTAACGGCCAGAATAAAAGCCAAGCCGGCTTAGGTGTCCTTTTTCTTTTGGCTGCTGTTTTTACTTTCATTTTCCGCTCCCAACGCTAATTCTTTATTACTTATCCAGGCGTTTATACTTTATTGATATCCAAGCACTTATACTTAATTACTGCCATAACGAATACTTGCTAGCATTCTTATACTTTTCAAACATATTTTACTATAAATAAAAGTTTTTGCTTGCAGCAAACTATAGATATGCTGAAAAGATTTTTGATTTACGGCCTGATTGGCTGGTGCCTGGAAATAATCTGGACGGGTCTGTCCTCACTGGTTCAAGGAGACCTCCGCTTGATGGGCTTCACCAACCTCTGGATGTTTTTCATCTACGGATTGGCTGTTTTTTTGGAACCCCTGCATGACAAGATAGCCGAATGGAGGTGGCCGGTAAGGGGCTTTTTCTGGTTAATGCTAATCTGGGGAATTGAATATTTAAGCGGCCTGATCCTGGTGAACATCCTGGGTGTCTACCCGTGGAAGTATACTGACCCTTTGGCTATTGACGGCCTGATTACCGTTAGTTTTGCCCCGGTTTGGTTTGTGGGAGGCTTGCTGTTTGAAAAATTGCACCACACCTTAGATTCCTGGCAAATAGCAAAAAATTAACCAGAAAATAAACTATACCAATGTACGAACCCCTAAAGTCTCATTAAACTCTAGGGGTTTAAGCTTGTTCGGTTAAAGCTTAAAGCTTTTTGCTATATGTTTTATGGCAATATGTTTTATGGCTATTTGTTTTCCCTTTTCTAGGGCTCGTTAAGTAAAGCCCTTAATTCTTCCGCTTCATCCACCGGTTCCCGGCAGGCAAAGTTGCGGCAGAGATAAGCCTTGACCTGTGTTTGCGGGATAGGATAGTCCTTCATCCTGGGAATAATCTTGGCCAAAGTTCCCTCGTTATAAGCGATAACTGCGAAGGGCCGGAAATCTTCAAAAATTGCTGCTTGCATCTTAGCTAACTCCGGGGTATGAAGCTCACCGGCCAGCACCAGTTCTTCTGATTCCCCCAGATAAAACTGGATGGCCTGCAGGAAAGCGGTATAGCCCGCGGGATAATCGTTTAAAACAGCCTGAAAGGCCGCAAACTGCTCTTCAGCCAACTCCTGCCATTTGCTGTCACCGGTTAGTTTCCAGAGCCTGGCCAGGTTATAGGCAGTAAGAGAATTACCTGAAGGCATGGCTCCGTCATAGATTTCCTTAGGCCTTAATAACAATTCCTCGGCGTCATTGCCCGTAAAATAGTACCCACCGCCAATTTCATCCTTAAAAAGCCGTTCCTGTTCGTTCTGCAGTTTAAGCGCTTGCGCCAAATATTCCGGTTTGCCGCAGGCGGTGTAAAGCTCCAGCAAGCCATAGATGAAGAAAGCATAGTCATCAAGATAAGCAAGATAATCAGCTTCCCCTTCCCGGTAACGAGCCAAGAGCCTGCCCTTGGGATTGAACATTTTGGCCAGGATAAAACCTGCCGCCTTCTCTGCCGCCAAGAGGAGAGACTCTCTCTCGCTGCGGAATTTGTCCTCAGCAGAGAAGACTTGCACTCCCTTGGCTAAAGCAGCTATCATCAAGCCGTTCCAGGAAACTAGAATCTTATCATCTTTGGCCGGGTGGACACGTTTTTCCCGTTCCTTAAACAATATTTGCCGACAAAGGCTTAGCAATTCTTCCATTTCGGATAGAGTCAGCCTATTCCTCTCTGCTATGTCTCCCCAGATGCTAAAGATCCGGTTGGGAATATTTTTGCCTTCATAGTGGCCTTCCTCATTAATGCCATAAGCTTCACAGTAGAGATCGGGAATCCTTTCTCGGTGTTTCCCTAACAGCTCTTTTACTTTTGGATCTAAACCTTGAAGGTTACTGTTTCCTTCCGTTATTGCTCGAATTCCCCGCTGGAGGATTACTTTTATTTCTAATTCATCCCAGACGTAATATTTGCCTTCCACTCCCTCCGAATCGGCATCTTCGGCACTGTAAAAACCTCCTTCGGGGGAAGTCATATCTCTTAGGATATACTGGAATATTTCTTGAGCTATCCTGGCGAAACTTTCTTTTTTCGTTAATTGGTAAGCTTCCAGATACACCAAGGCCAACCCGGCATTATCGTAAAGCATCTTCTCAAAATGAGGAACCAGCCAATACCTGTCCGTACTGTAACGGGCAAAGCCAAAGCCAATATGATCGTAGATTCCGCCGTCAGCCATAGCGTCTAAAGTTTTCTCCGCCATGAGAAGGGCTTGGCTGTTCGGCTCCTCTAAATAGCAGCGGAGGAGAAACCCCAGATTATGGGGCGAAGGGAATTTCGGAGCATTGCCAAAGCCGCCATAGTGGGAATCAAAATTCTGCTCCAAGAGGGCATAACCTTTGCGGATAACAGCTTTTCCCCAGTCGTAAACACTTTCTTTCTCACCCTGGGCGGCTAGCGGGATGCCACTTTGCTGATCAATACGAGCCCCAATACCGCCAGAAGTCTTTTTCTTTTTCTGATAATGGTTAGCCACAATTTCATAGAGTTCAGCGGCAGTTTCCAGGACTTTGTCTTTTTCGTTCTGCCAGAGCTCAGCTACTTGCTTTAAAAGTTCCATCATTCCGGGGCGGCCGTAATGGCTGTGTTTAGGGAAGTACGTTCCGGCAAAGAAAGGCTGCTTCTCCGGAGTCATGAGTATGGTAAGAGGCCAGCCCCCTGAACCTGTCATGGCTTGGCAGTAAGCCATATACATATGGTCAATATCCGGCCTTTCTTCGCGATCAACTTTAATGGATATAAAACTCTTATTAAGTACTTCTGCTACTTCCTCATCTTCAAAGGATTCCCTTTCCATAACGTGGCACCAATGACAGGTGGAGTAACCGATACTTAAAAAGATTGGCTTGTCTTCTTCTTTGGCTTTTTGGAAAGCTTCGTCACTCCAAGGGTACCAGTCAACAGGGTTGTAGGCATGCTGTAGGAGATAGGGGCTTTTTTCATTTATCAATTTGTTGGCTTCTTTGCCGGTATTTATCATAAGTAAATCCTCCTACTTGAATAGATTTTCATGAGTCGGTATTAGTATGTCGAGAAACCACCATCAATATGAAGGGAAGTAGTCTCAGTAAATCCGCTACAAATTGACTTTTGCATTGTTTAATTATATAATCTCAATTGCTACCTTCCGTTAGGTAGGCAAACTATGCAGGGGGTATATCCATGCTAACCAAAAAGAAACTGATGGATTCAGCTTTTAGGTTATTTGCCGATAAAGGGAATGAATTTTCCTTAGCAGAAGTGGCAAGCGAAGTCGGAATCCAAAAGCCTTCCATCTATGCTCATTTTGCCAGCAAACAGGATTTGTTATATGCCGTTATTAATCGAGAGATTAATGAATACTTTTTAGAAATTAACGAAAATTGTTCCGACCTAAAAACTATGTTCTTTATGATTATCAATTATTATGATAAATCTCAAACCAAACTGATTTTTTGGAAAAGGCTGTTGCTATTCCCACCCAAAGGGTTTGAAGAAACATTAATAGCAAAAATACGCCTATTATCCGATGAACGCTTTGAATTGGTAAAGAAAATCATCCACTCCAATATGGAAGATGGAAAGATACGCCGACAAGATGTTGATTCAGTTGCAATTTCCTACTTTGCTATGATTCACGGTATTTTATCCAGCATCATTATTTATCAACCGGAAAATGTAACAATTCATTTTGAAAAAATCTGGGAAAATTTTTGGAACGGTATCAATTAAAAATTTCTGGAGGTCAGTTACTTAATGGAGCTATCTTTACGCATTTTATTTCAGGCCTCAGTCTTGCTTTGTCTATTCGGAGCTGTAATATCCCTGCTTTTAAGGAAAAGAGAAAAAACAGACAATCTACTTGCTAATTTGGTTTGTATTGCAGCCTCTCTCCTAGGAGCAGCAGCTTCAATTGCCAAAATTCTTTGGCATGTAGGTCCGCTAGATATTTTTGAGATTCACTCTACCATTCCTCTTCTGTCACTAGTTATGAAAGTTGACAATATTTCCGCCTTCTTTTTACTGGCTTTATTCATTTTAGTTTTCTGTGTTTCCATCTATTCTATAGGCTATATTTCCCATTATATCGGTAGTAGAAATGTAGGACTTTTTAATTTTCTCTATACAACTTTCATCCTCACCATGATCCTTGTTTTCACCTCAGCTAATGCCATATTCTTTTATATCTCTTGGGAAGCCATGTCCTTATTTTCCTACTTTCTAGTGGTTTTTGAGTCTGAACAAGACGATAACCAAAAAGCCGGTACCTTATATATTATTATGACCCACCTGGGAACAGCCTTTTTACTGATCGGTTTTCTGGTTATTTACAGCTTTACCCAATCCTTTGATCTCTTTGGGAGTTCTGCCGCCATACCGGAAATGGCTAAAAATATAGTATTTCTACTATTTCTCATAGGCTTTGGTACGAAAGCCGGTGTAATTCCCTTGCATATCTGGCTGCCTCACGCTCATCCGGCTGCCCCAAGTAATGTTTCCGCTTTAATGTCCGGAATCATGATTAAAACAGCAATATATGGAATGATACGTTTTGTACACTGTTATTTAGGTATTGAACAGACCTGGTGGGGAATCCTCATCTTAATACTTGGCATTATTTCCGCGGTTCTGGGAGTCGCCTACGCCTTGATGGAACATAATATAAAGAAACTTTTGGCCTTTCATAGTGTAGAAAATATTGGAATTATCTTGATTGGTTTAGGAGCTTGCTTTATTGCTTCTGCCCATAATAATGAATTGTTAGGCAGCTTGGCCCTTACCGCTGCTCTCTTGCATACCTTCAATCATACCTTGTTTAAAGGCGGGCTCTTTCTTGGGGCAGGATCTATCCAATATGCAACTCATACCAAAAATATTGAAAAACTTGGCGGCTTGATTAAGAAGATGCCTTGCACCGCCTTATTTGTTTTGTGTTTCTCGCTCGCCATATCTGCCATTGTGCCTTTTAACGGCTTTGTCAGTGAATGGTTGACTTACCAATCCCTTTTTGCCAACATCTTGCCGGAACAAACCGGGCTTGATATCTTGCTCATTGTAGCAGTCGCCGCTCTGGGGTTGACCGGAGCCTTGGCAGCGGCCTGTTTTGTCAAACTTTTCGGCATTTCTTTTTTAGGGCTGCCTAGGAGCGATCAGACCTTACAGGCTCAGGAAGTTCCTGTAACTATGAACATTGGTATGGGAGTACTCGCTTTCTTATGTTTAATGATAGGACTTTTCCCTTTGACTATTCTCTATCTTATTGACAAGGTTGCTTTCAGTTTAGGAGGCTGGTCTATCTTAGGAGATCTTCGTGGAGGACTTTTCCTACTCTATTACCCTTTAAATAATTCGGCGAACAGTATCTCCCCCCTTGCCTTTTTGATTGTCTTCATCGCCATAACTCTTTTTTCTCTTTTAATTTTAAGAATTATAGGTGGAAAATATATCGAACGCCAATATGGAACCTGGGACTGTGGATATGAAGCACTTACTTCAAGAATGCAGTACAGTGCCACCGGATTCTCCAAACCGATTAAAATTGTCTTCAAGATCTTATTCAGACCAGCAAGAAGAATAACGGTCGAAGGAAGCTCATTATACCATCCGGAATCAATAAAGTATTCTACATCCTCCAGCTCTATTTTTGAAGACCTTTTATATAATCCTACGTTCAAAGCCATTAAACGTTTTGCTAAGAAAATAACATTTCGAATTCAGACCGGCAATATTCACAATTATCTTATCTATATATTCGTAACGATCCTGATATTAATGATGTATAACCGGTTTTTTAGTGCCTTGTAACCCCTGAAATAATAATGCAATGGCTAGTAGATTTTTTGCAAGACAAGGCCAAGGATTGAGGCATACCGAGCGTATGCCGATTGACGACAACGCATTATAGCGAAATATATGCCGCCAGGGTATCTCAGATTTAGGGGTTACATGGCACTAGCAGGAAAGAAAGGGCTGAAAAGTAATTGAATAACCTCATTTATATTCTCGTTCAAATTCTGGTCATCATGATGCTTGCACCTTTGGTTAACGGTCTGATAAGAAAAATTAAAGCACTGATTCAAAAAAGGCAAGGTGCATCTGTTTGGCAGATGTATTTTGATTTATACAAGTTGTTGCGAAAAAGTTCTGTGGTTTCCGAGGTGTCTTCATGGATTTTTAAGGTAACACCTTATCTATTCTTTTCTACCGCCCTTGCAGCCGCGATGCTGGTGCCGGTCTCGACAATCATAGTACCAAAGCAATTCCCGGGTGACTTTATCATGTTGGTTTCCATCCTAGCTCTGGGCAGGTTCTTTATGATGCTTGCCGCTTTGGATACTGCAAGTACATTCAGTGGTATGGGCAGTAGCAGGGAAGCCATGATTTCAGCGTTGATCGAACCGACAATCCTCGTTTCCCTGTTTACGGTTGGGCTCATTTCTCAATCCACCTCGTTATCCCAAATCATGCTGGCTGTCCAAGACACAGGCATTTCTTTGGCCCATCCTGTATATATTATGGTTTTTTTGGCCTTACTTATCATTATTATCGCCGAGTCATCAAGAATTCCGGTGGACGATCCGTCTACCCATCTGGAGCTGACTATGGTTCATGAGGCTATGATTCTTGAGTATTCCGGAAGACATTTGGCTCTGATGGAATACGGTGCTGCTGTCAAACAGCTTACTTTTATGACTCTTCTGGTGAATATTTTAATCCCTCATGATCAGGTAATCGCTTTTAGCGGATTCCTTGCTTTACTTTTGTCCCTGCTTCTTTACTTCTTAAAAATCATTATTCTAACAGGCATCATTGCTGCCATTGAGATCAATACGGTTAAGTTTAGACTTTTCAGCATCCCGAATTTGGCTGCCTTCGCCTTTATTCTATCTTTGCTTGGTATTTTGCAATATTTTATCCTGGGAGGTAGTAATGTTTGATTTCATATTAGAAACTTTATCGGTATTAATCTTATTATCGGCCTTTGCCCTTATGGCCAACAAAAGAATCAGTTCCTATATAAGAACCTTTAGGGTTCAATCCATGCTGATTGCCCTAGCAGCCGGAATCATGGGAATCCAAAGCCTACAGGCCGAAGGACGCTTTGACTTTTTGATAGTCTGTCTGCTTATCATCACTCTTAAAGTTGTCTATATTCCCCACCTTTTGCATAAGACCTACGCCAATGTGAAGTACAAAGTTGAAAAAGATTTTATTTTAAATATTCCTATTTTGATTTTGATTAGTTGTGGGCTTGTGGTGTTTTCTTATTTTGCCTTAGCAACGCTTGAGGGTCTGAGCGAAAGCTTCTGGAATCTTCAGTTTGTGAATTCAGTCTCTGTCATCTGGATCGGCTTGTTCTTTATGATTAGCCGTAAGAAAGCCATAGGTCAGATTATTGGGTTCCTGGTCATTGAAAACGGGCTTTATATTGCCGCAATGTTGTCCACCCATGGAATGCCCCTTATTGTAGACCTGGGTATCTTCTTGGATATGCTCACTGCCGTCATGATTATGGGGATAATGGTGTTTAAAATAAATGATAAATTTGATTCTATCGATATTGATAAACTGAATCGTTTGAAAGGATAAGATTAGAAGATGGGCTTATTATTACAGATCGTACCGGTTATTACCGTGTTCTTGTTGTTTATTATAAAGAAGAATCGGATCATGCATATCCTTAGTTTATTAGCTTCGAGCCTGTTACTAATCGTTGCAGCTTATCTAACTAGACAGGTCATGCTTTATGGCACTGTAGAGTATTCCTCCTTTAATAAATTCTTTTATGTAGATGCTTTAAGCATTATTATTTTAGATATTGTTCTGTTCATCGGACTTATGGCCAGTATCTACTCCATAGGTTATCTGGAAGAAGAAATAAAACAAGGAAAGTTGGCTAAGCAAAGATTAAGAATTTACTATATGCTGATGTATTCTTTCCTTTTTACTATGATCTTGGCTTTAACTGTAAGAAATATGGGTCTTATGTGGATTGCTATTGAAGCAACAACGCTCGCCTCTGCCTTTCTGGTTGGGTTTTACAGTGATAAAAATACCCTGGAAGCTGCTTGGAAATATGTTATTATCTGTTCGGTCGGAATCGCCATTGCTTTACTGGGGATTACCTTCTTAAATCTTTCGTCTCTAAATATTTTAGACAGCAGATTTCTATTGGACTGGACTGCTCTCTATGAACATGCTGAATCTTTACAGAGCTCCAGCTTGCGACTGGCTTTTATTTTCATTCTTATCGGCTTTGGCACCAAAGCAGGCTTGGCTCCTATGCATACATGGCTTCCGGATGCCCATAGCCAAGCCCCTTCTCCCATCAGCGCTTTATTATCCGGTGTCCTCTTAAACAGCGCTATGTATGGAATTATCCGTACGGTAGCCATTGTTAACCGTAATGAAGGAGGCAATGTCTATACCGGGAGGCTTTTAATCGCCCTGGGAATCCTGTCCATTGCTACAGCAGCTATCTTTATTCTTACCCAAAAGGATTATAAGAGGCTGTTGGCCTATTCCAGCATCGAACACATGGGGATCATCGCTGTGGCTATCGGGATCTTTAGCCCTCTGTCTGTTTTTGGAGGACTTCTTCATATGATTAACCATTCCCTTACTAAGTCCATGTTATTTTTGTCTACAGGGAATATCTTACAAAAATACAATACCAAACAGATCTCCGAAATCAAAGGGATTCTGAAATTGCTTCCTGTATCCGGAACAGTGTTTCTGCTTGGTCTGTTTGCCATAGCCGGAACACCGCCCTTTAGTATCTTTGCCAGCGAAATAAGTATTATGATCTCTATCTTCCAAGAGAAATTACTCGGCCTTGGCGTGACTTTTGTTCTGCTAATAGCGATTGTGTTTGCTGGGATTGCGCTGAATCTATTTAAAATGTTTTACGGAGAACATCAGGACAAGAACCTGCACCCGGGTGATAGTAATATGCCGGGAACGGCCTGTCTCGTGGTTCTCCTCATAGTCATAGCTATTACCGGCCTCTTTATCCCTGAAGAGATCAAAGAACTTATTCTCCGAGCCCAAAATATTATTATCGGATAGAAAGGCAGCTGAAACCATGATTTTTGATGAGTTGCACCGAAAACTTACAGATTCTTTTGCTAAGGATATAGGGAATATTCTAATAGAGAATTCTCAGGAAATGATCATAAAAGTAACTCCGGATAGGATACCGGAGATTTGCACTTATGTTTATTTAGAGCTTGGTTATCCCCTTGTCTTAATGTTTGCCAATGATGAGCAAAGCCTGGGATTGGGCTATGCCGTTTACTATGTATTTGCCGATAGAGATAAGGGTCTACTCCTGGTTATTAAAACTATAGTCGATCCCGAAAGAATGGAGATACCCACTCTCAGCAAAGAGATTCCTGCGGCAGCTGCTTATGAAAGAGAAATAAAGGATTTATTCGGCATTATCCCTGTTGGCCATCCTAACGCCAAAAGGCTTGTATTCCACGGGAATTGGCCAGATGGAGAATACCCCTTAAGAAAACAATTCCCCCTTAGGCGTAAACCTCCTTTGGCCAAAAAAGAAATGCCTTTTCAAAAAGTTATTGGAGAAGGTGTCTATGAAATTCCTGTCGGTCCTGTCCATGCCGGCATCATCGAACCCGGTCATTTTAGGTTTAGCGTTGCCGGAGAACCTATTATTAATCTTGAAGCCCAACTTTTCTATGTTCATAAAGGAATCGAAAAACTTTCTGAGGGTCAGAGTATTGAGAAATGTTTCTATATCTCGGAGCGAATATCCGGGGATGAGACCTTTAGCAATTCCTTAGCTTATTGTCAGGCCCTTGAAAAAATTGCTCAGGTACAAATCCCGGACAGAGCTGCTTTTACGAGGGTCATCTTTGCGGAGTTGGAAAGACTCACCAGCCACCTGGGTGATCTTGGCGGGATTTGTCTTGATACGGCTTATTTATTTGCCACCTTTCAGTTCCGAATGATGAGGGGATGGGCTTATAGGATTGCCGATGAGCTCTGTGGTATGAGATTCCTAAGAAGTGTTAATAAATTAGGCGGCGTAAGAAAGGATTTTATAGCCGGTAAAGAAAAAAAACTGAGCAACGAACTGCAAAAAATTAAAACTGAACTTGAAGAAACGGTTCAAATTATCAAAGCAAATAACCTGTTCATTGACAGAGTTGAAAACACAGGAATATTGGAGCAAAAAATCGCTGCGGAATTAAATGCTGTCGGCCCCCCAGGGCGTGCCTCGGGCTTAGGTTTTGATGTAAGAAAGTCCTTCCCTTATGCAGCCTATGAGAAGTTGGATTTTAAAATACCCGAACATTTTAATGGTGATATTAATTGCCGGATGAATGTGAAAATTGAAGAATGTTTTGAATCCATTAATCTCATCTTGCAAGCCCTTGAAATAATGCCGAAGGGAAGCATTTTAGAGCCGGTGGATTCTGTGGAACCATACCGCTGCGGTTTTGGTCTGACTGAATCTCCCCGAGGTGAGAATATTCACTGGGTAATGACAGGGGAGAACAATACCATCTTTCGTTATAAGATTCGAACCCCTTCCTTTTGTAACTGGCCTGCACTTTGTCATGCCGTCAAGGGCAATATAGTACCTGATTTTCCACTAATCAATAAAAGTTTTAACCTTTCCTATGCCGGAAATGATTTATAAAATGAGGAAGATAGTATGTTTAATATTATTAAAAAAGTCATTAAATATCCCAGACTTACTCAGAGCTATCCCCATAAGCCCTTTGACTTAGGACAGGCTGTGGGTAGCCCTCTAATAGATTCAGAAGTATGTAATAGATGCGGAAAATGTATGCCACGTTGCCCCTCCCAGGCCATTGCTATAAATAACATCACTAAGGAAATTGGAATTAATTACGATCAATGTATTTTCTGTCTTTTATGCCAAGAGATTTGCCCTGTGGGAGCTGCTAAGATTACCAGCCGATTTGAATTGGCCACAAAGGACAAAAACGGGCTGAGAACCGTTGCAGCAGTGGAACCGGAAGATCTATCCGAAACATCTTATGAGGTAATTTGCAGCGAATTGAAGGCCAATATCAAGAAGTTATTTGGCAGGAGCCTTCAGATCAGAGAGGTGGATTCCGGATCTTGTAATGCCTGCGATTATGAAATTAACGCCTTGAACAACCCATTTCTGGACATCGAAAGATTGGGAATCAATTTTGTTGCCTCGCCAAGACATGCGGATATGCTGCTGGTTACAGGAACTGCCACCAGAAACATGCACCAAGCCCTGATTAAAACCTATAACGCTACACCCGATCCCAAGCTTGTTGTCGCTGTGGGAGCTTGCGCCTGCAGTGGTGGGATTTTTAGGGATACCTATGCCACCAGCAATGGGATTGACTCTATTGTGCCTGTTGATGTCTATATCCCCGGATGCCCTCCCAGACCCCAAGCTATTTTATATGGTATATTGAAAGCTTTGGATAGGGTTAAGTAGGGAATTCTACCATATTGCAACATCTTCGCCTTTTATTATTCCGCCTTTTTGAAACGGATAATAGTACTATAATGGTGTATTTAGCTTACGTGACACCAATGAGAAGTGGAGTAACCGGTGGAGAGGAAAATGGGCTTATCTTCAGCTTTGGCTTTCTGGAAGGCTTCTTTCCCCCAGGGATACCAGTCTACGGGGTTATAAGTAACTCACAGTTTCATGATTTTGCAAAAAACAAAGGATAGTGCTTTTATTGGGCAGTATCCTTCTTTCATTACTGACATTGCTTTTAGCCTCAAGCCAAATATATTAGATGCCAAAAGGTTACATCCGCGAGCTTAAATATTGCAACAGGAATGATATTTTTTGAGCCTCCGTTATTCTTCAGAATAAATCCATCGGATTATCAGATATTGAATGATTTCCCAAGCGGTGGATCTGATACCGCGTTTTTTAACCCCGATAAGGTAACATATAATAATGATAATTTCCGCTGCCAATATACAGCCTTGAATGATTCCAACATAAATATTCTTTAAGTCTTTATCACTAATTAGGGCTTGCTAACCAAATTGTGTTTTAAGAAACTTAAGCAATAGTCAAAGTAGTTGATCTTCCAATGAGCCTCCAAAAAAATTGGACAAAAAGAACTCTGAGCTGGTGCTCCAAGTTCATAACCAAAAAGTGCATAACAATCATGCTCTCTGCAGTCTCTTTCAATTTCGCATAGATCCTGTCAAGCCCATATTTCCTTTTCCCTTCACCAAATTTACCTTCCACTGCGTTGCGCATCCGCGCATCCAGACGCTCAAGCGCTTTCTCTAGTTTCTGCATTTGGGCTTTTGCTGATGGTCTGCCCAGTCTCGGTCCGCTGAGCCGAATATTGTTCTCCTTGCAGAAGGCCAGGTTATCTCGATTCCTGTAGATTCTATCGGCTAAGACAGCTTCCGGGTAGTGTCCATGGCGGTCCTTGTATCGTTCTACGCTTTCAATCAGTATACTGGCTTCGTTAAAGGCATCCCAGGATAGCTTTTCGATACGACAGATACCATTTTCAATACTGATGGCAACCTTCGCTCCAAACTCAACGGCTGCGCTCGCTTTGCCTCTCACTATGGGGCGGACATGCGGCTGATAAAGGTTGACGATGCGATCTGTGACCCGATGATTTTTGGCTTTATACATTTTCTCCTGTTGGGAAATCACTATACGAATAGTTTGCAGCAACTGGACTTGTCTTCGACTTAAAGCATTTGCTCCAGCGGGCACTTCCGTTAACAGCCGGTCAACATGACGCAGGTTTCGTTTGCAGTATTGCAGCTGACGCTTAATACCCTGACGAAGCTGGATTTTTCTTGGGCTACGTTGTTTGGAGATACTCAGATAAGCTTTTCTTGCTTTTTGACGGTAGGTTCTAGGTTTTTTGCCTTTTTTACCCCCCGCGTTGTGAAGGGTATCTATAATCTCTTCGAGTTTTTCCCTGGCTTCATTGAGCAAACCCAAATCAGTCGGGTATTTGATGTCAGCTGGGATGCAGGTGGCATCCAAAATTAAAACTCCTTGATTAGCTTGAGGTTCTGCAGGTACTTTAGTTTCTGTTGCACTCTCTGTATCTGAATTTCCGCCCTGAGGATCATTGTGGTTATTGTTATCTTTCTTAGCCTCCTCCTTCTCGGCGGCCTGCCACTGTGTCATAGCCAATGCAATGCGCTCATTGATCTTCTCCAAGCGTTCTTTTTTGAACCGTTTGCGAAATTTGACCAGCGCTACCGGAGTAAACGGCGGGCTCAACTGATACTCTTTCAGGCCGATGAAGTACTGCAGGTAAGGATTTTCCGTAAGCTGTTGCACTACTTCCCGGTCGGTATAATTGCAGCGGGCCTGGATGATCAGCGAACCTAAAGCCATCCTGACAGGCTTGGCAACATTGCCCCGGTCACTCGGGAACATGAAGGCGTAGTCTTTCTCGAATTCATCCCAAGGTATGATTTTGGCTAATTTAACCCAACGATTTTCGGCATTCAGTTTGCCGGAAAAAGGCAGAATAAAGTCATCTATGGTTAACTGCGGTTCGGGTTTGCGGTACATTTAATCTCCTCCAAGTGCAAGGTTTTTAGGGGTAACAAGCGTTTTCCTTTGCATTTAAATTCGACAAAAGTGCCCTTAAACCCTTGTTATTACTGATTTTTTCTAACCTTTAGCAAGCCCTAATGCGAACTCATTATCCTCTGTTTTCGTATTGAATACCTGCTCCCATGATTCTGAGACTTCGTGCGCCACACGTTCCCAGCTGAAACGTTCTTCGGCTAACCGCCTGCCTGTTTGCCCCATTCTTCGTCTAAGCTGCGGATCAGTAAGGAGAATGTTAAGTTTTTCCGCAAAATTAACAGAATCCTCAGGTCGGTCGACAAGTAAACCATTTTGCTCAATCACAACTTCCGGATTACCGCCCCGTGCCGTCGTTAAAAATGGTAAGCCTGCAGCCATGGCTTCGTAATGGACACGGGCAAGAGGTTCTTGCCACTGAGATGGGCAGACAAAGATATCACCAGCCCAAAACCACTTGTGAATAACATCAGAGGCTACATACCCTGTCGTTATTACAGGAAACTTAGCTTTCTCTGCTAACGCTCGAACATAGGCAACATAATCAGTTACAGAATCGATACTGTACCAGGTTCCACCTACGATAACCAAGGCGATATTGGAATCCTTTATGGAAAGTTCATTGAGGGCGTGAATTAATAAGTCCGCACCCTTTTTGGGGGTTAAGCGCCCAACAAATAATATGACTGTTTTATCTTCAAGGTTATAGCTGCTGCGTAGTTCATGACGAACTTGAGTAGCCACCTTTGATGTTTCCCAGGGAATAAACTTTTTTAGATCAACTCCTGAATAAATCGTGCGAAGCTTGGAAGCCGCTTGAGGATAGAGATTGGAGATCGTCTTTCCCACATAATCGCTGACTGTAATAATCTGTTCTACTTCGTTAATTGCAGTAAGCGCATCCTGTCGGTCAATTTTATTCATATCAAACATATCATTATGCATGCTTAAAATTATGCGTGTGTTAGGTGCCACTTTACGAATTAAGGGAATAAGCCGAGGGCGATTAAAAACATGGATGAGATCAAAAGATTCGTTCTGAAGAAAATCGATCACCCCAGCGGCATAAACTTCCAAGGAGTTTTCGCTTTCAACTCTTACATAGCGAATATTATTTTTATATTCCTCAATTGGTAATGTTGGATCTGTCGTTCCTAAGATCGTTAAAGAATACTGGTGACTTAATAAACCTGAGATACCATCGATATAGGTTTGAATAGCACCTCCACGCACAGCCGGAACCGGCAATTTTTCCGTACAAATCATTAGCACTTTCAATTGATCTTTATGCGCAAAAGATACTTTTGTTACTTCTTTTTGTTGCTGAATTTCGGGTTCAGTTTTTTTGACCAATTTTGGGAATATATTGCTTGCCATTGATGCTTTACATTGTATTATCTCGAGTATCTCTGGTTCCAACCCGACATTTTCCCCATAATCCCCCTTGGGGAATTTTTCCTTGTCTAATGCTAATTCAGCTAATGCCAAAGCCTTTGTTTCTTCTAATAGGTTGAGATGTAACATAATCCCTTCTAAATTATTGGTTAGAAAACTGATCGGGTCGTATAACATCTCATTTAGGTGTTTATAGAACTCATTTGGGAATGCCAAATCATTTAATAATATCTCGTAAGTTTCTCTATCGATCGTGATTCGCCTCATGGTAGGCACTGATCATGCCCCGAATCCAAGTAACGTCCCACCTTCCTAAATCATCCATCGTACCTGATATAAGCTTCCGAAGATCGCGGATCGGTAAGTCGTAGGCCACACCATCCAAATCGATCACCCAAAGACCGCCAATACCTAGTTGTCCGTTAGACCATCCGTAGTCTTGGTGCACGAGCCCCCAATGCTCCTCACCCCTTGAGACCATCTGAGTATAGGATGATTGTTGAAGAAAGGACAAGGCATCCAGAGCCTGACGTTCAAAAGTATTGATATTTGCAAGCAGTACTTGACTACTCGGAATATCACTATATGCTTTGGCTACATTGCGGAACCAGCCTATTTTTGTAATTATTTTTTGATAATAAGCGGGCCATTGATATAATCTTGACGCTCTTTGGGAACCGGTAGGCGGAGTGTATCCACGTGTATGCCTATGAAACTCCCCAAGGCCATAACATAAAGCCTGAGCACCGGAAAGATCCTTACTTGCCGGAGTAAGGGATTCAATCCAATCTGTGACAATCCATAACTTACCTCCCTTTTCAACATACAGCGCCCCTTCTTTGCTCTTGATTAATTCCGGAACCCTGCCACCGTTTTTTACAATGTAGTCCTGGGCCCCTACGCTAAAGAGGCTTCTTTTTGGCTTACGATGCAACAACTTCAAACTGCGGGGTCCTTTGTTGGTTTCTATTTTCCAGATGGCCCCACCTTTGTCCGGCTTTGAGGTAATTAACGTTTTGGTGTGAATTTCCATGTCGTAATAGGCTATAACTTGCTCTGCTAATTTATCTACTTCCGGAGGAACCCACATATCAAGGTTGACCCCGGTACCTTCATCTTCTAAATCCCACGGTTGAATGAGATAGTTTTCCACAGAATGGGAGCAATTCATCAACTGCGATTGGTCGGAAGTTCAAGCGAGAATGAAAGGATCTATCGTTCTTGATGCCAGAAACTGTCTCGATGGAGAAATGATCCGAAGACAAGGGTTGTTATACCTGGGGGTTGGGATAGGATGAAAATACTCGTAACGGGAGCCGCCGGTTTTATCGGATCACACCTTTGTGAACGATTACTGGAAATAAAGGATGTCGAGGTCATTGGAATTGATGGCTTTATCATCCCTTCCCTTAAGCAGACAAAAATAAGAAATCTCAGGTTGCTGCTTATGAATCCGCGTTTTAAATTTCATCAAGCTGACCTGCGCCAAACTGACCTGAAGAAACTTTTAGAAGGTGTTGAAGTTGTCTATCATTTAGCTGCTATCCCGGGTGTCCGCACAAGTTGGGGGTCTGATTTTAAGCTCTACGTTGACCATAATATTGTTGCCACCCAATTCTTACTCGAAGCAGTTCGCGCCTGCCCACTCAGCAAGTTCATCTATATTTCAACTTCATCTGTTTACGGTGAAAAAATGGGGAAAGTTGCCGAAACTTCCCTGCCCACCCCCCTTTCTCCCTACGGGGTGAGTAAGTTAACGGGTGAATACTTGTGTAAGGTTTATCAAGAAAGTTATGGGATCCCAATCGTTATTCTAAGATACTTCACGGTATTTGGTCCGAGACAAAGATCTGATATGGCCTTTCATCGATTCATCAAGGGGATTATTAAGCACGAGCCGATCGAAATAAATCTATGGTGATGGATTACAAACACGAGATTTCACCTATATCCAAGATTGTGTCGAAGCAACTGTTGCGGTCCTTGAGGCCAAAGGAGTTATCGGAGAAATAATTAATATTGGGGGATTCGAAAGAGCTTCGATCCTGGAAGTTATCTCCATGCTTGAAGATCTGCTCAAACAAAAAGCGCATCTGGCATTTATGGGCCGACAGAATGGGGATCCATTGCATACTTGGGCTGACATCTCCAAAGCGCAAAGGTTATTAAACTATGATCCAAAATGCTCATTGCAAGAAGGTTTAAGGCAACAAATCATAGATATATACAGAAATGATTTGTCACTCTAGAATAACTCGATATTACTAGTAATAAACACTAATCTTGTACCATTTGCATAAAATGTTCATATAGTATAAAAGGCTATCTTCTTCACTTTAGCAGAGTTCTTCAACGAGAAATGAAGTTGTTAAATAAGAAAAGGAAAGGAGCGAGATCATGCACAAAGAAGAATTTCTAAGACAAGTTGTCGATGCCTTAACCAACAATCTAGACGTTGCCAAAGTAAAGATAACCTATACTAATGGCGAAGTGATGAAAGTCGATTTCGACGAGATTGAAGACAACGACGACGATGATGATGACGATGACGATGAAGACGAAGATGATGAATGAGCCATTTTTTTAAGAATCATGTTGGTTAAAAAATTATGAGAGGTATCTAAATTTTAAGATCTCCTCTCATGTTTTTTAAACTACTTCCTTTAGTGTTTCACCGATTTTTGAATTAATAATCAGATTCGCTCTCCTATCATACTGGGTTGAGGTTTTGTTGATTAATACCAACTTATTGCCCCGGTAATACTGGACTAAACCCGCTGAAGGGTAAACGGTTAAAGAGGTTCCGCCAACAATCAGCACATCGGAGCAGGCGATGTACTGAACTGCTTTATTAAGCAGTGCGGTATCGAGACTTTCCTCATATAAAACAACATCGGGTTTGATAAGCCCCCCACAGGCATCACATCTAGGTATATCTTTGGAATCAAGGATATACTCCAAAGCAAAACTCTTCTGGCATTTAAGGCAATAATTTCTATAGATGGAACCGTGTAACTCCAAAACCTCTTTGCTGCCCGCCATTTGATGAAGGCCGTCAATATTTTGCGTAATTACTGCCTTCAGCTTGCCTCTTTTCTCCAATTCGGCCAAGGATAGATGAGCGGCGTTAGGCTTGGCATCCCGATAAATCATTTTACTTTTGTAAAAATCATAGAATTCCTGCGTATGCTCTAGAAAAAAAGTATAGGATAACATTTGTTCCGGCGGATACTGATAACCGCTGTTTGTCTTATACAGGCCTGTTGAGGATCGGAAATCAGGAATATTGCTCTCCGTGGATACCCCTGCACCGCCAAAAAAGACAATGTTGTCGGAATCAGCAATTATTTTTTTCAGTTTATTTATACTCATAAGACTTACCCCCTTTCCGGCATTATTACCAGCCGCCTCCGCCGCCGGAGGAACCGCCGCCACCGGCTCCGGAAGATTTGCCCGGACGAGTTGACGCCGAGGAAATGGCCGCTGCTTACACTGAGAAAGCTCCTTTGCAATCCTCCGGCTGTTGGCTCTTTCTATTCGACTACCAGTGCTGTCATATATTGTAAATATGTACTATTATATACCACAGTCTTATACTTGCCTATAGAAAAAATAACACAGAATACCGTCATCAGTCATCTTGGCCGTCAATCAAAAGCAGGTTCAGCTTATTACCTGCCGAACCTGTTTTTGATCCTTATTTTTTAGCCTTGGCTTTAGTGAGCTTGCGAGCACCCTTAATTCCGCCTACATCTTTGAACATTTCAGCAAGCTTTTCATTTTCGATTTGCCTGGAATTTAATCCGTCATACTTGGCTTCTTTTTTGAGCTTGAGATAGCTTTCCAACCTATCCCTGGACAATAAGCCCGATTTGATGGCCTCTTGCACCGCACAGCCGGGCTCTTTTAGATGCGTACAGTCACTAAATTTACATCTTGTTGCCAGTTCATCGATGTCGGCAAAGGTTTTGGCTAAATCGGCACTTTCCAGGCCGATTTCCCGCATACCGGGGGTATCAATAACTACTCCTCCGCCGGGAAGAATAAACATCTCCCTGCGCGTCGTAGTATGCCGGCCTTTGTCGTCATTTCTTAGCTCATTTGTTTTAATAATATTTTCCCCTAGAAGCCTATTGATCAAGGTCGATTTACCAACACCTGAGGAGCCGATAAAAGCAATGGTTTTTCCGCTGCCTGTATAACTCTTAACCGGCATGTAACCATCCTTACTAATATTGGACGTAATAATTACATCAACGCCCAAAGCCACAGTATCCAGCTCCGCCAGCTTCTCCGCAAGATTATGACATAAGTCGGATTTGGTAAGCACGATAACCGGACTTGCCCCGCTGTTCCAGGCAATCCCCAGATAGCGCTCTATCCTGCGGATATTAAAATCATTATTAAGCGACATACAGATAAAAACCGTGTCAATGTTGGAGGCAACAACTTGCTCCTCGGGAGATGTTCCTGCAGCCTTTCTGATAAAAGCACTTTTTCTGGTGAGAACTTGGTGGATAATGCCATTTCCCGCCCTGTCCTCAGCGCGGTCCAGCATCACGAAATCGCCTACAGCAGGGTAATCCGCTTTGGTTTTTACCTCAAAACAGAACTTCCCGGAAACTTCCGCCAGTAGCTCACCTTGTTCCGTTATTACCCTATAGAAATTTTTATACTGGGAAGCTACTCTCCCCACAAAAAGCTCTGGGTATAAAGCAGCCTCATTGATAAACCTCTGGCTTAAGCCGATATTTTCCATATTTATTTTCTTCAATTTTAGTCCTCCTAAAGTTTTAGAGCTCATAACCAACTTTGGGAGGTAAATATCACCTTAAATTATTTAATATCCACCTCCCAATTTACTACAATCTCCTTAAATCTAGACTTATACATAATAAAAGCCCCTTTCTTTTGTTGCTTAGATCTATTTAGCAATTAGATTCAGTAAGCTAATTAGTAACCAAAATCATTTTACTATTAAATCAATTTCCTGGCTAATTTAAATTAAGACTGGAACAGCTTAGTTCTTGACTAACATATCATTTTGGTCAAAGGTAATAATACAATTATAATAGGGGTGTTTTTCCTGCACCTGGCTATTAATGGCCTTGACCAGTTCCTTTTCATCTTCTTTGCTGATACTATTTTCCACAACAGCATCAAAAACTAAATTTTTCTTTTCTCCTTGACCCACGATGCGCAAATCATGTATAGCAAGCACCTCCGGGAAGTTTTGCAGGATGGGCAGCATTTCCTCCTGGATTTGTATTAATTCCTGGGAATCTACATTTAAGGGGTCCATATGAATAGTAAGGAGTATACCCAGCTCCTCTGCTACCCGACGTTCAATCATATCAATATATTCATGAATTTCCATAATGTCCTGATTGGAATTAACTTCGACATGAATGGAAGCCATGTATTGCCCCGGCCCATAAGTATGTACTATCAGGTCATGGATTCCAACTACCTTCTCATAGCTGCGGATCTCCCGGCTGATTTTGACAATCAGTTCCTGTTCAGGCGCTTCTCCCAACAAAGGGCTGATGGTATCTTTAGTCAAGGAAATCCCGGAATAGAAGATAAGCAGGGAAACAAGCACTCCTACATAACCGTCCAGAGGGAAGGCTGTAAATAAGGAACCTACGAGTGCCAGGCCAATACACCCTGTAGCTACCATATCGCTTAAACTGTCGAAAGCAGTGGCCAAAAGAGCTTTGGAATCAATCGCTTGGGAAAGCATCCGGTTGAATAGGAAAAGCCAGCCTTTGCAACCAATAGCCAGGATAACAATAAGCAAAGCCGGTAGGCTGAAACTTACCGGCACAGGCTGAATAATGCGCCCGACAGAAGACTTAAGTAATTCGTACCCCACCAGGATTATGAGAAAAGATACAAGCAAGCCGGCTATATATTCTATTCTCCCATGCCCAAAAGGATGTTCCCGGTCGGCAGGTTTACCGGCTAGTTTGAAGCCTACTAAAGTAATTAAAGAGGAAGCGGCATCAGTCAAATTGTTCAAAGCATCCCCGATCAGGGCAATACTATTGATTAGGAGGCCTGTAGCTAATTTAACGCCAAACAACAGGACATTAGCCAAAATTCCCACTGTACCGCTTAAGAAACCATATTTGCTTCGCACTTCCGGCCAATCCGTCCGGGTGTAATCTTTAATAAAACTTTTTAGCAGAAGCTTACTTAACATTGCTCCCCCTTAATTACAATTATTTCTACTTAACTTCATATCTCATTTTAGACCGCATCTCTACCTCTGTTTAATTCGGCGCATTTCTGATTCTTCCTTCAGCATTGAAGAAGAGTTGACCGAGTCCTCGCCTTTAAACAAAGAGATAACGGAATCATTAACCTTAAGCACTGAAAATCAGAAGGACACTGTTTAGTGTCCCTCTGCCCTCAAGTTATAACCTTTGACAAACTCATAAGTATCTTTGCTTGCAAACTCTTTATCCATGAAAGATGATGTTATGCTATGGTGAATTAACCTAAAAGCTTAAACTTATCGATATAGCCGAAGACAAAGACTACCAGAATAATTACCGGTAGGATATAGGTCATATAGAACCTGGTTTTCTGGGGTATTTTCACTCCTTTGCCGGTATTGGCTTCCTTAATAAAATTATCCCAGCCCCAGCCATAACGGGTTACACAGAAAAGAACGTATATCAAGGAACCTATCAAGAGAATATTATTGCTGACAATAAAATCCTCTAAATCCAGAATAACGGTACCTTCTCCCAAGGGAGCAAAGTCGCTCCAAACATTAAAGCCCAAAGCACAAGGCAGGGATAAGAGAATTATCGCTACCAAATTGATTAAAACCGACTTTTTCCTGGTCCAGCCCAAAAGGTCAATTCCGAAAGAGATAATATTTTCAAATACAGCGATTACAGTGGATAAAGCGGCAAAAACCATAAAGATATAAAAGGCTATTCCCCATACTTGACTGGCAGGCATATTGTTAAAAATATTGGGTAACGTGATAAAAACGAGGGAAGGGCCGCTTCCCGGATTAACTCCAAAAGCAAAACATGCCGGGAAAATAATCAAACCGGCCATAATAGCTACGCAGGTATCCAGAATGGTAATATTGATACCTTCACCCGCTAAAGTGCGGTCTTTTGATACATAACTGCCGAAGATGGCCATGCTCCCCATCCCAATACTGAGAGTGAAAAACGCCTGTCCCATAGCAGCATAGACCATTGTCCAGAGGCCATGTTCCTTAATGCCGTCCAGATTAGGCAAAAGATAGAAAGAAAGTCCCTCCAGGGCATTAGGCAGAGTCACAGCCCGAATTACCAGGGCAATCATAATCAGAAAGAGACAGGACATCATGACTTTGGTTATTCGCTCCACACCGTTTCTTAAGCCCAGGGAGCAAACGGCAAAGCCTAAAATACAAGTAATAACCATAAAAAGAATACACATGCCGGCACTAGAAACAAGTCCGCCAAATACTCCCTCGACTTCCGCCGGGGTTTTACCGATGAAATCCCCCCGCACCATAAAGAAGAGATATGCCAGCATCCAACCGGCAACAGTGGTATAGAACATCATCAATAGGTAGTTGCCGGCCATGGCCAGCCATTTGAAAACGTGCCATTTACTGCCTTGAGGCTCCAGGACATCAAAAGATGTAGCCACACTCTGCTTGCTGGCCCGGCCCACGGCAAATTCCATGGACATGATCGGCAGACCGAGGATTATCAGGAATAAAATATAGATAAGTACAAATAGACCACCGCCATAAAGCCCGGTAATGTACGGGAAACGCCAAACGTTACCCAGGCCAATGGCACAACCGGCAGAGATTAGAATAAACCCTAACCGGGTGGCAAAAAGTTCCCTTGCTTGGTGCATAACCAACCTCCTAACTCAAAATATATCCATATTATATGGTATTACTTGCATAATTTAAAGCCAAACACGAAAATTTTGCTAATATTAATGTTTGACAAATGTTTTTGGGATTTTTTAGACAAATTGCAGCCGCCAATAAAATGTTTTTAGGAAAGAAAAAGATGCGCGGCCAAAAGGCCGCGGTAAATATTGCTATAAACCAGAGATCAGTTATATTGTCTAATGAACCTTATACATACCTTTACTCTTCATGTAATTAAAGATGTCCTCGCCGTGCTGTTGCTCTTCTTTCTGAATATGGTTCAAGGCTTGGCGGATATTGCTGTCTTGAAATTCAAATATGGCTGTATCGTACGCCCCGGAGACATACTTTTCAGTTTCCAGCATGTCCTGGCAAAGATCGGCATCTTGTTGATTAACCATCCCAGCTTGCCCCATGTTAGGTGGCTGAAATTGCTGCTGCCCCTGCTGTTGCTGCTGTTGTTGACCCTGCTGCATATTAGGAACCTGCCCGCTTAAGATTTGGTTAATGGTATTATAATGCTCTTGCTCATGCTGAGCATGCTGCTGGAACATTTGTTTTAACTGCGGATCTTGAGCCTGGTTGGCATAATTATTATATTTTTTAATACATAATTCTTCGTGGCTCTTTTGATCTTCCAGTAAAATTCTTTCTTTTTGACTGAGTTGCATTTTAGGATACCTCCTGAAATTTTTTCTTGAGAACTTTAATCTATAGGAATTAAGATTTCCTACGCCTTGGAACTACATTATGGTGTGGTGTTCTTCCGGTACTTCGTAATAAATATTGCTGTAAGCACCGGCAACTTTAGGATCAGCCGCTTCCAGCGGATAGTAGCCTTTCTTCACCATCCACTGCCAGATATCAAAAGCATGATGCGAGCACATCTTGAAAGCGTCTTCCAAGAAGCAGCGAATTTCCGGATTGCTGGCTTCCATCGCTGCCCAAGCATATTCCCGGCCTGCCCTTTTCAGGGTAAGGAGGTATGCTGTGGCAATTTCCCTGTCATTAAACTCACTGAGCTCGGTTCTGGGTGTGAGAGGCTGAGTCTCAACTTCAGCTTGGGTAAAATTTTGCAAGCTTTCTTTTAGCTCCGGAACGGAGAGCCCCGTTTTAGCTCCGCTTTTGCTAAGATATTCAATTTTGGTATTGTAATCTTTGACATGATAAGGAAAATGCCTGGCTATCATTTTCTTCAGTTCCGGATCCTGGGCTTGCTTGACAAAGAGAGCCATATTCGTAATGGAATTAACACAACTCATGGTAAGTTCATGGAGGTCATGAACTTCATGCGCTGCCAGCTGCATAAAAATCTCCCCTATCTGTTAAAAATAATTCCAATTTAGTGTGTGAAGTTTAAACTAAATTATTCCTGCAGCTTGAAAAATTCTTAAAAGCTCAATCTTTAGCATATAAAGAAGCATTTTGAAAAAACTATGAGCAGGAAAGAAAACTTTTATTCCGAAGAAGGAGTGATTATCTTGTTCAAACACGACAAACAATTGTTAAAGGATGTCAAAGTCGATGCCCCCAATCCAAATTATGCTGCTATGCTGCAAGAGCAATTAGGTGGTCCCCAAGGAGAACTAAAAGCAGGTTTGCAGTATATCTCGCAAAGCTTTCGAATTAAGGATCCTAAGATCAAAGACCTTTTCCTCGATATCGGCGCTGAAGAACTTAGCCACATGGAAATGGTTGCCCAGACTATCAACTTGCTGAACGGCCATGACCTCCAGGCTAACAGCGCCACCATCGGCAATATTGAAGCCCATGTGCTGACAGGGTTAGCACCGATGCTGACTAATGCTTCGGGTCAGCTATTTACGGCAGGTTATGTCAATGTCACCGGAGACCTTGCTGCTGATATCTTATCCGACATTGCCGCCGAAGAAAGAGCCAAAGTAGTCTATGAGTACCTGTACAGGCAGATTAATGATAAAGGTGTCCGGGAGACTATTGATTTCCTCTTGAACAGGGAGGAAGCCCACAATACTCTCTTCCGGGAAGCCTTTAATATGTTGCAGGATACAGGATCACTTCAGGATTGGGGCGTAACCCAGGATTCCAAAGTCTATTTTGATATGTCAACACCCGGCAAATATTTCGATGCTCACAAAAGCCCGCAGCCTCCTAAATTTGCTAATCCTGATCCGGCGAATCCGGCTAACCAGACCCATTAGTTCTTAATAGCGGACAGCCTTACCCTGAACCACTAGCCTTACCCTGAACCACTAGCCTTACCCTGCAAGATCTTGGGCAAATCTTTTCCCGGAAACGCAAAATATCCTGTGGAGAACTCTACAGGATATTTCCGTTTCTTATTAGTCGATTAATCTGACTGTATTTAAAAAAGATTCTGTTTTTAAACTAGGTGCTCAGCAATTCTTGGGCTAAGAAGATAATTTGACGGTCCAGGAAATTGTCATTGCTCTCATGACTATAATCAGGATAGACGAGCAGCTCTTTTTTTCCGGCCAGGTGGTGAAAGAGTGCATAGATGGTTGGCGGCGGGCAGTCCGTATCTTTGAGCCCTATTGATACCAGGGCAGGGCACTTAACCCAAGGGGCAAAATTCATGGCATCAAAATAACTTAAAGTCTTCATAATTTCCTCTTCCCTTTCATGTAAAGGATCATGCATCCTAAAATACCAGTCCAATTCCGCCCACGGTCCTTCAGTATGCTCCAGGAAAGCTTTTTTTATATCACAGAGAAATGGAATTCCGGCACTCACCGCAGCCACTTGAGCCGTAATCCCCTCCAGCTTGCCGGCAAACCTGGCTAAAAGCGCAGCTGAGACTATCGCTAAAGCCCCTCCCTGACTGTTGCCGAATAAACCTATTTTCTCCCCGTTGACTTCAGGCCGCCGGGCGAGGGCTTCGATGGATTGAATACTGTCCAAATATACCTGGCGGTAATAGTATTCTAAAGGAGAATCAAGCCCTAAAGTCAGCCAGCCGGAAAAAGACCCGCTGGAATAGACCCTTCCATCCGGAGTAGCACCGCATTGCCCGCGGACATCCATAGCCAGCACGGCATAACCTTGTAAAGCCCATAATAAAAGCTCACATATTTTCCCTTTATTCGAAGAATAGCCATGAAAGCGGACGAGTCCCGGAACTTTGCTCTGCTCGCCGGCTCCGGCAGGGTAAAGATACCAGCCATGAAGCATTGTTCCGTCAGCAGCCTCTAAGGTGGCTTGGTGGACTTTGACCTGCTTTAAAGGATAAGCGAAATCTGCCAGCTCCAAATTAAAGGAAACTTGAAATTCCTCCGCAATCTCTCTTTCTTCAGGCTCAATCCGCCAGCTGGGAAGCCCGTCTGAGCGAAAGATTTCTTCGGCGGCCATCAGCCAGAATCTTTCGAAGTCCTGCTGCCGGGTTAGTTCAGGCCTATATTTTTTTAGTTCTGCCATTTTTTGCTCTCTTATCCCCATCATTTTTTACTCCTCTTCAGTTTATTATTTAAGTCCCTAGTTAATTATTTAAGTCCCTAAATACTTTTCCACTGCTTGTATTTAATAATCTCCTGGTCTATTTGCTTAATGATTAAGCCTAAAACTGCAGCATCGTCAACCAGCCCCAGTCCGACCAAAAAATCAGGAATAATATCCAGGGGAGATACAAAATAGATTAACCCTGCTATAACGGCCAGAAGGGCTGATTTGGATATCCCTCTGTAATTGCCGTTGGCCCAATCCCTGACTAAGGAAAACAGCAGTTGGATTTTATCCCAGATATTACTGAGTGCTTGATTGTTTTTAGCGCTTTCAGCCTTCTGCCAAGCTAGACCTAAAAGGTTTTCCGTTTTCTTGGGATTATCTATATACTTTGCAGCTTTCTCTTTCCATTTGTCAATTTCCTGATCCCCAATGAGACCTTCCGGTGGAGCAAATTGCTCGTCCCGCTCGTTAGGCTGTCCCTGCATTTTTATTTTCCTCCTTCAATGCCAATCTCTTTCAAATAGTATTTTCAATTTCCCTTTTTCTATTTAGATTCAGCTGCTTTACTAAGTTTTTCATTTTTATATTTCTTGTCATTTCTGTTTTTTCCTTTTACCTTTCTTACTATTTTTGCAGTCTTTTAGAAGTAATTCGATTATGTTTAACTTCTTACAAACTAACTTGATCTTTTATATTACTCTAATATCCTTATATCTTAACACTAGTATTGCGGTATTCCTCTTAGTCGGCTGCAAGTAATAAAAAGACTGCTGCACCAGGATAAGCTGTTTGGCTCAGCAGTCTTTTCTATTTATTTGTGTGTTATTGGTTTAAGCTCTTTCCGGGAAGTGGCGGTCTTCGTCCTTAACGACAAACGGGAACTTCTTAACCTCTTCAATAAAGGCTGCTAAGTGCTCCGCTTCTTTCTCAAAGAGTTTTAAGCCTTTTTCCGGAGTACCGCGGAAGGGATTGCCGATTGTAGCATGGTCAGAATATTCATGGTGCTCCATTGGCACATAGATATTTTCAGATCCGCCAAATTTAACGGTAATGGTACCGTCAATTTTGGAGAATTTGGGTCCCATCCAAGCCGGAGCGTGCGCCCTGTCATTTATGGCTCTGGTCATGTCTACTAAACTCATATCATGAGCCATCATTTGGGCAGTTTCCATTTCGCCCGCGTGCCAGCCTGGGGTTTCTTCCGGCGGTCCTTCTAAGATACCTTTAACAACTTCGCATTCTCTTTCGGTCGGGGTCTTGTAGAAACAGACAAAAGCACCATACTTATATCTGATCTGCCGGTTAAATTCGTCGATTGGTTTAGTATTGGAACCGTGATGGGTAACAAAGACAATCTTATTAGCACCATGGTAAATCAAACTGCGGGCGATGTCAGTTAATACTGCCCGGTAAGTGTTAGCAGAGAGGGTAATTGTGCCAACGCCTTCACCCATTCTGCCCATATGGTGCGGTGAATAACCGAAAGGCATTAATGGAGTATAAGGAACATCGGCCATTTTCGCCGCTCTTTCCGCAACGTTAATAGTAGTAAAGCTGTCAGTTCCCAGAGGTACATGGGCACCATGCTTTTCGCAACTACCAACGGGGACAATTATTGTATCGGTTTTCTTGAACCATTCGATAGCATCGACAAAGGCACATTCGAGTAAGTTGTGACGCATTACCATGAAACAAAGCACCTCCATTTTTAATAAATATATATTATTGGGATTATCTAACTAATATTAGGATGTCCACTAATTTGAATTATTCTTCAGAAAAGTATTACCATACCTTCTAAGCTTTGAAATTTTTCTAAGATTTTAGCGGCATTTCAAATTAGACTCTGGCTTTAGCTTTTTTTACCTTGGCTTTAAAGACTATTGCTTTTTAATGCCAATTTTGTCCATGATATCTGCAACTATCTTATCGTTATCTGCCATCAAAGCATCAAAATCCTTTGCTCCGCGAACATCAACAATTGCTCCGTATTGTTCGGCAAATTCTTTAAAGGATGGATCGTTACCGGCTTTAGTAAAGGCATCTTCCAGGATCTTAACCACGTCGTCAGGGGTGTCTTTCGGAACAGCTATCCCCCTGTACATCATTAAATCGAGGTCGTAACCTTTTTCCTTCATGGTGGGGACATCCTTCAGCAGATCAAGTCTCTCCGGAGCTACTACCACCAAGGCTTTCATGGTATCAGCCTGAACTTGCTGGACTACATCAAACGCCATATTGACAATAGCATCAACTTGACCGCCAAGGAGGGAAGTAGTACTTTGCTTGGCATCCATGGGAATGTGTTTAAATTTTACTCCGGCTGCCTGTTCAATCGCGGCAGCAATAAGCTGATTGAATGAACCGACACCACTGTTGGCAACTGTTACTTCCCCAGGATTATCTTTAGCATGTGCTAGAAATTCTTCGATGGTATTCCACGGAGCATCTTTTCGTACGGCTAGAGAGGTGGCTTCCTGAGTAATGTTGGCAATTCCTCTAAAAGCATCATAACCCTTATCGGCAGGCATGTTGCCCTGATGATAGGTAGTACTGATCGAGGTAGAGTTCCAGACAATGTTATGCCCATCCGGCTCGGTATTCAGTATATATTGATAGCCTACAGAGCCCCCGCCTCCTACACGGTTATTGGCAACAATGGGCTGTCCCAATTCTTTCGAAGCCAAATCAGCTAATTTTCGCCCTACAACATCAGCTCCACCCCCGGCACCGAATAAGACTGTCATGTCAATGGCTTTGGTCGGAAACTTGGGAGTTTCATCAGTTCCTCCGGCTCTACACCCTACAGATAAAACCAGAATTAGTAAGGCCGAAAGAACTACGGCAAGAAAACGTCTTAATTTCACTTCCTGTTACCTCCGTTCTTTTGGTATGAAATAAAGTAAGCAAATTTTTGTCTGAGTTTAGTTTCTTCCACTTACAATAATTTTAGACTAGAAAAACTATCCTATATAAATTAAATATAAATCAAAAAATCCCCGGATATTTCTGATCCAAGGGATTTTGGGGCAATAACTTTTGCTAATTTACTTTCTTTATTTTTTTGCTTTCCTTATTTAAGCCTTAGTTGATTTTTAATTAATTTTAAACTGCTAAAAAAGCTGAACAGGAGATTTCCAGCTCATGTCCCTCATTGAGTTTTTCAACCTTAGTTACCTCTTGCAGGACATTTTCACCATCCAAGTTATATTCGGCAAAAACCTCTTCAATTTGAGGTAATAGCTCGAGGTCAGTAAGGTAAACCATAAAGGCGTAGGCGCAGTCAAGCCCTGTTCCGGCTGTTTGCAGGACTACCTCCAAATTATCCAAGCATCTCCTAGTCTTTTGCCTACAATCACCTTCAATTAATTTCTGAGAAAGAGGATCAACTGGGCGAACACCTGAGCAATGAACATAATTTTCCACCACAACAGCTTGTGAGTAAGGGCCTGTGGGTAGATGCCCTTTTTCACTGTTAATAAAACGTTTTTCACCTTTGTAGGCTGAAAATTCAATTTCAAGATCTGCCGTATTTTCCAGTTCCCCAATTTGCATAATTACCCTAATAGGATAATGGTCTTTATTAAAATACAATTTAATTACTTCATTAATAATTGGCCGTTGATCCATGTCCCTCAGCATAACAAGCAAAGAATAAATATCTTCCAAGTCATATCCCTTTTTGGCCATAAACACTTTAGCCATTTCCATAATTCGCTTGGTCTGAGTTTTAAGATCCTTTTCCGCCAGGTTATTCATAAAATAATGTATGAGATCCTCGCTGGAAAAGAACAGATAATTATCTTGGACAGCCTCTTTCTCCATTACTACACTCCCTTGATAACAAGTTCCGCTAGTATATTATTATACCCATTTACAATTTTATGTTTTCTTTACTTAGCTTTACTAGCTTTATTTTTATTACGCCAAGACCTGATAGTAGGTGCCAACAGCATAAAAACGGCAAGAGTCAAAAATAGAAGGCTTACAGGACTGGTAACGAAAATACTGAAGCTGCCATCAGAAAAGACCAACGCTTTGCGGAAGTTATTCTCGATGGAGTAGCCAAGCACTAAACCAAGAATAAGAGGAACAATCGGAAAACCAAATTTTTTCATAAAATAACCCAGAAGGCCTGCGAAAAACATTACTATAATATCAGCATAATTAAGATTAATGGCAAAGGAGCCAACAACCGCCATGACCAGAATCATACTCATAAGATTGACTTTGGGGATATCCAATACTTTAACAAATAGCTTCATGCCAAAAAATTGAATAGCTAAAACCATTAAGTTAATGATAAGGATACTAATGAAAATAGCGTAAACCAAGGCACCGTTATCCCTGAAAAGCAGCGGACCCGGTATTAACCCGTGAATCATTAGTGCGCCCAACATTATAGCGGTGGCACTATCCCCCGGAATTCCCAGGGTTAGGAGGGGTATCAAGGCCCCGCCGGTAACTCCATTATTAGCCGATTCGGGAGCAATTACACCGTCAAGTTCCCCTGTCCCCACCTTCGGGTTTTTCCTTTTAGCCACATCCAGTGCCATAAAACAGGCAATAGGCCCGCCTGTGCCCGGAATAGCTCCCACAAAGGTACCAATAGCTGACGATTTTAAGTTCAAGGAAAAAGCCGCTTTCATCTCTTTCAGGCTTGGGAAATTAGCCTTAACCTTCTGCCTATGTCTAACCAACTGTTTGTACCTATTTTTACTAGCCTGCAAAAAATTATCTATGATTTCCGGCAGGGCGAACATCCCAATCATCACCGGCATCAGACCCACGCCAGTCATCAGATTAGCAAAGCCAAAAGTATACCTCTGCAGTCCCATAACCGGATCAAGGCCCACAGTACAAAGCAAGAGTCCAAAAAGGCCTGCCAAGAGCCCTTTAACAATGCTGGTCTCACTTAAGCTTACAATAGTAGACAAACCGAAAACCACTAAAGCAAAGAGTTCAGCCGGGCCAAACTTAATGGCAATTTTAGCAATCTGTGGCGCCACAAGGATAAGCACCAGCAAACTAAAAATACCGCCAAATACCGAGGAATAGATTGCCATCCCTAAGGCTTTCCCGGCTTGGCCTTTTTTGGACAGCAAATACCCGTCAATAACCGTAGCCGCTGCGGAGGGAGTACCCGGAATACCTAAAAGAATAGCGGAAATCGACCCTCCTGTCATCCCCCCGGCAAAGACGCCTAAGAGGACAGAGATCGCAGCAACCGGAGTAAGGCCGAAAGTAACCGGAATTAGAAGAATCAAGGCTGTACTGAATGTCAAAGCAGGTATAGCGGAGAATACTATGCCTAGGATACAGCCGAAGAACATAAATAGAAAATTCTCTAAAGTTAAGGCAATAGTTAATCCCTCTGTAAATAACTCAAACATCTCCAGGGATCCTCCTTCTCTTTCTTATCTATCCTAAAAAAGACTGCCCTTAGGCAAGGGGATTTTCAACAGCCAATCAAACAAGAAATAAACTGCCAGAGTTACAGCCGCAGAAAAAAGTATCGCCCGGGGAAAAAGTCTCCAGCCTATCATCCAGAGCATGACGGTTAAGCCAAAGATCATGCCGATATTAAAGCCTAGATAATAGACAAGTATTATGCCTAAGAAAAAGACAGCAAAGAGCTTTAAGGCACTAAAAATAGGAAATACTTCTTCTTTTTCCTCTACTTCCTTTTCGACATCATCGGTTTTAACCTCTGCCGTATCTTTTTTATCCTTGGTAAAAAAGAGCAAAACACTGAACACTGCCATAAGCCCCAAGATTACAGCCGGGAAGAACTTAGGTCCTGGTTCACCGGGCATGGTGGTCTCAGGAAGCTGAGTGGTCAAGTATGCCCACCAGACAATAAATATCAGTAAAATGACAGCAATTATTCTATTGTGCTTCATCTAGATCCTCTCCTTTGCACAGGGCAAATTTTTATTGTATTAAGCCTTCTTCTTTTTAAACCTTTTCTCCAGCCATGGTCTAAAGAAAGGCGCTAAAAGAATAATCAAAGCTAGAGTTAGAAAGACAAGACTGACCGGTTTCGTAATAAAAATATCGAGACTGCCGCCTGAGAAAACAAGGGACTTGCGGAAATTATTCTCGATTGAGTACCCTAGTACAAGTGCTAGGATAAGCGGTGTAACCGGGAAACCAAACCTCTTCATAAAATATCCCAATACACCGGAGAAGAACATGATTATTACATCACTAAAGCTAAGATTGATGGCAAATGCGCCGATTACCGATACCGCAAGGATTACTGCCATCAAATTCACTTTTGGGAAGTCCAATACTTTAACAAAGAGACGGATGCCATAAAATTGAATGACCAAAACCATAATATAGATAATCAGAATACTGATGAAGATAGCATACACCAAATCTCCGTAATTTTGGAAAAGCAACGGCCCAGGCGCCAAACCGTGAATCAGAAAGGCTCCTAACATAATAGCGGTTGCACTGTCCCCCGGTATTCCCAAAGTAAGCAAGGGAATAAGGGCTCCGCCCGTAACCCCGTTATTGGCAGATTCCGGGGCTCCGACACCTTCTACCGTTCCTGTTCCGGTTGCCGGATTTTGTCTTTTTGCTTGGTCATAAGCTAAGAAGGAAGCAACCGGCCCGCCGGTACCAGGAATAGCACCTAACCCTGTGCCAATTGCAGCAGATTTTATTAGCAGAAAAAATGTTTTAGCCATTTCCTTAAAAGTCGGGAAAGCCGCCTTAACTTTGTCTCTTTTAGGCTCCTCTTGTTTTAGGTCTTTATTCTTTTTAACCCGTAAAAAAGTGTCTATAATCTCTGGCAAGGCAAACATGCCAATCATCACAGGCATAATACCAATCCCAATCATAAGCCCCGCCTGACCAAAGGTAAATCTTTGCAAGCCCATTACCGGGTCCAAACCGACTGTGCAAAGCAAGAGGCCAAACAACCCTGCTAATATAGCCTTTAACTATGTCGGTTCCGCTCAGACTCACAATAGTTGAGAGTCCAAAAACTACCAAAGCGAAAATTTCCGGCGGCCCAAACTTTATAGCTATACTTGCCAGTTGAGGTGCAACCAGCATAAGTACTAGTAAGCTGAAAATTCCCCCGAAAACCGAAGCATAGACGGCCATCCCTAAAGCCCTGCCGGCTTCACCCCTTCTTAGACATTGCATAGCCGTCAATAACAGTTGCAGCCGCAGACGGTGTTCCCGGAATACCCAGTAAAATTGCGGAAATTGAACCTCCGGACATCCCGCCGGCATATACACCCAGGAGAACTGAAATTGCCGGAACAGCCTCCAGCCCGAAGGTAAGCGGAATCAATAAAATAAGTGCGGTACTAAAGGTTAAACCCGGTATCGCAGCAAAAATCAATCCCAGAACTGTTCCGAAAAGCATAAAGAGAAGGTTTTGGAATGATATGGCTATTGTTAATCCTTGTACTAAATATTCTAACACTGTATTACCTCCTTTACTACATTTCATTTTTCCCCCTTCTCTTTCAATTTATGACAGATCGAATCAAAATTAATCCACAGAAAATTTTTGGGATTTATATGAACAGGGGGTAAAAAGAAATAACTTGTTTTTTTCTATATACCTTGCAAACGATAAGCGACGAACTTGAGGGTAAATATTTGACCCCTGGAGGTTTGCTTATTTTAATTCAATGACAGTAAAGCTTATTAAAGGCAGTAAAGCATAATTGAACTTGAAAGTGAGCTTACAGGAATTTTTGTTAGGCTCATAGTGTTTGAGATAAGAGCGGAAGACCTAGATCTCCCGCTCTTTATAAAATTAACGCTTACTATTGTTTTTTGATACCAATTTTGTCCATAATATCGGCTACAATAGCATCATTGTCAGCCATTTGGGCATCAAATTCAGCGGCGCCTTTGACATCCAAAATAACGCCGTAAGGTTGTGTAAACTCTTTAAATTCTGGGGCATTTCCGGCTTTGACAAAAGCTTCTTCCAGAATCTTAACTACTTCATCAGGAGTATCCTTAGGAACGGCAATTCCTCTATACATCATGAGATCAAGGTCATAGCCTTTTTCTTTCATTGTAGGTACATCCGGAATTTGCTCCAATCTTTCCGGAGCAACAACAACTAAAGCTTTAACCTGACCGGCTTCCTGCTGTTGAATAATGTCAAATGCCATGTTGACAATTGCATCTACCTGGCCGCCCAGAAGTGAAGTTGTACTTTGTTTGGCATCCATAGGAATATGCTTAAGCTCAACACCGGCAACATCACCAATAGCAGCTGCCATCAAGTGGTTAAAGGAGCCGACGCCGCTGTTAGCCACAGTAACTTCACCTGGATGTTCTTTAGCGTAAGCAAGGAATTCTTCAATAGTATTCCAGCG
Organism: Desulfitobacteriia bacterium; assembly: GCA_050949905.1. Taxonomy (GTDB): domain Bacteria; phylum Bacillota; class Desulfitobacteriia; order Desulfitobacteriales; family Syntrophobotulaceae; genus DUML01. The sequence goes on along the minus strand of JBMNGP010000025.1, from coordinate 42,211 downwards.
ATCATCATCTGCGCGGATAGCCAGGGCAGTTGCTTCCTGAGTTATGTTAGCAACACCACGGAAAGCATCAAAGCCCTGGTCGGCGGGCATATTGCCTTGATGATAAGCAACACTGATTGAAGTAGAGTTCCAGACAATATTGTAGCCGTCCGGATCTGTGCCTAGAACATATTGATAGCCTACTGATCCACCGCCGCCAACGCGGTTATTACATACTATGGGCTGACCAAGATCTTTGGATACCATATCAGCCAGCTTGCGACCAATTACATCCGCGCCGGCTCCCGCTCCGAATAGAATGGTCATATCAATATTTTTCTCCGGGAAACTAATCTTCGGCTCCTCCGACGGTGCTTGGGTATCTGCTGGCTTACTGCAGCCTACAGCCATGGTGAGGATTAACGCCAAAGACAAAACGATAGCCATAATTTTTTTTGTTTTCATTTCTTCCCCTCCTAATTTTTTACCACTTTGGAAATTGGTTTGAGACCAGAAATTTAATTTTTTCACAATCCCTCCTCGCCTAAATTTTTATTTCCAGCCAGAAAAAAATCTGGAAAGAAACCAATATGATTAACACTATATATAAACCTATACAGCACCTATATTACAAACTAGTATAGCGAACCCACTAAGTAAATAAATTTGTTTTTAATATAATTTCGTATTCGGAGCTAAGATTTATGTATAAAAATCACGTTTATTACACAAGTATTTTTAATATATTTACATAACTTATTATAATTTTCAAGGCTTTAAAAAAATATACTGTTCCCCCGGGTAATTTATTTTTCTGAAAATTCCCGGGGGAATTAGTCTGAAATTAAGGTAGAACAACTACTTTCATAGCACCGTCACGGCGGTTAACAAAGTAATCATAGGCGGTAGCGAATTCATCTAAGGGGAAAGTATGCGTGAGAATCTGTTTGGTGTCAATTTTACCCTGGCTCATGAGAGACAGTGCCCGTTTGCAGTTATTCCCGCCTTCGCCGCGCACAGTCTTGATTTGGATGCTATTAAGCACGGCATAGTCTAACGAAGCCGTTACCGGCTGCTTATAGAAGGATACACAAGTCATAACATGACCGCGCATGGTGGATTTTAAGCAAATGTCAAAAGTAGAGTCATTGCCGGCACATTCGTAGGTTCGTTCGCAACCACGGCCGCCGGTTATCTCCATAACTGCTGCCAAGGGGTCTTTGACTTCGTTGACATTAATGGTATGGGTTGCTCCGACACTCTTGCCAATGGCCAAGCGGTCGTTCTTGGTGCCGACCAAGATAATTTTTTCGGCTCCTACAGCTTTGCAGGCCTGAACCATGGAGAGCCCAATCGGGCCGGGTCCGGTGATCAAAACCGAATCCCCCGCAATATAGCCGCCGCTGGTGTCCAGTGCCCACATGGCACAGCCCAGAGTCGTAACATATGTTGCTTCTACAAAAGATACATTTTCAGGGATCTTGTAAATCGAGTTAATATGGTGAACTGCATATTCGGCAAAGCCTCCATCCCGGGTCATACCGGAAGCTATCTGGCCTTTTTGGGCGTAATTGAGACAGCTTGTGTATAAACCCTCGATACAGTTCTGGCAGCGCATGCAGCCTTTATGAGCCTCAATTGCTACACGGTCACCGATTTGGAATTCATCAACAGTTTCGCCCAGGGCTACCACCGTACCTGCCCATTCATGGCCTTGAGTGAATTCTCCGTAAGGAGGCATCTTCGGCATCCCTTTGGTAATAATCTTAACGTCTGTTCCGCAAATACCGCAGGCTGCTACTTTGACCAGTACTTCTCCCGGGCCGGGTTTGGGAACCGGTTTGTCGTTGACAACCTTGAAATCATTAATCCCATAGAGCACCAAGGCTTTCATTTTGTCAGGAATATTGTAGCTCATTTTGTACCTCCCTGAGTAGTAGTATCGCTTATTGAGAATACTTTATAGATAATAAAGTATTTAGCGCCGAATTTGCATTAAAATATTCATTTCCTGGGCTGCTCTCTCCGCAAATTCTTGATCATTAATATTAGCATCTATCTTAATGACCTTAACTTTGGGGTCAAGGTTCTTTTCCAGCGAATTAATAAATACTTGGTCGGTTTCCGGCTCATAGAGTGCCCCGCCCAGCCTGCCGTTTTCCGAGAATCCTTTTAAGGGAAGCATAACCACGACAGGGCCTTTGGACTTATTCAGTTTTTGAGCCATTACTTCGGCAGTCTTGGCAACTTCCTCTTTTGTAGCCCGGATATTGGTATTATAGGGGTTATGATAGTGGGTTTTGCGATCTAAATATTTCTTAGGAACGGTATCCGGACCGCCAAAACAGAAATATTCGATTGCCCCAGGTACAACGACTTGAGGAATACCTCTTTTTCCTGCTTCTTCCAACCTGGGCCTTAAGGGTGTATATATATCATCGCCAAAAACTTCGCCGATGAGTTCATGCGTAGTCATATCCAAGACTCCCTGGATGTATCCTTCTTCGATCAAGGATTCCATTGCCGAGCCGCTGGCCCCGGAAGCATGGAAAGCAATTACCTCGTAACCCTCTTTCTCCAGGATCACTCTGGCTTGGTTGACAGCGGCATCAGTATTGCCAAAAGCCGTAGTGGCTATGGCCGGTTTTGCACCCCTGGTAAGAGGCTGACCGTATTGGGACATGCCCATTACTGCTCCGGCAGCATTAGTGAGAATGGTTCTGCTTACTGTATTGGCGCCGCCTAATATATCGGCTACCGAGAACATCATAACTATATCTTTATATTCGACATAAGGTCGCACGTACCCCGAAGCCACTGTAGAGACAATCAGCTTAGGCACGCCGATGGGCAGAGCCCGCATAGCAATCGAAGCGATGGCTGTCCCTTGATTGCCTCCGACAGCAAGAACACCGGCTAATTCCCCCCGGGCATAAAGGTCAAGCAAGATTTGGGCTGAGCCTTCACCCATGGTCTTCATCATATTGTCCCGCCGGAGATTTTTTAGATCGCAAAATTCAACGCACCCGGCTTTACACACAACTTCCCGGGGATAATGAGCCTTATAGCCATGAGGGTTTCTGGTACTGACATCTAAGACCGGAGCCTTAAAGCCGTGATTTTCAATGAACTCGTTCAAAAATCTGGCTTCTGCCTCCTTCGTATCAACGGTTACAATGAGTGCTATAGATTTAGGAGCCATGCTTTCACTCCTCGTGCTTTTCCAAGTATAAAATTAAGAAAGGCAAATTGCTGCTATATCACAGTATTTTCTAAAATCAGAGAAAAATTCATTCCGGATGAAAATTCCATTCCCAAGTTAAATCATTGCCCTCTATTTGGAGAGCTGTGCTATGAGGCAAGCTACCTTGGCATTATCCTCCAGCACATCACCTAAATAATAAGCTTTATGGATATCAGCGCCAACGGTTACAAAGCCGTGTCTATCCAAGACTGCTGCTTTGAGGGTCGGGTCTTTAAATGCTTCAATAACCATCTCGGCCAACTCATTGGAACCGGGCAGAGCATAGCCTACAACGCCAACCTTATTCAGTCCCGCTTCAGCGGCAGCAGTTACAACCGGAAGTTCTCCTTTAGCAGTAACATAAGCTGTAGCATAAGCAGAATGACCGTGCACAATAGCGTTTACTTCCGGACGGTTTTTATAGATTCCGCAGTGAAAACGAACTTCTTTGGAGGGGCGGCCCTCTCCATCCAGAACATTACCGTCCAGATCAACCAGAAGGAAATCACTTTCCACCACATCGCCAAAACATTTGCCGGAAGCTTTGATAAGCACCTGGTTTGGCGAATCTGGCAGCCTGGCACTGGGGTTGCCGCTGGTTCCGGATGTTAAACCGCGAGCATAAATCTTTTTGCTTACTTCCACTAATTCCTTGCGCAATTTGGTAACTTGAGCCTTGTCAATATTCATTCCAGCTAACCTCCAAAGTATTAAATTTTGGTTCTGTTAAATCAATTATCATTCTATTATAAAGGCCCTTTTTCGGGTACAAACCCAGGATAGGTTTGTACCCGGATGCCTTTAATAGATTAAAGATAATCAGGCGCTTTTAGGAATAAGCCTTAAGCTCTTTCCGGGAAAGCCCGATCTTCGTCTTTGACTTTGAAGGGGAATTTCTTAACTTCTTCAATGAAAGCAGCCAAGTGCTCAGCTTCTTTTTCAAAGAGAGCCAGCCCTTTTTCCGGAGTACCGCGGAAAGGATTGCCGATAGTAGCATGGTCACTGTACTCGTGGTGCTCCATAGGAACATAAATGTTTTCAGAGCCGCCGAATTTTACGGTAATGGTTCCGTCAATTTTGGAGAATTTGTCACCCATCCATTTAGGAGCATGGGCTCTGTCGTTAACAGCACGGCTCATATCAACGAGACTCATGTCATGGGCCATCATTTGAGCGGTTTCCATTTCACCGGCATGCCAACCTGGAGTTTCTTCCGGAGGTCCTTCTAAAATACCTTTAACTACTTCACATTCTCTTTCTGTCGGTGTTTTATAGAATGCCACAAATGCACCATATTTATAACGGATTTGACGCATAAATTCATCAATTGGTTTAGTATTGGAACCATGATGAGTAACGAATACAATTTTATTAGCGCCATGATAAATAAGGCTACGGGCAATATCAGTCAAAACAGCACGGTAGGTGTTAGCCGAAAGGGTAATAGTACCGGCGCCTTCACCGCATCTGCCCATGTGATGAGGAGAATAGCCAAAAGGCATAAGGGGAGTATAAGGGACGTCAGCAAGTTTAGCAGCTCTTTCAGCTACATTGATGGTTGTGAAGCTGTCTGTTCCAAGGGGAACATGAGCACCGTGTTTCTCGCAGCTTCCAACAGGAACAATAACTGTATCGGTTTTCTTAAACCATTCGATAGCATCCGTAAAAGCGCATTCCAGTAAATTATGACGCATTACCATAAAACATTCCTCCAATAAAATTGATTTTGTAGGATAAGCCAATAGCCTTTTCGTCAGATAGCCTGCCGATTAACAGGTTTGCCTAAGCTTTAGCTTGGTAGGCAGAGTAGTAAAACGTGAGATTTCATGGCCTTCTAGGATATCAGCCAACATTTTCATCGCCGTTTTCCCCATTTCGTAAACCGGTACAGCCACTGTTGACAAGGCTGGAGTAACAAATGACGAAAGAGGAATATTATCAAAACCGATTATAGCTATGTCCTCCGGCACCTTCAGACCTTCATCCTGCAAAGCTTTCATTGCCCCGATAGCCATCATGTCATTCTGGGCAAATATAGCTGTTACCTTGCCCTTGCCTATCTCTGGAAACTCTTTAATAGCCCTATAACCGCTGGCAAATTCAAAATTTCCTTGAATAATTAATTCTTTCCGCGGGTCTATTCCATGGCTTATTAGGGCTTGACGGTAACCTTCCAGACGATCAATCGCTGTGGTGGATTCTGCCGGGCCGGTGATGGTCACTATGTGCCGATGCCCTAATTTCAACAAATACTCACATGCTTCGCGCGAAGACTGAACATTGTTAACCTGAACTGAGGGCACTCTGACTGTGCAAGGTTTACCTATTACTACCGTGGAAATAGAAGTTTGTTCGAAAAATTTTTCTTCAACTGCATCTTTTACTACTCCGCCGCCGGTAAAAATAATTCCGTCAACCCTTTTTTCCCTAAAGACATTGAGGTATTTAGTTGTTCTTTCCTTAGAACGATAGGCATTAGCAAGAATTACTGTATACCCTAATTCTTGGGCTTCATCCTCTACTCCCCGTACAATGCTGGGATAGTAGGGATTGGAAATATCCTGAATGATGAGGCCGATTGCTTTGGTCTTGTTGCGGTGAAGCCCCCGGGCCATGGCGTTGGGAATAAAGCCCAGCTCTTCAATGGCTTCCAGCACTTTTTTTCTGGTTTCCGGGCTTACGGCATGCTCTGTTTTATTCAATACTCTGGATACGGTGGTAATAGATACCTGAGCACGTTTAGCAACGTCTTTAATAGTAACCATCTCTTTGGACGATACCTCCTTTCGATAATATTCTCTTTCTCTTCCTTTTCTACTCCTAAGGACTATCCCAAAACGTTTTCCGAAAACGTTTTCCATTAAGAAGATACCTTTATTTGCTCGTATTGTCAAGTAATTTTTTAAAAAAATTTTATCTTTCTAAGATATCCTCAGTTGACATTGTAAATGCAACCCATACGTTACTTGATGATTGCGTTTAATTTGTCAAACAGGGGGGTGGCATTAAGTCTTACAATCAAAAGATGTTTCTTTCCTCACTCCCCCATGGGGGAGTGATTGCATTTAGTCTGGCAAGAATTCTGACGAAATAATAGGTAAGTGTGTTCTGCGAAACCTATTTTAAATTGAAGGAGAGTTTACCATGGCTAAAAACAAGCACCTTACCGATTTGGAACGTATGCTGATTGAACAGAAGCTGAGGGAGGGCGTATCCCTCAAGCAGATTGCCGCCATTCTTGGAAAAAGTGCATCCACCATTTCCCGTGAAGTCCGTGCCCGCGCCATCGAAAGCAATAAATATGCGCCATACCGCATCCATAGGTACTGTCAATAATCTTTCGCAAATTTGTTTTTCTGCTTGGTAATTTTTCTTGTATATCTTTATCTCTTAGTAGACTGGCCATGGGGCCCCATGGCCAGTCTACTAAGAGAGGATCGCACATTAACCTGCTATAATACTGTTTTCTTTGTTCATTTCCTCAAGGTGTCTCATACTCATATACATTTTTGTGCCCCAGGCTTTACTGGCTACATACCGCAACCGAGCGCAGACAAGCATTAATGCTGAATGCCCATCAGGAAAAGTGCCAACTACCCTGGTTCTTCTGCGGATTTCCCGGTTTAATCTTTCGATGACGTTATTGCTGCGAAGTTTAGTCCAGTGTGCTTGTGGAAAGTCCATATATGTCAGTGTTTCGAGAATGCTGTCTTCAACTTTTTTCGCTGCTTCTTTCAGTTTCATGTCCCGAAGCTTAGCTACAACCGCTGTTGCCTTCTCTTTAGCTGCTTCTTTATCCTCCTGGGCATGGATCGCTTTTAGCATTGCCGCTACTTCTTTCATCTTGGAGCGAGGTGTTACTGAGAAGACATTCCGGTAAAAATGAACAGTACAGCGTTGGAATTTGGCTTCCGGAAATGTTTCGTTCACTGCTTCCAATAAGCCCAGACATTTATCCCCGATAAATAACTGGGTTCCGGATAAGCCACGTTCCTTTAAGCTTTTCATGAATTCCAGCCAGCTTGTTTTATCTTCCTTCATTCCTTCAGAAGCGCCTATTACTTCTCTGTAACCATCTTCATTGACAGCCATAGCAATTAGGATCGCAACGTTTTCGTATTCTCCACCCCAATTACGTTTAAGGTAAATCCCATCGAGATAGACATAGGGATATTTTCTTTGTAGAGGGCGATTGCGCCAAGTATCGATGTGGCCATAGACTTTCTGGTTTAACTTGCTGACCGTTCCGGCCGATACTTTTGTGCCCCAGAGTGCCTCAGTTATATCTTCTACTCGCCGGACTGAAACACCAGCTAAATACATTTCGATTAGAGCTTCTTCTACAGAGCTTTCACGCCGCCGGTAGCGCTCTATGATTGCAGTTTCAAAGGCGACACCTTTCAGTTTAGGCACTTTCAGCTTCACCTCTCCGGAAGTGGTCGTTAACTTCCTCTCATAGTGGCCGGAACGATATCCTTTTCGTTCTTTTGTACGTTCATACCTACCGGCATTTGTGAGCTCTGCTGCTTCCTGATCCAAAAGGTTATTTAGTGTTTCCTCCACACTTTGACGTACCAATTCTTTAAGCTCTTGCTTTATTGCTCCTTCATTTAAGTGTATAATTTTATCAGACATATTCGCAGCTCCTCCTGGTTTTGATTGGTGTGGTAACCTTATCTTACCAAGCAGTTGCGTTTATGTCTTTATTCATAAACACTTATTTATGAATTTGCGAAATTAATGATACCTTATCCATCCATAACCGCTGTGCAAAACTAAATGTCTGCCAAAAAATACAGCTCTGTGCGGATAAACCCAACTGCACCAGAAAGTGTTCCAGCTGTAATTATTGCAATGCTATATGCGAGGAATTCGAGGAACGGCTGTGCATCAAGCTTTATGACCCTCCCTATGTCTGCAACGGCTGTGTGGAAGAGCGCCAGTGCGTACTGCGGAAAAAATATTATCTCCATAAAAAGGCCCACGAGGCATATCGTGAAATGCTGGTAGAATCCCGCACCGGTGCGAACATTACTGAGGATGAGCTGCTCTACCTTGACGAATTGGTTTCTCCTCTCATCCGGCGTGGCCACTCTGTCCATCACATCGCAGTCCACAATGCCGACAGCCTTGAAGTCAGTGAAAAATCCATCTATCGCTATGTTGCCGGCGGCCTTCTCAAGGCAAAAAATATAGATATGCCCCGCGTCTGCCGCATAAAGCCCCGGAAATCCAAACCGGTGGAGCATAAGGTTGATTGCTCCTGCAGGATCGGGCGTACATACGCCGATTTCCTGACTTTCAAGGAAGCTTCAGATGTTACCGTTGTTGAGATTGATTCGCTCATCGGGCGTGTTGGAGGCAAGGTTCTGCTCACGATGATGTTCAAGTCCTGCGATTTGATGTTGGCCTTCATCAGGGAGCGCAACACCTCCCTGTCCGTTATCAACGTTTTTAATCGCTTGGACCAAACCCTTGGCAGGGAGCTGTTCAGTCGGCTTCTCTCAGTCTGTCTCGCTGATAACGGTTCGGAGTTTTCAAATCCTAAGGCTTTAGAGTATGATGCCCAGGGCATCCAGAGGATGCGTGTGTTTTACTGCGATCCATACGCCTCATACCAGAAACCCAATGTGGAGCTCAACCATGAATTCATAAGGAAAATACTGCCCAAAGGCACATCATTCGATAATCTATGCCAAGGGGATATTGACCTGATGATGTCGCACATCAACTCCTATTCCAGAGAGAAGCTGGGCAACAAATCGCCCTTTGATATGTTCGGCTTCATCTACGGATACGATGTCCTTCAAAAGCTGGGGCTCAGCAGTATCCACCCTAATGAAATCCTGCTGAAGCCTTCGCTTTTGAAAAAGTAATCCGAGCGTTCTCTAACTCGCAGAGCACATTAATAGAAACCTTAGTCAGGGGGACGCATTAACTCTGTCCGAAAAAACAGCTTTTGGGTACCCCTTGTATTCCTATGCCTATTTTTAGTGCTCAGCGGCCAAATTTCGCTCGCTATTAATATAAATCGGCTATTTTTGCTGAAAGTATACCCTGTTATTCCCAAATCTTGACTAACTTAATGCTACTTTTCAATATTTACTCTGTCAAAGGTTGCATTTACTTTGACCGCCCACCATTTCTAAGATATTAAGATCTCTTTCTTAAGATCCTTTAGAACCTCGTGTTATTACTTGGTATTTCTTAAGGTAAAAAAATCGCCCAAGTCGTGACAAACAGTGCAGATAATTCTACAATTATACATAATAGGTTCTCTAAATTTTAAGAAGTGAAACAGCGTGTTGGGAGGAATAATGGATAAGTACTTATCGATTAGTAAAATGGCTAAGATTCATAGTATTTCGAGACAAACTCTTATTTATTATGACAAAATAGGTTTATTCTCACCAATTAAAGTAGATGAAAATGGCTATAGATATTATAGCCCCTATCAAATTCCTTTACTCAGAGAAATTTGCTTCCTGAAATCGACAGGTATAAAACTGAAAGACATTAGAACCCATATTAAAAACAGAAACCTTACTACCGCTATTTCTCTTTTAAAATATCACCAGGAGTATATTGATAAAGAAATCGAAAACCTGCTAAAAATTAAGGAGTCCATAGAAACTCGGTTGCTGACTTATACCAATGTGAGCAATTATAAGGATGAATTGTCGAAGCCGATCGTGGAAGAATTCCCTGAAAGGAAAGTTATTTTTTTTCCTTACAAAAATAAAATTTGTAAAAAGGAACTGCATCTTACTATGATGAAGGCCTGGAATACCCTTGCCAGGCATGGAATGTTGCCCGCATCCCAATTCGGAACTATTATACGGAAAGATTGTATTTGCGAAGAAAACATATTTGAGGGTGCAGGAGCTTTCATTACTTTATCCTCCCAAGCCCCAGAATTAGAGAGTCAAAATATAATTACTTTGCGAGCCGGACAATACGTAACTATGTATAAGTATGGCATGCCTTATGATACTCGATTCTTGAGCAATCTTTTAGAATGGGTCGCTGAACACAATTATAGGATAAAGGGAGATATAGTTGATGCTTGTTTTCTTGACACTACCTTCTATGACGAGAATACAGAGGTAGACTTTTGTCAATTGCAGATTCCAGTTGAACAAAAGTGAAAAGGGCTAAATTGGAGCTATCAAATTATGCCAAGCAATTGACTGTATAGCTGGTATATATTTTAAGATGAAGCTAATACTTTTTAGAATCCAAAAGCTGAAAAGGCCACTTATTAGGTAATAATTGGAGGTGTTAGGAAGTCAATGAATAAAGTAAATGATCTTCGGTCGGCAATCGAGCTGCTCAAAACAGTTCCCGGCCAATTAATCGAAACGAACGAACCGGTGGACCCGCATGCGGAACTAGCCGGTGTTTATCGTCATGTCGGTGCCGGCGGAACAGTAAGGCGGCCAACCCAAATTGGACCCGCCATGATCTTTAATAATGTTAAAGGTCATGAAGAAGCCAGGGTTATTATCGGTCTTCTGGCAAGCCGCCAAAGAGTGGCTCTTATGCTGGGCACTAAACCGGAACGCTTGGGCTTTCTCTTAAACGAAGCAGTGCAAAAACCTCTGGCACCCGTAACAATACCTCAAGATAAAGCTAAATGCCAAGAAGTTGTTCATTATGCTGATGAACCGGGTTTTGATTTGAGAAAGCTTGTTCCTGCCCCCACTAATACAGAAGAGGATGCCGGACCTTATATTACTATGGGTATGTGTTATGCTTCGGACCCAGAAACTGGGGAATCCGACATTACGATTCATCGTCTCTGTTTACAAAGCAAAGATGAATTATCTATGTACCTTGTACCGGGAGCACGCCACTTGGGAGTATTTTTAGACAAAGCTGAAAAAGCAGGAAAACCCTTGCCCATATCTATTAGTATCGGGGTTGACCCCGCTATAGAAATCGCAGCTTGCTTTGAGCCTCCCACAACTCCGCTGGGTTTCAATGAATTAAGTATTGCCGGAGCGATTCGCAAGCAAGGTGTAGAGCTTGTAAAATGTTTAACGATAAATGAAAAGGCTATTGCTAATGCCGAATATGTAATTGAAGGCGAACTGTTGCCAGGAGTACGGGTTCGCGAAGATCAGAATACTAATACCGGCAAAGCTATGCCTGAATTCCCCGGCTATACAGGGCCGGCTGTCGCCGAGGTGCCTGTAATTAAGGTAAAAGCAGTCACCCATCGGATGAAGCCTATAATGCAAACTTGTATTGGACCCAGTGAAGAGCATGTTAATATGGCCGGGATTCCAACCGAAGCCAGTATTTTACAAATGGTTGAAAAGGCTATGCCGGGAAGGTTACTCAATGTATATGCCCATTCTTCGGGCGGCGGCAAATATATGGCGGTGCTGCAATTCAAGAAAAGCCAGCCCAGTGATGAAGGACGGCAAAGGCAAGCCGCTCTCCTCGCCTTCTCAGCTTTTTCAGAACTTAAGCATGTAATACTTGTGGATGAAGATGTTGATCCCTTTGATAGCAATGATGTTTTGTGGGCGCTCAATACTCGCTACCAGGGCGACATAGATACGATATTCATACCGGGTGTACGTTGCCATCCTTTGGATCCATCTCAAGATCCGGCTGTTAATCCTTTACTAAGAGACCATGGTATTTCCTGTAAAACTATTTTCGACTGTACAGTACCCTATCACTTAAAAGACAGATTCCAAAGAGCGAAATTTATGGATGTTGATCCCAACAAGTTCACGTCCTAATAAACTCTATGGAGAGCTACCCTAATCGTACAAGCCAATCCATAAAAAAGAGGCTGCAATTAGATACAGCCATAAGGTGTCTCAAAGTAAAATTTGAGGCATCTTATTTGATTAATGAGAAGGGCTAGAAGGAACTATCCTCAGAAGAAGGCTTGATTTAAATTTCTACACGGATAATTTCTTGTGGCGTACGAGTAAGGCGTACAGCACCATTCTTCGTAACCCGGAAGTTATCGCAGCAACAAGCGAAATCAGTTTCCGTCATAAACTCAGGGTGAATGGCCACGAACATATCTTCCTTAATGATCATATTTTCTCTGCCTGAAAAAGCGGGACGTTCCATCATATCGTAGCCTTGGCCATGTCCGAAGAACCGTTTATTCTTAGGTATTCCGTATTGGGTCACAAACTCGTCGAACAGATCGTTCAGCTCCCTGGCGGAGATTCCGGGTACCATCTTCTCAGCTATATATGCCTGGCATTTCTTGGACACATCAAACAGCCACTTGAGACTCTCAGTAGGCTCAGCCAGGCACCATGTTCGGGATAATTCACCATATTGACCGCCTGGTCCGGAGACTTCAATCATAACACTTAGATTATCACCAGGCTCAATACGGCGATTGCCGTAGAAATGGGTTGTGAAGCGCGCCGGCTTACCGACCGGTGCCGAGCCTACTGCTAGGTTGCCAATATAGTCACAACCGAGTTCAAGGGCAAGGTGTTCAAGATCTGCGCGGATCTCATATTCCATACGACCGGGACGGAAAAGCGCAGGAACACAATCGCCCAGCTGTTCATGAACCCGAACTGCCCTATCAATGAGTGCCCATTCTTCTTCGCTTTTAATAGCCTTGATTTCGTCCACTGTATCACTGAAATTAACAAACTCAACACCAGGGAGATTATCTTTAAGATAACTGCCTGTGCTATAACTCATAAGCTGCAGACCAACAAGGCCAACACGTTTGTAATTACGAGCCTTTATCTCTTTGACGACCACTTCAGCTGATAGATGATCACTGAAATTAAACGGCAAACAATAAGCTCTTCCATAGACTTTCTCAATTCCTCTTGCCCAGCCGGGAAATGGCACATTGTCATCATCGTTGCCGTGCTGGACATAGATCATATCGCCATCTGCCGGTATAAGGAGAGTTGAGGAATAAGTACCGGTGGGAACATCGATGAAATAACGGATATATCCGTCAAATATGGAGCTATGAACCTGAGACACCATACAATCGATATCCTGTTCCTTCATCGCTTTCTGGACAGCATTACGCCGTCTTTGAAGCTCCTTAGATGAAACGGGGCATTTAAATCTGGGGCCTGAAGTAATCTCTTTCATCCTCAATCTTCCTTTCTAACTTTTATATCTATATTCAAATAGGAATAGCTAGAAATGTATTGCAAGATAGTTAATTATTAAAAATATTTATTTTATTCTTATTACTTGAGATAGGAGATACTAAATGAGTAGATAGGTTATGCTTTTATTGCCTTTTAACTCTGACTAGCCAAACAGCAAGGGCAGCAATTACGCTTGGAATAGCAAAGATAAAGAAATTTGCTTGCACCGACAAATTCGATTGTAGGAGAGCTCCCCAAAATGCTGATCCAAAAATTCCTCCAAGTCTGCCAATACCCATACAAAGACCTAGTCCAGTTGAACGGATATGAGCCGGATAGAATTGGGAAACGAAAGGATTGATCAGATTTTGCAAGCCATAGATACAGGCCCCTGTGACAAAAATAACCATACAGAGCACAGGCATTGAATACTTAAATCCCAGCAGAATCAGACTTAGAGCACCCAGAAAGTAAAGAATTACAAGCATTGTTTTCGGCCTTAGCCATTTGTCTGCTATTCTGGCAAAGACGAATGTACCAATTATGCCCCCTACATTTAATACTATTGGAAAAACTAGGCTTGAGCTTAAGCTATTACCGGCTTGAACCATTAATTCCGGCAGCCAGGTTCCCAAACCATAAATTATGAGTAAAGTCATGAAAAAGGCGATCCAAAAGAGGCAGGTATCTAAGGCTCTTCCCTCTTGGAAGAGACTTTTGATTTGACCTTTTTCTTCGTTTCTGGCTTCCTCTACTACTATTTCTTGAATATTGGCATAGCTTGGCTCAATCTTAGCAAGTATGTGCTTAACTTGCTCTAATTTACCCTTGGTTAAAAGAAAGGAAATTGACTCCGGCAGATATTTATATAAAAATGGCAGTAGTACTAGGGGTATTCCCCCCATCCATAAAACGGCATGCCAACTGAAACTATCCATAGTATTAATACTCACTACCGGTCCCAGAATACCGCCAACCTGCATACCACATAACATAAGAGCAACGAGAGTATTCCTTAGTGCTTTGGGTGAGTAGTCAGTCGCCAAGGCAACAACATTAGGAAGTGCCCCACCAATCCCTAAGCCGGCAATAAAACGAAAGCAGGAAAACAACACCGGTCCGTCTGCAAAACCGCATAATGCTGTAAAAAGACTGTATAAAACAACACTGAGCATAATTACTTTTTTTCTGCCAATTTTATCGGCTATATAGCCAAATATAATTGAGCCAAACATCATTCCGATTAGGCCATAGCTGCCTATTAAACCGGCTTGAACAGGCGAAATGGACCATTCTTGTGTTAACAAAGGCAGTACCGAGCCATAGAGGAAAAGATTGTAGCCTTCGCCTGTTATAATCAAAAAGCACAAAAAAATAACGTAAAAATGGAATAGTTTAAATTTACTGTCACTGACAATACCCCTAACTGCAGCCGAACTTATTTTTGTTTCTGACATCTTTCTTTCCTTTCTATTCTTAGTCTCTTTCTTTCTCATTTACAAAATATTTAATTTCGCTAACTCATCTAAGTCACAGTAAACAGTTATTTTTAAATCCTTTTAATAACCAATTCGTTTATCAACCTCATTTAATAAACTTTTTCCTTCAATGAATCTTTGCAGATTTTCACAAAAACATTTTACGGCTCTGTCCATGTAATAAGGAGAATCTGCAGACATATGAGGCGAGATGATCACATTAGGCATTTCCCATAAAGGGCTATCCCCAGGAAGAGGCTCGACAGTAAAGACATCCAAAGCCGCACCGGCAATAACTCCTTCTTGAAGTACCTTGATAAGAGCTTCTTCATCGACTATACTTCCACGAGACAGGTTGATAAAGTAAGCTGTTTTTTTCATCATCCTTAATTCTTTTTCCCCAATATATCTTGCTGTTTCCGGTGTAAAGGGAATAACCAAGATGACGAAATCAGATTCCTTTAAAACCACTTCCAAATCTGAAGCGGGATACACTATATCGACCCAAGGACTTTCGATAGGGTTACGCTTGGTAGCGATAACACGCATTCCGAGCAATTTGCATTTTTTGGCGATTTCTTCTCCGATAGTTCCCAGACCAATAATCCCAATGGTTTTATTGAAACTTTCCTCAGCATGAGGATATTTTTGCCATACTTTGTGATCCTGTTGACGTACCAGGGTAGGGATGAAACGTAAAAAGGAAAAAATAAAAGCAAGGGCAGTATCTGCCATGGGTACATGGGCAACATTGGTTCGGGTTAGTTTTACATCAAGCTTAGCAGTTTCGGATTTCATAATAATGTCCATTCCGGCGTATAGGTTATGAACCCATTTTAAACTTTTAGCTTTTTTACAAAAAGCCTCAGCCGGCTCAATCCGCGAGATGACCAGGATATCCGCATCATCTGTCAGTTGAAGAAGTTTTTCTTCGCTATCGGCATAGATTACTTCAGCATCCGGGGCAATCTCTCTAATCCATGCAAGATGATGCTTTTGGAGCGGCGTCAAGACTTTCGACTTATTTGCATCATATAACACAGCTATCTTATTAACTTTCACGACATTTCTCCTTTCCCCAAAAACAAAGCCCAATTAAGCTAAAGGAATACTATTGAACTTAGGTAAAACTAAGATAACAACTTTTTTCTTAAAAATAAAAATAGGAGAACAATATTTTTTCTTAAAATATGTAGTAAACAATTTTATCCAACTATTTTGCGAAAACTAAAACCCCCTTTTTTGAGTGAAAAGTTTACAATTTTTTAATAAGCAATTTCCAAGCCAAGTGTATTCACTTTAATTTAATAAGTGATAAAAACCTTCAATTATAATGTCTATATTCATTAGCTTTGCATAAAGCATTTTAATTTTTGTCAACAAGCATCTGTGTCAGTAATTCAAAGTATTCTGTCAAAAACTGAAGATATTCTTAAATAGGGCTATTAATCCAATAAAAAATCCTTATAATTAGAGGTAGGTAGTCTTTGTCCCAAATCTCTAAATATAAGGAGACTAAAATGCAGGACAAGAATACTACGCAATCCACATTTTTGCAACTGTTTGAGCCCATTTTGTCAAAAAATATTTGGGCAAGGATCAAGTTAAAGAATCCAGGACTTGATCGCTACGTAAAAAAACTCCATTCTCACCAGCTTATCGAACTGCACATGCTTGCTCAGCTCGAGCAGCACCAGGGATTAGATGAAATCAGCAAAAGTCTCGCTAATGACAAACTAAGCAAAGCTATTCAACTTGAATCCATCAGTGCTTCTCAGCTATCCAGAAGGCTACAAACACTACCGACAAATATTGCTGAACAATTGCTTGCTGAACTTGTAAGACATATCGGCAGTAAAACCTCTATTGATACGGTAAGACAGGAAATCGGAAGACTTAATCTTGTTGATTCCTCCACAGTATCCTTAAGCTTAACTCAGTACCCCTGGGCAAGATTCAGAAAAACTAAAAGTGGCATCAAACTTCATCTAGGGCTAGACTTTTTCAAAGAAATGGTCCCTGTTAAGTCTATCATTACCGAAGCCAAGAAAAACGACAGAACCCAGATGAATGATTTAGTCGTAACAGACAGGGATGTTATCAACGTTTTTGACCGAGGCTATGTGGACTACAAAAAGTTTGATGAATACTGCGAAGCGGGAATCCGCTTTGTAACCAGACTGAAAGACAACGCCTATACTCAGCGCTTTCATCGAAGAAGACAGCCCGATTGAAGAAGATCTGACCGTCATACTGGGTAAGAATTACACCTTGATGAAGCATGAATTAAGGTTAGTGGTTACAAAGGATACTGAGGGAAACCCTGTGATGATTTTGACCAACGTCTTTGAAAAAAGTGCCGAAGAAATCAGCAGCATTTACCAAAATCGCTGGAAAATCGAACTCTTCTTTAAATGGATCAAGCAACACCTCCAGATTAAACATCTTTACGGAAAAAGTCCGGCAGCGGTTGAAAACCAAATCATGATTGCTCTTCTGACCTACTGTGCAGTGCTCTTGCTAAAGCTCATATCGGGATACCAGGGCTCACTACTCCATGTAACAAGGATCCTGAAAGGCTGTCTGCATCAAGCCTTTAACACCTTCGTCCAACTAATACACAAAAAGTATGGTAAAAGCTCCAAGGGCCGACGACGATTAAATCATGAGATCGTGTATGAAGCAACGCTAAAGCAAGTTGATGCCGGTGAGAACTATCTGCTGAACGATTTAACCTATGACCCCGTGATCTTATAAAAAACATACTGGTATAATGTGGGATAGGGCTACTTCTTAAGTCGATGCCCCTTTTGAATCACGGAAGAAAATCAACTTACTGTATACACCATATTTTACTGATAAAGGAAACGCATTAAGCTACTCGAATTTCGAAAAAGTTTTTATGCAAAGCTAATGGTCTATATTCATAAAATATAGTTTTAAAAGCCAAAATAACTGAATCATTATATAAAATTAATATCAAAAAATATTTTTTTGATTATTGTGCAGACCTAACTAATAATTCCGTGTTGAATAAAATTCTAAATTATAAAAAAATGTTATAAAAACTAGAAGCTACTATTTTGATTTAAACCTTTTGCGAATATAAAAAAGACACCTCGTATAGTGTCTTTTTCTATTACCTGGGACGCTCCCATGATGACCGTTTAAGATCTTCACGCATCCATGACCTTCGCAACGACCTATCTTCCCGCAAGCGGTATTTTCGGCCCTGAAGGTTTCTCAAACTTCCTACAAATGTGAAAAAGACACTTGACTTGCAAGTGTCTTTTTCTTTACCTGGCAACGACTTATTTTTCCTGTGATGGTATCGTCAGCCCTGGAGGTCTTAACTTCCGTGTTCGGGATGGGAACGGGTGGTACCCCTCCGGTATAGTCACCAGATTGACGGAGCAGGATGCTCCTAAGTTCAAATTCGTCAGGATGACAATAGAATTTGAATATCCTCTTAGAAGGCTCATTATCATGTTCCTTCAAAACTGCACAACAGTTAAGCTTCATGCTTTTAGAATTTTGTTCATCTCATTTTCTATTAACCTGTAGCTATTACAAATGCCCGCTGCCCTTGTCCCTTCGGACTTCGAGCCTCGAACTTCGCTCAAGGTCAAGACCTCGACCTATTAGTACCAGTCCGCTCCACGTGTCACCACGCTTCCACTCCTGGCCTATCAACCTGATAATCTTTCAGGGGTCTTACCAGATTAACTCTGTGGGAAATCTCATCTTGAGGCTGGTTTCACGCTTAGATGCTTTCAGCGTTTATCCGTTCCGGATATAGCTACCCAGCTATGCCCCTGGCGGGACAACTGGTACACCAGTGATCCGTCCATCCCGGTCCTCTCGTACTAGGGACAGATCCTCTCAAATTTCCTGCGCCTGCGACGGATAGGGACCGAACTGTCTCACGACGTTCTGAACCCAGCTCACGTACCGCTTTAATGGGCGAACAGCCCAACCCTTGGGACCTACTACAGCCCCAGGATGCGATGAGCCGACATCGAGGTGCCAAACCTCCCCGTCGATGTGAACTCTTGGGGGAGATAAGCCTGTTATCCCCAGGGTAGCTTTTATCCGTTGAGCGATGGCCCTTCCACTCGGAACCACCGGATCACTAAGCCCTACTTTCGTACCTGTTCGACTTGTTGGTCTTACAGTCAAGCTCCCTTTTGCCTTTACACTCTTCGCGCGATTTCCTTCCGCGCTGAGGGAACCTTTGGGCGCCTCCGTTACTCTTTAGGAGGCGACCGCCCCAGTCAAACCGCCCACCTGACAATGTCCCAAACCCCGCTTAAGGGGCCCTGGTTAGAACTTCAGCACAAAAAGAGTGGTATCCCACCGGCGGCTCCACGAAAACTGGCGTTCTCGTATCTCTGCCTCCCACCTATCCTGTACATTTTGTACCGAAATCCAATGTCAAGTTGCAGTAAAGCTCCATGGGGTCTTTCTGTCCTGTCGCAGGTAACCGGCATCTTTACCGGTATTACAATTTCGCCGAGTCCCTCGTTGAGACAGTGTCCAGATCGTTACGCCTTTCGTGCGGGTCGGAACTTACCCGACAAGGAATTTCGCTACCTTAGGACCGTTATAGTTACGGCCGCCGTTTACTGGGGCTTCAATTCAATGCTTCGCAATCCAGAGGTCAGAAATCAGATGCCGGATGCCAGAATTCGTTGAAATGGTTGCGACCATTTCTTAATTCCAACTTAGACCCGAGTGGAATTCTTCCACTCTGACCTCTGGCTTCTGCCCTCTGTCCTCTGGACAGCTAACATCTCCTCTTAACCTTCCAGCACCGGGCAGGCGTCAGCCCCTATACTTCTCCTTTCGGATTCGCAGGGACCTGTGTTTTTGCTAAACAGTCGCCTGGACTATTTCTCTGCGGCTCTTATCTCTAAGAGCACCCCTTCTCCCGAAGTTACGGGGTCATTTTGCCGAGTTCCTTAACGAGGGTTATCTCGCGCGCCTTAGGATTCTCTCCTCATCTACCTGTGTCGGTTTACGGTACGGGCACCACATTTCTCACTAGAGGCTTTTCTTGACAGTTTGAATTACCCCGCTTCGCTACTTGTTTTCACTCCCCATCACTACTTGTGGTTAAAGCGCTACGGATTTGCCTATAGCACCCACTTGTAGCTTGGACGTGCTCTTCCAACCGCACGCTCGGGTCATCCTCCTGTGTCACCCCATCGCTTGTAACGATTTGTGGTGGTATTGGATTTTCAACCAATTGTCCATCGCCTACGCCTTTCGGCCTCAGCTTAGGACCCGACTTACCCTGGGCGGACGAGCCTTCCCCAGGAAACCTTAGATTTTCGGCGGGAAGGATTCTCACCTTCCTTTTCGCATACTCATACCAGCATTCTCTCTTGTAAGCGCTCCAGTAAGCCTTACAGCTATCCTTCCACGCACTTACAATGCTCCCCTACCCATCCAGAAGCCAGATGACAGATTCCAGAAGCCAGATTATTCCCAGTTTTCATGAAGTCTATATAGTTGTTTGCCAAATTCATCATATTTGTTAAACAAGTTTATATACTCTTCTTCCTGGATATAACCTAGGTCTTTTACTATTTCTAATAAGACCTTTGTTTCTTCTTTTGATCCTTGAGCCATCTGCAAAAATCTTTTGAATTCTGCTGTAGAGCTTCTTTTACCATATCCTTCTGCTATATTTAGCGGTATGGATATTGCTGCTCTTCTGATTTGGCTCCCAAGTTCATACTTTTCAAAGTCAGGAAATTTTCGGCTTATCTGATGTACTTCAAGTGCCAGTTGATATGCTATTTTATAAACTCGCAAATCACGGTAACTCTCTATCATCTTTTTCCTCTTTCCGACTTCTGATCTCTGTCATCTGACCTCTGTATGCCGCGGCTTCGGTGCTACGCTTGAGCCCCGTTACATTTTCGGCGCAAAACCACTCGACCAGTGAGCTATTACGCACTCTTTAAATGGTGGCTGCTTCTAAGCCAACATCCTGGTTGTCCGGGCAGTCCCACATCCTTTTCCACTTAGCGTAGTCTCCGGGACCTTAGCCGTCGGTCTGGGCTGTTTCCCTCTCGACTATGAAGCTTATCCCCCACAGTCTGACTCCCAACTTCTTTATATACGGTATTCGCAGTTTGATAGGGTTCGGTAACCGATAGGCCCCTAGCCCATTCAGTGCTCTACCCCCGTATATTATCCATTGAGGCTAGCCCTAAAGCTATTTCGGGGAGTACCAGCTATTTCCGTGTTCGATTGGCATTTCACCCCTACCCACAGCTCATCCCCTGTCTTTTCAACGACAGTGAGTTCGAGCCTCCAGTGGGCTTTACCCCACCTTCACTCTGTCCATGGGTAGATCACACGGTTTCGGGTCTGCAACATGCAACTATACGCCCTATTAAGACTCGCTTTCGCTACGGCTCCACACCTTTAGTGCTTAACCTCGCTGCATATCACAACTCGCTGGTTCATTCTACAAAAGGCACGCCATCACACTTAAGTGCTCTGACTGCTTGTAAGCATACGGTTTCAGGTTCTCTTTCACTCCCCTCCCGGGGTGCTTTTCACCTTTCCCTCACGGTACTTGTTCGCTATCGGTCGCTAAGGAGTATTTAGCCTTGGGAGGTGGTCCTCCCTGCTTCCCACGGGATTCCTCGTGCCCCGCGGTACTCAGGATACTCTCTTGGGTAGTTCATTTTTCGCTTACAGGGGTTTTACCTACTTTGCCGGAACTTTCCAGTTCTCTTCAGCTAAACTTACTACTCCATCATGAGAGTCCTACAACCCCATCCCAGAGGTCAGAAATCAGATTCCAGACATCAGATGCATGTTTGCATTCTGTCTTCTGTCTTCTGGCCTCTGTCCTCTGGGATGGTTTGGGCTCTTCCCCGTTCGCTCGCCGCTACTTAGGGAATCGATTATTCTTTCTTTTCCTCCGGGTACTTAGATGTTTCAGTTCCCCGGCTTGCCTTCATCAAGCCTATGAATTCAGCTTGTGATATCCGGATATGACTCCGGATGGGTTCCCCCATTCGGGTATCCACGGATCGACGCCTGCTTACGGCTCCCCGTGGCATTTCGCTGCTGACCGCGCCCTTCTTCGGCTCTTAGCGCCTAGGCATCCACCGTATGCCCTTTGTATCTTGACCTTCTTCTACAGGTTTCTTACTATGAGTCGATTCAAAATCCTAAATGCGTTTTGACGGAGCATAGATGCTCCTAAGTTCAATTTTGTCACACGCTAAAACGATAAGTTTTGGCGACTTGAAAATTGAACTTCCTATGATGTCATTACCATGCTGTTATTTTGTCGCATTTCGCATTCTGCTTTCTTGCTGTGCAGTTTTCAAAGAACGACGCGCCATGGATGGCGCTAAGATAAAATGCGTCATG
>JBMNGP010000025.1:0-15000 GCA_050949905.1 Desulfitobacteriia bacterium | reverse complement strand
AATCTTCCCTCTCCTTGGCAATGCTGCCAAAATTCAAACGGCCATTGTTTACTCATAGGCATACTCTCACTCTCCGAAAACTTTATTGCAAAGCCGTACATTAGCAGAAATCATACTTTGTTTGGTATAGGCTAAAAAATTAAAGCCTGCAGGGTGAAAATAAAGAGAACTCCTTCCAGAAAAAACAAAGACGCATATAAACCATTCCACTTCCAGGCCACTTCTTGGGGTCGCCTGCCTACAAACTTGGCTATAACTAAAATAATAGCTTCAATTGGGCAGGTCATAAAAGAAATAGCCGCACCCAGCACTAAGGCCAAAGCAATCCCCACGGGTGAAATCAGAGCTTGAGAGGCTAAAAAAACTTTACCCAAAAGGACAACTGAAACCAATGGATGAAGTCCTACCATTGAAGTGAAGATAATGATGAGAGGTAGAATTACAAGACTGCAATATCCCCACTGAGCAATATTGATATACCGCAGCAGATAACCTATTACTCCTGAACTCTCGAACGCCTTAGCCAAGATACCTATAGCTATAAAAAGTGCGCTTAGATTTGCTGTTTTAAGCAGATCTTCTTCCCAGAAACTTTTGAGAACCTTCGTTAATCTCTTAGACTTCAGAAATTTGGTCATCCAAATACTAAAAATAATTAGTGCTGCCAGCATGACGCAATAAACCGAAGAGAATAAATCAGTTTTTTCCAGTAAGTAGATGATAGTAATCATGCCCAAGACAATCAACGCTATGTCCCTGACACTCAACCAAGCATTAGTGGGGGTTAATGCGGATTCTTGATTCAAATGCAACACTTCCGGAGATAAATGAAGCTTGTCCTCTATAAAGACAGAAGTTGCTATCCCAATAATACTTAAACAGGCTCCCCACCAAAAAACCTGATTCCATTCCAAGCCGGTTACACCAAGAATCACTAATAAAACGATGGCACTGGGAGACCAGCTTGTCATCAAGGCATATCCCCTGGACATAGCCATAGAAATAAAACGCTCGTAGTTTCTAACGTTATTTTGTAAAGGCTTACCCAGTAAACTTACAATTACCGGAATTGAGCCAAAAAGTAAAAAGGAAGCAAAAAAATGAGTAAGGATGGTTGTCAAGAAAAATAAGTGTTTTTCCTGCTTATCCGACTTAAACAGTAAGTATTCGAAATCAGCGGAATAAGTCCCTAATTGGATAGGAATTCCGAAAAGCTGCATTATTACCAGGATACCGGTAAATTTTAAAAAGTAACCAACACCTTCGATTAGCACTATGGCGGGCAGATTGAAGCGCCAAATAATTGCCATCCCCAGCAGGGTGATTGTCAAAACAACAACTTTTTCCCGCAATTCCAGAGCGGGTAAAACAGTCAGAAAAATACCGCAACCTAAGACAAAATAAGCCCAAGTGAGATCAAAAGGGCTTAAAGGTGCTAGGAGTAAAGTTATTACAATCACTGCTAGGAAAATTTTTCTAATCATTTTAAGCATTTATTTCATACTTCCAGTTTTTCTCTTTGATTAATTCTGCATCTTACACTATTTTCTTACCTCTTCACTTCATTGCGTTATGTTATCTTACTTAATGTCCTTACTATTTACTTATATTTAGCTTCTATGGTTATCAATCCTATGGTGTCTGCCAGCGCTTGAAATTAGGACTTGCAATCCCAAAGATATCCAAAACTTTCCCGGTAATATGCTCGACCATGTTTTCAATACTTTGCGGGTTATTATAAAAAGTCAGCATTGGGGGCAACATAATTACTCCCATCTGGGAAAGCTCAGTCATGTTACGCAGATGTATAGTATTAAACGGAGTCTCCCTGGGTACCAAAACCAGCTTCCTTCTTTCTTTCAAAACAACATCAGCCGCCCTTAACAGGAGATTATCAGAATAACCGCTATTAATTCCCGCTAAAGTCTTCATACTACAGGGAATTATCACCATTCCCTCAGTTTGATATGTCCCACTGGCAATACTTGCCCCAATATCCTTAAACTCATAAACTCTAGTGGCCAAAGCTTTTACTTCTTCTAAGCTATAGCTGGTTTCAATTTGAATCGTCTTGGCTGCTCCTTCGGAAATCAAGAGGTGGCTTTCCCATTCGGGTAAATCCGCTAAAGCTTTTAAAACAGAAATACCCAGGACGGCTCCGCTTGCTCCGCTCATTCCGATTATAAGGCGTTTTTTTGTTGAATTTTTCATTGGCTATCCCTATTTCTGCAAAGGCGGAATGGGGACAAGGGCAGCAAGATTTTCGATATCCACGGTATCAAGCTGGAACCAGGGATCACGTTTAGCCGGATCGATCACTTCCGGTTCTTCCGAGGATCTCCAGCTAAAATTACACCTTTGGCAATAATATACTTCCCAGGCTCCGCTTCCATCTGGAGCAACTGCTACTTTTTGAGCGGTATCTTGCAGACAACGAACACATTTCATATAATTATCCTCCCCATAAAGTATAAGTACTTGGTAACATTCAAATATTTGTCATTCTAAGCGCAGCGAAGAATCTCCACTTCCTTATTATTGCAAAATCGATTAAGACAAAAGAAATATAGAGAAAAGCAAAGTCCTTTTTAAACCCTGAATTAATCGAGTTTTTTTATCGTATTGTTAATTCCTATTATTCGCTACTGGCGATAAAGCTTTTCTAGAACCTTGCGGTAATGCTCCGATTGCACAATACGGTCAACCATCCGTACTTCTCTGAGGACCGGTTCGGGGGCAACCGGTGTTGTAGCATCAATAATCACTTTCCCGCTCATTCCAGGGGGCTCTGAGGCCGGATCCAAAGGCATGCCAGGCATGTGTGGTATGACAATAACATCCTTATCCGGTCTAAGCCGGGTGGATAAAGCCCACATAACTTGATTGAGGTCAAAAGGATCCACATCACCGTCTACCAAAATAATATTCTTGCAGTACCCAATGCCATGGGGAGTGGAACATAATCTCATAGCTACAGATTTGGCATAGCCTCCCAGACGGTTATCCGTGGCCACAATAGTTGTCAGCCCGTGTTGATACATAGCATTGACTGCTGTAATTTCCGGCATTGTCTCCTTTAGCTGTTTATAGAGAGGAATACTGGTATTGAGGCCCATCAAGGTATCAATCTCCGTCCAGGGACGGCCTAAATAGAGGTTTTCAAAAATTGGATCTTGCCTGTGAGTCACGGCCTTTACCTTAATTTGGTACTGACGCCGAATACCGGAATAACTGCCGGGGAATTCGCCAAAAGGTCCTTCCGGGACACGTACCCGGGGAATTATTTCTCCTTCAATCACATATTCTGCACTAAAGGGAATCGGCAGATCATTGGTAATTCCCCTTGTCAGTACTATTGGTATCCCGGCCAAGGCTGAAGCATACTTGTACTCCGACTCATCATACGCCACCGGAGTACTGGAGATAAAGGTCAAAAACGGTGCTACCCCTAAACAAATGCTGATTGGCAGAGGCTTATTCCGGGCTTCAGCTTTGCTGGCATGAATAGCGATATCGTGAAAAGCCAGGCCTTGAAGCCCCAGGGTATCCGGCCCCTGAACCTGAACCCGGTAAGTGCCCAAATTAACTTTGTCAAAATTATAGGGATCTTCAATATCTCGGGTAACTATGGAAGCCTTCGATAAGTAAAAACCGCCGTCATAAGGGTTAACCCTGTATAAAGGGAGAATTTCATAGAGGTTAATGTTTTCCGTGATGACTACATCCTGGCAGGGGGGTTGCCCTTCAAACCACTGAATTTCCCCATCTTCGTAATTATCCCAGCGCTTGGCCAGCTCGTAAAACTGTTCTTTTAAAGGGGTTGTTTTAGGCATCCCCATCATTATAGCATGATTAGCCCAGCCACCATGAAGGTTTACTGCTACTTTTTTCCCTTGATAACCTTTAATATTTTCCAACAGTACACCAGGACAATTAGAACCCATATCCACAGCCGCCCGTGAAATAGCCCGAATATCAGGTTCCGGCCAAACTTCATCGGTATAATGAATCAACTGACCTTCCTTCTCTAATGCTTGAAGATATTCCCGTAAATCTTGAAATGCCATTTCTACTCCTCCTAGTAATAAATAAACGTCCAGCTACTAGTTTATTAAGCAAGAAAGATGCCAACCAATTTGGAGAGCAAGAAACTCAGAAAACCTTACAATAAGCCGCCCCCAATTATTTATCATTTATTTAAAATTATTAAATATATAATTAATTTCTAGAAATCTTCTAAATACCAAGGATCGTCCAGAAGTAAATTAGGGCAATCCCTTCGCCTAAAAAGATCAAACTAAACAAACCGCTCCATTGTAGGGTAATCTGACTGGCCGGCCGGTTTAAATAATTGGACAGCGTTAGGTTAATCCCATTTAAAGGTGTAACAATAAAAGAAACGATTGCACCTAAAAGCAGGGCCAGAGCGATT
Source organism: Desulfitobacteriia bacterium (assembly GCA_050949905.1). GTDB lineage: Bacteria > Bacillota > Desulfitobacteriia > Desulfitobacteriales > Syntrophobotulaceae > DUML01. The sequence goes on along the minus strand of JBMNGP010000025.1, from coordinate 10,568 downwards.
GCTATCGGAGAAATTGTGCCCTGGGAACTCATAAATATACTTCCTATAATGGTAACAGTAATCATGGGATGCAAGCCAAAGTAAGCCAGGAATACAGTGAGGAGCGGGATTATGGCTATTACCAAGTCGCCCCACTCGTTCAACCCCTATGTAATGATAAAAATAGTTTATTAAATCAGCCGCTTCGACTACTTTAGTTAAAATCCCAATAGCTACGAACATAATGGCCAGATCCACCGCTCGGAGCAACCCCTCCTGCCAATACTGCTTAGCAACAGTTTTTAGATTGGGGCTTTTTAAAAATTTTAGCATCCAGATACTAAAAATAATGAGTCCTGAGATCATAACACAATAAGTAGAAGGAAAGATTTTTGATTTTTCCAGAGAGAAAATTACCACAATCATACTTAAGATGACTAAGACTATTTCCAGGACACTTTTCCAGGCTTCCTTTTCATCAATATTCTGACTCGCCTTCTGAGGGGAAATTATCGTTTCCCTTGATAAGGAGAAGCGCCCTTCCAAAAGAACAGAAGTTGCTATCCCTATAACGCTTAAGAGTATTCCAGGCAAGAAGACTTGGTTCCACTCTAATTTAGTTATACCCGTAATTAATAAAAGCATAACCGCCCCGGGAGCCCAGCTGATCATCATAGCATAGCCTCTGGCCATGGCGGTAGCAGCAAATCTTTCAAAATTTTGGACATTATTTTTTAGAGGTTCTCCTAACAAGGAGAGCATTACCGGAATAGTACCAAATAATAAAAAGGTGGCAAAAAAATGCGAGATAATAGTAGTAAAAAAGAATAGCCCTTGTTCTTTCTTTATGTACTTAAATAAGAGATATTCGATATCTCTGGTATAAGTCCCCAATTGGATAGGAATACTGAATAATTGCATGACGATTAAAATGCTGACAATACCCAACATGGTGCTGGCTCCATTTAGGAAAACAGCTAAGGATTGGCTTGTTGACCACATAATTGCCAGGCCGGCTGTGACTATTATTAAGGGCAAAATTCTATTTTGGGGTTTGATGGTAGGCAAAACAGCCAAAAACAAAGCTATTCCCAAAAACGAAATAACCCTGGTTAAAGCAAATGGTACGAAAGGCTCGAGCAAAATACAAAAAACTGTTACCGCTAAAATTAATCTTTGCGTAGTTTTTAACAAGTATTCCGCCTCCATCCCATTTATAAGAAGAAATTTTGAACACCAAGCAAGATAATTCTTACCTACCTGGTGTTCAAAACTTTCTCTAGCGCGCACCAACCGTCCTAGTACCTTCTAACATCTGAATATTTGTCATTATGAAATTTAAAAAGTAACAGTGTACTAGTATTCAAGAACAATAATTTCCTGCGGTGATTTATGCAGCAATTCAGCTCCGTCTTTTCTGATTCTGTAGTTATCGCAGCAGAAGGCATAGTTATTCTCATCCATAATAGTCGGATGAATGGCTATATTCATATCTTCTTTTAAGACCATCTTTTCTTCCGGGCGATAAGCGGGTCTTTCAACCAAATCATACCCCTGGCCGTGAGCTACAAGCCTGCCTTCCGGCGGCAGTCCTTTTTCAGCCAGGAAATTATTATAAGCGACTAAAATATCGGCACATTTAGTACCCGGCTTGCTCAACTTGGCAATAAGTTTAGCCCCTTCTAAAGCAATGTCCCAACACTTCAGTAGTTCCTTATTCGGTTCGCCTAGACACCAGGTTCTGCCAAATTCGCCGTACATAGCGCCAGGGCCGTTAACTTCAATCATGGCGAAGTAAACATCACCTTGATTAATCTTTCTGTTTTGGAATTGAACCCAAGTATGCCCGGCAAAAGTTCCGATAGGACCGGAGGACATGGAAAAGAGCTGTTCTTCACCGCCTTGTTCTTCCAAAATATCAACAATTCTCTGTCTTACTTCATATTCATAAATACCAGGACGAATGATCGTCGGCATAGCAGCACAAATTTTATCCTGCAAAGCTACGGCTTTATTGATAAATACCCACTCATCTTCGCTTTTAACAGCTTTAATCTCATCTACTTCATCGGTGAAATCTACAAATTCGGCCTCGGGCAATCTTTCTTTTAAACCTGCCAGGAAAGGATAAGACATATTAGCAGGACTGACAATACCTACTCTTTTATCATTGCGCTTTTTTAAGATCCCGGCAATTTCTTCCGGTTCCATGTCATCCGTATAGTTTAAAGTCCTCATGTAGGGCACGGGGATTCTTTCTTTTACTCCGCGAAGAGCATAGGCAGGAGGTGCCGGAGGAAGAGGCTTATTACCATGGCTGATAATAGTCATTTCCTCGTCGGCCGGAAAAAGGACTGTCAGGGGGTAGCCATGTTGAGCGGAAACATCGGTAAACCAGCGTACATAGCCGCCTAGCCATTGGTTATTGTTTTGCGCAATGATAATATCCAGATCCTTGGCTTTCATTGCTTCTCTTACCGCACTCCACCGTCTTTCCAGTTCTCTGGTAGGAATTGAATATCTAATTCTTTCATGTTTGATCCCACAACTTTTATCCATACTTACCTCCTTAAATTATCAGAAATAATAATGGCAGCAACAATGATTCTAGTTTCTAAAAACATGATTGCTGCCATCGTTTCACCTCTAGTTCCTTACTGGAGCAATTGAAAATTATATCCCTTACTTAATTCCGAATTTATCTAAAACTTCTTGCCCAAGTATATCTTTGAATTTCGGCAATACACCTTTAGTTGCTTCCTGCCATTGTTTGATTTCATCATCCGTTAACTCAATAATTTCGAGGTGCTGTTTTAATTCTTCTCCGAATTTAGCATCTTCGGCTTCTACTGCAGCTCTTTCAAAGGCAACAGTTTCTTTGGCTGCTTCGGTGATAACCTGTTGAAGGTCTGCCGGCAGGGAATCATAGAATTTCTTGTTGATACCTAAAATTAGAGGATTGTAACAATGTTTAGTCAGCGTTAAATAATCCTGAGCCTCATAAAACTTTCTGCGGGCAATCGTGGTCAAGGGGTTTTCCTGACCATCGGCAGCACCCTGCTGCAAAGCGGTATAGAGTTCGCCCATAGAAGTAACCAGGGGAAGTGCGCCTAATTGCTCCATCATTTCAATGAAGCTGGGGCTGTCCATAACCCGGATTTTCATGCCGGCAATATCAGCAGGAAGTCTGACCGCTTTTTTCGAGGTGGTCAGATGACGCCAACCTTGCTCCCACAAAGCCAGTCCATGAACCCCTTTTTCTTCCAGCAGGCTTAACATATATTGGCCGGCTTCACCGTCACAGGATGCCCGGGCTTCTTCGGTGCTGGCGAACAGGTATGGCATTCCATAAATACCCCAACGTTGGTCAAATTGCTCATAAATAGAAGGCAGGAAGGCAGCAATGTCTACTCCGCCGGTTTGGATCATTTCCATTGTGGTTCTTTGGTCATTATTGGAGAGCTGGCCATCAGGATAGTATTGGAATTCGATTCTGCCAGGGGCTTTTTCCTCAACGATTCTCATAAACTCTTTAAAGCCCAGATCCCAAGGTCCGCCGGTAGTATTGTCACAGGCAACCTTAATTTTGATTGGCGCGGTAGAGTCTTTTCCGGCATCGGCGGGTTTATCGGAGCCTCCACAACCGGTCATAGTGAACACAAGAGCTAAACACAACAGGATAATTGTTAATTTCTTTTTCATTTTTTATCCTCCTCTAAATCATTACTGAAAAATGATTTGTCCCATTTTCCAATTTAGTAAAATGCTCTTGCTGCTAATCACTTGCGAATCAGTAACAAATAACAACGCATGCCTTCTTGTGGGTTTACTTGATGCCGAAGACATTCAGTACATCTTGCCCAATAATGTCTTTAAATTTGGGAGCAACGCCTTTGGTAGCTTCTTGCCACTGAGCAATCTCTTCGTCAGTTAATTCAATTACTTCAACAGCTTGTTTTAATCCCGCGAGTTTTTGTGCTTCTAAATCTTCATTTGCTTTTCTTTGGAAAGGAGTAGCTTCAATTGCCGCTTCAGACAATGCTTGTTGAATATCGGCAGGCAGTTTTTCCCAAAATGCTTTATTGACTCCTAAAATGAGAGGGTTATAGGTATGGCCGGTTAAGGTTACATAATCTTGAGCTTCATATAATTTTCTGTCGTAGATAGTAGTTAAAGGATTCTCCTGACCATCAGCAGCTCCCTGCTGTAAGGCAGTATAGAGTTCACCCATGGAAGTAACCAGGGGAAGAGCTTTTAATTGTTCCATCATTTCAATGAAGCTGGGGCTGTCCATAACCCTGATTTTCATACCGGCAATATCGGCAGGAACTCTGACTGCTTTTTTGGAAGTAGTTAGATGCCGCATTCCCTGTTCCCAAAGAGCCAAGCCATGAACACCTTTTTCTTCAAGAAGGCCTAGCATAAATTTTCCGGCTTCACCATCACATGATGCCCGAGCTTCTTCGACGCTGGCAAAGAGATAAGGCATTCCATAAATCGACCAACGCTCGTCAAATTGCTCATAGATGGAAGGCAAAAAGGCAGCAATGTGAACGCCGCCGGTCTGGATCATTTCCATTGTGGTTCTTTGGTCATTGTTGGAAAGCTGACCATCCGGATAATACAGGAATTCTACTTTGCCAGGGACTTTTTCCTCAACGATCCTCATGAATTCTTTGAAGCCCATATCCCAAGGACCATTTGTAACATTGTCGCAAGCCACTTTAATTTTGATTGGTTCGGTTGAATCAGTTCCAGCATTGGAAGGTTTATCAGAGCCTCCACAAGCTGTCATGGTGAACACCAGGGCTAAACACAGCAAAATAACTGTTAGCTTTTTCATTTTTTTCCTCCTCTAAATCATTAAATTGACCCTTTTAGACATTGAGCACTTTAGACTACCCAAGGCATATACTTCTACTGCTAATCACCTTCCTATTCTTCTCGGTAAATATTCAACTGCGATGCTTTCATCCCTCCTTTACCTTAGCCGGGCTATATGATAAATCCTATAGACCTGCGACGATAAACCATTAGCTAGAAACTATTACAATGATATTTCGCTATTTTTGCCAGCAATCCTTCTTTCTAGATAACTTTTTTTGAACTTTTTATTAAAATTTTATATTAATCTTAGATCTTATAGCAATTTGAACTCGCATCCTTAATCTTTAATTGAAATAATCTTTCTAATTTCTAGAAAGGAATTAAAATTCTTTCTAGATTCTAGAAATATATCTACTTTTTTATGCTTATTCGAACTTAATCTTTAGCATGAGTTACAATTGCTGCTCTGCTAATAGCTTTTTTTTACTTAATTCCAAAATCCTTTGCTTAAGAGCTTCCCTAGAGGCTAATTTGTTTATCGGTAATATTTTGCTCTCTGCCAACAAACTTTTGGCATCAATAATGCTAGTAGAAAAGGACGAAATCATTTTAATTTGAGGAGGTTATTCGTATGACAGAGGATGTAAGACACGAAAGATTAAGATTTCGCGTCTCGACCCAAGAGATGGAACGCCGCTGGAAAGCAATCAAAGATGCGATGAAAGCCAACAACATCGATTCTTTCTTTGCCCAGAATAATAATAAGTGGCTTGGCGGTTATGTCAGGTACCTTATTGATATCCCCGGCGAAAACTCTTATCCGAAAACAGTTTTCTTCCCAGTTGATGATGGAATGGCCTTGATAGTTAGCGGCGGCGAGCCCCTGCCTCCATCTCCTCCGGATTGGGCCATCCGCGGCATCAGCCAAAAATTTGCTCGTCCCTATTTTAGAACTTTGAATTTCACCAATGATTATGATGCCAAAGTAGCTGTTGATTTGGTTAAACGCCGCAATGACAAAAGAGTTGGTTTTGTCGGCTTAGGCCTTATGGATGCTTTCTTTGTCCAATACCTGAAAGACAATTTACCACAGGTCGAATTTGTCGACGTAACCGATATGATCGACGAGATTAAAGCTATTAAAAGCGAAGAAGAAATTAGCTATATCCGCAAAGCTATTGCTCTGCAAGACGCTATCTTTGCTGCCGCTCCGACCTTTATTCGCCCCGGTAAATATGAATGGCAGCTGCGCACTGAAATGATCAGAATGTGTTTTGACCTCGGCGGTGAAGAGCAATTAATCATGATTGGTTCTAACTCTCCCGGCAATTCTACCGGCCAATTCCATCAATTCTATCAAAACAGGCAAATCAAAGCCGGTGACCAAGTGCTGATTATGCTGGAAGTAAACGGCCCGGCAGGCTTCTATGGCGAAATAGCCAGGACTTTCTCTCTGGGCGAGCCCCCCAAAGATTTAGTAGAGGCTTTTGAGGTTGCCAAACAAGCTCAACATTTGGGTGCTAGCTTAATTAAGCCGGGTGTTCTGCCCAAGACAGTGCTGGATGCCATTAACGACTTTAATGTCAGCAAAGGCTATCTGGCTGATAAACGTTTAGTTGGCCACGGTCAGGGTTATGATTTAGTCGAAAGGCCTGGCTTCAATCCAGATGAGACTATGACCTTTAAAGAGAATATGTGTATAGCTATTCATCCTATCGCCTTAAGCCCCGACTTTAAGACCTATGCTTTCTGCTGTGACAACTACCTCCTAACTGATAAGGGTGCTGAGCTTATGCATAAGACTCCGCAAGAAGTAATTGTAATCGATATCTAAGGATAATTTACCGCAATCTTCAAACCTTTCTATACCTCCCTTAATGTAACAACCCTAATTTTCACTCAAAAACAGAGCAGATGTTTAGCAAAAGGTTAGCGTCTGCTCTGTTTTTTCCACATTCTACTATACCTAAATGTCAAAATATCTTTGGTTTTCTCACCCTTACCTAAGTTATCATTGGCTAAACTGGTAACTTTGGCGTTGAACTATTTACATATTTTGCAGAAAATGAGATAATTTTAATTAACTTATAACTTTTTTCAGATCGACTTGACATTTTTAGCAGATTATTAATAGCGATTTTTGATTTCCGGTTTCCATGAACAATAAAGTCGGGAAAGGAATTCAATACAGCATGGATATTAGCAAATTAGATTTGGAATTCTTTAAAAATGTCATAGATTCAATGACTGATGGGGTTCTCGTTGTCAATAGGGAGCAGGACATAGTCTATGCCAACGCCGCTTATGCTAAAATTTCCAATTGCCCAATCGAGGATATTATCGGCCAAAAACTACCTGCTTTCTGCGAAAATCCTCTATTGCCTCAAGTAATGAAGACCGGCAACCCCATTAACAGCATCCGCAAAAAAGTGATTGGCAATACTCACGCCTATGTTGCTATGTCCCCTTTGCGGATAAATGGTGAGATAGTTGGCGGCATTTCTGTATTTAAGACTTTAGAAGATGTCAATCAGACCTTAGTAGAGTATTCCAATAAAATTAAACAGATGCGCAATAGGATTCATACTGACCATCGTGCTACTCTAACATTTAAAGATATTATTGGGCAAAGCGAGAAAATTATCCAAACTATTCAATTGGCAAAAAGAACTGCTTTAAAAGATGTTAGCGTTCTGCTTTTGGGAGAAAGCGGCTCCGGCAAGGAGGTTTTTGCCCAGGCTATTCATAATAACAGCCTTCGGAATCAAAATGTTTTTGTAAGTTTAAACTGTCCCTGCCTCCCGCAGCAGCTTGTTGAATCCGAACTTTTTGGTTACGAAGGTGGGTCATTTTCCGGGGCTACTAAAGGCGGGAAGCTTGGTTTATATGAAATTGCTGACGGCGGGACATTATTCCTGGATGAAATCGGCGATCTCGACCTTTCTCTCCAGGCCAAACTCCTGCGTGTTCTAGAAACAGGTCAATTTCTAAGAGTTGGCGGTACCCAGCCCATTGCTGCCGACGTCAGAATAATTGCCGCTACCCACCAAAACCTGGAGAAGCTCATCGAAGAAGGGAAGTTCCGGGAAGATCTCTATTACCGTTTGTGTGTAATTCCAATTGAGATTCCCCCTCTCCGGGAAAGGCCTGAAGATATTACTATCCTGGCTAATTATTTTTTGGAAAAAGTAGTTGGCAGTCAAGAAGTAAAATTTGATCCCCAAACTATAGAACTCTTCCAAAAATATTCATGGCCAGGCAATGTACGGGAATTAAAAAATACGATTACCGCGATGGTTAACTTTGCTGATAGCAATATCCTTTTACCTGACCACCTACCCCCGAGATTTTTTAATAAGGGCGCTCCTAGCCCTAGGAGCAGTTCTGATAATAAAGAGTTAAACAGCAAAAAACTTACCTCTGAATCTAATTTGCATGAAGTTGAAATGATTATGATTCAAGAGAAACTGAAGGTTTATGGCAAAACAGTTGCGGCTAAAAAGAAAATCGCCCAGGAAATGGGGATCTCCCTGGCAACTTTATATAATAAAATACGAGCTTATAATTTAACCTCTTAAGCAAATTTAGGATTTAATCATAAATTATAAACACTTTTTATTTCAAAATAATTTGAAGCTGATGATGGGACAATAAGATTTTAATATTTTTATTGTTTACAATCAGCTTCTAGTTTTTAGAATGATTTTTTTAAGTTTTAGAACTTTTTCGTGGGAATATTTTGAAGTAATCGAAATAAAAGGTATGGTTTTTTAATTAATAAACACAGCTAAATATTACATAATCTTTTGAAAAACTTAGTACTTCTCCTTTGTTAGCAGCCTTGATTAATTCTTTTTGGAAAATAAATCTTAAATCTTGCTAGTTGGCTTGAAAATTGCATATAAATAGGTAAACCATTAGCAGATATAAATTCTAATTCAAACAGGAGGTGTTCTTTAGTGGTAAAATGGTTGGATAAGATTATTGAACATTTTGAAGAGATAATCTTAGTAGTCCTTTTTGGCCTTATGCCTCTTTTATGCTTTTTCCAGGTTCTATGCCGCTTTGTTTTTCACTTTCCGGCTGCCTGGACCGAAGAAGTTATGCGGGCAATGTTTGTTTGGACAACTTTTGTTGGTGCCAGCCTGGGGGTTAAATACGGTGCTCATTTAGGAGTAACCGCTATAGTATCCCGCTTTCCGGCCAAGTTACGTTCCATTTTCATGGTTATTATCAATGTCTGCTGCGGCCTTTTCTGTTTATTCTTTGCTTACAGCGGTCTGGAAATGGTTATGCATCAGGTTTCTGCAGGACAACTTTTGCCGGTATCGAGAATACCTGTAGCCTGGACTACGGCCTCGATGCCCGTTGGTTTTACATTGATGGTTATTCGTTTCTTCCTTAATGCTATTCAAACTTTTAAAAAAGACTTAATGCCCTCTAGGCAGGAACAGGAGGAAACAGTATGACAACAGCAAGTATTATTTTATTTGCCGTCTTTTTTGTTACTTTATTCTTAAATGTTCCTATTGCCCTCTGCTTAGGCTTTGCCAGCGTTGCCTCGATTGTACTTACGACTGATGTCCCCCATATGGTTATTATGCAGAGTATGTTCGGCAATACCAATAACTTTACTTTGATGGCCGTTCCGTTTTTCATCCTGGCAGGTAACCTGATGCAAAACGGCGGGGTTTCCCGCAGGCTTATTGACTTTTGTAAGTTACTGGTAGGCGGTTTTCATGGCGGACTAGGCCATGTAGCCATCTTAGCCAGTATGATCTTCGCGGCCATCTCCGGTTCCGGCCCTGCTACAGTTGCCGCCCTCGGCTTGATTGTGATTCCGGAAATGGTTAAAGCCGGCTATGACCGCAGCTATGCTTGCGCCCTGCAGGCTTCGGCCGGAGGAATCGGCGTTATTATTCCGCCCAGTATCCCCATGGTCGTCTATGCTGCCTTAGCTTCGGTTTCGGTAGCAGGGATGTTTGCCGGCGGTATTATCCCCGGTATTATTATTGGCTTATTCCTGATGGCTGTGAACTATTACCTTTCTAAAAAGAGGGGTTACGGTGAAAAACAAGTCATTGAAAGATCACCGGCAATATTATGGAAGTCCTTCCGCGAAGCTTTCTGGGCATTACTCATGCCGGTTATTATCTTAGGCGGAATTTATTCCGGAGTTTTCACTCCGACCGAGGCCGCCGGTGTTGCAGTTATCTATGGTTTTATTGTCGGTGTTTTCATTTACCGAGAACTTGACCTGAAAGCCATTAAGAAAATGCTGATTGATTCAGCGATCATGACCTCAGTCTGTATGATTATTATGGGTATGGCCGCCCCCTTCGGCTGGGTTATAACCGCCGAACAAATCCCCTTAAAAATTGCCGAAGCTTTCTCCATCTTCCAAAGCAAGTATACCTTCTTACTGGCCTGCAACTTTTTGTTCTTACTAATCGGCTGTTTCATGTCCAGCCTGGCAGCCTTGATTATTGTCACCCCTATTTTCCTGCCGATTATCCAGGCCTTGGATATTAACTTAATCCACTTTGGGGTAATGATGGTTATCAACCTGGAAATTGGTATGATGACCCCGCCCTTTGGGGTTAAACAACACTGAATCTCAGTTAGAACCTGGCCACCGCAAATCGCTCCAATAGCAGCCATAAACCCAATTCTGGTCTAGATCAGCTATCTATCCTTTGCCGATCTTTTTCCTGTCGATACAAGAGAGCTAATGCTTCAGTGCGATTGCGGACCTTTACTGT
>JBMNGP010000024.1:0-48085 GCA_050949905.1 Desulfitobacteriia bacterium | reverse complement strand
TAGACACCTTCTAAACCTTCATAAGCATAATACGGATAATTCTTACCGTCGTACAGCCGGATTCCAAGAGCCTCACAGTCTGTAATCTCTCTTAAATGTTTCAGAACTGTCCGGAGGGAATCTTTAAGGTTGAGATAATTGTTTAATTCAGCGAGCAACCTGTTTGTCCGAATCTCCCAGTCGAGTCTCTTCAGTAATTCACTAACCAGAGCTTTCGACATAAGCAATACCCCCTTCGTGTAACGTCTTTCCCCTTCGTGGATTGTCTCCTCCTTTCTGAGCTTATTTCAATGATAATACAATTTAGGTGAGAAAATTAGGGTATTTTGTAGTCTATCGAAATTAATTATAGCTTTAAGCTAGTATTCACTATCTCATGTTAACAATAATAATTACCTCTTGAAATAATTAATAGAATAGTTGCCGGTACCTGCCAAGGGATATTTTCGACCAGTTTCTATCTAATAACTTCTCTAAATAGTATTGAATACTCAGCCAATTTATTGTATGATTTAAGCAATCAACCCTAGCCCTGAAATGCCAGAATACATAGCCAAAAATTAGAACCTAATCTTTATAGTTTAAATACTATCGGGTTGAAGAAAAACTAAATAATTGGAGGGGTAAATACATGACTAAACTTCATGACTTGTTCAAATGCAACATCTGTGGTAATGTAGTGGAAATAGTCCATCCAGGCGCACCTGCCCTGGTCTGCTGCGGCCAGCCTATGGAAAAACTAATTGCCAAAACAGAAGATACCGGCGGAGAAAAGCATGTCCCGGTAGTTGAAAAGGTGGATGACGGAATCAGAGTTATCGTAGGAAGTGTTGCCCACCCCATGGAGGAAAAACCACTATATTAAATTCATTGAAGTAATAACCCGCTGTAAAGTTCTCCGGGGCGAACTCGATCCGGCAAAAAAGCAGAAGCCTTTTTTGCCGTTAAACCGGAAAAGGTTTTGGAAGTGAGGGGAATACTGCAATCTGCACGGCTTATGGAAAACAGCAGTTATGAGCTAGGAGCTGACAAGAGCTAGGAGCTGACTTACTATAGGGTTCGGGGCAGTGGTATTATTAGATGATTAATCAATTTCGGGAGGAACACTATGCTTAAGAGGAATTCTGGCAAAACAATTTTCATCTTTTACCTTGCTTTGCTCACCCTGCTGCTGATCTTAAGCGGCTGTTCCGGTGTGGGTAAAGGAAATGAGGCTCCGGACTTTACACTAACTGACTTAGAAGGCAAAAGAGTAACTTTAAGCGACTTGCGTGGCAAGAATGTCTTCCTTAAATTCTGGACTTCCTGGTGTGACCCCTGTAAAGATGAAATGCCGGATCTAGTGCAAATCCAACAGGAATACGAAGAACAAGATTTGGTTGTACTGACCGTCAATACGGGTGAAGACCAGGATACTGTTAAAAAATTCATAGAGGAAAACGGTTATACCTTCCAGGTTTTATTGGATTCGGACTTAACTGTGGCTCGCCTCTATAATACTTCCAATATCCCAGTATCATTTTTTATAAATAAAGAAGGTATTGTCGTTGAGAAAAAAGAAGGCTTAATGAGCGGAGCTGACATGAAAAAGGCAGTAGAGCTTTTGTATAAATAAACCGGAATATCGTCTAGAGATACTTGATTAAAGGGGCCGTTGCAAAACGAAAAAATTTGCTAAGCAATGGCTCCTTTTGCATTACCCGGTCACCACGCCTTGCTGCTACAGCTACTGCACCTAAACCTTTGGGTACTCTACCCGATGTGAACCACGGTGCGGTTTAACGCTGTATCAGCTGCGCTCACGACGCTTCTCTGCTTTAGCGGTTCGCTAAGTAATGCAAAAAATATACTTATTTTCTGAGATTAAAGCTTAATTCTTTGCTGGGATGAGGGTATATTTTTCCGACGCTAAGAAATAGTACTATAAGAAACTAGTAAAAAAGCTTTAGCGGAGGTATTTATGCATCAGTGGACAAGTTTCCCTCAACGAGAGAGGCAATTAAGATCCAATAACTATAAGCCCTTTTATAACTCCCTCCATGAAGAGGCGATAACCAGTGAACTCTGTCCTGCCTGTAATCTTGAACTTGAAAATATATTGGCTATAAAAGCCCATATCGGTACCGGCTTTTATGTACTGCGGAACCTGTAGCTATTGGAGGAATATCTCTAAGAAATCAAACACTCGCGGATGGAAAAAAGTAAGAACTACTCTCCAAGGAGGTAATACCGGTGGATCCTAACCTTGAAGAACTGCTTGAGAAATTGGACTGCACCAGGGTTAGCCTGGAAAACGAATCTAATTACGCCGTCCTCTGGCTCAGTGAAACTATAGATTTTTTAAACAATAATGATTTGGCCATGGCTCAGTGGTCCTTCAAAAATACTTGGAAGTACTTAATAATATTGATATTGAGCTCTATAAAAAAAACCGGAGCTATTCTTAAAGAAAAGCTCCGGCAGCTCACTCCCTCATCATCTGAATAAATTCAGCCAGCAAATCCGGATCATAGTGCCGCCCGGAGAAAGTAAAAAGTTCTTCCAGAGCCTGTTCTTTAGTCATACCGTCTTTATAATAGCGGATGGTAGTCATAGCATCAAAACTGTCAATGATTCTTAAAATCCGCGCTCCCAGAGGAATTCCTCCCCTTTTAGACCCAGCGGATAGCCGCTGCCGTCAAAATTTTCATGATGGAAACGGACAATGTCGGCCGTACCCTTTAAGGATTTTAAGGGCCTGATAATGTCTGCTCCCCATTGAGGGTGCTGTTTAAGCACTGCCCACTCTTCTTGGCTAAGTTTGCTCGGTTTGTTCAATATCTCCCTAGCCACTTCAATTTTGCCGATATCATGCAGCAAAGCGCTGTAGACTAGCTCTTGCAGGCTCTCTTGCTCCAGACCTATTCTCTTACCGAGCTTTTGGCTAATTGCATTGTCCTTTCGGAATGGCCATAAGTATACTTATCCTTGGCATTAATCACCATAGTTAAAGTCCGGATAGAATTAAAGATATCCCTTTCCTCTTCAATTAAACCAAGGCTTAATTCATCAAAGACCGAATAATAGGTCTCCACTTTGTTTTTGCTGACGAATTTAGCCTTGTATAAGGCCTCATCCGCTTTTTGAATGAGCTTTTCTTTATTATTAGCCATGGCAGGGTATTCGGCAATACCTACAGACACAGTAAGCTTACCTTTGGGTAAAAGCTCCCTGCCTGGAAAAGGAGTCTCTTCAATTTTACTCCTGATATTCTCACCCAAAACCTTGGCTTGCTCTATCTTAATCCCCGGAAGGATCAGCGCAAACTCTTCCCCTCCGTATCTGGCGCAATAACATTTTTCAGGTGTAGCGTTTTCAAGATCTCTGCCATTTGTTTTAAGACCTGGTCTCCTTTTTGGTGGCCGAAAGAGTCATTGTATACTTTAAAATAATCTAATCCAGCATAATCAGGCTTAAATTCTCTTTAGTTTTTTCGGCTTTCTGCAGCTCTTGATCCAGGATCCTCTGAAAGGAGCGATGATTGAGAAGATCCGTCAAACCATCGTTATGAGCTAATCTCTCCAGCTTCTTCTCAATATCCATTTCTGCTTCCCGCATATTTCCGAGGAGCCAGGCTACGAGGATATATACTATACAGTACATGAGATCACTGTCGATAGAGGTAAAACTTCTTTTAAAGCTGACGAAAAATAACACGACCAGAGAACAAAGACAGGTATACAGCGAATGTTTGGTGCCATATTTTAAAGCCATAATAATAATTGGCATTATAAGCAAGATTTGAAAAGCATTATTGTTCAATATATTAGAAAAATAGCCGACACCAGATAGTAGAAAAGATTCACGCCATAGTCTATCGGTATATTATTATAGTGAATACTTAAAAGCCTTACTAAGACAATTAGAGGCAAGACGATAAAAAACATCACCGTCGAATGATAATAACCAATCTGATAGGCCAGTTGGTCTTTAAAACTAACAGCAACCAGGATAAGCATGGCCAGTAAACAAAAAGAGATTACCTGGGAAGCCAAGATATATTTTTCTTGTTTTTGTTTATCATCATGCAGCATATTATTCCTCTCAAAAGAATAAGGTGGGGATACCCCACCTTATTCTTATTTTTGTAAAGACTTAGGTGCTTTGGGTTGGTAAGCCCAATAAATGCAGGCAAATACGGAACTTGCTGTAGCTAAGAGTACAATCGCGGATGTAATAAGAGTGTAGACAATCCTTTTCATCCTTAACCCTCCTTTTTCTTAATATTAAATACCGCAGCAAGGTGATAGTCTGATAGAATACTCCCAAAACTGCACTGGTATTCACAACAATATTATTGTTAAAAATAATTAGAGCCATAGTAAAAACAATAAAACTTACAGAAGCTATTTTTAGATTTCTTCGTAAAGTCTGGGAATGAATAGGTTTGGCCTCACAATCTACGGGGGCGAGGATAGCAATGATTATTAAAGATAGAAGCAAAACACCTAAAGCCAAGGTAGTGCTGTATAATTCATACTTGATAACTTCTTTAGCCGCTACGCCCATGAGAGCATAAATCACTGCACCGAAAGTCAAACATTTGAGAGGTGTATCAAAATGAGCACCCCCGGATAAGCGTCGTAACAAGCCCCCAAATAAGGCGGCAATAATTGCCGGAACAACAGCTTGCAAGAAGAAGGCCAAAACAACTATAGCCAAAAAACCCAAGACAGTCAGCAGAGCGGACTCAATACCGTAAGCAACAATTTCCTTCTTTTCTTCACTACACTCTAATTCTCGTGTTAGACTATCTGAGATGCGCTGACTTATTTCGGAAAGATTCATTTGCTTTTCCTTTTCTCCTTCGCCATGTAATAATGATAAAAGATAATAAAAATAAGATAAGAATCTGTGGCCAGGTAAGAACAATTCTCTCGACTATATTCTCATTAAGCATCTCATACGATTTATCGAAAAGCCGAGTTAATAAGTATAAAGATGTTGTTTCGGTTATGATAAGGGTAAGTACCGCCAATAATGCGGTTCTCAATGCTGTTATAATTGTTACATCACAAGTTTGAACCAAAAAAATGAACAACATTCCCATGACAATAATGGTATGAACCCCGAAGGTTGGCGAAAGCATCCTGATGAAATAAGTAATAAAGGCTAAGATTACACCAAAGCTTATTATCTTAGACCATTTTAAAGTAATCTTTGCAAGAGCAAAGCTGAAGGTTACAAAAGCAATATGCTCCGGAATGCCCTGGAAAATAAAAGCCAGCAATGGGATCTCCATTTTTCTCCTTCCATGAAATAAAAAATTTTATCAAACTTTTTTTGTTGTCTTTTAATTTGGATTTGCAAAACTATGTAGGCTGCTATAAATACAACAATAACCTGTGGCAATGTCATAAGAATTCTTAACAAAGTATTTTCATAAAGCATATCAAAGGTTAAACCAAAGAGCGGCATGAGTAATCCTAAACACAAGGTTTCAGAAATAATCGTCGCCAAATTACTGATTAAGCAAGCAATTAATACGTATTTACATTATTACTACCAAGCCATAGCAATAGGATAAAAAATAGCACTATTAACAAAACAGTATGAATGCCAAAGGTAATTGGCAACAGTCTTAAAACATAAGATGTTGTGGCTATTATTAAACCAATGAAAACAATCTTTTTCCACTGTAAAGGAATGCGGGCTATGACAAAAGCAAGGGTAACCATGGCGATACTTTCCGGAATACCTTGAAAAATAAAGGCTAAAAACGGTATCTTTCATTATTTTCCTCCGCTATTATTACATTTTTAACAAGTATTCTATATTTTTTTAATTCTCCTTGGTAATGAGCAAAAATAATACTTTTGTCCTAAAAAATTTTTATTCTGCATTCTTCTTACCAGGGATCGGAAATTTAATATAGAATGTTGTACCGCTCTGGCCAGTGTTGAATTCAAATTTGGCTTGGTGTCGCCGGGCAATCCCTACGGAAATAGCCAGTCCTAAACCTGTTCCGGTTTCTTTGGTTGTCATAAAAGGTGTGCCAATTTTCCCTTGAACTTCTTCAGGTATCCCCTTCCCCTCATCACTAATAGCTAAAACAACCCTGTCTGTTTCCAAATAAGTGCTAATCTCTACTTTGCCTCCGGGCGGTGTTTCCTCCAGGCCGTTACGCACCAGATTTAAAATTAACTGCCTGATCTCGGATTCATTTAACTCCAAAACAGGAACTACACCCAAATTAGTAAGAACATCTTTATTGTCATTAAAAGCATCGGCCTGCAACATAGGATAAATACGGGTGATTATTTCATTAATATCCTCCATTTGGTACTGTCCGAATTAGCTTTGGCTAGGGATAAGAAATCAGTAATAATTCCGTTAGCCCGATCTATTTCTGAAATCATTATCTCCATATATTCTTTTTTCTGGGCAGAGTCTGTTTTTTCTTTCAGCATCTGCAGGAATCCTCTGACCGTAGTCAGGGGATTACGAACCTCATGACTGATCCCGGCCGCCATCTGGCCAATCAGATTCAGCCTTTCCAGTCTGGAGAGTTCCTGTTCTTTTTGCTTGAGCTCAGTAATATCCCGGCAAAAAACATTTAAACCCTGGGCAAAAGGATAGGCATGAAACTCATAATATCTACCTTCAGAGGGAAGGCGTTCTTCCCAGTGCAAAGAAATATTCTCTTCCATCACTTTATGAAGGTTATTGAGGGAACACTTCCAAAGAAATCAGGCAGTTCTTCCCAGATACTTTTGCCGATTAAGTGAGTCTGTTCCCTTCCTAACATTTTCTGGGTTTCTTCATTAACAAATGTAAAGCACCACCTCCTATCCAGGGAAAAGAAACCGTCGGAAAATTCCCTGCATGATTGTAATCAGCTTAGTATTGGACTCCTCTAAGCGATTATTCAACAATTCCAGGCTGGCCAAATGATTGCGAATTTTTTCATAGACCGGCCTCAGCTCAGGTAAATTAAGCTCGGCCCTGCTGGTAAGACTATCTTTTATAATCATGGTGGTGAACTCGTCTAAGGCGGATTGAATGGCAACCAGATTTCTCTTGATCAGCAATATAACTAAGATCCAGATTAAAAGACTGGGAATAAAGTATTTCGAGTAACCAAGGTAAGAATCATAAAGAATCCCGTCTGATTTGAGCATTGCCCAGGTATAGCCCACAGTTTCACCCTCGTAATGAACCGGAACAACTGCGGCAATAATTCTCTTACTATCCCCATTAAGTACTTTCGCATCGGAAACAAACGAAGGCTCCCCAACGTCTTGTTGCAGCAACAACTTAAGCTTCTGCTCAAGATCATGAATCATATTACCGTCTTTAACAGGAGGATAGGACATTGTTCCATGAACATCCCGATCATAATAACCAATCATAATATTTTTGTTCTCCTGCGAAAGCTTGGCTAAAAAATCTTCAAATAAATAATTAATTTGCTCGAATTTCTCCAGGTTATCGAAATATTTATTGTCTTTGATTCCTAAAACACTTTGATATTTGGACTCTACTTTCATTTCCATAACGGAAGCAACTTTTAACAACTCTAATTCTCTCGTTAAGACCTCTTTATCCCAGTAAATTCTAGCCAGAAAAAAATAAAGAATTAGTAAAATGCCAAAGATCAAGACGGTAATTTTCATCATTGTGGATTGAATCACGGACTTATTACTTGCCAATCCCCTACCCACTCCACTGCAAAGATATTTCTCTTAACATATATCTTATTTTAATGAAATTTTTACCAAAATAAAAGATGTAAAGTGTCGAATATCAATAAATAATAATCAGATATAGAATAATTTTTCGACAATTCTATTATAACCCCGAACTATCTAAACGTCAGCACATAAGGGCTTTTTTTGCAGAACACTTCTCGCCAAGGAATTCTATAGTTCTTAAGTCCCAGCCGATTACTCCCCTTGTGGTTACTTTGGGATTCATGGCTTCCTCAACGGGAAAAGCATACTGCCGAAGCTTAAAAGTACCTAGTCTGCTTTCTGCAAAAAATATGGAATGTGGTATTTTAAGGCTGAAGATAACAAATACTTTAGAGGATAACAAATATTTAAACGCTAAGAAATAAGAGAGAATAGTTTACGAATGCTGAAGGATGACAATAGCCGAGATTAAATACTAAGATTTTTGGACAAAGGAAGATCAACATGAGAACTACCCGTCTCAACCGGAAATACCTTTTCAAAACAGTCCTGTTCGTATGCCTGGTCTTGTTGATTGCAGCCGCACTTTTAGGTTGTGGGCTGTTTAAGCAAAATTCAGGCCAGGAATCAAGACAGGAGAAGCAAAGCGAGAAAATCCCCAAGCAGTTGGAGGCGATTGAAGCAAATATTGAAAATATCTTCCTGGCACTCGACGGCCCTGTCGGCAAGCCTCAAGAAGAGGGGGCGCAGCAAACTCAGCAAGGCCAGGAAAAGCCCCCGCAAAACCAAGGGCAAGAAAAGCCTGAAGCCGGCAGCCAAGGGCAAGAAGAAGCACAATCCGGTACTGACCAGTCTAAGCAACCCGGCCAACAAGAGCAAAAGGGACAGGCCTCAAATAAAGATCCCTGGCAACAAATCAGCCAGGAGATTAAAAATCTGCATTCCGCTTGGAACGACTATTTACCGGAGGCAACCAAAAAAGGGGGTAAAAAAGAAGCACTGGACGGCTTCAGCAGTGCCCTTAATAACCTTACCAAGATTACTGCCGAAAAAGACTCCCCTAAAGCTCTTTTGGCTGCCAACAGGCTTTATTATTATGTACCCGATCTTTATTCCTTGTATCAGGCCAAAACATCGCCGGAATTGAAAAGGATGATTTATTACACGAGAAATTCCGTTTTGGCCTCGAAGATCGCTGATTGGGGTCTAGCCTCAAAAGATATGGAAGAATCAAATCAAGCTGGTCAATAGTCAAGAATACCGTCTCCGAAGAACAAATGGATAGTACGGCTAAGCTGGATCTCTCCATCTATGAATTGGAGAAAGTAATTAAGGAGCAGAATGCAGAGCTTGTGGCTATTAAAGGCCAGTTAACCCTTGCCAATATTACAGAACTAAACAAAGCTGCTCAAGAAACAGGCGGGAAACAGTAAGTCTTAAATTTAAGGCTTAATAATTATTGTTGATCACTGAAGTTAGGATGTTCCCTTTCGAGAATATTCAGAAAAATTTCTACTATGTCAGGGTCGAATTGGGTTCCGGCAGATTTCTTTAATTCCTCCACCCTTGCTTGAAAATCGAGGGCTTTACGGTAAGGCCTGTCATTACTCATACTGTCGTAGGCATCAGCTACTGCCAAAATCCGGCATTCCAAAGGAATGTCCTCTCCGGCCAGGCCGAAGGGGTAGCCTTTACCGTTCCACCATTCATGATGTTTCAAAATCCAATCGGCAATAGGCGCTAAATCCGGACTGGATTGGGCAATTCTAAAGCCAATCTCGCTATGCTTTTGCATTTCTTGAAATTCCTTAGCACTTAATTTGCCAGGTTTAAAAAGAAGAGTATCGGATATTCCTACTTTACCAATGTCATGGAAGCGGGCAAAGAGCCGCAAGCTATTAATTTTATCTGTAGGCATTTTCAGATACTCGGCGATTTTCTCAATTATCTCGGACAATCTGTCCGCATGCCCTTCAGTGATATAATCCCTGGCCTCCAAGGCTTTCATCATCACCCCAACTACATTGCTCTTGGCGCTTTGGTTATGCAAGAGCTTATCGTAGTTCATTTTATTTTCTGCTTCTTTTAACAGTTTTAGCATATCAACCTGCTCATTTTTACTGAAGGTTATTCCGTAGGAGATGCTTATGGGCAGGAGAGGATTATTATTATTAAAATCCTCCACAGCCCGAAGCATTTTTTCCGGAATTAAAGAGACTTCTTTTTCCGAAGAACTTCTTAAGATCACGCAGAATTCGTCCCCGCCGATACGGGCAATAAACCCGGAAGCTGCAACTGCTTTTCGCAAAATCTCCGCGCATGTAATTAATAATTTATCTCCTGCCGGATGACCGAGGGTATCATTAACTAATTTCAAACCGTCAATATCACATATCATAATTGCTGTGATTTCTCCAGGCTTGCTCTGTCCGTTTGCTAATTCTTTCTCAAAACAGCTGCGGTTGTAAAGTCCCGTTAGGCTGTCATGGTCGGCAATGTATTGAAGCTTGCGGTCAGCTTCCTTGCGAACGGTAATATCCGGAAAGACTGAATAGCCCCGACAACTTCTCCCTTCGGTGTTATATAGGGGAGTTGCCTTTAGGGCGTAATGCTTGCCGCCGCTAGGGCCGGGCACAAAATAATCACCCACAAATACCGTATCTTCGCCTTCATATTTGAGGTCGGCACCATAAGCCCGAGCCTTCTCGATATCAAAGTCCAGCACAAGTTCAGCCAGCAAAGGATGGCTTTTATCCGCAAAGGGCAGGGCTTCTTTATAATCATTCGCGGCCAAGGACATCTTCAGCCCTAACCCCAGTCAGGCTTGCCAGGGCCTTGTTCCAGAAAAGAACCCTGCCCTCCCGGTCAATAACCAAAGTAGCATCAGGTAAAAAGCCGATAATATTCTCCAGCAACTGTTTGGAATCACGCAATTCCTTTTCCTGGGCTTTTCCAGCTGGTCATACTGCATTCTCAGCTCTTCCTCAATGGAAATAATCTCCTCCAAGGCGGCTTCCAGCTCTTGATTGGCTTTTAAGATTTCATCCTGGTATTCGACCTGTTCGGTAATATCGCTGGCAACTCCGATGTAAAAGAGAATATTATGGTTTTTATCGGCAATAGCCGAACCGCTTAAGCGATGCCAATGCCACTCGCCATTCTGGTGTTTCATTCGGCAGGATATTTTATTGCCAACACCAGGGGCAGCCTTTATTTGGGCCAGGAATTTCTCAAAAAGCCGGAGGTCCTCCGGATGAACATATTCCCGGTAATGGCGCCCTTCTATTTCAGTCGGATCATGCCCTAAGGCCTCTGTCCAACTGGGGGAAACAAAGGAATAATAACCTTCTAAAGTCATAGTATAAATAATCGACGCGGCATTATTGACGATACTCTTAAACATTTGCTCGCTTTCCAGCAAAGCATCTTCCGACATCCTAAGCTTTTGTTCTCTTTGTTCCAGTTCTTTTTCCAGGAGAATTTGCTTGGTTACATCCATGCCGATACCCAGCTTAGCTTCGCGCCCTCCCGGCCAGCGAACAATATGCCCCCGTAAATCCAACCATTTGTTATTAATAGGGTCTTGATAAACTTCCCGGTAAAAGTACTGATCTTTTAAGGCCAAAGCCTTGTGATTATTGCAGTTCGGGCATGGCCCTGTCTGCCCCAGGCGAACTGTTTCCCAACATTTCTTGCCTAGGGTATCCCCCCAAAGAGCCTTGCCATGTTTATTCATATAAAGTATTTCGTAAGTTTCCAGATCAATTGCATAGACGATTGCCTCGAGTTCATCAAAGTATCCTGAGGAGATTTGTATTTATCTCCGCCTCTGGTTCAGGTGCTTCTTTAAATGTAGCCATCTTTTCCCCCTCGATTATTTTCTTTGTTTTCAAGTATTCTCTCTGTTCTTCGTCTTGATTTCCCTTTCTTAGGCGTTTTTAGTTCATTTGATTCTTCTTGCTTTGCTGATAATGTTCATAAAAAACTCTACTCCGCAATGATGTAGGTGTAAGCCCTCCGAGGAGTAGCATTAATGGGGAAGTAAAAGATTGTGATTTATTTATTAAATATTTCGACATTATATAAAAATAATCCTCTCTGATGACAAAAAAATAAGCCTTGCGGCAAAAATATTTTGCAAATCGCATCTAGACGCGGTTTGTCTCCTATAAAACTGTTTTAATAGTGGCTCCGCCTAAGACTATCTCCCCTTGGTAAAAAACAACGGCCTGCCCCGGCGTGATAGCCCGCTGGGCCTCCGCAAAGTCAACCCTAATCATTTTCTCATCGAGGGTGTTGATCTCGGCAGGCACTTGAGGAGCATTATACCTAATCTTAACTTTAACTTGCAGAGCCCCCGCCGGGGGATCACCGGAGATAAAATTATAATTTTCGCCAAGCAAAGCGGTATGGTACAGCTCTTCTCGCGGTCCGACCTGAATAATATTGCGCTGCGGATCAATCCTGGTTACATAAACCGGGTAGCCTAGAGCTAAGCCTAAGCCTTTATGCTGACCTATGGTGTAACGGTAAATGCCGCGGTGTTCGCCCAGTTTTCTGCCCTGCGAATCGACAATATCCCCGGGAGCTTCAGCCAGGCTGCGATACTGCTCCACAAAATCGCCATATGATCCTTCCACAAAGCAAATCTCCTGGCTTTCGGCTTTATTGGCCACAATTAATCCTTCTTCCCTAGCTAGGGGCGCGGATCTCCGTTTTGCGATAAGTTCCCAAAGGAAAAAGCACTGCCTCCAGCTGTTCCTGGGTGAGGTTATAAAGAGCATAGCTTTGGTCCTTAGTGCCATCAAGGCCCACCTTGAGAACCCACTTGCGGGAGTTAGGATCATATTCGCGGCGGGCATAATGGCCGGTGGCGATGTAATCTGCCTGCAAAGCTTTAGCCTTTCTCAATAAAGACTCAAATTTAATAAGCTTGTTGCAGGAAATACAAGGATTGGGAGTTCTCCCTGCCAGATATTCATCACAAAATTCTTTAATAACCTTCTCCTCAAATTCCTGCCGGAAATTCATAACATAATGGGGAATACCCAATTTCCAGGCTACTCTTTGCGCGTCGCCGACCGCTTCCAGGCTGCAGCAAGCCCGGGCGTTATCGTCTGCTTGAGGCCAGATTTGCATTGTGACCCCAATCACTTCATAACCCTCTTTTTGCAGGAGCAAGGCTGCCACCGCACTGTCCACACCGCCGCTCATCGCCACAATTACTTTTTTACCCATCCTTTACCCCCGTACTGAAAGTTGTTCATTAAAAAGGAATTTTAAAAACCCAAACACCTAAAACCGTACAAAGCAGAAACAACGCGTAGGCTAAGCCTGGTTTTTTATAATGCAGTAATATTCCCGGAAACATAATACAATAAAAAAGCAGAGAAAACAAAGTACACCAGCCGTTAAAATACACAATTCCTCCGAAATAATGCCAAACTACTTCCACCGCAAAATAAATAACAATAAATTTCAAAAGGTATTTTAATTGACGGCTTAGTTTTGGGGGCCACTTGGACAAAAAAAGCAGGGCTGTCCCTGGCAGAAGGATAAAACAATGAATGATTTCTTCTACTGTATACGTAAAGACGGCCGGGGTCATCTTCCACAGAAAGAAGTTATGAGTCAAGACCATAACATTATACAGCAAACCCATCGCTCCCGCAAAGACCATGGAAGCGTGGTATTTGCGCCAGTTTTTCCAATCGGCCCAACGCCAAGACAGCATAGATTATGAAAGCATCCACTGCTAAATTCACTGCGGCACCTACCCTTAAAGCAGTTTTATAGCTGTGCAAACATCCTTTCACTCAGGGGGAATATGGGCGAGCCGGACTCCGGTAATTTCGGCAATAAAAGGATCAATAGCCACCAGGTCATCTTTGCTTAGCTCCTGTAAAGAGGCCTTGCCCATAGCACTGAGTGACATCTTCATTTCGTCGGTGCAGGATTTTAAGTAAAGATACAGGCTTTTAGCCCCTTTATTAATATTAAAGCGGCGGGCATATTTACCTACCTGCCAGGCAATTGCCGTAGGAGGCTCAAAAGGCATGGCCTTCAGCACCTGGGTATGGGAGACGGCAAATATGGCGGCTGTCCCAATATATACGGCATCGGCCCCTAAAGCCAGTACTTTTAAGAAATCACCGGGAGTAATAAGCTTACCGTCGATTATTAAGTCAATATCCTTTTTCGCTCCTTCTTTCTCCAGATATTTAACAGCTCTGGCCAAAGCAAAAATTGTCGGCAGACCATGATCATCCAAAAGAGTGGGCGGCGAACCCCTTGGAAGCTCCCTCAGTGCAGCTTACGGCCACAAAATCCAAGCCGGCTTCCAGGCACCAAGCCAGGTCTTTTTCCAGCATATCGCCGCCGGCTATTTTGGCGCCAATGGGAATACCAACGGTAATCCTCCGCAATTCTTTAACTTTTTTGCATAAATCCTGGGGACTGTTTATACCGGGAATACGGGAAGGGTAAACCACACTTTCCCCTCTCTTGATACCAAACATTTTACGCATCTTGCGGGATATTTTTTGAGCCGGCAGAATGCCATAAGATCCGCCCACCGCTCCTTGACCAAAATGCAATTCCAAAGCATCGGCTTGTCTTAAGATTTCCGCTTCCTTGCTCCAAGGTCCGCGGTTATACTGGAGGATTAGCTGCTCAGCCGCTTGGCGCTCCTTGGCTAAAAGGCCTCCTTGACCGGTGTTAACGGCAGTGCCTGCCATAGTACAACCCTTGGCCAGGGCAATCCTGATCCGCTCGCTGACCGCAAAGCCATAGCCCATCCCGCCTACCATAATGGGAGTTTCTAAAATGAGCGGCCGGCGGGCCTGCTTGCCGATGATAACAGTAGTATCAATCTCGGCGAATTCCTGAATTGGCAGGGTGTCAATCTGGGCAAAAGGAAACATTAGGCTGTCAATGGAGGGAAATTTTTTAGGGCTTCCCAGCGGCCTCTTAATGGCCTTGCCTGATTCCGCCCTTAAGTTAAGCTCTACAATTTTCTGGGGAGTAACCCGGGAAGCAGCGGAAACAAATTCCCAGAGATTGGCGTGGTATTCGTCAGTCATGATAATTTTGGTTGCCCTGCGAAAAACCCTGGCGATTAAGGCTCTTCCCAGATATTTGATCCCGGCCAATCCTCCCAATAAAAGAAGGATCCCAGATCTTAAACGAATTTTAGAGCGGCGTTTCCTCATATTCTTAGATTCTCCCTTAATCTTAATCTCAAATTTTCTCCTGCCGAAACCTCAGGATCGTTGGGCTATAGCTTTCTAACCTTGGCAATCAGCAGAATAAGTAAGGGAATCCCAACCTGCAAAGGAAGAGCATAATAGGGATAGACATTGAGTGCCCAGTCTAGCATCTTGAAAATATCATCATAGAGCCAGCGTGCCAAGACCACGGTAAATAAAACTAAAGGGAAAACCAAGGGCTTATAGTCATCCAGGTTTAAAAGCTGG
The DNA here is from genome assembly GCA_050949905.1 of Desulfitobacteriia bacterium. Lineage (GTDB taxonomy): Bacteria > Bacillota > Desulfitobacteriia > Desulfitobacteriales > Syntrophobotulaceae > DUML01. Next base: position 32,937 of record JBMNGP010000024.1, on the reverse strand, counting down.
GCAATCCCGACAACTGCGGCATACAAGCAGATAGTGATCTTAACCCACCCACCTAATAAAAGGTTGACAGAAATTAAAGGCTCCAATTGGAGCTCCGGCGTTAACTCCGTACTGAGGCTTGGCGGGAAGACTAATCTGGTTAAAAGATCTGGCCCCAAACTCAAAAGGTCCCGGATAATAACACCGAAAATAATAAACCCCATCACTAAAAAAGCTGTAAAGGACACTTTCTTTAACTGGCGCGCCGAATAAAGCGCTGGGAAAATCATTAAGAACGCGACGCTTTCCCCAAAAGGAAAGGTAAAAAACCCCCAGGGAAGCTTTAATTACCGGTGCCAGGCCCTTTTCTAAGAAAGGAAATAAGTTATCTGTATCATATTCGGGAAGGAGCAAACAGAAAATAACTAAGAGAAAAACAAACAAATAAGGCATGAGAATTTCGGCTGCCCTCCCCGTTACTTCCAGCCCCTTCCGCAGGCAATAGGCAATAAGCAAGGCAAAACAGCCCATGGTGAACACCATAGGGGTTTTAAAGTAAACCGTAACATTCATATGCTCGCCGAAATCGCGGAGAACGATGGCAGCGAGGTGCAGAAAGTACCAAATATATAATAAAGCCAGGACAGTGCCGAAATATTTGCCAAAAACCTTTTTCAGAATTTCGACCAGGGTCAGGGAAGGATCAATTAACGCGATTCGGACATAAAGCCAGATCAGCAAAAAACCTCCCAGCCAGCCGAAGATATAAGCTAACCAGGCATCCTGGCCGGCTAAAGTAGTCGGATTTAAAACTGAAGTACTGCCAAAGAGAAAACCCATGATCAATAAAGCTAACTGAAAGCCGGAAATCTTAATATTTTTAATCATAAACCAATCCCCAAAACTAAGTTTATCACTCTTTCGATCAGCACAGTCGGGCTTACCGGCTCCCTTTCCAGGATTAACAATAACCCCAAAGTAAAGCCTGCCGCAAGCAGTAAAAAGTAAGCGAGCAGAGCCTTAATTTTCTTCTTGCTCTTCACTTTGAGAATTGCGGGCAAATCCAGGAGAAGCATAAAAATTACAATTACCGCCAGCAAAATGATATTTAAGGCCATGTACTTACTCCTCACAAGTTTACTGATTAATGCAGTGCTTTTAAAACTTAGACCGGTGCGATACCCTTCCGGGTATAACCGGATCTTTCCAGTTTGACATCAACCGTTATCTCCGTTGGTGCCTTACTAAAAATTTCAGGCCACTTATCCTGCAATTTCCGCCACTCTTGAGGGTGCTTGCGATGGATAATATCCCCGAACCCAAAAACATCACTTTGATACTCTTGAGCTGTGTTTAAAGCGCTGACCACTTCCTTCCTAATTATTTCCTCGATCCCAGCTTGTAATTTTTCCAGCATCTGCCGTTGGGTCAGATCAGCAGGTTCCTGGCTTTCGCCAATATTGCCGGCTACTTTGATCTTAATTAGCAGCTTAGGCTCGCCGTCAAGGAACTCTACTTTTTTTTGGCCTGTTTGACTATACATTTCAAAAGAGATATTCTCTTCTTCATTATTAGGGCTGGGCAAGGAATAAACACTGGCTTTAACTTTATTCTCAGTAAGAAGCCAACCTCTAGTCTCAGTTGCCGTAAGATATCCAGCCAATTTATCTCCCCTAAAAACGGCGCTGCCCGAAACCAGCATGTTTTTTACTTTTAATTCGTCTTCAGCTTCGAGGATTTCCACCACCGGGATAAGGGGATCTTTTCCCGGCAGAGCTACTTCTCTTAAAACATCGATAACTCGGGCTTCTTTACTGCTGCCATAAGAATCTTGATTAACTGTAATAGACTTGACGAGGTGCAGGGAAGGTATTTTCTCCTGTTTACTTTCAGCTTCCATGACTTGCTTGACCGGTACCCCTTTCACCAACAGAACCTGGGCAGTCATACTGGCTTCCGGGTCTCTCTCCATTAAATCGAGAACTTCCTTTAAACCGCCCCGTGCCAGTTCCTCACCGATTAACAAAAGCTCCATTTTAGAGCTGAAAATCCCTTTAGCCAGTTTTTCCGCCATGCTGCGGCCGGCAATGAAAGTTGTATCTCCCTCGGAAGATACTATAGTGACAGCTTTCTCCTGGCTGCTGCCTCCACCTCCGCCGCCCTGGCCTGTCCTGGTCAGGCTTGGCCTTGGGATCTCAAAGATAATCTCTACTCTCTCATCTGGGGTTTTATCAACCCCGATAGCTGTAACAAGATTAATTTCCGTCACATCTCTGTTATCCCAACAGCCTGTAAGCAGTAGAGAGAAAGTCATAATAATTATTAAAGAAGTGCTTTTTGGTGAAATATTTTTTAAACCGGTTTTCCCAAAGTCTAACATCGTTGCTACCATTGCTCCTATGTCTAACATCATTGCTCCCTTTGCTCCTATGTCCGGCATCATGAGTACCTTTGCCCCTAATAGTCATCCTAAAACCAAAGGATCAGCAGTCTTACTTTTTCCGGTTCTTAGCCAGGAGATTCTCCGCCCCTGCTCTATATTTTGCTCTCCCTGTATCCTGCCAGGTTAAATCTCTGGGTCTGGTCAGCATAGTCCAGTGGGGAAATCTGACAAAGATATCTTTAAAATCCAAAGGAGAGAAAGGAGCCAGAGGTGCTAAATAAGGAATCCCAAAAGAGCGGAGGGTACACAGATGGATTACCATGGCAATAAGGAAGAAAAATATTCCCAATAAACCGAGAATATTGGCAACAATGGTAAAGCCAAAGCGGAAAAAAGGCAGAACCCGCTGCAATGGAGGAAGGATAAAGGTACTGATAGCCGTAATAGCTGTAATTATGACCATCGGGTCGCTGACCAGGCCGGCTCGGACTGAAGCTTCGCCAATAACCAGCGCTCCTACTATACTCACGGATTGCCCAATCGGTCTGGGCATTCTTATCCCGGCTTCCTGCAAGATTTCAAAAGTTATGCCCATAAATAAAGCTTCGACCAAGGGTGAAAAGGGCACCCCTTCTCTGCTGGCGGCAATAGTTAATAATAAATTCAAAGGAAGTACGGATTGATGAAAACTCAGAAGGGCTACATAGAGGGCAGGCAAGAGGATGGAGACATAGAAGCAGATTATTCTTACGGTGCGCAGCAGGCTGGAACTGATTGCCCTGGTATAATAGTCTTCACTGGTCTGCAGAGTTTCTAAAAATAGATAGGGTACAGTCAGGACAAAGGGCGTTCCATCACAAAGAATGCCCACTCGGCCTTCCAGGATTTTCCCGGCAACAACATCAGGCTTCTCACTGTTACCGATAGTTGGGAAGAAGGAAAAAGGGTTATCTTCAATCATCTCTTCCAGGTAACCTGACTCCAGGACGGCATCAATATTGATTTGCTGCAGCCTGGTTTTAACTTCTTGCACTATACCAGGATCGACGATTCCCTTCAGATAGCAGACACAAATATCTGTTTTGGTCTGGCATCCTATTTTTAGCATTTCCATCTTGAGATTGGGGTTTTTAATTTTGCGGCGAATTAAGGCGCAATTTACCGCCAGGTCTTCGATAAACCCTTCTCGCGGGCCGCGCACTACGGTCTCCGTTTCCGGCTCGGCCACACTCCGGGCTTCCCAGCCTCTGGTCCCGACAGCTAAGGCGCTGCTGCTTCCTTCAATATAAATGACACTATCGCCGCTAAGTATAACTTCCACTGTCTGGTTAAAGTCGGTAATTTCCTCCAGCACAGCTGCAATCAAGATATTACGTTTAAGAAATGCCGCTAAGTCCTCTCCCTTATCTTCCGGGAATTGATAAAAAGCTTGGGGTTCCAATAAGGGGCTTATTAAGCTTTCATGTAAAATTTGATTGCTGGTGAGATTATCCATCCAGGCAATAAGCAGCTGATACTTTTCATCTCCCACCAATATTTCTCTGGTCTTAAAATCACTGCATCCCGCAAAAACCTGCTCAAGTCTGGCTCTTAACTCCGGCAAGGATTGAGGGATTTTTTCCGCTTGAGGTTGTTCATTCTTTTGTTGGTTAGCTTGAGCCATTATTTTTAAGAACTTATATTTTCTTTTTATCCAAGAAAACATACTTACCTCTTCATCATCTTGCAATATTTGCCTCTAACTTATTCTCCCGCAGCGCTCTTTTTTTATTCTCATGAAAAACCAAACAGACCCGCGCTGTGGTCTGCTTGGTTTAAATAGTTGGCTCCGAGCCGGAGGCTTACAGTTTTGATATTGTTCTACTTTATGACCTGACGATAGGTATATCCCTTTTGGGACCGAAAAACTCTTCGCTCGGCTGTAACTTCCAAGGCTCGAGATCCAAGGCCAGATAAGCTTCTTTCAAATCATCTTTAAATTGTTCCGGTGGATTGAGCGGCTTATAATAGCCCTTTTCCACAGCATAGCCTATGATTTGGCCATGGGTATCGATAATTTGATTAAGATGTTTCTTTAAAGTTTCCCTCACCTCAGGAGTAGTTGACTCCCCAATAGCCCTGCAGTAGCTGTTTAAGACATTTTTAGAGGTCAGGAGCAATTCCAGCACAATGTCTTTTTCGGTCATAAAGTCTACACCTGCCACATCCTGAATAATATTAGCCATTTTGTCAGTCTCCTCAGCACTCTTTAACGCTTGCAAAATCTATCGCTTTCCGGATAAATCCCTGAAGTTCCTTAATCTGCTCCTGGGAATACTTAAGATCGGTTTCCAAAATTACTCTTAGCTTTGGATCAGAGATATTATCAGTTAAACCGGAGGCCTTCAGGGCACAATTATTTTTGAGCTGCAAAAGCTCATGCAGTTCAAAGGCTTCATGGGGTGCTATTTCCGTTTGGGTCAACAAATTTCAACTCCTATCCTTGCCGACGACATGTCATCCTGAGTACCAGCGAAGGCTTTTACTTCGGGATGACAAAGCGCTAGATATTTTTAATTAAATTCCAATAACAAGCTACTAAACCTTGAGTCCAAGAGTAATTGAACATAAGTTTTGATAATAGATTTCAATAATAGAAAAAGGCTTCTTAGTAGTAATCTTTACTCTTTTAAAAAATACATACATGCAAATTATTGGTTGCTTGTTTTGGTAAACTGCTTAGTTTGACAATTTTATCACGCCGGCTCTTGATGCCTTAGGGCAACTTTAAAATTTGCTCAAGAGGAGCAGAAGCGGCCCGGCAGCACCGGCAATTGCAGCCAAAACAGCTCCGAAACCGCCAAGTTTATTCCGGTCGTCTACCCATAAACTCCGGCCAAAGGTACAAGTATAATAACTGCCGGCCAGAGCAATTAGTAACAATACTGTTTTCAACCTGGATTTCTCCCTTCTTTAGAAGATTCTTCCGGCGAGCTATTTTAACTTAGTTGAATAAATATGATGGGTTTCATAAAAATAGCCGGAACGACGAACATTTACTTTGACTGTGACATTTACCTTGGCTTCCGGATAATGCTGAAGCCAGTTATATTCCTTCAATTCCTGAATAGTCCGGAAATTTCCGGCTACTTTCCTGCCAAAATGAAAGATATCCGCTTTAAATTCCCTCTGGGTTTTCTCAATAGTCTTCTTTATCCCTTCCTGAAAATAAGTTTCCAAATAAGCCTCCAAGCCCTCAATTATACCCAATTTTTCATAGCTGATCCTGCTTTGAATTGAAGCCAGATCGATATCAAGCTTCAGCCTAAGGTCTATAGCCGGAACTCCATCGGCAAAACGGGCACTGATCTGCGGCTTGGACTCCGCTGCCACTTCAATTACATAAATATAGCCAGGTTTATCCTGATCCTCTAATGTAAAGAAGCTGCGTTCAAATTCACCTATGGCCATCAGGAAGAACCTGCTTTCTTCCGGGTTTAGGCCTCCAACCATCCGGTCGCCGTCAAAAACAGCGGTTCCAAAGAATTCTTTTTTATTTCCTCCCTTCCGGGGTATAAGGCCGGGCTGGATATCCAAGTAAGTTTGCAGCGGTGCTTCCTGACCCGGCTCTGAGTCTGCCATTTGGGTAAAATCATTGACTCCTGCATAGATCGCGGTAGGCTGGCCATAAGGACTTAGGAGGTCGATATAGAATTCCGTAAAAAAAACATCCCGGAAATAAGCGGTATTCTGAGATTGCAAAAAAGATAATTCAATTTCTTTAGAGATATTCTGGCCGATGACCGGTATGTTTTCTTTAATAAAATCTTCGGCTTTCCCCTTGCAGATCACTACTCGCATTAACTCCCGGACTTCCCGAAACCTGGCTAAGGGCTCTATATACCTGCCTACTCCTTCTCGGGCATATTCTTCGGAAAAGACCAGCAATTTAGCATGGGAAAGGGATAGCGTTCTATTCGAAGTGGCATTGAGCATATTGATGGCTTCAATCAGCGAAGGAGCCTCCACCGTGGATACCACCGTTCCGTCTAATTCCCCGGTTTCCCCATCTTTACCACCTCCGCCGCCTTCTGCCATTCCTCCCTGCCCCCCGCCTTTATAGGTAGGAACTTGGAAAGTTATTCTGATCGCATTACTAACCCCCTTATCCACCCCGATCACTAAAGCATATACTTCCTGGTCTATTTCGACAGCATCATAACAGCCTGCTGAAAATCCGACTAGGAAAACCAACAATAAAACATAAGCTAAGGTTTGACCTAGCTTTTTCTTGTTGCCCTTCTCACCCGGGTTTAAAGTAATGTTTTTATTTTTTTTATTTTTTATATGCTGCTTTCTAGGCTTTATATTTTTAAAAATATTAGCTTGATTGGCCGGCATCTCCGGTTTTTTTATCATTTTGGGCTTTTCCACTGGCTTTACCTCCTTTTTTCCCTGTGATTAGAGACCAGGCCAAGACTAAAAGGGGCAAGAGATAGAGTATTAAAAAACTGTACTGACGAATTATTTTGACATGGATCTCTAAAACTTGGGCAATATTATCAGGCCAAAAGGTAACCGTAAAGGCCAAGAAAGCAAAAGGCAGCAAAAGAGGCCTATGGTTATTGATTTTAAAAGCGCGGCAGTACGAACTTAAAGCTATATAAAACGCCAGCGAGACTGTTATGACGGAAGCAAAAACCCAGATAAAGAGAAAGATTGCTTCCACCCTTTGAAAGAAGCGGGAATAGTAAATAATTCTGGATAATTGAAACATCCCCGAAAGGTGTTCACTGGCCACGGTATACTGAAAGGCTGCCAAGATGCAGGCCAGGCAAATACTGAAAGTCAAGCCGATAAAGATCAGACAGGCTACCCCTATTCTTTTGAAGTTCTTCAAGCCATGGAGGGAGTTAATGATAATGCCTAAGATAATAATCTCATCATAGGCTGAAGAACGAAGAATACCGATCAGGACTGTCTTGTCCAAGCCATAACCCAGCCAGGGCTTTAAATAGTCCAGCTCATAAGCAGGAATTGCCAGAAAGATTATGATGAGCAGGCCGCCGATAATCAAGTAAAAAAATATATAAGCAGTTCTCGCTATCCCTTCCAGTCCCACATAAGCCAGTGCTATTGCTACCAGAAGCAAAGCTGCAGCAAGAATTTCGGCCGGGGTAAGAGGCTTGCTATAGACTTTAAGGATACCGATAAATTCCCGGATATTGACCCCGGCATAGTATAAGAAATAGACAGCAAAAATGAGAATTAATGTTTTTCCGAGCTTGGAGCCTAAAACGGCTTCAAAAACCTGATAAAGGTCTTTCCCTGGAAACCTTTTCAGGAGAAGATAGACAAGCCCGAAAAAAAGCAAACTGGTCAGACAGGATATTAGGGTTCCATACCAGGCCGCTGTCCCTAGTTCTTTAATAATTGCAAACGGGCTGGTATAGAAAATTTTGGTTATTACCATAATGGTGACCAATGCAAAGGCTTCCAGGAAACCAAATTTACCTTCCTTAATCATCCTAACCACCGCCTCATAGCTAGCTTCTTTGCCTTAGAGATAACCCTTCCGCCTCTAAATAACCCTTTTACTTCTTAGAATCAGGCGGATCTGGTGCCTGCGTATCGGGGTCCTCTTGAGCCCACTGGCGGGCTATTTCCGGCTGGCGCCGCCTGTCTTGGGGGTTAAGGTAGTCGGGTCTATACTCCTGCAGCCACAACGGCCAGCGGATAACTATATCTTTACTCTTTTTGCTCCGGGGAGCGATAATGGACATAAAGGGAATGCCAAAGGATTTGAGGTTGACAAGCATGAGGACAAAAGTTACCGCAGCGAGAGCCAGGCCATAAAACCCCAAGAAGGCACCCGCCAAAACGAAATAAAACCTGAGAATCCTTACCCCAAAGGCTAGGCTGTAATTAGGAATAGCAAAACTGCTGAGCCCTGTTGCCGCTACAATAATTATCAGGACCGGGCTGACAATGTTGGCTGAGACCGCAGCTTCGCCAAGAATCAAAGCCCCGATAATCCCCAGGGTATTGCCAATGATTCCGGGAATGCGTACTCCTGCTTCCCGGATCAGCTCAAAACCCAGTTCCATAAGGAGAACTTCTACTATAGTCGGAAAAGGAACATTTTCCTTGGCTTTAGCAATGGCAATTAATAAATCCGTAGGAATCATCTCATGATGATAGGTGGTTAAAGCCAAATAAAAACCGGGAAGCAGGACTGCCGTAGCAAAAGCCACAAACCTGATAAATCTTAAACCCGTAGTATAGTGCCACTTCAAGGCCGCATCTTCGGAAGAATGCATTAAAGTATTAATGGTCGCCGGCACAATCATAACAATCGGTGTACCGTCAACGATAATCGCCACCCTTCCTTCCATAATCCCGGCGGCAGTCCGGTCCGGTCTTTCTGTGCTTAAAACTGTGGGAATAATGGTATAAGGGTTATCCTCGATTAATTCTTCCAGCATGCCGACACTTAGGAGGAAATCCGTCTTAATACCGCCTAAACGCCGCCGAACTTCCTGGAGAACCAACGGGTTTAAGATATTCTGCAGATAGACAATGGCTACTGTTGTACTGCTCTGCTCCCCTATCTCGAAGAATTCTGTAACAAGGTCTTTATTTCGGATAATCCTGCGCAGAAGAGAGATATTAGTTCTTAAGTTTTCACTGAAACCTTCCTGTGGCCCTTTGACAATAGCCTCGGACTTAGGCGGCTCTACTCCCCTTTTTTCAAAACCGATGGATTCACAGGTCAAAAAATAATTTAAACCGTCCACATATAAAGCCGTATTACCTTTTAAGATCTCAGCCACTACTTTCTTAATGCTTTGCAGTTTCTTGACGGCATTGGTTTCAATGATATTCTCCAAATCCAGAACCGAACTTTTCCCTTCCGGCAAATCAGAGTTTGGCAGGTTCAATAAGGGGCTTAAGATATATTCATTAATGATGTTTTTATCGGCCATGCCGTCAAAGTAACAGAGAAAACCTTTCCTTTTCTTCCCGATTTTAAATTCCCTTATTACCAGGTCTTTATTTTCCGGGAGATGAAAAGTTTGTTTCATAGCCTCCAAATTGGAGTCATAATCTGATCTGACCTCATCGGCCTTCTCCGCATCCGCTGCCGCCCTGGCTGCTTTCACTTGGGCGGCGGAAAGCGGCTTCTTGGGAACCCGCCTTTTTTGCGGGCCTGAGCCGCTCACTTTTCCCTCCGGAGACCCGGCAGTTAAGTTCTGATTGGGACAAGTGGGACAAGGGGACGGTTCTCCTGTCCCACTTGGTGGGACAGGAGAACCGTCCCCTTGTCCCACCTCATACATTTCCTGCAAAACAAAGGTCTCCGGCCGGCTAGTTTTCTTGTAAGTTATTAGATTAAGAAGTCTGACGAAGATATTCTGCTGCTTTTTCATATTTGATCCTTTTCCACTGAAAATTAAGCGATATTCTAGCTCCCCGCTTATTGAAGCGAGAGTTTAACGGACTGCTAGGGCATGATAAGTTAGTATTTGCCTTTAAGTTCATTTTTAATCTTTTATCCCAATATTATCCTTGATAATTGGGTACTTTAATAATGCCTGCCGCTCATAAATAATTGTAGAAAGTAAATTCTTCGGCGGAAATCTTTTCTTCTCAGCCAAGTAGGATTATACTGTAATATTATACTTAAAGATTCTACCGCCACCTTTTAGGGCGAAAGAAGCAAAGGAGATCACTATGAGAATCAAGCCTTTTAATAAAGTACTCGTAGCTAACCGCGGGGAAATTGCCATCAGAATTTTTCGAGCCTGTAAAGAGTTGGGAGTAAGAACCGTAGCCATTTACTCCGAAGAGGACAAATATGCCCTCTTTAGGATCCGGGCTGATGAGTCTTACCTCATTGGCAAAAAGAAAAAACCTATCGAAGTTTACTTAAGTATGGGCGAAATAATCGAGCTGGCTTTAAAGAAAGGTGCCGATGCCATTCATCCCGGCTATGGTTTTTTAGCGGAAAACCCGGAGTTTGCCCGCAAATGCACGGAGGCGGGACTCGAATTTATCGGTCCCTCGGCTTATACCCTGGAAAACTTAGGGGATAAGATTAAATCCAAACTCTTAGCTCATGAAGTCAACGTACCAACCATACCCGGAGTGGATAAACCGCTTAACTCGGTGGAGGAAGCCGTAGATTTTGCCAATACTCATGGCTATCCTATTATTCTTAAAGCTGCCGCCGGCGGAGGCGGCCGGGGCATGCGCGTAGTATATAATGAGAAGGATCTGGCCAGGGAATTTTTAAGTGCCAAAAATGAGTCCAAAAAGGCCTTTGGTATTGATGATATCTTTATTGAGAAATACCTGGAGAGGCCTAAACATATCGAAGTCCAAATTCTGGCCGATAAATACGGCCATATTGTGCACCTCTATGAAAGAGACTGTTCCGTGCAAAGAAGACACCAAAAAATTGTAGAATTCACCCCGGCTTTTGCCATAGACAAAAATTTGCGGGAGAAGCTTTATGCCGATGCCCTTAAGCTCGCGCAAGCCGTGAATTATGTTAATGCAGGCACGGTTGAATTCCTGGTGGATAAAAACGGCCACCACTATTTCATTGAAATGAATCCCCGGATTCAGGTGGAACACACCATCACCGAAATGACCACAGGGATAGATATTGTCCAGAGCCAGATTCTCATAGCCCAGGGGTATGCCTTAGACTCGCCGGAAATCGGAATTCCTTCCCAAGAGACTATTGAGCCTAGAGGTTACTCCATTCAATGCCGGATTACCACGGAAGATCCGCTCTCCAACTTTATGCCCGATACCGGAAAAATTGATGTCTACCGCACAAGTTCCGGGTTTGGGATCAGGCTGGACGGCGGCAACGGCTATACCGGCTCAACCATTACTCCCTATTACGACAGCCTCCTTGTTAAAATTATTTCCCATTCCCGCACTTTCCAGGATGCTACCAGGAAGGCCATTCGCTCTATCCGGGAAATGAATGTCAAGGGAGTCAAGACTAATGATGCTTTCCTGATCAATGTTCTGAATCATGAGAAATTCTTAAGCGGGGAATGTGATACTCATTTCATCGATGATACACCGGAACTCTTTGATATTAAACCCAAGAAGGACTACGAAACTAAGATCTTAAAATACATCGGGGAAAAAGTTGTAAATGAGATCAAAAATACGAAGAAAGACTACAATATTGCACCGGTACCTAAGGTTCAAATTCCTTTAGAGCGCCTTGGCTTAAGGAAAATCCTGCTGGAGAAAGGTGCCGACGGTTTTGTCCAATGGATTAAAGGGCAGACTAAACTGTTCCTCACTGATACTACTTTCCGGGATGCCCATCAGTCACTTCTCGCCACAAGAGTTAGGACCAAGGACATGCTGAAGATTGCCCCGGCTACTTCAGTCCTGGCTAAGAACCTCTTCTCCTTGGAAATGTGGGGAGGAGCCACTTTTGATGTGGCCTACAGATTCTTAAGGGAATCTCCCTGGCGCAGGCTGCAAGCCCTAAGAGAACTTATCCCCAACATTCCTTTCCAGATGCTCTTAAGAGGATCTAATGCCGTAGGCTACACTAATTACCCCGATAACCTGATCAGAACTTTTATTAGGGAAGCTGCTGAACAAGGTATAGATATTTTTAGGATTTTTGACAGCCTCAATTGGCTGAAAGGAATGGAAGTTGCCTTTGAGGAAGTAATGAAAAGCGGCAAAATAGCCGAAGTAAGTATGTGCTACACGGGTGACATCTTGGACGACCGCCGGGATAAATATTCTCTCAAATATTATGTCAAGCTGGCCAAAGAAATTGAAAAAATGGGTGCCCATATTCTCGCTATCAAAGATATGTCGGGTTTACTTAAACCCTATGCTGCTGCGAAGTTAATCAGAGCCTTAAAAAATGAGACCTCACTTCCTATTCATCTCCATACCCATGATACCAGCGGCAACGGCGTAGCCACCTTATTGATGGCGGCGGAAGCGGGAGTAGATATTGTTGATACGGCCTTAAGCCCCATGGCCGGCCTAACGAGCTCCCCTCCTTTGAACTCGGTAATCTCAGCTCTGGAAAACACCGTCCACGATCCGGAAATTGATTTGGAAGGAATTCAGAAGCTCTGCGATTATTGGAGTGAAACCAGGACTGTCTATGAACCTTTCGAATCCGGGCTGAAATCCGGAACAGCGGAAATCTATAAGTATGAAATTCCAGGTGGACAGTATTCCAACCTGAAACCTCAGGTCGACAGCTTTGGCCTTGGCCATAAATTTCATGAAGTTAAAGAAATGTATAGGAAAGTTAATGAGATGCTGGGCGACATTGTCAAAGTCACACCAACTTCCAAAGTTGTGGGAGACTTAGCAATTTTTATGGTGCAAAACAAGCTAACCAAGGAAAATATCCTGGAAAAAGGGCAAGGTTTAACCTTTCCGGATTCCGTTGTGGACTATTTTCGGGGCATGATGGGCCAACCGGAAGGAGGATTCCCCGAGGATTTGCAAAGAGTTGTTTTAAAAGGCGAAGAGCCAATTAACTGCCGTCCCGGAGAAATACTGCCGCCTGTCGATTTTGAAGCCATCAAGCAGAAGCTAAAAGAAGAATTTAAGGTGGAAGCCAATATTCGCAATGCCTTGAGCTATGCTCTTTATCCCAAGGTCTACAGTGATTATTTAAAATCTTTACAGGACTATGGGCATCTCTACAACCTGGAAAGCCATGTTTTCTTCTATGGTTTAAAAGAAGGGGAAACAAGTGAAATTGAATTGGATGAAGGCAAGATCATGATCGTTAAACTGGTGGAAATCGGGGACTTGGACGAAGAAGGTTATAAGACCTTAGCCTTTGAGGTCAACGGTAATCGCCGTGAAATTAAGATCTTAGACCGCAACTTCGAAGAAAAAGTTAAAACAGACCTTACTTTATTTGCCAATCCTGATATCCCTCAGGAGATAGGAGCTTCCATTACCGGAACAATTGCCAAAATATTAGTCCGGGAAAATGAAAAGGTCAGCAAAAAGCAGAGCTTGCTGCTGATCGAAGCCATGAAGATGGAAACTAATATCTTAGCGCCTGTCGAGGGTGAAGTCGAAAGCATCTTAGTAACTGAAGGCCAACAGGTTAAGTCCGGCCAGCTATTAATGAAGCTCAAATAATTTTATTCATTATTGAGAAGGAACCGTTGCACATTAACCAACTGTGCAGAGTTCTTTCTTTAATCTCAGAAAAAATACACTAAATACACTATAAAGAAGTTCAAAGGGGCCATTGCTTAGCAATTTTTTACGTTTTGCAACGGCCCCTTTTTTTATTTTTAATCTTAGGTCATTTATCTCGACAAAACATTTTCAACCAAATAAGCACAACTGCTAACCTAGCATCTTATTTCCCTTGTTATTATCTGTCGATTAATTTTGTCCACCTGACCATAAAAATTTAAGTACAACTTGTACCATTTTTAAGGCAGATTCATAAACTGTTACTAGGATTTGGCAATTAAAGAAAAAAGGAAGTCTTCGGATAATGCAAGGAATTGGAACTGGCTGGAGCGGTTCTTTAGCCGGAATCGCCATTGTAGCAGTAATCATTCTACTCTTAATTGCGATGGGTATTGTATTCTAAGTTAAAAACTTGGCGGAAAGGAGGTCTGTTTATGTTCGGACTTTGCGGCGGAGCCTACGGCTTTAGAGATAACAGAGTAGGAATCATTGCTATTGCCGTTCTCATCTTAATCGCTCTGGGGGTAATCTTCTAGTAGCACCAAAAAAAGACCACTAATCCAAGCTGCCCCCCTAGATTATATTTCCAACCGAAGCTCAAACCGGAAAACCAAAGAAGGGAAAGCCATTAGCGTTTTCTCTTCTTTATTTTTCAGTGAGGAAATAATTTATTTCTGCAGCCGGTACTTTAACAACTGCTCATAGAAATCAATTACCTTAGGCACAATAACAATAGTAATTCAAAATAATACATAGCCTTCATCTTTAAAGCTAATTAATCAGTCTAATGAGGTGATCCGCATAACAAGGAATAGATTGAAAGGTTTCCAGGAAAAAAGGATGTTGATTTTCCGGGAATTGGTTAAGCGATTCTGGAACGGAGAGATTAAAACCAATACAGATCTCGACAGCCTAAGCCGGGAACTAATCACTATATTAAAATTAGAGAAAGAAGATTTATCATTTGTCCAAGATCACATTCGGATAGCAATGGGCTTGAACCCAAAGGGTAAGGCAGATTTTCAAGAGGAAATTGCCGCTATTCAACACTCCAAGGAAATCCACGAGCCTATTATCGCTAAGCTCGCTGAAGCCTGTCAGGATTGTCCGCAGGAAGAGCATGAGTGTATTAACACTTGCAAATACGAAGCCCGGGTTTATCAAAGAAATGAAGGGCCGGTAATTATTAATAATAAATGTTTAAGCTGCGGTGAATGTGTTACCAGCTGCGATTTTGGAGCGCTTGCCGATAAGATTGAGTTTATTCCTTTAATCGATCTGCTCCAGGATGAAGCCACCGACGTCTATACCGCTGCCGCCCCCGCTATTGCCGGGCAGTTTGGTCCTGATATTACTATTGGACAGCTGCGCACAGCCTTGAAACTCCTTGGCTTCAAAGATTTAGTCGAAGTGGCTTTATTTGCTGATATCCTCTCCCTTAAAGAAGCCTATGAGTTTAACGATCTGGTAAAGACCGCCGATGATTTCTTTTTAACCAGCTGCTGTTGCCCGGTTTGGTTTAACCTGGTGAAAAGAAATTATCCTCAACTCTTTGCCAACATGAGCCCCTCCGTTTCGCCTATGATAGCTTCAGGCCGCATCCTGAAGGAACTTTATCCGCAGGCCAAAGTGGTGTTCATTAGCCCCTGCATAGCCAAAAAGGCAGAGGCTCTGGAACCGGACTTAAAAGGAGCTATTGATTTTGTGATTACCTTTACGGAATTAAAAGAAATCTTCGAAGCCCTGGAGATAAAGCCGGCCACCCTTCCGGCCATCGAGAAAGATCAAGCCTCTTTTGGCGGTAGAATCTATGCCCGCTCCGGCGGAGTAAGCTTTTCCGTAAAGTCAGTGGTCAACAGGATTGCCCCGCAAAGATTGATTAGCTTTAAGGCTAAAAAGGTAGCAGGCGTGAAGAATTGCAAGACAATACTCGATCAACTGGCCGAGGGCAAGGACCCTGGAGCGAATTTTATCGAAGGCATGGGATGTGAGGGCGGTTGTGTAGGGGGACCCAGAACTAACATCCCTAAAGAAGAAGCCACGGATTTTGTGAACGAGCTCGGTGAGGACTCTTTGATTCTGACCCCTTTTGATAACCTGAATATCCTCACAATTCTCGCCCAATTTGGTTTCGCTTCTATGGAAGAAATCGTCGAAAACAAGAAAATGAAGGATTTACTCACCAGATGAATCTTGGAGCTTTAAGAGCTAACATCTTTTGTCAAAAATTATCCGGAAGCTAAGGCCTACAGAAAAAGAGCCAGATCGGCTCTTTTTCTTATACATTTAATTCTATATTTTCCGCCTTATTTTCTTAACCTGGCCGGTATTTCTATACCAAGAAGGTGGGCGGCTTCTTCATTAATGACCACGACAAATTCTTTTTGGCTTTCAATCGGCATATCCTGAGGTTTGCTGCCTTTCAAGACTCTTAAGGCCATTTCTCCGGTTTGGGCTCCGAGCTTTTGATAATCTATACCAATGGTCGCCAAGCCCCCGGCTTCAACTACACTGCTTTCCCCGCTAATAATAGGAACTTTTATTTTATTGGCAGCTTGCACTACGGAATCTGCGGCGGACACCACGGTATTGTCGGTTGGAACATAAATAGCCTCAACTTTCCCGTCCAGCGATTGGGCTGCCTGCAGGACATCGGCACTACTGGCAACTGTAGCCTCAATAATGTTGAGATTAAGGCCGGCCGCCACTTCTTTAACAATCCCAACCTGCACTTGGGAGTTAATCTCGCCGGCATTGTAAATAACACCAACATTCTGCGCCTGGGGAACAAGCTCAACCAAAAGCTCCATTTGTTCTTGGATTGGGTTCATATCGTTGGTTCCGGTCACATTGGTGCCGGGCTTTTCCAGGCTGTTTACCAGCTTGGCTGTAACGGGATCTGTTACAGCAGTAATCAGGATTGGAACATCGCTGGTAGCAGCAGCCATCGCTTGCGCTGAAGGAGTAGCGATTGCCAGGATAAGATCAGGCTTGTCAGCAGCAAACTTTTCAGCTATGGGCCTTAAGACAGATTGATCATTCTGGGCATTCTGATAATCTACAACGAGATTCTTGCCTTCTTCATAGCCATTAACTTTTAACGTTTCCAGAAAACCTTCCCGAGCCGCATCCAGCGCCGGATGTTCCACCAGCTGAATAATTGCCAGCCGGATAGAACCTTCATGATCAGCTGAGACAGGAGCTGACTTTAAAGAGCAGCCCATCAATGATGCTGCCAATATGATTATTAAACTTATGATCCCTATTCTTTGGATACTTTTTTTCATTGTTGTTTCCTCACTTTCTTTTTTCTAATTCCATACTTTTCTTCGCCTGGTGTAGGCAAGTTAAGGGCACTACGTTCTTGTTTAGTCTTTTTGTTTAATCTTTTCTAAAGTAGCCTTCTTTGTGTTGTTTGTGCTTTTTTGCCAAATGAGATATTTTTTTAGGAATCCCCTCCTTTTGCTTAAGATATAAAAAAACCACAGCCTTCGCCGGGACGAAAGCTGTGGCCTTCCGCGGTACCACCCCATTTGGTTAGTAATAACCTAACCCTCTCTAGCAGGTACGGGAACAATAGTATTTGCCTCACTTGCAAAATACAGTAGTTACGCGCATAAGCAAATCCTTCGTGACACTCGGGATAAAATAAAAAAACTTTTCAATCCCTCAAGGGACGAAAAGTTGCTTTTCGCGGTACCACCCTAATTGAGTCCAAATAGACTCCACTTTAGCAAGTACGGGAATAAAATATTCCTTATACCCCCTTCCTTTTAACGGTGGAAGTCTCCGGCCGTACCTACTTGCCCAAAGGTTTCAGTCCGGCAGTTCAGAGGTGAACCTTCGACGGTTGATACTTTAGAAGCGCTTGCAGTCCAGGACGCTTCCTCCCTGAAAAGATCTGGCCGTTTACTTTACCTCGTCATTACTTTTCCTCATATTAAACTGTAAATTATTGTATAATATGATAACATTTTTAACCTTGAAGTCAATACCCTTTAAAAACTTTTTAATACTAATTTTGTAGAACTAAAATACATATTGGACAATGATATAAAAAATTGCACCTAAAACGTAACCCTAATAAGCTGACGGGATATTATACTCAATATCGATGATTTCCCACTTTAGCCAGGTAAAATCCCCAGTTTTTAGTTTCCAGGTGACCTGCCCCTTGCTAGCCATTTTTATCCCCTGGAACTCGCCGTAGCTTAAGCTAGACCCGCCCCAGGTTTCTAGGGTATATTTTCCGCCAGCTTCCATATACCTTTCCCCGCTAAAATCAACAAGCCGGCCTTGCTCATCAAAGGTAAAGACAGCCGAAGCCGTGACCCCTTGATAAGTTATGGTTGCTTGCGCCGAATTTTGATCCACTTCTTCCCAGGTAATGTAATTGCTTAAAGCCGCCGAGGGAAACCACTGCATCTCAGCAAAATAGCGCATCAAGGCACCTTGATCCATTTCCTGGCCTTTAGCGTCTGCAGCTGTAAACAGGGCCAAGGGCTTAATCAGCATCTGACCCTGACCGTCAAAATATATATCGCGACCGACAATACTAACCAAAGGTGCCGGCTTTATTTTAGCCTGCCAAATAAAGCCCGGTTTATCCACTCTAAAGTACTGGACAGCTTGAAAAGGCATCCAGCCCGCATCTGCTTGCAGCCGCATTTCCCCTCTTTGCTGCAGGCGGACAGTATTAATCTGTTCTTTGCCTATTATTTGCGAATATTCCAGCCACCTTTGCACACAGTCAGGCAAGCCTGCCAAATCCTCTTTGGTAATAACCTCCTGGGCGGGCTCGGGAGAACCTTGAAATAAGGTGCTGACCTCCTGCATTACTTTTTTATTAAAAGAGCCTTCGGCCACAGCGGAGATGACCAGCAGGGCAGCTATAATTACAACCAGTACCAGGAGAATAATTAAAACCACTTTGGACAATTTCGTCCCCCCTATTAGGTTTTTGGTTCAGCAGCAGCACCTGCAGCACCTATAAAATATTCTCCTACTAAATACCTTTTTTTGCAAGATCCCAAGTATTTTTTAACTTATCTACCCAAAGCCTGCCATTTTCAATATAGATATCTAACTTGTGACAAGATTGTTCAATTGGCACATATTCTTTACCTAAAAAAATCTTAACATTAGGGTGACAGTATTCAGCGGACAAATGCCCCGCAGGAGGCAGGATGACCAAGGTATCATCTCCCCCCTCCATACTTCCAAGTTCATAAACAAAAATTTTATTACCACTAATCAGTTTGCTGGCCCGACAAGTGCCAAAGATCTTAATATCTCCTTCAGCTCTGATATCAGAATTAAACATATCCTTGCGGCAAATGAAATCACCTGAGGTTTTAATTTGCGAGTTTTGAACATAGCCGGCGACAAAGGCAACTTTTTCTGGAATAAGAATATCCTTCTCTTGGAGGAAATAATGAATATCCTTAAGGGAAGTTAGCAGATAGCTGTTATCTTTAAGCTCAAAATAACTGATTCCCTCCATTAAACATTTTAAGGTATGGATGGCGATTATTATCTCCCGCGTATAGAAATCTTCATCACTAGCTTTGAGTAGAGCGGTAAGTCCCTGAATGTTAGCGGGAAGATGCGCGAATTGTTTCTCCATAACGGCGTGAAAGAGCTGTTTATAAGTAATACCGGATTTGGGGGCTAGGCTCTGAAGTTCTTCCAACCGGCACATAAGTAATCTTAAATCTTCTTCAACTCTCTTAAGCAGAGTAATAAACTGCGAACGTTGATAATGTTTTTCCCCGACAATAATTGAACTGTTAAAAACATTTTTGCTTATTATAATTCCGCCTTCGGCTTTCAGCTCTGCTCCCGAAACCATCCCCTGAACACTGATCCGGCCATTAGCAAAAACATGCAGGCCATCCTGAACATTTTCGGCTACAATAACATCCCCGGGAAACTCAATACTTCCAGTATCCAAATCCACATCCTTCTTAACCAGATGCACTTTTTCCACGGCATAGATATTATTCTTTAATTTTAGCGGTGAACCGGAACACTGAGCTCGAACTTCCAGTCCATTAGCGTTCAAATAAGCATTTTCCCCAGCGCGCAATTGGAAATCATGCATCCTTTCGACCGGAAGCACTTTCCCAAAAATATCTCTTCCGGGAACCCCCTCCTTGGCCAGGTATTTTCCTGGCTAGAATATCATTTTGCTCGCACACTAAAAGCTTGGATGCAAAATAATCAATTACCTCTTCTGATCCGGCTTCAACTTCCTTGTTAATTTCAAAAAAGTCCTCAAGCATAGGATGTACGGGTAAAACGGGATTAGTCTGCTCGGCAATAGTGACTTCATCTACACCGTTAACAGCTCGAATTTTTTGCCAGTAATCGGGTTTTATCCCGTGTATTATACCTTTGGCAGCCAACTCATCCCGCAATGCTTGTTCCCATTCAGGCTGAAAATACCAGTTGGAATCTTCCTCCCACCTTACATCATTGGCCAAAAACCATTTTTTTCTCCAATCAATATCCTTCTTAAGCACATAGCGCCCGGGACGTTCATGCTTAACTTTAGCCACAGCCCTGCTTCCATCCTGACTGATTTGGAGTTCCCAAGAAAACTCTCCTTTACTTTTTACGGGGTAGTACTCTATTTTATCTCCCGGGTAAAAGGTGACTTCCTCGAAGACTTCCTGCCCATTGTATAGCAATCTGCCGGCTAAGGGAAAAGGAACAATGCTCATTACGCTTGCAGGCGGAAAGAGAGTATATTTCGCTCCGTCCCAGATAACTCCAACTTTCTTTGGACCTCTATCTTTTGGGGAGACGCGTTCCCGGTATTCCACTTTTACATGCCAGTTTCTATTAATAAGTCGGGGTTTTTTAATTACGGAAAGCCTCAGATCCTCGGGCGAACATCCCCATTTCTGAGCCCAGTGCTTACTTATTTCATCAAGCGATCTGCCTTTAACTGTAATTTCTTTCATAAAACATTTTCCTTTTTTAAGTCTTCATAATATGCTTTGAGATATCTCAATATTTAAGTAACCAGGGTTAAGCTTCAGGTCAAGTCTTTTTGCACAGTCATGCGCAGGGTCATTAAAGCTGTCTTCAATTCCGATTTTACAGGAGTTCCTGGTTGCAGATGAATAACTTCTTTAGGCTTCATATTACTCTTAGTACTCTTTCGATGAATATTTTAGTCAAACCCGGATCAAATTGAATTCCTGCATTTTTTCTTAATTCCTTGATAGCCTCTTCTTTAGGAAGTGCAGCCCGATAACTTCTTTCGCTGGTCATAGCATCATAGGCATCAGCTAAACCAATAACTCTCGCCTTAAAGGGTATTTCCAAGCCGGTCAGACCCTTGGGATAGCCTTTGCCATCCCACCTTTCATGATGAGCCAAAATGAATTCAGCTATCTCAGACATGTCATTAATCGAACCCAAAATCCTATAGCCAATTTCCGGATGACGCTTAATTTCTTCCCAATCATTAATTGTTAATTTTCCAGGTTTATTGAGTATGCGGTCTTCAATCGCAATCTTGCCAATATCATGAAGCAAGCCGGAGATTCGAAGCTCTTCAAGATCTCCACTTGTTAACCCCATGACTTCTCCCATGCTCTGGCATAATTTGGCTACCCGATGAGAATGAGCCTCTTCTCTTTTATTTTTTTCATGGAAAGTTCGAATAATCGTATTAAGTGCTTTCCCTCTTACACTTGGACTGTCAAATAGCTTTTGCTTGTACATTCTATCTTCGGCTTTTTTTAGTACATCTTGAAGACAATCATCATTACTGATTTTAGTTCCGGAGCCCAGAGAAATAGATATTTCCAGGGAATTAACCGTTACTTGATCCGCAAATGTTTTAATACGCTTCAAGATGTGCTCCGTTTCCAGAGAGTCAGCCTTAGGCATAATAATGATAAATTCATCACCACCAACCCTGGCAATAATATCCCCCGGACGGCAGGCTTTAGTTAATACTTCTGCCGTCTTCTGCAGGAGTTCATCCCCCCTGGCATGTCCAAAAGAATCATTGATCAGCTTTAGGCCATTTAAATCCCCCAGTATTACTGATAAGGGATAATTCCCCGGTGTATCAAGCCTCTTAAGTTCTTCCTCAAAATAGCGCCTATTATATAGCCCCGTCAGTTGGTCATGGTAGCTAAGATAGAGGATTTCTGCTTCTGATTTCTTTCTTTTCGTAATATCCCTAAATGTAACTACA
The DNA here is from genome assembly GCA_050949905.1 of Desulfitobacteriia bacterium. Lineage (GTDB taxonomy): Bacteria > Bacillota > Desulfitobacteriia > Desulfitobacteriales > Syntrophobotulaceae > DUML01. Next base: position 11,146 of record JBMNGP010000024.1, on the reverse strand, counting down.
GCCCCAATAATTTTCCCATTGCGATGTTGGGGGTAAGAGTAATATTCTACTGGGAAACAAGTTCCATCAGAGCGCCAAAACACCTCGTTATCCACATGAGTGCCTTGCCCCTTAATAAAAGCCTTGAAAATCTGACATTCTTCTACAGAAATAGGAGTACCATCCAAGCGTTGATAATGAATTTGATGATGCATGTTCTTGCCGATGAGTTCATTTTCATGTTGATAGCCAAGCATCCTTAGACAGCTGGCATTACAGAAAGTGCAATTTCCTTGAGTATCAATGCCATAAATGGCTTCAGCAGTGGAATTAAGAAGATGACGGATATTTCCTTCACTCTTTTTCAACTCGGAATAAGCCCTTTCCAGTTCCGCTGTTCTCTCCTTGACTTTTTCCTCTAATCGATAGTTCAAGCTGAGTAATGCGATTTCGGCCTTTTGGCGTTCTCTTACTTCTTCCTCCAGCATGGCATTAGACTCTTCCAACTCTGCATTAAGCTCTTGGAGCTGGTTAGTTCTTTGAGCAACCATTGTTTCTAATTCTTCTTTGATAGTTTTCATTTTCATTTCATTAAATATTTTTCTATCTAACTCCTGCGTAAGAAAGATATTTTTTAAGGCATACTGCGAGAGCATCTGGGCGATGAAATGAAGGAAATTACAGATGTTCTCAAATTGTTTCCTGTCCATCCTTTTGACTTTCAGGAGTTCATACTTATAGATATCACGGTCTACCCCTATAACATCAGCATACTTTAGCATTTCTTCGATTTTAAAATCCTCATAAAGCACCTGCCCGACCAACCAGACTGCAATCTGTTTGCCCCCGAAAAAAATCCCGACTCCGGCATCTATCAAGCCACCGCTTAAACACTTTTGAATTCTCGGACCATTGGTTTTAGGCCTACCGATAATTGAATCTGAGCTGAGACAATTTTTAAGTCCTATTTCGCTTTTTCTTATTATTTCGGAGCATAGAGTGCAAAAATTACTTGGTTTAGTAATTGGAGTTCCATCAGGCTCGGTGATGATGGATGGTACACCGGTTGCTGCCGAAAATAAATCTTGAATCCTTTGAATTTCATGGATATCAAACAAGTCGCTAAAGATGAAGTACAATTAAGTTCGCAAAAGTAGAAGGAAAAACCATCGGTAACTCCGAAATTGGTAAGTGAAGAGCAAACCAAGAAGGAGTGTTTACCGATGGTCTACTCTAATACTAACCGAAATTTCGAAGAAATGCTATTAAAATTTATCACCGAAGATGATCCGATGCTTTCAATGCTCAAATGGCTCTGTGAACAGCTCATGGAAGCTGAAGTTGCTTCTAAAATCAATGCCTCTAAATCAGAACGCACCCCTCAGCGCTCAGGATACCGTTCCGGCTATCGAGTCAGACGGTTTGATACGCGCATGGGAACCATGTATCTTTTTGTTCCTAAGCTTCGTAAGGGAGGGTATGTCCCATTCTTCGTGACTGAGAAAAAACGTTCAGAAGTAGCTTTAATAAACGTTATCCATGAGGCCTATATCAATGGCGTATCCACCCGTAAAATGGACCGCTTAGCTAAAAGCTTGGGCATCGATTCCATCTCGCGAAGCCAGGTTTCTCAGATCACCAAAGAGCTCAATGATCAAGTGAAAGCCTTCCGGGAACGACCTCTGCAAGACACTTATCCTGTACTATGGGTAGACTCTCTGTACGAGAAAATCCGGGTGGGACACCAGGTTAAAAATATGGCCGTGGCTGTAGTGGTCGGTTTGGACGAAGACGGACGACGGGATATCTTAGCCATAGAGCCGATGTATGAAGAGTCTGAAGTCACTTACCAAACTTTATTTGAGAAACTCAAAAACCGAGGCCTAAAAAGTGTTTGGCTTGTCGTTTCCGATGCCCATAAAGGGCTGACTAAAGCTATTCAAAGATCTTTTGTGGGCTGCAGCTGGCAACGCTGCAAAGTTCACTTTATGCGCAACATCCTGGCTCACGTTCCGGCCAAGGGAAAAGCCATTTTTGCGGAAAAACTTAAACAGATTTGGCTTCAACCGGATATGGAAAGTGCCAAAGCGTATGCGAAGAGCCTGATGGAGACCTATGAAAACCAATATCCTGAGGCCATTGCTGTCTTGGAAGCTGGGCTTGAAGATTCTTTACAGTTCTATGCCTTCGAACGAATCGATGCTCGCAAAATTTCCTCGACCAACATTCTTGAACGGCTTAACCGCGAAATTCGGAGACGTACTGCCGTTATTGGAGTATTTCCCAGCCTGGAGTCCTATGTGCGCCTAGTGACGACCTATCTCATAGAATACTCCGAAGAGTGGGCGACAGGACGCAGCTACATTAAGCCAGAGCTTCTCCAACTGACGAAAGAGGATCGGCAGCATGCGGCTTAAGTTGGGGCGCTGTCCCAAACCCCGTCCTCGCCGAAAGACTGGTGGTTTGGTCAAACCACCATGGATAAGGATATTGGGCTAGGATAGGGAATCACGGGTGTACGGGGCTCCACTCTCGATGAACGTGCTTCGCACGCCCTTGATTCGCGCTAAAGCCTTTCATAATATCAAACTGTCACTTACCATTAAGAGTTTTGTATGGTTTTTGCGAACAACTATTGACACTAACTCGCTACTAAATCTATGCTCAACATATCCATCATCGACTTTTAATGACTCACTCATGCAATCAACACCTGCTTTTGGTATTGTTTTACTCTGAACCCTGATCTTTTAATCCTGGATATCATGATGCCCAAAATGAACGGTTTGGAAGTGTTTGCTAGGAAAGATAGCTTTTTGCCGGTTCAGTTCCACTGTGAAACAGAACTTATTCACGACTTTTACCCTAGAAAAATAGGACTTGCCTGGAGAGCATTACATAAAATATCAAGAGCCTGTCAGGACTTTTAGCCTGTTTGGCTCTCTTTCAGCTAGTATCCAGACCTAATATTAATGGCTACCTCTTCGTAGCTTTAGAAATTGAAAACTAATTACCTTCCCGGTGGATAAGGTATCATTAATTTCGCAAATTCATAAATAAGTGTTTATGAATAAAGACATAAACGCAACTGCTTGGTAAGATAAGGTTACCACACCAATCAAAACCAGGAGGAGCTGCGAATATGTCTGATAAAATTATACACTTAAATGAAGGAGCAATAAAGCAAGAGCTTAAAGAATTGGTACGTCAAAGTGTGGAGGAAACACTAAATAACCTTTTGGATCAGGAAGCAGCAGAGCTCACAAATGCCGGTAGGTATGAACGTACAAAAGAACGAAAAGGATATCGTTCCGGCCACTATGAGAGGAAGTTAACGACCACTTCCGGAGAGGTGAAGCTGAAAGTGCCTAAACTGAAAGGTGTCGCCTTTGAAACTGCAATCATAGAGCGCTACCGGCGGCGTGAAAGCTCTGTAGAAGAAGCTCTAATCGAAATGTATTTAGCTGGTGTTTCAGTCCGGCGAGTAGAAGATATAACTGAGGCACTCTGGGGCACAAAAGTATCGGCCGGAACGGTCAGCAAGTTAAACCAGAAAGTCTATGGCCACATCGATACTTGGCGCAATCGCCCTCTACAAAGAAAATATCCCTATGTCTATCTCGATGGGATTTACCTTAAACGTAATTGGGGTGGAGAATACGAAAACGTTGCGATCCTAATTGCTATGGCTGTCAATGAAGATGGTTACAGAGAAGTAATAGGCGCTTCTGAAGGAATGAAGGAAGATAAAACAAGCTGGCTGGAATTCATGAAAAGCTTAAAGGAACGTGGCTTATCCGGAACCCAGTTATTTATCGGGGATAAATGTCTGGGCTTATTGGAAGCAGTGAACGAAACATTTCCGGAAGCCAAATTCCAACGCTGTACTGTTCATTTTTACCGGAATGTCTTCTCAGTAACACCTCGCTCCAAGATGAAAGAAGTAGCGGCAATGCTAAAAGCGATCCATGCCCAGGAGGATAAAGAAGCAGCTAAAGAGAAGGCAACAGCGGTTGTAGCTAAGCTTCGGGACATGAAACTGAAAGAAGCAGCGAAAAAAGTTGAAGACAGCATTCTCGAAACACTGACATATATGGACTTTCCACAAGCACACTGGACTAAACTTCGCAGCAATAACGTCATCGAAAGATTAAACCGGGAAATCCGCAGAAGAACCAGGGTAGTTGGCACTTTTCCTGATGGGCATTCAGCATTAATGCTTGTCTGCGCTCGGTTGCGGTATGTAGCCAGTAAAGCCTGGGGCACAAAAATGTATATGAGTATGAGACACCTTGAGGAAATGAACAAAGAAAACAGTATTATAGCAGGTTAATGTGCGACCCTCTCTTAGTAGACTGGCCATGGGGCCCCATGGCCAGTCTACTAAGAGATAAAGATATACAAGAAAAATTACCAAGCAGAAAAACAAATTTGCGAAAGATTATTGACAGTACCTCCCGGTGAATTTTGACAGTTATTTCAGGCAATAACGCCCTTTCTTCCTCAGCAAATAATTCTGCCACATCAATACCGATAATTTCCTCTTGGCTATAACCGTGCATCTCGGCAAAGGCAGGATTAGCCATTTGGATAGTACCTTCCAGGCTTCCTAGACACATTCCCCACTTTGTATGCCGATATATATTTTGCAATTTCTCCAACGACCTATGTAAAGAGTAATTGGGGTTTTTTACTTTTATTCTTTTTACTATCTTTAATTTTAAGGCCATGTCCCATGAAACTCCCAAACGTAAAATATAACGGTTCTTCTCCTGGTCATTGTAAAGATTGAACATGGTGTTCACAGAGATACGTAAATAAATCTTTCCGTGTACTTTGCTTGGCATTTTGAGTTTTGATTATTTTGGCAGCCTCAAAAAAAACAGATCCCCAAAGATCTTTAGTCATGGTAGCACACAAAAAAAATCGAATATATCTTACTCTTCGCCTTAGTTTGAAAAACTCTGTCTTAAGCAAATATTCAAAAGTTCACAATTCACTCCTTATTCTCCATTTAGGACAAAAATCTTTCAGCGCAAATCAATAATAGGAAATATGTCCTATTAACAAGATGAACAGGCTTCAAGCACCTCCATATTTGTGATGGCAATCAGATTAGGATTACGAACTTTATTAGGCATTATTAAACTTATCAGTCCCGAACTAATTATGTAACTACAACTCGTTAATTATAAGATAATTTAATAAGTCAAAATTAATAATTAAAAAATCTAAAAAAGCTAAATTGTTATTAGATATTGCTCTTTCTTTTACTTTAGTCCTAAGCCTAAAAACCCTCTATCAATCGGGACTACAAATTGGGAAATGTCCCTAAAATAAATTTATCCGATGGGTATTTTCGTGTGGATATTTAATTTAACAAAATATTTTGTTTGCCGGGGACATAAAAAAAGAGCCTTGCTGAATTCGCAAAACTCAATAGTGATACCCTCAATAAAAAACAGTACTTCTACTCCTCGTTTTCTTCGAAGCTCCTGGTTAGATCTTCGACGATAGTAAGGGCTTCTTCGAATTGACTTTCCCGGACATAAATATTAATTCCCAGTTTGGTCATCCCTGCCACAATCCTGGATATATCGCTGAAGCCGGGGTATTTGCGCAGGGTATGGATTTGTTCTCCCCTTAAAAAGGATTCGAGCATATCTGCTTCCTGTTCTTCCGTGCAGGTGTAGACGAGTTTCCAATCATCATATTCCGGGTAATCCATTCAAAAATCCCCCTTTAAATGCTTCCAGACTTTTAGCAAGTCAGCATATCATCCAAGTTCTAAGACAATTATATCAAAAGCAGCGGCTAATTAAAGGGGTTCCTTTTTTCAGCCTCTTGATAGTTGAATAAAAGGTTGCTGCTTTATCAAAGTGGCGGTTAGCCCTAAACTATTACTCACTTATTTCTTCTATTTCTCCGTCCTAAGGCGTTTTTCCTTTCTTTTTTAAATTAAACCTTCCTGGCCAATAGTTATGAGTTTTAGGCATAGCTGTGCAGGCCGGTAAGAACATAGTTTACCCCGAAATAAGTAAAGAGGACCAGGATAAATCCACCGATAACAAGCAGATTGGCTTTACGCCCTTGCCAGGATTCCCGGCGGTAGAGATGGAGATAAATTGCATAAATAATCCAGGTCAAAAGCGCCCAGGTCTCTTTGGGATCCCAGCTCCAATAGTTTCCCCAGGTCTGCTCCGCCCAAATAGCGCCTAAAACAATAGTTAAGGTCAACATGGCAAAACTGCCGCCAACTATTCTGGCTACCCAGTCTTCTCTCTTGGTGAAGGGGTTTCTAAGCTGGACTACAGCCAAACCGGCAGCTACCGCGAACCCCCCATAGGCAAAAACCGCAGTCAAGACATGGCCGGTAAGCCAGGGGCTCTTTAAAGCCGGCATTAGCGGCGAAATATCCCCCAACTGGTGAGGAGTGAGAATTAAGATTGAGCCCGTAAGGCAAGCAGCAATGAGCAGCACGATCCCACCGGCACTGCGTTGCTTGCTTTTGTATTCATACCCTAAATAGACCAGAACCGTAAACCAGGTAAAACAAAGCATAAACTCAGCGCCGTTCACCAAGGGCAGCCTTCCGGTTAAAAGAGTACGGGCGTAAAGCGCCAGCGAATTAAGTATTAGCCCTAGTACCGCTAAACCTGAAGCCAGGCGGGCAATCTTCTTCTTTTTGGAGCCCGGCCAATAGCAGGCAGCGGCCAGGACATAGCTTAACATTGTTAAAAAGGCCAATTCCTTAAGATAGACCGTCACAGCATAGCCCCCTGTTTTTTGGATCTAAGGAGAAGAGCGAGACAAGATCCAGCCATTAACAGCAAACCTCCCGGAGCAACTAAAGCCAGGCCGGGATCTCTTTTTAAGGTTAAAACCGTATAGGGCTGAAGGCCAGTAAACGTAACCACTAAGCCCGGCTCAAGCTCCACCTTTTCCTGAAAAGAAGCAATATCTGCTTTCAGCAAAGTGCCATTCTGATAAACGGAATAAATAACTCTGGGGTTATCAGGCCTTAAGGACTTGGTATTCATGCCAAGTGCCGGATCATAGTGGGGTATGTACTTATAGACCATTAATGCCTTATCGCTGTTCGCCAATTGCCAAATATCCCTTTCTCCCAGAGTAGCTTTTTCTGCTGAGCCGCCCTCTCCTTCGCTCTGAAGATTAATGAGATAGCCGTATCCGGATTGATAAGCCTTAACACCCCTATAGACCAGGGGGTTATTGACACTGATGCAGTACTGCCCGCTAACTTTTGTCCCTTCGATAATAGTGACATCCGAATAATATTGGGAAGGCGAGCCGTCAGCATTAAAGTCTATGCGGAAGCTGTCCAGCTTCAGGAAATAAGGCTGAGCTTTATCAATGACCTCAGCTACTTCCAATAAATCACCTTCAATTATGCGGACATGGGCAGACTGCCCGGCAAAAGAATAGACGGTTCCTCCCAACAGAATAAGCACTATTCCGATATGTATGGCTAAAACACCAATTCTCCATAAGTTGAAATGCTTGGCTTTCCCTTTACGCCTTAGCTTTAGGCCGCGGACCAACTGATTAGTGGTACAGAAAAGCATATTCAGCAATAAAAAAAGCAGAAGCAGCTTAAAAACAGCAAATTGATAAAAGCTTTCCGGCCAAAAATAAGACCCTACTGCAGACATTACGGCAATAACGCTTAAGAGCGCCATGCCGGCTTTCATCGAAGCTAGAAAGCCTAAAAGCGAGGAAAATATTTTCATGAGTTTTCTCCTACTCGCAAGCACAGTTGGTTTCTAAGTTAAACCTCTAGCTTAATGCTTCATTTACCTAATATACCCAACTAGCAGTATCATAATGCCGGGTTTTGCTAAAGCCTTGATGGGCATCGCCATGGCATCCCTTGCATTTCTCGGAACCAACATAGCTTGTTAAAAGCCCCTGATTTCCCGGAGCAGGAGTGGGAGAAGGAGCTGCTTGTTTACAGCCGCCGGCAGTAAGAAAGAGCAATAATAAAATACCCAACAGCCTCAGCCAGTGTTTCCTCTTCACTCCTGGCCCACCTCCTTTTGAGCTTTTTTCCGAGTTATTTATAGTATAGTTTTTCCGTTACTCTCCAAATATATATTCCGGGATGGTAAAGCTATACTTAAACCTTGCTCTTTTAAGATATCCATTATTTGAAGATTAATATCTTCTTGTACCTCCAGGAATTTCTGCCAGTTGGTTGTCCTGGTAAAAAAGTATAGGAAGATCTCTAAAGCACTTTCACCAAATTTTTCAAAATAAACCATAATGGTCTCCGGGTGTACTTCCGGATGATTTTCCAGCAGCTGGCGCAAGCTTGCCAGACAGGTTTTCATTTGCTCCGCAGTTGTATTATAGGTAAGCTTCAGCCGGTAGCTGATTCGCCGTTTACCCATTCTGGTCCAGTTAGTAATAGGTTCATTGCTCATAACCGAATTAGGTATGGTAACAACAGCCTGAGCAAAAGTCCTGACGCGCGTACTGCGAAAACCCATTTCCTCGACAGTTCCTTCTACACTGGGGGTTTGAATCCAATCTCCGATGGAAAAAGGGCGATCGAGCATTATGGTAATGCTGCCAAATAAATTCTTAGCCGTATCCTGGGCTGCCAGGGCAAAAGCCAGTCCGCCCAGTCCCAGACCGGTCAAGATACCGGCTACTTCGCTGAACCAGACCTGGGCAATGGTAATACTCCCCAGGATAATAATGACTACCTTCAGCCCGTTACTAACAAAGGATACCAGCATATCATCAAATTTATTTTCAGTTCTTTCGGTATATTTCTGGAACAACTCGGCAAGAGCATACGCCCCCCGGTAAGCTGTCCAAAACAAAGTAAACAGTATTAAGGAGCGGATTATTCTGCCCAGAGTTAAGGCCACACCCGGAGAGAACTCCACTACCTGGCCTGCCAGGTAAATGCCCAGGATTATAAAAGCAAACTCGGCCGGTTTCTCCAGAACTTCCACCAACTTGTCATCAAGCTTGCTTTTGGTTTTATGGGTAAGTTTCCGCAACACATTTAGAATAACTCTGGCAAAAACCTTTTTCAGCAATAAGGCCAGTAAAATAATGAGAATTGGAGCTATGATTCTCCAAACACCGACACTGAATATGGATTCTCCATAACTTAAAAAGATTCTCCAATTATCCATTTCCTACCTCCGCTTTATTTAAGAATAACAAAATATTAAAAGAAGCGCGCTTAACACCAATTATTATTAACTTTGCTGCCGGCGTTATGTCCTGGAAAGTAAAATTGTCCAACGCTATTTCCTATGTTATGCTCTTTATGTGTATGCTCTTCGTATTTTGCGAATAATCTATAATACCTGCTTGTTCATAAACTGCTTGTTCTTATACTACTTATTCGCAAATTGCTCTCAAACTATTTGTTCTCAATTACTTGTTCTCAAATTACTTGCCCTTAAATTACTTACCCTCAAACTATATGCTCTCGTCCTATCTGGTCGCTCAATAATTATCTGATCTAAAAGGAGGTATATTTTTGGAGACCATAGCTTTAATCTTAGCTATAATCCTCTTTATCATCGGGTTGGTGGGTACAGTGCTTCCCCTTTTGCCCGGGGCCGTGCTTATTTATGGCGGTATGCTTGTTTATGGTTTTTTAACTAAATTTGCGACTCTTAACCTCACATTCTACCTTATGCAAGCCATGGCTTTAATCGTTATTTTTGCTATTGATTATGTAGCTTCCGCAGCCGGGACAAGGCGTTTCGGCGGCAGCAAACAAGCCGGCTGGGGAGCGGTAGGCGGTGCCATAATCGGTATTTTCTTCGGCCCCTTAGGAATCATTATCGGCCCCTTTCTCGGGGCGGTAGCTGTAGAGCTCTTCCGGGGGACAGCAACGGACAAGGCTATCCGCGCCGGTTTCGGGACTATTATTGGCATCCTCGGCGGAACACTTGTTAAGCTTGCCGCCGAAGTGTTAATGATTATCTATTTCTTTATGCGGATTTTTTAAATAATAGAGGCGCAGGAGAATCTTTTTGCCCTGGGAATCATGTTTTCGCTTTTTTAAGTGGCATTAAGATTAAAATTGATTTTGCAGATAATAAGGTTTGATATCTAAAAGTTCTCAAGTTTTATGTACCGGTAGAAACTTTCTAGTAAAGTATGCATCTCGGGCTCAAGCCTCCTCAAGGCTTCAGTTTGAATACTCCGTGGTATATCTTGGTAAAATGCTTCGGCTATCGCTCCGGTTATACATGCAATGGTATCGCTGTCCCCACCTAAAGATATTGCATTGCGGATAGCGTCTTCAAAGCCGGTGGATTCCAGAAAGGCTCTTATTGCTTGGGGGACACTTCCCTGACAGGAAACATCAAATTTATACCACTGGCGAATTTCATCTAAAGGCTCATCTAAATCATAACAGAACATTTCTTCGATCAAACTTTTAATTTGGGCTTTGGTTCGGCCCTCTTTAGCCAGAAAAACGGCTAATGCCGCAGCTTGTGCACCTTTGATGCCTTCGGGATGATTGTGCGTAACTTCCGCACTGGCTTTAGCCTGCTCCAGCACCTCTTCTAAGGTCTGATAATAATAGCCAATGGGGCTGACCCGCATAGCCGAGCCATTGCCCCAGCTGTTATAGGGTTTAAGACTGTCTGATTCCGCCCACTTCCTAAAGCTCCCGCCGTATCCCGCCTGGGGGTATTTTTGATACCATTCTTTATAAGACACTCCATAAGGCTTACCATTGAGCAAGGAATCAATGGTGGCCAGAGTCAAAACCGTATCATCGGTAAATCGGGAGCTTAAGCTGAATAACTGCAAGTCCTTGGTTTTAATGGGCTTAAATTCATAGATTGAGCCAATAATATCGCCGCATACGGCACCTAGCATTTCTTCTCCACCCACTCCCAAATTCGGCCTTCACGCCCCAGGGGAGGCATCCTCCTGGGCGATAACACACATAGCCGTACCACCATAAACGAAAGCATCATTTAGCTTGCATAGCAACTGACATTGAGATGTTACAAGGTGCTCGTTTCCTTCTTTAAGTTATTATACAGCCATATTTTGGCTGCCGTCAAAGACTCCGCCGCTACCTAATTTCTTTAATTTTAGCGTCAATAGCCTGGAGAAGCTGGTTCCAAGTTCGGTTGTACTTAGCCAGGTAGCCGAT
>JBMNGP010000023.1:0-23848 GCA_050949905.1 Desulfitobacteriia bacterium | reverse complement strand
GAAACAAGAATACATGGCTATAGCCACCGGTCGCGAACTTAGGGACGGAGAACTCGCCATCTTCGGTGTGGGCTTAAGCATGCTCGCCGGTTATTTTGCGCAAAAAAATCACGCTCCGAACTTAATGGCCTTTACAGAGGGCGGAGTATTTGGGTCAACTCCTGTGGGAGGACTTCCTTGGGGAATTGAATGCAATAGGATCTCCGCTAATGCCACCAGTTTTACCAATGCTGTCGATGCTTTGTTATGCCTTGTTGCTTCCGGTCGTTGTGATGTTGGTATTATTGGCGCAGCCCAAATTGATAAATATGGTAACGTTAATACCACTGGTATTTGGACAGAACAAACCCCTTGGCAAGCCGGAAAGTATATTCTGCCCAAAGTTAGACTGAATGGCAGCGGCGGCGCCAACGAGATTGCCGTAGGCTGCAAGCGCTACATTATTATGGCCAACCACGAGAAGAAGCGTTTCGCTGAAAAAGTTGACTACATTTCCTCTCCGGGCTATATCAATGGCGGCAATGACCGTGAAAAGTATCATTTCCCCGGTGGCGGACCATCTGCAATTATTACCACTTTAGGTATTATGAGGCCCGACCCTGTTACCAAGGAGTTCTTCCTTGATGCTTACTTTGCTTATTCCAGTGTTGAAGAAATCAAAGAGAATACAGCTTGGGATCTTAAAGTGTCCCCGAACGTCAGTGTTGTACCTGAACCTACTGAAGAAGAATTAAAGAACTTGAGAGAAGTTGACGTTACGGGCTCACTACGTAAGAAATAATTGTTATTTGGCTGGTAACTGCATCAAAGGGGCAAGAGGGTTTTATGCTTTTCAGGAAGTAAACAATCTGGCAGAGGATTGTTGATAAAAGGGAAGAGAAACAATCCTCTTCCCTTCTTAAAACTCGGATTTTAACCTTACATTCTTAAAGTAGTTGCTTAGTCCCGACAGCTGCTTTTAAAACAGGCATTAACATATTGTCTGATAAAAAAGGTTATAAGGAGAAAAGTCTATGAAAAGAGAAAAGGCCAGCAACTGGTCTACTGGATTCCAACAATATATGGAACAATCGGGTCTGACAGATGACATTAACCGTTGTATGTTTTGCGGCAAATGCACAGGAATATGCCCTGTTGCGGCGATCAACCCTTCCTACAGCCCAAGGCAAATTATTCGCGAAATATTACTGGGGAATCATGACCAGGTTCTTCAAAGTGAAGAGATTTGGCGCTGCTTTTGGTGTGCCAATTGCCTTGGATACTGTCCGAGCGATATTCATTATCCTTTAATTATGCTGGCTCTTCGCTATTATGCTTTAGAAAATGGTTCCGGTAAAAAATATGCAACTTTGTTTACCCGTTTCGTCAAAAATGCTTATAAAGATGCTGTTACATTCCAGCCTGCCAAGCCCCAAAGACTCGAGCAAATCAAGGCTATGCGAACAAGTATCGGCTTAGCTCCTTTAAGGATTGTCTCCGATAAAGGGAAAGAGGAATACCGCAAGCTGTATGAAATCACTGGAACGCTGGAATGGCTGGAAAATTTGCAGGCTAAAGAGGAAGTTCCCCTGACGTTTAGTTTTGAAACAGGAAAACTTCTTCTGGATGATCTGCAGGACAAGGAACAGCATACTGGGAGGGGGGAGTAAGATGGCAAATCAGGCACTGAAACCTTCTCTTATTGACTGGGAGAGGGTAGCCAAGATTCCTACACCTGAGAAGATGTTTCTTTTCCTTAGCTGTACAGGTAGTATTGAATACCCAGGTACGGAAAAAGCAGTCAAAATAATTGCTGAGAAACTGAATATAGAATTAGTTGAATCTGTAGATCAGACCTGTTGTACCGGTTATATGCTGACTTGTAATGCTTTGAATCCGCAGCTTGCTTTGGCTGCCACAGCTCGTAATCTAAGCATTCCGGAATCGATGGGCTTAAATGTTGCAGTATTTTGTAATGGGTGTTATGGCTACTTAAAAGAACTTAACCATCTCTTACATTCCAATCCCGCTTTTAAAGCTGTCGGAGATCAAGCGTTAAAGGTTATTGGCCGTGAATATCATGGCCATGTCAACATTTATCATGTCCAGGAATTGTGGTTCCGTCAACTCGATCGCATTAAGAGTATGGTTAAAAGACCGTTAACCGGTTTAAGGATTGCTTCCCACTATGGGTGCCACTATCTGGTCAATAAGGATACAGCAATCGATGACTTTAAATATCCTATTTTTATGGAAATGATCTATGAAGCTCTGGGAGCAACTCCTGTAATCTACAAAGAAAGGCGGGCCTGCTGCGGTTATTCCGTAGGCAGAGGCTTTACGCATCGAGAGGAAACTGTCCTCCCTCATTTAGCAAAGAAGATGGGCAGCGCTGCTGAAGAAGGTGTTCAACTTATAACCACGACCTGTCCGGGCTGCAATGTTGCCCTGGACCGTGAACAACCTGCTTTAAGGGAAAAATATGGCATTAATGTTAATATCCCCGTAATTGATATCTCCCAATTGATTGCTTTTGCCTTAGGGACTCCATTTGATCAGCTTGGTTTTCAGGCGAATACCACTCCCGTCTTACCAGTCTTAGAACGCTTTCTCTAAGCAAGGGAGTTAAGAAACTATTTGCTAAATATAGAGGGGGAAAGGATTATGGAAATGCTTAATCAGGAAGTTCTGATAATTGGCGGCGGGATAGCAGGAATGCAAGCTGCCATCGATATTGCAGCCTCCGGCTATAAGGTTGTCTTAGCTGAGAAGGAAAAAACATTAGGGGGACATGTTAAAGATTATACCTGTCTCTTTCCGGATTTAAGTGATGGTAGAACCTTGGTTGCCCAGAAGGCTGCTAAAGTGGAGGCCTCTCCGAATATCACGGTTAAACTCAACACCGAAGTATCCGATCTTGAGAGAGTTGGCGGTGGATTTAAGGCCAGCCTAACCACGAATTCAACTACTGAAACCCAAAACTTTGGGGCAGTAGTAATAGCCGGCGGTTATGGGAATTTTGACGGTACAAAATACGGTGAGTATGGTTATGGCCGTTATCCCGGGGTTATTACAGGCATAGAGTTTGAACAAAACATGGAGGAAATCCTAAAGAGACCTGTTAAGACTGCTGTATTCATTAAGTGTGTAGGCGCGCGCGACCGCAGCAAAGGAATGCCTTATTGTTCTAAAGTTTGCTGTATGTACACGGCAAAGCAAGCCAAGGAATTAAAAAATGCCCATCCTGATGTTACTGTCTATGTAACCTATATGGACATCAGATCTAATTTCAAAAACGGTGAAGAATTTGTCCGTGGGGTTATGGAAGAAGAAAGGGTGCGTTATATCCGGGGGCGTGTTGGGAAGGTCTTCCCTGTTAACGACCGGCTGACAGTTCGGATGGAAGATACTCTCAAAGGCGTTCCTTTGGAAATTGAGGCTGATCTGGTTGTTTTAGCCACAGCCATGGTACCAGTCACGAGCACCAATAGTCTCGTTAGCAAAGTTGGTGGCCAGGTAGATGATAATGGCTTCGTTACCTCGCTTCCGCTGGCCGAAAGCACTAACCCTATGGAAGTGGCTGAAGGGGTATTTTACGCCGGAGCTTGCGCTTTTCCTTGCGATGTTCGGGAATCGCTCAATCAAGGCAGTGCAGCCGCTGCAGGAGTATTGTCTTATTTCAGGGTCAATGGGAGGCCGTAAATGAGTAATTATTCATTGAAAGGGGGTCTCCGGTGACGATGGGTCAAACAATTATTTCTTCTTTACAAGCTGAAGTCGAAGACAGAGCTAATGTGAACCTCGATACTTGCATACAGTGCGGCTGTTGTACCGGGGGATGCAGCGGGATTGAAGCCATGGATTTCAGTCCTCGGCAAATCATTCAATTAATTAAAATGGATGAGCGGGCTGCCTTGTTAAAAAGCAAGACTATTTGGATGTGCGTCTCTTGCCATATTTGTGAAGACCGCTGCCCGGCAGGTATAAAGATTTCCGGCATAATGGATGCCTTAAGAGCGATAGCCTATTCTCAGCCTACACTAGAGCCCAACAAACAAACTCATTTTCACAACATATTCCTTGGGCAAGTTAAAACTTTGGGTCGAACTCATGAAGGTCTCTTGATGATCAATTATTCGCTGAAGGCTAAAAGCCCGCTGCCTCCCATGAAGCTGATTATTGATTACTTAAAACGGATGAGAGTGGATATGAAGCCACCGCACATGCTGGGGAAAGCCTATCGTTTTACTGTTAAAAAAGTTCAAGAAGGGGGCAAGAGCCATGGCGCTTAAAATCGGATACTATCCTGGTTGTTCCCTTCATGGCATGTCAAAGTCTTTTGACACTTCAGCACAATTAGTTTGCCGGAAATTAGGGATAGAGCTGCGGGAACTGCCTGATTGGAATTGCTGCGGAGCCACTTCTGGCCATAGTGTTGAGCCAACACTGACTTTAACCCTAGGAGCCAGGAACTTAAATCTGGTGACCAAAAGCGGCCTGCGAGCAGTCACAGCACCTTGTGCCGCCTGTTATTCTAATCTAATAAAAGCCAGTCATGATCTTAAGGAGCCTCAAAAACGGGAATTGGCGCAGGAACTGCTTGGTGAGAAAATTGAGGATGTCGAAGTGATTCACTTAATGGATGTAATCTCAGAACCATCCATCTTAGAAAATCTAAAAAGCAATATCACAAAGAAATTTAAAAACTTAAAGGTTGCTTGCTATTATGGCTGCCTTACGGTTAGGCCTAGGGCAGAAACCCAAGCGGTTGATTCCGAAAATCCGCAGACTATGGACAATTTGCTGAGACTCTTAGGCATTGAGACTAAAGATTGGTCGCATAAAACAGAGTGCTGTGGCGGAAGTTTCTCAATTTGCGGGCCTGAATTGGCCAATCTGCGGACTGATGAAGTCCTCAACCAGGCCAAAGCTTCCGGAGCCGAAGCAATCGTTGTAGCTTGTCCCTTATGTCACACGAATTTAGAAATGCGTTTGCACGCCTTAAACTCAAATATACCGGTAGTGTACTTTACCCAATTGCTTGGGCTGGCCTTAGGATATTCTGTCAAAGAGGTTCAGCTTCATAAATTACTGGTTAACTCTTTTCCCTGGAAAGAAAGATTAACATCTTGAATATTTTATAAGAGAAGAAATTATAACATAAACTTAAAAAAATAAAATCAAGGAGGGAAGCGAGCAACGGTTTCACCGTATCTCTGCAGCGTTCTGTCACGAGTTAGCTAAACTCGAAAAGGTGTAAAGGGTGCCAAGCGGCTCCGGGATATGCCCTCACTGTTCGCTGCAGACAGCAAATATTTTCAAACAATAATCTAAAACAAGCAAGGAGGACTCTATAATGGATCGGAATTTAAGAAACAAGTATTCCATTGTAGGTGTAGGTTATACACCTCAGGGAAAAGTTCCTGGACGATCGGCAGCTAGTTTTTATCTGGAAGCGACCATGAACGCCATTAATGATGCGGGACTAAAAAAGGATGATATTGATGGTCTGATTCTTTATCGCGATTTCCCGATTTTAAACGGGGACGCCTTTCATCATACAGCCAACGTAATAACTTACAGTCTTGGTATCCGTCCGAAATTCTTAAGTCAGGAATCTTACTGCTACCGGACCAATATCAATAAAGCAATCGGTGCTATCGAAAACGGAACATGTAAATATGTTCTGATCGTCTTTGCCGAGAGCGGCAGAACCGGTCGCCGGACATGGACAGATGAAATTGACGTGTTCAGCGATAAGCCTTTCGATGAGTACGCCGCCTACGGGAACATTTCAGCTTTTACCAACTATGCTATGTTCGCTAGTCGTGCTATGCATGAACATGGGACAGGACCTGATGTTTGGGCGGAAATAGCTGTTGCCCACCGCAAATGGGCTAACCTCAATCCCAATGCTATCCAGTACGGCAAGCCTTTGACCAAGGAAGAATACATGGCAGCACCTTTCCTTTCATGGCCATTCCGTGCCCTGGATGCAACTGCTTCCACCGATGGCGGCCGCGCCATTATCATCACCACCACTGAGCGGGCCAAGCAACTCAAGAACCCGCCTGTCATGATCCGCGGCTACGGCTGTTACAATGATACCTCCAAAGGCTGGCAGCTTACGCCGGGTGATCCGGCGAGCAGTGCTGTTGTTGCCGGACGCGAAGCGTTTGAGATGGCCGGGTTAGGTCCAAAAGATATAGGCGCAGCCCAGATTTATGACTGCTACACCTACACGGTTGAGGCAACCCTGAGTGATTATGGATTCTTTGATAAGAAAAAATCTCGTGACTTT
Source organism: Desulfitobacteriia bacterium (assembly GCA_050949905.1). Lineage (GTDB taxonomy): Bacteria > Bacillota > Desulfitobacteriia > Desulfitobacteriales > Syntrophobotulaceae > DUML01. The sequence goes on along the minus strand of JBMNGP010000023.1, from coordinate 17,568 downwards.
ATGACAGTTGAGAACATCGGACCCGGCGGAGCATTCCCGGTAAACACCGGCGGCGGATTGCTTTCCGAAGGTTATTATATGGGCATGACTCCTATAGCCGAGGCTGTGATGCAGATGTCCGGACGCTGTGGCGACCGTCAGTTAGGTGTCCTACCCGGCACCAAAATGCCTGAATTCATGATCGTCTCGGATAACGGCGGTTTCTATCAAAGTAACGAAACTCTTATTTTAGAAAGGGGGAAATAATAATGGCTCAAGTATTAAAAGTTAATCTTCCTTATGAACTCAGAACCAGCTATGATAATGAACTGTTTTATAAAACTGCTCATGAAGAACAGAAATTTATGCTGCCTCATTGTAAAAGCTGCGGCAAATATTTCTGGCCTGGTGCTTTTATCTGCCAACACTGCGGCAGCACCGATGTCGAGTGGAAAGAGGCTTCCGGCCATGGTAAACTTTATTCCTTCGTGGAAGGAAGATTCCCATTCCATAAGGGAATCAAGGAACATCTTCCGATCGCCATCTGCTCTGTGGACCTAGACGAGGGACCGCGCGTTTTCGGCCGCCTGCTCAATTATGACGATATCGAAAAAGTTCCTTATGATGCACCCGTACATGTCGTATGGCTTCAAGACGATGAAAAGGGATGCACAATTATGGGATTCGAGTTGGATTAATTGCAACGAGGATGAATTTAGGGCCTAGATAAAGGCATACCTGCCGCCAGGCGGGATGCTAAGCTACAAAGAGAATCCCCGCAGGTTCCCTGTGGGGATTCTTTATAAAGGTGGTCGCACAATGAGTAAAGCAATGTATGCGGGAACGTTTGATCCGCTAACTTACGGGCATTTAGATATCTTGTTAAGGGCTTGTGAGTTATTTGATGAAGTTATTGTTGCAGTAGCGGAAGATAATAATAAAAAAACTCTGTTTTCCCTCGGAGAGAGGATTCAGCTTATTAATGAAGCAACTAATAATCTACCCAATGTTTCTGTTAAGGGCTACACAGGTCTAACCACTGAATTTGCCAAAAAGTGTGATGCGCATACCATTGTCCGGGGCTTAAGGGCGATAGCCGACTTTGAATATGAACTACAAATGGCTTTAATGAACAAAGAACTTGCTCCGGACATTGAGACCGTATTTTTAATGACGCAAAGTAAATTTTTGTTTATTTCATCAAGCGCAATCAAACAGATAGCGTCTATGGGGACGGATTTATCCGCTTTTGTTCCCCCGCACGTGGAAAAAGCTCTTTTACATAAATATTTTAAATATGAAAAACAGCCCCAGCAATTTGCTCGATTCGCTAATAATTTTTAAATTTGCTAGTAGTGAGCCTGCTTCTTAGCTTGAAAATATATACCGCAGAAAAAAATGTGGTTTACTTTAGGATTTAGGTGGGATTATACTAAAGAGGAGAAGTCAAGCAGTTAATAAAGAATACGATTTGGTTCTTAACAGCGGTCGTTGATAGAATTTAAGGGAGTTGATTTTTTGATAAGGCGTATTTTGATTAGCTTTATAACCATCGTCATTGCCAGTCTGATTATCTATTGGTTGTTTAATAACAGGAACATGAAGACATATCGCGAATACATGAAAAGAAAGAATCAGCTCGAAGAATCTATTCAAGATTTTAATGCTGAGGAAAGATATGCCAATCAAAATATGGTGCTTGCGATCAACCGGGAAGAAGAAAAACTATGTATCAGTGTCATGAAACAGGGACAGCCGGTACCTTTAATAGTTGATTTTAAAGATATTATCGGCACCGAAGTTTTAGAAGACGGAGTAGCTGTTCCACCTGTTCCCCTCAACAGCAGTACAGAGGAAAGCTCTGCCCAAGCCGAACAAGCTTCGGCCGACAAAGGAAAGCTGTCAGTTAAAGATTTGGTTGCCGAGAGCAAACGAATTAAGAGGATTGATCTGAAGATTATGTTTAATGATTCGCAGAATCCCTCGGTACTAGCTAACTTTTTATTCTGGGAAGTTGCTAAAGTCAGCAAGGAATATCAACAAGCCATACGTGATGCCTCCTATTGGCATAAGCTCATTACTGAGAGTATCCAAGCAAAGGATCAGGAAGAGTAACAGTAGGTCATTCTGAGTGCCACGAAAAAGCTATCAGCAGAATCCTTTGCCTTACGAGAGCAGCTAATAAACCCATTAAATTTAATATATAAATAAATATTATTAAACATAAAAAATATGAGCTATAAATATTAAATGTAAGCTACAAACATAAAGTATAAGCTAAAACTAAAGCCCGAGGAATGTCTCGGGCTTGTTGCTTCCTAAACAGGGCAAGCTGTGTATTTCTTATTTTCTTTACTCTTTTTTCTTTACTCTATCTCCCTGTGGTATTCCTGGAGAGATTTGATCGTGGCATTATTGGGCTCCTGAAGGTAGGCTGCTATGCCTTTGGCGCTCGCCAAGGCGGCGGCGGTAGTGGTTATATAGGGTATTTTGTGCTTAATAGCGGTTTTCCGGATATAGGAGTCGTCCTGCAGGCTGCGTTTACCGATTGGGGTGTTAATGACAAGCTGGATCTCGCCGTTGACTATGCCGTCGGGAATATTAGGACGGCCTTCATAGATTTTATAGATGAATTCAGCGCTAATACCATGAGTTTGTAAAAAGTCGCGTGTTCCCTTGGTAGCTTTGATTTTAAAGCCCATATTGATAAATTCCCGGGCAGCGTCGACAACAATCTGAGAACGATCCTGCTCAGCAATACTCATCAGGACGGTGCCGTTTAAAGGGAGCGGCGATTGGGTAGCTTCCTGGGCTTTAAAATAGGCTAGGCCAAAGGAATCGGCCAGACCCAAGACTTCACCGGTTGAGCGCATTTCCGGGCCTAAGATGGGATCAACTTCCGGGAATTTGTCAAAGGGAAAAACAGCTTCTTTAACCCCGTAGTGCTTGATTTTCTTCAGCTGGAAGCCGGAGACGAGATCAGTCTTGAGACCTTGATATTCAGCCATTACCAATTCGGTTGCGATTCGAGCCATAGGAATATTACAGACCTTGGATACTAAGGGAACAGTCCGGGAAGCCCTGGGGTTGGCTTCCAGTACATAGACTTGATCCCCGGCAATAGCATACTGGATATTCATGAGTCCAATGACATGCAGTTCCTGGGCAATTTTTTGGGTATAGTCAATGATAGTCTCAAAGTGCTGGTCGGGAATGGTTAAAGGAGGAATAACGCAAGCCGAGTCACCGGAGTGAATGCCGGCCAGCTCAATATGTTCCATTACTGCCGGGACAAAGGCTTTTTTACCGTCTGCGACGGCATCGGCTTCGGCTTCGATGGCGTTTTCTAAGAATTTATCGATGAGAATCGGGCGCTCAGGGGTAACGTTAACTGCAGCTGCAACGTATTCTCTAAGTTTATCCTCATCGAAGACTATTTCCATGCCCCGTCCCCCCAGAACATAGGAAGGGCGAACCATAACAGGATAGCCAATCCTACCGGCTACCCGTAAAGCTTCTTCCAGATTGGCGGCCATGCCGGCTTCAGGCATAGGGATTTTAAGCTTGGCCATCATTTTGCGGAATAAATCGCGGTCTTCCGCCAGGTCGATCACTTCCGGCGCTGTCCCTAAAATCCGTACCCCGGCTTCTTGTAATTCTTTAGCGATATTCAGCGGGGTTTGCCCGCCAAATTGAACAATAACCCCGAGCGGTTTCTCTTTGGCGTAAATGCTTAAGACATCCTCAACCGTAAGGGGTTCAAAATACAGCTTATCTGAAGTGTCGTAATCTGTGGAAACAGTCTCCGGGTTGCAATTGATCATAATTGTTTCGTAACCCAGGTCACGCAGGGCTAAGGCGGCATGGACGCAGCAGTAGTCAAACTCAATCCCTTGACCGATCCGGTTAGGCCCGCCGCCGAGGATCAGAACTTTTGGCCTCTTGCCGGTTTTTACTTTATCGGGTGCATTATAAGTGGAATAATAATAGGAGGCTTTTCCAACTCCGCTTACAGGAACAATATCCCAGGACTGGGCCAGGCCAAGACGCAGGCGCTCATTGCGAATGGTTTCTTCCGGGACATCTAAGATTTTCGCCAGATAACGGTCAGCAAAACCATCTTTCTTGGCCTGGATCAGCAAATCAGCAGGGAGGCTTTGCCCTTTATAAGCAAGCAGCCTTTCCTCCAGCTCGACCAGCTCCTTCATTTGTTCAATGAACCAAGGTTTTATGTAGGTTAAAGCAGACAGTTCCTTAGGAGTAGCACCCTTCCTTAAGGCCTCATACATAATAAACTGGCGCTCACTGCTTGGCTCTTTCAGCATATCCAGAAGCTCGGGCAAGTTTTTCTTATTATAATCTTTGGCAAACCCCAGGCCGTAACGGCCTATTTCCAGGGAGCGAATAGCCTTTTGCAAAGCTTCTTTATAATTTTTGCCGATGCTCATGACTTCGCCCACGGCTCGCATCTGAGTGCCGAGCTTGTCTTCCACGCCTTTAAACTTTTCAAAAGCCCAGCGAGCGAATTTGATAACGACATAATCGCCGGAAGGTGTATATTTATCCAGCGTTCCTTCCCGCCAGTAGGGAATTTCATCTAAGGTTAAGCCGGCGGCGAGCAGGGCGGATATCGAAGCAATAGGAAAACCTGTAGCTTTGGAGGCCAAGGCTGAAGACCGAGATGTCCGGGGGTTGATTTCAATAATTACTACCCTGCCGGTCTTGGGGTCATGGGCGAATTGGACATTAGTGCCGCCAATGACTTCAATGGCTTCCACGATGGCATAAGCATACTTTTGCAGCCTGGCCTGGAGCTCCGGACTGATGGTCAGCATGGGCGCACTGCAAAAAGAGTCTCCGGTATGCACGCCGATCGGATCTATGTTTTCTATAAAACAGACGGTGATCATTTGATTTTTAGAGTCTCTGACCACTTCCAGCTCCAACTCTTCCCAACCCAGGACGGATTCTTCAATTAGAATCTGACCTATCAGGCTGGCAGCAATTCCGCGGCCGGCTATCGTTCGCAATTCTTCGACATTATAAACCAGCCCCCCGCCTGTTCCACCTAAGGTATAAGCCGGACGGACAACGACGGGATAGCCCAGCTCCTGGGCAATTTTTTCAGCTTCTTCCACACTGTAGGCGGGGCTGCTTTTGGGAATCTCGATGCCGAGGCGATCCATGGTTTCCTTAAAAGCGATGCGGTCTTCCCCGCGTTCAATGGCATCTACCTGTACCCCGATCACCTGAACGTTATATTTCTCCAGGATACCCTCTTTAGCCAATTCTGCACAAAGATTTAGCCCGGATTGCCCGCCCAGGTTAGGAAGCAGGGCATCAGGGCGTTCTTTAGCAATGATCTCTGTTAAACGCTGGAGATTTAAAGGCTCGATGTAAGTAGCATCGGCTATGGCCGGGTCGGTCATGATCGTCGCCGGATTAGAGTTTACCAGGACAATTTGATAGCCCAGGCTTTTTAGTGCTTTACAGGCCTGAGTCCCCGAATAATCAAATTCAGCAGCTTGGCCAATGGTAATTGGCCCGGAGCCAATTATTAAGACCTTATCGATATCGTCTCTTTTGGGCATGAACAGCAACATCTCCTTGCTAAAAGTTAATATTCACCATAGATATTAATTAATCATCATAGTTATTAATTTAGGAAGTTAGGGAACAGTCCTGTATAATTATACACAAATATTGCATAATTACAACCTTGGAAATTTTCTGCCATAAGATATCTTCGGTCTTAGGATACCAAAAGTATTCCAAAATAATCGCAGCTCCAAAGAATCGCAGCGTGCTACTAATATTTTAATCATTTTCCATCACCAGTAAATATTTAAAATGGCTTTTTTGGTTAATTTGCCAGAAAAATACTTAGAAGTTGCTTAGAATAGTAAAAAAGTCACTTACTTTGTGGTATGATAAAAGTAATATTTCCTTAATCAGTAAAAAGATACGGGGAGAGATGAGATGAAGAAAATACTCAAGATCCTTGCTTTGGTGCTGTGTTTTTCTATCTTCACGGAACCTGTGTTTGCTGCTGTTAATCAAACGAAAAGATTATTTGGAACAGATAGATATAAAACTTCTGCACAGATTGCCCAGCAATACAACAGCGGGTTTGTCAACAGTGTGGTCTTAGTACCGGGTTCCAACTTTGCGAATGCTCTTCCGGCCAGTGTCTTTGCTCACAAGAATAAGGCACCTTTACTGTTAATTGATTCTACCGCCGCAAAAACCAAGGAAGCTTTTGACTACATCGTCAGTCATCTGACTAAAATTGGCACAATCTATTTGGTAGGCGACAGCAGCCTGATTGGCAGCGACTTTGATGCAAAGCTTAACCAAATGGGGTACAAGAACATTGTCCGAATAACGGGCCCGGACAAATATGAAACAGATCTTTTGATTGCCAAAGAATTAAACGTTGCCCCGGAAACACCTGTAGTGATTAGTTCCGGAGAAAACTTTCCTGATGCTTTAGCGATCTCCAGCTTTGCGGCAGCCTATGGTTGGCCGATCCTTCTCTGCGGGGAAAACGGGCTTTCTTTAAAGATCAAACAGTTGATTGTTCAAAAACAACCCTCCAAGATATACATCACAGGGGGAACAACAGTTATTTCATCCGATACGGAGGCTCAGCTGAAAATTTTAGCGCCCAACGCCAAAATTCAAAGATTTGGCGGCAGCGACAGGTATGAGACCGCTATCCAAATTGCTAAGGAATTCGCCCCCAGCCCCTCGCACCTCTATGTTTCTTCCGGGCTTAATTTTCCGGATACTTTGGCCGGCAGCGTTTTGGCTGCCAAAAGCTATGCACCGATTGTCTTGGTTAACCCCCAAGCTACGACTTTACATCCCGAGGTAAAAGCCTACCTGCAAACAATCAAAGAACTAAAAACCGATGTGAGCTTGACTTTCTTTGGCGGGAGCTCTGTGATCCCTTATGGAACAGAAGAATTAATTTGCCGGGAAAGCGGGTTTATTAGCAATAATCTTCAAGCTATGGAAGATGAAGTAATCTCTCTGGTCAATAAGGAGAGAATCGCCAAAGGATTGGAAGCTTTAGCCAAAAATGATGTCTTATGTAACCTGGCCAGGCTTAAAGCTCAGGATATGGCCGATCAGGGGTATTTTGGGCATGATTCGCCGACTTACGGAACGGCATTTGCGATGTTGAAATCTTTTGGGGTCTCTTTTCAAATGGCAGGCGAAAATATTGCCTGTGGCCAGCCAAGTGCCGAGCTGGCTATGAATAGCTGGCTGAATTCCCCGGCGCATAGGGAAAATATTTTGAAAGAGGAGTACCTGGAAATCGGCGTGGGACTGGCTAAGGACTGTAACGGCCAAACTTATTGGACGCAGCTCTTTATTCGCCCCTAAGTCTCCTAAACAAGACTTGGCTTATAAGAGGCTAAAAAAATGGGTTGTTGCATCCTTGACTAAAGTTAGGAATGTAACAGCCCTTTTTTTAGCAAAAGATCTAATTTCTCTAATCTCTTTTTAAGGTTTGTCTAATATAATCAAATCATCCTCTAAACCCTTCCCTTTTATGAATATATAGACTTTGACCTGGTATTAAATCCAGGTCTTTTTCTTTCTTAAAATAGCATTTAGGAAAAAAGGGATAAGCAGAAATAAGTTAAGGCACTGACCGTGGCCGTGCAAGGAATGGTCAAAACCCAAGCGGTCAGCATTTGCTGGGCAACACCCCAGCGGACGGCGGAAATGCGCTTGGCTGAACCGACCCCCATAATAGAGCCGGAGACCACATGTGTTGTACTGACCGGGAGGTGTAAACCCGGGAAAGCAGTGGCCACCCAAATGACAAGGGAAGAAGATAAGTCGGCGGCAAAACCGTTAATCGGTTCGATTTTGAAAATCTTTCCGCCTAAGGTATGGATTATCCTCCAGCCCCCGGCCGCTGTACCTGCCGCAATAGCGAAAGCACAGGAGATTTTGACCCAGAGGGCTACGTCCATAGTAGACTGCATACCGGCGGCTACAAGAGCCAAAGTAATGATGCCCATGGACTTTTGTGCATCGTTGGAGCCGTGATTAAAAGCCAGGAAGGCTGCGGAGAGAATTTGCAGGCGGCGGAAGCGGTGATTGACTTTGCTGGGGGCTTTGTCTTTAAAGATCCAATAGAGAATAGTCATCGTGGTGAAACCTAAGCCCATGCCGATTATGGGAGATAATATCAAAGCCATAATTATTTTTTGAACCCCGGCTGCCTGGAGAATACCCACACCCGCCTTGGCTACCCCTGCACCTATGATGCCGCCGATAATGGCGTGGGAAGAACTGCTGGGAATACCGAAATACCAGGTAAGCAAATTCCAGAAAATAGCGCCGATTAAAGCGGCTATCATAACTTGAGTGGTTACTTCATCGGCGTAAACAATATCTTTGGCAATAGTCTTGGCCACACCCGTACTATAAAGAGCCCCCACAAAATTAAGTATTGCTACCATGGTGACGGCTACGCGGGGGGACATAGCTCTGGTGGAGACGGAAGTGGCTATGGCGTTGGCAGTATCATGAAACCCATTTATATAATCAAAAGCCAAAGCTAGGATTACCACCAAAGACAAAGCTAGATAAATACTAGGCATATTTTAGTACTACTCCCTTTATTAGATTGCTTAAATCTTCACACCTATCTAAAGCATCTTCCAAGTGTTCCAAGACTTCTTTCCATTTAATGATTTCAATGGGATCGGTTTCTTCCTCAAATAACCTGCCTACTGCCAGGCGATAGAGCCGGTCTCCCTCACTTTCCAGACGGCTTAATTCCACAGTATTTTGCAGGATATCGTCAATTTTATTGCGGACATCGGAAAGATAATCAAAGGACACTTTTATGATTTTGACACAATCGTGCATTAAACTTACCAGTTCTTGAACACCATAAATAGGCTGAGTAGCTTTATACATCAGCATTCTTTCCAAAGCACCCTGGATGAAATCAACGATGTCATCCAAGGTCGTAGCCAGGGAATAAATATCTTCCCTATCCATTGGTGTAACCAAGGTTTTATGTAATTTTTCAATGATGGTCTTGGTTATATCATCTGCTTTATGTTCAATTTCATTAAGCTCCTGCATTTTATCCCGGAAAGATGCAGGATTATTGACTGCATAGACGAGACAGGCCGAGCTTTCCAAGATAAGCTCTGCACATTCTTTCAGCAAATCGTAAAAATTGCTTTGTTTTGATTTAAAATGCAGCATGAGTAGTTCCCCCGTTTTCTTATTAATCAAATATTTTCCCGTGTATTTTGCGGTGCTTTTGACGGTTACATTTTAGCATATTTTTTAGTTATTATGTAAATGAATAAATGCATTAAATACCAAATTATAAATTTAAGAAAATTCTAAGAATTTATTAATACAAAAATAACTATCATGTTAGCCTGTTGTTAATATCTATCTACTACTATTGGGGATAGATATATTTTTTATGGAAAGAGGTGAAATCAATAGCAAATTTATTTTCTTATAGGATAATATTATGCTAAGAAGGAGGTCGTCTCATTATCGGTGTACTATTCGTGAAAAGACCAAAAGAGGAGGGATAGAGAATTAGACGCACATATTCTTCCAAGAGTTCTTTTTCCGCAAATAAAATCCAACAATATTGCTGTGAAGTGGGGTATATATACTCGCGCAAGATGATATATGAGTTTCTGGGATTTATTTTTTACAATAAATTAGACTCGCAGCATATTAAGGAAAGGGCTTTGATCAGTAGAGTTTTGCGTTTGCTCACCGGGCAGGAAGCCATGAAAATTGTCCCGGGAATTAGTGAGTTGAAAAAGGCGTTAATCAAATTGAATGATTCGGAAAAATACTGCCTAAGCTTAAGAAAAGACTATCAAGCACTATTTGAAGGTCCTGGCCAGCTCTTAGCCCCACCGTGGGAGTCAGTTTATTTGAGCGAGGAAAAACTGATGTTTGAGGTTCAGACCTTCGAAGTCAGGCAATTTTATCGTAAACACGGGCTGGAAATAGGCAATTTTGGCAAAGAGCCTGATGATCATATAGGATTAGAACTTCAGTTTATGGGAGTATTAGCAGCGAAATCACTTTCTTTCTGGCAGGAACAGAGAATTGCTGAATTTAAACTGCTGATTGCGGATCAGCAAGTGTTTTTACAAACTCATTTGCTGAAATGGGTGGACCAATTTGCTCAAAAGGTTCAGAGAGGGTCAACGACTGCCTTTTATAAAGGATTGGCTCTTTTTCTTCCTTGGTATTTGGAAAATGACTTTAACCTTATAAGTTCTTTAACGCTAGACGAAGAACAGAAGGAGGTAAATGTATGAGTGCAAAGCTATCACGCCGTTCTTTCTTAAAACTTGGAGCTGGGGTTGTAGCCGGGACTTCGGTACTTGGCTATGGGCTTACATCCGGCTTCGGCAGTTCACTTGTACCTGTTAAGGCCGATGACAGCGGCGAAGAAAAAATTGTATCTTTAGCAGGGAGCCATAACTGTGGAGGACGCTGTGTCGTTAAAGCCCATGTTAAAGATAATATTGTTGTCAGGATAACGAGCGACAACGAAGCCGATGATGATAAGTTTCCCCAACTCCGGGGGTGTCTGAGATGCCGAAGTTACCGGCAACGTCTTTATCACCCGGATAGATTAAAATATCCTATGAAGCGGGTGGGTAAACGCGGTGAAGGCCAGTTTGAACAGATTACCTGGGATGAAGCGACCACTACCATAGCCAATGAATTAAAGCGCATTACTTCCCAATACGGCCCGGAAGCGATTTACTGGCAGAATATGACCGGGGACAGCGCAATTTTAGCTGAAAGAAACTTTGCCAAAAGGTTATTGGGTTTAAACGGAGGTTACCTTAACCAGTACAACAATTACAGTACGGCCTGTACCCATGTGGCTACCCCTTATACTTACGGCACTACTTCGACCGGCAATTCTTTTGATAGTTTGCTGTATTCCAAGCTAATAATTCTTTGGGGGCATAACCCGGCGGAGACAGTCTTTTCCACCAATACCCCCTATATCTTGAAGAAAGCCAGAGATGCCGGAGCTAAAATAATTGTAATTGATCCCCGCTATTCGGATACTGCGGCACTTTTGGCCGATGAATGGATTCCGATTCTTCCCACTACGGATAATGCTTTAATGGATGCTATGATTTATGTCATGATTACGGAAGGTCTTTATGATAAGGAATTTGTAGCTAAATATTGCCTGGGCTTTGATGAAGATCAGATGCCGGAAGGCATTCCTGCAGGCAACTCCCTGAAAAGCTATATAATTGGGGTGAGTGACGGAGTCCCCAAGACACCTGAATGGGCTGAAAAAATCTGCCGGGTTCCCGCAGGAAAGATCCGGCAGCTGGCCAGGGAATATGCCACAATTAAGCCGGCGGCCCTTGTCCAAGGATGGGCGCCCCAGCGCCATGCCTATGGTGAACAGCCGGTAAGAGGGGCGACAGTTTTAGCTTCAATTACAGGCAATGTGGGGATCCTGGGAGGCTGGGCTTCCGGTTCTGCTTATTGGGGACGGACCAAAGTTGCCGGCCTGCCGGCTGCCAACCCGGTTAAAACCGCTATTTCCATGTTTATGTGGACGGAGGCCATTGAAAGAGGCAAGGAAATGACGGCCAAAGACGGGGTAACTGGAGCAGAGCGCTTAAGCACTGATATTAAGATGATCTTCAATGTTGCCGGCAATACTTTAATCAATCAGCATTCCGATATTAATAACACGGTCAGAATTCTGCAGGATGAGAGTAAATGTGAGTTCATTCTGGTTGCTGAGCAGTTCATGACTCCCAGCGCCAAATTTGCCGATATCTTACTGCCCGCAGATATGTATTTTGAAAGAGAAGATATTACTACTCCCTGGATTTTTGGTGATTATGTCCTCTATCAGGGGAAGGCTGCGGATCCGCCTTTCGAGTGCCGTAACGGCTATGATTGGATGACGGAAGTTGCCGATAAATTAGGGTTTAAAGATAAGTTTACGGAAGGGAGAACCCGGCAGGATTGGGTGAAATATATTGTTGAGCAGACCAGGCTTAACCACCCCGAATTCCCAACTTATGAAGAGTTTAAAGAGCGCGGCGTTTACAAGTGGCGTTTCCCGGAACCCTTGATTGCCTTTAAACAGCAAATCGAAGATCCCGCCAATAATCCTTTCCCGACCCCTTCCGGCAAGATTGAAATCTTTTCCCAAAGGCTCTATGAAATGAATAACCCGGAAATACCTGCAATCCCGAAATATATTGAAAGCTGGGAAGGACCTGCTGATCCTTTAAGGGAGAAATATCCGCTGCAGTGTTTCGGATGGCATTATAAAGCCAGTGCTCATTCCACTTTTCATAATATCAACTGGCTGCAGGAGGCTCAGAAACACTGCCTCTGGATTAATCCCATGGATGCTGAGGCTCGGGGCATCAAAAACGGGGACAGAGTCAGAGTCTTTAATGAACGCGGAGAAATAGAAATTGAAGCTAGAGTTACTGTCAGGATTATGCCGGGAGTGGTAGCGATGCCCGAAGGAGCCTGGTATACACCTGACAGCACCGGCGTAGATAAAGGGGGATGCATCAATACCCTTACCAAATATCATCCGACTCCTCTGGCCAAAGGTAACCCTCAGCATACCAATCTTGTGGAAGTTAAGAAGGCGTAGGTCTTAAGGGAGCTTAAGTGATTAAGCAGGCTTAAGAGATTAAGGGAACTTAAGATATTAAGTGGGCTGAAGAGATAATAGAAAGGGTGATATTATGAGCAAAAAGATGGGCTTTTATGTTGATACTAACAGTTGTCAAGGCTGCAAGACCTGTCAGATAACTTGCAAAGATAAAAATGACCTCAAAATAGGCCAGCTTTTCCGCCAAGTGTTTGAAATGGAAGGCGGCGGTTATACAATCAGCGGCTATGGGATAATACCGCGCGTCTATGCTTATTACATTTCCATGTCCTGCAATCATTGTGAGGAACCGAAATGCGTAGATGTCTGCCCAACAGGAGCATCCTATCAGCGAGCTGATGACGGCCTGGTGCTTATTAATGAAGACAGATGTATAGGGTGCCGCTTGTGCGAATGGGCTTGCCCTTACAAAGCTAGGCAGTTTGACGGCAAGAAAATGACTAAATGTGATGCCTGTCAGGACCTCTTGGCTAAGGGGCAGAATCCTGCTTGTGTTGATGCTTGTCCTTGCCGTGCTTTGGATTTCGGGCCGCTAGATGAGCTGCAGCTAAAACATCCAGGTATTACACAAGACTTTCAAGGGTTACCTGATTCCAGCCTTACTAAACCGACTACTTTGTTCAAAGCACATAAAAATGCCATTCAGTATTAGAAAAGGAGGTAAGAGCATGGTTACTAACGAATGGGCTTTAATAATATATACCTTGCTTATCCAGGCTGCCGTCGGTGCCTTTATCATGTCTTTTATCATGAATAGCCGGTTGCAAAGCCAGATTGGAGTTGAGCAAGCTTTAAAATTAACTATCCCGATTCAATATGCGGCGGGAATCTTAGGTGTAGTAGGTATGGTCGTGTCTTTATTCCACTTAGGAACTCCTTTCAAGGCACCCAATTCAATTCTTAACCTTGGTTCTTCTTGGTTAAGCCGGGAAATCCTATTTTCGGCAGCTTTTATAATCTTACTATTGGTTACAGTTCTTTTGGCAAAACGTACCGGGAAGATGTCCTCAGCTTTAGTTATTGTGACTTCCTTAGTTGGTTTAGCAGATATTTACTGTATGAGCAATATCTATAGTTCCACTCTCATTCCTGCTTGGCAGGGCTTGCATACTTTTGTAGTATTTTACTCGGCCTGTTTTATACTCGGGAGCCTGGTTGTTATTGGAAGCCTGGCATTTCTGATGAATAAGCAGAAAGTTGCTGCTCAACACAGCTTGTACAACAGTATACTTGCCCCGATCAGTATAGTGATTTTAGCAGCTATTGCAATCCAAGTGATTATCGTTCCCAACTATTTAGTATCTCTGGCCGTCTCGGGTAATGCTGGCCAAGCCAGTGCCGAGATGCTTTCGGATCAGTACGGTATGATGATGATAATTCGCTGGCTGCTGACTCTCTGCGGCGGACTGCTCTTAGTTTTTGCTGCCTGGAAGCAGCTCCAAGGAGCACAACCGTTTGTCAAGCAACAGGGAGCCAGCGAGGCTGCCGCTGTTAGCGAGACCAAAGCGCAGAGGTATTGCCGGCAGGGATTATTTATCTTACCTTTGCCATTATGGCAGTGGGGAAATAATCGGGCGCTATCTTTTCTATGCTTCAGGAGTGCAAATCACTTTAGGTATGTTTTAGTAAGTTCTAGTTTGTTGCCATTGTTATTCTGTACCAATCGATAGGCAGTGTTTGGTACCCTCCTCTTCAAATGACCCAATGTTAAATCCCGTGCTTATCGCAAGTACGGGATTTAACAATTAGCTTCTGCCTAAGTTTAGAAATCAAATTCATTGCAGAATTTATAGCCTACTCCCCACACAGTCAAAATGTACTCGGGCCTAGCCGGGTCAAGTTCTATTTTCTCTCTGATCTTTCTGATAAAAACTGTGATTGTTCCTGTATCCTGGAAACATTCTTCGCCCCACAGAGTATCAAAAAGTTGTTTGCGGGTGAAAACCTGGCCGGGATTGTTAGCAAGAAAAGAGAGCAGTTCAAATTCTTTGGGTGTCAGTTCAATTTTTTCCCCTCTTACTCTTACCTCATGCCTGCGGCAGTTTATTTCCAAGCCCTTGATGTTAATAGAGCCGGCAAATTTTTTGTTTTTGGATTGGGTTTCTGCTCTTCTGATTAAGGCTTTGATGCGCAGGGAAAGTTCAATCGGGCTGAAAGGTTTGGGGATGTAATCATCGGCACCCATATTAAAGCCCACACTTTTATCAACGATATCCCCTTTGGCGGAAAGCATAATAATGGGTACCGAGCTTTCCTGCCTGATAAGACGGCAGAGCTCAAAGCCGTCAATTCCCGGCAGCATCACATCCAATATTATTAGCTGCGGTTTTTCCTGATGAAACATATCCAATACTTCCTCGCCATTGGCGGCATAGCAAAAGCCGTAACCGTCTTTTTTTATTATTTGCTCCACTACTTTGCGGATACTGTCTTCATCATCCACCAGCATAATTTTTTTAGCTTCAGTCATTTGATGATTCACTCCTTTCGCTAACCAAACCCGAAAAACCCTTTAAGTTACTCCCCCATTACTCCTGGATTAATATCCCCGCAGGGCAGCCCAACAGTAAATGTGGTTCCTTGATTGACAATACTGTCAACTTTTATCCAGCCATTGTGAAGTTCAATGAACTCCTTGGTGAGAGCCAGACCTAAACCGGTACCTCCATACTTGCGGGAAGTGGAAGAATCAGCCTGGGTAAATTTTTCGAAGATAAACTTCAGCTCTTCTTCTTTAATGCCTATCCCGGTATCTTGAACTTTTAGAAGGGCCAGATTATCCTGAGGGGAATAATCAGCCATAATCTCAACTTGGCCGTTATTAGCTGTGAATTTGAGGGCATTGCCTACCAGATTTTCCACTACGCTGCGCAGCTTTTCCGGGTCGGCTTTAATGAGCGGGATGCCGGGGGAGATCTTAATTTTCAAACTAATATTTTTTCTTAAGGCCAGAGGCATTGCCACCGCTTCAACAGAGGCTATGACATCGGTAAGGTCAACTGTCTCGATTTGCAGGGAGCTTTTGCCGGCTTCTATTTTGGCCATTTCCAAAATATTATTGATTAATCCTAAGAGAACATGACTGCTGGTTTTGATTTCTTCCAGATAGTGCTGGGTTTTTTCGGCCCGGGGACCGACTTCGGAAGAGAGAATCTCTGTAAAAGCTATTACCGAGGTGAGCGGAGTTCTTAACTCATGACTCATTAAGGCCAGAAATTCCGATTTAAATTTATTGGCTTCCTGCAGTTTTTTATTGGCTTCTTCCAATTCGAACTGGTGTCTTTCCAGAATTTTATTGGCTTTTTGCAATTCCCTTGTCCTGTTTTCAACTTTTTGCTCCAAGTTATTATAGAGATCGCGCAGCTGGTTGGTCATGTGCTGAAAATGGTTGGCCAGCCTTTTAATTTCTCCCCGGGCTTTTAAATTGGAGAGATTAATGTTGAGATTGCCCCTGCCCACTTCGCCGACCGCTCCTTCCAGCTCACCTAAAGAGCGGATCACCAATCTGGTGGCCAAAAAATAAATGATAATAATACAGGCCAGCATTAAAACCAGGAAAAAGACGGCATTGCTGATAAGGTTGGCCTTGATGTTTTGGATGGATATATCCATCGGCATTGTCAGGCTGATAGCACCGCCTAAACTTCCCAGCTCGTAGCCTTCTTTCTGATAGCCGGAGATATCATACTCGCCTTGAGGTTCACCGTGGCAGGAGAGACAAGTTTCGTCGATGATTAAAGGAGAAAGATAGCGGAAGACTTTATCGCCGTTAACGGTCGTAATTGCCCAGAACTCCTGAAGCTCAGAGTCTGCTTTAAATTTGTTTAAGGCAGCCAATTCAAATTTATCGGGGGCATTTAAAGCATTGCGATAGTCAATATTGGTCGGCTTGATGGTATAATCTGTCATCTCGGCAAAAATAACCCCTACCCCCATGGCAACCGTTGAGCAGTTGAGGTGTTTAAACTCAAAGTTTCCCTGAGCATCGTAATTAATCCTGTCCTGATTAATAATCATAAATTCCCAGACGGCCTTCTGCTGTTGGGTAATCACCTGGGCTTTTTCCAATAATTCATTTTGCATTTGTTTTTGTTGCTGAGTATAGTCCCACCAAAACTTAAGCCCCATCATTACAAAGATAACAATAATGGTTCCCAGCATAAAAGTAAAAGTTAGATTGTCTTTGCCGAGCTTCATGTTAATCACCGCTAACGAACTTAAGCTAAGTGTCAGTAAGCAGAGAACACCTAGAAGGGAAGGGGGACAAGACACTGTTTCCAGGCTTCACCAAATAATTCCATGTTAAGAGGCGAAAATCCTTCAACAATCTGGGATAAATGGTTAATTATGTTGAAAATAATAGGAAAAGATTTACGCCAGAATTATTGGAGAGAGACCTTAATAAATATCAAATTAAAATTGAGAAAATCAAAATTAATAAAAGTTCAATAAAAATTTAATAAAAAAATTTTCGTATTGCCGCTGGAAAGAAAACGCAGGTTATTGTATCCTGACTTTTGCAGCAAATCTACAAAAAAACGGCCGCAATCCCTTGATATAAGCGGGATAGCGGTCTTTTGATTTTGTCATAAATATGTAGTGTAACACCTCATTTTTTGGCCTGCGCCAAAATTTTTTTAATATCACCAAGACGAAGTCTCTTATTCGTAAAATCAATTCCCAGAGCATCGCCAATCGCATCAGAAATCTCACTTCTGTAATCAAACAAATAGATATTTTCATGCTCATTGGAACAGGAGATCTTATTCAGACATTCAACAATTCTTTCGGCAGAATAAAGTTTGCCGGTTTTCTTTTGCATAATTCGCATAATAGTAAGGGCTATGAAACAAGTCAGAAAGTGAGCATTAATATGATCCTGAAGT
>JBMNGP010000022.1:0-19116 GCA_050949905.1 Desulfitobacteriia bacterium | reverse complement strand
AATCGCCGGCTTCAGTAGCCGGTCACGCATTTTTCGAGTTACCATTCACCGATATATCGGCCGGAGGCACGACCCTGACCCCGCCTTTTAGTCTGTCTTTTAGTCTGTAGCTCTCACCCCTTATGTTTATGATGTGCGAATGGTGCAGTAATCTGTCCAGTATAGCTGTAGCTATTACTGTATCATTCATAAGCTCGCCCCAGTCGCCAAAGTATTTGTTGCTGGTAAGTATTATACTGCCATTTTCGTACCTTGAGCATATGACCCTGAAAAGCAATTCCGCTGATGTACGCTCCAACTGCATATATCCTACTTCATCAATGATCAGTATATCTGGCCGGGTATATACTTGCCACCTGCGGCTAAGCCTGTCTTGTTGTGCTGCTTTTTTCAAGTCTGCTATGAGATGTGCCAGGCTGGTATAGTATACCGTCATACCAGACCTTAGGGCTTGCATCGCCAGACCTACTGCAAGATGAGTCTTCCCAACACCCGGAGGACCTAGAAATATCACATTCTCATCTCTTGCGACGAAAGCGAGCGTTGATAACTCTTTAATCTGCCTTACATCTATACTGGGCTGGAAGCTGAAATCAAACTCTTCCAGGGTTTTCCTGTGTGGCAGCCTTGACAGTTTTATCCTTGTTTCCTCACTTCGACGCCTTTTCTCTTGTATCTCAGCATTCAGAAGCTCACTTAAGAACCCAAGGTAAGTTGCCTCTTTATGCATTGCATCTTCAATCTTTGCATCCAAGAGTTCTGAGGCTGTTGCGAGCCCAAGCTCGGAAAGGATGCTTCGGGCATGTTCCAGTTCAACCATTGGATATCACCCCCGCCAGTGCGTCATACACACTTAATGGGCGTATCTCTACTGATTCTGTTCCTTCCTTCCTGGCAAAGGGAAGTGGTACCGCTATCCCACCTTTTTCAGCAAGACCCTGATACTGTCCCTTAAACCATACGATCCTCCCTGATGCATACTCTGTTCTGTGGCGTGCTATTCTTACCTCGCCATAGTAAACTTCGAAGAATCCTCCGAATATCCTGACCCTTACTTCCCTGCCGCTGTACTGCCACGGTATACCGTATTTTGCACCATCATAGCTTACGACACCGTCTCTTGTCACTTTCCTGGTCTCCCACCTGTATTTATCACGAACTGCTTTATCCGGCAGCGGCAGCAGGGGTTCTTTACTTAAAGCTTCAAGTGGTATTTCTCCTGTAGTCCCATGAACTTTGCTGTCCACCTTCCTGCACCACATAAGTGCCTGGGAGTTTAAATCATACAGATCCTTGAACTTCCTCCCCGGAAGGAAATTGTCCTTTACATAGTTTACAAGGCGTTCTACTTTTCCCTTCGTCTGAGGCTTCCTCACCCGGCATACCTTCGGTACAAACCCCATTTCTGATGCAAAGTCCTCAAACCTGCTGTTCCATATCGGCTTTCCGGCTTCGCTGCCTGTTATTACGGTCTTCATCCTGTCAGTAAGAACTGTCTCCGGAACACCGCCATAATACTCGAATGCATTTGTCATGCACCTTAAGAGACTGTAGATATCACATCGCTTTGTAAATTCTACATACTTGCACCTTGAATTGCCCAGTATCATTACGAAAACGGGCGTTTTATGTATTTCCCCTTTCTCATCTATGTAATGGGTAATACCCCAATCCATTTGCGCCTGTTTGCCAGGCAATGTTTCGTATCTTCGTACTGCCGGAGCGCTTCTGGCAGGCCTGAACGGCTTCACATAGTCTTTGATAATAGTGATACCTCCGGTATATCCCATATCTTGCAGCCGTTCTAAAATTACAACACAGTTGAATATCCCGTTCTCCATCATTTCATTTATTTGAGGCTTGAAAGGATCAAGTTTTGTTGGCCTTGTCCTTCCCTTTAGCCCATGTTCTGTTTTTGGCTGATGCATATACTTCTTTGCTGTGTTCTTTGATATGCCCAATTCCTTGCCTACGGCATATGCACTCTTTCCTTTTCGCACATTTTCGCGTATCATGTTAATTAGCCCACTCCTTATCATACGGTCATCTCCCATAAAAGTATTTGTCACACTTTATGGTAAACCGTTGGTTTGGTGTGGGTCAATTCTTGTCCGGCGCTATGGGTCAATTATATCCCGGCGGTGACACTAAACTTATCTCAACTAAAACTTTGCATCATGATCCGGAAGTAATACTCAAATATAATAGTATAGTAGATCAGGTCCCGATGAGGCTTCAAGCCATTGAAAAATTTATGGAAGAACAAAGTGTGTCGTTAGATAATTTAGAGGCGGTTGTCGGTCGAGGAGGATTTCTTGACCCTATAGAGAGCGGTGCTTATTTAGTTAATGAAAAGATGCTCATTCATTTGACCACTGCGAAAAATGGTGAACATGCATCCAACCTCGGAGCTATTCTTGCACAGTCCTTAGCAGATAAAAAAGGACTCAATGCGTACGTTGTAGATCCACCTTCTGTCGATGAACTTAGTAAACTCGCTAGATATTCAGGACTTCCCGAATTACCTAGACATAGCATATTACATGCGCTTAACATCAGACGTGTTGCTTTAAATATAGCGGGCAA
Organism: Desulfitobacteriia bacterium; assembly: GCA_050949905.1. Lineage (GTDB taxonomy): Bacteria > Bacillota > Desulfitobacteriia > Desulfitobacteriales > Syntrophobotulaceae > DUML01. The sequence continues at coordinate 16,530 of JBMNGP010000022.1, read as the reverse complement.
AATAGGCAAAAAAATTGAGGATTGTAATTTTGTGGTTACTCATCTAGGCGGAGGCGTAAGTGTCTGTGCTATGTCTAAGGGTAAAATGATTGATGTAAATAACGCTAATAACGGAGGGCCATTTTCACCAGAAAGGGCAGGAGGATTACCTGCAGGAGATTTAATTCGCTTATGTTTTTCTTCAAAGTTTTCAGAAGGAGACCTTCGGAGGAAAATCATAGGCCAAGGCGGCTTGGTAGGATATTTAGGTACAAATAATGGTGTTGAGATTGAGAAAAGAATAGAAAAAGGTGATGAAAGAGCAAGGCAGGTTTATATGGCTCTTGGGTATCAAGTTGTTAAAGAAATTGGAGCTATGGCTACCATTTTAAAATTAGTTGATGGCTTAATCTTTACCGGGGGTCTTGCCTACTCGAAGTTTCTTATTGAATACATTAAATCATATATTTCCTTTATAGCACCTATTTATCTAATTCCTGGGGAAAATGAGCTTGTGGCTTTATCAGAAGGTGTTACCCGTGTACTTCAAGGTTTGGAAGAAGTAAAAATATACTAAATTAGTTTTCCTCCTCCCTTTAATATGCTCCCTTCTAAGCAGACAGCGAAAAACTGTCATTAGGGGGGAGTTTTTAACTGTTTTCTATTAATATTATGGTTCTTTGTAAGGTAACCGAAACAGTAATCATTCATTATTAATCAAGCAATATTGCTTATGTGTGGAAAGAGGTGCAAAAATGTCGAAAACGTTGGTTAAGATTGATTGTTTTTGGCAAGTAAAAAATATAGCATTCCGGAAGTTAAATATGTAGCACCCCTGTTTCCATATTTAGAAATTAATGGTTGAATGGGTTAGTCGGTAGCTTGGACCGTTAAATACGAGCAGGTGGCTGTGATGAATAAGACGGTCTATTATAGCACTGGTCATTTTCTCATCGAAGAATATGCCGTTCCAACGGCTGAACTCAAGGTTAGTGGTAATAATGACGCTGCGTTTCTCGTAACACTCTGAGATTACTTGGAAAAGTAATTGGGCACCTCCTTTTTCAAAAGGTACATAGCCCCATTCATCACAGATCAAAAGATCGCACTTTTGGATCTGACGCATATATTTGTTTAATGTGCCGGAAGCTTTGGCCTCGGATAGTTGGTTAACAAGAGCTGCTGTACGAAAGAATTTGACGGTTTTACCTTGGTTGCAGGCTTCAACTCCAATAGCCGTTGCTAGGTGAGTTTTGCCGGTTCCTACAGGGCCATACAGGATAAGATTCTCCTTGTTTTTAATAAAGTGAGCATTTTTAAGGTCTTCCAGACTTATTGTTTTCGGAATGTCTATATACTCAAAGCTATAATCCTGAAAGGTTTTAACAACATCAAATCCGGCACTTTTAAGGAGTCTTTTTTTGCGGGAGATTTCCCTTTGAGCAAGTTCCCGCTTTAAAAGCTTAAGAAGAAACTCTTCGTTGGAAACAGCCTCAATATCTTTGTAATCCAGGTAGAATGTGCGGCCGATCTTTAAGGTCTTACAGTATTCTTTAATCAATGCTTGCATGCCTGATCACCTTCCTTAATCAGGAGATCATAGACATGTAAGTCTGGGTTATACTTCTGAACTTCCGGAAGGTTACTAGGCAGCTTGAAAAAGTTATTTTCCGGAAGGTTAGAATTTTGATGGTTATAAATAGCTTGTAAACTGTCAGTATTTATTAGATTCCGCCTTAAAGATTCAGCAAAAGCTTTTTCCGCAGTTGCCATATCTTGATCTTGAAGAATTGATGACAAAAGCTTAAGTGACCTTTTCTTTTCTGTGTAATCACATTTATTAAAATAGTCTTGAATTGTAGATGGCAGTTCTTTGAAAAAACCAGTATATTTTAGTGCCGTCGGCCTTTTAGCCATAAGATTCAGGTATGGTCCCCAAATCATTGATTCTTTTTGCTCTCCATATAACCTAGAGTGTTTTACTATTACCTGGTAGTCTTTATTCATGATTTCTATAATATCGGCCCCTACTTTAAGCCATAATTCTTGGTTAGCATATCTCGGGGAAGATGAATAGAGTTTGTTGTCAAAACGAATTTTCCCATATTTATCTGCTTTTACCGGCTCTAATCTATACACTTCAAAAGCAACTTCCGGAAGGTTATCCATAGCAGCTTTGTCTTCAGCAAAAAGAGTACAGATTAATTTCTTTTTCTTGTAGTGTTTGCGCTGCATATCTTTATCGCACATTTTAAGTAATTCTCTGTTGTAATCTTGCAGATCTTCAAATTCCGGAATCGGCACGAGGAAGTTTCTTCGATGGTAACCTACTTTAACCTCAACATGCCCCTTCTCATGCCCACTGTTTGGATTACAGTAGTTGCTTCGGAAATTGTAGTGGAGCATGAACCTGTTAAACCCTTGAGTGACATCTCTTTCACCATTTTTACGTATGTTTTTTACTACGGTAGACATATTGTCAAACCAAATATGGGTAGGAACTTTCCCCATATACTCGAAGATGTTCTTCAACCCTTCCAGTAAGCACTCTTGGTTCTCGGCTTTGAATAACTGGAGATAGCCTCCGTTGCTATAAGGAAAAGATAGGTTAAGGTAATATCCGTTGTATAAAACTCCCTTTTCAATGAACTGAGCTGAACCGAAGTCTAGCTGAGCTTCTCCCGGAGGATGATCAAGAGGCAAATAACCATTACTTGTTAATCCAATCTCTTTCTTACGCTTTGATACATAAGCCCTCACGGACCGGTCAGAGACATCAAACTCTGGGAATTGCTCTTTTAAGCGATTATATACTCTTTGTGCTGTGTGTCTTTGCTTCGGTTTGGCATTAAGATCTGCAATTAGCCAGGAATCAATCAAATCAGTATATGGAGCCAACTTACGGGGTTTAGATTTGGCTGGTGGCAGTTCCAAATTAAAGTTTTCCTTTTCTACATATTTTTTAACGGTATTAAAGTGGTGACCTGTTTCCGAGGAAATGCTGCGCAGGCTTTTCCCTTTATATTTAAACAGGTATCTGATATTATTGATTTGTTCCATTGTCAACATTCCTTTCTTTACCCCCTTTAAGCTTTGCAACTCAAAGGGTATTGTATTTGAGGGGTGCTGGCAATGGTTTTTCCATTTAACTGCTATATTTTTCTACTTCCGAAGTGCTACAATTTTATTTTGCCATAAACAATTGATAACCTGTATGCTTTTGTTGAGGATATCTTGTGGAAAACTGGATATTGAGAGTAGACAATAATCTCAACAATTTTGAAGCTATACAAAAAGAATGGTTGAAACATCATGTATTCGATGTTAATGTCAATCAAAAATTAGGCCACTTGCTGGTCAGAAATTAGGCCACCAAAGAATAAAAAATTAGCCATTATTTGTCTGCTTGGCAAGGGCTTGCCTAAACCTGAAACTCTCTCCATTTATGTTTAAGATATGAGCATTATGAGTCAGCCGATCGAGAAGAGCTGCGGTCATCTGTTCATCGCCTAACACCTCCGTCCATTTAGGAAATTCGAGATTAGTTGTGATAATTAGGCTACCTCTTTCATACCTGGCGGAGCAAAACTGAAACAGCAACTCGGCGCCGGTTTTACTAAATGGGATATAGCCCAGTTCATCAAGAATAACTACATGAGGTGTCAGCCACTGCTTTTCCAGACGACTTAAGCGATATTCCTGTTGGGCGGCCAGTAATTCGTTAATTAGTCCTGCTGCCGTGTAAAACTTAACTTTAAATCCCTGCCGGCAGGCTTCATAGCCCAGGGCGATGGCAATATGGGTTTTACCAACTCCAGAATTGCCAACAAGAATGATATTCTCTTTCTTTCGAATGTAATCTCCCTGCATCAGCTTTAGTACCTTGGGCTTATTCAGGGAGGGAATTACCTTGAAATCAAAGTTCTCCAAGGTCTTAATCACCGGAAAAGCTGCTTGCCTGATACCACGCTGGATTCGGTTATTCTCCCGTTGATGGATTTCCTGCTCTAATACTCCCAGTAAATATTCTTCATAATCAAGGTTATTGTCGACAGCTTCCCGAGCCATAGACTCGTAGACTTTAGCAGCTTGAGGCATCTTTAATTTCTTTAGGTAGGCTTCCAAAAGCATCTTGTTTACAGCCATGAGTTTACTCCCCCTGTCATCAGAATACTGTACTTATCCAGACTGGGAGGATTGACTTTAACATCCGGGATATTCTCATACTTCTCTTTGTCGAGCGGTGTGATTTTCGGGCTTGCAACGATTAGTTGTCCAATGATGTTTAATACACCGTCATAGCTATAGAGGTTGTAAACAAGGGCCAATTCCAGGGCTTCCGTCACCAGTTTAGATGGATACTCCCGCAAGAGCATCAATATTTTCACAAACTCTCGATTGCCTTTAGGATGCCGAGCAATCAATCCTCTGCGGTATTCTTCATAGACCGGCTCTAAGGTCTGCGGCTTGTATACTTTGGTGTTGCCTAAAGCCCGAGACTTTTGCAGTAACAACTCCAGGTAATGATCCAGAATGATGTTATCCTGGTTTCTGCCATAAAGTCTGGGATGTTGAGCAATAATACTGTTTCTATAGATTATTTCTACTTGTCCGGCAGTTATTTTCAGCGTTACTTTTTCTCCAACATAAGCTGTAGGTACGGAGTAACGGTTAGTCTCCAGCTGTACCATAGCATAACGGTTTACTTTGGCTTCTTTATATCTGGCTCCGTTGAATCTTGTTCTGGGCAAGGGTCTTAAAGCTGCCTTTTCTGCTTCCCACTTAGGATTTTGCTCCAGTAGTTTTACACATTCCAAGTGTAAATACTCATTAAGTTCTTCAAAGGAATCAACATCCGGATAGGGGACAAAGAACTTTCTAACTGCTTCTTTGCCGGCGTTTTCTACTCCGCCCTTTTCGTTACCACGGGCTGGGCGGCAGAAAGAAGATTCATAAAGATAATGTGTTCTTAAGGCGATAAATTGTTCTTGCTCTTCACGGTTGCTGCCTTGCAGTACTTTTTTCACGGCCGTCTTGAGATTGTCATAGGTGATTCTGTACGGAACTCCATTCATGAATTCAAAGCAGCGGATATGGCCGTCAAAGAATGCTTCCTGTTTTTCAAAGGGATAAGCTCTTACATAAAATCCTCCGGAACCTCGAAGCTTCATGACAAAAATGTGGGCTAGAGTTTCTTTACCCTTCAGATAAAAATATGCATCTGTCCAATCTACTTCGGCATAGGTACCCAAATCGAATTCTAAAGGTAAGAATGCTTCGCGTTGTTTTCTATGTTCCTTTCTGAGATAGTCGGTTAAAGTTGAATAACCCCCTGTATAACCGGCATCTTTCAACACTTTAAAGATTTTCGTACCGGTATGTCTTTGCTTTCGATGTCGCGACTTATCTTCTTCGAGGATCTGTTTAATCATCGGTATGTAGGGACCAAGTACCGGATGATTTCGCTCTTGGGTTAAATGATATTTAGGTGGCATAGGTTCATCTGTTGATAGATATTTGGAAATTGTATCGCGGTGAATGCCTGTTCTGCGGCTGATTTCCCGTATGCTTAGGTCTTCCATGAAGTACATTTTTCTGATATCTTCTAATTGTGCCATCTTAATCATCTCTTTCCTCCTGTACGATTATGCTTTGACAACAAAATCATACAGGATAATTTGATTAAGGTGGCCTATTTTTCGACCGGCATCTGGTACACTTTTAGACTAGCATTAACACATGACAATGGTAAAATCTATGCCGGAAGCATTGAAGCTTCTAACGAAGACCGACTATCTTCTCGTTGTAATTATTGCTGACAACATAGAATACCTGCAGCACCTGAAACTTATGCGTGATATGAAGCCCATGCCAATTTTAGTATTATCATCAAAGTATAATGCCTTTGAGAAACTAGAAGCTATTCGCCTTGGTGCTGATGAATATTTAGCTTATCCTTCTACGGTTGAAGAAGGCGTGGCAAGTGGAAGAGCATTAATCCGCCGATATACTGTTTTGAACCATCAAGCTAAACAGCCTTTAACTATTATTACATCTCACGAAATATTTATATGTGTTGAGTATAGAAAGCTGTTTCTAAAGAGCAAGGAGATTGAACTGACACGGAAGGAATTCGACCTGCTTCATTTGTTGTTTTCGAATATTGGCCGAGTATATACTCATGAACAGATTTATAGTCACGTTTGGGCCGAAGAAAAGGATAGCAGGTCTGAAAATTATGCCGTGTGGTGTTTGGTGGCAAGGGTTAGAAAGAAGCTCCGGTCTGTTCCGAAGCAATTTGAATACATCAAAACTGTACGGGATGTAGGATATTGCATCGACATTGTTTTGCGATAAATGAAAGAACGGCTCGATTACGCTAATCAAGCCGTTTTTTCTGTCTGAACTTGCGATATTAATTAGGTTACTGACAAGTTATTTACAGGTTTGTGACAAATTTCTACGATATAATCCCCATTACTGTACTAAATGGGGATTATCGGAAATGAGATCAACTTATTCCAGTTCCCCTTAGGGGGTTATGGAAAGGGTGTATGCTTTTCCGATAAGAATATGGCAAAAATTAAAAATAATGATTCGTGAAAACGCCGCTACCCTTTACGGGAACGCGGCGTTTTGCATATCGACAAGATTTCCCATCAACCTACCATTAACTATTGTTTTCGTTGTCGAGGCACCTGAGTTGATGCGGGTGCGCTTTTTTAATGTAAAAATCAAGAGATATTTGTCTTTTTCTGCAAGCCGGTCCCCGCCCTCTGTTTTGGTTTCTACAAAAAAACTAAAACGGAGGTTAAAAGAATGAAAAGGATCAATTTGCGGGACTATTACCCGTTCTACCCGTTTGATTTTTTTATTGAAGTGGCCGAAGAAATAGCGTTATCCCTCAAACGCTTTGAATTAGACGAAAAAGCCTATCAATTGCGAACATATAGGTACAAAGCTTACTACTCTCTGGACAGGTGCGACGGCATTGAGCATGAAATTGTGTTTATATCATTATCTCCTCAAGAAATTTACGAAAGAAGGGTCACCAATCAGGAATTGTATGCCGCAATCAGCAGTTTGCCGGAAAAACAAGCAAAACGTATTTACGCGCATTTCTTTATGAACATGAGCAAAGCTACTATCGCAAAAGCAGAAGGTGTCGGAGAAAGCGCGGTTAGGGAATCCATTGAACGTGGACTAAAAAACATTGGAAGATTTTTAAAAAACTTTCGCTAACACCCTGCGGTATTGCCTCGAAAATGAAGTGGTTATTAGAGGGACAACTTCTACCCCTCGGAGATCTTTGAAAGTTGAATACGTGTTTTATCCGATACTTTCCCCGTATGTCCTGTAAAAAGGAAAGCCATATTGCAGGTACGCCATGATCACTTATTAAACATGATGCTGTATTAAAATAACGTTTTTACCCTTAGCATCAGAGAAGGAAAAGTGGAAGCGATCAATCCATTGCAATAAATAAATGCTGGTAGCATTTATGGCCATGAAACATGCGGCGGGATAATGATACTTGCGTGCAGTCGAGGTTAAGTCCCAGAGTACGCCCCAGTCACTGACGGGGAGGTGGAACTCCTATGAGATGGTCAACCGCCGTCTGTCGGATAAAACTAATCTAATTAACCAAAACAGAGATGCAGTAATAGGGGCACGTTTATTAAACTTATATGTCTATCCCAAAAGATATGCCCCTGTTATTGCATATAATATATATTATAGGAAGGAATTATAAATGGACAAAAAATTTTACACAGTGCCTGAGGTTGCTGAGCTACTAAAAGTGAGCAAAAATTACATATATGAGTTGATCAATCGAAAGCAAATTAATTATTTACGATTATCTGAAAGAAGAATAAGAATTCCTGCCAGTGCTTTGGAAAATCACACATTACCAGATTTAAATGCTATGGGATATAATCAGACTGTTCAATCCCCAAAGGCGGGGAGGTCCCAAAATGTCAATAAGAGAGCGAAGTAAAAATTGTTGGCAAATCCAAATTTATTTAGGGAGAAAGGGGGATGGTACTTGCGATTATTATTATGATACTTTTTATGGCAATGAAACTCAAGCAGGAAAATATGAAAAAAGATTAAAAAAACAGTTAAAAGAAAAAGTAAAATCTGCTTCGAAGAAATTATTATCTGTTGGAGATTTAATTGACAAGTGGTCTAATATATTGGGAAAAGAAATTGAAGATACAACCAAAGATACCTACAAGCGTCAAGCAAAAGCAGTAAGACCGCTTGTTGAAAATTTGATGCTCTATGAGTTAAATGTGGAAATAATAGAAGAAAGATTAAAGACTCTTGACAATAAAATTGATGCTGGCATACTAAAGGTCAGAACTGTTAGGAACTATTATTCAATATTAAGGAGAATCCTTAATTGGGGAGCATCAAGAGATCTGGTTCAGCCGGATCTAATGAAGGATATAAAACCCCCTAAAATTTCTAGGATAAAGAGAGATGTTTATTCTCAAAACAACTTAAATATTTTCATAGAAGCTGCCAAAGAATATAAACATTATTTGCCTCTTAGAATCCTAGGAGTAGGAGGGTTGCGCGTCGGAGAAGTAATCGGAGGAAAGTGGAAGAATTTAGACTTAACTGTTACAGCTACCGTAAGATGTCCAGAAATAGCCGGTGTTAATTGTCCATAATCTGACGAATAAACTGACCGAAGTAAAATAGTCGGTCAGTCTGTCCGTCAAATTGGAGGCGACTTCACCTTCGCATTACCCTAATGGATAAAATATCGCCCCTGGCTTCACAAAGTTTTTCTTTAAAAACCAGACCAAACCAAGCGGTTCTATTCCGGGTAGGCGGATATAAGCGGAATTTATCGTAGACCTTACAAACGGCTTCGATCATTTCTTCCCGGTTGTAGCCAAGATCATCAGCTATTTGCTTTGCTAAAGGCAATAAATCGTAAAAGCCCGTCCGGATAAAATAATCCTCAAGACTTAGATTTCTTGGATTCATGAGAGTTCCCCCTCAATAACCCGTTTTACCATCCGGTCATCAATGATGCGGTGACCATTTTGTGCACCATACATTAATGCATGAGTACATACTTTATTGATCAGCCTGGCTGTCCCGCTGGAAAAACGGTAAATGTCATCAATCGCCTGATCGGAAAAGATGTCCTGGGTGGCTCCGGCGTAAACCAGGTGCTGTTTTATATAGGCTCCTACTTCCGAGCGGTCGTAGTAGTTTAATTTACACTGAAGATCAATTCGCTGGCGGATTGCTGCGTAAGATTGCAGCTGAAGCCGGTCCCAAAGTTCTGTTTGTCCTACTAAGATAAGGGCCATCGGGCTTTGGGCATCCATATTCATGTTTAAAAGAAAGCGGACTTCCTCCAGCATTTCCTTATCCAGAAGGTGCGCTTCATCCACAACGACTACCGGTTGCTGATGATGAACTACTTGCATGAGTTCCACTTCCCGGTGCAGCTGCCGTTTGGCATCACCCCGGTAAAACTTGGCTTCATGGCCCAGTTGTTCTAAGAGTCCCTTGTAAAAATGCCGTGGCGTAAGCTTGGAATCTGAAATGTAGAGTACTTTAAATTTCGCCGGGTTTAGCGTTTGGGCATAACAGCGGATGGTGGTCGTTTTGCCGGTTCCGCAGTCTCCGGTAATCACCGCAAACCATCTGCGTTCGGCGGCATATTCAAGCCTGCCGAGCGTTTCTTCCAATTCGGTCGATTTATATAAATCAGAAGTGGGAATATCCCTGGAAAAGGGCACCCGCTTAAAGTTATAAAAGGATTCAAACAAGACTGCCATCCTCCTTTCCTACACGGCTAAAGGAGATAGCAGGGTTTTGGCGGGTTTGTCTTTCTTTATTCTTGGACGTGGCTGCACGTAGCAGTCTGGAGGAATCTGCAGACTTAGGTTCCAAGTGCTCCGGTAATCCTGGACGTTTGCCGACACGTTGGCCAATGACCAGCTCATGTGATTTCCAGGGGGTATAGCCTTCATATTCAATCGTAAGTTCTGTAATATCTGCCGGGTCATAAATAACATCAACGCTGCAGCCAATGAAATTTAATCCAACTTCATATTTTTTGCTCATAAAGTTAATACAGCCAGACTTATCTACTTTACGTGATTCACAGTGCAAAAAGGCATTGGCCAAAACATCTGGTTCAATAAAACGCAGAGGATGGCTGTCACTTTTAAAGGCGGCTTCCGGACTCATATTATTTTTCAAAGCAGCATGCGGTTTATTCTGGTAGCATTCACTTAGCCAGATCTGGAATAATTCATTCAGTCTGTCCAAGGTTTTCGGTTTTTCCAGTGCAGATTCTTGAAGGAAAGAATCCACGGTTTGGTTAAATTTTTCAACCTTACCGGTGGCTTCTGGAGAATACGGCTTAGCATATAATAGCTTTATTCCAAGCTTTGAGCAGGTTCTTGCCATCCATTTGGTTCGGTACTGCTTGCCGTTGTCAAAATATACTGAAGCTGGTGCTCCCCATTTTTGGATAGCGTTTCTAAAACAATCTTCCACGATTGTATGGTCTAAGGTTGGATAAAATGCTCCATGCAGTACAAAACGGGTGGCATCATCCATAAATGTGACCAGAAAAACTTGTTTCTTGGTCCCGCCCGGACCGATTGTTAGATAGGGTCCGTATTTTATATCTGAATGAATCAGCTGATTACGCCGACGGTGCTGAAATCTCCTGGCGGCCACGCCGCTGTCCGTATACATCCGCATTTGACGGCTACTGTAGCCCCGTTCGGAGAGTTTTTCCTGCAGGGTAGAACGTTTGATTTCGCCTAGTTTTGCCTTGCCTTCCCATTCTAGAATCTGAATGATCTGAGCAATACTGCGGCTGGGCACTTCCCGGCGCAAGAGTACGGCCTGTTGAATCAGTTCCGGAGAAATAGCCTTGGAATATGGCCTCGCTTTACCTTTGGGCCTTAGCCCCATAAATCCCTTGTTCCGATACTCAGCCAGGTAGCGCCTAATTGTTCTTTCAGACAACCCGGTTTCTTGACAAATGCGTCTTCTTTTTTCGCGCTCTGTTGCAGAATCCAAGCCCTGTTCCAATAATGGAAGGATAAGCTGAGCCCGTTTTTCGGCAATTTCTTCAGCCTTCTTTTGATCTTTCATCGCAAACACTCCTTTGTGAGCTTTTTCTTTAAAGTCTAGCTCAAGTGTTTGTGGACAAGAAGGCAGAACGGGTATGTACCCATAAATTTGCATTTACAATGGGACGGACAATTCTGGCCAGCCAACCTGGCTCATTCCCGACATAATGTCCGATTCTTTGGTGTACAGTCTGTGACAGGACGGACGGCTCTTTCACAGGGTCCTGGCTTAAACGGATGGCAATTGATCTTAAACCTCCAAGCAGATGCGGCAGTATGCCCCGAAACCATTTTTTTAACCGATACAATGTCACTTCATCCGCTGCTAAATCCGGCGGTGACTGGGCCTCTGAGAGAACTTGCTCAATGCTTAAAGACGCATAGCGTTTGTATGGAACCAAACAGTCCGGCAGCTCATGGTGAATTCTATTGCAATTTTTACAACGGAGCCTGCGAATTATTAGAATCTTGGTTTCCTCACCAGTTTCCTTACTCTTACGCTTACGACTACCGATGACTTTAAGATCGTTACCGCAACAAGGGCAGGGAATTAATTCTGTACACCGAACCAAAAACACCCTTTTGAGGATTTTCAATTAACTCGTAATTTGTTATAATGACCATACGTTGATTGGGGGATGTCTTTGGTGGTCTGCTGTAACAGATCGCATACAGCAAAGACATCCTTTTTCCTTTGCTATGATATGGTCATTATATCCAGCAAATCCTGGACAGGCAATACCGTCAGCTTTTGGACTATTTAGGCTAGCGGAAACAATGGGGCCCCATGGCCAGTCTACTAAGAGAGGGTCGCACATTAACCTGCTATAATACTGTTTTCTTTGTTCATTTCCTCAAGGTGTCTCATACTCATATACATTTTTGTGCCCCAGGCTTTACTGGCTACATACCGCAACCGAGCGCAGACAAGCATTAATGCTGAATGCCCATCAGGAAAAGTGCCAACTACCCTGGTTCTTCTGCGGATTTCCCGGTTTAATCTTTCGATGACGTTATTGCTGCGAAGTTTAGTCCAGTGTGCTTGTGGAAAGTCCATATATGTCAGTGTTTCGAGAATGCTGTCTTCAACTTTTTTCGCTGCTTCTTTCAGTTTCATGTCCCGAAGCTTAGCTAAAACCGCTGTTGCCTTCTCTTTAGCTGCTTCTTTATCCTCCTGGGCATGGATCGCTTTTAGCATTGCCGCTACTTCTTTCATCTTGGAGCGAGGTGTTACTGAGAAGACATTCCGGTAAAAATGAACAGTACAGCGTTGGAATTTGGCTTCCGGAAATGTTTCGTTCACTGCTTCCAATAAGCCCAGACATTTATCCCCGATAAATAACTGGGTTCCGGATAAGCCACGTTCCTTTAAGCTTTTCATGAATTCCAGCCAGCTTGTTTTATCTTCCTTCATTCCTTCAGAAGCGCCTATTACTTCTCTGTAACCATCTTCATTGACAGCCATAGCAATTAGGATCGCAACGTTTTCGTATTCTCCACCCCAATTACGTTTAAGGTAAATCCCATCGAGATAGACATAGGGATATTTTCTTTGTAGAGGGCGATTGCGCCAAGTATCGATGTGGCCATAGACTTTCTGGTTTAACTTGCTGACCGTTCCGGCCGATACTTTTGTGCCCCAGAGTGCCTCAGTTATATCTTCTACTCGCCGGACTGAAACACCAGCTAAATACATTTCGATTAGAGCTTCTTCTACAGAGCTTTCACGCCGCCGGTAGCGCTCTATGATTGCAGTTTCAAAGGCGACACCTTTCAGTTTAGGCACTTTCAGCTTCACCTCTCCGGAAGTGGTCGTTAACTTCCTCTCATAGTGGCCGGAACGATATCCTTTTCGTTCTTTTGTACGTTCATACCTACCGGCATTTGTGAGCTCTGCTGCTTCCTGATCCAAAAGGTTATTTAGTGTTTCCTCCACACTTTGACGTACCAATTCTTTAAGCTCTTGCTTTATTGCTCCTTCATTTAAGTGTATAATTTTATCAGACATATTCGCAGCTCCTCCTGGTTTTGATTGGTGTGGTAACCTTATCTTACCAAGCAGTTGCGTTTATGTCTTTATTCATAAACACTTATTTATGAATTTGCGAAATTAATGATACCTTATCAAATCCTCATATATTGTACTAAAAGCTGACAAGCAATATAGGAGGAATGATACGTTGAGCAAAGAGTGTAGTAAAAAGAAAAATAAAAATAATGCTCCAAATAACGCCCCGAATAATGCGCCCAATAACAATAACGCCCCTAATAATAATAACGTTGTTGTTCCGCCGATTATTATCAGTAATGGTAGTAGTGGGGATGCGGCAACTCAAGGCATCAGATTTGTATTTGCTCAGAATCCTGCTGAATTCGCTCCGGAAGATCCCTTGCCAATACTTCTTACTACGGTACCTTTTCAAACCAATGTCGGAGATAGAGTGAAGCTGGATGCTATGGTTCAGATCAATATTCAAACCGATGGTGAGAATGGCCTGGCTGCGCGCTCAACGGAACTTCGAATAGCATAGGAGCAACACTGCTTTTGGGGCAAGATACCCCGACTACCGAAACCGTAATTGAGGTCATCGGTTGACGATGCAGGGATAAATAACCCGCCCTTGGGTATTAGTTATACAAGGCTTGCTACTTTAACCTGGGTAGATACGCCCCCGGCCGGGATTTCATCCTACACTTTCCGCGTAGGTCCGGAGCCGGAGGCGCAAATATTGAAGGAGGTAACTCTTCTCCAACCGTGCTTTAAATGCTACCATTTTCCCGATTGGCAGTAGTCTGAGTTAAACAAAATAGTCGCTTATTTACAAGCTTTATTAGTTATAGAGCTTGTATTTTTTTGAAGTGGGAGATTGAGGAAAAGCTCCGTCGGTAGAGCAGAGGACTGAAAGTCCTCTTGTCGGCGGTATGATTCCGGTCTTCGGCTTATACCTCAAAGAAAAAATAAAGGCACTGTGAGCTAAAGTCCCGAAGATAGAAATTTGTCATAATAATTGCTGGAAAATGGCATAATGTAACAGATAATAATTCTGTGATTCAGCACGTTGGGTATTCGGATATCTGGCGATTTTCTTTTTTGTATCCGGACTCTTATCGTTCAGTGTTGGTCTATTATGGGGGAGCTACACTCAGAATAGTAAGAAAGAAGCTGGAAACTATAATTTTAGTGATTATTAAAATTTTTGAGGATTGAATTAGATGCTTTATATACTAACATTTGCGTGCTTCTTTGTTTGGCTGATTATCTTAATTCGCAAGGGAACCCTATCTCGGCATGCAATAATGGTATCATATGTAGTTTCTAACTTTACAGTCGACATGCTGGAAGTACTCTTCAACCTGCTCCTGGGACTATATAAGTTCCCGACCCATCTGGCAGCTGACCCTATCAAAGATAATCAACTGGGAATCATTTTTGCTGATGCCTTAATTTTACCTGCAGTGTTTACGATTCTCGTTTATTATGTCAAGAATTATAATCAGTGGAAGGTATCTCTGTTGTTTACATTTTTGTTAACAGCATTGGAGATAATCTATCTAAAACTTGGCTATCTGCATTATAATCACTGGAACACAGTGTTTTCTTTATTAGTTTACATTGCAGGCTTTCGTATAATCGCTTATTTCGCCGAACGAATAAAGAGTTATAATCCGCTGATAGCTTATTCTGTGCGTATTCTCTGTTTCGTGTACACAATTAATATGTGGATTTCCGCCATAGTCGGAATGCCGGTGCTGGAATTATATCAATATAAACCAGGCCTGTTTAATAACTTTATGGCAGATGACCGTTTCATAGAATTATACTTTGGAGTATCAATAGGTATAATATGTGCTCTGACTTTTCCGACGGCTTGAATCCCTATTATTGGAGAATAAACACTTAAAACTTAAGCTTACATAGAATATGACGTTTTATCTTGAGCAGCCGCCCTTGACATGGGGCCCCTGGTGTCCGTGTTTCTTAGGGCCGGCCAGGGCCCGCTGCAGCTAATGCTTTTGCGGCCCCTTTACCAGGAATAGGTTAACACGGACACCTCTCCCCATATAAAGGGTCTTCGATGAACGGCTGCTGCTAGGCGACCATTTTCTTCCCTGTAATCTGGTTACTCATAACAGCTTCATAATATTTAGCAGGTGCCATGTACCCAATGCTGCCATGCCTGCGACGATTGTTGTAATAATCCATGTATTCACTGATGACTCTGTATGCATCTGTAAAACTGGTAAACTCATTTCTACTATAGCATTCATCTTCTAAAATAGAATGAAAGGACTCAATATAAGCGTTCATATTAGGACTTTTAACTGGGATTCTTTCGTGAGTTAATTTCCATTTCCAACATGTCTCTTCAAATATTTTAGCTGTAAACTGCGGGCCATTATCAGTTCTTATTATCGGAAGTTCCATGCCGGGCTTTAAATCACGTTTATTAAGCGAATTAATAAGTACTGCGCAGGCATCCTTAGCTGTAGCGCTTAATCCAAGGTGATAGTCAATTACTGAACGGTCAAACACGTCTATAAGGGATAGCTGGAAGAAAAACCTGCCCATACCCTCAATGTAACCATATTTCAAATCCATTTGCCAGTGTTGGTTAGGGGCGGTTACTTTATCTCGCTTAGCCAGCTTTCTCGGCCGGTCTAGATATATTTTTCTCTGAGGACGCAATACGTTAAGTTCTTTACAGAGCCGGTATGTTTTCTTATGGTTTATGATAAGCTGGTAATCCTCTTTCAGGGTTGCGTTGATTTTTTTATAGCCGTAAGGGAAACCATCCCCGGTAATTATGTCTTTAATATATTGCTTAATTAACTCGTCAGAGATTTGCTCACCTTCTAGATTTAATGAATACTCTGATGTCTTACGCCCCGGTTTCTTTTTTGGCAATTGCTGGTCAGCGGCGCTTATGGTTTCTTTGATTTTATGATAGTAAGTGGATGAAGCCAGGCCGACAGAGCTAAGGACAAGAGAAGCTTTATAGCCCTTATCTATCCACCTTTTAGCTATGGCAACTCTGTCGGCTACCGAGGGTTTTGGATGTCCCTTAACTCTCTTAAAATAGCCAACTCTAATTCTTTGTCAGCAAGAAGGCGTTTTAGCCTGTCATTTTCAGTACTAACTTCTTTAAGCTGTTTTTCAAGAGCTTTTTGACGGTCATCTTTAGCTTTAGGCATTGTCTTTACGGAGCCGTTTTTACGTTGTTTACTTAACCAAGTATGAATAGTATTAGCCGATATTTCATGCCTGCGGGCTACCAGGGCAACGTTTCCTGTTTCCTGGCACTCTTTTATAAGTAATTCCTTGAATTCATCGCTGTATTGCTTTTTTTTTCATGAAATCTACCCCCTATTACTATGTTAACGTATTACATGTACTTTCTCCAAATCTATTAGGGGGCTATATAGCCGA
>JBMNGP010000021.1:0-18391 GCA_050949905.1 Desulfitobacteriia bacterium | reverse complement strand
CCCTATATTGTCAATTTAAGATGAGTATTCCGAAGCAGTTTACACCATATGTCCGGTGATCGGAAACCGCCATTCCGTTTTAGTGGAAACTTCTGAACCGTAAGAAGAAAACTTAGAAATCAAACTCCAGAGTAGTTTGAGCCAATCTGAGTCTATGTCTTTGCTTTGGGGTAGACTTGACATGAGGCCCTACGACAGATGCTTTAATGGGTTGAGGGCTGTAGCTCAAATGATGTATTCCTTTGGGTTAAGCCCCGTCCCTGAAAACTTGGGTAGCATCTGTCGCTCCCATATCAAGTCTTAAACGGGGTTCATAGTTTCCAGTTCTGGATTATCGGTTTCCAAATCTCCGGAGCTATGGTACGCCTCATGAGAATATTCATAAGAATACTCACATCACTATTTTAGAAATAAGTAAACTATAATCACTTTTTTATACTCTCTCGTCAACTGCTGTTATCTGCCCTTTGTTAGCTCAGTATTAGATACTATATTTTTTTACTACTTCTTCATCAACTTCAATACCTAATCCCGGTTTATCCGAAGGTATAATATAGCCCTTATCCCACTTAATTGGCTCTTTTAGCAGTTCGGCCGTAAAGTGTTGGCTCTTATAGATACTTTCTTGAATCAAAAAGTTAGGAATTGCCGTAGAAAGTTGGATACCAGCCGCAGTTATGATAGGTCCTCCCCATACATGAGGAGCCATTTCTACATATTCCGCTTCACACATTGCAGCGATCTTTTTGCCGGAAGTAATACCTCCGCAAGTCCCAAGATCCGGCTGAGCGATGGAAATTGCTCCTTCTTTTAGGAGCCTGACATAATCATGTATAGTTACGCATCTTTCACCAGAGGCAATCGGTACAGTAGTGCTTTGACGCACTTTACCCATTTCAAATGCATTCTCAGGGGGAACCGGTTCCTCGAACCATAAAGGATTATATGGTTCAATTATCTTCCCAATGCGGATTGCAGCAGAAGTTGTTGTCTGACCGTGTGTCCCTAAAAGAATATCGCAATTATTCCCAACTGCAGCCCGCATCGCACTCATTGTACTATCGATAACTTCCATGTCCTGCAAAGTTAGATTATACGGAATCATAGGTTCTGTACCATTTGCAACTAGATACCTTAATGGATCATACTTTAAGGCAGTAAAACCTTCTTCTACCATTTCCAGAGATCTTTCTGCCAATGCTTGGGGGTCACCCCACAAAGGATAATAGTTTTTCTTGTCAGAGACTTCTGGACGACAGACATAGCTGTAGGATCTAAGCTTATCCCTACATTTTCCGCCTAACATATCATATATAGGTACTCCGCAGGCTTTACCACAAATATCCCATAGAGCAATATCAATAGCACTGTATAAACTTACTAAAAGAAAATCGGCATGGGTACCACATACCTTATTATAGACTTCTTTAAACAACAGTTCTCGATCAAAAGGATTCTGCCCTTTTATATACTTATTGAAAATGCCTTCCATTATCTTCGGATATCCCTCTTCTAAACCATGTAACGCTTTTAGCGCCATGGTTTCACCCCAGCCTACGATACCTTCATCGGTACTCAGCTTGACAAAATACCAGTACATACCACCTAAAAAGGGTGCAGGAACTTTAATAATATAGGTATTAATTTCAGTTAGTCTCATAAAATATTCTCTCCTTTAATTTGAATATACTCATTAGCGTAAATTGATTCATACTGTTTTTAGCGTTATATTCGCGATAGTCCTAATTACAAATACCAATTGCTCCTAACAAGATTCTATTTTAAATACCCCTTTCTCCCAAAAAATATATTACTTTTAACCTTCTCTTACCTTTTAGTGAGAATATATTTTATTTTTAAGATTTGGTATACCAAACTATATATTTTTCATAAATAACCAGATTACAATGCAAAAAATAAAATTCAAAACAAATAATTTACCCAGTACTTTTTTTATTTACTTCCTTTTCCCCCTTATTTAACAACATAATAGCAGTGAATTTTCGACTTGAGTAATTCCAAAGCAAAATTAAGCCAACTTAATCAATCGCCATGTTAAAGCCAACTAAATAACATAGCACGGCCCATCGATTGCTGGGTACTGATCGAAGAATTCTTCTCGAACATGCACACCTAGTCCGGGCTCATCATTGGGCTCAATCAATCCGCCTTCTACCTTAAGTGGATTTTCTACTAGTAAATCCCGATATGGGTTGCCCATCATGAGATCTGCTTCATAAAACCAAGCATTGGGAATGGAACAGAGTAGATGTATCGTAGCTGCAGTGCTAAGTGCAGTCTGAGAAGTATGAGGAGCCATAAGGACATGAAATGCGTCCGCCATCTCGGCAATTTTTTTACATTCGAGAATACCACCAGCTTTTGTACAGTCTGCTTGCACTACACCAATCGCACCGGCGGTCAACAGTTTCCTAAATTCATACCTTGTATAATGGTTTTCGCCAGCCGCGATTAGCACTGATGTCATCCTATTTAACAAAGCCATTTCTTCATTGGCATCTGGAGTAAATGGCTCCTCCAGCCATAAGAAACCTAACCGTTCAAATTCGCGAATAGCATAATGGGCTTGCCCGAGTGTATATCTGGTGTTGGCATCAATCATTAAATCCACTTTGTCACCAACTTTTTCACGAACTTTGACAGCCCGACGCAAATCGTTATTATTTCTATCGCCACCCCTTAACTTAATAGCACTGTACCCCATCTCCATATATTTACTTACCTCATCCACCAACTGTTCTGGTTCTTGCCATCCCAGGCTTAACCCTCCGGCATAAGCCCTTATCTTCTTCTTTTTACCGCCAAGATATTTATATAAAGGTATCCCAAGTGCTTTTCCTATTAAGTCCAGAATTGCGATCTCAATGCCACTAATCGCAATAACGGCGGCTGTTCCTGTTCCGTGACTGGCCACATGCTGTCGATACAAACTAAACCATAGATCCTCTATAGCAAACGGATCTTGCCCTACCACTAACTCGCTAAGGGTGTCGTTTATGAGATTAGCAATAGTTCTTGGAGCATAGGCGTGATGCGCTTCACCATAACCAACAAACCCATCCGCTTCCACACGAACAACTACTGCGTCTCGTTTTACCATCTTGCCTGTTCCAAGCCGAATCTGGTTCTCTTCGGGCACCGGATAAGACAGCGGCATAGCTATTACTGAAGATATTTTCATTTTCTTCATATCAATTACTCCTCGTGTGCAATTTTACTTCGCTTGGTAGAATATGGGTCGATATTCCAAATGCAACCCAGCATTTGGTGTTGGCAAAGTCCGAGTTCCCGCTGCCATTTGTTTGGCTTGTTTCACCATCTCAGTTATAAGTACTGCAACTTTTTCTTAAGTTTCTTTTTTCGCTTGACATTTTGGCATCCTTTATCCTGTATTTCCGAGGACGGTTATTGCTTAATTTACAACTGTTTCTGCTATTTCAATTACACTGCGAGTGATTTTGTCGACTTTTTCCTAGGCTTTCACGCGTCCGACGAGGGATGTTTGTCTTTGCGCTTTAACATTTTCTCACCTCGAGAAGGATTTCGCTAGGCAATGTCCGAACCCTATTTACAAAAAAATTTCCCGCCTCTGGAGATGGCTTTCTTGATAACTACTATTTCCATTTTGAGGTATCGAATTCCTTATATTTTGTTGAAAAGGCCTACTTTTCAGGAGAAACTAACCAGTATTCTGTAACCCCTAAAATTATAATATTATAATGGGGAGTTGGTTCCTTTTAACACAATGCAGAGGCTTGAGTCATAATGAGCGTATGGCGATTGAAGACAAAACTGTAATAAAAGAAAGAGGTCCGCTCCCGGGATATAACGATTTAGGGGTTACATGGTACTAGCTTAGCCAGAAATTAATAGATACTATTCAACGATACCCTTATTTATCAGCCACATACCGATAGCAAGGATAGCTATTCCGCACAGAATCCAGAGCATTTGGTGTTCCTGGAAAATACCAAAACCTGTAGCATATGTTCCAATGAAGGATACTAATGTCCCTAAATAATAAGTTCCTGGTTTAATGGTGCTACTTTCCTTGGAATTGCTCATAATTATTACCTCCCATTTGTTACTATTACCTCTTGAGCCCTTTTACTTTGCCGTTGGTTCAAGTCTACCTCCTGCTCGGATACGCCTAATTACTTCAAAGATAAAACAACAAGCCCACATCGAGAAAAATGCTGGAAGGGTACCCCCGCCAAGGGACTCCAGCAATTTTAGGAATAGCGGAAATCACAGGTACCTTCGCTTCAAAAACAAAACCAATTATAAAGCTTACTATCAAAGAAGCTCCAATCGTGTTTGGAGAGAACCATGATGCCCGTTTACTTGCAAACATAGCGATCATTATCGGAACTGTTATTGGTACTACGACCACACCTGCCAGGACAAACAATTTAAGTACCGACGGAATAAAGAGAGCTAGAATCAGAGAAATCACACCAAATAACCCTGTCAGCCACATACCTAACTTAGTTTGGAAATCAGCCGATGCATTGGGATTAATGAATTTAAGATACACGTCTTTTACTCCCGACATTCCAACTGAAATTAGATGGGTAGATGCGGTAGACATAATTGCTCCGAAGACGGCGATAACAAGAAACGCGGCTACCAAAGGCTGCCCTAGAAAAACTTTGAGAGTTAACATAAAATATGAATTCTCTGCATCGGCTGCAGCCTGACCAGGACCAGAGATTGCTCGGAAAACAATTCCAGGCGCCAATAGAAAAAGACACAAGATGACACTACCTAATTGGCCGAGTGCAAGTCCTAAAACCCCCGCCCTGACAGACTTAGCGGAATTTATTGCTTGGAAAGTTTTAATTGAACCCCAACGCGTGAACCCCTTGTTGACCCACCACATGAGGATAATAATACCCGTTGCCGTCGGGCCACCCATATAGCTGAAAAATTTATCTGCGAATTCAACGCCATCATTTGCTACAACAGCTGATTCTATTCCCGACATTCCTCCTGCATACGAGACAAGTGAAAATGGTACAGCGATACACGCTATAGTTAGAAGAATCCCCTGGACAATGTTGGTTATTACTGTTGCCCGCATACCTCCAATCATGGTATATATTACCACCACAAGCATGCCAATTACGGCCATTTCTTTATACCCAAATCCCGTTAGAAGGCTAAACACCCTTCCCAATGCAGTTACCTGGGTTGCAACATTAATCCACATTGACACTAACGTGGTAAGGCCGACTAAAAAACGAATATATTTTTTGTCCCAAAACGAAAAAGGATTTTTGTGTTGTACGGCTTGCCCAAAAACCGATTGCAATGTAAATTACAAAGCAAGCAATAACTGCAGTTAAAACAGACTTGTTCTATGTTCATACTTACAACCCCTTTCCTATAATAAATCAAGTTATTACCTGCACGTGCCCTGATAAAAGAGTTGTCTAACGTGAATCGCAGCTCGGTTATGACAAAAACTTTTAAGGATCAGTGCTATTTAACCATCGCTTAGAACCAATCTCCGTGAAGAATTATTAAATACTTTCAGCTATATTCTGCTTCTTAGTATTTTTTTGTAAGCAAATAAAGCTATAATTACACCGCATGCTAAAATTAATCCAATAAAATCTGACATAGGATATGGTAAGGTAATAGTAATACCAATTGCGGCTATAAGAAATCTTAAGTACTTCTTAAGTTTCATTTCTACACCAATTAAATATCCTTCTAGAGCACAGCCAATTAGAATTACACCAATTGCGGTTTTAGCTAAACTATAGATTATCCCGGTGAGAGAGCCAACTGCAACTAGCCTTGGGTCAAAAACAAACAGAAATGGAACAAAATAAGTAACTATGCCTAATCTCATTGAAACTAACCCTGTTTTCATCGCATCAGAACCTGCAATTTTTGCTGCAGCAAATGCAGCTAATGCTACTGGAGGAGTAATATAAGAAACAATCCCCCAGTATAAGACAAAGAAGTGAGCAGCCATAGGAGATACACCGATTGTAATTAGTGCAGGAACTAAGACAATTGCCAGGAAAATATAACATGCGGTACTAGTCATGCCACATCCTAAAACAAAGCTGGTTAGAGCACCTGCTAATAAAAGCAAATATAAGTTATCGCCTACAACATTAACTAATTCTCTAGAGAATGCTAATGCTACACCAGTCATTGATAAGGAGCCAACTATTAACCCAATTGCAGCTAATAAACATACTAATTCAATAAGAACTTTTCCGCTACTTGCTATAATACTAAGAAAACGTTCCTTACTAATTCTGGTAGATTTCTTTAGTTGCGATATAACTAATAATGTTAATATTGCAAAGAAAGGCGCCCAAGTTTCAATTCTCAAATAAAATAGAAAGTAAAATAACATAAGAAGAACAAAAACATATTGCCACCCAGCTTTTAGAGTTTCTCGTACTGAGGGAATTTCTTCTTCTGTTAGTACCCTAAGTTTATTTTTAGCAGCATAACAATCAGCCTGAATAAATAAACCTAGATAAAATAGTAAGGAAGGAATGATTGCTGCTATTACTATAGTTGCATAAGATACTTGCATAAAAGAAGCCATTACGAAAGCAGCTGTACCCATGATTGGGGGCGTAATAGTTCCCCCTGTTGAAGCACAAGCTTCAATTGCTCCTGCGTAAGTGGAACTATAGCCTGTTTTTTTCATAGTGGGAATAGTAATTGTCCCAGTCGTTACGACATTAGAAATTGCACTGCCACTAAGGCTACCGAAGAGAGCACTCCCCATTACCGAAACCTTTGCAGCGCCTCCTCGCCTACGTCCTAATAGTCCGTTTGCAAGATCATGAAAAAACTCCCCTCCACCTGTTTCTCCTAATACTACTCCAAATAACATAAAGCCTATTAGTAAAGTTCCGACTGTAGTCATTGGAACACCAAGAATACTATTTAAACTCATTGCATGACTACTCGCTGTTGACCAAAAGTCATATTGCATACCCATTAAAAACCCGGGTAAATGAGAAGCAAAAAGGGGAAAAAGTGAGAAAACAGCACAAATTATGAAAATTGGTATTCCTGATGATCTTCTCACTGCCTCCAATACTAATATCCAAATAATAATACTAAATATTCTAGGTATTAAGGGTGCTTGGTATGCCCATCCTGACAAGGAAATATTTATTGCATTTATAGCCATATAACCACATGTTATATTTGCAATGATAAATAGAAGCACATCATACCAAGGAATCATTTCTTTTGTTCTCTTTATAGCTGGATATAGGATAAAAGAACATGACAGATAAAGTGCTAAAAGGTAATATAAATATCCAGTATCAATAGGAAGAAATCCAAATAATTTAAGTTTGAAAATCTGATTAACTGCTAGTAAAATTGCCAAGCCTGAATATACTATAAAAATGTAATACCAAAGCCTACTAATACTTTTTAAGTTTCTGATCAAGTACCCGCCTCCTCACCCGTTAGATATTTAGAGTAATAATAATAATTTATTTATGTTTATATGTTTTTAAGGAACTAATTGTTCTTTTCTATCCGCCCAGTATTTGGGGAAGTCTGCAGCAGGTATTCCTTTTTCTAAAGCTTCATTAGTAACGGTAACCCACGCTTCTTTAAGCTTGTCTAAACGAGCAATCAATTCATTGTTCCATTTCTCATGATTTTCGGTCCATAACCCTTTTTCCTTTAGATATTTTATTGCTCCCTCATGGTATGGGGCCCCAACAGGAAATGCAGAAGCCTTCTCAATCGCCCAATCTCCCATATCTGCGTTTGCATCTTTGTATAATCCAAATGTTTCATCAATCGCTTTTATTAATTGGTATACATCTTCCTCAGAGGTATCAGAATTTGTTACAATTTGAGGATAGGAATAAATTGGAAATTCCATATCTCGATCAATTCCAGGACCGCGGTTGTCTTTTCCTGGACCAATCCACGGACAAATTTTCTGAAGTCTTTTCCATCCTTCTGTATTTGATGCAGGAAATTCTATAAAATTTAAACCCTTTGGTGATGAGGCTACTTCATAAAGTCCTGCAGCACTTGGAACACTACAGACTACATCAACTTTACCCTCAGCTAATCCTTTCAACCCTGCACTAAAACTAGGCATATCTGTAATCACAACATCGTCCCAAGTTAATCCTCCAAAAGCAAGAAATCCTTCCGTTTTAACGGTGTGAGAAGTATTACCAGGGACACGATAAACTCTTTTGCCTTTTAAATCTTCTACCGTTTTTATTCCGCTATCTGCTGTTACACAAAAGGTAAAAGCAGACGGCTTTGCCAAAACTACTCTCAGGTCTTGCGGGCCAAAACTATTACTTGCAAAATCGTACAATCCCTGGACAGCAAAAGATGTTTCGTCAGCAAAAAATCCATAGGTTGCTTGCTTGCTTGTAAGAGCTATTACTCTTCCTATTGAAGTATCCCCAGGAATAATTCTTATTTTTGTTCCGTATTGTTTAGTTAATGCATTGGCAATTGCAGCTGATTGAGTGTAACCTGCAGAGCCAACTTCATAAGAAACCCACGTTAACATTTCAGGTAAACCTTTAGTTGTATTTGTTGATTGTTGTGTAGCAGAAGAACACCCAACTATAAAAGTAAGTATTAACATCAAAATTAAAGATAAACTAATAATTTTTTTTATTCTCATTGAAAAAAACCTCCCTATATATTTATCATCAATGTTTTTTAGTTAATAGTTTTAGATAGTTTTAGCCCCCCCTTCCTATAAGTCCAGTTAAATAATTATTTCAATTGTTTTAGTAGTAAATCTCACCTCCTTTACATACCTAGTAGATTCTCGGAAAATCTCAATTCAGTCATATCAACTGGTTTAGATTTGGGTATAATTGGATCACCCCCAATTTGCTCTCCAACTTCACATAGCTAAAACAAGCAACATTTTAAAATTGGGACTTGACAAACATAAGTTCGCCCCAAAATTGATTGAGGTATTTTTTCCTCTAATTGATTGATCGGGGGCGATTTTTTGTTAGGTTATTGGCGGACTCATAAAGAGTACCAACTGTGGCTGAAATCCAAGCTTATCTCTTTAATGCCGGAGCATGAAGCCGAAATTCGTTTTTATGGTTCTCTTGTCGAAAAGGTTTACGTCTTAAATCTTGATCCTTTGAAGGAAGTTTTAGTTCCTTTGTATTCCCCAGTCGGACGTCCATGCTCAAAACCAGCCCGAGCTTTTCAGAGCTTTAGTAGTTATGCTTCACTGCAAAACCCAGGATCCTACTAAGTTTGTGAATATCTTAAGAGCTTCCCCAGTCCTGGCTGCTATCTGCGGCTTTGAAGAACAAACCCCCGGCGTTGGAACCTTCTATGATTTGCTGGCCCGGTTGTGGTTAATGGATGCTCCACAAAAAGCTGTTCAAACGCCCAAGTCCAAAGGCCGTAAACGTCCCAAGTCCGGCGAAAAACTTAAACCAAAACATCCTGGCATAGTCAAAAAACTAGTAGATAAAGCCTTGCAAGGACGCATTATTGAGAAAAGACCAGAAAGGGTTTTGCAGAGAATATTAAAAGAGTGTGCCGTTATTCCATCGTCCAAACTTGGTCTGCTTGGTAATCCTGATAACCTAGCAGTTTCCGGTGACGGAGCCCCGCTCCTAACCGGTGCCAGTTCCCGTGGTAAAAAGCTCTGCAAATGCCATGAAGAAGGCATCTACCACTGCCAGTGTGAGCGCTCTTATACCGACCCAAACGCAAATTGGGGTTGGGATAGCTATCATGAACAATGGTTTTATGGGCACACTCTGTACTCTATTACTTCGGCAGATTCTCCAAATGACCTGCCTTTAATGCTGCGTTTAGTACAGGGTTCCCGTCATGATAGCGTTACCTTTGTCTTCGCCTGGGCTGAACTACTTAAGCTTTATCCTGATTTTACATTCAGCAAAGCTCTTTTAGATTCAGCTCATGATGTCTATGATATTTATCGCTTGCTAAAGGCTAATAATACCGAAGCTTTTATTGATCTGAACGACCGTAGCAAAGGACATACAACCTATTCCGGACCGCTTACTGTGAGTGATGACGGCGTTCCTGTCTGCCTTGCTAACTTACCCATGCTCAATTGGGGGTTCAACAATGACCGATGCCGGATCAAGTGGCGCTGCCCTCATTACAAGGACAAAAGTCAATGTCCTAAACATCAGGAATGTTCTCCAAGCAAGTATGGCCGTGTCGTCTATACCAAACCCGAATGGGATCTACGCCTTTTTACGCCTACTCCCCGTGGCTCCAAGTCTTGGAAGATTGTTTATGCCCGAAGAACAACTGTAGAGCGTACCTTCAAGAGAATCCTTGTTGACCATAAGATTGAGAATGCCAGGTGCCGTAGTAAAAAACGCTGGTTCTGGCAAGCAACTTTGGCCGCTGTAAATCAACACTTGGATGCACAGGTTGCCTTATGAAGCCTTCTATTCTTTCGGAGATTGGGCTTAAGACCATCTCGAAAGCAGCTTAGCTTACATGTTGAAACAATTACAGGCTGTTAGTTTTCCGGGTTTGAAAAATTCTTAGAAACACCGGCTTCTTTCTTATTGCCTTTTTCCGGGACTGAGCCTATGCTTTTACTTATTTTAGCTATGTGAAGTTGTCAAAGAGCCCTAACTGGTCAGTTTTTCCAAATTATCCCGATTCAGTTACCGAGTTTCCGAGATACTACTTCAAGTAACGATAGATTACACTAACAGAACAAATGACATCACCTCTTTTGGATATTATTTATTTACCTATTTTTTTGCATAGCAACCAAAAAAACTTTTATCTTTCTGATGGCGCTGCACAGCGTAAGATGGGGGCTATAATGGAAATAATGGTGGTTGTACTTATTTCTATTAGATAGCAATTTAAATGCCAACCAAGGGGAGTGGGTTATTTTTGTTTAAGTTTCATCGGCACTAGGCCCTTCCATGCATCGCTCGCAGCTGCTCGTTACAATCTATCGCAATTGCGGCACTCGTGGAAGCTCTCGCGGGACTTCAGGCATCCGTGTTGCACAGAAGTCTTAGCTGTATTTATGCCAAAAAAAACATAGGGTTTCATAATAAAACCCTATGCCTCTGAATGGTTTCGTTTTGAAACCCTTAGATAAGATTATTGCTCTGTTTCTACTTCCATTTCTTTTAGTTTTCTCCATAAAGTGGATTTGCTTATTCCTAACATTTTGGCAGCTTTAGCTTTATTGCCATTTGTATCTCTTAAAACCTTTTTGATTAAATTTATTTCATTTTGGGTTAGGAGAAAGCCTGCCTTCCAAGCTCCTGAAACATTCTGATTATCCGCCGTCTCTTGCAGAATGCCGGCAACATCTTCCCCAGTTATAAGATCGTTTTGATCGTTAACCAGCATTCTTTCAACAATATTCCTCAATTCTCTTATGTTCCCAGGCCAATCATACTGCACTAATATTTCATAGGCCATCGGACTGATCGTAACTCTTCTTTTATTTAATCTTGCACAGATTTGCTCCACATAATAATCCACTAAAACAGGAATATCCATTTTCCTGTGTTTTAAACTCGGCAAATTAATTTTTAGGACATTAATCCGGTAATACAAGTCCTCGCGAAATTTTCCTTCTCTTACTAAAGCGAGCAAATCTTTATTGGTGGCATAGATGATCCTGACATCAATCGGAATAACCTTTTCCCCGCCCACTCTGATTATTTTCCGCTCCTCAATGGCTCTTAGCAGACGAACTTGAACCCATGGAGAAATCTCCCCAATTTCATCCAAAAAAAGACTTCCGCGATGGGCCAATTCAAATAAACCTGTTTTTCCGCCTTTTTTTGCTCCAGTAAATGCTCCTTCCATATAGCCGAATAATTCGCTTTCCAGTAAATTCTCCGGCAGTGAAGCGCAGTTGATGGCTACAAAAGGTTTATCTTTGCGGCCGCTCGCATTGTGAATGCTTTGAGCGATCAATTCTTTGCCGGTACCGCTCTCCCCGTAAATTAAAATCGAAGAATCCATTTTTGAGTAATTTTCACACCGCTTAAGTACATTTTTCATGGGCGAATCCGGATTATGAATAATATCTTTGAATTGATACTGGGCCTTAAGCCCTTTTTCGTCTAGGTTTTTCCTTACTTTATATTCAAGCTCCTGCAATTCGGATACCTTTTGGATACTGATAATAGCTCCTGCCTTTTTCGTGTCGATGATGACCGGGTTTAAATTGCAAACATATTTTATGCCCCCAAAGTGACTTATCTTGCCGATCCATTTTTCTGAATTTTTTATGGTATGGACTATTTCTTTCCCAAAGATGGAGGAACACGGTTTATTATTCAAATTCATTTTAAGGATCTTTTCCGCCGCAATATTATATTCGTCGATATCCCCATCCTCATTGACCGAAATAATACCTTCCGTGATGGTATCCAAGATAATTTTTAATCTCTCTCCCCAGGCCCTTTCTCGATGAATTGCTTCCAATACCTTCTCCGCTTCATTTAAGGCCTCGCGGATGGCATACTCGGGAGAAGAGAGCAGCACGCCCGGGAGATTAATTTTTTCAGCACATTCCAAGACCATTTTAGCGCCGATAATTACTTCCGCTCCATCCTGTTTGGCCAGCAACACCTTTTCCTGTACTTCCTTTTCCCGTACTTCCTTTTCCCAGTTGACAATATATTTCCTAACATTCACCTCAAGAATAGGCCCGAGAATTTCCGCACCCTTGATTAAGGGTTTGTTAAATCCAATGACGGCAATCTCCTTGGAAATCTGTTTGGCTCTATGCAGCATCATGATAATCTCATATTCTGTGATGGGGATGTTTACAATAGGTAACCTGAGAGCGGATTGCTGCAATCTAAGCGTAGTTCCTCCTCGAGAGACCAGTACCTTAACTCCAGCCTGCATCATCTTTTTCGCCTCTATGACAGCATCATCAAAAATGGCCTGAACAACTTTTACAGGATATCGCAATTCTTTCTTCAAAGCATTGACAATATTGAATACTTCAATGTCCGGAGCCATAACCCCGATTTCGCATATTTCATTTTTCATTGCTTATGCCTCCAACAATGTTATTGTGGTTTCTCCTTCGCGTCATTTATGGCTAGCGCAATATTCAGACTATTTGGCTATAATTATAGCATAAATGTAGATGAAGTCATTAGCTTTGCATAAAGCATTTTAATTTTTGTCAACAAGCATCTGTGTCAGTAATTCAAAGTATTCTGTCAAAAACTGAAGATATTCTTAAATAGGGCTATTAATCCAATAAAAAATCCTTATAATTAGAGGTAGGTAGTCTTTGTCCCAAATCTCTAAATATAAGGAGACTAAAATGCAGGACAAGAATACTACGCAATCCACATTTTTGCAACTGTTTGAGCCCATTTTGTCAAAAAATATTTGGGCAAGGATCAAGTTAAAGAATCCAGGACTTGATCGCTACGTAAAAAAACTCCATTCTCACCAGCTTATCGAACTGCACATGCTTGCTCAGCTCGAGCAGCACCAGGGATTAGATGAAATCAGCAAAAGTCTCGCTAATGACAAACTAAGCAAAGCTATTCAACTTGAATCCATCAGTGCTTCTCAGCTATCCAGAAGGCTACAAACACTACCGACAAATATTGCTGAACAATTGCTTGCTGAACTTGTAAGACATATCGGCAGTAAAACCTCTATTGATACGGTAAGACAGGAAATCGGAAGACTTAATCTTGTTGATTCCTCCACAGTATCCTTAAGCTTAACTCAGTACCCCTGGGCAAGATTCAGAAAAACTAAAAGTGGCATCAAACTTCATCTAGGGCTAGACTTTTTCAAAGAAATGGTCCCTGTTAAGTCTATCATTACCGAAGCCAAGAAAAACGACAGAACCCAGATGAATGATTTAGTCGTAACAGACAGGGATGTTATCAACGTTTTTGACCGAGGCTATGTGGACTACAAAAAGTTTGATGAATACTGCGAAGCGGGAATCCGCTTTGTAACCAGACTGAAAGACAACGCCTATACTCAGGAGTTAAGAGCCGCTTTCATCGAAGAAGACAGCCCGATTGAAGAAGATCTGACCGTCATACTGGGTAAGAATTACACCTTGATGAAGCATGAATTAAGGTTAGTGGTTACAAAGGATACTGAGGGAAACCCTGTGATGATTTTGACCAACGTCTTTGAAAAAAGTGCCGAAGAAATCAGCAGCATTTACCAAAATCGCTGGAAAATCGAACTCTTCTTTAAATGGATCAAGCAACACCTCCAGATTAAACATCTTTACGGAAAAAGTCCGGCAGCGGTTGAAAACCAAATCATGATTGCTCTTCTGACCTACTGTGCAGTGCTCTTGCTAAAGCTCATATCGGGATACCAGGGCTCACTACTCCATGTAACAAGGATCCTGAAAGGCTGTCTGCATCAAGCCTTTAACACCTTCGTCCAACTAATACACAAAAAGTATGGTAAAAGCTCCAAGGGCCGACGACGATTAAATCATGAGATCGTGTATGAAGCAACGCTAAAGCAAGTTGATGCCGGTGAGAACTATCTGCTGAACGATTTAACCTATGACCCCGTGATCTTATAAAAAACATACTGGTATAATGTGGGATAGGGCTACTTCTTAAGTCGATGCCCCTTTTGAATCACGGAAGAAAATCAACTTACTGTATACACCATATTTTACTGATAAAGGAAACGCATTAAGCTACTCGAATTTCGAAAAAGTTTTTATGCAAAGCTAATGATATGAAATGGAAAATAATAAAAATAAGATAATCAGAAGAACTGACGGTCCAATTAAGTTCAACACGATAAATGAGTTTTTAAGATAAAAATATGATTTTAAAATGCCAATTACCAAGAATAATGCAACAAAGGTTCTGTATGTGTTATTTGTCTCTGATAAAATATCTATCTTATTATCAATCTGAGTTGCTTTTATAAAAGAATTATATTCTGAATAGGAAATAATTTTTATTTTTTTATAAAGTGGTTCAACAACAATGGATCCTATCCGGCTAATAACCATCCCGCAGAAATAAAAGAAAAAGAGGTTACCGATTAATTCGTCGGTGACAAGATTTATTTCCATAAAGTATTTCAACAAATAACAAAAAACTGCCCCTGGAAGTAAATTGTTTAATAAGTTATATGAACTTATCTTTTCTAAAAGCTTCTCCATTTTTTATTCTCCACTATCTTTAAATTATTTTATCTATATGAAGTTATGTAATAACCATTGTTTTTACGTAATTCTATTTCTAGTTTTCCATCATTTCTAGTTGTTAGGACTTTCCTAATGTCTGTCTCGTTCCATTGAATACCCTTTGCATGCTTTGAGTAATCTACATCCTGAGTTCCATGTTTTATACTTTTGTCAGAAATGATAATTATATCTGGTGTACAATACTTGAAAACATCAATACTGTATCCATCAATTCTGCCATGGTGAGATGCAATAAAAATATTCGTGTTTTGTAACATCGTCTTAAAATCATTATCTTCTAGCAATAAGCTCCACCCTTTTGATGTCATATCACCAGGAAAAACAATCCTAATTCCATTATAGTGAATAAATGTAACAAGACTTAAGCTATTAACATCACTAAGTTCTTTTGGTGAAAGGCAGAATCTTTTAATATTTGACCCACCCCAATTAGTTTGCAAAGACGGGCCAGTATAATAATCAATCATATTTACTAATGTTGATATTCCTGGCCCCATACCATTAAGCGCTTTTTCTCTTTTAATCCAATTAGAATCAACGTTCCAGTTTTTACTTAGGCTTTTTATTTGGCAATACTTATTAATGCTAGGTAGATCAGATACATGATCTTCATCAAAGTTAGTGATTGTAAGATTAGTAAGCTCTCCACCCCTAGCTGATAGCCAATTTGAAGGTCTCCAATCTGTTGATGAATTATGTCCACAATCAATCATCATACATTCTCCAGATGGAAATTCAATTAGAGAGCAGTTTCCGTGTTCAACATCAAATACATGTACTTTCATCTCATTATTCCTCCGGTATATCACCTACGGTAGACGGAGCGACTTACACACAATTTGATTTATTAGATCATCACTTAAAAATTCCACATCTTTCCTGTAATTCCTCCAAAATATTCCTAAAAAATAAAACCAGCACGTTCATTAACGCCCTGGTAACCCAGATATAAACAATTCATTTAAATACCTTCGAGATAGTACTAATATATTATTGCACGAAACCGTAATTAACGAATATTTTATTTAATGACTGTTTTTGCTTGTCTACTATAGCGAACATGGCACCAGTGACATGTTATGGAGCAAAGAATTAATTCAAATATCTTTTCTCATATTTATAATAAAAAACTCTAGACCTAAATCTAGAGATTTTTTTATCTTCGCAACTAATTTGACTGAACTTTTGACTGAATGCTTAGAAACATTTACGACGTTTTATAGGGTTTTAACTTAAATAAAATTGATGTTGTCCAATCCCCATATTTTTATTTAAGCTCTATAAGTGGCTTATACCAACGGTTTCAGGTTATTTGTTTTCATTACACCAATTTTTAAATGGTGGGTTTGAGAGGACTCGAACCTCCGACCCCTGCGATGTCAACGCAGTACTCTAACCAGCTGAGCTACAAACCCATAATGGTGCCGAAGACCGGAATCGAACCGGTACGAGGTTTGAGCCTCGCGGGATTTTAAGTCCCGTGCGTCTGCCAGTTCCGCCACTTCGGCATATTAATTTTTGGAGGCGGCACCCAGATTCGAACTGGGGGATAAAGGTTTTGCAGACCTCTGCCTTACCACTTGGCTATGCCGCCAAACTGATTAATTAAAATGGAGCGGGTGACGAGATTCGAACTCGCGACTTTCACCTTGGCAAGGTGACACTCTACCACTGAGTTACACCCGCATAAATGGTGCCTCAGGACGGAATCGAACCGCCGACACGAGGATTTTCAGTCCTCTGCTCTACCAACTGAGCTACCGAGGCATCGAGTATGGCGACCCCGATCGGACTTGAACCGACGATCTCCTGCGTGACAGGCAGGCATGTTAACCACTACACCACGGGGCCAAGTTCGAGATACGAGGTTCGATATTCGAACATCGACAATGGTGGGCGATGACAGGATCGAACTGCCGACATCCTGCTTGTAAGGCAGGCGCTCTCCCAGCTGAGCTAATCGCCCCAGTCTCACTGTGACGAATTATAGTATACACAAATATCGATACTGTGTCAAAGAGTTTTTTACCGAAAAACCTAGGCAATTATTGTCTAAATCACCAATTACAAATATATTTGCTGCTTATCCTGCCCAAAGCATCTTTTTCTGTTTCAACTTTCCAAGCTATAGTCAATTGGCCGATGCTCTTTCCAACTATAACAAATTGGGCAAGATATGTTTTCATTTGAGAAAAGATATTATTCCTTCCCTAATTAGTTTAGCTGCGAGTATCGCCGTCCGTTCGCTGAAATCAAGCTGGGGGCAAACTTCCACCAGGTCAAAGCCGACCACCTGTAGTTCTCCTAAGAGCTGGACAGCAAGGATAATTTCGCGGGAAGTACAGCCTCCGGGCTCTTGGGTTCCCGTACCGGGAGCAAAAGCAGGGTCAACAACATCAATATCTAAAGTAACATAGACAGGCTTACCCTTTAATTCTTGAAGTACGCCATGCAAGGGTTGTAATACTTCTTCCGTATACAGCCTGGTATTATCTCTCGCAAATACAAACTCTTCCTTAATGCCGGATCTAATCCCAAATTGAAAAACTTTCCCCGGGCCTAGAAGCTCGGCAGCTTTGCGCATTACCGTAGAATGGGAGCGGTCTTCGCCATAGTAATCCCTGCGTAGATCGGCATGGGCATCAAATTGAATAACGCGCAGTTCGGGGTATTTGCGAGCAAAGGCTTTAAGCAGAGGATAAGTGACCAGGTGTTCTCCCCCCAGGAATATTGGAAATTTACTGTCCTCAAGCAAAATCTCCGCTGTTTGCTCGATTAGGTCTAAGGAAGCACCAACATTGCCGAAAGGAAGGCCAACATCTCCTAGATCGCAGTATCGATAATCCTCCAGGCTCTTATCCTGATAAAAACTGTATTCTTCAATAGCTTGGGAGACATTGCGGATCGCCAATGGCCCACTTCGCGCTCCCGGCCTGTAGCTGACGGTAAAATCCATCGGCAGGCCGACAATTACCGCCTGGGCTTTTTCATAAGATGATTTGGCTCCCATAAAGATTCCTTGTTTTTCTAGTAGCGCTTCAATTTGCTTCCAAGCCATTTTTGCATCCCCCAAATACAAACTATTATAGTTAACAGCTTCAAATGGTTTTACTCAATTTACATTATTAACACAGAATTACCATCCAGTCAAAAAAAAAA
>JBMNGP010000020.1:0-9392 GCA_050949905.1 Desulfitobacteriia bacterium | reverse complement strand
AACCAATAAGCTACTCCGGGAAGCCCCATTAAAAGCCAGCCGCTCATATCCGAAGCCTCGGCTCCCATGGCTGTAACCCAAGGATTTAAAGACCGGCCCCCGATCAAGTAATTTTGGCTGCTTTCACTGGCCCGCTTAGCATAATACAGGCCAATGCAAATTACGACGGCTATGTACAAAACCATAGCGATAAAAATTTGGAGATTTGCTCCGCCCACACTCATTCCTCCCAAAACTATATATTTTATATATCAGAAACAATAATACCCTAATTATATATATTAAAGCCGATTTTGGAAATATATTTCTCGATTTCCGCGTAAAAAGCGTAAAGTTCCTACCCTCAAAGCCTCCTCAACCTCTCAGATCTCAGCAAAAACTGCTTTGATCCGACCTCATGCAAAGCTTTGAGGATTCTTTCCTTATCCTGATTTAAAGTACCTTTCAAAGATAGATAGTTAGAAGCATGGTTACTCCTAAAGATCGTTTCTTTAAGCTCGAAGTGTTGAAGCATCAAAGTCAATTCGTCCAAGACTTCCTCAGCTTCCAAAACCCTAAACCTGCCCTGCCGGGCTAAGGATTCCAAAAACCCATTCAATGTGTTCTTCCAGCTATAAAAAGCAAAGCTCTCGCTGATTCTCGAAAGCTTTGCAATTTGTTATATTCATATCCCATGTTAATTAAATATCTGGGAAATCCCAGCAATACACATCCTGATTGGATACTGCCATATCGGATGACAGTCAAAGCCTAAGATGACAGCCTCAGTTCTTCTCTTTCTTCTTCCCGAGATAGGCACTCTTCACATCTTCATTCTGCAGAAGATCCTGGCCCTTGCCGGTGAGAACAATCTTCCCTGTTTCCAGGACATAGCCCCAATCGGCGATTCTTAAGGCCATATTGGCATTCTGCTCAATTAAAAGAATAGTAACCCCGTTCCTATTAATCTCTTGAATAATGGAAAAAATGCTTCTGACCACCAAAGGAGCAAGACCCAAAGAAGGCTCGTCCATCATCATAATCTTAGGCCTGGACATCAAGGCCCGACCCACAGCCAGCATCTGCTGCTCGCCGCCGGAAAGGGTTCCGGCCAGCTGCCAGGAACGTTCTTTGAGCCGCGGGAAAAGTTCATAGACCCAGGCCAAATCCTTATTGATCTGATCATGGTCCGTCCGCAGATAAGCCCCTATCTTCAGGTTTTCCAGAACCGTAAGGTCTGGAAAGACCCGGCGTCCTTCCGGTACAAGGGTAATTCCTTTAGCCACAATACTGGGAGAATTAGCTCCGGTAATATCTTCACCATTATAAGTGATCTTGCCGGATTTACTCTTAACAAGTCCCATAATAGTACGCAGGGTGGTAGACTTACCGGCCCCGTTAGCACCGATTAAAGTAACGATATTGCCTTCCGGAACTTCCAAGTCTATCCCCTTTAAAGCTTCGATCCCACCGTAAGATACCGTCAAATTTTCCACTTTAAGCATCGTCATCCACCCCCAGATAAGCCTCAATAACCCGAGGGTCATTTTGGACTTCTTCGGCCGTACCTTTAGCGATGGTCTCGCCAAAATCGAGCACATAAATCCGTTCGGATATTTCCATAACCAAATCCATATGATGTTCGATTAAAAACACCGTGAGAGCGTATTCATCTTTAATCTGCCGGATAAAAGCAGTAAGCTCTTCGGTTTCCTTGGGGTTCATCCCGGCAGCCGGTTCATCTAAGAGCAAAAGATTAGGTTCGGTGGCCAAAGCCCTGGCAATTTCCAGGCGGCGCTGCAGCCCATACGGCAAAGAAGAAGCTATATCATCTTTATACTTCTCCAGGCCAAATTTCTGA
This sequence comes from Desulfitobacteriia bacterium, assembly GCA_050949905.1. Lineage (GTDB taxonomy): Bacteria > Bacillota > Desulfitobacteriia > Desulfitobacteriales > Syntrophobotulaceae > DUML01. The sequence continues at coordinate 7,552 of JBMNGP010000020.1, read as the reverse complement.
ATAAGCGCCATACTCTCTTCCCGCATTTGCCTTTCTTCCCGGCGATACCCGCCAAACCTTAAAGAAGCCGTAAGGAAATTAGATTTAAGCCTTAAGTGACGGGCAATCAGGACATTATCAAATACAGAAAGTTTTTTAAACAAGCGGATATTTTGAAAGGTCCTGGCAATACCTTTATGCGTAATTTGATCAGGCCTCAAACCGGTAATATCCTGACCTTCATAAAAAATTTGGCCTGAAGTAGGGGTATAAACCCCGGTAATCATATTAAAAGCGGTAGTCTTGCCAGCCCCGTTCGGACCGATCAGGGCTACAATTTCCCCCTTATTAACTTCCAGCGAAAGGTTATTAACTGCTACTACCCCTCCAAAACGCATGGTTATAGCCTTAGTTTCCAGCAAAGGCTTAAGTGTCATCTGGCTTCACCACCCTTTAATGCGTTTAGAGCGCCTCGAGAATATTCTCTTCAGCATATCCCAATTAAGCTCTTTATTACCCATCAAGCCATTGCGGTAGAAGAGCACGATAATCATCAGAGACAGAGAAAAGACAACCATCCTTAAGCCCGGCCGGAATAAGGGTATACTGACACCGAGAATACTTAAAGGTTCATCAAAGAAACGCATAATCTCCAGTCCGGCGGTCACAATATAGGCCGAAATAATTGTCCCGGAAACACTGCCCATCCCGCCTAAGACAATAATCAGCAGGAAGTTATAAGTTAATGTAAATATAAAGTTTTTGGGGTCAACAGTACTCAGCATGGAAGCATAAAGCCCCCCGGCTATCCCGGCAAAGAACGCCCCTACCATAAAAGAGAGGATCTTGTGGCGGAAGAGATTAATACCCATGGCCTGGGCAGCAATCTCATCTTCGCGAATAGCCTTAAAAGCTCGCCCATAGCTTGAGGATATAAGCAAAACCAAAAAAAACTACCGTGACTAAAGTCACGCCGTAAATCCACCACATATTGGCCGTAGTAGGGATATTCTTAATCCCCAAAGGGCCATTAGTTATACTTTGCAAATTGGTTAAAACAATCCTGATAATCTCCGAGAACCCTAAAGTGGCAATAGCCAGGTAATCATCCCTTAAACGCAGAACCGGAGCTCCGATCAGAAAAGCAAAAAAAGCTGCCAAGACACCTCCCAAAAGCAAAGCGACAAGAAAAGGCAGCTCAACATTGGCGATCGCAGGATGCATTGGTTCAATATAAAAGTTGGCCGGACGGGCACTGACCGGCAAAGTAAAAATACCGACAGCATAGGCACCGATAGCCATAAAGCCTGCATGACCCAAAGAAAAAAGCCCGGTAAAACCATTAATCAGGTTCATGGATAAAGCCAGGATGGTATAAATTGCACACAGATTAAGAACCCTCTTGATATAAGCATCCATGTATAAGTTCGCAATTATCAGGAAAATAAAAAGAGCCGCTAAGAGGATTACTGTTAATATTTTATCTTGCTTTTTCATCTGGGTCACACCTTCTCGGTAATTTTTTCGCCAAGGATACCCGTGGGCCTGAATAAAAGAATAATAATCAGGAGAATAAAGGCAAAGGCATCCCGGTAGCCTGTCATATGAGGCAAAGCAGCAATAAGCAATACTTCTCCCAAGCCCAGTATAAAACCACCCACGACAGCACCCTTAATATTACCTATACCGCCCACAACTGCAGCCACAAAGCACTTCAGTCCAGGCATAACCCCCATCATCGGTTGGATCTGAGTATACCTGATTCCCCACATAATAGCGCCAACTGCCGCTAAAGTAGAACCGATAATAAAAGTAATAGAAATAATCCTATTGGTATCTATGCCCATAACCATAGCGGTTTCGTAATCTTTAGAGACCGCCCGCATGGCCATACCCATCTTGGTATGATTAATCACATAAAGCAAAACTGCCAGAAAAATCAAAGTAACGGACGGGATAAAAAAAGATATAAATTGAATCTTAATACCGGCTACACCAAGCGTATCCGCAAAAAGAGGAATGTCCGGAAAGGCTTTAGGTTTCCCTGAAAAAACGTAAATTGCCAGGTTTTCTAAAAGAAAAGAGACACCAATAGCCGAAATCAGTAAGGAATTCTTCGGAGCATCACGCAAAGGTTTATAGGCGGCACGTTCAATCAACATTCCAAGGAGTGCGGTAGCAATAATTGCCACAAGAAAAGCAAGCGGCCACGGGAGTCGAAACGTCATAATGCCAAAGAATGCAAAATAAGTGCCCATCATAAAGATGTCGCCATGGGCAAAGTTAATCAACCTTAAAATACCATAAACCATGGTATACCCAATGGCCACCAGAGCATATAAACTGCCCAGCGAAATGCCGTTAACCAAGTGTTGTAATAGTGAACTACTCAATGGATTTCACCGCCATTATTTATTGCCTATTTTTTTTTGCTTTGTTATATTGTCTTGCTAAATACATCTGTCCAAAACAGCTTCGGCAAGACAAACTTGCCGAAGTGTTTTGAACTTATGGAATTCCTCGAGAGGAAATTACTCAGCTTTAACCGTATCCATGTAAGTGAATTTGCCGTCTTTAACAGTCTTAATAATGGCGTCTTTAATGGCATCGCCATTTTCATCCAGGGTAACCGGCCCGGCTGCTCCGGGGAAAGCCTTAGTAGCGGCAATAGCATCGCGAATGGCAACCGGATCAGTTGATCCGGCCCGCTCAATAGCATCCAGGATCAAAAGATAAGCATCATAGCCAAGAGCGGTAACAGCTGCCGGCTGTCTGTCGGGATAAGCCTTGGCAAAAGCATCTAAGAAGATATCGGTCTCCGGAGTTAAGGCAACTGAAGAATCAAAGAAGGTTGAGAAAACAACGCCTTCAACTGCGTCACCGCCTACTTGGATAAACTCATCGGTTTCCCAAGTATCCCCGCCAATAAAGGGTGTTTCAATCCCTAAAGTTCTGGCTTGTTTAACGATCATCGCCGACTCGGTGAAGTTACCGGGAGCAAAAATAACATCCGGATTCTTACCTTTAATATTGGTCAGCTGAGCAGTAAAATCAGTATCATTGGTCTGATAATTGGAAACTTCAACTACGGAATCCGGGTCACCGGTCAGCTTAATAAATTCTTCCTTAAAGAAGCTGGCCAGGCCAACGGCATAGTCATTGGAAAGCTCTTGGATAATAGCAGCTTTCTTGGCACCAAGGCTATTATAGGCATATCTAGCCATAACAGTGCCTTGGAAGGGGTCAATAAAGCAAACCCTAAAGTAATAATCATTATCTTTGGTTACCAAGGGGTTAGTGCAGGAAGCGCCGACTGTAGGCATCTTATTTTCCAGAATAGGAGCACCGGCAGCCATGGATAAGCTGGAACCCCAGGAACCAATAATGGCAGAAACTTTCTCTTTTTCAATGAGGCGAATAACGGCATTAGCGGCTTCAGCCTTGTCGGACTTATTGTCAACAATAACTAGCTCGACCTTTTTGCCTAATACCTCGGGATAAAGCTCATTAGCGAGTTTCATCCCTTCTACTTCGAGCTCACCGCCGGCAGCATTGGGGCCGGTTAAGGGCTCAAAAATGCCGATTTTGATCACATCATCATCGGCTGCGGGTGCTGCTGCTTGAGATGCACAACCTGTCGCCATAGTAACAGCTAACAGGATACACAGCACAACTGTGAAAACCTTTTTCATCCTCTTTTGACCTCCCTGTAAATATAAATGTACTCTGTAGAGAAACATAATATAATGTAGCGTATCATAACAGTCCGAGATATTCAATTATTATTAAGAGTGATTTTTAAAAAAATTTTCTTATTTATTGGATTTTCAATTAAGTTTTTGGAAGATCTCAGCAGTTCTAATAAATTCACCTAAAAAAAGAAGCTATTTTTTATATAATAGCATTCTTTAATTAGATCTTTTATAATACTGATGCGCATTATTATAATCTAAAGCTAATCCAAAGCTAATCTAAAACTAATCTAAAGCGTCTAGGTTAGACACCGGAAAACAAGCCTGTCTTATTGGATATTAAGCAGCCTGATAGCTTCATTGGCAAACCAACGAATATTATAAGTAATAACCGCTACCTCGTTTAAGGCATGCATATAAAAGAGAGTAGATGGATTCTTATCCTGCCATTCGTTAAAAATCCTATTGAGCTTGCTCCAAACCCGGGGTTCGGGATAAATAACAGCTTCTTCCCCCCGGATTTTTTTCTGCAGCTCCTGGTTATAGGAAGTGGCATTAAAAACCACGTTAAACAGCATCTCAAAAATACGATTGAATTCACAGCTAATGCTGGGGTCATTGGCTTCCTCCCGGCGTATTCTCCTCTCCTCCGCTAAGGTCAGCAAATCTTCAGCTCTTTGCCACAACCCCCGGTTATAAGTGAGGTACTCCTTATATAACCGTTCTTCCACGGATTTAATCCCGGAGCTTTTGCTCCCTACATTGAAATTCCACTCATCGCGGTAAAGGTCAAAAAGATTCTCCGCTTCCTCGTAGAGATGAATAAAATCTTTATTAGCTTTCTCTCTTTCCTCCGCTTCCGGGATATTTAGATGGAGGTAGCGGTTTAAGGAATCCGTAAATCTTTGGACAGCCAGGTTATTAAGCTTAATTAATTTCTTGACTAAAGTCCGCTGGTAATGCGGTGGAGCCATCGTAAAGTTAATCACATTAGCAGTAATAATACCAATAATTATCGCCACGGACCTTACCAAAGCATGTTCCAGGAATTGATCCTGAGGGGAAGCCAGAATAAAAATGGCCGAAATAATAGCCAGGACAATATGATTTTTGGCTTTAAACACCTTAGTACAAAATAAAATAACTACAATTGTAGCTATCGCCATACTGACAAAAAGAATAGGAATAGTAAGCCCTAAGACGATCCCCACGCTTATAGCGGCAAGATTGACAATAATTTGCTGTAAGGAATTCTTCAAGCTTTTCCCCAGGGACTGCTGCATGCAGACCACGGCCGAAGTAGCGGCAAATAACGGCGGCGAAATATCCAAGACCATACAAATATAGACACTGATAGCCACTGCCAAGCCTGTTTTTAGTGTTCTGGCTCCGATGTTCAAGTCCTTCACCCTTAACTTTAACTAACTTATCGTTTTAATATAATACCATAAATCTATGTCCATCTACAGTCTGCCAGAACCTATAACATTAACCTTTATCGGACACCTTTAGCTTTAAACCATACCGGTTTTAAATAATTCTGCGAACATCTCTACCAAGGCTGGGTCAAACTGACTGCCGGCATTTCTTTGAAGCTCCTCCAAGGCCTCGGCCTTACTGCGGGCTTGGCGGTACGGCCTGGCACTAACTATAGCATCATAAGCGTCGGCTAAGGCCAAAATCCGGCATTCCAGCGGGATTTCCTCCCCTTTAAGTCCCAAAGGATAACCGGTTCCATCCCAGCGTTCATGGTGCTTCAGGATTAGATCCGCATTTTCTATAAGCTCAGGCGAGGAAGACGCAATAGCCAGCCTATAACCTCTCTCCGGATGCTGGCGGATTATTTCCCACTCACTTGCTGTTAAAGGCTCGGGCTTTAACAGTATCTCTTCCGGAATACCCACTAAGCCAAGGTCATGAACCTCAGCCAGCAGAGCAAGGTTAGACAAGGCCTGCGGTGGAAGGCCTCGCCTCTGCGCGAGCTTAAGACAAATATGCGCCACTCTTTGGCCGTGGCCTTTGTCGAGAAAATCTTTTTTAGCCAAAGAAGAGATCAGGAAATTAATAATCCGGGTCCGGTTATTAGCCATCTGCAGGGTTTTATTTTGATACATAAGCTCGTCGGTTTTTTTAAGAACCTCTTCCAAACTGTCTCCCGGCTCATCCACGGTATATAAGCCCATAGAAACACTTATGGGCAGGCTGGGATTCTCCTGATTATAGGAATTAATGTTATAGTCTACCCTGGCAGCAATCTTTTGAGCCTCCTCCCGCCCTGTTTGCAGCAAAATAACAATAAATTCATCTCCCCCGACCCGGGCAAGAATATCTTTTTCCCGCAAGGAAGACTTGACTATCCCTGCCAGGTTTTTCAGCAGCAAGTCCCCTTGGTCATGACCCATCGTATCATTGACAAGCTTAAGACAATCAGCATCTAAGGAGATAAAAGTTAACGGATAATGATTACTGTTATTGATAATATTAAGCTGCTCTTCGAAAAAGGCTCTGTTATGAAGGCCGGTCAAGGCATCATGCTGGCTAAGATACTTAAACCGGTCTTCTTTGCGTTTGCGTCCGGTAACATCCAAAGCCACGATACCAACAAGAGTACTATCTTCCTTGCTGTTAAGTACAGGAAACACCCAGCTGTCATAATGCCGGCGGCTGCCGTCCCACAGCACAACTTCGTCGCTAAAATACAGAGGCTCCAGGCGATTTTGCAGTTTTCGGATTCGTCTAATTAAAGTATAGGCAATCAAGGGCGGAAACACCTTAGTCAAATATTGACCTTCCAAGCCGGCCGCCGGATAACCCAAAAGCCCGGTTACGGATTTGGAAACCCGGATGATTTTCCCCCTTTTATCCAAAATGCCAATAGGGCTGGGGCTGTGTTCCCAGAAAGAATTCAAAATACTTATAACTTCTTCCAATTCGTCTTCCCGTTTTTTTAAGGCTTTCTGAGCCTGAATCTTCTCTTTCTCCCGCAGGCTTTCCGAGATATAAAAACCAATCGTCTTAGCCGCTACCCGCACGATTGGCTTTAAGATCTCCGGTTCACCACTTATCCCTAAGCTCCCTACTCTTTGGCCAAGAATAGTAATCACATAGTTATAACCCCGCCGAGTATCGGTTCCAAGCTGAGTGTACTTCTCCTCCAGTTCCGGAGTTATGACCGCCTCATCCGAGTCACCCGCTAGAATCAGAGCCGATCCCATATGCTTTCGCCCAATGCGCTCCGGCAAGGTGGCCTCAATGATCTCCCCTTCCGAATCACAAATAATAATATTGCATCCGGTCTCAGCAGAAATCATCTTGGAAACCTGTCGCAAGGCATCTAAATTATCCTTTAGAATATTTTGCACCACGCCCGCACTTCCCTCTCCAGAGCCATATAGGCAGAACATAATCCTACTTTTCTATCTGTATTTATATTTTACCATACTATACCAGTCTTTCAATTGTCCTAAGCGATTGTTCAAAATCTTAAGTTACAATCTGCACAAAGTTAGTGCCAGCTGCTAAAAGTAAAAAGCACCTTGGGAGTTTTATGGCACGGCTTATAATCTCACACCTTCCCATTCTATTCTTTCCCGAAGCCGAGCAGGGGAATGTCCAATTTGTACTAGATTAACAGAGATAGGCTGTGAGATTTTTTTCAGCCAGCCGATAAGCTTGAAAATAATTATCTTCTTCCAATCCTTTAACAGCAGTATCAATGTCTGACTGAAGGTTATATAGTCCGGTCATCAACGAGACGAATAAATAAACTTCAATACCTGAATACTCTCTAGATAGTACGGCTGTGCCCCCGCATGGGGGCGAACCTGTGAAGCAGGTTTGAAAATGATCTGTTATAGTGTTTCAATCCACGCCCCCGTGTT
>JBMNGP010000019.1:0-102839 GCA_050949905.1 Desulfitobacteriia bacterium | reverse complement strand
ATCTTTAAAGTGTTGAAAGATGCCGGTTATACAGGGGGTTATTCAACTTTAACCGACTATCTCAGAAAGGAACATAGAAAACAACGCGAAGCATTCTTACCTTTAGGGAATTCGATTTGGGTACCTATGCCGAAGTAGATTGGACAGATGCATATTTTTATCTGAAGGGTAAAGAAACTCTAGCCCACATTTTTGTCATGAAGCTTCGAGGTTCCGGAGGATTTTATGTAAGAGCTTATCCCTTTGAAAAACAGGAAGCATTCTTTGACGGCCATATCCGCTGCTTTGAATTCATGAATGGAGTTCCGTACAGAATCACCTATGACAATCTCAAGACGGCCGTGAAAAAAGTACTGCAAGGCAGCAACCGTGAAGAGCAAGAACAATTTATCGCCTTAAGAACACATTATCTTTATGAATCTTCTTTCTGCCGCCCAGCCCGTGGTAACGAAAAGGGCGGAGTAGAAAACGCCGGCAAAGAAGCAGTTAGAAAGTTCTTTGTCCCCTATCCGGATGTTGATTCCTTTGAAGAACTTAATGAGTATTTACACTTGGAATGTGTAAAACTACTGGAGCAAAATCCTAAGTGGGAAGCAGAAAAGGCAGCTTTAAGACCCTTGCCCAGAACAAGATTCAACGGAGCCAGATATAAAGAAGCCAAAGTAAACCGTTATGCTATGGTACAGCTGGAGACTAACCGTTACTCCGTACCTACAGCTTATGTTGGAGAAAAAGTAACGCTGAAAATAACTGCCGGACAAGTAGAAATAATCTATAGAAACAGTATTATTGCTCAACATCCCAGACTTTATGGCAGAAACCAGGATAACATCATTCTGGATCATTACCTGGAGTTGTTACTGCAAAAGTCTCGGGCTTTAGGCAACACCAAAGTATACAAGCCGCAGACCTTAGAGCCGGTCTATGAAGAATACCGCAGAGGATTGATTGCTCGGCATCCTAAAGGCAATCGAGAGTTTGTGAAAATATTGATGCTCTTGCGGGAGTATCCATCTAAACTGGTGACGGAAGCCCTGGAATTGGCCCTTGTTTACAACCTCTATAGCTATGACGGTGTATTAAACATCATTGGACAACTAATCGTTGCAAGCCCGAAAATCACACCGCTCGACAAAGAGAAGTATGAGAATATCCCGGATGTTAAAGTCAATCCTCCCAGTCTGGATAAGTACAGTATTCTGATGATAGGGGGAGTAAACTCATGGCTGTAAACAAGATGCTTTTGGAAGCCTACCTAAAGAAATTAAAGATGCCTCAAGCTGCTAAAGTCTACGAGTCTATGGCTCGGGAAGCTGTCGACAATAACCTTGATTATGAAGAATATTTACTGGGAGTATTAGAGCAGGAAATCCATCAACGGGAGAATAACCGAATCCAGCGTGGTATCAGGCAAGCAGCTTTTCCGGTGATTAAGACCTTGGAGAACTTTGATTTCAAGGTAATTCCCTCCCTGAATAAGCCCAAGGTACTAAAGCTGATGCAGGGAGATTACATTCGAAAGAAAGAGAATATCATTCTTGTTGGCAATTCTGGAGTTGGTAAAACCCATATTGCCATCGCCCTGGGCTATGAAGCCTGCCGGCAGGGATTTAAAGTTAAGTTTTACACGGCAGCAGGACTAATTAACGAATTACTGGCCGCCCAACAGGAATATCGCTTAAGTCGTCTGGAAAAGCAGTGGCTGACACCTCATGTAGTTATTCTTGATGAACTGGGCTATATCCCATTTAGTAAAACCGGCGCCGAGTTGCTGTTTCAGTTTTGCTCCGCCAGGTATGAAAGAGGTAGCCTAATTATCACAACTAATCTCGAATTTCCTAAATGGACGGAGGTGTTAGGCGATGAACAGATGACCGCAGCTCTTCTCGATCGGCTGACTCATAATGCTCATATCTTAAACATAAATGGAGAGAGTTTCAGGTTTAGGCAAGCCCTTGCCAAGCAGACAAATAATGGCTAATTTTTTATTCTTTGGTGGCCTAATTTCTGACCAGCAAGTGGCCTAATTTTTGATTGACATTAACATACAAAACTCCGTTTTAGAAGGTGAGATCTCTGAGGCAAACTTTAAGAAGCTAAAAATGGAACTGGAAAAAGTTATTGATGAGAATGAGGATTCAGTAATTTTCTATACTTTTAAAACTACAAAATACTCCAAACGAGAATCAATGGGAATTAAAAAAGGAGGCGATGATAATATAATTTAATTCCGTCTACTTATAATAGAGCAAAAACTCAGTAGGTTCGACGGAAACCAATTATTGCAAAAGCTTAGAATCTATCAGGGTTCTGAGTGTTTTCAGCTAAAAAATAATTCGATAACTACGATCTAGCCTTTTTAGAAAGGCTGATTATTAAGGCATTTTTTGGGATCCTAGCTTACCTATAAGGAATTGAAACGTTGGATTGAGTTCCAAAAGCTAATAAATCTATTGGATCCTAGCTTACCTATAAGGAATTGAAACTTGGGCATTTTGTTGGGCACGATTCATTTCCTCTTCTGATCCTAGCTTACCTATAAGGAATTGAAACATAAAAAATACTTTTTGCCGTGTCCTTGGACTGAAGATCCTAGCTTACCTATAAGGAATTGAAACACAAGTCCCTGTCTGCCTCATATGCGTAAAGTATCCGATCCTAGCTTACCTATAAGGAATTGAAACGTTGGTTCCATATTCAGTTTTTGGTTCCATATTCAGTTGGATCCTAGCTTACCTATAAGGAATTGAAACTTTTTCTCCTTTCTGCCCGGTCCTGTGTCCGGGCTTTTGATCCTAGCTTACCTATAAGGAATTGAAACCCCTCCAGCCTGATTTCTCGGTCTGCAACATCGTATCTGGGATCCTAGCTTACCTATAAGGAATTGAAACCTGAAATATATAGCTGCTCTGTTGCCTGTTCCTGGGTGATCCTAGCTTACCTATAAGGAATTGAAACTCCAGCACAGTGAGGCCATATTCTTCGTTTTTAAGTCGATCCTAGCTTACCTATAAGGAATTGAAACTAATCCGCTATGAAGTCGACGGTAACCAGTACATCGATCCTAGCTTACCTATAAGGAATTGAAACTATCATGGCCAAGCACGCCAATCCTGATGGAGTACCGTCATCCTAGCTTACCTATAAGGAATTGAAACTCGGCAATGGGGTTTTTCCGGATCCGTCAACGGGGTTGATCCTAGCTTACCTATAAGGAATTGAAACATATCCACAAACAAGCAAAAACCCGCAACATTCGGCAGGATCCTAGCTTACCTATAAGGAATTGAAACTTGCGCTGCACTCAGTTAGGCCTGTCAATGACCGATCGATCCTAGCTTACCTATAAGGAATTGAAACAAACTCGACCCGAAGAATACAGAGTTGCTAGCTCAAGATCCTAGCTTACCTATAAGGAATTGAAACATAAGGAAAGAAGGTGAGAGTGATGTTAAAAATCAGCGATCCTAGCTTACCTATAAGGAATTGAAACAAAAATCCGCTCCGTACTGTCATTTTCTCACCGCCTGTGATCCTAGCTTACCTATAAGGAATTGAAACAGCCGCCTAGTTCCAGGAGCGGGATAACCCTGTCAGCGATCCTAGCTTACCTATAAGGAATTGAAACCGTCATATGTCAAACCGTTGGTATTAGCGGGATTGCGGATCCTAGCTTACCTATAAGGAATTGAAACAAATATTCCCTTGTGTTAACGTTAAATAGACTCGGATTGATCCTAGCTTACCTATAAGGAATTGAAACAAACTCAGGTCTTTCGGATGAAACAGAAAATGTTTGAGGGATCCTAGCTTACCTATAAGGAATTGAAACCCGTGGCTGAAAACGCTTCCTTGTCCTCATATTCCGAGATCCTAGCTTACCTATAAGGAATTGAAACCCGTGTCTTTAGATTGCAGAGCGGCGTCTTCCAGGCGATCCTAGCTTACCTATAAGGAATTGAAACTTTTCGATGCTACGATTGCGGCCGTATTTCTTCGATCCGATCCTAGCTTACCTATAAGGAATTGAAACCTCGTTCGATACCCCAGTCCTTCTCTTTCAGCTTAAATGATCCTAGCTTACCTATAAGGAATTGAAACGAATTAGAACCTTCAAAACCACCGCCAAGGTAGAAAGATCCTAGCTTACCTATAAGGAATTGAAACGACCAGATCTCGTTTCCTGCTGAATCCAGCTTCCGTGATCCTAGCTTACCTATAAGGAATTGAAACGACCAGATCTCGTTTCCGTTTGGATCTAGTTTCCGTACGATCCTAGCTTACCTATAAGGAATTGAAACACAGCGAAAGCCCGGGGAGACCCCGGGCTTTTTTGGATCCTAGCTTACCTATAAGGAATTGAAACAATGATGAGATCAGAAACAAAAGACTGAGAGGGTTAAAGATCCTAGCTTACCTATAAGGAATTGAAACACTTTGTCCAGGAGACGATGGATCCTGTAGCAATGGATCCTAGCTTACCTATAAGGAATTGAAACAATTTGGGTTAAAGAACGTGCATTATGCTCCGATCACGATCCTAGCTTACCTATAAGGAATTGAAACTTGGCAACGCATTCAGGGCTATTGTTGTAGTCGCGTTGGATCCTAGCTTACCTATAAGGAATTGAAACCTGGGTCTGATTGATACCGGTGAAGATGCAACTGGGATCCTAGCTTACCTATAAGGAATTGAAACTTTCCGGTGTCATAGATGAGCTTGAGAAAGAAAAGGGATCCTAGCTTACCTATAAGGAATTGAAACTAACGCTGCTGTAACAGGATTAAAACCCTCTATAGTCGATCCTAGCTTACCTATAAGGAATTGAAACTATGAAATGGGAACAAAACCCTGATGAAATACCGATGATCCTAGCTTACCTATAAGGAATTGAAACGCGGGTGTGCTGCGCTCTCATTTTAGCCTTGAGAACGTAGATCCTAGCTTACCTATAAGGAATTGAAACGCTAGGATTTATGATGGAGATTTGCTCCTTATTCGGATCCTAGCTTACCTATAAGGAATTGAAACAACATAAGAAAAGCACCTACATAAGTAAGTGCTCATTATAGATCCTAGCTTACCTATAAGGAATTGAAACACTCGCATCGGCGGTGACTGGTACGGAAACGGACGTATGATCCTAGCTTACCTATAAGGAATTGAAACCCACTACCCCGGGAGGGGTATTTTTTTATGTCTGCTTGATCCTAGCTTACCTATAAGGAATTGAAACTCCCTCTTCGAAACAATCGATAGTATGACTATGGTTGATCCTAGCTTACCTATAAGGAATTGAAACCTTTTTTAATATCTGATTTTTTTACATCGGAAGTGACTGATCCTAGCTTACCTATAAGGAATTGAAACCTGCGATGACTGCTATCAGGACATTGAGCGCGAGGAGATCCTAGCTTACCTATAAGGAATTGAAACTCACCCTCTTTCTCTGGTAGCATTGATGGTGAAGGGGATCCTAGCTTACCTATAAGGAATTGAAACGGATCTTCTTCGCATACCTGATCAGCAATAGCACCAGATCCTAGCTTACCTATAAGGAATTGAAACTCGCTTGATTAAAGAAAGGATGAAAAGAGATGTACGATCCTAGCTTACCTATAAGGAATTGAAACACGCCAATGGCGCCCTGATTGAAAACAAAGATGCTAAAGATCCTAGCTTACCTATAAGGAATTGAAACCCCTGAACTCCTCAATGTTGAAATAGGCCTTCATAGGATCCTAGCTTACCTATAAGGAATTGAAACCTTTTTTATCATGTACTTTACATAATAAACTAATAACGATCCTAGCTTACCTATAAGGAATTGAAACTGCAGAAGCCTTTTAAACTGCTTGCTCCTATACTGGATCCTAGCTTACCTATAAGGAATTGAAACCTCAAACCGCAAGCTGGAATGATATAGATAAAGATATAGATCCTAGCTTATGTTTATGGCAAAATAAAATTGTAGCACTTCGGAAGTAGAAAAATATAGCAGTTAAATGGAAAAAACCATTGCCAGCACCCCTCAAATACAATACCCTTTGAGTTGCAAAGCTTAAAGGGGGTAAAGAAAGGAATGTTGACAATGGAACAAATCAATAATATCAGATACCTGTTTAAATATAAAGGGAAAAGCCTGCGCAGCATTTCCTCGGAAACAGGTCACCACTTTAATACCGTTAAAAAATATGTAGAAAAGGAAAACTTTAATTTGGAACTGCCACCAGCCAAATCTAAACCCCGTAAGTTGGCTCCATATACTGATTTGATTGATTCCTGGCTAATTGCAGATCTTAATGCCAAACCGAAGCAAAGACACACAGCACAAAGAGTATATAATCGCTTAAAAGAGCAATTCCCAGAGTTTGATGTCTCTGACCGGTCCGTGAGGGCTTATGTATCAAAGCGTAAGAAAGAGATTGGATTAACAAGTAATGGTTATTTGCCTCTTGATCATCCTCCGGGAGAAGCTCAGCTAGACTTCGGTTCAGCTCAGTTCATTGAAAAGGGAGTTTTATACAACGGATATTACCTTAACCTATCTTTTCCTTATAGCAACGGAGGCTATCTCCAGTTATTCAAAGCCGAGAACCAAGAGTGCTTACTGGAAGGGTTGAAGAACATCTTCGAGTATATGGGGAAAGTTCCTACCCATATTTGGTTTGACAATATGTCTACCGTAGTAAAAAACATACGTAAAAATGGTGAAAGAGATGTCACTCAAGGGTTTAACAGGTTCATGCTCCACTACAATTTCCGAAGCAACTACTGTAATCCAAACAGTGGGCATGAGAAGGGGCATGTTGAGGTTAAAGTAGGTTACCATCGAAGAAACTTCCTCGTGCCGATTCCGGAATTTGAAGATCTGCAAGATTACAACAGAGAATTACTTAAAATGTGCGATAAAGATATGCAGCGCAAACACTACAAGAAAAAGAAATTAATCTGTACTCTTTTTGCTGAAGACAAAGCTGCTATGGATAACCTTCCGGAAGTTGCTTTTGAAGTGTATAGATTAGAGCCGGTAAAAGCAGATAAATATGGGAAAATTCGTTTTGACAACAAACTCTATTCATCTTCCCCGAGATATGCTAACCAAGAATTATGGCTTAAAGTAGGTGCCGATATTATAGAAATCATGAATAAAGACTACCAGGTAATAGTAAAACACTCTAGGTTATATGGAGAGCAAAAAGAATCAATGATTTGGGGACCATACCTGAATCTTATGGCTAAAAGGCCGACGGCACTAAAATATACTGGTTTTTTCAAAGAACTGCCATCTACAATTCAAGACTATTTTAATAAATGTGATTACACAGAAAAGAAAAGGTCACTTAAGCTTTTGTCATCAATTCTTCAAGATCAAGATATGGCAACTGCGGAAAAAGCTTTTGCTGAATCTTTAAGGCGGAATCTAATAAATACTGACAGTTTACAAGCTATTTATAACCATCAAAATTCTAACCTTCCGGAAAATAACTTTTTCAAGCTGCCTAGTAACCTTCCGGAAGTTCAGAAGTATAACCCAGACTTACATGTCTATGATCTCCTGATTAAGGAAGGTGATCAGGCATGCAAGCATTGATTAAAGAATACTGTAAGACCTTAAAGATCGGCCGCACATTCTACCTGGATTACAAAGATATTGAGGCTGTTTCCAACGAAGAGTTTCTTCTTAAGCTTTTAAAGCGGGAACTTGCTCAAAGGGAAATCTCCCGCAAAAAAAGACTCCTTAAAAGTGCCGGATTTGATGTTGTTAAAACCTTTCAGGATTATACTTTGAGTATATAGACATTCCGAAAACAATAAGTCTGGAAGACCTTAAAAATGCTCACTTTATTAAAAACAAGGAGAATCTTATCCTGTATGGCCCTGTAGGAACCGGCAAAACTCACCTAGCAACGGCTATTGGAGTTGAAGCCTGCAACCAAGGTAAAACCGTCAAATTCTTTCGTACAGCAGCTCTTGTTAACCAACTATCCGAGGCCAAAGCTTCCGGCACATTAAACAAATATATGCGTCAGATCCAAAAGTGCGATCTTTTGATCTGTGATGAATGGGGCTATGTACCTTTTGAAAAAGGAGGTGCCCAATTACTTTTCCAAGTAATCTCAGAGTGTTACGAGAAACGCAGCGTCATTATTACCACTAACCTTGAGTTCAGCCGTTGGAACGGCATATTCTTCGATGAGAAAATGACCAGTGCTATAATAGACCGTCTTATTCATCACAGCCACCTGCTCGTATTTAACGGTCCAAGCTACCGACTAACCCATTCAACCATTAATTTCTAAATGTGGAAACAGGGGTGCTACATATTTAACTTCCGGAATGCTATATTTTTTACTTGCCAAAAACAGAGATGGAATCGATGCCCAAGCTTTTAGCTAAGCGGTCCATTTTACGGGTGGATACGCCATTGATATAGGCCTCATGGATAACGTTTATTAAAGCTACTTCTGAACGTTTTTTCTCAGTCACGAAGAATGGGACATACCCTCCCTTACGAAGCTTAGGAACAAAAAGATACATGGTTCCCATGCGCGTATCAAACCGTCTGACTCGATAGCCGGAACGGTATCCTGAGCGCTGAGGGGTGCGTTCTGATTTAGAGGCATTGATTTTAGAAGCAACTTCAGCTTCCATGAGCTGTTCACAGAGCCATTTGAGCATTGAAAGCATCGGATCATCTTCGGTGATAAATTTTAATAGCATTTCTTCGAAATTTCGGTTAGTATTAGAGTAGACCATCGGTAAACACTCCTTCTTGGTTTGCTCTTCACTTACCAATTTCGGAGTTACCGATGGTTTTTCCTTCTACTTTTGCGAACTTAATTGTACTTCATCAAGTTACGTCTATGGTAACCGACTTTGTTTTCAACGTTGCCTTTTTCATGGCCTTCACCGGGATTCATGAACACGGCTTGGAAACGGTAGTGCTCCCTGAACCGGTCAAACCTTTCTGTGGTCTCACGGCCGCCGCCTCGGATTACTTTAGTAACAATTGTTTTAGTGTTGTCAAACCATACCTCGCCGGGCACAACACCAATGTGTCGGAAGATTGTGTCCAGTCCTTCCAGTAGGCATTCCATGTTTTCGCCGTAGAATAGTTGCAAGTAGCCTTTATTGCTGTAAGGGAATGACACTTCGAGGTATTTTCCAGTTAGGCGCTTACCGTTTTCATAAAAATCGGCTGTGCCGAAATCAACCTGGGCTTCTCCCGGGCGATGTTCCAGAGGGAGGAACCCACCCCTGGCACCATTAAATATCTCCTTATGTTTTACGGCATAGTAAGTAGCGACTGTCCTATAGGAACAATTAAAATCCGCAAACTCTTTTTTAAGACGCTGAAATACCCTCTTGGCAGTATGTCTTTGTTTACGCGGTGCCTGTTTATCCTCTTCAAGCCATTTGTCTATAGTTGGCTTGTAGGGATCCAGCTTTGGGCATAAATGCTGTTCCGAAGCTGGTTTGGGAGCCGGTTCATTGAAGTCCGTCATATCGACATACTTCCGTACTGTTTTCCAGTCCACTTGCATTGCATTTGCAATTTGGGAAATGTTCTCTCCTTTCATGAAGAAACGGAATCTGATATCATGTATCTTGTCCATTGTAAGCATTCTCCTTTCCTCCTTGTAGCTTTGGTCAGATACAAGGATATAGGTTATGGTTTATGCCTGCAATGGATTTTTTGCAATACTATGGAATTTCCAATTGCAACATTCTGGAATTTTAACTTGCAACTTTCGGTATTTTTATCTTACAACAAATAGCCCGGGATCCTAGCTTACCTATGAGGAATTGAAACTCAGTGTAGCTGACATAAAATTAGTTGAACTAGCTGGATCCTAGCTTACCTATAAGGAATTGAAACTTTTGCTCCATAAGTCAGCTTGTTGTTGCGCTTCACTGATCCTAGCTTACCTATAAGGAATTGAAACTGGCCACTGATATTCGTTCCCACCGGCATTCGTCAACCGATCCTAGCTTACCTATAAGGAATTGAAACTAAGAATAGTCGTGAATCAAGTCTTGACGCTCAATTTCGATCCTAGCTTACCTATAAGGAATTGAAACCAACAACGCTTCAGAATACTTCGAGGAAAACTTTCAGGATCCTAGCTTACCTATAAGGAATTGAAACATGCGCGACCCGGAAGTAACGGTTAAAGTATACCCGGGATCCTAGCTTACCTATAAGGAATTGAAACGACGAACGTCCCCGGTGTTTGATTCAGTAGTTGTTGGGATCCTAGCTTACCTATAAGGAATTGAAACGACCCAGATGAAGTGCTGGACGAATACCTTGATTGGGATCCTAGCTTACCTATAAGGAATTGAAACGAGTTCTTGGCCATAAAGGCTGCTCTGACATCTTCCAGGGGATCCTAGCTTACCTATAAGGAATTGAAACTTCTGTCCTTTAATCCTTCATTTCTAAAGGTGAGCCTTTCTGCGTTTCCTGGACACTGTTTCGTGAACATATCTTGAAGTTACATAAAGTTTCGCCAATTTGCTTTCAATAGGGTTTATTCTCTCTTTGCTCTATTAAAACAGTTGGGGCCCTGCCCCAAAACCCGTCCTCGCCGGAGGGCAGATGGTCTTTTACAGACCATCGTTTAATAGGATATTGGGCTATCCTGGGAATCAAGGGCCTAGATAAACTCGCTGTGCTCGCCCTTGATTCCTGCCAAATGCCGTTTTTGATTTGTCTATTTACGCTGCTACTTTTAGACTGATTAGTTTTTTATATGCAACAGGAGTAATCCATCCTAGCGCTGCATGCCTTCTCTGTCTGTTATAATAAACCTCTATATATTCGAAAATAGCCTGCTTTGCTTCGTCCTTAGTTCTAAAATAATAGAAATTTGTACATTCACATTTTAAACAACTAAAGAAGTTTTCTGCACAAGCATTATCATAGGGATTTCCTTTGCGACTCATGCTTTGCCGGATATTATTATCTTTTAATAAGCTCCTGAAGTCGTTTGAACAATATTGGCTTCCGCGATCCGAATGAAATATTAATCCTGCTTTTGGCCTTTCTTTTCGTAGGGCCACTTTCATGGCTTTTATTACAAGTTCTTTGGTAATTCTATCACCCATGGCATAGCCTATTACTTCTTTGGTACATAAGTCTTTGACTATTGCTGTATATAGCCAGCCTTCATCGGTCCAATTGTATGTGATATCTCCTACCCATACGGTATTGGGCTCTGTTATATTAAAATTTTGCCCTAAGAGATTTGGAGCTACTGGTAAGTTGTGTTTACTATTGGTTGTTGCTTTCCATTTCGCTTTACGTTTTGATTTTATGCCGTTTTCTTTCATCAATTTGTAAACCGTTCCACGGCTGCATGATATTTTTTCTTTGACTTCAGCCCAGATTGGATCAACACCCCAAGTAGGATACTTTTTATGGGTTTTCTCTATTATTTTAAGTATTTTTTGCTGCTTTTTCTCTCGCTTTGATGGTTCTCTTTTAATCCAGTCGTAGAAACCACTCCGGGATACTTTTAATAACTCACACATTTTCTCCACAGAATGCCCGGAGGCATAAGCTTTTATGAACTCGTATTTCCTGCTTACTATTTTCTCTGATTCTATGATTTTACGAAAATGGCTACTGACTTTTTTAAGATGTTTACCGTGCCCTTTGCATCATCAAGTTCTTTTTTAAGCCTTTTATTTTCGGCTTCAAGCTCGGCTAGTTTTTTAGTGACTTCATCTTCTGGTTCTGTGCTTGCCTTTACCCATCTTCTGAGTGCAGGTTCAGATACGCCTAAATCTTTTGCTACTAAACGAATCGACCGGCCTTTTTCTACTACCATTGCTACCGCTCCGGTCTTAAAGTCATCGTCGTATCGGTTGTTGTTGTTTCCCATTTTTCTGTACCTCTCATGATTTTATTATATAATCACGATTTGGTGTCCGTCAAAGTTGGCATGAGTTAAGCAATCGTTGAGGATTGTTTCCGTAATGTCATCCAAAAATGGGGTGCCCCGGAGGCTGTTTATTTCGACAACGGCAAGCAGTATCGAACTAAATGGATGGCCCGGACCTGTTCCAAACTAGGGATAAGACTTCTTTATTCTAGGCCTTACTCGCCCGAAGCGACCGGCAAAGTTGAAAAGTTTAACCAAACAGTTGATTCTTTCTTAAGGGAATCAGCTTTGGAAAAACCCAAAACCTTAGAAAAACTCAATGAGTTATTCCAGATCTGGCTTAGCGAATGTTACCAAAATAGACCGCACACTGCTTTAAAAGATAACATGAGTCCGGAAGCCGCATTTAAAAGCGACAGCCAACCTTTGCGCTTTATTGAACCTAATGTTTTAGCCAATGCCTTCTTACATTGTGAAGCCCGCAAAGTGGATAAGTCCGGTTGCATTAACTTTATGAGCAAAAAATATGAAGTGGGCATAAATTTCAGTAATTGGCCAGCGTGTCGGCAAACGTCCGGGATTACCAGTTCACCTGGCAATTAGTCCGGCAGATTCGTCCAGACTGCTAAGTGCAGCTGCATTGAGGAATAAAGAAAGGCAAATCCGGCAAAACCAGGCTATCTCCTTTCGCAGCGTAGGAAAGGAGGATTAAAGCCATGTTTGAATCTTTTTACAACTTAAAGAAAGTTCCCTTTTCCAGGGATATTCCCACTACCGATTTATATAAATCAGCCGCTTTAGAAGAACCCCTCGGGAGGCTTGAGTACGCAGCTGAACGTAAATGGTTTGCAGTTATTACCGGAGACTGCGGGACAGGCAAAACCACAACAATCCGCTGTTATGCTCAAACTTTAAACCCATCTAAGTTTAAAGTTTTGTATATTTCCGATTCCAAGCTGACCCCGCGCCATTTCTACAAAGGGCTTTTAGAACAATTGGGGCATGAAGCTAAGTTTTACCGGGGTGATGCCAAACGGCAGCTGCACCGGGAAGTCGAACTGATGCAAATGGTTCACCATCAGCAACCGGTTGTGGTTGTGGATGAAGCTCATCTTCTGGATAAAGAAATGCTGGAGGAAGTCCGGTTTCTCTTAAACATGAACATGGATGCCCAAAGTCCGATGGCTCTTATTCTGGTAGGGCAAACAGAGCTTTGGGATCGGCTGCAGATGCAATCTTACGCTGCTATTCGCCAGCGAATTGATCTGCAGTGCAAACTGAACTATTATGACCGCTCTGAAGTAGGAGCCTATATTAAACAACATTTGACTTATGCCGGAGCCACCCAGGATATTTTTTCGGATTCAGCTATTGATGACATCTACCGTTTTTCCAGCGGAACAGCAAGACTCGTTAATAAAGTATGTACCCATGCTCTAATGTATGGTGCGCAAAACGGTCACCGCATTATCGACGACCGGATGGTTAAACGGGTCATTGAGGGGGAACTATCATGAATCCTAAAAATTTAAGTCTTGAAGAATATTTTATCCGAACGGGCTTCTACGATCTGCTGCCATTGGCAACCCAAATAGCTGAAAATCTTAGGTTTAGCCAGGAAGAGATGAGCGAAGCAGTTTGTAAAGTCTATGATAAGTTCTGCCGCTATCCGCCTACTCGAAATAGAACAGCTTGGTTCGCGCTGGTTTTTAAGGAGAAACTGTATGAAGCCCGGGGGGATCTTCTTTACCTACAATCACAGAAGTGATTTCGATGATATCCTGCCGGTTTGCTAAAGGGGCGACCGGCTTCTCTCTTAATATTTTCAAACCGGTAAGCTGACGGACTCGATATTAGGTCAGTTTATCCGTCAAAGATTGGACAGCATACACTAGCTGTGTTTGGTCATTATGCGGCAGCATTAACAGCTTACCTAGATGGTCTAGTTTAATCAGGTTCCCCTTTCCTGCCAGGATTAACATCTTAGCAAACTGTTGATCTAATTTTCGTGTGGTCTGAAAATACAAGACTCCGCCGGTCAGAGCAGAAACAAGTAAAATAAAAGGACAGGATAATAGAAAAGCCAGCAAAGAAGATGCAGCAGTGTAAGTGCCAAAAGCGAAGGTAATTCCGAAAAACAAGGATACTGCTTTAAGGAATGCAGCTATTGCTCTTCCACTGCTTTCTGGAATATTTCAGCTTAAGCTGCGGTCAAGTCTATATAGTATTTGGAATAATGTTATAAAGATTTTCTCATTCTTCAATAACTGTATATTTTTTTGATTTTTCACTGAACAATTAAAATGAACAATAAGCATAAGGAATTGAAACGAAATATTTGCTCTATATGGTAAAAACATTAATGTAAAAACATGTATTGTTCTGCAGGATAATTTTTATATTTGTCAAATACATGCAATAGAGGAGATTATTTACTAATTTCTATTATCAAGCATTAGTTTTCTCATTATTAATGGACAAGGAGGCTTTATGATAGAACTATATAAATTTGCAGATTTGGCGGTTATAAGTATAAATAAAGCCGACCGGGGGAAAATCTTGTTTACTCTGTAAAGTGAATAATAACTGGAAAGGAGTGGTACAGTGCGGTATGTAACAGAATACGAATGCGCTATTATTACACCTCTTTTTATGGGTAGTGCTAATCCCCAACAGGTCGAATTAAGGGTGCCTTCTATAAAAGGAGGGATAAGGTTTTGGTGGAGAGCTTTACACGGAAATCTGGATATTAAAAAGTTAAAGGAAGAAGAAGCTAAACTTTTTGGTTCCAGCGATGAGAAGATTGGAAGGTCGAAGCTAAGGATTCATATACCCGTAAAACAAATAAGAACATTTGGATACCCCCCGTTCCCACACTGGGAGGATAAACCAAACAAAAGATTTTTCAATTCTCCGGCTGTCGGATACGGGCAGAGCTTTCAAGTTATATTAACCATCACTAGTGATGAAATTTCTCATAAAAAATATCAAGCGATTTTTGAAGCTGCATTGCTGCTTGGAGGTTTTGGGAAAAGAAGTCGAAGAGGTTTTGGAAGTATTCAGATAACGAAGCGAAATGGAGAAGTATATCAAGTTCCTCAAGATATGGATGAGTTGAAGAACCTGTTAGATAGAATTAATCCAGGATGTTTTTCCATATCCGATGATGGTCGAAAAATTGTCTCCGAAGGTTTTTCTGGTAACTATCCTTATATTAAGGAAATCGAAATAGGTAAAGACTACTCAAATGTGGATACATTGCTAAAGTCAATAAGTCAGGCAACAAGTGTTTCTGCTTGTGATTATTTGGGCTTTACTAAGAAGATTGATAAGAAGAGTATTAGGTTTGCTTCTCCTATTTTTGTCTCGGTAATTAGACGTAACAGAGTTTGGAAACCCATAATTACCACTCTTAACACGAGCTTCGATCCAAAGTATGACGTTAATAAAGGTACTAACAACCAAGAGAGTTTTAAGGGGGCGATTTTATGAGTCAAAATCTATTTATGTTTACTATTGGCCCCGTGCAATCCTTCATAGCAAATGCTCGCAAAACGCAAGATTTGTATGCAGGAAGTTTTATACTGTCATATCTATGTAGAGCCGGAATGGACAAAATTAGAGAATATACTAGCGAGATAATCCTTCCTGATCCTACCAATACTTATGTGCCCAACAGGTTCCTGGCTATTATCGATGAAACGGATCCATTAAAGCTCCGGAGAATCGGGGAAAATGTAGAGGCTGCCGTAAGACAAAAGCTCATTGATATGGGAGAGGTTATTTTACAACGCTTGGGGATACCGGATAAACCTCAGGGATTTCAAGAACAAATTGAGCGGCATTTGGAAATATTCTGGGTTTTTATGCCGTTTGACGAAAAGGATTATCCGAACTGCTATAACATGATTGGGTCTAGGCTGGGTGCAGTTAAAACTATACGTTGTTTTGAACAACTGGAAGAAGAATCTGGCAGGAAATGTTCAATAGATGGAGAGCACAATGCCCTTTTTTACAAAAATATAAACAGAGGGAAAGCGTTTATTACAAATGAAGCTCTTGAACTAAAAAATATAAGCAAGAAATATCTGGAAGAAGGAGAAGCTTTAGGAGCTGTCTCGTTTGTAAAACGATGCATTGATAAGTATTTTGAATCAATCGGCGTTTCTTATGATTCGGACTTTGAATCCACTTCACGTATAGCCTTAGCGGATGCATTAGAAAGGCTTGAAAAGATCAACCCTGAATCTAAGTGTTTGGTCAAAAGCCGTTTTGATTCCAATCTCGTTTATGAATTGAAAAGCAAGCAAATCAAACCCGAAGATGCACAAGACTTAAAAGCAAAAGAAATCTATGAATCACTGGAAGGTCATAAAATTGAATATTCACCTTATTATGCAATAATGCTCTTTGATGGCGATAACATGGGGAAATGGTATTGTGGGAACAACCTAAAGAACGATGTTTCGTTAAAGGATTTTCAGACAGAACTTAGTAAAATGCTGGGTCGGTTTGCAGAAGAGATAAGAGAAGAGGTATTGGTATTTCCCAAAGGAAAGCCTGTATATACCGGAGGAGAGGACTTTCTCGGTTTTGTTAACTTGAACCATCTTTTATATGTAATGAAAGAATTACGTGAAAGGTTTGCCAAGATTGACCTATCAGTTTACAGCTGTAAAAAAATGACTTTCTCAGCCGGTATAGCAATAGCCCATTTTAAAACTCCGCTTGCCGAGGTGTTGAAATGGGCGCGAAGAATGGAGCAAGAAGCAAAGAAAAGGGATAACAATAAAGATGCATTTGGTGTAGCAGTGCTGAAGCATTCAGGTGAAGTGGAAAAAACTGTATTACCATGGAAGGTTGAAGAGGGTATTTGGACTACAGATTTAATGATGAGTTGCTTGCAATTTCTTAAACCAGGTGAATTCTCCAGTAATTTTATTATAAATATAGATGATGAATTCTCTAAAATGATGATAGACAACGATTTGATAAGCGATAAGATCAGCGACTCTGACAGTATATTTGAAACTGAACTCCGAAGATTGTTAAAACGTTCTTGTGAAATAAATGATAAGGACAAATTAAGAATACAAAAAATTAATAGTTTTAAGGATACTTTAAGACATCTGCAAATAGGCAGTAGAGAACTGGCTAATTTTATTAGTGCTCTAAGAATAATCAGATTTCTGGAACGGGAGGTGAAATATTTAAATGCTCATTAAAGTTGAGGCTTTAGATACTCTCTTTTTTAGAGATGGAAAACCTTTTACCATGGGGCAAGAGACTTGGGCTGACGGCATATTTCCTCCATATCCTTCAGTGGTGTACGGTGCTCTTCGCACTGCTTACTTTGCTCAACATATAGAAGAACTAAATCAGGCTAACCAAAAAGATGATCCAACAGCTGGGCTGAAAATAAAGGGGCTATTTCTTGTAATAGATAACGACCTATGTTTACCTCTCCCGTTGGATTGTGTCGAGGAAAAAAATAATGAGAAAAACCAAGTAGTGTTTCAGTTGAAGTTAAAGGAAAACAATAGGGTTTCAAGTGCGCCAACGTCATTTATATTGGCCAGCGACAGAGATTCTCAAGTAGATAATGTTCGAGAAGGCTATCTTAACGATCTTGATTTTAGAAGATATTTAGATGCAACAATGAATGAATTTTACTATTATAAACTTTCGGATTATGTAGTTGCTGAAGAAAAAATCGGGATAGCAAAGGATAGGGTCACCAGTGCTGCTGAAAAGAGCAAACTCTATCGAATAGCTTTGCGCAGGCTAAATAATGTATCCATTATAATCGACTTTGATGGTTTAGAACTGCCTGAAAGTGGTTTCCTAAAACTCGGAGGAGAAGGGAAAGCCGCTACATATAAAAGCATAGATAGTTTACCTGACTTCTCTTCAGAGCTTAAAGGCAATAGGTTCAAAATATATCTGGCTACCCCGGCAATATTTAAAAACGGATGGCTCCCCGGTTGGATTAACCCCGAAACACTTGAGGGAACGTATGATGAGTTGCGGTTAAAGCTCTTGAGCGGAGCGGTAGGAAAAAATGTTAACATCGGAGGTTTTGACATAGAAAAAGGCAGACCAAAACCTATGAAAAGAGCGGTTCCGGCTGGAAGCGTTTACTACTTTGAATTGCTGGAGGGAGAACCTGCCAAGGTGATAGAGCTTATGCACTATAAGAGTATCTCCGAATTCAGTCCGGAGCAGGGATTCGGCATATCGTTTGTGGGGATGGTACAATGAAAAAATTAATAACGCTGGTGGGCACATCGTTATTTAGAAACTATTCAGAAGTTAACAGCAAGGTTATAGATAGAGACTGGAATTTGATAAAAGACGGAAAAGGGCGTAACAGAACAAAAGATACTTGGGAAAAGTTTTCTAAGG
This sequence comes from Desulfitobacteriia bacterium, assembly GCA_050949905.1. Lineage (GTDB taxonomy): Bacteria > Bacillota > Desulfitobacteriia > Desulfitobacteriales > Syntrophobotulaceae > DUML01. The sequence continues at coordinate 84,539 of JBMNGP010000019.1, read as the reverse complement.
ATATTGAGAGAATAAGAAAACCCGTTTTAGAATGGGCAAGAAATAATTATAACGCTTCGGCAGAAATAAAGAGTACTCTAAGTATACAGAGTGAAGTCCAAGATGATCTGGAAGTATATCTGCTTGCCACCGATACATTGGATTCGAAACTGGCTTCCGAGATTATTAAAGAGGTAATAGATGGTTACAAAAGTAAAGACGACAAAGTTATAAAAATAGCCTCAATTACAATAGTTGAGGGGCTTCAAGTTTTTAACCGGAGTAGGCTTGAGAAAGAAGGGTTAACGAATTTAGTAGATGAGATATATAAGATTCTTGGGTATCATTATCCGGGTGAGGAAAATGTACTACTTAATATTACCGGTGGTTATAAATGCATAATTCCCTATCTTACAGTCTTGGCACAAATCAACCAAGCGCCTTTATATTACATTTTCGATGAAACTGAAGAATTAATAAGAATTCCCCAAGCGCCGCTTGATATTAACTGGGGTATGTTTGAGAAGTACAAAAATGCCATAGATCAGCTTGAGAAAGGGGTAAACAAAAGTTGGGCCGAATTCAAGCGTGAGCATGGTATCGGAGAAGACTTTAAAGCCTGTATTTATGAATTTGAAGAAGGGATTCTTTTAAGCCCCATAGGCGAGATGTTCATGAGGCGATATGAAAGCTTCTTTGTGGTGAAAATGCCGATTGGAGGCAAGTATTATGGGGAGGAGGAGACAATGAAAAATCAGTTAAAAGAAGCGATAAAAGATTTATATCGCAGACTAATGAGTTTGAGTGTTCCTTTCGAGCAACTTACTGATGACATAATAAAACATGCATCTATAAGAGACAGTTGGATTTTTAAATATAACAAAAAGGACAATCAAATTAGAATTCAATATAAATATAATCCGGAAAATAAAGAGATTACTATTTTCAACTATTACTTTAAAAAAGGTTCTTCTTTTGAAGAGAATTATTCCAATAGAATGGCGGAACAATACGAGGATATTCGAAACGGCAGTTTTACCTTTGTTACTTTTGAAAAATAGGAGGAGGTTTAGAAATGTATAAGATTGCGAAACCGTTTTTTCATGTTATGTGAAACACCTTTGCATGCCGGCAGCGGGAACGATTTAGGTTCTGTTGACCTGCCTATTCAAAGGGAGAGGCATACCCAATTTCCGAAGGTAGAAGGATCAGGTTTAAAGGGTAGTATTAGAGAAGTCTTTGATAAGCTTTCAGAAGTGGAGCTTAATGGAGGGAAAGTGCAAAACAAAGAGCTTAAACAAGCAATTGAATTGGCATTTGGGCCTGAAAACGCTGGCGATTACGCAGGGGCTTTAGGGTTTACCGATGCCAGGATATTACTGTTTCCGGTCAAATCCATGAAAGGTGTTTTTGCCTGGATAACTTGCCCGAAGGTTTTAAACAGGCTGCAAGCCGATTTATCCCACTGTAAAATTAATCTGGATTTTGAAATGCCAAATGTTAATACCATACCTGAAGGGTCTGCTTTAGTAATCAGAGACAATAAGATTGTTCTGGAAGAATACACTTTCCGTACGAAAACTGATGAGAATTGTAGTAAACTTGCAAACTGGATAAAGGAAAATGTGTTCCCAAAGGAAAAAGAGTTTGCTTATCTACGCGAAAATGTGAATAAAAATTTGGCCGTTTTATCCGACGAAGATTTTACAGACTTTGTTATTCACTCGACCGAAGTGGTCACTCGCACAAAGATTGACAGCAATACAGGCACAGTTCAAAGCGGGGCATTGTTTACTGAAGAATACCTGCCGACCGATACGGTGCTTTATGCGTTAGCCCTTACAACGCCGGTATTTAAAAAAGATGACAGTGAAAAAGGAGTTTTTAAAGCTGTGGCCGGCAAGACAGAAGAAGCACTTGTTATGGAATTTTTCGAAAAGGGCTTGCCAAAGGTTATCCAGCTTGGCGGCAACGCTACCATTGGGAAAGGGCTAATTCGCACGAATGTCTGGGGGGTGAAATAGATGGCAGAAAAACTTACTGTTATGAAAGGATTGGAACAGGGGAGAGCAAGTTTTAGCTACGAAAAAGTGCTGGAGGCCAAGAAGAGCTTAGGGGAAAAAGCATCTGATTACAAATCCTATGTCAAAAAAGCGCCAATGCTAATAAAGACTAACGGTTTGGGAGCTACCCTGGCTTATATGAAAGCAAAAGGGAAAAGAATGGTAATGCTTGGGATTTAATATATAAGCAGGTTACAGAATGGATAGATAATGATCCTAAAAATATAATCAATACAGGTGGCAAAGATCTGGTAGAAATAGTTGTATCTTTAGAAACACCCGATTACCGTGCGTTGACAAACGAGGTACTTGCTTTGTTCAATTGGTTAAGACGCTTTGCCGAAGGCCTTATAGAAGAACCTGAAAAGGGTGATGATAGTGACGAAAAAGGAATAATTAAGAAGTATTATCCCGATAGAGGCTTTGGATTTATCGAATACAGTGGAGGAGATATATATTTTAAAGGGTCAGGTTAAAGAACGAAGTCACGGAAGGGGCGGAAGTATCGTTTACAGTAGCACAGGGAGTAGGGGCCAGAGGCAAAAAATATTGAGATAGTTGACGCAATAGCATACTTACCCAAAGATACCGCCGAATTAATTGATTATCAATAACATTGACAATTTTAATTTGAAGCTAAATAAAGTAGCACAATCAGATGGTGATAGATTTAAGCTGTTTGTTACGGACAGAGGAAGGATAAAGTTTTGGATAAATCCAGACTTAAGTAAGAGTTAAATATGAAAAAATTGCAGAGCGTCAGAAAAGCACTCTACAAAACCTGGACTTACAAATACGAACAATAGATTATATACCGGATTGGAGATTGGCCATAGGCTTAGGGAATAGTTCAGTATACGAGACCTCGATGACCCTGCACCATATATGGGGAATTCCATATTTGCCTGGAAGTTCACTAAAAGGCCTTACCCGTAATTGGGCAATATCCGAAGAATTCAACGGCGACGAGAATGCAGCCTTGGAGGCTCCGGGTTTTTGCAAGGTGTTTGGTAGCCCTAAGAACAGCTATTTAGGGGAACATAAGGGCGAAGTTATTTTCTTTGATGCTTTGCCTGTATCGGAGCCCATAATAGAAGCAGATATTATGAATCCTCATTATACTGATTATTATTCCGATAATCAGGGAACAACTCCGCCGGCCGATTACTTTAGCCCGGTACCGGTTACTTTTCTTACTGTTAAGGAAGGTAAGTTCAAGGTATATGTTGGTGCAGATGAAAACAGCGAAAAATATTTGGAATTGGCTTATAACTGGCTGAGACAAGCCCTTAGGGAACATGGCATAGGGGCAAAAACCGCCGTTGGATATGGTTATAATGGAGCAGATTGAACCAGCCAAGTATTCAGTGATTGCCAATTTGACGTCGATGTCTAGAGAGCGGCGAGGTGCAAAATGGCTAAAATAGAAAAACATATTTTAATAACCGGCCTTGGCATAAAGCCAACAATAACAAAATACAGCTTGAATGGTAAGGTAGCAGAAGCTGAACAGTCGACAATTGCTTTACTCCAGCTGCTGCCTGCGGCAGATATACCTGATGAGATAATAGTTCTGTGCACTGAAAAAGTAAAAAAAGAGCATTTTCCTAAAATTAAAGCTTTAATTGAGAATGGAGAGGTTGCTGGGAAGCTGGTGCCTAAGTCAATCAGAGTATCACCTCTAGATATTCCGGATGGAAAAACTGAAGATGAAATCTGGGTAATCCTCAAGAGTATTTTGAATTCAATACCTAGGAATTGCAGCTTAACCTTAGATCTTACTCACGGTTTTCGGTCTTACCCGTTTTTGTTTTTTACTGCTGCTATCTATCTAAAGGCCTTGCATAATGTAAATGTAAGATCCGTATTTTATGGGATGGTTGAAGTTAAAACTGATTACAAGCCGATAATAGACCTCTCCTTAATTCTTGACATGATTGAATGGTTTTATGCAACCAGAACCTTCCGCGAAACCGGCCAAGCCAGGGCTATAATCGATCTTTTATCGCCTTTTGCTGACAAGCCGGAAGGAGTCGAAGGTACAGAAGCTAGACAGTATGGTATAATAAAAAATCTAATTAATGTCTTCTTAAAAGCATCTTCTGCCTATGAGCAGGCTTTGCCGGTTGAGTTTGGTATTTATGCCAACCAACTTGATAGTTGTTTGATTGAGGTTTTGCCTTCTCAGCTCACAAAAAGGATGCCTCTGCCTGAAGAATTGTTCAGTCAGGTAAGCTCTTTCATTTCTCCTTATAAATTGTCTTATTCTAAAGACAAAGAAAGAATAAACCTTGATGATACTGAGCTACAAAGACAAGCTAAATTAATAGATACATATTTCGATCAAGGATATATAAATAATGCTACCGCTTTAATGCGAGAATGGATAGTTAATTCAGTTTTATACCATAAAGCCATTAAGGAAGGGAAAAAAGAGTTAGCTGGTAAAGAGTGGCTTACGTATAATAAAGAACGGAAACCTATAGAAAAATTGCTTGGATTACTGGAAATGTTGCAAAGAAAAGAGCCTTTGCCTGATGGACAAAAATGGCTGGCTGGAAAATGGAAAATTGTATCCGATAAGCGCAATGCTCTTTCTCATTCAGGTTTTAGGAATGAAAATGCTCTATTGTCAAAAGAAAAGATTATGGAAGTAAAACAAGTCTGGGAGGATTTAAAAAAGTCAATTGGCCAATTAGACAAATGGAATGTAAATATTCGAACAGGCAATGGTACCTTACTTATAAATTCTTTAGGGAATTCAAAGGGTTCTTTGTACTCGGCATTAACTTTGGTTAAACCGGATTCTCTTTTTGTAATTGCCTCAAAAACAACCAAGGACAATATCAAGGAAATAATTGAAAAAGCTGGTTGGTTGGGAGTTAATGTGGAGTATATAATGGAGGATCCTTTTGCCGGTTTTACTGAAGGAGAGGCAATTGTTAATACGGCGAAAGATTTTATCGACAAGTCAAAAAAAGTTGTAGTTAATTTGACAGGCGGAACTACAGTAATGCAGTATTTAATGCAATTATTGAGTGATTATGCTCGGAAAACCAGCAAAGATGTGGAGGTTATTGCCGTTGTTGATCGGCGAACAGTTTCAGAACAGCAGGAAAATCCCTATGTGGTTGGAGAACTAATAACAATGGAATCAGTTAATAAAAAATAATAATGGATATGTTATTATGGACTTAAAAAGGCTGAAAGTATTCGATCGTCTATCAGTAATAACGTTAAAAACCTAGGGTTTCGACGGAAAGCAATAAAGGCTTGTAAATCAGTATTGGCAAGTGTTTTAGGTTTTTACCTAATTAAGTCTTAGACGTTCCAGTTGGGCATGAATTTATAAAACACATGATTTTATGCAAATTTTTGGGTTTTTAGTCTACCTATGAGGAATTGAAACTGGAAAGACTAAATAAAAAAGGGAGGTTTTTAAAAAGTTTTTAGTCTACCTATGAGGAATTGAAACATTTATAATAGTCTAAACCTTTCTGTTCATCGGTCTTGTTTTTAGTCTACCTATGAGGAATTGAAACCAAATTTCGCTACAATGATACCGGAGAAATTGAAATGTTTTTAGTCTACCTATGAGGAATTGAAACCTAGAAATGGGTATGCAAGAGCATGAATTTGTACAGAGTTTTTAGTCTACCTATGAGGAATTGAAACAATATAATTGTTGAAATTAAAACCATGATAGACTATAGTTTTTAGTCTACCTATGAGGAATTGAAACTTTTCATCTATACCGCCTACTTTTTCATAAACTCTAGTTTTTAGTCTACCTATGAGGAATTGAAACAACCTTCACCAGCTAACGCTTCGTGTTCAATGGATGTTTTTAGTCTACCTATGAGGAATTGAAACTCCAGTGGACTACCAGGGGCAACCCCAATTGAAAAATGTTTTTAGTCTACCTATGAGGAATTGAAACAACCTAAATTGACACCTCAACAGCGAGCAGCCTTTTGTTTTTAGTCTACCTATGAGGAATTGAAACAAGGAATGCTACAACAATCCTACCCTTGATTATATCGTTTTTAGTCTACCTATGAGGAATTGAAACTTAGTTAGGAGGTATAACAGTATGAAAGTGAGAAGAAGTTTTTAGTCTACCTATGAGGAATTGAAACTCCAGTGGACTACCAGGGGCAACCCCAATTGAAAAAGTTTTTAGTCTACCTATGAGGAATTGAAACTCCAAACTATCACGCAGATAAAAACGACAAGAACACGTTTTTAGTCTACCTATGAGGAATTGAAACTAGTTTAAACCGCTTGGACGTTTTTTCTTTGTTTTTTGTTTTTAGTCTACCTATGAGGAATTGAAACCTGGTATAACTGGACTAAGCCAGTATAAACAGCCTTGTTTTTAGTCTACCTATGAGGAATTGAAACCTCGAAGTTTTTAGGTATATACAAGGGTATTAAACAAGAGTTTTTAGTCTACCTATGAGGAATTGAAACGACGGGTTTCCGTTCTGATAAGTAAATACGCTGCGACGTTTTTAGTCTACCTATGAGGAATTGAAACAACCTTTTTTGACTTCTTCAATCATAATTAATATCTCGTTTTTAGTCTACCTATGAGGAATTGAAACATAGCATCGGAGAGGCCTTTCGATATGTCCTTACGCGTTTTTAGTCTACCTATGAGGAATTGAAACATTCTTTCTGTGCAGTCGCGTCACACGTTACCAGCTACGTTTTTAGTCTACCTATGAGGAATTGAAACATGTTTGTCGCACTTCATAAAAATTGTCTGAGTTTGGTTTTTAGTCTACCTATGAGGAATTGAAACACCCACCGTCTGATTCTTCATTCACCATTGACATAGTTTTTAGTCTACCTATGAGGAATTGAAACTACTATAACATCGCCCGTGAAACGAAATAAAGCTAGTGTTTTTAGTCTACCTATGAGGAATTGAAACTCTACTTCTGAGAATACTATTCCAGAAGTTGCCGAAGTTTTTAGTCTACCTATGAGGAATTGAAACAAAGATATTGATGTAGCCATAAACTAGCTTTAAATTGGTTTTTAGTCTACCTATGAGGAATTGAAACTTTTTTCATATCCTTGTTGATTTGTAAAAAGCGAATCGGTTTTTAGTCTACCTATGAGGAATTGAAACGTATACTTGTGTTGGTATCCAATAGTATACCGAATATGTTTTTAGTCTACCTATGAGGAATTGAAACTTGGCAAAAGATGGTTTGAGAAAACCAATGGCAACACAGTTTTTAGTCTACCTATGAGGAATTGAAACTTAAATCTGTTCTGCTATACCAGTTTTTGCAGTAAAGAGTTTTTAGTCTACCTATGAGGAATTGAAACATTCTCCAGCGTTTTGTAAGTTTGCCATATCACATAAAGGTTTTTAGTCTACCTATGAGGAATTGAAACTTGATTAGGCTGTAACGATATAGATATTGCCTAATAGTTTTTAGTCTACCTATGAGGAATTGAAACTCTCGCCCGACATATTTGCTTGTGGAGTGGCCCACAAAGTTTTTAGTCTACCTATGAGGAATTGAAACTGCTAGTGGTGGTAAAGGTGGGTATGCAGAAGGTGAGTTTTTAGTCTACCTATGAGGAATTGAAACACAATGTAAAAATAATAGTAATAAATTATTGACAAGTTTTTAGTCTACCTATGAGGAATTGAAACGGGGAAGATGAACGTACTGGATATCATCTTGTGAAATGGTTTTTAGTCTACCTATGAGGAATTGAAACCCGGGAAAGTGGTGCTTGTGCCTGAGACAGATAGAGTTTTTAGTCTACCTATGAGGAATTGAAACATTGGAGCATTGACGGCGACGCCGACGATGCCGAGGCCGTTTTTAGTCTACCTATGAGGAATTGAAACATATCTATAAACAAACAAAAACCTGCAACATTCGGCAGTTTTTAGTCTACCTATGAGGAATTGAAACTCACCAAAGAAATATATTGCTACATTTTCAGGGTCTAACGTTTTTAGTCTACCTATGAGGAATTGAAACAGTAATGTGTTATACTATAAGTATGATAATATTTTTATAGGTTTTTAGTCTACCTATGAGGAATTGAAACTCAAGTTTCTTGGAAACTTACGCCAAGCAAAACCAGCGTTTTTAGTCTACCTATGAGGAATTGAAACAAACACTTTCAAGATATCGTTTGATTGTCTCGCCATGTTTTTAGTCTACCTATGAGGAATTGAAACTTCTTCAAATTGAAGATAATGCCGGCAACCTGCCCCTCGTTTTTAGTCTACCTATGAGGAATTGAAACATGTTTTTTCGACTTTGATAAGCAAGTAGGCCGCTACGTTTTTAGTCTACCTATGAGGAATTGAAACTGAAAATACTCGCGTTGACAAAAAAGACTTAAGTGGAAGTTTTTAGTCTACCTATGAGGAATTGAAACAGGTTATACTCCCGATACTGAACCTGGCCTATAAAGTTTTTAGTCTACCTATGAGGAATTGAAACACCGATCTAACAAATTCAGATAATGACATTTCATACCGTTTTTAGTCTACCTATGAGGAATTGAAACCGTAAACCGTATTCTTTTACTAATTCTTTAATATCGTTTTTAGTCTACCTATGAGGAATTGAAACTACCCCTATAAAGCGACATCCGGCATGGTGGGAATTGTTTTTAGTCTACCTATGAGGAATTGAAACCGGGAAAGCCTGAATTTGTTGCTGTGGGACACTTTGGTTTTTAGTCTACCTATGAGGAATTGAAACCTTTTGCCGGTTGCTTCACATAATCAGCCAAGTGCGTTTTTAGTCTACCTATGAGGAATTGAAACTATTCCCTGGAGAAAAGTGCCTGCAGCCGTTATCCCGGTTTTTAGTCTACCTATGAGGAATTGAAACAGATTGGCCGCGGGGTTAACTCTTTTACTACTTTCGTTTTTAGTCTACCTATGAGGAATTGAAACTTCATCTTGGCACTGGCGGCTATGTACTATGATAATCGAGTTTTTAGTCTACCTATGAGGAATTGAAACATCCGCTGGATTTCCTTCAGCAGTTTTCCGGGGTTTCCGGTTTTTAGTCTACCTATGAGGAATTGAAACACCCGCTCTTCAATCGTCCCAGGCCCGGTCTGAGATTGTTTTTAGTCTACCTATGAGGAATTGAAACTTCCTTCCCCTATTTCTTTCAAGGACTTACTGGCCAGTTTTTAGTCTACCTATGAGGAATTGAAACAGCCGAATCGACAGAATAGTAGTCAGGTATGATATCGTTTTTAGTCTACCTATGAGGAATTGAAACGTAGCAGCTCAAAATCGAATTATTAAAGAGAATATGTTTTTAGTCTACCTATGAGGAATTGAAACTACGCCATATGGGGATGAAGGAAGAAAAAACTCCAGAGTTTTTAGTCTACCTATGAGGAATTGAAACTTAAATTGTTTAATGCTACACACGCATATGCTTGAGCGTTTTTAGTCTACCTATGAGGAATTGAAACATGCACCTCGCTTTGAAAAAATACAGCCTTTCCAAGGTTTTTAGTCTACCTATGAGGAATTGAAACCCATCTATCCAAGGAAATGATCTTACCTTATATCCTGTTTTTAGTCTACCTATGAGGAATTGAAACTATAGCAAGTCGAACCCGGCCTGCTCCAGGAGCTTTCGTTTTTAGTCTACCTATGAGGAATTGAAACAGCCAAAACACTCTCTCGCATAGCTGGAAAGAAATCCCGTTTTTAGTCTACCTATGAGGAATTGAAACGCAGGAAAACAAAGGGTAGTTGTCGAATACTATAGCAGTTTTTAGTCTACCTATGAGGAATTGAAACTATACCGGAAATGTTCACAAATTTAGAAATAAAACGGTTTTTAGTCTACCTATGAGGAATTGAAACAAGCTTCTTCATATAGCGTTTTATAGTCCAATCTTTCGTTTTTAGTCTACCTATGAGGAATTGAAACAGGCTATTAGCTCTAAAGGATAGTGAAAAAATGTCAGCGTTTTTAGTCTACCTATGAGGAATTGAAACAGTTCAGTATAAAGGATGTGATAGCTATATGGCCGAGGTTTTTAGTCTACCTATGAGGAATTGAAACCTTTGAGGGGAAAATGTCAAGGGCAAGGCTTCGCCGTTTTTAGTCTACCTATGAGGAATTGAAACAAAAGAAAGGAATCTCTACTGTCGCTCGAAAACGCCGTTTTTAGTCTACCTATGAGGAATTGAAACTGTTCTGTTAGATAGTCATAACTCATGGGGTGAGTGGTTTTTAGTCTACCTATGAGGAATTGAAACTTACTCAGGGTAAACCCTTCGTTTTATTCCCTGCTTAGTTTTTAGTCTACCTATGAGGAATTGAAACTGATATAAATGAGCACCACGGCGTTTACTACTGCGTTTTTAGTCTACCTATGAGGAATTGAAACCCATTAGATGGAATATATTCCATCGAAACTCTCCCTCAGTTTTTAGTCTACCTATGAGGAATTGAAACGCCGACGCATGGAGTCGTTCATGTTAGACCTCCTTCGTTTTTAGTCTACCTATGAGGAATTGAAACTGCCTTTTTCTCCGGAATTCGACTTTTGATACTTGGGTTTTTAGTCTACCTATGAGGAATTGAAACTGCTGACGTTATGCCACCATGGATGAAGAAGCAGAGTTTTTAGTCTACCTATGAGGAATTGAAACTGGATTACCGTAGCATACCATTAAAGGCCAAGCCCTCGTTTTTAGTCTACCTATGAGGAATTGAAACACTATAGCAATACACATAAAAAATCAATCCTTTCTTTAGGTTTTTAGTCTACCTATGAGGAATTGAAACCTTTTCTTAAAAATACTCCCGTTGTGGTTGCTTTCAAAGTTTTTAGTCTACCTATGAGGAATTGAAACCTGCAAGGGCTGTGATGGCAAGTCTGAATGCACTCTTCGTTTTTAGTCTACCTATGAGGAATTGAAACTCAAATAACAATGACCTTCAACCCCGTTAGCGCGACCCGTTTTTAGTCTACCTATGAGGAATTGAAACAAAGAAAAGAACGAAATCCGCTTCTTGTTCTCTCCACGAGTTTTTAGTCTACCTATGAGGAATTGAAACCGCTTGCCTGCTTCGGGGTAGTCCGGCACAACTAAGGTTTTTAGTCTACCTATGAGGAATTGAAACTTCCCTGTATTCTTTCTCTCCAGCCTTCAGAATCAAAGTTTTTAGTCTACCTATGAGGAATTGAAACCATTCTTGTTAGTTGTTGGCTCTTTGTTGGCTCTTTGGTTTTTAGTCTACCTATGAGGAATTGAAACTCCCGTCATGGATCCCCTCGGAAGAAAGCAGGACACAGTTTTTAGTCTACCTATGAGGAATTGAAACTTCATTGTTATAGGGTCTAGCTTCCACACTTTTCGGGTTTTTAGTCTACCTATGAGGAATTGAAACATTTTCAGCAGCTTTGAACTTACCCAAATTAACAAGTTTTTAGTCTACCTATGAGGAATTGAAACCCCTGTTTACCACCGTGGGCTTTACGACTATGTGAGTTTTTAGTCTACCTATGAGGAATTGAAACTATCCACATTTAGATACTTGCCCTTTGCTACTATTGTTTTTAGTCTACCTATGAGGAATTGAAACGGGAGATTGACGTTATTATCCAAGAAAATGCGGAAGTTTTTAGTCTACCTATGAGGAATTGAAACACGAGGAATGTTGGTATCAGGCTAATCCCGGCCTGGGTTTTTAGTCTACCTATGAGGAATTGAAACACCCTTTATCCCTGGAATGCAAGACTACCGGAAACAGTTTTTAGTCTACCTATGAGGAATTGAAACAAAAGCTGGTGGACCAAAAGGTCAATTACCTTCTTGTTTTTAGTCTACCTATGAGGAATTGAAACTTTGCATAAATATCATTGATAAATTAGCTACGTCCGTTTTTAGTCTACCTACTATATAGCCCCCTAATAGATTTGGAGAAAGTACATGTAATACGTTAACATAGTAATAGGGGGTAGATTTCATGAAAAAAAAGCAATACAGCGATGAATTCAAGGAATTACTTATAAAAGAGTGCCAGGAAACAGGAAACGTTGCCCTGGTAGCCCGCAGGCATGAAATATCGGCTAATACTATTCATACTTGGTTAAGTAAACAACGTAAAAACGGCTCCGTAAAGACAATGCCTAAAGCTAAAGATGACCGTCAAAAAGCTCTTGAAAAACAGCTTAAAGAAGTTAGTACTGAAAATGACAGGCTAAAACGCCTTCTTGCTGACAAAGAATTAGAGTTGGCTATTTTAAGAGAGTTAAGGGACATCCAAAACCCTCGGTAGCCGACAGAGTTGCCATAGCTAAAAGGTGGATAGATAAGGGCTATAAAGCTTCTCTTGTCCTTAGCTCTGTCGGCCTGGCTTCATCCACTTACTATCATAAAATCAAAGAAACCATAAGCGCCGCTGACCAGCAATTGCCAAAAAAGAAACCGGGGCGTAAGACATCAGAGTATTCATTAAATCTAGAAGGTGAGCAAATCTCTGACGAGTTAATTAAGCAATATATTAAAGACATAATTACCGGGGATGGTTTCCCTTACGGCTATAAAAAAATCAACGCAACCCTGAAAGAGGATTACCAGCTTATCATAAACCATAAGAAAACATACCGGCTCTGTAAAGAACTTAACGTATTGCGTCCTCAGAGAAAAATATATCTAGACCGGCCGAGAAAGCTGGCTAAGCGAGATAAAGTAACCGCCCCTAACCAACACTGGCAAATGGATTTGAAATATGGTTACATTGAGGGTATGGGCAGGTTTTTCTTCCAGCTATCCCTTATAGACGTGTTTGACCGTTCAGTAATTGACTATCACCTTGGATTAAGCGCTACAGCTAAGGATGCCTGCGCAGTACTTATTAATTCGCTTAATAAACGTGATTTAAAGCCCGGCATGGAACTTCCGATAATAAGAACTGATAATGGCCCGCAGTTTACAGCTAAAATATTTGAAGAGACATGTTGGAAATGGAAATTAACTCACGAAAGAATCCCAGTTAAAAGTCCTAATATGAACGCTTATATTGAGTCCTTTCATTCTATTTTAGAAGATGAATGCTATAGTAGAAATGAGTTTACCAGTTTTACAGATGCATACAGAGTCATCAGTGAATACATGGATTATTACAACAATCGTCGCAGGCATGGCAGCATTGGGTACATGGCACCTGCTAAATATTATGAAGCTGTTATGAGTAACCAGATTACAGGGAAGAAAATGGTCGCCTAGCAGCAGCCGTTCATCGAAGACCCTTTATATGGGGAGAGGTGTCCGTGTTAACCTATTCCTGGTAAAGGGGCCGCAAAAGCATTAGCTGCAGCGGGCCCTGGCCGGCCCTAAGAAACACGGACACCAGGGGCCCCATGTCAAGGGCGGCTGCTCAAGATAAAACGTCATATTCTATGTAAGCTTAAGTTTTAAGTGTTTATTCTCCAATAATAGGGATTCAAGCCGCCTATGAGGAATTGAAACCTCGAAGCTAATGAGATATTCCCCAAAAATGCTTCGGAGTTTTTAGTCTACCTATGAGGAATTGAAACAGCCGCGGTTTTGAGATCGTTACTCATCCAATGAGGTTTTTAGTCTACCTATGAGGAATTGAAACTAGCACATAAGCAGAGAGCCGAAGAGAAAAACAGGTTTTTAGTCTACCTATGAGGAATTGAAACAATCGTTGCGAATGGAAGGGTATTGAACCAGACCCGTTTTTAGTCTACCTATGAGGAATTGAAACTTTAGATCTTCAATTTGTTTTTTAAGCTTAGCTATGTTTTTAGTCTACCTATGAGGAATTGAAACTAACAACTACTGAGTCAGGTCTTTCTGCCCAACCATAGTTTTTAGTCTACCTATGAGGAATTGAAACTCTTTAAAATATAAACCAAGTCAAAAAACCGGATCAAGGTTTTTAGTCTACCTATGAGGAATTGAAACAAGCTAACGAAGGGTGGAGTTGGTTATGGTGGAGGTGGGTTTTTAGTCTACCTATGAGGAATTGAAACGAAGATGAAGAACTGAAAATTCATAATCAAGAGACACACGTTTTTAGTCTACCTATGAGGAATTGAAACAAAGAGTCAGGTACCAGGGCCACCTCTAGGCTACCGCGTTTTTAGTCTACCTATGAGGAATTGAAACTTCCCCTGAGCCGGCGGGTTCCCGCGACCTCCCCGGAGTTTTTAGTCTACCTATGAGGAATTGAAACACCACTCTCTGGGTGTTGGCTCATAACCCTCAATTTCGTTTTTAGTCTACCTATGAGGAATTGAAACTTCAAGTCCAAAACCTTCCCCAGAATCACATCAAGGACGTTTTTAGTCTACCTATGAGGAATTGAAACGGTATTGATTTATTGTTTTGAGAATAGTATATTTTAGAGTTTTTAGTCTACCTATGAGGAATTGAAACAACAAGATAATGATCTTATCTATAACACTATGTACGTTTTTAGTCTACCTATGAGGAATTGAAACTATCAAGTCTCACAATGATTATGTTGTGAATGATCCGTGTTTTTAGTCTACCTATGAGGAATTGAAACCCGTCTGCTGTTATGGCAAATACTTTTGATGTTGCCGGGTTTTTAGTCTACCTATGAGGAATTGAAACTTAGATGCGACAAGAAGACATTTAAGAAAGGAAGTATAGTTTTTAGTCTACCTATGAGGAATTGAAACATGCGGAATAAATCTCCTGCCTGAATATTCATTTTAAAGTTTTTAGTCTACCTGTGAGGAATTGAAACTTATGATAGTTTTTAAACTATAAAACTGCTTTTTTGTTTTTAGTCTACCTATGAGGAATTGAAACTTAGTTAGGAGGGTAGAACAATATGTCAAAATTAGAACGTTTTTAGTCTACCTATGAGGAATTGAAACGAATTAACGGCTATAAATTAGTTAAGCGGTAACAGTGTTTTTAGTCTACCTATGAGGAATTGAAACAGTTCATCTAACGACTTGTTCTGCAAGTCAGCATCTGTTTTTAGTCTACCTATGAGGAATTGAAACTATGTCAATTCGATTTAGCAAGCGACAGTTTTAAATCTGTTTTTAGTCTACTGTTAATGTCAATCAAAAATTAGGCCACTTGCTGGTCAGAAATTAGGCCACCAAAGAATAAAAAATTAGCCATTATTTGTCTGCTTGGCAAGGGCTTGCCTAAACCTGAAACTCTCTCCATTTATGTTTAAGATATGAGCATTATGAGTCAGCCGATCGAGAAGAGCTGCGGTCATCTGTTCATCGCCTAACACCTCCGTCCATTTAGGAAATTCGAGATTAGTGGTGATAATTAGGCTGCCTCTTTCATACCTGGCGGAGCAAAACTGGAACAGCAACTCGGCGCCGGTTTTACTAAATGGGATATAGCCCAGTTCATCAAGAATAACTACATGAGGTGTCAGCCACTGCTTTTCCAGACGACTTAAGCGATATTCCTGTTGGGCGGCCAGTAATTCGTTAATTAGTCCTGCTGCCGTGTAAAACTTAACTTTAAATCCCTGCCGGCAGGCTTCATAGCCCAGGGCGATGGCAATATGGGTTTTACCAACTCCAGAATTGCCAACAAGAATGATATTCTCTTTCTTTCGAATGTAATCTCCCTGCATCAGCTTTAGTACCTTGGGCTTATTCAGGGAGGGAATTACCTTGAAATCAAAGTTCTCCAAGGTCTTAATCACCGGAAAAGCTGCTTGCCTGATACCACGCTGGATTCGGTTATTCTCCCGTTGATGGATTTCCTGCTCTAATACTCCCAGTAAATATTCTTCATAATCAAGGTTATTGTCGACAGCTTCCCGAGCCATAGACTCGTAGACTTTAGCAGCTTGAGGCATCTTTAATTTCTTTAGGTAGGCTTCCAAAAGCATCTTGTTTACAGCCATGAGTTTACTCCCCCTGTCATCAGAATACTGTACTTATCCAGACTGGGAGGATTGACTTTAACATCCGGGATATTCTCATACTTCTCTTTGTCGAGCGGTGTGATTTTCGGGCTTGCAACGATTAGTTGTCCAATGATGTTTAATACACCGTCATAGCTATAGAGGTTGTAAACAAGGGCCAATTCCAGGGCTTCCGTCACCAGTTTAGATGGATACTCCCGCAAGAGCATCAGTATTTTCACAAACTCCCGGTTGCCTTTAGGATGCCGAGCAATCAATCCTCTGCGGTATTCTTCATAGACCGGCTCTAAGGTCTGCGGCTTGTATACTTTGGTGTTGCCTAAAGCCCGAGACTTTTGCAGTAACAACTCCAGGTAATGATCCAGAATGATGTTATCCTGGTTTCTGCCATAAAGTCTGGGATGTTGAGCAATGATACTGTTTCTATAGATTATTTCTACTTGTCCGGCAGTTATTTTCAGCGTTACTCTTTCGCCAACATAAGCTGTAGGTACGGAGTAACGGTTAGTCTCCAACTGTACCATGGCATAACGGTTTACTTTGGCTTCTTTATATCTGGCTCCGTTGAACCTTGTTTTGGGCAAAGGTCTTAAAGCTGCCTTTTCTGCTTCCCACTTAGGATTTTGCTCCAGTAGTTTTACACATTCCAAGTGTAAATACTCATTAAGTTCTTCAAAGGAATCAACATCCGGATAGGGGACAAAGAACTTTCTAACTGCTTCTTTGCCGGCGTTTTCTACTCCGCCCTTTTCGTTACCACGGGCTGGGCGGCAGAAAGAAGATTCATAAAGATAATGCGTTCTTAAGGCGATAAATTGTTCTTGCTCTTCACGGTTGCTGCCTTGCAGTACTTTTTTCACGGCCGTCTTGAGATTGTCATAGGTGATTCTGTACGGAACTCCATTCATGAATTCAAAGCAGCGGATATGGCCGTCAAAGAATGCTTCCTGTTTTTCAAAGGGATAAGCTCTTACATAAAATCCTCCGGAACCTCGAAGCTTCATGACAAAAATGTGGGCTAGAGTTTCTTTACCCTTCAGATAAAAATATGCATCTGTCCAATCTACTTCGGCATAGGTACCTAAATCGAATTCTAAGGGTAAGAATGCTTCGCGTTGTTTTCTATGTTCCTTTCTGAGATAGTCGGTTAAAGTTGAATAACCCCCTGTATAACCGGCTTCTTTCAACACTTTAAAGATTTTTGTACCGGTATGTCTTTGCTTTCGATGTCGCGACTTATCTTCTTCGAGGATCTGTTTAATCATCGGTATGTAGGGACCAAGTACCGGATGATTTCGCTCTTGGGTTAAATGATATTTAGGTGGCATAGGTTCATCTGTTGATAGATATTTGGAAATTGTATCGCGGTGAATGCCTGTTCTGCGGCTGATTTCCCGCATGCTTAGGTCTTCCATGAAGTACATTTTTCTGATATCTTCTAATTGTGCCATCTTAATCATCTCTTTCCTCCTGTACGATTATGCTTTGACAACAAAATCATACAGGATAATTTGATTAAGGTGGCCTATTTTTCGACCGGCATCTGGTACACTTTTAGACTAGCATTAACACGGGGGCGTGGATTGAAACACTATAACAGATCATTTTCAAACCTGCTTCACAGGTTCGCCCCCATGCGGGGGCACAGCCGTACTATCTAGAGAGTATTCAGGTATTGAAGTTTATTTATTCGTCTCGTTGATGACCGGACTATATAACCTTCAGTCAGACATTGATACTGCTGTTAAAGGATTGGAAGAAGATAATTATTTTCAAGCTTATCGGCTGGCTGAAAAAAATCTCACAGCCTATCTCTGTTAATCTAGTACAAATTGGACATTCCCCTGCTCGGCTTCGGGAAAGAATAGAATGGGAAAGGTGTGAGATTATAAGCCGTGCCATAAAACTCCCAAGGTGCTTTTTACTTTTAGCAGCTGGCACTAACTTTGTGCAGATTGTAACTTAAGATTTTGAACAATCGCTTAGGACAATTGAAAGACTGGTATAGTATGGTAAAATATAAATACAGATAGAAAAGTAGGATTATGTTCTGCCTATATGGCTCTGGAGAGGGAAGTGCGGGCGTGGTGCAAAATATTCTAAAGGATAATTTAGATGCCTTGCGACAGGTTTCCAAGATGATTTCTGCTGAGACCGGATGCAATATTATTATTTGTGATTCGGAAGGGGAGATCATTGAGGCCACCTTGCCGGAGCGCATTGGGCGAAAGCATATGGGATCGGCTCTGATTCTAGCCGGTGACTCGGATGAGGCGGTCATAACTCCGGAACTGGAGGAGAAGTACACTCAGCTTGGAACCGATACTCGGCGGGGTTATAACTATGTGATTACTATTCTTGGCCAAAGAGTAGGGAGCTTAGGGATAAGTGGTGAACCGGAGATCTTAAAGCCAATCGTGCGGGTAGCGGCTAAGACGATTGGTTTTTATATCTCGGAAAGCCTGCGGGAGAAAGAGAAGATTCAGGCTCAGAAAGCCTTAAAAAAACGGGAAGACGAATTGGAAGAAGTTATAAGTATTTTGAATTCTTTCTGGGAACACAGCCCCAGCCCTATTGGCATTTTGGATAAAAGGGGGAAAATCATCCGGGTTTCCAAATCCGTAACCGGGCTTTTGGGTTATCCGGCGGCCGGCTTGGAAGGTCAATATTTGACTAAGGTGTTTCCGCCCTTGATTGCCTATACTTTAATTAGACGAATCCGAAAACTGCAAAATCGCCTGGAGCCTCTGTATTTTAGCGACGAAGTTGTGCTGTGGGACGGCAGCCGCCGGCATTATGACAGCTGGGTGTTTCCTGTACTTAACAGCAAGGAAGATAGTACTCTTGTTGGTATCGTGGCTTTGGATGTTACCGGACGCAAACGCAAAGAAGACCGGTTTAAGTATCTTAGCCAGCATGATGCCTTGACCGGCCTTCATAACAGAGCCTTTTTCGAAGAGCAGCTTAATATTATCAATAACAGTAATCATTATCCGTTAACTTTTATCTCCTTAGATGCTGATTGTCTTAAGCTTGTCAATGATACGATGGGTCATGACCAAGGGGACTTGCTGCTGAAAAACCTGGCAGGGATAGTCAAGTCTTCCTTGCGGGAAAAAGATATTCTTGCCCGGGTCGGGGGAGATGAATTTATTGTTATTTTGCTGCAAACAGGGCGGGAGGAGGCTCAAAAGATTGCTGCCAGGGTAGACTATAACATTAATTCCTATAATCAGGAGAATCCCAGCCTGCCCATAAGTGTTTCTATGGGCTTATATACCGTGGATGAGCCGGGAGACAGTTTGGAAGAGGTTCTTAAAAAAACCGACGAGCTTATGTATCAAAATAAAACCCTGCAGATGGCTAATAACCGGACCCGGATTATTAATTTCCTGATCTCTTCTTTGGCTAAAAAAGATTTTCTCGACAAAGGCCACGGCCAAAGAGTGGCGCATATTTGTCTTAAGCTCGCGCAGAGGCGAGGCCTTCCACCGCAGGCCTTGTCTAACCTTGCTCTGCTGGCTGAGGTTCATGACCTTGGCTTAGTGGGTATTCCGGAAGAGATACTGTTAAAGCCCGAGCCTTTAACAGCAAGTGAGTGGGAAATAATCCGCCAGCATCCGGAGAGAGGTTATAGGCTGGCTATTGCGTCTTCCTCGCCTGAGCTTATAGAAAATGCGGATCTAATCCTGAAGCACCATGAACGCTGGGATGGAACCGGTTATCCTTTGGGACTTAAAGGGGAGGAAATCCCGCTGGAATGCCGGATTTTGGCCTTAGCCGACGCTTATGATGCTATAGTTAGTGCCAGGCCGTACCGCCAAGCCCGCAGTAAGGCCGAGGCCTTGGAGGAGCTTCAAAGAAATGCCGGCAGTCAGTTTGACCCAGCCTTGGTAGAGACGTTTGCAGAATTATTTAAAACCGGTATGGTTTAAAGCTAAAGGTGTCCGATAAAGGTTAATGTTATAGGTTCTGGCAGACTGTAGATGGACATAGATTTATGGTATTATATTAAAACGATAAGTTAGTTAAAGTTAAGGGTGAAGGACTTGAACATCGGAGCCAGAACACTAAAAACAGGTTTGGCAGTGGCCATCAGTGTCTATATTTGTATTGCCTTGGATATTAAACCGCCGCTATTTGCCGCTACTTCGGCCGTGGTCTGCATGCAGCAGTCCCTGGGGAAAAGCTTGAAGAATTCCTTACAGCAAATTATTGTCAATCTTGCCGCTATAAGCGTGGGGATCGTCTTAGGGCTTACTATTCCTATTCTTTTTGTCAGTATGGCGATAGCTACAATTGTAGTTATTTTATTTTGTACTAAGGTGTTTAAAGCCAAAAATCATATTGTCCTGGCTATTATTTCGGCCATTTTTATTCTGGCTTCCCCTCAGGATCAATTCCTGGAACATGCTTTGGTAAGGTCCGTGGCGATAATTATTGGTATTATTACTGCTAATGTGATTAACTTTACGATGGCTCCACCGCATTACCAGCGGACTTTAGTCAAGAAATTAATTAAGCTTAATAACCTGGCTGTCCAAAGATTTACGGATTCCTTAAACCGCTACCTCCATCTAAATATCCCGGAAGCGGAGGAAAGAGAGAAAGCTAATAAAGATTTTATTCATCTCTACGAGGAAGCGGAGAATCTTTTTGACCTTTACCGCGATGAGTGGAATTTCAATGTAGGGAGCAAAAGCTCCGGGATTAAATCCGTGGAAGAACGGTTATATAAGGAGTACCTCACTTATAACCGGGGGTTGTGGCAAAGAGCTGAAGATTTGCTGACCTTAGCGGAGGAGAGGAGAATACGCCGGGAGGAAGCCAATGACCCCAGCATTAGCTGTGAATTCAATCGTATTTTTGAGATGCTGTTTAACGTGGTTTTTAATGCCACTTCCTATAACCAGGAGCTGCAGAAAAAAATCCGGGGGGAAGAAGCTGTTATTTATCCCGAACCCCGGGTTTGGAGCAAGCTCAATAGGATTTTTAACGAATGGCAGGATAAGAATCCATCTACTCTCTTTTATATGCATGCCTTAAACGAGGTAGCGGTTATTACTTATAATATTCGTTGGTTTGCCAATGAAGCTATCAGGCTGCTTAATATCCAATAAGACAGGCTTGTTTTCCGGTGTCTAACCTAGACGCTTTAGATTAGTTTTAGATTAGCTTTGGATTAGCTTTAGATTATAATAATGCGCATCAGTATTATAAAAGATCTAATTAAAGAATGCTATTATATAAAAAATAGCTTCTTTTTTTAGGTGAATTTATTAGAACTGCTGAGATCTTCCAAAAACTTAATTGAAAAATGGTACTGTCAATAATCTTTCGCAAATTTGTTTTTCTGCTTGGTAATTTTTCTTGTATATCTTTATCTCTTAGTAGACTGGCCATGGGGCCCCATGGCCAGTCTACTAAGAGAGGGTCGCACATTAACCTGCTATAATACTGTTTTCTTTGTTCATTTCCTCAAGGTGTCTCATACTCATATACATTTTTGTGCCCCAGGCTTTACTGGCTACATACCGCAACCGAGCGCAGACAAGCATTAATGCTGAATGCCCATCAGGAAAAGTGCCAACTACCCTGGTTCTTCTGCGGATTTCCCGGTTTAATCTTTCGATGACGTTATTGCTGCGAAGTTTAGTCCAGTGTGCTTGTGGAAAGTCCATATATGTCAGTGTTTCGAGAATGCTGTCTTCAACTTTTTTCGCTGCTTCTTTCAGTTTCATGTCCCGAAGCTTAGCTACAACCGCTGTTGCCTTCTCTTTAGCTGCTTCTTTATCCTCCTGGGCATGGATCGCTTTTAGCATTGCCGCTACTTCTTTCATCTTGGAGCGAGGTGTTACTGAGAAGACATTCCGGTAAAAATGAACAGTACAGCGTTGGAATTTGGCTTCCGGAAATGTTTCGTTCACTGCTTCCAATAAGCCCAGACATTTATCCCCGATAAATAACTGGGTTCCGGATAAGCCACGTTCCTTTAAGCTTTTCATGAATTCCAGCCAGCTTGTTTTATCTTCCTTCATTCCTTCAGAAGCGCCTATTACTTCTCTGTAACCATCTTCATTGACAGCCATAGCAATTAGGATCGCAACGTTTTCGTATTCTCCACCCCAATTACGTTTAAGGTAAATCCCATCGAGATAGACATAGGGATATTTTCTTTGTAGAGGGCGATTGCGCCAAGTATCGATGTGGCCATAGACTTTCTGGTTTAACTTGCTGACCGTTCCGGCCGATACTTTTGTGCCCCAGAGTGCCTCAGTTATATCTTCTACTCGCCGGACTGAAACACCAGCTAAATACATTTCGATTAGAGCTTCTTCTACAGAGCTTTCACGCCGCCGGTAGCGCTCTATGATTGCAGTTTCAAAGGCGACACCTTTCAGTTTAGGCACTTTCAGCTTCACCTCTCCGGAAGTGGTCGTTAACTTCCTCTCATAGTGGCCGGAACGATATCCTTTTCGTTCTTTTGTACGTTCATACCTACCGGCATTTGTGAGCTCTGCTGCTTCCTGATCCAAAAGGTTATTTAGTGTTTCCTCCACACTTTGACGTACCAATTCTTAAGCTCTTGCTTTATTGCTCCTTCATTTAAGTGTATAATTTTATCAGACATATTCGCAGCTCCTCCTGGTTTTGATTGGTGTGGTAACCTTATCTTACCAAGCAGTTGCGTTTATGTCTTTATTCATAAACACTTATTTATGAATTTGCGAAATTAATGATACCTTATCAATTGAAAATCCAATAAATAAGAAAATTTTTTTAAAAATCACTCTTAATAATAATTGAATATCTCGGACTGTTATGATACGCTACATTATATTATGTTTCTCTACAGAGTACATTTATATTTACAGGGAGGTCAAAAGAGGATGAAAAAGGTTTTCACAGTTGTGCTGTGTATCCTGTTAGCTGTTACTATGGCGACAGGTTGTGCATCTCAAGCAGCAGCACCCGCAGCCGATGATGATGTGATCAAAATCGGCATTTTTGAGCCCTTAACCGGCCCCAATGCTGCCGGCGGTGAGCTCGAAGTAGAAGGGATGAAACTCGCTAATGAGCTTTATCCCGAGGTATTAGGCAAAAAGGTCGAGCTAGTTATTGTTGACAATAAGTCCGACAAGGCTGAAGCCGCTAATGCCGTTATTCGCCTCATTGAAAAAGAGAAAGTTTCTGCCATTATTGGTTCCTGGGGTTCCAGCTTATCCATGGCTGCCGGTGCTCCTATTCTGGAAAATAAGATGCCTACAGTCGGCGCTTCCTGCACTAACCCCTTGGTAACCAAAGATAATGATTATTACTTTAGGGTTTGCTTTATTGACCCCTTCCAAGGCACTGTTATGGCTAGATATGCCTATAATAGCCTTGGTGCCAAGAAAGCTGCTATTATCCAAGAGCTTTCCAATGACTATGCCGTTGGCCTGGCCAGCTTCTTTAAGGAAGAATTTATTAAGCTGACCGGTGACCCGGATTCCGTAGTTGAAGTTTCCAATTATCAGACCAATGATACTGATTTTACTGCTCAGCTGACCAATATTAAAGGTAAGAATCCGGATGTTATTTTTGCTCCCGGTAACTTCACCGAGTCGGCGATGATCGTTAAACAAGCCAGAACTTTAGGGATTGAAACACCCTTTATTGGCGGGGATACTTGGGAAACCGATGAGTTTATCCAAGTAGGCGGTGACGCAGTTGAAGGCGTTGTTTTCTCAACCTTCTTTGATTCTTCAGTTGCCTTAACTCCGGAGACCG
The DNA here is from genome assembly GCA_050949905.1 of Desulfitobacteriia bacterium. Classification (GTDB taxonomy): domain Bacteria; phylum Bacillota; class Desulfitobacteriia; order Desulfitobacteriales; family Syntrophobotulaceae; genus DUML01. The sequence continues at coordinate 60,790 of JBMNGP010000019.1, read as the reverse complement.
ATATCTTCTTAGATGCTTTTGCCAAGGCTTATCCCGACAGACAGCCGGCAGCTGTTACCGCTCTTGGCTATGATGCTTATCTTTTGATCCTGGATGCTATTGAGCGGGCCGGATCAACTGATCCGGTTGCCATTCGCGATGCTATTGCCGCTACTAAGGCTTTCCCCGGAGCAGCCGGGCCGGTTACCCTGGATGAAAATGGCGATGCCATTAAAGACGCCATTATTAAGACTGTTAAAGACGGCAAATTCACTTACATGGATACGGTTAAAGCTGAGTAATTTCCTCTCGGGGAATTCCATAAGTTCAAAACACTTCGGCAAGTTTGTCTTGCCGAAGCTGTTTTGGACAGATGTATTTAGCAAGACAATATAACAAAGCAAAAAAAAATAGGCAATAAATAATGGCGGTGAAATCCATTGAGTAGTTCACTATTACAACACTTGGTTAACGGCATTTCGCTGGGCAGTTTATATGCTCTGGTGGCCATTGGGTATACCATGGTTTATGGTATTTTAAGGTTGATTAACTTTGCCCATGGCGACATCTTTATGATGGGCACTTATTTTGCATTCTTTGGCATTATGACGTTTCGACTCCCGTGGCCGCTTGCTTTTCTTGTGGCAATTATTGCTACCGCACTCCTTGGAATGTTGATTGAACGTGCCGCCTATAAACCTTTGCGTGATGCTCCGAAGAATTCCTTACTGATTTCGGCTATTGGTGTCTCTTTTCTTTTAGAAAACCTGGCAATTTACGTTTTTTCAGGGAAACCTAAAGCCTTTCCGGACATTCCTCTTTTTGCGGATACGCTTGGTGTAGCCGGTATTAAGATTCAATTTATATCTTTTTTTATCCCGTCCGTTACTTTGATTTTTCTGGCAGTTTTGCTTTATGTGATTAATCATACCAAGATGGGTATGGCCATGCGGGCGGTCTCTAAAGATTACGAAACCGCTATGGTTATGGGCATAGATACCAATAGGATTATTTCTATTACTTTTATTATCGGTTCTACTTTAGCGGCAGTTGGCGCTATTATGTGGGGAATCAGGTATACTCAGATCCAACCGATGATGGGGGTTATGCCTGGACTGAAGTGCTTTGTGGCTGCAGTTGTGGGCGGTATAGGTAATATTAAGGGTGCTGTCGTGGGTGGTTTTATTCTGGGCTTGGGAGAAGTATTGCTTATTGCTGCTTTGCCTCATATGACAGGCTACCGGGATGCCTTTGCCTTTATTCTCCTGATTATTATTCTTTTATTCAGGCCCACGGGTATCCTTGGCGAAAAAATTACCGAGAAGGTGTGACCCAGATGAAAAAGCAAGATAAAATATTAACAGTAATCCTCTTAGCGGCTCTTTTTATTTTCCTGATAATTGCGAACTTATACATGGATGCTTATATCAAGAGGGTTCTTAATCTGTGTGCAATTTATACCATCCTGGCTTTATCCATGAACCTGATTAATGGTTTTACCGGGCTTTTTTCTTTGGGTCATGCAGGCTTTATGGCTATCGGTGCCTATGCTGTCGGTATTTTTACTTTGCCGGTCAGTGCCCGTCCGGCCAACTTTTATATTGAACCAATGCATCCTGCGATCGCCAATGTTGAGCTGCCTTTTCTTGTCGCTTTGCTTTTGGGAGGTGTCTTGGCAGCTTTTTTTGCTTTTCTGATCGGAGCCCCGGTTCTGCGTTTAAGGGATGATTACCTGGCTATTGCCACTTTAGGGTTCTCGGAGATTATCAGGATTGTTTTAACCAATTTGCAAAGTATAACTAATGGCCCTTTAGGGATTAAGAATATCCCTACTACGGCCAATATGTGGTGGATTTACGGCGTGACTTTAGTCACGGTAGTTTTTTTGGTTTTGCTTATATCCTCAAGCTATGGGCGAGCTTTTAAGGCTATTCGCGAAGATGAGATTGCCGCCCAGGCCATGGGTATTAATCTCTTCCGCCACAAGATCCTCTCTTTTATGGTAGGGGCGTTCTTTGCCGGGATAGCCGGGGGGCTTTATGCTTCCATGCTGAGTACTGTTGACCCCAAAAACTTTATATTTACATTAACTTATAACTTCCTGCTGATTATTGTCTTAGGCGGGATGGGCAGTGTTTCCGGGACAATTATTTCGGCTTATATTGTGACCGCCGGACTGGAGATTATGCGTTTCTTTGATGAACCTTTAAGTATTCTCGGTGTCAGTATACCCCTATTCCGGCCGGGCTTAAGGATGGTTGTCTTTTCTCTGTCTCTGATGATTATCGTGCTCTTCTACCGCAATGGCTTAATGGGCAATAAAGAGCTTAATTGGGATATGCTGAAAGGAATGTTCTCTAAACTCACTAAACGCATTAAAGGTGGTGAAGCCAGATGACACATAAGCACTTACTGGAAACTAAGGCTATTACCATGCGTTTTGGAGGGGTAGTGGCAGTTAATAACCTTTCGCTGGAAGTTAATAAGGGGGAAATTGTAGCCCTGATCGGTCCGAACGGGGCTGGCAAGACTACCGCTTTTAATATGATTACCGGGGTTTATACCCCCACTTCAGGTCAGATTTTTTATGAAGGTCAGGATATTACCGGTTTGAGGCCTGATCAAATTACGCATAAAGGTATTGCCAGGACTTTTCAAAATATCCGCTTGTTTAAAAAACTCTCTGTATTTGATAATGTCCTGATTGCCCGTCACTTAAGGCTTAAATCTAATTTTCTTACGGCTTCTTTAAGGTTTGGCGGGTATCGCCGGGAAGAAAGGCAAATGCGGGAAGAGAGTTTGGCGCTTATTCAGAAATTTGGCCTGGAGAAGTATAAAGATGATATAGCTTCTTCTTTGCCGTATGGGCTGCAGCGCCGCCTGGAAATTGCCAGGGCTTTGGCCACCGAACCTAATCTTTTGCTCTTAGATGAGCCGGCTGCCGGGATGAACCCCAAGGAAACCGAAGAGCTTACTGCTTTTATCCGACAGATTAAAGATGAATACGCTCTCACGGTGTTTTTAATCGAACATCATATGGATTTGGTTATGGAAATATCCGAACGGATTTATGTGCTCGATTTTGGCGAGACCATCGCTAAAGGTACGGCCGAAGAAGTCCAAAATGACCCTCGGGTTATTGAGGCTTATCTGGGGGTGGATGACGATGCTTAAAGTGGAAAATTTGACGGTATCTTACGGTGGGATCGAAGCTTTAAAGGGGATAGACTTGGAAGTTCCGGAAGGCAATATCGTTACTTTAATCGGTGCTAACGGGGCCGGTAAGTCTACCACCCTGCGTACTATTATGGGACTTGTTAAGAGTAAATCCGGCAAGATCACTTATAATGGTGAAGATATTACCGGAGCTAATTCTCCCAGTATTGTGGCTAAAGGAATTACCCTTGTACCGGAAGGACGCCGGGTCTTTCCAGACCTTACGGTTCTGGAAAACCTGAAGATAGGGGCTTATCTGCGGACGGACCATGATCAGATCAATAAGGATTTGGCCTGGGTCTATGAACTTTTCCCGCGGCTCAAAGAACGTTCCTGGCAGCTGGCCGGAACCCTTTCCGGCGGCGAGCAGCAGATGCTGGCTGTGGGTCGGGCCTTGATGTCCAGGCCTAAGATTATGATGATGGACGAGCCTTCTTTGGGTCTTGCTCCTTTGGTGGTCAGAAGCATTTTTTCCATTATTCAAGAGATTAATAGGAACGGGGTTACTATTCTTTTAATTGAGCAGAATGCCAATATGGCCTTAAGAATCGCCGACTGGGGCTATGTCCTGGAAACAGGGAAGATTGTTCTCACCGGCAAGGGCCAGGATCTTCTGCAGAATGAAGATGTGAAGAGTGCCTATCTCGGGAAGAAGAAAGAGAAGAACTGAGGCTGTCATCTTAGGCTTTGACTGTCATCCGATATGGCAGTATCCAATCAGGATGTGTATTGCTGGGATTTCCCAGATATTTAATTAACATGGGATATGAATATAACAAATTGCAAAGCTTTCGAGAATCAGCGAGAGCTTTGCTTTTTATAGCTGGAAGAACACATTGAATGGGTTTTTGGAATCCTTAGCCCGGCAGGGCAGGTTTAGGGTTTTGGAAGCTGAGGAAGTCTTGGACGAATTGACTTTGATGCTTCAACACTTCGAGCTTAAAGAAACGATCTTTAGGAGTAACCATGCTTCTAACTATCTATCTTTGAAAGGTACTTTAAATCAGGATAAGGAAAGAATCCTCAAAGCTTTGCATGAGGTCGGATCAAAGCAGTTTTTGCTGAGATCTGAGAGGTTGAGGAGGCTTTGAGGGTAGGAACTTTACGCTTTTTACGCGGAAATCGAGAAATATATTTCCAAAATCGGCTTTAATATATATAATTAGGGTATTATTGTTTCTGATATATAAAATATATAGTTTTGGGAGGAATGAGTGTGGGCGGAGCAAATCTCCAAATTTTTATCGCTATGGTTTTGTACATAGCCGTCGTAATTTGCATTGGCCTGTATTATGCTAAGCGGGCCAGTGAAAGCAGCCAAAATTACTTGATCGGGGGCCGGTCTTTAAATCCTTGGGTTACAGCCATGGGAGCCGAGGCTTCGGATATGAGCGGCTGGCTTTTAATGGGGCTTCCCGGAGTAGCTTATTGGTTTGGTTTCAGTGATGCCGCTTGGACGGCCATTGGGCTTGGTATAGGTACTTATTTAAACTGGTTGTTTGTTGCTAAAAGATTGCGGATTTACTCGCACCTTGCCGATGATTCTATTACTATCCCCGACTTTTTCAGCCGGAGGTTTAAAGAAGATAAAAAGGTTATAATGACTATTGCCGCCTTGTTTATCTTAGTGTTCTTCAGTGTTTATGCCGCCAGCTGTTTTGTTACTTTCGGCAAGCTTTTCAATACCCTGTTTGGCTTTGACTATGTTTATATGATGATCGCCGGAGCTATTTTCGTTATTTTTTATACTTTTATCGGCGGCTTTTTGGCGGAGAGTGCTTCCGACTTTATGCAGGGTATTATTATGATTTTTGCTTTGACTGCAGTGCTGATTGCAGGCATCGCCCATGCCGGGGGGATTTCAGCTATTATTGAAAATGCCCGCTCCATTCCCGGATTTTTTGATTTCTTTGGTATTGCCTCACCTACAGTGGTTGACGGTGTCCAGCAAATTGGAGCCGACGGCAAGCCTCTCTTTGGCGAAGCCGGTAAATATGGATTATTGACCATTATTTCCACTCTTTCCTGGGGCTTAGGTTACTTTGGTATGCCGCAGGTACTCCTTAAATTTATGGCCATTAAAAACCCCGGCGACCTTAAATTTTCCCGGCGAATCGCCGTTGTCTGGGTTATTATTTCTCTGACGGCTGCAGTGGCTATTGGGATGATCGGCCGGGTGCTTTATCCGGATGCCTTCCTTACCCAGAGCGCTGCAGAAAGAGTCTTTATCCTCTTGTCGACCAATTTCTTCTTCCCTTTCATAGCGGGAATTATTATGGCCGGTATCCTGGCAGCTACAATCAGCTCCTCCGACTCTTATTTGCTGATCGCTGCTTCGGCTTTTTCCAAAAACGTTTATCAGGGTCTTTTGAAGAAAGAAGCCAGCGACAAAACGGTTTTATATGTATCCAGGCTAACCTTGGTTATTATTGCTATCGTTGCAATGATTATTGCTTTAGATGAAAACAGTGTTATTTTTACGGTGGTATCCTTTGCTTGGGCGGGTTTTGGTGCTACTTTCGGGCCGATCATGTTATTCTCCCTGTTCTGGAAAAGAGTTACGAGATCAGGAGCTATTGCCGGGATGCTGACCGGCGGTGGCATGGTCTTTATTTGGAAGCTCCTCTTAAAACCAATGGGCGGTGTTTGGGGAATCTATGAATTATTCCCGGCCTTCGTTCTTTCCTGCCTCGCTATCGTAATTGTATCTCTTCTATCTAAAGAACCTTCAAAGGATATTCAAGAAGAATTTGAACTTGTTAGGAATTATCAGGTATAATTGCAGTAGCAGCCGGCCACTTCCCGGCCGGCTTTTTCCTTCTGGGGGCAAGAAGATTTAAAGTAATCTTCCTTGACAAAAAGTTTATTATTGTGTTAAATTATTCTGTGCGACTTGCAAAATAATAGGGAAATGCCATTGCTAGGAGGTGTTCGGAATGCGTGTTGCCATCACACTGGCTTGTCAGGAATGCAAGAATAGAAATTATCAAACTATGAAAAATAAAAAGAATGACCCTGATCGGATTGAGATTAAAAAGTATTGTAGAACTTGTAAAACCCATACTGTTCATAAAGAAACCAAATAGTTTGGTCCGGTATATACCGATAAGGATGTGATTTAATGGCAGTGGCGAAGAAGGAAGAGTCTAGGGGATTCTTCAGTAGGTTCAGAAACTTCGGGAAAAGGTTTAACTATTTTCGCGATGTTTGGCTGGAGTTGAAAAAAGTACATTGGCCGACCCGCAATCAACTACTGGTTTATACCGGTGTTGTCCTTGTTTCTGTTGGTATTATTGCTTTGCTTATTTGGATTGTAGACAGTGGCTTAACCTTTGTTATGAACACTTTAATTAATGGTTAACCTCGGGTGGAATCTTTGTTAGGAGGCCTTCGCATAATGGCTAAAAACTGGTATGTTATTCACACTTATTCCGGCTATGAGAATAAGGTGAAGACAAATCTGGAGAAGCGCGTGGAATCTATGAATATGGAAGATAAGATTTTTCGCGTTCTGGTGCCTATGGAAGATGAGATCGAAATCAAAAACGGTAAGAAAAAGATCTCCAAGCGTAAGGTCTTCCCCGGTTATGTTTTAGTGGAGATGGATATGACGGACGATTCCTGGTATGTTGTTCGCAATACCCCGGGAGTTACAGGTTTTGTCGGCAGCGGCAGCAAGCCTATTCCGCTTTTGGAATATGAAGTCGCTGCAATTTTGCGCCAGATGGGTCTGGAGAAAGTCCGTACGAAGATTGATGTCAATATTGGCCAGTCTATTAGGGTTACGTCTGGTCCGTTTAAAGATTTTATCGGAGTTGTCCAAGAAATCCTGGAAGAGAAGCAAAAAGTCAGGGTTACGGTTTCCATGTTTGGGAGAGAGACTCCGGTGGAGCTGGAATTTGGGCAAGTTGAAAAACTTGACTAAATATATTTTAGTACTGTTACATTTGGCACGATTAGATGATAAGGAGGTGTAATCATGGCAAAAAAGGTAATTGGCCTGGTTAAATTAGCTATTTCAGCCGGCAAAGCAAATCCGGCACCTCCGGTTGGCCCTGCACTTGGACAGCACGGTGTTAATATTATGGCTTTCTGCAAAGAGTACAATGAAAGAACCAAGGATCAAGCTGGTTTGATCATTCCCGCAGAGATTACTATTTATGAAGACCGTTCTTTCACTTTTGTGCTGAAGACCCCACCGGCTGCAGTTTTATTGAAAAAAGCTGCAAATGTTCAGTCCGGTTCTGCTGTACCCAATAAGCAGAAGGTTGCTAAGGTGACTAAAGATCAGGTTAAAGAAATTGCTGAAATGAAGATGAAAGACCTTAATGCCGCCAGCGTTGAAGCTGCAATGCGGATGGTGGAAGGAACTGCCCGCAGCATGGGTATTGATGTTATCTAAAGTTGGAGTTTATTTAAATTTACGCAGTTCATGTTTTGATTTGTTTTTATTATGTGGGAGGGCTAAACACCCGACTACCACAAGGAGGAAATTAACATGCCTAAAAGAGGTAAGAATTACCAAGATTCTTTAAAGGCTATTGACGCTCAGGCTTTGTATGAGCCGGCCGAGGCCTTAAATCTTGTTAAGACTAACGCGAAAGCTAAGTTTGATGAAACAGTGGAAGTGGCTTTTAAATTGGGTATTGATACCCGCCATGCCGATCAACAGATCCGCGGGGCTGTGGTACTTCCCCATGGAACCGGTAAAACCCAAAGTGTACTGGTTTTTGCCAAAGGTGAAAAAGCCAAGGAAGCTGAACAAGCAGGCGCTGATTTTGTCGGTGCTGAAGACATGGTGGAAAAAATCCAACAGGGTTGGTTTGGTTTTGATGTGGCAGTTGCTACTCCCGATATGATGGGTATGGTTGGTAAGCTTGGTAGGCTCTTAGGACCCAAAGGGTTGATGCCTAACCCCAAGACCGGTACGGTAACCTTTGATGTCGAGAGAGCCGTCAAGGAGATCAAAGCCGGTAAGGTTGAATACCGGGCCGATAAAGCCGGTATTATCCATGTGCCGATTGGTAAGGTTTCCTTTGACCAGGAAAAGCTCATCGAAAACTACAAGACCATTGCCGAAGTTGTCTCGAAAGCTAAACCGGCTGCTGCCAAAGGACAATATTTCAAAAGTGTGACAGTTTCATCCACCATGGGACCGGGTGTGAAAATCAATCCTTTGAAGGTTCTAGCTTAAAGAACCTTGCCAGGTTGAGATAGACCGTTTATAATAGTACAGTAAATTTAATTTGAGTGATTCCGCTGTAGACAGCAGGTGCTGAAAAGGCTTAATTTCCTGCCGAGGCTTAAAGAAGGGTTTTAAGTCTAATGATTTAGGCTTCAAATGTTTCTGGCCTTCGCTTACAGCGAAGGCTTGTTTTGTTTTACGCGAAAGGGGGTGCAAAGCAAATTGCCAAATTTTGAAGAGAAGCAAAAGGTAGTCGATAATATTAAAGAAAAGTTTCAAGCTTCGTCCGGAGTAGTACTTGCTGATTATCGGGGACTTACTGTTGCCCAGGTTACTGACTTAAGGGTTCGGATGCGTGAGGCCGGTGTGGAGTACAAAGTACTGAAAAATACTATGGTTCGCCGCGCAGCTCAGGAGATTGGTATCGAGGGTTTGGATGAATATCTGGAAGGCCCCACTGCCCTGGCTTTCTCCGCTGATCCTGTTGCTCCGGCCAAAATACTGGCGGAGTTCACCAAGAGTAATAAGAATCTGACTATTAAGGCCGGAGTATTAGAAGGAACGGTTATCGGCCCTGAAAAGATTAAGGATCTGGCCAACCTTCCTGCCAGAGAGGTTCTCTTATCCCAGGTGCTTGCCGGTATGCAGGCTCCGCTCCAGGGCATGGTCAATGTCCTGCAAGGACCGATCCGCAAACTGGGCTACGCTTTGGAAGAGGTTCGCAAGCTGAAAGAAGCCCAGGCCTAGCTCGTTGTTCTAGATTCGATATTCGAGGTTCGAAAGTAGAAAAGCTAAGAGGCTTTTCTCACCAAACCGGTGCGATTGCACTCTAAAAATTAAACAAAAAAATTTAAGGAGGATTCCTATAATGTCCAAAACTGCTGAAATTTTAGAAGCCGTCAAAGGTATGACCGTTCTGGAGCTCGCTGAGCTCGTTAAAGCTTTCGAAGAAGAATTCGGAGTCAGTGCTGCTGCTCCTGCCGCTGTTGTAGCTGCTCCCGCCGCCGGTGCCGCTGCTGCCCCGGCTGCTGAAGAGCAAACTGAATTCGATGTAGTCCTGATGAGCCCCGGTGCCGCTAAAATCAATGTTATTAAAGTTGTTCGCGAAATCACCGGTCTGGGCTTAAAAGAAGCTAAAGAACTGGTTGACAGTGCACCGAAACCTGTTAAGGAAAAAGTTGCTAAGGAAGAGGCCGAAGCAATTAAAGCAAAACTTACTGAAGCAGGTGCCAGTGTAGAAGTTAAGTAATTAACCGTTTAAGCAGCTGGTTTTTAACAAAAGAAGTATAGGGGAGTATCTTTCAAGCTGCCTCCATAAGCAGCCGGGGATACTCCCTTTATAAATTTAGTTTATTAATAATCTTCTGATGAGAACTTTAACTAGTATATTTTAGTATAAATTAATAAATACTCTAGAATAGCCAATATTTTACCCAATAAGGCAAAATTTTGCTTGACAAGTGAACAATTGCTTGTTAAGATTAATAACTGTCACTGTGAATTAAGGTCTATACAAAACAATAATGTTGGGAGATTATAGTGTGGATGTATCAGCATCTCATTTAAGATAGCTCCATAAAACGCAGAGCGAGGTTTTTGTATAAAAGCCTTGCTTTTAGCTGTTTATACCTATTGCGTCTTTTGGCTTTTTTTGTCCGATGTTGTTTTTCTTTGTCTGCGGCTGTTTTTCTTTAAAGGGAATGGCTGGTTTCTGGTTGCATGAGGATTAATTATTCTTAAGGGGTGAAGCGTTATGGTTTATCCTATGAAAGTTGGTACTAGGGAACGCTGGAGTTATGCAAGACTACGGGAAGTCCTGAATATGCCCAATTTAATTGAGATTCAGCAAAATTCCTACCAATGGTTTTTAAATGAGGGCTTACGCGAAATGTTTAGGGATATTTCCCCTATTCAGGATTTTACCGGGAATCTTGTCCTGGAATTTATTGATTACAGTCTTGGGGAACCTAAATACGAAGTAGAGGAATGTAAAGAACGGGATGTAACCTACGCAGCTCCCCTGAGGGTAAAAGTCCGGCTGATTAATAAAGAAACCGGCGAAGTTAAGGAACAGGAAGTATTTATGGGTGATTTTCCCCTGATGACCGATAAAGGCACCTTTATTATTAACGGCGCTGAGCGGGTTATTGTCAGCCAGCTGGTTCGTTCACCGGGAGTTTATTATGCTGAAACAATTGATGCCAGCGGCAAAAAGATCTATGGAGCAACGATCATTCCTAATAGGGGTGCTTGGCTGGAATTTGAAACAGATATTAATGATAATATTTTTGTCCGGGTTGACAGAACCCGTAAATTGCCGGCTACCGTTCTCATCCGGGCTCTTGGCTATTCTACCAACGGGCGTATTTTAGAAGCATTTGATGATAATGAAAATATTAGAATTACCCTGGAAAGAGATAACACCGAATCAACCGAAGAGGCTTTGGTGGAGATTTATAAACGGCTTCGCCCCGGGGAGCCTCCCACGGTGGAAAGCGCCCGTTCGCTCTTAGAGTCGCTGTTCTTTGATGCCAGGCGTTACGATTTGGCTAAAGTCGGCCGTTATAAGCTTAATAAAAAGCTTCACCTGGATATCGCCGAGAATGTCCGCAACCTCACCACGGAAGATATTATAGCTTCCGTTAAACGTTTGCTGGAAATTATTAATGGCGATGGCCAGGTTGATGATATTGACCATTTGGGAAATAGGCGTTTGCGTTCGGTTGGTGAACTTTTGCAGAATCAGTTTAGGATTGGGCTTTCCCGGATGGAGAGAGTAGTTCGGGAAAGGATGACTATTCAGGATATTGAAGGGATTACCCCTCAGGTCTTAATTAATATCCGTCCTGTTGTGGCAGCGATTAAAGAGTTCTTTGGCAGCAGCCAGTTGTCACAATTTATGGATCAAACCAACCCCTTAGCCGAGCTTACCCATAAGAGACGTTTAAGCGCTCTGGGGCCGGGCGGTTTAAGCCGGGAGAGGGCAGGCTTTGAGGTCCGGGACGTGCATCACTCCCACTACGGCAGGATGTGCCCGATTGAGACCCCAGAAGGACCGAACATTGGTTTGATTGGTTCCTTAAGCACTTACGGCCGGATTAATGAGTATGGTTTTATTGAAGCTCCTTATCGCAAAGTGAAGAACGGCAAAGTAACCGATGAGATTGATTATCTTACGGCTGATGAAGAAGAAAAATATATTATTGCCCAGGCTAACTCTCCTATTGCTGAAAGCGGCGAGTTCTTAAGCGACAAGGTTGAGGCCAGGTACGGTGAGAATTTTGTCCTGGTTGCGCCCACCAACGTTGATTATATGGACGTTTCCCCTAAACAAATGGTTTCGATTGCTACGGCTCTGATTCCTTTCCTGGAGCACGATGATGCGAACCGGGCTTTGATGGGTGCCAACATGCAGCGCCAGGCCGTTCCTTTGCTCAAAACGGATGCGCCCTATATTGGAACAGGAATGGAGTATAAGTCTGCTGTTGATTCCGGTGTTTGCATTCTTGCCCAGAAACCCGGGACGGTCATGAGAGTTACTTCCAATGAGATTATTATTGCCAATGATGACGGTACTACTACTCGCCAAAAATTACTGAAATACCTGCGCAGTAACCAAGGAACGTGCATTAACCAAAGGCCGATTGTCATGAAAGGGCAAAGAGTGGAAACAGGCCAGGTTATTGCTGACGGCCCCTCGAGCGATCAGGGTGAGCTTGCTTTGGGCCGTAATGTCCTGGTAGCTTTTATGCCCTGGGAAGGCTATAACTATGAAGATGCTATTTTGATCAGCGAAAAGTTGGTTAAGGAAGATTACTTTACTTCTATTCATATTGAAGAATATGAGGCTGACGCGAGAGATACCAAGCTTGGTCCTGAAGAGATTACCAGAGACATCCCCAATGTGGGGGAAGATGTCTTAAAGGATTTGGATGAGCGGGGAATTATCCGTATTGGGGCTGAGGTAAGGCCCGGAGATATCCTGGTTGGTAAGGTTACTCCTAAAGGGGAAACCGAACTGACAGCCGAAGAGCGCCTTTTAAGGGCTATTTTCGGAGAGAAAGCCAGAGAGGTTCGCGACACTTCTTTAAGAGTTCCCCATGGTGAAGCCGGCAGAGTGGTCGATGTCAAGGTCTTTAAGAGGGAAAACGGCGATGAACTTGCGCCCGGGGTTAATCAGCTGGTGCGGGTTTATATTGCCCAAAAGCGTAAAATCTCCGTGGGCGATAAAATGGCTGGAAGGCACGGCAATAAAGGTGTTATTTCCAGGATTATGCGCCAGGAAGATATGCCCTTTATGCCGGACGGTACTCCGATTGAAATTGTCTTGAACCCCTTGGGTGTACCTTCCAGGATGAATATCGGGCAGGTTTTGGAAACCCATCTTGGATGGGCAGCCAAGGCTCTTGGCATCTATATTGCTACTCCTGTTTTCGATGGGGCTAGAGAAGAAGATGTCATTGAAACTCTGAACAAGGCAGGATTGCCTGAGAACGGCAAGTCTATTCTTTATGACGGCCGGACAGGCGAACCTTTTGATAATGAAATTACTGTTGGTTATATGTATATGCTGAAACTCCACCACTTAGTTGATGATAAGATTCATGCCCGTTCTACAGGTCCATACTCCTTAGTAACCCAGCAGCCTTTGGGCGGTAAGGCTCAGTTTGGCGGCCAGCGCTTTGGGGAGATGGAAGTTTGGGCTTTGGAAGCCTATGGAGCATCTTATACTCTGCAGGAAATCCTCACTGTCAAATCTGATGATGTGGTGGGCAGGGTCAAGACTTATGAAGCTATTGTTAAAGGGGAGAATATTCCTGAGCCTGGAGTTCCGGAGTCTTTCAAAGTCTTGATCAAGGAATTGCAGAGTCTAGGCCTCGATGTATCGGTGCTTTCGGAAGAGGATGACGAGGTTGAGATTAAGGACCTGGATGAGGATGATATTGAAACAGCACACGAACTGGGCATGGATGATCAATATCCAGTCGTTGATGCTGAGAATGACTATGAGGAAGCTGGGGATGGTTATGATCAGGGAGATGAGTTTATTAACGAAGACCAGGTCGCTGAAGATGACCTAAGTAGCGATCTCCCGGATGATTTGGAAGATGACCTGGTTGAAGACCCCGTTGTCGATTTGGAGGATGACGGTCTTCAAAATGATTATGATGACTTCGACGATTATAAGAGGGTCTAAGAGATGTTGATGGGTGAAAGGAGAGAATACCGTGCTGGATGTTAATAATTTTGAAAGAATGCGTATCGGCTTGGCTTCTCCGGAGATGATTGTCAAATGGTCTCATGGGGAAGTTAAAAAACCTGAAACCATCAATTACCGTACTTTGAAGCCCGAGCGGGAAGGACTTTTCTGTGAAAAAATTTTTGGCCCTACCCGGGACTGGGAGTGCCATTGCGGAAAATATAAGAGAGTTCGGTATAAGGGAATTGTTTGTGACCGCTGCGGGGTTGAAGTTACACGCTCCAAGGTTCGCCGGGAGAGAATGGGACATATTGAATTAGCGGCTCCGGTTTCCCATATCTGGTATTTTAAGGGTATTCCCAGCAGGATGGGGCTTCTTTTGGATATGTCGCCGCGTTCCCTGGAAAAGGTTCTCTATTTTGTAGCCTATATTGTGGTTGATCCCGGGGAAACATCTTTGCTTAAAAAACAACTTCTGACTGAGATGGAATACCGGGAAGCACGGGAGAAATACGGTAATGGTTTTAAAGCTGAAATGGGTGCTGAAGCCATTAAGAAATTGCTCATGGAGATTGACCTGGAAAAGCTCAACGCCGAACTGCGGGCCGAGCTGAAGGAAGTATCGGGTCAGCGCAAGATTCGGGCTATCCGCCGTTTGGAAGTTGTGGAAGCTTTTAAGAAGTCGGGCAATAAACCGGAATGGATGATTCTCGATGTTATCCCGGTTATTCCGCCGGAACTAAGGCCAATGGTTCAGCTGGACGGCGGCAGATTTGCCACTTCGGACTTAAATGACCTTTACCGCAGGGTTATTAATAGAAATAATCGTTTGAAGAAGCTTCTTGATTTGGGAGCACCGGATATTATTGTCCGGAATGAAAAGAGGATGCTGCAGGAGGCAGTAGACGCTTTAATTGATAACGGCCGGCGGGGGCGTCCGGTTACAGGCCCGGGCAACAGACCGCTGAAATCCTTAAGCGATATGCTGAAAGGCAAACAAGGCAGATTCCGCCAGAACCTTCTGGGGAAAAGGGTGGACTATTCCGGTCGTTCGGTTATCGTGGTCGGGCCGACTTTGAGTCTTTCCCAATGCGGCTTGCCTAAGGAAATGGCGCTGGAACTCTTTAAGCCTTTTGTCATGAAGAACCTGGTCAATGAAGGTTTCGCCCACAATATTAAGAGTGCTAAAAGGATGGTGGAAAGGGTTCGGCCCGAGGTTTGGGATGTATTGGAAAAGGTCATTACTGAGCACCCCGTTCTCTTAAACAGGGCACCAACCCTGCACCGTCTGGGGATTCAAGCTTTTGAACCTGTTTTAGTCGAAGGAAAGGCTCTGCAGATCCATCCGTTGGTCTGTACTGCTTATAATGCAGACTTTGACGGAGACCAGATGGCTGTGCACGTTCCCCTCTCAGCCGAAGCCCAAGCCGAAGCTCGGCTCTTAATGCTCTCCTCTCATAACATTCTTAACCCTAAAGACGGGCGTCCGGTTGCTTCGCCGACTAAAGATATGGTTCTGGGCTGTTACTATTTGACGATGGAAAGGCCGGGAGCTCTAGGCGAAGGCAAAGTATTCAAAGATGCGGATGAAGCTATCCTAGCGTATAATTCTAAGGCTATCCACCTGCAGGCTATTATAAAAGTGCGTAAAGATGGCAAACTCATGGAGACAACTGCCGGCAGGCTGATCTTTAATACGGTTATTCCGGAAGAAGTCGGCTTTATTAACGAAATGATAAACAAAAAGACATTAGATAAGATCGTAGCCAAGACTTACCGGTGGTGCGGTTATGAAAAAACTGCCGACCTCTTAGACGGAATTAAGAATCTTGGATTCAGGTATTCCACTCAAGCCGGGGTTACGGTCGGGATCAATGATATCCAGGTACCCGAAGCTAAGAAAACTATTCTGGCTGAGGCCGATGGTAACGTTACGAAAACTGAACTGCAATACCGGCGGGGGCTTATCACCGATGAAGAACGCAAGTCCTTGGTTATAGATATTTGGACTAAAGCAAATGATAATGTCACCAAGGCTTTGATGGAATCTTTGGATAAGTTTAACCCGGTCTATATGATGGCTAACTCCGGTGCCCGCGGTAATGTCCAGCAGCTTCGCCAGCTGGCCGGAATGAGGGGACTGATGGCCGATCCCTCCGGCAGGACTATCGAGCTTCCTATTAAGGCTAACTTCCGGGAAGGTTTGACAGTTTTGGAATACTTCATCTCTTCCCACGGAGCTCGCAAAGGTTTGGCGGATACAGCTTTAAGAACTGCCGACTCCGGGTATCTTACCCGTCGGCTGGTGGATGTTTCCCAGGATGTTATTGTCAGGGAAGAAGACTGCGGCACAGATTCAGGTATCGTAGTGGAAGATATCAAAGAAGGTACGGAAATGATTGAAAAACTGGAAGAACGTTTGATAGGACGTTTTCCGGTTAAAGAAATTAAACATCCGGAAACCGGAGAAATCCTAGCTACGCCTGATGATGAGATTACCGAAGAACAAGCAAAGGTGATCGCAGATCTTTACGATAAAATCGAGATTCGCTCCGTCTTAAACTGTAAGACTCGCTATGGTGTCTGCAAGAAGTGTTACGGGCGCAATTTGGCGACAGGGCACCAGGTAGAAATAGGTGAGGCAGTCGGAATTATTGCTGCCCAATCCATCGGCGAACCCGGTACTCAGCTTACCATGCGTACTTTCCATACCGGTGGGGTAGCCGGAGATGATATTACCCAAGGTTTGCCCAGGGTCGAAGAATTATTTGAAGCCCGCAAGCCTAAAGGTCAGGCCATTATTTCAGAAATTGGCGGGACAGTCACCGTTAAAGAAGTAAAAGGCCGTAAGGAAATCGAGGTTATGAATGAAAGCGGAGAAAGCGAATCCTATACTGTTCCTTATGGTTCACGCCTGCGGGTTCGGGACGGCCAGGTCATTTCGCCTGGGGATGAGCTGACCGAGGGAAGCGTTAACCCGCATGATACTTTAAAAATTAAGGGCCTAACCGGTGTGCAGGTTTATCTTTTGGGTGAGGTGCAGCGTGTTTACCGTCTCCAAGGGGTAGATATTAATGATAAGCATATTGAAGTTATGGTTAGACAAATGCTCAGAAAAGTCAAGGTTGAAGATGCCGGGGATACCGGCCTCCTGCCAGGCGGTCTGATTGATGTTTTTGAGTTTGAAGAAGAGAATAACAGAGTCTTGCAAGAAGGCGGCCAGCCTGCAACCTATCGTCCCGTTCTCTTAGGGATCACCAAGGCATCCTTAGCAACTGATTCTTTCCTCTCGGCCGCTTCCTTCCAAGAGACAACCAGAGTGTTGACGGAAGCCGCTATTAAAGGAAAGGTAGATCCGCTCATTGGCCTTAAAGAAAATGTCATTATCGGCAAGCTTATTCCGGCCGGCACGGGGATGTCTAAGTACCGGAATCTGCGGGTGGTTGAGAAAACTGCTGCGGATAATTTGCCGGAGAGTGTGCCGGAGGGCGTTTAGGCGTGGCGCTGACGGCCATGGCGAAAAGCATGCTTTTCGCTAATGCCGCGGTGCCATGGATGCGTGAAGACCTTAAACGGTCTTCACGGGAGCGGCTAAGTTTTAAGCTCGGCAGAGCTTAAAACTTAGCTTGACATAAAAAAACCCTACTGCTAAAATAGTGTAGTCTGATTTCAAGCTGAAAGAAAATGGAGGAGGAAAGCATTTTAAAAATGCTTGATGAATCTTTGAAAAACACACAAAATAAGGTTATCGGGATTAAGCAAACCAGCCGGGCTTTAGAAAATGGTAAAGTAAGCAAAGTCTATATAGCCAAGGACGCCGACAGCCGGATTTTAAAGCCAATTGTTGAAATGTGCAAGGCTCGACAGGTTCATGTACAAGAAGTCGCCAGCATGTCTGAGCTGGGTAAAGCTTGCGGCATTAAAGTCGGGGCAGCAGTTGCAGCCATTTTGGAAAAGTAGTTTGCTTTAAGTTTTTCTCTGACTTGGGCTTTAAGTTTTGGCCTCAACAGAGTTTTTTCGATATACTGATAGAGGAAAGGAGGTGCAGCTATGCCGACAATTCATCAACTGATTCGCAAAGGAAGAGAAAAGGTTGTTTATAAGTCAACCGCTCCTGCTTTGCAGTGGGGACGAAATGCTCTTAAACGTAAAGATTTTCCTTCCGGTGGTTCTCCTCAGAAGAGGGGGGTATGTACAAGGGTTTATACTACAACCCCTAAAAAGCCTAACTCCGCGCTGAGGAAGGTGGCTCGTGTCCGTCTGACCAATGGTATTGAAATAACAACTTATATTCCTGGAATCGGCCATAACCTCCAGGAGCACTCCGTAGTACTTGTGCGTGGAGGCCGTGTTAAGGATATTCCAGGTGTACGTTACCACATTGTTCGCGGAGCCTTAGATACAAGCGGTGTTCAAAACAGAAATCAGGCTCGTTCCAAATACGGGACTAAAAGGCCTAAAAAGAAGTAATAATTAGTATAACCAGAAATTTTTCCTAAGTCCCTGAAATAGAAGAATAAATTATGCAAAGAAAGGGGGAACAGAATTGCCGAGGAAAGGATATATTGCCAAAAGAGAGATTTTACCGGATCCGATCTATAATAATAAGGTTGTCACCAAGTTTATTAACCAGATTATGCTGGATGGCAAAAAAGGGGTTGCCGAAGCTAACTGCTATGGAGCCTTTGCTCTTATTAAAGAGAAGACCGGTAAAGATCCGATAGAAGTTTTCGAAGCGGCACTCAAAAATGTTATGCCTGTTTTGGAAGTTAAGGCTCGCCGGGTCGGTGGTGCCAACTATCAAGTACCTATTGAAGTACGTGCTGACCGCAGGCTGACTCTGGGGTTGCGTTGGCTGGTAGAATATGCCCGTAAACGCGGCGAAAAGACTATGAAGGAAAGGCTGGCAGGCGAGATAATGGATGCCGCCAATAGTACAGGGGGCTCCTTTAAGAAAAAAGAAGACACCCACAAAATGGCGGAAGCCAATAAGGCTTTTGCGCATTACCGCTGGTAAGAAGAGACAAATCTATGTTAGAGCAGCTAATTGTTTTTTACTTTGCTTAGAAGAAAGGCTGATAATAAGTGGCAAGGCAAGTTTTCTTAGAGAATACCCGGAATATCGGTATCATGGCTCATATTGATGCCGGTAAAACCACAACCACAGAACGCATCTTGTTTTATACCGGACGTGTGCATAAAATAGGTGAGACACATGACGGAGCGGCTACTATGGACTGGATGGTTCAAGAGCAGGAGCGGGGGATTACCATTACTTCTGCTGCTACTACCTGTCAATGGAAAGGCCATAACATCAACGTCATTGATACACCCGGGCACGTTGATTTCACTGTGGAAGTAGAACGCTCTCTGAGAGTCCTGGACGGCGCTGTTGCTGTATTTTGTTCGGTGGGAGGTGTTGAGCCTCAGTCCGAGACTGTATGGCGGCAGGCTGACAAATATGGAGTACCGCGTATTGCTTATATTAATAAGATGGACAGAGTGGGGGCAGACTTTTTCCGAGGTGTCTCTATGATTGCTGGGCGCTTGGGGGCGAACCCTGTTCCTGTTCAGCTGCCGATCGGTACAGAAGAGAAGTTCAAGGGAATCGTGGATTTGATTACCATGAAAGCTATTATTTATACGGATGATCTGGGGACAGCCAGTGAACTGGCTAATATCCCGGAAGACATGCTCACCCAAGCCCAGGAGTACCGGGAGAAGCTTCTGGAAGCCGTAGCGGAAGTGGACGAAGAACTGATGATGAAATATCTGGAAGGCGAAGAGATTTCCGAGCAGGAAATTAAAACTGCCATTCGCAAAGGAACTATCGGCTTAAAATTCATTCCGGTTCTTTGTGGATCATCCTTCAAGAACAAGGGTGTCCAGCCACTCCTGGATGCAGTAGTGGATTATTTGCCCTCTCCCTTGGATGTCCCGCCGATTGAAGGAACAGATCCCGACACCGGTAAAGAAAGCGTCCGCCATTCCGACGATCAAGAGCCTTTTGCCGCCTTGGCCTTTAAGATTATGTCTGATCCCTATGTTGGGAAGCTTACTTTTTTCCGAGTTTATTCCGGAACCTTAAAAGCTGGGTCTTATATCTTAAACTCCACCAAAGGCAAAAAAGAGAGGATCGGCAGAATTCTCCGGATGCATGCTAATCACCGGGAAGACGTCGAGGAAATTCGTGCAGGTGACATTGGAGCTGCCGTAGGTATTAAGGATGTCAGTACCGGAGATACACTGTGCGACGAGAAGGCGAAAATCATTCTGGAATCCATGGTCTTTCCTGAACCGGTTATTGATATCTCCATTGAACCTAAGACCAAAGCAGACCAGGATAAGCTGGGAGGCGCTCTGGCCAAACTCTCCGAGGAAGACCCGACCTTTAAAACCTATACCGACGAGGAGACAGGACAGACGATCATCGCCGGAATGGGCGAACTTCATTTGGAAGTTATTGTTGACCGCTTGCAAAGAGAGTTTAAAGTTGACTGCAATGTCGGACGCCCGCAGGTTTCCTATAAAGAAACTATCCGGAAGGCTGTTAAGACTGAAGGTAAGTTTGTTCGCCAGTCCGGTGGGCGCGGTCAGTATGGACACTGTTGGATCGAACTCGAGCCTTTGGAACAAGGATCAGGCTTTATCTTTGAAAGCAAGATTGTTGGGGGCGTTATTCCTAAAGAATATATCGCACCAATCCAGGCCGGTATCGAAGAAGCCATGCAAAACGGTATTTTGGCCGGGTATCAGGTCTTAGACATTAAAGCTACGGTTTACGACGGATCTTACCATGATGTTGACTCTTCTGAAATGGCTTTTAAAGTTGCGGGTTCGATGGCCTTTAAAGCCGGGGCGGCTAAAGCAAATCCGGTTATTCTGGAACCTATCATGAAGGTTGAGGTAACGGTTCCGGAAGAATATATGGGTGATGTCATAGGGGATCTGAATTCCAGACGAGGGAGAATCGAAGGAATGGAAGCGCGTTCCGGAGCCCAGATTATTCGCTCCTATGTACCGCTTGCAGAGATGTTTGGTTATGCAACGGATCTGCGCTCGCGCACTCAGGGCCGGGGAGTCTATATCATGCAGTTTGATCATTACGAAGAAGTTCCCAAAAATATTGCCGAAGGGATAATTTCCAAAAGGCAAGGGGCTTAATATAAATTAAAAATATTAAAAATTTATATTTATTTATTAAGGAGTGAAAATCCAAGATGGCTAAACAAAAGTTTGAGCGTACAAAACCTCACGTTAATGTTGGCACCATCGGCCACGTTGACCACGGCAAAACCACTACTACTGCAGCAATTACTCATTGCTTATCCAAGACAGGTGGAGCAGTCGCCACTGCATTTGAACAAATTGACAAAGCGCCGGAAGAGCGCGAACGTGGAATTACCATTTCCACTTCTCACGTTGAGTATGAGACTGAAAACCGTCACTATGCCCACGTTGACTGCCCTGGCCACGCCGACTATGTTAAGAACATGATTACCGGTGCTGCCCAGATGGACGGTGCAATTCTTGTTGTATCCGCTGCTGACGGCCCGATGCCTCAGACTCGTGAGCATATCCTCTTAGCTCGTCAGGTTGGTGTTCCCTACATTGTAGTCTGGCTTAATAAAGTTGATATGGTTGATGATCCTGAACTTCTCGAACTTGTTGAAATGGAAGTACGCGAACTCTTAAGTGAATATGATTTCCCAGGTGATGATATCCCTGTTATTCCCGGTTCCGGCCTTAAAGCTTTAGAGTGCGGCTGTGGAACAAGAGAATGCGAATGGTGCGGCAAGATCTGGAATCTGATGGATGCTGTTGACAGCTATGTTCCTCAACCGGAACGTCCGAAAGACAAACCGTTCTTAATGCCTGTGGAAGACGTTTTCACCATTACCGGACGTGGTACTGTAGCTACCGGTCGTGTAGAGCGCGGTACTGTTAAAGTCGGTGATGAACTGGAGATTGTTGGTCTTCAGGAAAAACCCCGTAAAACTGTTTGCACCGGTGTAGAGATGTTCCGTAAACTTCTCGATCAGGCTGAAGCCGGTGACAATATCGGTGCTCTCCTCCGTGGTGTTGAGCGTAAAGAAATCGAGCGCGGACAAGTCTTGGCCAAGCCCGGCAGCATCAAACCACATACTAAATTTACCGGTGAGATTTATGTCTTAAGTAAAGAAGAAGGTGGCCGCCATACCCCGTTCTTCAATAATTACCGT
Organism: Desulfitobacteriia bacterium; assembly: GCA_050949905.1. Classification (GTDB taxonomy): domain Bacteria; phylum Bacillota; class Desulfitobacteriia; order Desulfitobacteriales; family Syntrophobotulaceae; genus DUML01. Next base: position 38,988 of record JBMNGP010000019.1, on the reverse strand, counting down.
CCCCAGTTCTATTTCCGGACAACTGACGTTACCGGTGTTATTCAACTTCCGGAAGGCGTAGAAATGTGTATGCCTGGCGACAGAGTCACTATTTCCTGCGAACTGATTACCCCAATCGCTATGGAAGAAGGCCTGCGTTTTGCTATCCGGGAAGGTGGACGTACCGTCGGTGCCGGTGTAGTTGCCTCAATCGTTGATTAATTTCTATAGTAATTATGGGAAGCTGCTAAACCTGGCAGCTTCCCTTTCCGAGAAAAGAAGATAATAATCCAAGGCGTAAAAGGTTGCTGCTAACAGGTGACTCCGCCTGGAACAGGGAATTTTTACGTTCGCGGCCTGTTAAACGGGCAAAAATAATCAGGAGGTTTGAAACATGAATCAAAAAATCAGAATAAGATTAAAAGCTTTTGATCACAAAACCTTAGATCAATCTGCCGAAAGAATCGTCGAAACTGCCAAAAGGACAGGTGCCAGTGTCAGCGGGCCAATACCGTTGCCAACCGAGAAAAATGTCTATACTATTCTGAGATCTCCTCACGTTAATAAAGATTCCCGTGAGCAATTCGAGATGAGGACTCATAAGAGACTGATCGATATCCTTGACCCGACATCCAAAACAGTGGATGCCCTGATGAGATTAGATCTTCCCTCAGGTGTAGATATTGAAATAAAATTATAAAATTTTTTCTGGCGTTCTGCCAAAGAATGTGGTAAAATTGTTATGTTTGTGACGCGAAACACCCGGAGGTGTGGAACGTTAACCCGGAAATTGAAATTTTAGACACTCTCGTGCTCCGGCAGAAAGCCGGTGCACTTCAAAGTGTATAGGAGGTGGCGTCGTGTCTAGAGGAATTCTGGGAAGAAAAGTGGGAATGACCCAAATCTTTGCGGAAGACGGAAAAGTAATTCCGGTAACAGTTGTGCAAGCCGGACCGTGTTATGTTCTGCAAAAGAAAACTGAAGCTTCAGACGGTTACAACGCAATTCAGGTGGGGTTTGAGGAAATGAGAGAAAACCTCTCCACCAAACCTGAGCTGGGTCACTTCAAAAAAGCGGGAATGAAAGCCTTGCGCTTCGTTAAGGAGTTCAGAACTGCCGATGTCGATTCGTATGAAGTTGGGCAGGAGATCAAGGCCGATCTTTTCCAAGTTGGTGACAAGGTAGATGTTGTTGGAACTTCCAAAGGGAAAGGCTTCGCCGGTATGCATAAGCGTCATGGCGGCCGCCGCGGACCGATGGGGCACGGTTCTAAATATCATCATCGGACAGGTTCCATGGGCGCGAAAGGGCCGGCTCGTGTTTTCAAAGGAAGAGAATTACCCGGACGTCTCGGTGGAGATAGAGTTACTGTGCAAAACTTGGATGTCGTCAGGGTTGATGCCGATAAAAACATTATCCTGGTCAAAGGATGCGTACCTGGTGCCAAGAAAAGTTTACTAATTCTAAAAGAAGCGGTAAAAGCGAAGTAATCCGAGAGGAAAGGAGGATACGCAATGCCTAAGGTACAGGTAGTAAATATGCAGGGATCTCCGGTTGGAGAAATGGAATTAAGCGAACAAATTTTTGGGATTAAACCTAATGTCCATGTAATGCATGCCGCTGTGGTAGCCCAACTGGCCAATGCCAGGGTCGGAACCCATTCCACATTGGGACGCAGCGAAGTCAGAGGTGGCGGACGTAAGCCCTGGAGACAAAAGGGCACAGGACGAGCCAGAGCAGGCACCATTCGTTCTCCTCTCTGGAGAGGCGGCGGTATAATCTTTGGTCCCAAACCGAGAGATTATAGCAAAAAGTTGCCTAAAAAAGTCAAAAGACTCGCTTTGTGTTCGGCACTTTCGAGCAAAGTGAATTCTAATAGCTTAATCGTTGTTGATCAAATTACTTTTGAGCAGCCTAAAACCAAAGAAATGGTTAAAATGCTTCAAGCTCTGAATGTTGATAAAAAAGCACTTTTGGTGACGGTTGAAAACGATAAAAATGCTGTTTATTCAGCCCGCAATATCGAAGGAGTGCTGACAACCAAAGCAGAAGCTTTAAATGTAAGAGATCTTTTGAAAGCTGATTTTGTTGTCTTTAGTAAAGCTGCTGTAGAAAAGGCTGAGGAGGTGCTTAAGGATGCGTGACGCACGTGATGTACTCATTCGTCCGGTAATTTCCGAAAAATCGGTAGGGATGGTAGGAGAAGACAAATACACCTTCTGGGTTGATACTGCAGCCAATAAAATTGAAATTAAAACTGCTGTCGAGAAAATGTTTAAAGTCAAAGTCGCCGATGTACGCACTTTGAAAGTTAAAGGCAAAGAAAAACGCATGGGTCGCTATGTTGGTAAGACTCCGGACAGAAAAAAAGCCATCGTAACCCTCAAACCCGGTAATAAAATTGAAGGCTTTGCAGGTCTGTAAAAACTAAAAGGCAAAGGAGGGAGAAAATAATGCCTATTAAATCATACAAACCAACATCTCCGGCACGTAGGCAAATGTCAGTGCTTACTTTTGAGGAAATCACCAGGACTGAACCGGAGCGTTCTCTTCTGGCGCCGCTAAAAAACAAGGCAGGCAGAAATAATATGGGCCGCATGACAGTTAGGCATCAGGGCGGCGGTCATAAAAGGCGCTATCGCCTGATTGACTTTAAAAGAAATAAAGACGGTATTCCGGCCAGAGTAGCGAGCATCGAATACGATCCGAATCGCAGTGCCAATATTGCTCTTTTACACTACGCTGACGGTTTCAAGGCTTATATTATTGCTCCCAATGGTCTCATGGTAGGCCAGGAAATTGTTAACGGTGAAGGTGCTGATATTAAAATCGGCAATACCTTGAAACTAAAAAATATTCCGGTTGGCACCCATATTCATAATATTGAGATGAAACCTGGGAAAGGCGGCCAGTTGGTTCGCTCGGCAGGAGGTTCTGCCCAGCTCATGGCTAAAGAAGGAAATTACGCAACCTTAAGACTTCCTTCCGGCGAAATGAGAATGATCCATCTGGAATGCCGGGCTACTATCGGACAGGTAGGCAATCTCGATCATGAAAACATTTCTATTGGTAAAGCCGGACGCAACCGGTGGCTTGGCAAACGCCCGTCGGTTCGCGGTGCGGTTATGAACCCGGTAGACCATCCTCATGGTGGTGGGGAAGGCCGTAACCCGATTGGCCGTAACCCCGTTACTCCTTGGGGTAAACCGGCACTGGGAGCTAAGACTCGGAAGAAGAAAAATAAGAGCAACCAGTTTATTGTGAAACGTAGAGGATAATGTTAAGCGAAAGGAGACCTCAGAATGGGCAGATCTCTGAAAAAAGGTCCATATGCCAGTCCCCGCTTGCTGAAGCGGATTGAAGATATGAATAAGACCGGCGAAAAGAGAGTGTTAAAGACCTGGTCAAGAAGGTCGACAATTTTTCCCCAGATGGTTGGACACACTATTGCGGTTCATGACGGACGCAAACATGTTCCGGTTTATATTACTGAAGATATGGTTGGGCATAAGCTCGGTGAGTTTTCACCGACCAGAACCTTTAAAGGACATGCCGGAAGCGAAAAATCAAGCGGCTTACGCTGATTGAGAGGAGGTAATTAGAAATGGAAACTAAAGCTGTGGCAAAATTTATCCGTATCTCTCCTCGCAAGGTGCGTCAGGTTGTTGATTTGATCCGGGGTAAGAAAGTAGAGGAAGCTTTTGCTATTCTTAAATTCACACCGCAGATTTCCCGAGAGCCGGTAAGCAAAGTTTTGCAATCAGCGGTGGCAAATGCAGAACACAACCTGGATTTGAGTCCGGATGATCTATATGTAACGAAAATCTTTGTAGATCAAGGACCGACATTGAAACGCATCAAGCCCCGAGCACAGGGTAGAGCGGACAGGATCCGCAAGCGGACCAGTCACATTACCGTGTTCGTTGGTGATAAGAAGGAGGAATAATCAAAGCATGGGTCAAAAAGTTAACCCCAAAGGTCTGCGTATTGGCATTATCCGTACGTGGGAAGGCCGCTGGTATGCTGATAAAAACTACGGAGAGCTCCTTCACGAAGACCTGAAAATTCGTAAATATGTTATGGAAAGATTGCAACAAGCGGGAGTACCCAAAGTTGAGATAGAAAGGGCAGCCAACAGAGTAAAAGTATCTGTGCATGCTGCCAAACCTGGGATTGTCATCGGACGTGGCGGTACAGAAGTGGAAAATTTGCGTAAAACCTTGGAAGCCATGACCGGGAAACAAGTAGCAGTTAATATTGTAGAAATTAAGAAACCCGAACTGGACGCCCAACTTGTAGCCGAAAGTGTAGCGCAACAGTTGGAAAAACGTATTTCTTTCCGCAGAGCAATGAAACAAACAGTGGGACGCACCATGCGTGCAGGAGCCCAAGGCATAAAAATCTCATGCAGCGGACGACTTGGCGGTGCGGAAATAGCTCGCACAGAATGGTATAACGAGGGTAAAGTGCCCCTGCATACCCTAAGGGCGGATATTGACTATGGTTTTGCCGAAGCCAATACGACCTACGGCAAAATCGGTGTCAAAGTATGGATTTACCGCGGCGAGGTTCTTCCTGCCAAGAAGGCCGTTTCGGAGGAAGGAGGACAATAAAATGCTTGTACCTACCAGAGTAAAGCGTCGTAAACAGCACAGACCTTCCTTAAAAGGGACAGCTCATAAAGGGACGAAAGTTGTTTACGGGGAATATGGACTGATGGCTCTTGATAATGGTTGGATTACCAACCGGCAAATTGAAGCCGCTCGTATTGCCATGACCCGCTATATTAAACGTGGCGGTCAAGTTTGGATAAATATCTTTCCTGACAGGCCAATCACCGCCAAACCGGCCGAGACCCGGATGGGCAGCGGTAAAGGTACCCCTGAGTATTGGATTGCGGTTGTCAAACCTGGCAGAATAATGTTTGAGCTTGCCGGTATTCCGGAGGAAACAGCTCGTGAAGCGTTGAGACTCGCAGCTCATAAACTTCCGATTAAATGCAAGTTCGTTCGCAAAGAAGATCAGGACGGAGAACAGGTTGGAGGTGGCGTAAATGGCGAAGAATAAGAATTTCCGTGATATGACAGACGAAGAACTGTTAAAACAAATTGATGGCTATAAAACGGAATTATTCAACTTGCGTTTCCAATTAGCTACCGGTCAGCTTGACAACCCGATGCGAATTAAAGAGGTTCGTAAAGGGATAGCAAGAGGCAAGACCATTCTCCGCGAGCGTGAACTAAGACGCGCTTAGAGAAGAAAGGAGGCACTCTAACATTGGAAAGAGCATTGCGCAAAACTAGGACAGGAAAAGTTGTCAGCGATAAAATGGACAAAACCATTGTTGTGGCTGTAGAAACAGCTAAAAAACATCCTATCTATAAAAAGACAATGAAAGCTACCAAAAAATATAAAGTCCATGATGAGAACAATGAAGCCAAAATTGGAGATACTGTTCTGATAATGGAAACCAGGCCTTTAAGCAAAGAGAAAAACTGGCGACTGGTTAAAGTAACAGAAAAGGCTGTTGTTCTCTAAGCCAAGAAATATCAAGCAGCCAGGAAAGGAGGGTCCGCCCAATGATTCAGTCCGAATCAACCCTTAAAGTGGGAGATAATACCGGAGCCAAAAAGTTATTGTGCATCCGGGTTTTGGGTGGTTCTAAACGCCGCTATGCCACGATTGGTGATGTGATCATCGCTTCGGTTAAAGAAGCAACACCAGGCGGCGTTGTCAAAAAAGGTGAGGTTGTTAAAGCCGTTGTGGTAAGAACCAAAAAAGAGATCAAAAGACCGGACGGTTCATATATTAAGTTTTCCGAGAATGCTGCAGTCATTATTAAAGACGACAAAAGCCCGCGTGGTACCCGTATCTTTGGACCAGTAGCTCGGGAACTGAGAGAAAAAGATTATATGAAAATCGTCTCACTCGCACCGGAAGTATTATAAAACGTCAAGTCGGACGGAGGTGAAGAAAATATGTCCGCCGCAAGAACAAAAGTGCATGTCAAAAAAGGCGACATGGTTATGGTTATAACGGGCAAAGATGCAGGCAAAAAAGGCAAGGTGCTCGAAGTGATTCCGGATAAAAGCCGAGTTGTAGTGGAAAAGGTCAATGTCGTGAAGAAGCACCAGAAACCCACTAAAAGCATGCCTCAGGGTGGAATCATGGATATCGAAGCACCGATTCACAGCTCTAATGTTATGCTCTACTGCACAGAATGTAATTCTGTAACCAGAAAAAGTATCAAAGAAACCGGAGAAGGAAAAGTAAGGGTCTGCAAGAAATGCGGTCACAACTTACCGGATCAAAATAAGAAGTAATTCTGGAAGGGAGGTACTCTGGTGGCCCGCTTAAAAGATTTGTATAAAAATGAAGTAACCCCGGCACTTCAGAAGAAATTTAATTATAAAAACGTCATGCAAACACCGCGTTTGGAAAAAGTGGTTATCAATATTGGCTTAGGGGAAGCTATCCAAAATCCCAAAGCCATTGATTCGGCAATTGAAGATATCATGACTATCTCCGGCCAGAGACCGGTAGTTACTAAAGCTAAGAAATCCATTGCTGCTTTTAAACTTCGTACAGGGATGCCTATTGGGGTTAAAGTTACCTTGAGAGGCGACAGAATGTATGAATTTGCAGATAAACTCATCAATGTTGCTCTTCCTCGGGTGAGGGACTTCCAAGGAGTATCCGGCAAGTCATTCGACGGCAGAGGGAATTATACTCTGGGACTGAAAGAACAACTGATTTTCCCTGAAATCAATTTTGATAAAATCGATAAACTTAGGGGAATGGATATTGTCTTTGTGACAACAGCCAAGACCGATGAGGAAGCCAAGGAACTTTTACGGGGATTTGGCATGCCGTTTCGCGACTAGACTCTTTAAGGACTAGATTTAAGGAGGCTTAAATAATGGCCAAAAAATCAATGATGGTTCGGCAAGCAAATAAACCGAAATATTCTGTGCGCTGGCATAACCGCTGTAAAGTATGCGGCCGCCCGCATGCGTATATGCGCAAATTTGGAATATGCAGGATATGCTTCAGAGAACTGGCTTATAAAGGCGAACTGCCTGGAATAACCAAGGCTAGTTGGTAAGCATTATTGGAGAAAGGGGGAAACTTCAGTGTCATTAGCATCTGATCCTATTGCCGATTTCTTGACAAGGATTCGTAATGCCGGAATGGTATATCACGATAAAGTGGAGATACCTGGCTCAAATATCAAGAAAGCTCTCGCCGAACTGATGAAACAGGAAGGCTTTATTAAGGATTATGAAGTCATCGAGGACAATAAACAGGGCGTGATCAGAGTATATCTAAAATACGGCCCAAACCGGGAACGTGTGATCACCGGCTTAAAGCGCATCAGCCGCCCCGGTCTTCGAGTTTACGCCAAAAAAGATCAGATTCCTAAAGTACTAGGGGGTCTGGGAGTTGCAGTAATATCTACCTCCAAAGGCATCATGCCTGACAGACAGGCTCGCAAAGAAGGTTTAGGTGGAGAAGTTATTTGCTACATTTGGTAAAGGATGGAGGTGTAGAATATGTCTCGAATTGGTAGAAAACCTATTACCATTCCCAGCGGGGTTGAAGTAAAACAAGAAGGCAATTTCGTGACGGTCAAAGGCCCCAAAGGCACTCTTACCAGGGAATTTCGCCCGGAGATAACCATTGCCATTGAGGGTAATACCATTAATGTTACCCGTTCCAGTGATGAGCCGAAGCAGCGCTCTTTTCATGGCCTTACCCGTACTCTTCTGGCCAATATGATTGAAGGAGTGACCAACGGTTTCAGCAAAAACCTGGATTTGGTAGGAGTAGGCTATCGTGCCTCACTTCAGGGTAAGAAACTGGTACTCGCGGTTGGCAAATCCCATCCTGTGGAAATGGAACCTTGGGAAGGTATCGAGATAGAGGTTCCCGCGCCTAATAAGGTGATTGTTAAGGGAATCGATAAAGAAAAAGTCGGGGTGTTCGCTGCCAACGTCCGTGAACAACGCCCGCCGGAGCCCTATAAAGGCAAAGGTATCAAATACGATAAAGAAGTTATCCGTCGCAAAGAAGGTAAAACCGGAGCCAAGAAGTAAGGTAAGGGCAAAATCTCTTGCCGCATAGAAAGGGTGAATGTGCTTGATAAAAAGAACTGACCGCAGAAAAGTATTAAGAGAAAAGCATAAAAGCGTGCGCAAAAAAATCCACGGAACAGCTGAGAGACCAAGGCTTTCCGTATTCCGGAGTTTAAATCACATTTATGCTCAAGTTATAAATGATGATCTTGGCGTAACAATTGTTGCAGCCTCTTCGGTAGAACCGGAATTTAAAGCCGGCGAGCTTTCTGGAGGAAATATCGAAGGTGCAAAAAAAGTAGGCGAAATGATTGCCAAGAAGGCGCTGGCCAAGGGAATCACCAAGGTTGTTTATGACCGCGGCGGCAGCCTTTATCATGGTAGAATAGCAGCTCTGGCCGATGGTGCCAGAGAAGCAGGGCTGGACTTCTAATAAAATGAAAAGGAGGGAAACTCATTGTCAAGTATCGATCCCAGCAAACTGGAACTAACAGAAACGATCGTCCATATTGCCCGTGTAGCTAAGGTCGTCAAAGGCGGCAGACGCTTCAGCTTTAGCGCCTTGGTTGTTGTCGGTGACGGCAACGGCATGGTCGGAGCCGGACTGGGCAAAGCCACCGAAGTTCCCGAAGCTATTCGCAAGGGGATAGATGATGCGAAGAAAAACCTCGTTTCCATACCGATTAAAGGAACAACTATTCCTCATCCTATCATTGGCCGATTTGGCGCCGGCCAGGTGCTCTTAAAACCGGCTGCCAAAGGAACCGGAGTGATTGCCGGCGGGCCGGTACGTGCGGTACTGGAAGCAGCGGGGGTTAAAGATATACTCACAAAATCACTGGGAACATCCAATCCACATAATGTTGTTAATGCCACCATGGCTGGACTGAAGTCTCTGAAAAGAGAAGACGAAGTAGCCAAGATGCGCGGAAAAACTGTGGAAGAAATTTTAGGTTAACGCTCAAAGAAGTTTAAGACAGGCTAATCACAGAAACAGTGTTGCAAAAGTAAGGAGGTGTCCGCATTGAAACTCCATGAATTAAGGCCTGCAGAAGGTTCGACAAAAACACGCAAACGTGTGGGAAGGGGTAATGGTTCCGGCTTGGGTAATACCGCAGGTCGAGGCCATAAAGGCCAAGGCTCCCGTTCCGGCGGCGGTGTCCGTCCGGGCTTTGAAGGCGGTCAGATGCCTATGACCCGTAGGATTCCTAAACGTGGCTTTACAAATATTTTCCGTAAGGAATATAACATTATTAATGTTGCCGATCTGGAAGAAAGATTTGAGCAAGGGGCAGAGGTTACCATCGAATCACTCTTTGGCGTTGGACTTATCAAGAAGACTCTTGATGGTGTCAAAGTCCTGGGAGAAGGTGAATTAACCAAAGCACTTACTGTCAAAGTACAGAAAGTAAGTAAAACAGCAGCAGAGAAGATTACTGCTGCCGGTGGAAAAGTAGAGGTGGAATAAATTGATACTTGAGACCCTGAAAGATGCGTGGCGAGTCCCAAGCATTCGCAAAAAAATAGGGTTCACTCTGCTTATGCTCCTGGTCTTCAGGATCGGGGCTCACATCCCGATTCCCTTCATGGATCGTGAATTGCTTTCCGAGATGATGGGCAGCGGAGGGCTGTTTGACTTCTTCAACACCTTTTCCGGTGGTTCCCTGAAACGTTTCTCGGTCTTTGCCTTAAGTATTATGCCTTATATTACCGCTTCCATTATCATTCAGCTTTTGACGGTCGTTATTCCTTATTTGGAGAGATTATCCAAAGAAGGGGAAGAAGGCCGCAAGAAAATTGTGCAGCTTACTCGTTACAGTACGGTAGTATTAGGCTTCATTAATGGTTTTGGTCTTACCATAGGCTTAAGGGGAGCACTGCTCATTCCTGAACCCAGCCTTAGGATTCCGATCTACCTGATGATTGCTTTAGTCTTAACAGCGGGAACGGCCTTTCTTATGTGGCTGGGCGAGCAGATTACGGAAAACGGTATTGGCAATGGTATTTCCATCATCATTTTTGCCGGTATCGTTGCCGGCGTGCCGGATGCCATTAAATATTTGGTTAATCTCCTAAGTGTTGGCGAAATAGGCTGGTTCTCAATTATCGGCTTACTGATCATCGCAGCTCTAATAATTGCCGGTGTAGTATTTATTCAGGAAGGCCAAAGAAGAATTCCTGTCCAGTATGCCAAAAGGGTAGTTGGCCGCAGAGTCTATGGCGGACAAAGCTCGCATATACCTTTAAAAGTAAACCAAGCGGGTGTTATCCCCATCATCTTCGGTATTTCTCTAATGGCTTTTCCTGGTACAATTGCCACCTGGCTGCCGCCAACCTCGGGTTTTGCGATGTTTGCCAATAAGTGGCTTTCAATGAATGGCTCAATTTATTCTATTCCTTATTTGACCATATATGCTTTGCTGATTATCTTCTTTACCTACTTCTATACCGGCATTACCTTTAATCCGGTAGATGTAGCCGATAATCTCAAGAAATACGGCGGCTTTATTCCAGGAATCCGTCCTGGACGGCCAACTTCGGATTATTTGTTTAAAATCTTAGGTAAAGTTACTTTAGCCGGCGGACTGTTCCTGGCACTCATAGCTGTTCTTCCCAGTATGGTAATGGGACTTACCGGAATTCAAAATATTTATTTGGGAGGAACATCCTTACTGATCGTTGTAAGCGTTGCCCTGGATACCATGAAACAGATGGAAGCGCAGCTCATGCAGCGGCACTATCAGGGATTCTTGAAGTAGGAGGCGCTTGACAAAATGAGACTAATCTTAATGGGTCCTCCCGGTGCTGGCAAAGGAACACAAGCCGAACTGCTTATTGAACACTATAAAATACCTCATATTTCGACAGGTGATATGTTCAGAGCAGCTATTAAAGAACAAACTCCTCTGGGTATGAAGGCCAAAGAATATATGGATGCAGGTGCCTTGGTCCCGGATGAAGTTACAATTGGGATCGTAGCCGACAGATTGGCGCAAGCTGACTGCAAGAACGGCTTCCTCCTGGACGGGTTTCCCCGTACGGCTGCCCAGGCGGATGCTTTGGCTAAAATCCTCAGCGATCTCAACATGAGCCTGGACGGAGTGCTTAACATCGAAGTTGCCGATGCTATCCTCCTGGAAAGGCTTACAGGGCGTAGAGTGTGTAAAAAGTGCGGCTCAACCTTTCACACTGTTTTCAATCCTCCTAAAGATCAGAAAGTATGCGACAAATGCGGAGGAGAACTGTTCCAACGCAGCGATGATACGCTCAAAACAGCAGAGAACCGCCTAAAGGTCTATAATGACCAAACTGAGCCTTTAATTGCCTATTACAGTAAACAAGGACTCTTAAAAAGAATCCGGGGCGATCAAGAAATAGAACAGGTTTTCCGCAGTATTCTTGACGTTTTGGAGTAGAACCATGATTGAACTGAAAAGTAAAGATCAGCTGGAGCTGATGCGGCAAGCCGGCCGGATTGTAGCCGAGGTTCTGGAAATTATGCGGGAAATGGTTAAACCGGGAGTTACAACTGAGGAACTTGACAAGGCCGCAGAGCAGCACATTAGGAAATGCAACGCAATTCCGGCTTTTAAGGGTTACAACGGTTTTCCCGCCAGTCTCTGTACATCAGTGAATGAAGAGGTGGTTCACGGGATTCCCGGTTTAAGAGCTCTGAAAAATGGTGATATTATCAGTATTGATTGTGGTGCTATTTACAAAGGTTATGTTGGTGACGCTGCAATTACACTGCCGGTTGGCGAAATCAGCACAGAATTAGCCAATTTGCTGGCAGTAACCAGTAAATCATTAGAGCTGGGTATTGTTCAAGCCCGTAAAGGAAAACGTCTTCAAGATATTTCTTATGCTATCCAATCCTATGTTGAGAAAAATGGGATGTCGGTAGTGCGGGATTATGTAGGGCACGGAATTGGCAGAAAAATGCATGAGGAACCACAGATACCCAACTTTGGCAAACCCGGCAGGGGGCCGAGACTCGAGATAGGAATGGCCCTGGCGATAGAACCAATGGTTAACTTAGGAAGCTACCAGGTAGAAACTCTTGAGGATCACTGGACAGTAGTAACCAAAGATCGCCGAGCCTCGGCGCATTTCGAACACACAGTGGCCATTACAGAAAACGGCCCTGAAATACTAACTCGAACTTAAGCTTACCACCGGAAAAGATAGTGTCAAAGGAGGGAAATGCTAATGTCCAAAGAAGATGTTATTGAGGTAGAGGGTAAGGTCTTAGAACCACTGCCGAATGCGATGTTTCGCGTCGAACTGAATAACGGGCACAAGGTTCTGGCACACGTCTCCGGCAAGATTCGCATGCATTTCATTAGGATTCTTCCCGGGGATCGGGTCACCGTGGAGCTCTCTCCCTATGACCTGACCAGAGGGCGCATTGTTTATAGATTTAAGTAAAGCAAAACAAGGGAGGGATTACAGGTGAAAGTAAGGCCTTCTGTGAAAAAAATTTGTGAAAAATGCAAAATTATTAAACGTCACGGCAAAGTCATGGTGATTTGTGAGAATCCCAAGCATAAGCAACGCCAAGGCTAAGATCGAGGTGCGAAGTTCGATGTCCGATGTCCGAAGCATAAATACGGGCATTTTGGCAAGGAACCTGAGAGACCGTTGGATAGGATCCGGGAGAACTTTGTAACCGAAGATTAGACGAGTGGCAAAAATAGAAACTAACGTAGCTTTGAATGTCAAGTTATATCGAGCCTCGAACATCGAGCCTCGAACATCGAATAAACGGGGGTGTGTATTTTAGATGGCACGTATCGCAGGGGTGGATATACCTCGAGACAAGCGTGTTGAGATTGCTCTGACTTACATCTATGGCATCGGAGTATCTCAATCCAACAAAATTCTGAGCATAGCCCAGGTTAATAAAGACACCAGGGTTAAGGATTTAACCGATGATGAAGTTGCCAGAATCAGAGAAACGATTGATAAGCAGTTTATGGTAGAGGGCGACCTTCGTCGGGAAGTTACGCTCAATATTAAAAGATTAATGGAAATAGGTTGCTACCGTGGCCTTCGTCATCGTCGCGGACTGCCTGTACGCGGACAGAGAACCAAAACCAATGCCCGTACACGCAAAGGTCCGGCCAGAGCAATCGGCGGCAAGAAGAAAAAGTAAAGGAGGTCACTTAAAGGATGGCACGTAAAGTTGTTCGTACCAGAAGAAGAGAACGCAAGAACATTGAAAGCGGCGTAGCTCATATCAAATCAACATTTAACAACACCATAGTTACGATTACTGATCCGGTAGGAAATGCCATTTCCTGGTCCAGTGCGGGTTCTCTAGGCTTTAAGGGATCAAGAAAAAGCACTCCTTTTGCTGCTCAGTCAGCCGCAGAAGCAGCTGCCAAAGCAGCCATGGAACATGGACTGAAAACAGTGGAGTGTTTTGTCAAAGGCCCCGGGGCCGGCAGGGAAGCTGCAATCCGGGCTTTACAGGCTGCGGGTCTGGAAGTTAATTTAATCAGAGATGTAACCCCAATTCCCCATAACGGGTGCCGTGCGCCCAAACGCAGAAGAGTATAAGGAGGTGTAAGCATGGCAAAATATACAGATGCTGTCTGCCGTCTCTGTCGACGTGAAGGGCAGAAATTATTCTTAAAAGGTGATCGCTGCTATTCCAACAAATGTGCAATTGACCGTCGTCCTTATGCCCCAGGCCAACATGGCCAAAACAGAGGAAAGAAACCTACGGAATTTAGTATTCAGTTGAGGGAAAAACAAAAAGCCAGAAGAATCTATGGCGTATTGGAAAAACAGTTCCGTGGCTACTTTGCTAAGGCTGCCCGTCAAAAAGGTATGACAGGGGAAAACCTCCTGCGCTTATTGGAACGCCGCTTGGATAACGTAGTTTACAGACTTGGTTTTGCATCTTCCAGACCGGAAGCTCGCCAACTAGTTACCCATGGCCACATTACCGTTAATGGTAAAAGGGTAGATATAGCCTCCTACCTGGTCAGTGTCGGCGAAGTTATCTCTATTAAAGAAAGCAGCAGGGATAACAACAGAATTAAGGAAATGGCTGAAACTCTAAAGGACCGTACTGTTCCTGCTTGGCTCAGTCTGGATGTTAATACCCTTTCCGGGACTGTGATTAATATGCCGTCCCGTGAAGATATTCAGATTCCGATTGAGGAACACCTTATCGTAGAGAAATATTCACGTTAAACTTTTTCCGGGAAAGAAGGTGCATCCGATGTTAGAAATCGAGAAGCCCAATATAGAGTGTGTTGAGCGGTCAGAAGATAATACCTATGCCAAATTCGTAATCGAGCCTTTAGAGCGGGGTTATGGCATCACCCTAGGAAATTCCCTGCGCCGGATCCTCTTATCCTCTCTGCCGGGCTCGGCAGTTACTTCAGTTAAAATCGAAGGAGTACTACACGAATTCTCAACCATTCCAGGAGTCTTGGAAGACGTAACGGAGATTATCCTCAATATCAAATCCTTAGCTTTAAAAGGACATACGGATGAACCCCGGGTTCTCCGTTTGGAATGCGAGGGTGAGCGAGTAGTCACAGCCGGGGATATTATCACTGGCCCGGATATCGAGATTCTCAATCCTGAGCTTAAAATTGCTACTTTAGATAAAGACGGACGCCTCTATATGGAAATGACTGTAGAACGCTCCCGCGGTTATGTTCCTGCTGAAAAGAACAAAAAAGGGGATCAAGTCATCGGAGTTATTCCTGTTGATTCCATTTTTACGCCTATCCATAAAGTTAACTACACAGTGGAAGATACTAGGGTAGGGATGATGACCGACTTTGACAGGCTTACCTTAGAAGTTTGGTCTAACGGCAGTATCAGCCCCAAGGAGGCTACCAGCCTGGCTGCCAAAATCCTTAGCGAGCATCTGAAGCTATTTATCGGCCTGACCGACATTCATGGCGATGTTGAAATTATGGTGGAAAAAGAAGAGGAAGCTAAGGATAAGATCTTGGAGATGACCATTGAAGAACTGGATCTTTCCGTTAGATCATATAACTGCCTCAAACGAGCCGGTATTAACAGCGTGGAAGAACTGACCCAGAGAACAGAAGAAGATATGATTAAAGTGCGTAATCTTGGACGGAAGTCTTTGGAAGAAGTACAGAACAAACTCAAAGAACTTGGACTGGGATTCCGTAGTCCAGAAGATTAAACCTTAAAGGGGGGATCACAGTTGGCATATCGCAAGCTTGGATTAAATATGAGCCGCAGAAGGGCAACTTTACGCAACATTGTAACCTCACTGCTAAAACATGGACAAATTGAAACAACGGAAGCAAGAGCCAAAGAATTACACTCCCTGGCAGAGAAAATGATCACACTTGGTAAAAGAGGTGATCTGGCAGCCAGACGCCAAGCTATGGAATTCCTGATGGATGAATCAGTAGTGAAAGATTTGTTCGATAACATTGGCCCCAAATATGCCGACAGACAGGGCGGTTATACCAGAATCCTGAAGACTGGTTATCGCCGCGGCGATGCAGCTGAAATGGTACTGGTTCAGCTTGTGGAGTAACTTAGCGTTACCAAAGGCAGGTTGTTCCGGCAAAGGCAAATTTAAGGTTCGAAGCTGATGGTTCGAGGTTCAAAGCTTAAAGTCTGGGATTCGAAGTCCGAAGTCCGATAGGCGAAGCAGAAGGCAAAATTCGGCTGAGGGCTTCGACTTCTACCTCAGTAACAGGATTGAAACGAGCTTTTAATCTTAAGAGCGTGAGCTAGGCCGGAAATACGGACTGTTATGCTGGGGATAGGAAAATGCGTAATATTCTTCTAAGATTAGCTTATGATGGTACAAACTACCACGGCTTTCAGCGCCAGCCCAAAGAACATGGCCCAACTGTGCAGGGGGAGCTGGAAAGAGCCTGGAAGAAGCTTTTTGCCGAAGAGATCAGGATTATTACTGCAGGAAGAACTGATACCGGGGTACATGCCCAAGGACAGGTAACAAATTTTCAATCCATGGCTCGGATACCCCAGGAGAAAATTCCTAAAGCCTTAAACAGTATCCTTCCTTTTGATATTAGGATACTGGAAGCCAGGGATGTCCCGGAGGAATTCAATGCCCGCAAAAGTGCCAAGTGGAAAAGGTACGATTATAGGATAGATAACGAGCCAATCCCCAATGTTTTTACCAGGTTATATACCCACCACGAACCGCTGCCGCTAAAAATAGAATCCATGCAAAAAGCAGCGGCTTATCTGGAAGGCGGGCATGATTTCAGGGCATTTGCTGCTGCCGGTTCTTCGGCTAAAAGTTTTGTCCGGACACTATACCACTGCAAGGTTAAACAGCAGAATCAGCAGATTACAGTGACCTGTATAGGCGACGGTTTTCTGTACAATATGGTAAGAATTATTGCGGGAACCCTGCTTTATGTCGGGAAAGGAAAAATCCTTCCTGAAGAAATCCCCGAGATCATTGCTGCGGGGAAAAGATCTAAGGCAGGAGTGACTGCTCCTGCTAAGGGATTAACTCTGAGTCTGGTTAATTATGACGGCTTAAAGCCCAGCACTGTTTTTTCGGATCTTGAACCTAACCGCTATGAAGCTTCTTTATGTCATCTTGAAAGATCTTTACTCGGAGGATAAGTTCCTTCACTGAGTTAAGGACATGTGCTTCGCTCAGGATGACAGCCAGGGAATTTGACGTTTCCCTGAGATAGAGCAGGAAATTTATTGACTTCAACCTTAATATTAGATAGAATTTTGAGAGTGAGTCTTATGCCGAAGCGTGAATGAGCCCCTCACGTCAGGTAATGAAATAAGAGCTTGAATTAAGAAAATGGTTTGCAAACAAAATGGAGGGAACGACATGACCACTCAATTTGCGAAAGCCCAAGAGGTGGAACGTAAATGGTACGTCATTGACGCCGCCGGTGTCCCTTTGGGAAGAGTGGCCGCTGAAGCCGCCCGCTTACTCAGAGGTAAACATAAGCCTATCTTCACCCCGAATGTTGATACGGGCGATTTTGTGATAGTAGTAAATGCCGAAAAGGCAGTACTCACCGGCAACAAATTGGATAAGAAGAAGTACCGTTGGCACTCAGGTTATCCGGGTGGACTGAAAGAGATGACTTATAGGATGCTGATGAATAAAACCCCGGAAAAGGCTATGGAACATGCTGTAAAAGGAATGCTTCCTCACAACAAACTGGGAGCACAGATGTATAAGAAGCTCAAAGTCTATAAAGGCTCTGAACATCCGCATCAGGCTCAAAAACCCGAAGTTTGGACTATGAAATAGGTTGGAAGGAGGTTAAAGCATGGCAGCACAACTTCAGTATCAAGGAACAGGCCGGAGAAAAAACGCTGTTGCCCGGGTAAGACTTATCGCCGGCAGCGGTAATTATAAGATTAATGACAGAGGTTTAAGCGAATACTTTGGTAAGAAAACTCTGGAAATGATTGTTCAACAGCCTTTTGAGATTACCGAAACACTCGGTAAATATGATATAATCGCCAGGGTTCATGGCGGAGGAACAACCGGGCAGGCCGGTGCCTTAAGAATGGGGATCGCCAGAGCACTCTTAAAAGCAGATGAAAGCCTGCGCCCAGCCTTAAAACGGGCAGGCTTTTTAACCCGTGACCCCAGGATGAAAGAACGCCGCAAATACGGACTTAAGAAAGCCCGTAAAGCTCCGCAGTTCTCCAAACGTTAAGATCTGTTTCATTACACTCGAGTTTGTTCAAACTTACAAAGTTTGTTTACGAGTTACCCAACCGTCAGGGGGGTTCATTCCCTTTGGCGGTTTTTTTGTGTTCAAAAATAGATATAGAAATAAATAAAAATATGCTAAACGGACGCAGTTTTAATCCCTCGAAAGCCTGTAGAATTCCGTATGTGTAGGTGGTTTCGATATTTCCTCCCGTAGGTTATACCCTGCGTATGAATACTCATTACCTTCCACGAGCAAACTTTGTCATTCTTCACTGCTCACGAGCAAACTCGCTTGTAATTTTCTCATTTTTTATATATTTTTTTCTATTTTTTAAGGTAATAAAACCCGAGAGCAAACTTTGTCACTACAAGGGAAGAAACAGCGAGAAGCCTTGCAACAACTACATTTCATCACGAGCAAACTTTGTAACTACGTGAGCAAACTTATTTGTAACTGGACACTGAAAACCGTGGTGCAGGGGAATTAGCCTCCTATAAGCCCTGGTTATCCATACAAGACTTCCCGTCAAAAGGCAGGGTCTCACGTATAAAAGGCTGGAAGACAAACAGAATACATCATTTCTTTTCAGATATACAAACTAGATGTTTCTACATGTTTGAATGGGATGATGAAATAGTAGATATTAGAGAACATTATCCACTTTTAGATTTAGCAGAGGTAGTAAAAGACAATAAAGACCTTAAACAAGAGTTTTTTACTAATAAAGAACCTCCATATATATTAACCACAACATTTCTACTTACTTTACGAAATCGCAAATATATTGCAAGAACAATAAAATCAGCAGGTGAGTTAGAGAAGAAGTCGGTGCTAGAAAGACTGGAAATAGAGAGAAGATATTGGGCAGCGAAGCAAATTGATTTTGGCATAATTACACAAAAAGAAATACCTACTAAAATGGTAAAAAACATAGAGTGGATACATTCAAGTTTGTATACCTATGAAGAAAGAGGCTTAACAGAAAATTCATTAGAGAATTATTGCAACATTCTAATTGATAAATTTAGAGATAATAAACATTCAATCAGAAAAATAACTTCTGACTTTGATAAAGAAAATAATGTATCAGATGGAACAGGCTTATTCATTTTTAAATACCTTCTAGCATCTAAACATATTTACATTGATATGAATGAATCTGTCACCGCCGGGATATAATTGACCCATAGCGCCGGACAAGAATTGACCCACACCAAACCAACGGTTTACCATAAAGTGTGACAAATACTTTTATGGGAGATGACCGTATGATAAGGAGTGGGCTAATTAACATGATACGCGAAAATGTGCGAAAAGGAAAGAGTGCATATGCCGTAGGCAAGGAATTGGGCATATCAAAGAACACAGCAAAGAAGTATATGCATCAGCCAAAAACAGAACATGGGCTAAAGGGAAGGACAAGGCCAACAAAACTTGATCCTTTCAAGCCTCAAATAAATGAAATGATGGAGAACGGGATATTCAACTGTGTTGTAATTTTAGAACGGCTGCAAGATATGGGATATACCGGAGGTATCACTATTATCAAAGACTATGTGAAGCCGTTCAGGCCTGCCAGAAGCGCTCCGGCAGTACGAAGATACGAAACATTGCCTGGCAAACAGGCGCAAATGGATTGGGGTATTACCCATTACATAGATGAGAAAGGGGAAATACATAAAACGCCCGTTTTCGTAATGATACTGGGCAATTCAAGGTGCAAGTATGTAGAATTTACAAAGCGATGTGATATCTACAGTCTCTTAAGGTGCATGACAAATGCATTCGAGTATTATGGCGGTGTTCCGGAGACAGTTCTTACTGACAGGATGAAGACCGTAATAACAGGCAGCGAAGCCGGAAAGCCGATATGGAACAGCAGGTTTGAGGACTTTGCATCAGAAATGGGGTTTGTACCGAAGGTATGCCGGGTGAGGAAGCCTCAGACGAAGGGAAAAGTAGAACGCCTTGTAAACTATGTAAAGGACAATTTCCTTCCGGGGAGGAAGTTCAAGGATCTGTATGATTTAAACTCCCAGGCACTTATGTGGTGCAGGAAGGTGGACAGCAAAGTTCATGGGACTACAGGAGAAATACCACTTGAAGCTTTAAGTAAAGAACCCCTGCTGCCGCTGCCGGATAAAGCAGTTCGTGATAAATACAGGTGGGAGACCAGGAAAGTGACAAGAGACGGTGTCGTAAGCTATGATGGTGCAAAATACGGTATACCGTGGCAGTACAGCGGCAGGGAAGTAAGGGTCAGGATATTCGGAGGATTCTTCGAAGTTTACTATGGCGAGGTAAGAATAGCACGCCACAGAACAGAGTATGCATCAGGGAGGATCGTATGGTTTAAGGGACAGTATCAGGGTCTTGCTGAAAAAGGTGGGATAGCGGTACCACTTCCCTTTGCCAGGAAGGAAGGAACAGAATCAGTAGAGATACGCCCATTAAGTGTGTATGACGCACTGGCGGGGGTGATATCCAATGGTTGAACTGGAACATGCCCGAAGCATCCTTTCCGAGCTTGGGCTCGCAACAGCCTCAGAACTCTTGGATGCAAAGATTGAAGATGCAATGCATAAAGAGGCAACTTACCTTGGGTTCTTAAGTGAGCTTCTGAATGCTGAGATACAAGAGAAAAGGCGTCGAAGTGAGGAAACAAGGATAAAACTGTCAAGGCTGCCACACAGGAAAACCCTGGAAGAGTTTGACTTCAGCTTCCAGCCCAGTATAGATGTAAGGCAGATTAAAGAGTTATCAACGCTCGCTTTCGTCGCAAGAGATGAGAATGTGATATTTCTAGGTCCTCCGGGTGTTGGGAAGACTCATCTTGCAGTAGGTCTGGCGATGCAAGCCCTAAGGTCTGGTATGACGGTATACTATACCAGCCTGGCACATCTCATAGCAGACTTGAAAAAAGCAGCACAACAAGACAGGCTTAGCCGCAGGTGGCAAGTATATACCCGGCCAGATATACTGATCATTGATGAAGTAGGATATATGCAGTTGGAGCGTACATCAGCGGAATTGCTTTTCAGGGTCATATGCTCAAGGTACGAAAATGGCAGTATAATACTTACCAGCAACAAATACTTTGGCGACTGGGGCGAGCTTATGAATGATACAGTAATAGCTACAGCTATACTGGACAGATTACTGCACCATTCGCACATCATAAACATAAGGGGTGAGAGCTACAGACTAAAAGACAGACTAAAAGGCGGGGTCAGGGTCGTGCCTCCGGCCGATATATCGGTGAATGGTAACTCGAAAAATGCGTGACCGGCTACTGAAGCCGGCGATTGATCACCGGCGTTTGGGTCAATTTTTAACCGGCGATTGGGTCAAAAATATTCCGGCGTTGACAAATCAATAGATATAGCAGAAAGTCGTCCCAAAATTATTATTGATTGGGGTGCTATGTATGCTTCCAATCAATAGTGTAATCTTATACGAAACAAGTCAAGGCAAAATATATTACCGAATACTGTATTACTATAAAGATATCATCTATCTAATTGATATTTATGGTAACTCAATGCCTATTACAGTTTCAGAAACATTTATTCAGAGTGGGTTAAATGATGGCACTATACATGTTTTGGAGAATGAACCATATATGATTATCAAAGATGAAGAGGCTATCCCACCTAAACATAAGGTCATAAGAGATAAGGCATACAATGCCATTAAAGACATTGTTACTATTGAACCTGACATTTACATTGCCGGAGAGAGGGTTAAACTTGTCAGAGAATACGTTTATAATGTGCATGAAGCAACTGTAATGAGATATTTAAAACGGTTTTGGCAGAGAGGTATGCACAAAAACTCTTTACTTCCTGATTATCATAATTGTGGCGGGAAACAAGGAAACAAGGAAAAAAATAATACTTTTGTCATTACCCCCGAAACGATAAAGATTTTTAATACAGCACTTAATAGGTTTTATTACAATTCTTCAAGAAAGACTTTAACATTAACCTATGAACTTATGATTAAGGAATACTTTAGTGATAATGGAATAGTAAATGATGCCATTCCTACATTAAGGCAATTCAGGTATTGGTTTAATAAGGAGAGAAGCATTAAAAAAGAAGTATCTACTCGTCAAAGTCCAAAGCAATATGAATTACAACATAGGGGGCTTACAGGATCTTCTACTGAAGAAGCATTTGGACCGGGAGCAATATTTCAAATAGATGCAACAGTAGGAGATGTTTATTTAGTATCCCAATATAATCGGAATTGGATTATAGGAAGGCCCGTTATATATACTGTTATGGATGTATTTTCACGTTGTGTCGTAGGAATTAATATATCTTTGGAAGGGCCTAGTTGGATTGGAGCGAGTATTGCATTAATTAATGCTGCGTCAGACAAAGTATCCTTTTGCAGGAAGTACGGTATAGAGATTGGCAATGATGAGTGGAATTACTGCAGCACCCTGCCTGAAGCAATTATTGCAGATAGAGGAGAATTGGAAGGGGAAAACATAGAATCTTTAATATCAGCATTTGGAATAAAAATATTAAATACCAGCCCTTACAGAGGTGACATGAAGGGGATCATTGAGAGGTATTTTAATACTATTAACCAACATACCAAGCCTTTCATGCCCGGTGCAATTAAAAGTCAATATCGTGAAAGAGGAGAGCAAGATTACAGACTTTCAGCAGCCCTTGATTTAAGGCAGTTTACTCAAATTATAATAAAATGTGTATTGTATCATAATAATCATCACTATTTATCTAACTATACCAGAAGCGAAGATATGATTGCAGATGGTGTAGAACCAATACCCAAGTTAATCTGGGAATGGGGTGTTGCTAATAGAACAGGAAGGTTAAGAACTGGTGATGAAGATTTATTGAAATTAAATCTACTGCCAAGAGACAAAGCAACTGTGACACAGCACGGGATTAAGTTTAAAGGGATGCTATTTGGTTCTAAAACCTCATTAAAAGAACGATGGTTCGAGAAAGCAAGAAACAATGGATCTTGGAAAGTTGACATATCATATGATCCAAGGGATATGAGTTTTATTTATATCAAGTATGAAGATGGGAGAAAATTTGATAAGTGTTTTTTATTAGAACATCCATTAGCTTTGCATAAAAACTTTTTCGAAATTCGAGTAGCTTAATGCGTTTCCTTTATCAGTAAAATATGGTGTATACAGTAAGTTGATTTTCTTCCGTGATTCAAAAGGGGCATCGACTTAAGAAGTAGCCCTATCCCACATTATACCAGTATGTTTTTTATAAGATCACGGGGTCATAGGTTAAATCGTTCAGCAGATAGTTCTCACCGGCATCAACTTGCTTTAGCGTTGCTTCATACACGATCTCATGATTTAATCGTCGTCGGCCCTTGGAGCTTTTACCATACTTTTTGTGTATTAGTTGGACGAAGGTGTTAAAGGCTTGATGCAGACAGCCTTTCAGGATCCTTGTTACATGGAGTAGTGAGCCCTGGTATCCCGATATGAGCTTTAGCAAGAGCACTGCACAGTAGGTCAGAAGAGCAATCATGATTTGGTTTTCAACCGCTGCCGGACTTTTTCCGTAAAGATGTTTAATCTGGAGGTGTTGCTTGATCCATTTAAAGAAGAGTTCGATTTTCCAGCGATTTTGGTAAATGCTGCTGATTTCTTCGGCACTTTTTTCAAAGACGTTGGTCAAAATCATCACAGGGTTTCCCTCAGTATCCTTTGTAACCACTAACCTTAATTCATGCTTCATCAAGGTGTAATTCTTACCCAGTATGACGGTCAGATCTTCTTCAATCGGGCTGTCTTCTTCGATGAAAGCGGCTCTTAACTCCTGAGTATAGGCGTTGTCTTTCAGTCTGGTTACAAAGCGGATTCCCGCTTCGCAGTATTCATCAAACTTTTTGTAGTCCACATAGCCTCGGTCAAAAACGTTGATAACATCCCTGTCTGTTACGACTAAATCATTCATCTGGGTTCTGTCGTTTTTCTTGGCTTCGGTAATGATAGACTTAACAGGGACCATTTCTTTGAAAAAGTCTAGCCCTAGATGAAGTTTGATGCCACTTTTAGTTTTTCTGAATCTTGCCCAGGGGTACTGAGTTAAGCTTAAGGATACTGTGGAGGAATCAACAAGATTAAGTCTTCCGATTTCCTGTCTTACCGTATCAATAGAGGTTTTACTGCCGATATGTCTTACAAGTTCAGCAAGCAATTGTTCAGCAATATTTGTCGGTAGTGTTTGTAGCCTTCTGGATAGCTGAGAAGCACTGATGGATTCAAGTTGAATAGCTTTGCTTAGTTTGTCATTAGCGAGACTTTTGCTGATTTCATCTAATCCCTGGTGCTGCTCGAGCTGAGCAAGCATGTGCAGTTCGATAAGCTGGTGAGAATGGAGTTTTTTTACGTAGCGATCAAGTCCTGGATTCTTTAACTTGATCCTTGCCCAAATATTTTTTGACAAAATGGGCTCAAACAGTTGCAAAAATGTGGATTGCGTAGTATTCTTGTCCTGCATTTTAGTCTCCTTATATTTAGAGATTTGGGACAAAGACTACCTACCTCTAATTATAAGGATTTTTTATTGGATTAATAGCCCTATTTAAGAATATCTTCAGTTTTTGACAGAATACTTTGAATTACTGACACAGATGCTTGTTGACAAAAATTAAAATGCTTTATGCAAAGCTAATGATTTAATAAGGAAAAAGAAGAAAAAAATTGAATAAAAGAGATAAAAAATCTAATCTCCGTTTAATCGTAATATTTGAAGTTTTATAAGGGGAGGATTTTATATTAAAGAATTAATTCACAATAATTCTGGTTTTTCAATGCATTTGTGATTAAATAGTGATATAATGTTTATATAAAAAATGGCCATGAAAAAGAGGTGATATGGTAAAACATGTTAGAATATAAGTCAACAATTAAGGCAAGATCGTATCTTTATTTAGAATTGAAAAAGGCTGCAAGCCTTTATTTACAAGGGATTTCCACAGATGACATAAAACAAAAAGCGTTAGATGAAAATATATTTTCATTAAATTCAGAGAACAGAATTAAGGAAATTGCTTCAACCGTTTCGGAAAGACTAGAAGCCTTGGATGAAATGTTAATTGATAAATTAGTAAATGGGAACCTTGAAACAAGCAAACAGGTAGCCCTATATGCTATTTTGAAAACAGACAGGCTTTTCTTTGAGTTCATGCAGGAAGTATATAAAGACAAGTATCTTGTCAGAGATTATTTAATTACAGATAAGGATTTTGCTATATTCTTTCAAAGAAAAGCAGAACAGAGCCAGAAGGTGGCAGAGTGGAAAGATTATACACTTTATAAGTTAAAACAAGTCTATAAAAAAATCTTAACTGAAGCCGGATTTGTAAAGAAGAATAAAAAAGATGTTGAAATAACCAGACCCTTAATAGATCAAAAATTAATAGATCATTTAAATGAAAAAGGTGACGGCATATACCTGCAGGCTATGTTAGGAGGGATATAAATGAAGACCATTTATGAACGGCTTGATGAGATTCTACCTATTATTACAGATAAAAGATTTAGGGAGAACAAAGGATTAGGCAATGAAATAGGCTACTACATTTTTGATTATGATCCTGAACATGAAATCATTGTTAGAGAACATATAAAGTTCTTAAAGCAGAAAATAAATAATGATGGCATGGATTTTTCTATTAGAGAAATTGACCTTTATGAAATAATGATTGAAATATTAGCGGAAAAGGGATATTTGAAGAAAGTCTTTGAAATGGAGAAGAAAAAAGGTACAGATGCAATCCTTAAGCCTATAAAGAATACTTTAAGACTCACCCAGAAAAATGATTTAGTTGTAGAGTATATCAGGGAAAGAGTACAGGAAAATGATATTGTTTTCTTAACAGGTGTGGGGAAAATATGGCCAATTATCCGATCTCACACTATTTTAAATGTTCTACATTCTGTAATAGATCATATACCTTTAATCATGTTTTATCCTGGGACTTATTCAGGACAAGACTTAAATCTTTTTGATGAAATTTCTGACCAAAACTATTATAGGGCTTTTAAACTGGTAGAAAGATAGGGGAGGGAATTGGACTATGAAATTAAAGAAAATGTTTTATAAGGAAATTGATAGGGATATTAAGGGCGTTATTAAGATTGGACAAGATGATGATACCAATGTTCACCAAGAGTTGGAGGAATATGTAGTTACTCGAGAATTGGCTAGACATTTTAGCACTTTTTTTGAGGCCTACAGAGAAGCGATTAATAATTATACTGACAAAATGGGAGTCTGGATATCAGGATTCTTTGGTTCTGGTAAATCCCATTTCTTAAAGATTTTATCTTATCTTCTTGAGAATAAAGAGGTAAAGGGTAAACGTGCTATATCCTATTTTGACGATAAAATAGAGGATGCTTCCGTTTTAGCAGATATCAAAGCCTCAGGGGATGTAAGTGCCGATGTTATTTTATTTAACATAGATTCAAAAGCCGATTCAGATTCTAGAACTAATAAGGAATCAATAGTTAATGTATTCAATAAAGTGTTCAATGAAATGCAAGGTTTCTGCGGATCTTTGCCATGGCTTGCAGATCTTGAAGCACAAATGGTTAAAGAAGGTTCTTATGAAGCCTTTAAGTCAAGATTTGAGGAATTATCAGGGGAATCATGGATTGAAGCAAGAGAAGATTTTTATTTTGAAGAAGATAATATAGTTCAGGCACTGGCAGATACAACTAAAATGAGTATAGAAGCAGCCCGAAATTGGTACAACAAGGCTGAAGATAACTACTCTTTAAGTGTTGAAAAGTTCGCTAACAAAGTAAAAGAATATATTGAGTCCAAGGACAGAGAGCACCATGTCATCTTTTTGGTGGATGAGATGGGTCAATACATAGGGGATGATGTAGGTTTAATGCTTAACCTGCAGACAGTTGTTGAAGATTTAGGAACTTATTGTGGGGGTAAAGCGTGGGTTATTGTAACCTCACAGCAAGATATAGATACTGTTACGAAGGTAAGGGGTAATGACTTTTCTAAAATCCAAGGTAGATTTAATACAAGGCTTAGTTTATCCAGTGCCAACGTGGATGAAGTAATTAAAAGGAGAATCCTTTATAAAAACGAAACCGCTAAAGAGACTTTAAAACTCTACTATGCAGACAAGGAAGCAATTATAAAAAACCTTATTACCTTTTCTGCTGATACACCGGAAATGAAAATTTTTAAAACAGCAGAAGACTTTATAGATGTGTATCCCTTTATACCTTATCAATTTAGATTGCTGCAATCAGTTTTCACAGCAATAAGACAGCACGGAGCCAGTGGGAAGCATCTTTCAGAGGGAGAGAGATCTCTTTTATCCGCATTCCAAGAGGCTGCTATCAAATATATGGATAAAGAAGTGGGAGCATTAGTACCATTTTCCGCATTCTACGAAACTATAGAAACTTTCCTGGACCACAATATTAGGACAGTTTTTATTCATGCAGAAGATAACGATAGGCTCAGTAGTATGGATGTAGAAGTACTGAAGGTCCTATTTTTAATAAAATGGGTAAAAGAAATGCCAAAGAACTTGGAAAACATTGCAACATTAATGGTTTTACATATTGACGAAGACAAAATTGAATTGAAGAAAAAAATAGAAGCCTCTTTGGACAGGCTTGTAAAAGAGACACTGGTTCAGAAAAATGGAAATGAATATATCTTTTTAACTCATGAAGAACAGGATGTAAATAAAGAAATACAAAATATTTCAATTAATATCAGTGAAATAATATTGAAGATTGGTGAGGAAATATACACAGGAATTTACAGTGAAAAGAAGTTTCGCTATAACGTTAGATACCATTTTGATTTTAACAAAATCATAGACGATAGGTATATGTCCTCCCAAAAACACGATATAGGAGTAAAAATAATCACCCCTTATTATGATACCGGTGTTGAACTTACGGACCATGAATTAAGAATGATGTCAGCCAGAGAAAATAATCTAATAATTAAACTACCTCAAGATACTTCTTTCCTTGAAGAAATGGAGAATATATTAAAGATACAGACCTATCTTACAAGGAAAGCAGGGACCATACAAACGGAAGAAATTGAAGAAATAAAGATAAGAAAATCGAGGGAAGTTGCTGAGAGAAAGAGCAGGGCAAAATCTTTACTTATAGAAGCATTAAAAGAAGCGGACTTTTACGCAAATGCACAAAAAATTGATATAAAATCAAAAAATCCTGTTGAAAGAATAAACAGTGGGTTGAAAGTACTGATTGAAAATATCTATGACAAGTTAAACTATATTACTGATTTTATTGAAAGCACCAAAGAGCTTCATGACCTGCTGTTTGATGAAAATACTCAGATAAATATATTTGGAGAAGAAGAAATCCCAAACAAACTAGCCTTAGATGAAATGCTCCACTATATCGAAAGGAACACCCAACGGCATATTCCTGTAACTATGAAAACTCTCCTGGAACTATATGATAAACCTCCTTATGGCTGGTTGCCAGATGATATCAGGGGGCTTGTGATTAGATTATTTAAAGCACAGGAAATAAAGATACAATTAGGTAGCGAATATCTTAATACTTCGGATAAAAACCTAATCCAATATATGACGAAAAAAGATTATATAGATAGATTGCTGATTAAGAAAAGAACTAAAACCCCTGAAAAGTATTTGAATAATGCCAGGATGTTGATTAGAGAAGTTTTCAACTACGCATCAGTGCCAGGTGATGAAGATGGATTAATGAGTCGTTTCAAGGAGTTATCTAACTATGAATTATCAAATATAAGAGAACTATTAGTCCGTTATGAAGAGAGAAACTATCCCGGCAAAGATGTGTTAGAAAGAGGCAAGAGTCTTTTCGAGGACATTTTGCAGATTAGTGATGCTACAGCCTTCTTTGAAAAACTATATGAAGTAAAAGATGAATTATTAGACTATGAGGAAGAAGTTTTTGATGTTAAAAAATTCTTTAAAAACCAAAGGGAGCAGTTTGATAAAGCCCTTAAACAACTTGATATATATGAAAAGAATAAAACCTATGTTTTAGATCCGGAGACTATAAATATCGTTAAGGAAATTGAAACAATAGTTAAATCACCAAAACCATATAATCAGATTTCAAGACTGCCTAACCTAATAAATGACTTTGTTGACAAATTTGTTATGTTGTTAGAAGAAGAATGTAAACCTGTAAGGGCTGTAATAGAAAGCGATTGGAACAAGGTTAAGGATGAACTTGAATTATATGATTTTAAGGATGAATTGGCAGGTGCGTTTAACAATAAATTTAGGGAACTTTTGGACAGATTAGATTCATCCCACAACTTCTATGAAGCCATCGCCATGAAGGAAGAGTCAGACAGACTGAAAATGAGGTGCTTTGAGGAAATTAAGAAAACTGCCTTGGAAAAGAGCAAAGAAAGGGACAGAGAAAAACAACCAGTTACCACTGGAGAAGGAAATGGAGTTTATGTTACTAAAAAAACTGTCAATATAAGTATAGCCAATATATTCCATGGAGCAAAAACCATTGAAAGTGAAGAAGATATAGAAGAACTTCTTGATTATTTAAGAAAGCAATTAAAAACGGAACTAAAGGAAAATACCATATTGAAATTAATTTAAGTTGAGGAGGGGATATAGTGGATAAAACAGCCATTAGAAACTTTGCGGTAAAAGCAAGGCGTAAACTAATAGAAGATATAACCCATAAGGCCTATGAGATAGGGATAACAAAAGATAAAATCTTAGATATTGAAACCTTTGATGGTGGGTTTAGAGTAAAGGGTAGAGAAAACGGGAAAACCTTTAAGAAATATGAATTAAAGCAGCGTGATAAGTTGATTCAAAATATTAAATATAAGGGCTTTGAACAAGTTATAGAAGAGGTTGCCTATACATGGTTTAACCGTTTTATTGCTCTGCGTTTTATGGAAGTTAACAACTATCTTCCTACTGGGGTTAGGGTACTATCCTCAATAGAAGAAGGTAAGACTGAGCCTGATATTATCCAAGAGGCTCTAAACATAGATTTAGATCTTGATCCTGAAATAGTGTATAGACTTCAAGACAGTAACGATACAGAGGATTTATATAGATATTTGCTAGTTAAGCAATGCAATCAATTAGGCAAAATTATGCCTAATGTTTTTGAGGAAATCGCTGATTATACGGAATTACTCCTTCCTGACAAACTTCTTGCTGAAGGCTCTGTAATCAGAGATTTAGTAGAAGAAATAGAGGAATATGATTGGAAAATAGAACTAAATGAGGAAGAACAGAAGCGGGAAGCAGAAAAGGGAGAACATGGTATAGAAATTATTGGTTGGCTATATCAGTATTATATTTCTGAAAAGAAAGACGAAGTTTTTGCAGGCCTTAAAAAGAATAAGAAGATTATAAAGGAAAATATCCCTGCTGCTACCCAACTCTTTACACCTAAATGGATAGTAAAGTATATGGTAGAGAATTCATTAGGTAGGCTATGGCTCGAATCTCATCCAAATGAAGAATTAAAGGCTCAGTGGGAATATTATTTGGAAGAAGCCGAACAAGACCCCGAAGTTCAAAAACAATTAGATGCACTCAAAGACCCCAACTTAAATCCAGAAGGTATTAAGGTATTGGATCCTGCCATGGGCAGTGGCCACATTTTAGTTTACGCTTTTGATGTTTTATATGAAATATACCTATCTGCAGGTTATTCAGAAAGAGAAATACCTACTCTTATATTAGAAAAGAACCTTTATGGTCTTGATATAGACGATCGTGCAGGCCAATTAGCCACTTTTGCCCTTTTAATGAAGGCAAGAAGTAAAAATAGAAGGATTTTTAGACACAAACCAAGGATGAACTTGTGCTCTATTCAGGAAAGTAACGATATTCCTAGAGAGGCTATTGAATATTTGGTTAATCCAAAAGAGATTGAACTAGAAAAACATATTCACAGGGAGGACGTTGAATACCTAATAGAAGTTTTTCATGACGCAAAAGAATATGGTTCAATTATAGAAGTGAAAGAAATAGATTTTGATACTATAGAAAAAAGAATTGAAGAGATAAGGAATAATGTTCCAGAAGATCTATTTGAATTGCAATATAGAGAGATAATATTAGAAAAGTTCTCACCATTGATTCAACAGGCTAAAATAATGAGTCAGAAATATGATGTTGTGTGTACTAATCCGCCTTATATGGGAA
This sequence comes from Desulfitobacteriia bacterium, assembly GCA_050949905.1. Lineage (GTDB taxonomy): Bacteria > Bacillota > Desulfitobacteriia > Desulfitobacteriales > Syntrophobotulaceae > DUML01. Next base: position 8,024 of record JBMNGP010000019.1, on the reverse strand, counting down.
AAAAAGGAATGAACCCTGAATTAGCAAGCTTTGTAGAAAATATCTATCCAAATAGCAAAACTGATTTATTTGCAGTATTCATAGATAAGTGTATTAGAATGACAAAAACTTTAGGTTACATAGCAATGATAACGCAACATTCTTGGATGTTTTTGGGTAGTTATGAAAAATTAAGACAAATGATTTTTGATAATAACACGCTTATTAATATGGTTCATTTGGGACCTAGGGCATTTGAGGAGATTGGTGGGGAAGTAGTTCAAACAGTTACTTATGTTATGCGGAGAAGTAATATAAGCAGTTATTACGCTACACATCTTCGTTTGGTAGAATACTCGAGTCAGTTAGAAAAAGAAAAGGCATATCTTAATAAAAGTAAACTATATCGCTCTACAAAAGAGTTTTACTCAAAAATTCCAGGCTTTCCTATTGCATATTGGTGTAGTAAAAGAATTAGTGAATTGTTTGAGCATAGTCTCCTACTTTCCGATATTGCAAGTGCAAGGCTTGGAATAGCTACAGGTGATAATGATAGGTTCTTAAGAATATGGCATGAAGTTGATGTTAATAATATAGGATTTAACATTAAATCGAGAGAAGAAAGTAAGCAAACAAAAAAGAAATGGTTTCCAATGAATAAAGGTGGAGAATATAGAAAATGGTTTGGGAATGATGATTATGTTGTTAATTGGGAAAATGATGGATATGAGATCTGTAATTTCAGAGATAGTACTGGAAAACTTCGTTCCCGCCCCCAGAACCTTAGAGATTGCTTTGTAAGTGGTATTTCATGGACAGTAATTAGTTCAAAAAGTTCGTTTAGGCACTCACCAACGGGGTTTTTATATAATAATAAAGGACCTTGCATAAATACTGCAAGTAAACGGGATGACCTGATAATATTGGGGTTGTTAAATTCAATTGTTACTGAATATATATTGCAAATATTATCCCCAACGATGGGGTTTGAAGCAGGGTATATATCAAAAATTCCCGTTATATTAGTAGATGATAAGAAAAGCAAAATTGCCGATCTTGTTAATGAGAATATAGTTAAATCTACAATCGACTGGGACTCCTTTGAAACCTCTTGGGATTTCAAAAAACACCCTCTATTAATCCATAAAAAAGAAGCGGACACAATAGGTAAAGCCTTTAAAAACTGGTCAGCCTTTGCTAACCAACAATTTAACCAACTTAAGGCCAACGAAGAAGAACTAAATCGCATTTTTATTGAAATCTATGGTCTCCAGGACGAACTAACTCCCGCTGTAGATGATAAAGATGTGACTATTACAAGGATATATGATTCTAAAGAAGAGATCCCAGAGAGTATGAAAGGAAGCAATTATGTCCTTACAAAAGAAGAAGTAATTAAATCCTTTATCTCTTATGCTGTTGGCTGTATGTTTGGGCGATACTCTTTAGATGAAGAAGGTCTTATTTTTGCTGGTGGAGATTTTGATGATAAGTTTAGGCTACGTGATGGACAATGGGAGATTAAGGCTAAAGAAGGATGGAACAAGTCGAGGGTAAATATAATAGAACACAATGTTATTCCTATTGTTGCTGGAGATTATTTTGAAGATGATATTCTGGAGCGTTTTGTAGACTTTGTAAAGGTATCTTTTGGTGAAGATACATTGGAGGAGAATCTAGATTACATTGCTGAAACTCTAGGTAGGAAGGCCAATGAAACTTCAAGACAGGCTATCAGAAGATACTTTCTAAAGGACTTTTATAAAGACCATGTAAAAACATATAAAAAGCGACCTATTTACTGGCTCTTTGATAGTGGAAGGCAGGATGGGTTTAAAGCCCTTATTTACATGCACCGCTACGATCCTTCTACCGTTGCAAGGGTAAGGACCGATTATTTGCATAGTTTACAGAAAAAGTATGAAGCAGAAATAAACCATCTTGATATTTTAATAGATTCGGATATCTCTCAAAGGGAAAAGGCTGCTGTAAGGAAAAAGAAAGAGACAATTTTAAAGCAGATTGAGGAATGTAGGTTATATGATGAGGCCATAGCCCATATGGCCAATCAAAGGATTGAGATTGATTTAGATGATGGCGTTAAAGTTAATTATGCTAAATTCCAAGGGGTAGAAATACCTCAAGGAAAAGGCAGAAAGCCGCTAAAAGCAGATTTATTAGCGAAGATATAAAGTAGGTGACCATATGAATTTATTGGAAGTGAAAAAAATATTAGAAGAAATATTTAATAAAGAACCTGTGGAAGGGAAAAAAAGAAATATTGTTTTTTGGTATGACGATGAGGGTGAATTTGCTGAAGATATTGATGAACTTAAATTGGATAATGCCAAGATTATCAAACTTGCTGATAATAATTCCTTCCATATAAAGTATCTAATTGAAAAAGAAGATATTGAATCTAATTATCTCTTATATTCTCCTTCATCTAAACCAATGCCACGGGATAATTGGCTGTTGGATATTTTGAAATATAGTGAGGAGTTTTCTACTGACAAGGCAACCTTAATAATGAGGGATTTCAAGGTGGGGGATCCTTCATTAAGAAATGTTTTCAAGGGTTATCTAAAATTCTTTGGGAATAAAGAAAGATATAGAAAGTTTGCCTCCTACCATATAGATAAATTTACTAAAGAAAAGGTAGATATAGCAGTTCTATCTGCTCTATGCAGATTACCTGTAGCAGATTTTGAACAAGTTGTAAAAAAGGTTTTGATTGAGGAATTAGAAGGAGAAAATAAATATCTAGAGGCTATTGAGAACTTTGGTAATATAGATGCCTTTTGGGATTTAGTTGAGAAAAGATATGGATATAACTATGAGGAGAGATCATTAGAAAAACTAATTATAACGCTTCTTATTACTCACTTATCTTATACTCTCGAAGAGGATATGCCAACTACATGGGAAGATTATGTATCTCCTAAAAGGTCAGATGCCATAGTATTTATAAGCAACTTCATGAATCATTCCGCTGATGGTAAATACTACGATTTACTGGCAGACAGAGCCCAGGAAACATTAAATGTAAAAGGTTATTTAGATAAATGGGATATAGATAAATATATTGAATGTGATACATTGAGGGCTTTTGATGAAGCAATAATGGATAGGATAATTGGGAACTTAGTAGAAGGTGTCGGAGAATTTGATAGATACCGTAAATTAATCAATAAAAGAAGGACAAGCCATTGGTTTGAAACATATAGAAATCAATATGAAGCCTTATACTTTGCTAATGAACTCCTTGAAATGGAAAAGAGAATGGGTGGAGTTATTAAGGCTGAAACTGCCCATGATTTGATTACTGCTTATACTAAAGAATATTATTTAATGGACTATTTCTACAGGAAGTTTTATCTTCATTACGATAAAGTTACTGACAAAGATCCTTTTGAAAAACTTGCAGAGAGAATTGAAAACACCTATACCCATTGGTATCTGAATGAACTCTCAATAAAATGGTCCGCAGCGGTTCAGGAGGAAATGTTAGAAGAATACTCTTTAGTAGGTATTAAACAACAAAGGGATTTTTACAAAGACATTGTTTCTCCATTTACAAGGAATGGCGAAAGAGTATTTGTAATTATTTCCGATGCTTTAAGATATGAAGCAGCAAAAGAACTCCTTAATCTAATTAATAAAGAGGTAAGGGGTATGGCAGAGATTGGGTTTATGCAAGGAGTCATCCCTTCAACTACAAAATATGGTATGGCAAGTTTACTACCAAGAAAGGAACTGGTGGTCAATGATAAATCAGATATTATTATTGACGGTATAAGTACCCAGGGGACAGCAAATAGGGGAAAAATAATCGCCAATTATAGTGATAATACTCAGACAATATCATTTAGTGACATGGTAGATATGCGTAGGGCAGATTACAAGGAAGCCCTTGAAGGGAAAAAACTAATTTATATATACCATGACACAATAGATGCTGTTGGAGAAGTGCCTCAGACGGAAAGAGAGGTTTTTGATGCCGTAGAAAAGGCTTTTGAAGATTTAGTATCGCTAATCAAAAACCTAATAAATCATGTAAGTGCTACAAACATAATAATTACTGCAGATCATGGTTTCATATACAGGCGTTCCCAATTAACAGAAGTAGACAAGATTAGCAGATTTAATGCTGAAACCATAGATGCCGGCAGGAGATATATGCTTGCAGAAATTGATGAAGATATTCCAGATACATTACCTATTTCTATGAAATATCTTTTTGGACAGGAGACAAAATTAAAAGCCATTGTTCCAAAAGGTATGATTAGATATAAGGTTCAAGGGGCAGGAGCCAATTATGTCCATGGTGGAGCATCTTTGCAGGAGATTATTGTTCCTGTAATAAGATTTAAGAATATCCGTAAAGATGAGTATAAAGCCACTAAGGTCGAAGTGAAGTTAACCAATATTTCAAGGAAGATTACAAATAGAATCACCTATTTGGAGTTTTTCCAAACAGAAGTGGTAGACGAAAAGAAAGTGCCATTAAAACTAAAACTTTATTTTGTAGATAAAGAAGGTAACCGTATCTCTAATGAAAACATTATAATTGCTGATAGTAGGTCGAAAAACCCTGAAAACCGCACTTATAGAGAGAAGTTTACATTAAGAGATATGGCTTATGACAAGAACAAGGAATATTATTTAATTTTAGAAGATGAAGATGAAACCGTAGAAAAAATATATGAGCGAATACCTTTTAAGATAGATTTGCTATTTACAGATGACTTTGGTTTATAAAATTGCAAAGGTGGTGAAAAGGCAGTGGACAGGGAGAATAGAGATTTAAATGAAAAATTGAATCAATACTTTCCGGGCAGGGTTGTCCGTAAGGATCTAACTCAAAAAATAAAAGAAGGGGCAAATGTCCCCATATACGTCCTTGAATATTTACTTGGCATGTATTGTGCTACTGATGATGAGGATTCCATAAATGAAGGAGTTAATAGAGTAAAAGCAATACTTGCAGAAAATTATGTTAGGCCAGATGAAGCGGAAAAGATTAAATCCAAAATTCGAGAATTAGGTCAGTATACAGTCATTGATAAGTTGACCGTAAGGCTCAATGAAAAGAGAGACGTTTATGAGGCAGAGTTTTCTAATTTAGGGTTAAAGGGCGTAGAAGTAGAAGCGAATTATGTGAAAGAATTTGAGAAACTTCTTGCTGGAGGTATATGGTGTATTCTTAAAATTCAATACTATTATGACGAAGAGTTAAGGAATGCGAACCCTTTTATTATAAATAGTTTAAAACCCATTCAAATTCCAAACTTGGATATGGATGAGATATTGAGTGGAAGAAAATATTTTACCAAGGATGAATGGATTGATATCCTTTTAAGATCCGTGGGCATGGAACCTACTCAATTAGAGGAAAAAGTTAAGTGGCACCTTCTTGCCCGAATGATTCCTCTTGTTGAGAACAACTATAATCTCTGTGAATTGGGGCCAAAAGGGACAGGTAAATCTCATATATATAAGGAAATATCCCCAAACTCTATTCTAATATCGGGGGGACAAACTACTGTAGCCAATTTATTTTACAATATGAGCACCAGAAAAATCGGATTAGTCGGCTTATGGGATGTAGTAGCCTTTGATGAAGTGGCTGGAATTACCTTTAAAGATAAAGACGGTATTCAGATTATGAAGGATTATATGGCTTCAGGTTCGTTTGCCAGGGGAAAAGAATTGAAGAATGCTTCTGCCTCTATGGTTTTTGTTGGTAACATCAATCAATCTGTGGACGTTCTTTTAAAAACATCCCATTTATTTGAACCATTTCCAGAGGCAATGGCATACGACTCTGCTTTTTTTGATAGAATGCACTATTATATTCCAGGTTGGGAAATACCTAAATATAGGCCAGAGTTTTTTACTAATGAATATGGCTTTATTACTGACTATATTGCAGAGTTTTTTAGGGAAATGAGAAAAAGATCCTATGGCGATAGTATAGATAAATACTTTAGACTTGGCAACAACCTAAACCAAAGAGATGTTATTGCGGTAAGGAAAACTGTATCGGGATTGGTCAAACTAATTTATCCTCATGGAGAATTTAATAAAGAAGATATAGAGGAAATCCTAAGGTATGCCTTAGTTGGAAGAAGACGAGTAAAAGAACAATTAAAGAAAATTGGTGGCATGGAGTTTTACGATGTTCATTTTTCCTACATAGATAATGAAACCTTTGAGGAAGAATTCGTATCGGTTCCGGAACAAGGTGGCGACAAACTGATACCTGAAGGGATGGGAAAACCAGGCCATATATATACAGTTGCCCATGGTGATTCAGGGATGATTGGAGTATATAAAATAGAAACAGAGGTTGTCTCTGGAACAGGAAAATTTGAAAGAACAGGATTGGGGACTAGCAGGGAAGCAAGGGAGAATTTAAATACAGCCTTTAACTATTTTAAAGCAAACAAAAAGAATATTAGTGGGGCAATTTCTTTAAACAACAATGACTTTTTAATGCATGTTCAGGATATGCAGGGTATTGGTATGACTTCTCAATTGACTTTAGCAGCCTTTATTGCCCTTTGTTCTGGAGCATTAAAAAAACCTGTATTAAGTCAACTGGTGGTATTGGGCTCAATGAGCATAGGGGGAACCATTAATAAGGTGGAGGAACTGGCATCCACCTTGCAAGTTTGCCTTGATGCAGGGGCGAAAAAAGTACTCCTACCTATGGCCTCTGCTGCAGATATTAACACTGTTCCGCCAGAGTTATTTTCTAAATTTCAGATATCTTTTTACCAAAGCCCTGAAGATGCAGTATACAAAGCATTGGGAGTTGAATAACATATATAAATGGAGTTGAATATAGTTTGTGAGATGTTAAAGTCAAAGGCAATTTGCCCTTGGCTTTTATTTTTGTTGCAGATGTAAAATAAAAGGATGAAAAATTATAGTTCTATGCAACAAACAGATATCAAGTCTAGAAGTTATGTGAAAGTGATGGTACACTGTATACGCTTTAAACAAATTAGGATAAGGTATCATTAATTTCGCAAATTCATAAATAAGTGTTTATGAATAAAGACATAAACGCAACTGCTTGGTAAGATAAGGTTACCACACCAATCAAAACCAGGAGGAGCTGCGAATATGTCTGATAAAATTATACACTTAAATGAAGGAGCAATAAAGCAAGAGCTTAAAGAATTGGTACGTCAAAGTGTGGAGGAAACACTAAATAACCTTTTGGATCAGGAAGCAGCAGAGCTCACAAATGCCGGTAGGTATGAACGTACAAAAGAACGAAAAGGATATCGTTCCGGCCACTATGAGAGGAAGTTAACGACCACTTCCGGAGAGGTGAAGCTGAAAGTGCCTAAACTGAAAGGTGTCGCCTTTGAAACTGCAATCATAGAGCGCTACCGGCGGCGTGAAAGCTCTGTAGAAGAAGCTCTAATCGAAATGTATTTAGCTGGTGTTTCAGTCCGGCGAGTAGAAGATATAACTGAGGCACTCTGGGGCACAAAAGTATCGGCCGGAACGGTCAGCAAGTTAAACCAGAAAGTCTATGGCCACATCGATACTTGGCGCAATCGCCCTCTACAAAGAAAATATCCCTATGTCTATCTCGATGGGATTTACCTTAAACGTAATTGGGGTGGAGAATACGAAAACGTTGCGATCCTAATTGCTATGGCTGTCAATGAAGATGGTTACAGAGAAGTAATAGGCGCTTCTGAAGGAATGAAGGAAGATAAAACAAGCTGGCTGGAATTCATGAAAAGCTTAAAGGAACGTGGCTTATCCGGAACCCAGTTATTTATCGGGGATAAATGTCTGGGCTTATTGGAAGCAGTGAACGAAACATTTCCGGAAGCCAAATTCCAACGCTGTACTGTTCATTTTTACCGGAATGTCTTCTCAGTAACACCTCGCTCCAAGATGAAAGAAGTAGCGGCAATGCTAAAAGCGATCCATGCCCAGGAGGATAAAGAAGCAGCTAAAGAGAAGGCAACAGCGGTTGTAGCTAAGCTTCGGGACATGAAACTGAAAGAAGCAGC